>CAVQGZ010000005.1:0-23603 GCA_963712175.1 uncultured Actinomycetota bacterium
CGGCGAAGTGGGGCACCCTCGGGTAGTGCGCCGCTGTCTGCTGAGCGGATCCTCGAGTCACCCGGACAGGGCAGCGCGCGATGGACGACGAGGCGTGGCTCAGTCGATTGCTGGACGGGACTGTTGCGGGCCGGGGTGAGTCACCGTTGTGTTGATCGGCCGGGCTACGCGCGACGGGCGGTGCCGCGGTTGAGCGCCAGGTGTCCACCGAGGAATCCGGCTCCGATCATGACCGGTTGGCGCCGATTCCCAGCCGCGCCGCGGCGTGGTAGTGACCGCGCAGTCTGGCGTCAGGGAGGCGATGGACAGGAAGGTCGCGGCATCGGCGCCCAGTGCGTGCACGGCCCCGACCCGGCGCTCGTCGCCGGTCGTCTGCGCCCAGTCGGCGGCACCGGCCACGGCGGTCGGGATGGCTGCTGCGATGCCGGCGGCGGTCAGCAGGGTGGCGGCGTGACGGGAGGACGGGCCGCCGACGAGGTCGAGCAGGGTCGCGCTGGTCCAGCAGCCGAGTGTGAGGTCGGTGAGCGCGGGGTGCAGGGAGTGCCCGAGCGCGTCGGTGTGCAGGGGGCTCCGTGCGCCCACGGCACTGGGGCGGTAGAGGAGTTGCTGGGCGTCGCCGACCCAGTCGGGCAGGCGGCTCTCGGCGACCGCCTGGGCAGCGCGGCGCGGCAGGGACATCGTGGTCGCTGGGCGCGAAGCGCTGCGGCCGGGTCGTTGCCACGGGTGGCCGGTCATGCGGGTGGGAATCCGCCGACGGCGGTGGCCTGCTCCCACACCAGCTGCCAGCCGAGACCGGTATCGGTCTGCTGGTAAAGGTAGGTGTGCCAGGTGTCGTGCTCCAGCTCGCCCTGGCCGTCGGCGTCGATGTGGATGCGCGAGCGGTAGGTGAGCAGGGCGGCGTCGCCGTGCACGCTGACCTCGATGGGTGTGACGGGTTCGAAGGTGAGGTAGTCCAGCGCGCCGGTGTCGACGGCGGTGAGGTACTCCTGCCGGGTCATGGCCAGCCCGGGCGGTGGGATGAGCTGGAAGTCCGGGGCGTGGACCGCCTCGAGCACCCTGGTGTTGGCGTCGACCAGGGCGTGCAGCCGGGTGGTCTCGAGGTCCCGCAGGGTCTGCGCGGTCTCCTCGGTTCCGGGTGGGACGCTGGGGCTGGGTGCGGGGCTCGCGCTGCTGGCGGGGTCGGCCTCGGCGCAGCCGGGCAGCAGCAGGGCGAGCACGGCGGCCGCGATGAGGAGCCGGGCGCCGGGTCGGTGCCGCTGGGGTGGACGGGGTAGGGGGTGGTCGGTCGCGCATGGCGTCCTCCGTGGTCCGGGCTAGGAGGGGGTGGCGAGCAGGGTGAGGGCGTGGGCGGTGACGGCGTCGGGCTGGTCGTCGGCGAGGAAGTGCGAGGCGCCGGGGACGACCTGCAGCTGCAGGTCGTCGACGTGGTCGTGGATGCCGTGCAGGAACTCCGGGCGCATGACAGGGTCGTTCGCGCCGATCAGCAGCAGGGTGGGGGTGCGCAGGCGCTGCCCTCGGTAGCGGCCGGTCATGGTGCGGACGGCCTCGGGCAGGATGAAGTGCCGGTACAGGGCCGCGGCGGCGTGGGCGCGGGCGGGGTCGCGCAGCGGGGCAAGGAACACCTCGAGGTCCTCGGGTGCGAGGGCGCCGGGTGTGGAGTAGTCGGTGAAGATCCGGCGCGGCAGCCACTGGCGTTCACTGGCGAGCAGGCGTGGTCCGGCCAGTGGGAGCGGCAGGAGCATGTCGAACCAGGCGTGCCGGGCGATCGCGGCGACCAGGCGCGCGTCGAACCCGAAGTAGGGCGGCGGGATGCTCAGGGCCAGGTGCCGGCCGACCCGCCGGGGATGCTGCAGGCACAGCTGGTAGCCCACCAGGGCCCCGTAGTCGTGGCTGAGCAGGTCGACCCTCTCGAGGTCCGAGCGCGTCCAGGACGGCGAGGGTGTCGGCGAGCAGCCGGTCGCGGGTGTAGCCGCCGGGTGGGGCGCCGCTCCAGCCGGCCCCGCGGAAGTCGGGGCAGACGACCCGGTGGTGCGCGGCGAGCGGCCCGATCAGGTGCCGCCACTGCCACCAGTGCTGCGGGAACCCGTGCAGCAGCAGCACGGCCGGACCGCTGCCGGCCTGCGCCACGTGCACCTGCAGCCCGTCGACGTCGAGCCACTCGTGGGTCACGCCGGGCAGGTCGGGGAGGGAGACGACGTGGTCGGTCACGCCCGCGACGCTACTACGAACGTAGTGCCGTGTCACTACTTCTATAGTGGTGGGGTGTCTGCTGTGCGTGTCCGGGCCCTCGAGGCGGCGGTCGACCTGGTCGCCACGCAAGGTCTGCGGGCCTTGACGCACGCCCGGGTCGACGCGGCCGCCGGGCTGCCGCGGGGGTCGACGTCGAACTACTACCGGACCCGGGCGGCGCTGCTGGGTGGGGTGGTGGACTGGATCGTGGAGCAGGAGATGCGCGAGGTCGACACCGCGCTGACCGTCCGTTCCGGCGACGAGCTGGTCGAGGCGATCGGTGGGCTGGTCGAGTACGTCACGGTCCGCAACCGCGCCATGACCACGGCCCGGCTGATCTTGTTCATGGAGGCCGCGCACGAGCCGAGCCTGCGGGAGGTGGTCTCGCGCGGACGGGCCACGATGCAGGCCGCCGTCGAGGGCGCCCTGGCCGGGCTGGGGGCCCCAGACCCCGCCACGGGCGCCGCCGCGGTGATGGCCTGCGCCGAAGGGCTGATCCTGCACCGCGTCGTGCGCCACGACTCCAGCGACCCCCGCCCGGCCCTGGGGCTGGTCGTGCAGGCCGCCCTGGCCTGACCCCACCCGACTCGGCCGGCACCTCCCGGTACGTGGGCCACAACGCGGCCGCGACAAGGGCCACCAGTGGGGGGCCGCTGGAGGCAAGGCCGCCCGGAAGCCCGTTCCGGGGTGCAGGGCGCCGAGCTGGTGCAGGTGCTGGGCGAGGGCGCGCTGGTAGGTGGGGGTGGCGGCGCCGGCGTCGGCGGCGGCGCGCATGTCGGGCTCGGCTCCGGCGGCTTCGACGCTGATCATGATCAGGTCTCCGGCGCGGTCGAGGAGGTCGGTGGCCGCGCCGACGGCACGGGACAGGGCGCGGCGGGCGTCGGTATCGGCGAGCATCTGCCGGGTCTGCGGGGAGACCGCGACCGAGGGGCCGGCCTTCGGCCCCGCGGATGGCCACCGCGAGGCAGTCGTTGAACAGGGCGGGCTTGTTCGGGTAGATGGCGTAGAGGTGCGCTCGGCCACGCCGGCGTGCTCGGCGACCTGGCGACGCGGGTGCGAGAGCCCGCCGCCCGCACAGCCAGCCACCCGGACCGGTCGCCGCTCGACGCGATACGTCCACAGGCGGCGAAGTGGGGCGGTCTGCATCGCCCGCAGCGCGGTGATGGTTGGGGATCGATGATGGTGAGCGTGTGGTGGTCGACGTAGGGATGAGCACGTGGCGCTTGTCATCGCTGGTGCGATGACACCCCGGTTCTGCCTTCGTCGGGCCTGCCAGGGGGCCTGCAGCGGCTGCGGATCCTCGTCGGCGACCTCCGCGGACGCGTTCACGCCCGGTGCGGGTCGTTCGGCGCGGCAGCTGGCCGCTGCAGTCGGGCATGAACTCGACACGCAGGTCTGTGAGCATCGGTCCTCGCGCTTCGAGGAAGCGCCGGACGTACGGCTGGGCGTTGTGATGGTCGAAGGCCTCTTCGTCGCGGTAGATCTCCAGGAATACCCGTGAGGTCGGGTCGTCCTTGGGTGCGCCCACGACGTATACGAGCGTGCCGGGCTCGTGGGCTCGGATGCTGGCGACGGTCTGCTCGACCAGTCGGTCGAAGTCAGAGACTGATTCGGGCAGCAGCTGATGCCGAACATAGAGCGCGAACAATGGGTCCCCCATCTCGAGACGTCACGGTCTCGCCCTCAGTGGTCTTCCACGCCTGGCAGCACACCGCCGCTGCCGCCGCGCCATGGCCCGGGCGGCTGGCTGGTGTCCGTGTCTGGGGCATGGCTACCTGTGCTCGAGCGCCAGGTCGACGGCCTGGTTCGGGGTGCCGTGGAAGGCGGGGCCGTGTCCGGGGATGACGACGTCGGCGCCGAGCGGGCGCAGGAGTTCCAGCGACGCCCGGGCTTGGGTCGTGTCGGTGTTGAAGAAGTCCGGTAGCAGCTGCGGGCCGGTCGACGTGGACAGCGCGTGTTCGGTCATCAACGCATCCCCGGCCACCAGCACACCCTGATCGGGCAGGTGCAGCGCCGCGTGCCCGGAGGTGTGGCCGGGCGTGTGCACCGCCAGCGGGCGGCCCGGGACGTCCAACGCGCCTCCGCTGTAGGCTTCTCCACCGCGCCGAGCCGCTGGATCTGCGCGGCCTTCAACCCGGCCCCTACCTGCACGAACCACACCAGGACGCTGGGCCGCCACGCCATCTTCAGCAGCGTCGGGATCGACACTTGCTCGACGTGCTCGCCGGTGGCGTTGGCCTTCTCCTGCTCATGCACCCACACCGGCTTGCCCACCTGGGAGCGGAAGTACTCCGCGCTACCGAGGTGGTCCGGGTGAGCGTGGGTGAGCACGACGGCATCGACGTCGGCCGGTGCCCGCCCGATCTTCCCCAGTGACGCGATCACCCGCTCCTTGTCGCCGGGATAGCCAGTGTCGACGAGGGTGACCCCGGCACCGTCGACGATCAGGACCCAGCACACGTGCTGAGCCCGCGCCTGCCACACCCCTGAAGCGACCTCCACCATCGATACGTCCATGGCCCACCCCCAGACTCCGGCCGAGCGGCATCTCACTCGTCGCTCCCGTGGTTACTCCCTCCCGGGTTCGCGGTCCAGAGGCGTAGGCCATCGACGAGGGCTGGCGGTCAGCACGCCCCAATCGGACAAGCAGCGCGGCCCTGATCACCTCGCCCGCTGCAACCTATCTCCCGGCGCACTGCCGACGCGCCAGCGCGAAGAACTGACCCGTAAGTGACCGAGATGAGGGCGCACGATACGCGGCCGGTGTGACGCGCCTGCAATGGTCCCTGGCGCCGCGCGGCGATACCAGCCGATGCGAGGGCGTCGTCACCGCACTCGCCCGGCAGCAGGTCGCGGTGGTGTCAGCGATGTCTTTCGGCTCTTCCCGACTATGAGTCGATGGCGTACGACCGAGGTGGGGAGGTGTGAGGGTCTTGATCGTCGTGCTCGCGGTCGCAGTGCCCACACCGTCTGTTCGTGTGGGAGGGCTCTGGGTGCTGGGGGTCGCGAGCGGTAGTGCTGAAGGGGCGGGGTGACCGACCGTGACAACGGGCAGTACGACGACCGGGATGGCTCGACGGGCTGGCACTGCTGAGCCCGAGCAGCGCCCCGGGCCGTTGAAGGGTGAACCGACATGACGATGCTGGTGACTGGGGCGACCGGGTTCGTGGGCACGAACGTTGTCCGCGAGGCCGCCGCTGCTGGTCATCGGGTACGTGCGGCCGGGCACCGGGGAGCGTCGCAGCACCTGGACGATCTTGATGTCGAGGTGGTCCGCGGCGACATCACCCAGCCGGATCAGGCCGATGCGCTGGTGCGCGGGTGCGACGTGGTGCTGCACGTGGCCGGAGACGCCACCTCTTACTGGCGGCGGCTGGCTGCCCGCCAGCACCGCATCAACGTTGACGGGACGATGAACATCGCCCGGGCCTGCGTGCACCACGACGTGTCGCGGCTGGTCTACACCAGCACGATCGACGTGCTCGGCCACGACCCGACCCGGGCCGAGATCACCGAGGACGCCGGGTTCTTCAACTTCACGGGGATGGGCTACTTCTATGGGGAGTCGAAGTTCGAAGCCGAGTACCGGCTACGCCGCTTCGCCGACCAGCACGACCTCGATGTCGTGATCATCTACCCCGGCATGATGCTCGGCCCGTTCAGCGGCACCAACCAGTGGGGTGGGCTGCTGATGGCGCTGCGGGACGGGTCGCTGCCCGGCGCACCCTGCGGCGGCTCGTCGTTCTGCCACGTCACCGAGGTCGCCCGCGCCCACCTGGCCGCCCTCGACAAGGGCCAGCGCGGACACGGCTACATCTGTGCCGGGCACAACATGCCCTACCGGGACTGCCTGAACCTGATGGCCGACGCGATCGGCGCCGCCCACCCTCGGGCCACCCTGCCGGAATGGGCGCTGGTCGCCCTCGGTCGCGCCGAGGAACTGCGCGCCAAGGTCACCGGCCAGCCACCCTCGGTGGACCCGGGCATGGCGCACTACCTGAGCAAGTACCAGTACGTCGACTCCACCAAGGCCATCCACCACCTCGACTACGTGATCCCCGACGTCGACACGATCCTCACCGACACCGTCGACTGGTACCGCAGCCAGGGACACGACCTGTAGAAGGAGGCGACTGATGTGGCACCGGCCGTGGTGCGTGTGAACGCGGACCAGCTGGACGAGGTGGCGGTGGTGTTCGCCCGTGCTTTCGCGAGAGGCCCGGCCGTGCGGGCGATGTTCCCCGATCCGCGCCGGCGCGCAGCCCTCGTTCCGACATGGGGGGCAGCGACGCTGCATCTGTCCCACCTGGACGGTAAAGTCATCGAGACCACACCCGCGCGCAGTTGCGTGATTATCTGGACCGGCCCGGGCCAGGCAACTTCGTGGCAGTCGTGGGTACGTTCGGCTCCGCAACTGTGGCAGATGCTGCGTCGGGCCTCACCCGGGGACGCGCGCCGGTTCCTTGGCTACTTCACTCGGTTGGAGAACCGCCGGCATGAACTACTGCCCGAGCCCCACTGGAGTCTGGACGCTCTGGCCGTGGTCCCGGAGCGGCAGCGGTTCGGGCTGGGTGCGGTCCTGGTGCGCCACGGCTTCATCCGAGCAGACCGCGACGGCGTGCCGGCCTACGTCGAAACCGACAGCGACGACAACGCCGTCTTCTACAGCAAACTGGGGTTCAACCTGACCGAGCACATCATGGACTACCCCCCAATGAACATCCCCACCTGGAGGATGGTGCGCCAACCCGCGTGAACCGACGCTCCGGTGGGCGGGTCGCAGACCGTGTCCGGTCATCCCGCGAGCAGCGCGTTCGTGCTCGTGCCGAGAGTAGGGCGACACGCGGCGAAGTGGGGCAGGTGGGGATGCGCCGAAGCGACGCGGCTTCGGGACTTCATAGCATCTGCTATCGTCTCTCTTGTGGTGGTCGACGTAGCGGCGGTGGCCCGACGCAGCGACGAGGCGGTTCGCGACGCCCGGGCCGAGTTGGTGCACGCCGTTCGCGAGGCCTCGAGGCAGGGCCTCACCCAGGCGCAGATCGCGCAGCTGATCGGGCGCAGCCAGCCCGAGGTGTCCCGTCTGCTGCGCTTCCACGGCCGGGGCCTGCTGGCACGGCGGTTGCGGCGGCATGCCCGCGAGGTCCGTGAACTGATCGATCAGGCCGGAGGCAGCAACGTTCGCGTGTTCGGCTCGGTGGCCACGGGCACCGAGCACGCGGGGTCCGACATCGACCTGCTGTTCGACATGGGTACTCCGATGGGCCTGATGGAGCTCGGCACGCTGGAACGACGCCTGTCCGAACTGCTCGGCGCTGACGTCGACCTGATCCCCGCAGCGACCCTGCGACCAGACCTGCGCGATCGCGTTCTCACCGAGGCGGTGGCCCTGTGACCCGGACCCCGAAGAAGTCCTGCGGGAAGCCCAGACCCACTTCGCCCTGATGGTCCAGCACGCCCAGGGCAACCTGGATGACCAGCCGGTGATCGACGCGATCTGCATGCGGCTGTCCGCCGGGGTGGAGGCGCTGGCCCGACTCGACACCGCAACCAGGGATCGCCTGTTCGGCGACGCGTGGCCCCTTATGTGGGGGATGCGCAACCGCATCGCACACGGCTACCTGCTCGTCGACACAGACATCGTGCGCCGGACCTTGGAGCACGACATCCCACCGATCCTGACCGGCATCGAGGCCGAACTGACTGACGCCGGCTGAACCACCCAGCACCAGGACAACTGCGGCGGCACTCGTCGACCAGTCCGAGGGTCCGTGGGGTATGTCGGGGAGAAGGTAGGACGTGAGGCGGGTGTGCCATCGGCGCACCTGCTCGCGTTCGATCTTGTCGAGCAGCCGCTCATCGAGGTACGGCTCGTCATGAGCCGGCTGACGGCGTCGGAACGGGGACTCGGGCGCTGGAAGGCCGTAGCGCCGCTGGGCTCCTTAGGCGCGGGCGGACGGGTCCGGCAACCCGCCTTTTGCGTGGTGAGTCCGGGGGTCAGGCCTCTTCGGCGGGTGGGATGGGGATCTGGTCGGCGTGGGCGGCGAGCCAGTCACGGAAGGACATGAGCTCGGGGTTGAGCTGCCGGACCAGGTCCAGGTCGCGTTCGCCGACGAAGTAGTCGTTGAAGTCGCGGTAGAACTGGAACATGTTGCCGAGGTCTTCCGCGCCGGGGAATCCCATGGCCCGGTAGACGTCGGGCTCCACCGCGACGTAGGTCACCGGCTCGCCGATCGCGTCGCTGAGCTGGGCGGCCATGTCGGCGACAGTCAGGTGCTCTCCGGCGATGGACACCGTCTGGCCGATGTAGGTGTCTCCGGCGGCGAAGATGCCGGCGACGACCTTGCCGATGTCCTCGGCGGCGATGCCCGACAGTGGCGCATCCCCCATCGGGAACACCAGCACCAGCGAGCCGTCCTCGGCGCGCTGCGGGCCGCTGCCGAAACCGATCATGTTGTCCCAGTAGAACGCTGTCTGCAGGAACGTCGTCGGGACGCCGGCGTCGGTGAAGAAGTGGTTCGCCGACCCTTTCGCGTCGAAGTGCGGCACCTTGTACTCACCCATCAAGGTGGGCATCCGGTCATCCTCGAGCGGGATGAACCGGCGGGTGTCCTCCAGCGTGGACCAGATCGCGTGCTCGATTCCGGCGGTCTTGGCCGCCTGCGCCATCCGCTGTGCCTGCGCCTGCTCGACCTCGGGGGAGAAGTGCGCCCAGAAGAAGGTCACGAAGAAGGCCCCGTACGCCCCCTCCAGCGCGGCGACCAGGCTCGCCTCGTCGTCGATATCGGCCCGCACCACCTCGGCACCGGCGTCGGCCAACGCCCGCGCAGCCTCGGAGTTCGGATCCCGCGTCACCGCCCGCACCGCGAAGCCCGGGTGACGCAGCAGCGCCCGCGCGGTTGCCCCGCCCTGCGCCCCAGTCGCACCCACCACAGTAATCAACTTCTGATCCGACATCGCCAGCCCAGCTTCCGCTTCATCCACGTCGGACCTGCTGACCCGACGGCACTGGTCTAGCAGAACCCAGCCATGCCCGCTCCCCGACGGGTTCGCACCCGCGTACCTCGGTGAGCGGCGACATGTCCGGCGGCTCTGTCCCCCGATCGGTGATCGCGTCGTGCCGTCTAGCGATGGTGGCGAGCCGGCTGACTCTGAAGCCACACGATCGGGTCGTCCCATAGAGACCTGCATCGAGGCCGGAAGTACCCGAAGTGGCCGATCCGATCCAAGCCGGCCTCTGCCGGGTGGACGTGGCGGCGGGCGCTGTTGGGGTAGGACGCCGCGAGGTCGTCGACCGAGCGTTCGGAGACCCACTCATCGTCGCCGATGCTGTACGCGAGCACTGGGGCGGTGAACGCGGCGTACCGGTCTGCGGGCACATCTGGGTCGCCCAGGACGCCTCGTGGCCGGCGGATCGCGGATGCCATCTGCCGCGCCGCCCCCGCCGGGACGTCCTGGGCGTCGGAGAACCGGCTCCACGGGACGTATCCGAACAGCGTCGTGATCGGCGCGGTCAGCAGCGCCCGGGTCCATTGGGCTGCCTTCACCCGCGGGTGGTCGTACCACCAGTACGTGTTCTCGCTGCCCACGGTCACCATCGCGTCGACGAGTTCAGAGACCCCTGCCATGCCAGCCAGGATCCCGCCGGCCGAGTGGGAGAACATGAACAGCCGCCGGGGGCGGTGGGTGTCGTGCACCCATCGGACGACGCCGGCCATGTCGAGCACAGCCCAGTCGGTAAGGGTCGCGGGAAACCCGCGCATCCCGGCGGGGCGGGAGGCGCCGATGCCTCGGTAGTCGTAGGTGATCGCCGCGAACCCCGCCCGGGCCAGCGCTTCGGCGAACGCCTCGTAGAACCCGGCCGCGGTTGCGAACGCGGCGCTGACCACCACCCAGTCCTGCGGCGGTGACGATGGTCGGGCGACGGTGGCCCCGAGCGGGTAGCCATCCACCGCCGGGACCCGGCACGTCTCGACCGTCACTACATCATCGGGATTGGCCACATCTCAGCCGTAGTACCAGGAGCCCAGACAGGTCCAGAGCCCACCGGCCCGAACGGCGGTCCGTTGTTGCCACTGCCTCGCAGGATCAGGCACTGCCACTGGCCTCGATCGGCCACACTCTCCCGGTGACCTTGGCGCGGACGCTCTGGCGCTCGGTGTCCGCTGTGGACCGGTCCAAGCTCCGACACTGGTCAGCCCTTCGCCGGGGGCTCGTGGTCGTGCTCACGCTGGTGGTCGGCTCGGTCGTGGTCGACCCCCAGACCGGCGCTCTGGCCAGCGTCGCGTCTCTGTACGTGGCCCTTCAGGACCGGAATGCGTCGGCGAGCTACACCTCGCGGGTCATGTTCACGCAGTCGTTGTTGTACTCAGCGGTCGTCCTCGTCGGCGGTCTGCTCGACCGGTTCTGGCCCGTCAGCGTCGTCCTTCTCACCGTTGCCGCGGGGTTGTCAGGGTTGGCCGCTCACCATGACAAGGCTGTGAGTCGCATGTTTGGCGACGTCCTTCCAGTGGCCGCGTTCCTCGGGGTGACCCTCGTCCGCCCGGACGAGGCGCCGATGATGGCGCTGGCCGTGCTGCTGGGCGGACTCGCGCAGGCTCTGCTGGCGCGACTGTGGGTGCGGATCGAGGCGGACGTGATGGAGCGGCGGCCGGTGGCCGCTGCACTCGTAGCCGTCGCCGACCACATCGACGACGCCCTCCCTCGTCGACGGACCACGACCGGCCGTGCGGCCGAGGACCGGCTCAGTGCGGCCCTCGCCGCCGTCTCGGCATCCGACCTTGGCCGGCAGCGGCGCGGGCGTCTGCTCCTGCTCGTCAAGGATGCCGAGAAGTTGCGACAGGAGGCGGGGGCCGTCCGGGTCCGGCGTGCCCTCGGCCTGCCGACCGCCGACGGTGTCCCCGCTGCTCTGGTGAACGCGTCGACCGCTCTGCGCTCAACTGCCACAGCGCTGCGGACCGCGTCGGTAGCCGGGCGGATGAGCGCAAAGTCGGAAGAGGCTCTCGCCGGTCTCTACCAGTGCCGCCTCGAGGCCGAGCGAGTCCTTGCCGACGAGACGGCCGACTCCACCTCGCGGTACCTAGCTCGCCGCACCCTGCGGCTGTACAGGCACGTCGCCGCCCTGGTTGCGACCTCGGCGAATCGGACGTCGACGACGCGCCGCCGCGTCGGTGACGGAGCCTCCGACTACCTGCGACACCCACAGCGCCGCGACCTGGTGATTGCCGGCCGGCTGGCACTGGCGACACTGCTGAGCCTGGGGATCGCCGTTCTGCTCGACCTCCCCCACGGCTCCTGGGTGGCCTCCACGACCGTGGCGCTCCTGCGCCCGGACTACCGTGCGCTGACCGCCGACACAGTCGCGCGCGCACTGGGCACAGCCCTCGCCGTCGCCCTTGCCCTGCCTCTGGTCCTGGTCACCGGCAACAACACGGGCATCGACCTGCTCCTGCTGTTCGCACTCGCCACCGCCACCTTCGCCATCGCCTCGGTCAACGAGGGTCTCTACGTGATGACCGTCAGCATGGTCACGGTGTTCACACTCGCGGTGGTCGGTGAGGATCCCACCACCGTCGCTGTGGACCGCATCGTCGACGTGCTGCTCGGGTGTGTGTTGGCCATCGCGTTCCTCGTCCTCGTCCCGGTGACGCACGGTCGACGGTTGGCCCGTGATCTGGCCGACTACGCCGACGCCACAGCGACGTGGATGGACGCGGTAGCCGAGCGAGCCGACGGCGCGACTCCAGGGGGCGGCAAGGCACTGCGGCGGTCCGTGCGCGAGGCCCGGGTGGCAGTCGAGCACGGCGTCGAGCTACGCGTCGTCGAGCCGCAGGGTCCCGGCATGTCGGCTGCGCTCGCCGAGAAGATCTTCGACGGCCTGCACACCACCGCGCGTGTCGGCGTCGCGGTGGACCGCTCCCTCAAGCACGGCGAGACGACCGGGCCGACGTCCGGCGAGCTGGCCCGATCGACTGCCCGCACCTTGCGCCAGCTGGCTGAGACCGTCCGCGACCCGGCAGCCGCACAGCCGCAGACTCTTTCAACGATCTCGGTCGACCCGGAGGATGACATCGCGGTACTGCTCGCCCACGGGTACCGGTCCAGCCAGGCCGCCTTGCTGCTGGCCAGGGCAGACGCGTAGTCGCCAGCACACGCTGGCGCAACCAGTTCGCATTCGATTGCACCTAAGGAACGTTCACTCGTGTTGGAGTGTGCAAGGCTGGCCGAGGTCGCATCGATGTGGCCGCTAGTGACAACGCGCTTGCCGCGAGAAGGGGGTGCGCCCATGGTCGAGCAGGAGTCTTGGCTCGACGAGTTGCGCGCCCTCGACGGCGCCGCATATGCCGCCGTCGCGCGCACCCCCACCCCGCGCCTGGACACGGTGCTACGGCCGCTGACGTCGGCGGCCGACCACTCCAAGATCTGGGTCGCGACCGCTGCAGCTTCCAGCCTGCTCGGCGGAGAAGGTGGTCGTCGGGGCGCGGCAGACGGCCTTGCCGCGGTCGGGCTTGCGTCGGCGACTGTCAACCTCGTCTTCAAGCACCTGAGCCGTCGGCCGCGGCCGGACCGGGGCGTTCTCGGCGTGCCGCAGGAGCGGCACGTCGAGATGCCGTTGTCGACCTCATTCCCGTCGGGCCACTCCGCGTCGGCGTTCGCCTTCGCAGGCGGCATGGCGCATGCCGCGCCCGCCCTCGGCCTTCCGCTGCACGTCGTGGCCGTGATCGTCGCCTACACCCGGGTTCACTCCGGCGTTCACTACCCGGGCGACGTCGTGGCGGGGTCGATCATCGGGATCGCCTGTGGCCTGGTCGCTCCCCGTGCGGTGGACCTGGTTGAGCAGCTGGTAGCCAGCACTCGGACGACGTCCGCGTCGCAGGGGTAGGCATGGTTCGGCAGAAGGGCCCGTCGCGGCGTCTGGCTGCGGTCGCCGCGCTCGGGACTCGCAGCGGCCTTTGTGGTTCTTGCCGGCATGGCTGCCGCGCAGGTACTGCCCTGGGGGCTGTTGGGTGTGGGGCTGCTGGCTGGCTCCGCGGCGGCTGGCTGGCAGGGGCTGATTCGTCGAGGCGCGACGCGGGTACTCCTGTGGTTGCTCGCGGGCTTGATGCTCGTCGGCAGCCTGGCTGTGAACATCGCCCAGGGATGGAACGTGGCCGGTCTTGCCGCGCTCGCTGTGCTCGTGCTCCTCGTGCTCGCCTCCCGCCACGCGTTCTCGGTTCACCTCGCCCTCGACCCGGCAGCGCCGCCACGGCGCGCCGTCGTCGTCTGGAACCCCAGATCCGGCGGCGGGAAGGCCCGCGAGCACGACGTGGCCGGGGAGGCCCGCAAACGGGGCATCGAGCCGATCGAGCTTCACCCGGACGACGACCTCGCGCAGCTGGTGCGGGATGCAGTCGCCGAGGGTGCCGACGGACTCATGGCCGCGGGGGGCGACGGTACCCAGGCGCTTGTTGCTGCCATCGCTGCTGAGCACGATCTGCCGTTCGCCTGCATCCCCGCCGGCACGCGCAACCACTTCGCACTGGACCTTGGCGTGGACCGAGACGATGTCGTGGGCGCACTCGACGCGTTCGTGGACGGTGGCGAGAAGCGGGTAGACCTCGGTGAGGTGTCTGGGAGGGTGTTCGTCAACAACGTCTCGCTCGGCGTCTACGCCGAGGCAGTCCAGAAGGCCACGTACCGCGACGCGAAGGTCCGCACGCTGCTGGAGACGGCACCGGAGGTGCTTGGCTCCGATGACAGCGGGCCAGCACTCCGCTGCGATGGTCGGGTCCGGACGGTCGGGACGAGACGTCGGCTGCGGTGATCCTCGTGTCCAACAACCCCTACCTACTCGGGGTGAAGCTCGCGTCCGGCACTCGACCACGCATGGATGCCGGTCTGCTAGGACTGGCGGTCGCCCACGCGGGATCCGTTTCCGGGAGTCGGCGTCAGCTCCTCTCGGAGTGGACAGCCGACGAGTTCGTCGTTGAGGCAGACGGCGCAGTGCCGGTCGGTGTGGACGGCGAGGCCCTCATGATGTCCAGTCCAGTGGTGATCCGAAGCCGCCCCGGAGCGCTGCGTGTTCGCATCGCCTCGCAGCATCCTGGTGCGTCTCCCTCGTACGCCCTGCCGACTGGGATCGCGGACGGGGTCAGAGAAGGCCGTTCGCATTGCCGCAGGAACCGACCCGCAGCACGCATGAGCAGAGCAAGCCTGGCGCGGGTGGCGACCGCCAGCGGTCAGGAGGAATCCACGGGACGGGACCTGCCGGGCCGCTGAGTCGTGCTCGGCGGCCCGCCCGATGCAGCACGGCGGCGGCGCAGGCTCTTCTCGGCTCCGACCACGAGCGCGACGGCGACGGCGACGGCGACGATGCGGCCCCACGCGGCGAGGTCGATCGGAGCCGACTCGAAGATGACGTGGAAAGCGGGCAGGTAGGTGAACATAATCTGGAGAGCGATCATGGCTGCCATCCCGACGAGCAGGGGTGGGTTGGTGAGCACCCCGATCTGCAGGACGGACTTGGTCAGAGACCGGCAGTTGACCAGGTAGGCGGTCTCCACCAGGACGAAGACGTTGACCGCGACGGTCCGGGCCTCGGCATCGGTGGCGCCGGTGGCGAGCTCGTACTCGAACAGCCCGAAGGCGCCGATGAGCATGAGCACGGACACGAGCAGGATCCGTTCCACGAGCACGCGGGTAAGGATCGGCTGGTCGGGTTCCAGGGGGGCGCGGCTCATGATCCCGGGCTCCTTCGGCTCGAACACGAGCATGAGCCCGAGCAGCAGCGCCGTCGTCATGTTGATCCAGAGCACCTGGACGGGGAGCACGGGCAGGGTGACGCCGAGCAGGATGGCGGTGAGGATCACCAGCCCCTCACCGAGGTTGGTGGGCAGCGTCCAGGTGATGAACTTGGTGATGTTGTCGTAGACGCCGCGGCCTTCCTCCACCGCGGCCTCGATGGTGGCGAAGTTGTCGTCGGTGAGCACCATGGCGCTGGCGTCCTTGGCGACCTCGGTGCCGCTGCGACCCATGGCGATGCCGATGTCGGCCTGGCGCAGGGCCGGGGCATCGTTGACGCCGTCCCCGGTCATGGCGACGACCAGGTTGTGCGCCTGCAGGGCCTCGACGAGCCGCAGCTTGTGCTCGGGGGTGACCCGGGCGAGGACGTTGGCTGATCGAGCAGCCTCGGAGAACTCCTCGGCCGACATCTCGCGGAGCTCCGCGCCGGTGACGGCCACAGGCCCGGACTGGTCGCGGCTCAACCCGATCTCGGCGGCGATCGCTCGTGCGGTGGTGGCGTGGTCGCCGGTGATCATCTTGACCTCGATCCCCGCTCGGTGGCAGGTGCGAACCGCGGCGATGGCTTCGGGTCGTGGCGGGTCGTGCATGCCGACAAGCCCCAGCAGTGTCAACGTCAGGCCATCGAGATCCTCCGGTTCGATCCGGTCGGTGTCGGATGACACCGTGGCGCTGGCCAGCGCGAGCACCCGCAAGGCGTCGCGCCCCATCCGTTCGACGGCCTCGCGTACCTGGTCCGGGTCAAGTGAGAGGTCCTGGCCGTCTGGTCCCCGCACCGTTCGGGTCAGCGGCAGCAGCGCCTCGACCGCACCCTTGACGACGACCACCGCACCCCCACCGGATCCGGCCCGATGCAGCGTGGCCATGCGCTGCGACTCCGATGAAAAGGGCAGTTCGTCGATGCGCGGCAGCTGCTCGGCCAGCGTCGCGCGGTCGAGGCCCGCCTTCGCGCCAGCGGTGAGCAGGGCGACCTCGGTGGGGTCCCCGACGGCGGTCCAGTGCCCGTCCCGGTTCTGGAGCCTGGAGCCGTTGCACAGCAGGCCGCCGCGCAGCGCCTCGTCCAGCCCGGCATCCTGGCCCGAACTCACGGGGCTTCCGTTCATGTCAAGCAGCTGGCCACTCGGGTCGTACCCGGCCCCCGTCACCTGGTAGCGGCCAGCGGCGGTGACCACGGTGGTCACCGTCATCTCGTTCTGGGTGAGGGTTCCGGTCTTGTCGCTGCAGACCACAGAGGTCGCACCCAGCGTCTCCACCGCGGGCAGCCGTCGGATGATCGCGTGGCGGCCGGCCATCCGCGACACCCCGATCGCCAGGATGATCGTCACCGCGGCCGGCAGACCCTCGGGGATGGCTCCCACCGCCAAGGCGATCGCGGCCGTCACCATCTCCGCTGCGGACTCGCCCCGGAGCAGACCGAGCACGAACGTGAGCCCGGCCAGCACGAGGATGACCACCGTCAGAAGTCGGCTGAACGCCGCCAACTTCCGCGTCAGCGGGGTCTGCACCCCGCCGGATTCTCCGACCAGGCGGTGGATCAGGCCCAGCTCGGTGTCGCCACCGGTGGCGACGACCACGCCGGTGCCCATGCCCGCAACGACCAGGGAGCCCGAGAAGGCCATGTTCGCCCGGTCCGCCAGCTCGGCACCCTCGGTGAGGGTCACGGCCTCCTTCGACACCGGGACCGACTCCCCGGTCAGCGCGGACTCGTCGATGGCCAGGCCGCGGACCCCCAGCAGCCGGGCATCGGCTGGCACCTTGTCGCCCGCCTCCAACACGACCACGTCCCCTGGCACCAGCTCGGTGGAGTCCACGCGGTGCCGCTCGCCCTCGCGGACCACCGTGGCGTGGGTGCGGGTCATCGCCATCAACGCCGACAGCGCCCTCTCGGCGCGTTCCTCTTGCAGGAATCCCACGACCACGTTGACGAGCACGACCGCGGCGATGACGGCCGCCTCGATCCACTCCTGAAGGATGACGGCGAGCGCCACCGCGACGAGCAGCACGTAGACGAGCGGATGGTGGAAGTGCCGCACCACTCGCAGCAGCGGTCCTTGCCGTCGGGGCGGCGGCAGGACATTCGCTCCCAGGCGTTCCAGCCGCGACTGAGCCTCAGCCTCGGTCAACCCCTGCTCGGGGTGGGTCTCGGCGAGCAGCACGACCTCGTGCTCCGGCAGCGCGTGGTGCGCTCGTTGGTCGACAAGCCTCGGCACGGGGTGTCCCTACGCGCCCTGGTGCGTCACGAGCACGGGCCGCTGCGATATGGCCAGCAATCCCTCGGCGACGCTGCCCAGCAGCCTCCGTGACAATCCCCGACCACGGGTGCCCACCACGATCAGGTCGGCATCCTGCTGCTCGGCGACCTCGGCCAGCGCCTGCGCCGGGCGACCCGCCACGACCTCGACGGACACCCGGTGCTCTGGCATGGACACGGCCGCCTGCACCAGCCTCTCCTTCGCCGCCGCCACCCCTGCCCCGCTCGGGTCGTCCTCGGCGTCGTAGTCCACGACCGCGCACAGCACCAGGCAGCACGCACGATCCGCCACCAGCTGCTCGGCCACCGAGAGGGCGTGCCGGGACTCGGGCGAGCCGTCCAGGCCGACCACGACCTTCATCCCCGAGCTGTCCGCGGCTGGCTGCTCCACCAGGACGTGAGAGGTGCGCTCTGCCCGATCCATGAACACCAGCAGCGAGAACGGCCCCAGCACCAGCCCAGCCAGAAGCCACACCGGATGCGGATGCGCGTGCCGGTACAGGTAGAAGTAGCCGGCCAGTCCACCCAGCAGCCACACAGCCAGCGCAACCCACGCGAACGTCGACCCGGCCATACCCCCAGAGTTCAGGGGACGTCGGGTGCTAGGCCAGGGCCGACGGTCCCGATCACCTGGAGGAAGAACTCGTTGCTCCCAGGGCCGAGGGTGTCGGGGCTTGGTCCCGCCAGGTGTCGACGGTTGCGTGCATCGAGTCGATGATCCGGTCGATCTCGGCCTCGTCGCCGGCGCCGCGTGCGGCGACGTCGAGGCCCAGACCTCGGTCGAGGAGCCAACGAGGAGACAGTCGAGTCTGCCCGGCGCGGTCGATCAGCGTCGCGAACATGTCCATCCGAGCGGCGAGGTAGCGGTGGATGACCTTCGCGAACAGCTGCTCCTTGGAGCCGAAGACTCGATAGAGGGTCGGCTTGCGTACGCCGCTGGCTTGTGCCGGGTCGGCCGCCTGGCAAGGGACTGACTTCTGGCAGTCACTTCGGTGGCCAGACCCGCAGCGGCGCTGGCGGCTACAGGCCGTTGTTGCGCAGCGGCACCCAGTTCAGCAGGGATGCGTGGTGAACCTTGAGCTCGCCGTCGCTGGTGGGAACGATCCGGTAGTACTCGAGGTAGCTGTCGCCTCGAGGTTCCCCGGTCGTCCGGTCGACAAGGTCGCCCTTGGTGGTGACGTCGTAGGCCACGTCGAGCACCTCCTCGCCGGTGACCGGGATCGTCACTGTCTCGCGCACCAGGAGTGGCCCCATCTCGAAGGCGACCTCGTCCACGAAGGCCCGCTCGATGGTTCGGACACCTTCGGCCTTTGCCAGGTAGCCGTAGGCCATGCCGTCCTCGGTCATCAGTTCACGGATGGCGTCGCCATCCTGGGCGTTCCAGGCCGCCACCCACTCCTCGAACAAGGCTTCCACGCGCTCCACGTCGGGGATACCTGCGTTCGGGTCCGCCGCATCGCCGGCCAGTAGCAGGGACCCTGCCGCGGCACCCACCACCAGCGCAACCGCCCCGACCAGCAGGGTCACCCACCACGGAGTCCCTCGCCTGACTGGCTCCACATGTTGCGACGAGGACATCTCGGGAGTCTGGACTGCAGCGTTCATGACGCTCACCTCCACGGTCACTTCCACCGTCCTGAGGCAGCACCGGCATGTCCAGAGGACAAAGTCGAAATCGAGCTCGAACCCCTGCGGTAGGGACGGCGGTCGAGGCCCACCCAACCAGGGGCAGCCCGTCCCGCGACCGCGCGGTCAGGCCCGCGGCCTGGGAGGGATCAGGCCTTCGTGGCCGACACCGTCGGTGGGGTCGGGATGGTTGGCATCGACGCTGCAGAGGTCGACTGCCCACCGGTCCTTATCGGCGAGGTTCAGCTGCGCGCGGCTGGCACAGGTGGTCGGCGGTGGCCGCGCTCGTTGCCGCGCTGCCGGTCCTACCGGCGCAGGCGAACCCGAAGGATGAGCCTGCTCTGGTCGTGATGACACAGAACCTGTACCTGGGCTCCAGCCTGACCCCGGCCCTGACCGCCGCCACGCCCGAGGAGTTCGTAGGCGCTGTTGCCCAGATCTATGCGACAGTGCAGTACACGGACTTCCCGGCGCGGGCCGAGGCGATCGCTGACGAGATCGAGGCCAACGAGCCTGATCTGATCGGTCTGCAGGAGGTCTCCCGGTGGACGACCGCCGGACCGGGCGCTCCGCCCGGCTACGACTTCCTGGCGATTCTGCAAGCGGCGCTGGATGATCGAGGGTTGGACTACTCGGTGGCCGCGGTGGTGGACAACGCCTCGATCGGGCCAGCGCCGCTGGCGCTCCCCAGCTGTGTGCAGCCTGGCCCGACGATCACGTGCACGGTGCAGCTGGACGACCGGGACGTCATCCTGGTCAACGACGACAACCCGGGGCTGACGTGGAGCAACCCGCGCAGCGGACGTTACGAGGCGCAGGCGGTTCTGCCGTCGCCGGTCGGGCCGCTGTCGTTCGACCGCGGCTGGGTGAGCATCGACGCACGCCTGGATCGCCAGCCGTTCCGCTTCGTGAACACGCACCTGGAGACCGAGGACTTCCCGACAGTGCAGCAGGCCCAGGCGACTGAGTTCGTCGCCGGGCCGGGCCGGGGCGGGTCGATCATTGCCGTCGGTGACTTCAACTCCGCCGCCGACGGGTCCACGACGACCTCCTACGCGCAGCTGACCGCACCGGGGAAGTTCCGCGACGCCTGGGACGAGGACCAGCTCGGGGACGGCTTCACCTGCTGCCAGGCCTCGAACACCCCACCGCTGGCCCCTGGGGCGCTGAACAACCAGGTCTCGACGTTGCAGACGCGCATCGACGTGATCCTGAGCCGCGGTGCGGCACGGACCAGCGGCGGCCAGGCGCTGGTGGTTGGGGACACACTCTTCCAAGGAACGCCGCCGTTCTGGCCCTCCGATCATGCCGGGGTGGTTGCCGAGTTCCGGCTCTAGCCGCAGATCGTGTTCTTGGCAGCGGATGGGCACCTTCCCTGGGTGAAAGGCAGCGACGCGGGGAAGTGCGATCTCAGTCCGGAGCTAGTCCGGGCGCAACGGTCGGCGCGACCGTCTCGGCGCAATGCCCTCGGCGGCGAATGGCACCGACCGCCCTCCCGGTCGACTTCCAGGCGCGTCACTCCGGCCCAGATGGACGCGGCACGACCTCCCGGATCTGGCTTGGTTTTCGGGTGATCTTTGCGTGCCTCGTAGTACGGCGCACGACCGACCGAACGCCCCGATGAAACAGGAGGTGACGCTCACGCCGCGTGACACGCCGATCCACAGGCCTTCACCACTCCTCGTGGCCGCACCTCGCGGCGGGCCTTCCCGCCCTCGGTGTCATGCTGGTCGGCTGGCTGGGACCCGTTTCGCCCGTCAGACATCGCCCTCGCCTCCCTGCTGCCGAGCGTTCTGTCCTGGCGAGGGACGCTGAGTGCGCGCCGACCGGCAGGCACCGCTTCTGATCGTCGGCACGCTCGAGCGTCGTCGTCGCACCGGTGCTCGCCCTAGGCCTGGGATCAACTAGACCCGTCGTCATGGCAGAGCCCGTCCGTGTGATCCGATCCGCCAACCTCTCGGCGTCGGACCCGACCCCGGCATGCTGCGCCAGGGTGGCACCACCACGAGAAGAACGAGACGCGTCTCTACGTGGTGGCTTGTCGTTGGCGATGATCGCCCGTGCCGGTGGCGGCATCCCCACGGTCAACGTGGATCCACCGGCCGGGCGGTTCCCGACGAGCTAGTGTTGGACGGCCTCTTCGCTCACCGGCGTGATGGTGCAGGTCGCCCGCTTGAAGCCGGGCAGCAGGAACCGGTGCAGCGACTGCCAGTCGTCGGTCTCGACAAGGTAGAACATCGTGTGCTCGGCGTTGGCGCCGTAGCGGCCGACCAGACGGACACCATCGACGCTCGCGTCGAAGAGCGAGTTCGAGCCACCTTCGCCGAGCGGACAGGTGGCAGGCGTGTGCACCTGGGTGACATGGAACAGCATGGGGGTCCTCCGAGCCTCGGGTCTGCGACCCGACCGCCGGGAAGCATGAGCGTCGGAAGGTAGCAGCCCCGACGAGCCGCCGTGCAGAAGTCGCCTCGCGACATCGGACGAGGGCGGCGAGCTGGTCGATGGCCAACCGCAGATCGTCCTCCTCCATGACGGGCGGCGGGGCGAGCCAGATGGTCGAGCCGTGAGTGTCCTTGGCCAGCACTCCACTGTCCAGAAGGCGCCGACCGCAACGACCGCCACGTCAACACCCCGCCGAACGCCGCAGCCACGTCCGCCAGATCGAAGCACTCGGCGACCACGTCGCCCTCGACCCCGCTTCCTGACCGTTGTCCGGCCAAGCCCCCCATGGCTGGGTCCTTCGGACTGGGCACTTCGACCGCGACGCGTGGCCGCCCCGAGACTCGGCGTGAGGCTTCCCGTCGGGTTGCGTCCTTCCGGCAGCACAGAGTGACGCACTCAAGGTCGCTGTGACCGTCCTGCCAGTCATTTGACTGGCAGACTGGTCGCATGTTCTTCGGGGAGCCTTTTGGCGGACTGATCCCGGGAGCGCCGGGGGCCGTGCTCTCCGGGTTGCTTCGTACCGGCGCGCCACTGACCGGTCGGCAGGTTCACCGGTTGGTCAGCGACGAGCACAGCCTGTGGTCGGTTCAGGAGGCTCTCAAGGCTCTGACCCGGCTGGGCATTGTGGAGACTCAGACCATTGGTCGGGCAGGGGTGCACACCATCAACGAAGGGCATCTGGCGGTGGGGCACCTTCGCGCACTGGTCGATCCGGTCGCCCTGCTGAGGGAAGCCATCGCGGCGGCAGTGGGCTCCGACGTCGAGGCGGTGATCATCTTCGGGTCGATATCCCGCGGGGCGGCCAGCCGGGACAGTGACATCGACCTGGCGGTCATCGCGGCTCCCGAGTGGGATGGGCGCACCGACCTTGAGGACGCCGTGCGCACCAGCGTGGGCAACGGCTGCGACGTCCTGGTCTTCACGGCGAGCCAGTTCGAGCAGCTGGCCCGATCCGGCGAGCCTGTTGTCGTGGACATCCTCCGTGAGGGGCTCGCGCTCATCGGCTCGATGCCGCGCACGAGGGTCGGTGTCGCGTGATGGCCAGCGCTGCTCGAGGGCTTGAGAACGGTTCGGCGCTCACATCTGCAGGGCCATTTCCTAGCGCGGTGTTAGCGCGGGGACCGGATTCGGTCCACATCGTGAGATCTCGTGTCTGCTGGTTGGTGTTTGTGCTGGTGAGAGGGGCGCGCCCGAAGGGATTCGAACCCCTAACCTTCTGATCCGTAGCCGCCCGACGCGTTCCTGCGTTGGTGCCGGATCCTCCGGGTTGGTTCGCTGACCAGTGTCTTCGTCTCGAAGGCTGGTGCTGGTGGGTCCGTCTGGTTCGGGCTTCTGCGGGCAGTGCCGTTGCGTTTCCTAGCGCCGTGTTAGCGCCGGCACCTTCACCGCGGTGTCGGTCCCGCCACTCGAAGCGTGTGTCGGATGAGGTCCGTAGCGACACCCGACGACACTCCTGTGGGGCAGTCCGTGACCCGAGATACCTCGCACCCCTGGACACACACCCATGAGCCAGTTCTCCGATGAATCGACCACCGTCCCTTCCGGCGACTTCTCCGGGCCGGGAAGCCTGCGTGTCGAGGACCCGCCCGTCGCTCTCGTGCCCGGGTGGGTCATCGACCTCGCTGCAAGCCCAAGCCCGACAAGAACTCGCCGCCGAACACGTCCCCCTCACCCGAACCACGGTCGTGGCACGCCCCGTCCAGATCCTCCACCGCACCCGCGGAGACGCCGCATGACCACCCCAGAGACGGTTCACCCCGAGGCTGTGCCGCGAAACGCCCAACCCGCGGGCCTGTCCCCCATGACGCGACGTCGGCGTCCTGCCGCTGGCTACTCTGGACGCATGGCGACGCCCACGTCGACGAGCCCGTCCGTGCGGCAGGTGATCGAGCAGCATCGCGCACTCATCGACGCCATCCTGGCCCGGTACGGGGCATCGAACCCACGGCTGTTCGGATCGGTGGCCCGCGGCGACGCCGCTGACGGCAGCGACATCGACCTGCTGGTCGACCTCGACCCGGCAGCCGAAGGCAATCCGCTCCTGCGGGTGGCCGGGATCGGGGAAGAGCTCAGCGCCCTGCTCGGCAGGCAGGTCGACGTGGTCACCGACATCCTGCTGCGCGATCAGGTCGCCACCAGCGCGCACACCGACGCGGTCGCGATGTGAAGCGTTCCGCACACGAGCGACTGGCCGACATCCTCGCCGCGATCAACCGGACACTGGCCTACCGCCCACGGCTGGACGACCCGGACCCTTCCATCGCAGCAATGGCCTACG
>CAVQGZ010000006.1:0-30106 GCA_963712175.1 uncultured Actinomycetota bacterium
ACGACGACGGTTCGGTGCTCTCGATCGAGGGAGAAGCCGGAGCTGGCCGAAGAGCGGCTGCGCAGTGCCCGGCCTCTACTTCTGACGACAACGACGTGCTCGGCATCGCCCGCGAGATTCGGCCCAGTGCCGCGGAGCCTCGAGGAGATCACGGCCGTCAATGAGGGAGTACTCCTGCGTCAGGGCCGCCTGACGGTCACCGTGCTGCCCCGCGGCACCGCGTGGCTGGGACACCGGCACGTTCTCGACCCTGGTCCAGGCGGCCGAGTTCGTCAGGGTCATCGAGGACAGGCAGGGCTACAAGATCGGCTGCCCCGAGGAGGTGGCGTGGCGCAATGGCTGGATCGGCGACGAGACGATGGAGGCGCTCGCGCAGCCTCTCCTGAAGAGCGGGTACGGCGACTGACCTGCCTCGACTGCTCGCGCAGTCGTCGCCGGATCCCGAATAGCTGGGTGCCGGTGCAAGATACGTCCACTCGCGGGTTCCCGGATGCCTTCGAAGATCACCCCGGCTCAGCACGGCGACGACCGCGGCACGTTCCTCGAGTGGTTCAAGGCCGAGGCCTTCGAGACGGCGACCTGGGATCGGCTGTCGCTGCAGCAGGCCAACTGCTCGGTCTCCCGACGCGGCGTGCTGCGCGGCATCCACTACGCCGACGTACCGCCAGGCCAGAGTCGAGTACGTGGACCTGCTTCGCCGGGGCGGTGCTGGACGTGGTCATCGACCTGCGGGTGGGGTCGGCGTCCTTCGGAGCGGTCCACAGCGTCGTGCTGGGACGACGAGAGCCGGCGGGCCGTGTACATCGCAGAGGGCCTTGGGCACGCGTTCATGGCGCTGAGTGACCAGGCGACAGTGGCCTGTACCTGTGCTCCGAGGGGGTTACTCGCCGACAACTGCGAGCACGGGGTGCACCCGCTGACTGCTGGGCTCGATCTGCCCTGGCCCGGCGATGTTGAGCCGCTCCTGTCGGACAAAGGACGCCGCCGCGCCCTCGCTGGCCGATGCCGAGGCCGCCGGCGCTCTGCCCACCTATGCTGCCTGCCGGCAGTGGTACGACCGATTCTCATTATGTTGTGTGCGGTATGACCACGAATCGGGCTTCGCGCCGTACGGTGGCCCGCAGTCTCGTTCTTCTCGACGGTGTAACACCCCGCACGAGCAAGGTCGCGGGTGTCATGTTCCGAAAATGGATCGCGCAGGGACAGACCCCCGCCCGGGGGATCGAGCCAAGGAAGGATTCATATGGCTCAGGGCACCGTCAAGTGGTTCAACTCCGAGAAGGGGTACGGATTCATCGAGCAGGAGGGTGGCCCCGACCTGTTCGTGCACTACTCCGCGATTCAGGGCTCGGGCTACCGCAGCCTCGAGGACGGCCAGGCCGTCGAGTTCGAGGTCACGCAGGGCCCCAAGGGCCCGCAGGCCGACCAGGTTCGTCGCGTCTGACGTAGCGATCCGGGTCGCGTCGCGACCCTCTCTTCACGACGAGGCCGTCCGGGCAACCGGGCGGCCTCGTCGTCTTCCCACCTCTGGCCTGGCCGGACTCCTCGTGGCCGCGACCTCAGCGTCGCGTGCACACCATGCTCTGATCTGCCCGCACATCGGTCAGGCGCGTGACGTCTCCGGTGGGCTCGGTGAGAAGCAGGTCGACCGCGTCCACGGAGCCCAGACCCAGCCACGCTGCCAGGTCGGGCCCGGCCGCGTAGCCGGTCGAGGTGCCCGTGGTCGCGGTCCCCAGCAGGTGCTTCGGCTCACCGAGGTGCCCGGCGCGAAAGGCGTCCACCTGCGTCCCGACGCCGGCCGCGACGGTGAGCGAGCGCCCGGCCGCTCCCACGTTGCGCCAGACCTGCGTGGGGCGACCCGGCTCCCACTCGACCGCCACGACGTCCAGCGCGGCGTCGCGGTCGACGTCGGCCGCGGCAGCCGTGACCCAGTACTGGGTCGGCCCCGGCGGCGAGGACGGCTCGAACGCCGGAACGTCGCCCGTCCCCGCGACCTGGTGGAACACGATGGGCCTGCCGTCGGCGCCGGACGCTGTGGTGAGGATGTCCGGGCGCCCGTCGGCGTCCACATCCACCACCTGCACATGGGGTGACTTGGTGGGCAGGCCGACGAGTCCGGCCTCGTCGGTGACGTCGGTGAGCCGGATGCCTTCGGCCGTGACGCCCTCGTTCAGGTACAGCCGCACCGGCACCCGACGGCCGAAGTCGAGCGTGCTGTTGAAGTGCTGCCCGATCACGACGTCCAGCCGGCCGTCACCGTTCACGTCGGCCTGCGCGACGCCGGCCGGGTCGTCCTCGTCCCCGTAGGTCTGCCACGGCGACAAGGCTCCGGCCTGCTCGGAGAAGGTGGCGTCACCATTGTTGACGAAGAGCCGGTTGGACCCGCCCACCAGCAGGTCGGGGTCGCCATCTCCGTCAAGGTCGCCGGTTCCCACACCGAGCCCATCCACGTCGCGCCCCAGTCCGGCGCGCTCGGTGACGTCGGTGAACGAGAGCGACCCGTCGTTGCGCAGCAGGACGCTGGACCCGCCGGAGAACCTGTCCTCGGCGATGAACAGGTCGAGCAGCCCGTCGGCGTCGTAGTCCAGGAGACCCACCGAGCGGGCGCCTCGAGGTTCGCTCACCATGCTCACCTGCGTGAAGCGGCCGCCGTCGTTGCGCAGCACTCTCGACGGTGCGGCGGCTCGTTCACCGTCGCGCACGTTGCGCGCGATGACGAGATCGGGGTCGCCGTCGGCGTCGAGGTCGGCGAAGGCCGCACCGCTGGTGCGTCCGAGCTCGGCCGGGAACGTGGGGTCGACGCGAAAGCCCCCGGGCCCGCCCAGCAGGAGGCGGTCGGGCGAGGGCCCGGATGCTCCGCGCTGCTGGTAGTCCTGCTCAGGACGGTCGGCGAACGTGCCCACGAACAGGTCGGGCCACCCGTCGGCGTTGACGTCGGCCGTGGCGACGGCATGGCCCCGCATCCCGGTGAGCGGGTCGAGCGCACCGACGGCCTGCGTCACATCTTCGAAGGCGATCGGGTCGGCGCCGGACGGTCGCGCCGAGTCGGCGCGGGCGGTCACGACCTCGGTGGAGGAGCAGACGATTGGGCCAGTCGAGGCGAGCGCGGCATCTGAGTCGCGGCTCACGGCGGCGGCCGGATCGGTCGGTGGGAGGTGGACGACAGCCAGGACGACCTCGCCCCAGCGGTCGTCACTGTCCGGTCCCGCGTTCAGCGTCACGAACAGCCGGCGCCGGTCGTCGTCGAGGACGACGCTGTAGGAGCCGGACGTGTGCAGGTCGAGGGCACTCACGACGAGGTCGTCCAGGCCGGCGACGGTCGTCTGCTCGCCGGTGGTCGGGTCCACAGCGATCACGGGGGTTCCGAGCTCGGGGACACGACCGTGGGCGCCCGGCACGTAGTAGAAGCGCGAGCCGTCAGGCTCGGCCGCCATCGACGTCGTGTAGCCGGCGGCAGAGCCAAGGGGCGTGATCGAGCCGTCCGGCTCGAGCACGTAGAAGTGGTCGGGATTGTGTGTCGCGAAGAAGACGCGTCCGTCGTCGGTCGGTTGCGTGCTCGCGCGCAACGTCCCACCCGGGTTGAGGCGCTGAGGGTGCTCGACGAGATCGATGGCGCCAGGTTCGTAGACCAGCAGGCGGTCATCCGGTGCGGCCACATAGGCCTTCTGGTCGGCGCCTGTCATGACGTTGCGGAAGCCGGAGTGGTCGACGGTGTCCGAGCGGAACACCACGTCCTGCGTCGCGGCGTCCAGGACGACGAACGCGCCGCTGTCGCGACCGACGTCCTCAGCGGGACTCGGGTCGACGGCTTCGGCGTAGAGCAGGCGACCGTCGGGTGACCCCGCCAGCGACGGCACGCCGTGCTCCTCGACGAGGGTTCCCTGCGGCTGCATCGCGAGGGTGGCGGTGTCCACCCGGAACAGCACGTCGCCGCGGTAGGAGTCGGTGTACTCGAGGCCCTTGCGGGTGCCCCAGTAGGTGCTCAGAAACGCCTCGCCGCACTCGCCGGCCACGATCTGCCCGTGGACCTTGCCGAAGCCCCAGTCCGTGTCCTCGCCGAGCTGGGCCGCAACGTCGCCGACCCGCGTCATCGAGCGCGAGGTCGGGTCGTAGACGAGAAGGAAGGAGTTGCCGTCCTCCCCCCGGTGGTCACCGATCGCGGTGAGGAGCCGTCCGTCCGGCAGGACCAGGCCCTGGCCCCAGTGCGACCACGGTTCGCCCTCGTAGTCCGGTCGCGGGTAGCGGACGACGTCGACCTGGAGGTTCTGGGCTGTGGCCTCCTGGGCGACGACGGCGTCCTCCCGCGGGCCCTCGGGCTGGACCGGCGTTTCGTCGTCGGGGCACCTGGTGGACGCGGGTACGGGTGCGGGTGTCGCGGTCGCTGCGGCGGAGGCAGCTGGCGCGGCTTGAGGCTCGAGAGGCTCGGTCGGCGACGAGCACGCTGCGAGGAGCGTGGCGGACGCCGCGGCGAGCAGCAGCGTCTGTCGTCCTGCGACGGGCCACCTGCTCATGGACCTCACCGTTGGGTCGGGGATGCCGGCTCGCACCCGCTGGGTTCGGCTGTCGGGTTCGTCGTGGAGCCCACGGTAGATGGCGACACGCCGACACGCGCTCCGCGACAGGTTCTGACGTGTTCCTGCCGTCCTCAGCAAGCAGCGTGACCTGCATGATCGTCAACCACAGTTGAGAAATCGCGTCATTGGGAGCGACCAAGGCTTGCGTTTGCTAGCAAGAGCAAGCATACTTGTGGTGTGAGCACATCCCGGGTCGCCTCTCTTGGCGAGTACCTGCGCGACCAGCGCAAGGTGGCCCAGCTCTCGCTGCGCCAGCTGGCGGAGCAGGCCGGGGTGAGCAACCCGTATCTGTCGCAGGTGGAGCGCGGGCTGCGCAAGCCGTCCGCCGAGGTGCTGAACAAGATCGCCGCCGCCCTGCAGATCTCGGCCGAGCACGTGTACGTGCGGGCCGGACTGCTCGACGACGACTCGGCACAGCTGCCCCAGGTCGTGGCCTCCATCCACGCCGACCCGGTGCTCACCTCTCGCCAGCGGCAGACGCTGCTCGACATCTACGACGCCTTCGTCGAGCAGAACCGGGCCCTGACCGAGCCGGGCGACGCCGCGAGCGTGCCCGCGAGCGAGACCCCGTCCAGCGCCGACGACGGCGCGCAACCGACCGACGTGCCCGACGGGCACGCAGGCAAGAAGGAGTAACCATGTCCGTGACCGACACCGTCACCACCCGTATCCCTGCCGAGCTGCCGACCCCCGTGTACGCCGCGGTCGGCGTCGCCGACGCCGCCGTCCACGAGGTCCGTCACGTGCCGACCCGCGTCGAGAGCGTCATCAAGGACGTCGAGACCAGCACGACCGCGCTGCGCGAGGACCTGACCAAGCGCATCGACGCCCTTCGTGAGCAGCTGACCTCGCGGGCGCACGGCGCCCAGGAGAGCGCCACCGAGCTGCCGACCGAGGTTCGCGACAACGTCACCGAGCTGATCTCGGACGTCGCTGCCCGCGTCGAGACGCTGCCCGCCGACGTGCGCGCCCGCTACCTCGAGCTGGTCGAGGACGCCAAGAAGTTCTACGGCGACTACACGACCCGCGGCGAGAAGCTGGTCACCGAGATCCGCACCTCCGAGGCGACCGTCGAGGCCGAGAAGCAGGTCAAGGCCGCTGCCAGCAAGACCAAGGCTGCGCAGACCACCGCGAAGAAGGCCGCCGCGTCGACGACCAAGGCCCGCAAGTCGGCCGCCACGTCGACCCGCAAGGCCGCCGAGGCCGTCGTCGAGGCCGTCGAAGAGGCCGCCGAGACCGTCGGCAAGTGAGCTGGGGGCCGGCGCGGGCCCGCTGACCCCCGCGCCGGCTACCCCGATGAGCCCTGCCGCCCCTGGTAGGCGCTGACCCCTGGCGGGGGCGGTAGGCACATCTTGGTCGGTGGAAGGGCCCCTGGGAAGACTCCCGGGGGCCTTTCGCCGCTTTCGCACGTAGGCTTGACGGCATGCTCGAGCTGTTCGGAACCGTGCAGAGCCTCGTCTCGTGGGGCCTGCTGCTGGCCGGGCTCGGCATCAAGGGGTTCGCGTTCTTCGATGCCCTGCGCACCGATGCGCAGGCCTACCCCTACGCCGGCAAGCGCACCAAGGGGCTGTGGCTGGCCATCACCGGTGTGGCGCTGGCGGTGAACATCGTCGTGCTCAACCCGCTGTCCTTCCTCAACATCATCGGCGTCGTGGGAGCGATGGTGTACCTCGTCGACGTGCGACCCGCCGTCCGGCAGTACCGGGCCGGAGGGTCCCAGCAGAACATGGGCCCGTATGGCCCGTGGTAGTCCAGAGGTAGCCCCGTGGTAGCCGCCCACGACCGCCAGGGTCGCACCCATCGCCTGGAGCTCGACGACCAGTCGCTGCGCGAGTGGGACGCCGTCGTCCTCGACGTCAACGACGACGGACTCGTCCTCGACCGCTCGGCGTTCTACCCCGGTGGTGGGGGCCAGCCTCCCGACTCCGGTGTGCTGCTCTGGGGTGGAGTCGTCACCCGAGTTGCCGGCGCCCGCAAGGACGACGACGTCCGGCTGATCCCCGTCGAGGGTGACCCCGTCCCGCCGGTCGGCACCGCCGTGCGGGGTGCGCTGGACGACGAGCGGCGGTCGTGGCTGATGCGCACGCACTCGGCCCTGCACCTGCTGGGTGGCGTGGTCTTTCGGGATCTGGGCGCGTTGGTGACCGGCGGGAACATGGAGCCGGGCGTGGCGCGGATGGACTTCAACCTGACCGAGGTTCCGCCCGGGCTGAAGGAGACGCTGACCCAGGCGTGCAACCTGGAGGTGGCCGCTGACCGGGCGATCCAGGTGTCGGTGCTGCCTCGCGACGAGGCGTACGCGATCCCGACACTGCTGCGTACGGCCACCGACCTGCTGCCGCAGGACCTCGAGGTGGTGCGGCTGGTCGACATCGTCGGCCTCGACCTGCAGGCGGACGCGGGGACCCACGTGGCGTCCACGAAGCAGATCGGGCGCATCGAGGTCGTCAAGATCGAGAACAAGGGACGCGGCTTCCGCCGCGTCCGGCTACGCGTGCACGACTGACCGTGGTCTCGTGCCGGCGAGTCGCCCGGCCTCAGGTTCACCGCCTGGACGCCACCGCTGCGCTGGCGCTGCCCGTCATCTAGGCCCCTGGCCAGGCGTCTACCCCCTTTGCCAGGCGGATCCGCTGTGTAAGGGGGGCCGATGCCTACCAAACGTGGTCATTCCGGCGGGGGCTCGTCGGCGGTGGGCGTCACGACCAGTAGACGACGACCTTGTCGCCGACCTGGGCCGCGTCGAACAGGGCGCTCATGCCGTTCCAGTCACGGGTGTTCACGCATCCGTGGGAGTAGCCGTTGTACCCCTGCGCCGCGAAGCCCGGTGAGTAGTGGACGGCCTGACCACCGTAGAAGTACAGCGAGAACGGCATCGGTGCGTTGTCGTAGGTGCGCGACACCTCGTCGCGAACCTTGCGGGTCACGGTGAACTGGCCTTCGCGAGTGGGCAGGTCAGCCGAGCCGAAACGCGCGTCAAGAGTGAGCTGCACCTGCCCGTCGACGACCCAGCGAAGCACGCTCTGGCTCTTGTCGACGCAGATGGCGCGGCCGGTCATGCAGCGTGAGTCCAGGCCGGGGGGCGGTGGGACGGCGACCTCGACCTCGGGCTCCGGCTCGGGCTCTGGCGGCGGCGGGTACATCTCCTCCTGGGTCGGCTCGTTCGTCATGGAGACGATGCGGTCCCAGGTTCGCTGGTCGACGTAGCCCACCACGGGGAAACCCCGCTTGCCCTGGAAGCCCGACACCGCGGCTGCCGTGACCTCGCCGTAGTAGCCCGTCGGGTCCTGGTTGAACCACCAGATCTGGCGAAGGCGGGCCTGCAGCCGCCGCACGTCCTCACCGGAGGAGCCGACGCCCCAGATGAGCGGCCCTGCGACGAGCTCGGGCTCCGGTTCCGGCTCCTCCTCCACAGCGACGGCGACCTGCTCGACGGCGGGCTGTTCGACCTCGTCGGCGGCGTCCTCCGGCGTCGGAGTGGGCGTCGGCGTCGGGGTGGGTGTCGGGGTCGGCTCCGGCTCCGGGCTCTCTTGCTGGGACGTGAGGACGTCGAGCGGCTGCGCTGACTGCTCGGCCGTAGCCGACGCGTCGCGGTCCAGACCTGTCTCGGCCGTGTCCTCGACGGCGCCGCACCCGGTCAGCAGCAGGCCGAGGACGGCCAGCGTGACCACGGCCAGATGGCTCTTCACACCCCCATGGTTACCTATCTTGGCCAGATTGCCCAGGTACCAAGGTCAGCGTTGCCATTTCGAAATCTCATCGGCGAACGCCTGGAAGGTCTGTGCACCGAAGAGGACGAAGCGTGCCTCGTCGACCTTGGAGGTGCGGATGACCTGCCCAACCGTGTGCACAGCGATGCGGGCTGCATCACCCAGCGGCCACCCGTAGATGCCCGCGGACACGGCCGGGAAGGCGATCGTCGACACGCTGAGCTCGTCGGCGAGCCGCATCGCCTCGCGGTAGCACGACTCCAGCAGCAGGGGGTCGCGCTGACCGGCCCGATAGTTCGGCCCGACGACGTGGATCACGTAGCGCGCCGGCATGTCTCCTGCGGTCGTCCACCCCGCGCCCCCTGTTGGCAACCCGTGGGGGAAGCGCTCGATGCAGTCGGCCAGCACCGCCGGGCCCCCGGCGCGATGGATCGCGCCGTCCACCCCGCCGCCACCACGCATGGCCGTGTTCGCAGCATTGACGACGGCGTCGACGTCCTGCGTCGTGATGTCGCCCTCAATCGCGGTGATCCGCACCTGGTCAGCGTCCCACGCACCGACGGGCTGGTTCCACCGAGTCGTGGATCGACCTGGAATGCGAGAGGATTCGGCCTCGTTGGGCTCAGTACCGTGCTGCAGAGGGCCGGCGAATGCTGCTCACCATGTGAAGCCCGGACGAGGAGACACGATGTCCCCAGCCACGATCGCGCCGCACCGGCGTGACCTGCGGCCCCGTCGTGTCGCGATGATCAGCATGCACACCTCGCCGCTGGACCAGCCCGGCACGGGCGATGCGGGCGGCATGAACGTCTACATCGTCGAGCTCGCTCGCCGTCTCGCCGACGCCGGAACCGAGGTGGAGGTCTTCACCCGCTCGACCTCCTCGCAGCTGCCTCCCGTGGTCGAGATGGTCCCCGGTGTCCTGGTGCGCCACGTCGACGCCGGCCCCTACGAGGGCCTGTCCAAGGACGAGCTGCCTGCGCAGATGTGCGAGTTCAGCCGTGGTGTGCTGCGGGCCGAGGCTGCCGCCAACCCGGGCTGGTACGACCTTGTGCACTCCCACTACTGGCTGTCGGGCCAGGTCGGCGCCCTGGCTGCCGAGCGGTGGGGTGTGCCGCTGGTCCACTCGATGCACACCATGGCGAAGGTGAAGAACGCCAACCTCGCCGCGCGGTGACACTCCGGAGCCGAGAACGCGCGTGCTCGGTGAGCAGCAGGTGGTGGACGCATCCAACCGCCTCGTGGCCAACACCGACGACGAGGCGCGTCAGCTGCGCGAGCTGTACCAGGCCGGCGAGGACGACGTCAGCGTCATCCACCCTGGCGTGGACCTCGAGCTGTTCTCACCTGGTGAGCAGGGCGCGGCGCGCCACGCTCTCGGGCTGCCGCAGGACTCGGTCGTGCTGCTCTTCGCCGGGCGCATCCAGCCACTGAAGTCGCCGGATCTCCTGCTGCGCGCGGCCGCCGCTCTGCTCCGCCGGCGTCCGGAGCTGCGAGACACGCTGGTCGTCGCGGTCGTCGGCGGTCCCAGCGGCAGCGGTCTCGAGCACCCCGAGGCCCTCGCCGAGCTCGCCACCGACCTCGGCATCGCGGACGTGGTGCGATTCGCCCCGCCGGCGACGCAGTCGGAGCTGGCGGACTGGTACCGGGCGGCGACTGCCGTCTGCGTCCCGTCGCGCAACGAGTCGTTCGGGCTCGTCGCTGTCGAGGCCCAGGCGTGCGGGACGCCCGTCCTGGCTGCGGGCGTCGGTGGGCTTCGTACTGCCGTCGCCGACGGCGCGTCCGGACGGCTGGTGAGCTCGTACGACCCGCAGCTGTGGGCCAGGGAGCTAGACGAGCTGATCACCTCGCCCGCCGAGCTCGACCGGCTCAGCCGTGGAGCCGCCCTGCACGCGCGCCGCTTCGGGTGGGATGCCACGGCGTCGGCGACGCTGGACTGCTACGCCGACGCCCGCGCCGCGGCCCAGGCGCAGGCGCACTCCCTGCTCACCATCGCTCAGTAGCCTCTCGCGCATGTCGAGCGAGCGCGATCGGGCGGTTGCGACGCTGCAGGCGGCACTGGACTCCACGGGGCTGCAGTGGCGAGCCGAGACCCCTACTCGGTTCACGGTCGACCTACCGGGGGAGTACAAGCGCCAGACGACGACCACGCTGGACGTCGGTGAGCACAGCCTGCGCGTCAGCGCGTTCGTCGTGCGCCACCCCGACGAGAACCATGCGGGCATGCACCGGTGGCTGCTCGAGCGAAACGCCCGCCTGGCGGGCGTCGCCTTCACCATCGACCCGGCCGGCGACGTCTACCTGGTGGGGCGCCTGCCGCTGGCCTGCGTCACCGAGGACGAGATCGACGCCGTCCTCGGCCGGGTGCTCGACGCGACCGACTCCTCGTTCAACACGCTGCTCGAGCTGGGGTTCTCGACGGCAATCCGCGCGGAGTGGGAGTGGCGGCTCTCGCGCGGCGAGTCCACGGCGAACCTCGCCGCCTTCGAGCACCTGCGCCCTGACGCATAGCCACAATCGCGGGACGCCGTTCGGCGCCGCTCACTACTCTCGAGTCCATGACTGAGGGCACCTACCGTCTGATCCTGCTGCGCCACGGCGAGAGCGAGTGGAACGCCAAGAACCTGTTCACCGGGTGGGTGGACGTCGACCTCACCGAGAAGGGCCGCGCCGAGGCCGAGCGCGGCGGTCGGTTGATGGTCGAGCGCGGGGCGCTGCCAGACGTCGTGCACACGTCCGTGCTGCGTCGGGCGATCCGCACGACCGAGATGGCCCTGCATGCGGCCGACCGGCACTGGACCCCGGTTCGCCGGCACTGGCGGCTCAACGAGCGCCACTACGGCGGGCTGCAGGGCAAGAACAAGAAGGAGACCCTCGAGGAGTTCGGCGAGGAGCAGTTCATGCTCTGGCGCCGCTCCTACGACACCCCGCCGCCGCCGATCGACCCCGACTCGGAGTTCAGCCAGTTCTCCGACCCCCGGTACGCGGGCCTGCCGACGGAGATCCGTCCGCTCACCGAGTGCTTGAAGGACGTCGTCGGGCGGATGCTGCCCTACTGGTACGACGCCATCGTCCCGGACCTTCGGTCTGGAGGAACGGTGCTGGTCGGGGCGCACGGCAACTCGTTGCGGGCGCTGGTGAAGCACCTCGACGGCATCGGCGACGACGAGATCGTCGGGCTGAACATCCCGACGGGCATCCCGCTGCTGTACGAGCTGGACGACGACTTCAACCCGCTGCAGCGTGGCGGCGAGTACCTCGACCCGGACGCGGCGGCCGACGCGATCAAGGCCGTCGCCAACCAGGGGCGTTGAGTCTGCCGCAGGGGCGTCGCGCGACGATGCGTCCGAGGAATCCGCACCTATAGGTGCGCGCGGCTCGGACGCAAGCGCGCGGCTCGGACGTAGGGGAAGTTTGGGCGCTACCTGGACGAGGCGCCGAGGCGCTCGTAGGAGCCCGTGATCAGGTAGCGGATGTGGCTGGCGATCAGGACGGCATGGTCGCCGAAGCGTTCGAAGTAGCGACCGAGCAACGCGAGGTCGATGGCCTGCTCGGCGGTTCCTGGCCAGGTGTGGTCGAGCACCACCAGGAACATCGAGCGGTGCAGACGGTCGATCTCGTCGTCGTCGCGCTTGATCTCGTCGCAGAGGTCGATGTCGCGGGACGCGAGCAGCAGCCCCGTCTTCTCGGCAATCGTCTGCCCCTTCGAGCCCAGGCCGGCGAAGGTGTCGGCGAGCGGCTCGGGTACTGCGCGGTCGGGGTAGCGGCGGCGGGCCACCTTGGCGATGTGTGCGGCGAGGTCGCCCATGCGCTCGACGTCGGTCGTGATGCGAAGCGCCGCCACCAGGCTGCGCATGTCGGTGGCGACGGGTCCCTGCCGCGTCATGAGGTCGATGATCAGCTCATCGGTGCTGTCCTGCAGGGCGTTGACGGCCTTGTCGGACGTCACGCAGGTCTCGGCCCGCTCGAGGTCGGCGGCGAGCAGCGACGCGGTCGCCTCGCCCATCATGTCGGCGACGAGCCCTGTCATGGTCACCAGGTTCTCGACCACGTCGTCCATCCGCTCGTGGAAGGCCGTGCGCATGGGCCCGCGTTCCTCCTGAAGTCGACGTGTTGATCCAGCGTACGACGTCTCGCTACGAGCGCAGTTCGGGTGCGTGAACGCCGGCACAAGACTCGGTGAACAGGCAGGCCAGCCCGCTGCCACGGGCTCGGCGGGATGAGCCGGGCGACGTCTGCGGCCTACGATCGTCTCGTGACGTCGCCGGCTGCCCTCGCGCTGGCCGTCCTGGCCGCGCTGAGCGTTGGCCTGCTCATCGGTGCGCTGATCGCCGCGGCCTCGGCTCGGCGCCGCCGTGAGACGCACGCCCCCGAGCCTGTCGCCGTCGGGGCGGTGCTGGCGGCGTTGCGCGCCAGTGCCATCCTGCTCGATCGCGACCTGACGGTCGTCGAGGCGAGCCCGTCGGCCTACGCCTACCGTCTCGTGCGCGCGGGCGCGCTGACCCACCCCGAACTGATGGGGCTGGCGAGGGCGGCCCAGCAGTCGGGGCATGCGCAGGAGGCGGACGTGCTGCTCGACCCTGGGCGCGGCGAGTCGTCGGCCGTCCTCGGCGTCCGCGCCACCGCGCTGAACGACTCGTCGGTGCTGCTGCTTGCCGAGGACCGCACCCAGCGCCAGCGCGCCGACGAGGCCCGGCGCGACTTCGTCGCCAACATCTCCCACGAGCTCAAGACCCCCATCGGCGCGATGGCCCTGCTCTCCGAGGCCATCGAGGGCGCGGCCGACGACCCCGAGTCCGTGCGTCGGTTCGCCGGCCGGATGCAGCACGAGTCCGGGCGTCTGGGCAGGCTCGTCAACGAGATCATCGACCTCTCGCGCCTGCAGTTCGACAACCCGGTGGAGTCGGCGCGAGCCGTGCCTGTCGACGCCGTCATCGGCGAGGCACTCGATCGTGTGCAGTCGGCGGCCGAGGCCAAGCACATCCGCCTCGTCCGCGGTGGCCCGCACGGGCTGGCGGTCATCGGTGACAAGGACCAGCTGGTGACCGCCGTCAACAACCTCGTGGACAACGCCATCGCCTACAGCCCCGAGCACACCCGCGTGGCGGTCGGCGTGCGCGAGCGCGACGACGCCGTCGAGATCACGATCACCGACCAGGGAATCGGGATCCCCGATGACGAGCTCCCCCGCATCTTCGAGCGCTTCTACCGGGTCGACCAGGCACGCTCCCGGCAGACGGGCGGGACCGGCCTCGGACTGGCCATCGTCAAGCACATCGCTGCCGCGCACCGCGGCGAGGTCTCGGTGTGGAGCTCGCACGGCGCGGGCTCCACGTTCACGCTGCGCCTGCCGCGGCACCCGGGTAGCCACACCACAGCCGACCCCGTGCGGCCCGTCGACTCGACGGCCGCTGACGTCACGGAGGGAACCGCGTGACCCACGTACTGGTAGTCGAGGACGAGGAGTCGATCAGCGACGCCCTGTCGTACCTGCTTCGCAAGGAGGGCTACACGGTCACCGTGGCCGGCGACGGCGACGCCGCGCTGGTGGAGTACGACCGCACCGGCCACGACCTGGTGCTGCTGGACCTCATGCTGCCCGGCATGTCGGGCACCGAGGTGTGCAAGGCGTTGCGGGCGCGCTCCAGCGTCCCGGTCATCATGGTGACGGCGAAGGACAGCGAGGTCGACAAGGTGGTCGGCCTCGAGCTCGGCGCGGACGACTACGTGACCAAGCCGTTCTCCTCCCGCGAGCTCGTCGCCCGTGTGCGCGCTGTTCTGCGCCGCGGTGGCGGCGACAGCGACGGCCCGTCGGCGGTCGTCGAGGCCGGACCCGTGCGGATGGACGTCGAGCGGCACGTGGTCACGGTGCACGGGGTGGAGACGAAGCTCCCGCTCAAGGAGTTCGAGCTGCTGGAGATCCTGCTGCGCAACGCCGGACGGGTGCTCACGCGCGGCCAGCTCATCGACCGCGTCTGGGGCGCGGACTACGTGGGCGACACCAAGACGCTGGACGTCCACGTGAAGCGGCTTCGCACGAAGGTCGAGCCCGACTCCGCGACTCCGCGGCACATCGTCACGGTGCGAGGGCTCGGCTACAAGTTCGAGCCCTAGACCTCGACCGCTCGCCCTACTCCGGTCCCGACTCCTCGTACTCGCCCTCGGGAGCACGCACGATCGCGGTCAGCTCCTCCTTCGGGGCGGTGTCGAAGCTGATCTCGACCATTGCGGTCGACCCCGGCTCCAGGTCGGCTCCGCTCGCCTGGGCGCGCGCCTCACCGGGGGGCCCCAAGCGAACGGACTGACCGGGCTCGACATCGAGGTCGCCGGTGATCCTGGCCCGCTGGCCTTCGACGCTGATGGAGGAGACCCCGTCGGAGTCGGCTCCGGTGTTCACGAACGTGCCGACGACCGTCGCGTCCGAGCCGTCCGACACCACGACGATGCCGCGCACCGCCATGCCGTCCAGCGTCGTCTCGGCGGAGTTGTTGGTGCCGTCGGTGGGGTCGTACCAGTCCTGCGTCTGGGCTCCGACGTTCGTCCCACACCCGGCCAGCGCCACGGTGGCACCGGCGGCGGCGAGAAGGGTGGCGAGTCGGCGTGAACGCGGTGGCAGCAGGAGGGTCACGGCCCCGCAGCGTAGTGGGCGAGCGCGCCGGGTGCGGCGCGACCCGGCTGTCGCGGCGGTCACGTCGTGGACGACGGCGCGCCGACGGGCGCGCCCCCGACGGCCGCACGCGACAGCACTGTCTGCAGCTGGATGCCCGTGGCGGGGTTCTCCACGATCGTGTGGATCCGTCCGTCGGTACCGACCACCACGACCGTGGTGTCAGCCCGCGGGGACAGCCCCATCGACTCGGCGATGGCCGAGGAGCGGTCGATCACGACCGGCAGCGTCCCGGCCCCCACGTCGGCGGCGGACCGAGCGAGCAGCACCTCGCGCTCTGGCGGGCCGACAAGTGCCATGGGCACGCCGTAGGCCTGCGACTGCAGGTAGACCGCGTCCAGCAGCTCGGGGCTCGCTCCGGCGGCGGGGACGAGCACGAGGGTCGCCGGCCGGATGGCCTGTGTCGACGTGGTGGCCCCGTCCACGTCCACGATGCCCGGCGGGAGGAGCCCGCCGACCTGACCGTCCGGCACGCTCGTGCGCGCCACGGGTGCCGCCGGGACGGTGTCGACGGTCGCCGGGCGAACCGTGGTGGCGAGGCTGGCGAGGAACGCCACGAGCAGCATCGCGCCGAGAATCATGGGACCCATGCGCCCGGCGAGGCGCCATGGTGCGCTGCGACCGGGACCCTGCCAGGGGACGGGACGACCCTGCCGTCGCTGCTCGGCTCGCCAGGCCCACACCTCAGCCTCGAGCGCGGACGCGTCGTCCGGGATCACCACGCGGTCGGGGTCGGGCAGCGCTCCGGGACCTGGTCCCTGCTCGAGCCCGCCAGACATGTCGACAAGCATGGCCTGGATCGCCGCACGAGGGAACCCCACGAGTCGATGCCGCCCGCCGGCGACGGCCTGATCGCCGCCGCGACGGGGAGTGTGGGGGTACCGCCAAGGCGTAGAACATGTTCGCGCGTGCCATGACTTCCGACATTTGTCAAGCCCCTGACCTGCGGTGATGTTCGAACTTGGGGCAGACGGGACCTTCTTCGCGTGTTACGATTGTGTCACCGAAAGGGGTCAGCACTCTATGGCTTTCAATGTCGGAGAGACCGTCGTATACCCCCACCACGGGGCTGCGCTCATCGAGGCGATCGAGTCACGCGCGATCAAGGGCGTCGAGCGCACGTATCTGGTCCTGAAGGTCGCCCAAGGCGACCTCACCGTCCGAGTTCCTGCCGACAACGTCGACCTCGTCGGCGTCCGGGACGTGGTGAACCGCGAAGGCCTGGAGAAGGTCTTCGACGTTCTCCGTGAGCCGTACGTCGAGGAGCCGACGAACTGGTCGCGCCGCTACAAGGCCAACCTCGAGAAGCTGGCCTCCGGCGACGTCATCAAGGTGGCCGAGGTCGTCCGCGATCTCACCCGTCGCGAAGGCGGACGCGGCCTGTCGGCCGGGGAGAAGCGCATGCTCGCCAAGGCGCGGCAGGTGCTGATCTCCGAGCTCGCGCTCGCTGAGAAGACCAACGAGGACAAGGCCGAGGCCGTTCTCGACGAGGTTCTCGCCAGCTGAGCACCGCGGCTGTCGTCCCGGCGGCTGGTCGGGGTGAGCGACTCGGAGCGGGCGGGCCCAAGGCCCTTCGCCACCTTCACGGCGAGCCCCTGATCGTGCACTCCGCGCGCCTGCTGGCGTCCTCCGATGCGGTCGGCAGCGTCGTCGTCGCGGCGCCCGCAGACGATGTCGACCACGTCCGTACGGTGCTCGACAGGCTGGGGCTGGACGCCGAGATCACTGTCGTGGCCGGTGGATCTACCCGGTCGGAGTCGGTCCTGCGCGCGCTGAAGACTCTTCCTGACGACGTGGACGTCGTCCTGGTGCACGACGCCGCCCGTCCGCTGACCCCCGTCGGTCTCGTCGACGCGGTCGATGCCGCGGTACGGGCCGGACACGTCGCGGTGGTTCCGGGGCTCGCGGTCGTGGACACCGTCAAGCGCGTGGAACTGCCCGCGGATGGCTCGCTGCCCCTCGTGTCGGGCACCGTCGACCGTACGGACCTCCGCTCCGTTCAGACCCCTCAGGGGTTTCGGCGCGACGTCCTCGACGCCGCCTACGACGCCGCGAGTCTCGCGGGCAACCTCGACGCGACCGACGACGCCGGGCTCGTCGAGCGACTGGGCCACGGCGTCGCCGTCGTGCCAGGGGAGGAGACTGCTTTCAAGGTGACCCGCCCACTCGACCTCATCTTGGCCGACGCGGTGCTCACCCAGCGGGCGGCCGCCCACGAAGGCGGCGCGTCGTGACGAAGCCGGTCGTGCCGCGGGTGGGCGTGGGGGTGGACGTCCACCCGCTTGAGGTTGGCCGCCCGTGCTGGGTGGCGGGCCTGCTGTGGGAGTCCGAGCCTGCCGGGTGTGCCGGGCACTCCGACGGAGATGTCGCCGCCCACGCTGCGTGCGACGCGTTGCTGTCGGCGGCTGGGCTCGGTGATCTCGGTGCCGTCGTCGGCACCGACCGTCCGGAGTGGTCGGGGGCGAGCGGAGTCGCGCTGCTCGGCGAGGTCGCGCGCGTCGTGGCCGAAGCAGGTTTCGAGGTCGGGAACGTGTCGGTGCAGGTGATCGGGAACCGTCCGAAGATCGGGACGCGCCGCAACGAGGCTGAGGCGGTGCTGCGCGCCGCAGTCGGGGCCCCGGTGTCGCTGGCCGGGACGACAACCGATGGGCTCGGCCTCACCGGTCGGGGCGAGGGCATCGCGGCCGTGGCCACGGCGATCGTCTGGGGCAGGTAACGCCGGGCGGCCAGCGGCGTCGCGCTGTGGCCGGCGAGTGCCGTGAGCGGCCGTAGGCTTGATGCGTGGCGCTTCACCTCTACGACACCGCGACGCGGTCGGTCCGACCCTTCGAACCCCTGGAGCAGGGCAAGGTCGGCATCTACCTCTGTGGCGCCACCGTGCAGGCGGCCCCGCACATCGGGCACATCCGGTCAGGGCTCGTCTTCGACGTGCTGCAGCGGTGGCTCGATCGCAGCGGGTACGAGGTGACGTTCATCCGCAACGTGACCGACATCGACGACAAGATCCTGGCGAAGTCGGCCGAGGCCGGGGTGCCCTGGTGGGCGTGGGCGACCACCTACGAGCGAAGCTTCGCCGACGCCTACGACGTCCTGGGGTGCACGGCCCCCACCCACGAGCCGCGTGCCACCGGCCATGTGACCGAGATGGTGGCGCTCATGGACGAGCTCATCGAGGCCGGTCATGCCTACGCACCGGACGACGCCTCCGGTGACGTGTACTTCGACGTGCGCTCGTGGCCCCGCTACGGCGAGCTGTCAGGCCAGCGCACCGACGACATGGAGCCGGCCGTCGACGCCGACCCGCGGGGCAAGCGCGACCCGCGCGACTTCGCGCTGTGGAAAGGGTCCAAGCCCGACGAGCCGGCCTCCGCCTCCTGGCCGACGCCCTGGGGCGTCGGACGTCCGGGCTGGCACCTGGAGTGCTCGGCGATGGCGGGCAAGTACCTGGGCGACACCTTCGACATCCACGGCGGCGGTCTCGACCTGCGCTTCCCGCACCACGAGAACGAGCTGGCGCAGTCGGCCGCGGTCGGGCGGGGCTTCGCGCGCTACTGGGTGCACAACGCCTGGGTGACGACCTCGGGCGAGAAGATGAGCAAGTCACTGGGCAACTCGCTGCTGGTCAGCGAGGTCGTGCAACGCGTGCGGCCGATCGAGCTGCGCTACTACCTCGTTGCGCCGCACTACCGGAGCAACATCGAGTTCTCCGAGGAGGCCCTGGCCGAGGCTGGCGTGGCCTTTCGTCGTGTCGAGGGCTTCTTGGAGCGCGCTGTCGAGCTGACCGGCCCCGTCGAACCGGGCATCGCGTGCGCCGACTTCGTCGCGGCCATGGACGACGACCTCGGCGTGCCGGCAGCGGTCGCGGCGATCCACGAGGTGGTGCACGAGGGCAACGCGCTGCTGGCCGGCGGGGACTCCGCCGCCCTTCGCGGGACAGTCGCCAGCGTCCGCGCCATGCTCGGGGTGCTGGGCCTCGACCCCTTCGCCGAACCCTGGTCGTCGCGAGCCGGGGGAGAGGGCGACACGTTGCGGACGGTCGTCGACGGCCTCGTCCAGATGCTGCTCGACCAGCGGACGGCGGCCCGGGCCGCTCGCGACTTCAGCACGGCCGACGCCATCCGCGACCGCCTGAGCGCGCTGGGCGTCGTGGTCGAGGACACCCCGTCCGGTGCGCGGTGGACCATCGAGGTGGGCAGCTGATGGCAGGCAACTCCCAGCGGTCGGGGTCGCGGCGCAAGCCGGGCACCAAGAAGGGCGCCACCACCGGGACCGGTGGCAAGGGTCAGCGGTCGCTGGAGGGCAAAGGCCCGACGCCGAAGGCAGCCGACCGTCCCGGGCACGTCGCCTACCGGCGGGGGTCAGGGGCCGGTTCGGGGTCGGGGTCGGGGTCGGGTTCGGGGTCGGGTTCGGGCCGGGGCGGGTCGTCGCGTGGCCGGTCCGGTGGCTCGCGCTCGAAGGGCAAGCCGACAACCGAGGTCGTGGCCGGCCGCAACCCGGTGGTGGAGGCGCTGCGCGAGGGCGTCCCCGCATCGGCGCTGCTGATCGCGGAGCGGATCGATGCCGACGACCGGGTGAAAGAGGCGCTGAAGCTCGCCGCCGGCCGCAGCTTGCCGGTGATGGAGTCGCCGCGCCGCGAGCTCGACCGGCTGACCGGCGATGCTCCCCACCAGGGGCTCGCGCTCCAGGTGCCGCCGTACGAGTACGCCCACCCGAACGACCTGCTCGCGCGGGCGATCGACGCAGGCGAGACGGTGCTGATCGTGGCCCTGGACGGCGTGACCGACCCCCGCAACCTGGGTGCAGTCGTGCGTAGCGCTGCGGCGTTCGGGGCCCACGGCGTCCTCGTTCCAGAGCGGCGGTCTGCCGGCATGACGGCGTCGGCGTGGAAGACCTCGGCCGGCGCGGCCGCGCGCGTCCCGGTGGCGCGGGCGACCAACCTGTCGCGAGCGCTCGACGCGTACCGCAAGGCGGGCGTGTTCGTCGTGGGGCTGGACGGCGGCGGCGACACCGACATCGGGTCGTTGGAGCTGGCCACCGAGCCGCTCGTCCTGGTGACTGGGTCGGAGGGCAAGGGGCTCTCGCGCATCGTCCGCGAGAAGTGCGACGTGGTGGCGTCCATCCCGATCGAGGGGGACGTTGAGTCGCTCAACGCGTCCGTGGCGACCGGGATCGCCCTGTTCTCCGTCGCCGCGGCTCGGCGCGGCTGACTCGATCGGGGCTGGGCCGGCGGGCATCCTCGGCCGGGCCCCTGCTCGGCGGGCCCTTGCTCGGCGTGTACCGCCTTCACACGGCGTACCCGCTGTGTGAAGCCAGCCCTGGCCTACCAAACGTGGTCATTCCGGCGGGGGTCGCGGGTCAGGACTCGTCCAGCTCGTCCCAGGGGAGTCGAAACGGCTGGGTGTCCTCGAGCTCGACATCGACCCGGACGGGTTCGCCGGGGCGAACCGCCGAGCCGAGCACCGCTGCCTCGTCGGGCTTGTGGGCGAGAACGTCGTTCAGGTAGCTGTCGACGGCCTCGTCGAGTGGGACCTGCTGGCCACGCTGCTCCGAGAGGTACCAGCGGTGCTCCAGCACCTCGTGGAAGACCTCGGCCTGCTCGAGCTTGCCGCGCATCTGCTTGGGGATCGCTGTGACCACGGGCTGGTAGACCCTCGACAGCCACTCGTGCGCCACGAGCTGCTCGGACTCGGCCTGCTGGTCGGTCGCGGCCTTGTACGCGTCGAGGTCGTTGAGCAGGCGCCGGGCCTGGTTCTCCTCGACGTCGATGCCCGTCAGACGCATCAGTCGGCGGGAGTGGTGCCCTGCCTCGACGACCTTGGGCTGGATCCGGACGGTCCGCCCACCGATGTCGGTGACGATGTTGAGCTCGTCGACGTCGAACCCGAGGGCGTTGAGCCGCTCGATGCGCTGGGCGACGCGCCAGCGCTCACCGAACTGGAACTCCTCGATGCCGGTCAGCTCACCCCACAGGTGGTTGTAGCGAGCCGGCACCTCGGCCGCGAGCGCGATGGGGTCGAGGTGCTCGTCGAGGACTCCGCCTGCCTGCAGGTCCATGAGCTCACCGGCGATGTTCAGGTGCGCCGTCTCGATGTCGTGCTGGCGCTGCCCGTCGCTCAAGCTGCCGTGCAGGTCGCCAGTCTCGGCGTCGACGAGGTAGGCCGCGAAGGCGCCGGCGTCGCGACGGAAGAGAGTGTTGGACAGCGAGCAGTCGTTCCACGCGAAGCCGATCAGATGGAGCCGGCCGATCAGGGCGACGAGGGCGTCCAACAGGCGGTCGACGGTGCCGGGTCGGAGGCTGCCGGAGAAGACCGCCCGGTAGGGCAGCGACCAGGTGAGGTGTCGCGTGATCAGGATGGAGTCGAGCCGAGTGCCGTCGGGCTTCTCCCGTCCGCTGACGACACCCACGGGCGTGACGGATGGGAAGTCCATGCGCTGCAGGTCGCGCAGCAGGCGGTACTCACGTGTCGCGAACGACTCGACGATCTCCTTGAACGCGTAGACCTTCTGGTTGATACGCACGAAGCGCACGACGTGTCGGGAGATGCCCCGCGGCAGGGCGACGAGATACCACGATGGCCACTCCTCCAGAGGCATGTCCCACGGCAGGTCGATCAGGTCGCTCTGCTCGTTGGGGTTGGCCAGGATGTTGAGCTCCACCGCTGCCTCCATGGGTGCTCAGGGGCGAACGCGCGGACGGCGCCGGCCCGCCGAGGCGAGTCCGACGCCGTCCGACGGCAGTACAGGTCTAGCCGGTCACCGCTACCAGCTCACCGGTCTCGGAGTCGATGCGCTGCCCGTTCGCTCCGGAGAAGAAGTGCTGGGCCTGGGACTTGGGCCTCAGCCAGACCTTGTCACCCTTGCGAGGGGCGTCGTGCGGGTCGATGCGCGCGATGATGTTCTCCGTGCGCAGCGCCCCCCCGCCGCCGCCGGCCGGCTCGCCGTAGACGAAGGCGTCGGAGCCGAGCTCTTCGACGATGTCGACGTCGACAGGGAAGGCGTTCTCCGTGCCCTCGGAGGAGAGCTCCAGCGCCTCGGGGCGGAAGCCGATCGTGATCTTGCCGTCCTTGCGCGCCGTGTTGAGCACCGGCCCCGGGAGCGACATCGTGGCGTAGGGCGCGACGGCCTTGTCGCCCTCGATGGTGAACTCGGCGATGTTCATCGCAGGCGAGCCGATGAACCCGGCGACGAAGACGTTGCCGGGGGTGTCGTAGAGGTTCAGCGGGCTGTCGACCTGCTGCAGCAGGCCGTCCTTGAGCACCGCGACGCGGTCGCCCATCGTCATGGCCTCGATCTGGTCGTGCGTCACGTAGAGCGTGGTGATGCCCAGGCGGCGCTGGAGCGAGGCGATCTGGGTACGGGTCGAGACACGCAGCTTCGCGTCGAGGTTCGACAGCGGCTCGTCCATGAGGAACACCTGGGGCTGACGGACGATCGCACGGCCCATGGCAACACGCTGCCGCTGCCCACCCGACAGCGCCTTGGGCTTGCGCTCCAGGTACTGCTCGAGGTCGAGGATCTTGCCGGCCTCTTCGACGCGCGTGCGGATCTCGTCCTTCGGGGTGCCCTTGATCTTCAGCGCGAAGCCCATGTTCTCCGCGACGGTCATGTGCGGGTACAGCGCGTAGTTCTGGAACACCATGGCGATGTCGCGGTCCTTGGGTGCCATGTGGGTGACATCGCGGTCACCGATGTGCACGCTGCCCGAGGTGACCTCCTCGAGGCCCGCGAGCATCCGCAGCGCCGTGGACTTGCCACAGCCCGAGGGGCCGACGAGCACGAGGAACTCGCCGTCCTGGATGTCGAGGTTCAGCTTGTCGACGGCCGGAGAGTCAGCGCCAGGGTAAAGACGCGAGGCCTGGTCGTATTGGACGGTTGCCATGAAGCACCTTGCCTTCCACCGGCAGGTACGTGCCGGACGATCCGTAGTGGAGAGGGACGAGGACCAGTGTGCCGTACACCGGCCGCTCATGTAAGGGGTTCGGTGTGGCGCCACGCCGCTTGTTCGTGGCGCCCGGTCTTCGGCGACGGCTGCGCTGAAGACCCTTCCGGAGCCGCACCTCCTGCTCTACCGTGTCGTGTCGGGTCTCGTCGGTCTCAGCGTCTGGCGGTCGTCGGTGGAGAGAGGGGTTGTGGATGCACATCTCGGACGTGCTGCGCGGCAAGGGGCGTGACGTCGTCACCGTCCCACCCGACACCACGGTGCGTGACTTCCTCGACGTGATCGCCGAGTTCGGCATCGGAGCCACGGTGGTCTCCGCCGACGGCGAGCACGTGGACGGGATCGTCTCCGAGCGTGACGTCGTGCGCGGTCTCGCGGCACGCGGAGCGGCCGTCCTGTCCGAGGACATCGCCACGATCATGACCCGCGAGGTGGTCTGCACCGAGCCCGACGAGCACGTGGACGTCGTGTTTGCCGTCATGACCCAGCAGCGCATCCGCCACCTGCCGGTTCTCGTCGACGACCGGCTCGGGGGACTGGTCAGCATCGGCGACCTGGTCAAGGCGCGGGTCAACGAGCTCGAGACCGAGCGGGACTCGCTGGCGCAGTACATCAACTCCGCAACCACCTGACGAAGGTCTCGAGCAGCGAGGCGCCGGCAGTCCTGACAGGCTTGGGTCGTGATCGACGAAACCGTCCGGGCAGTTCGGCATCCCCGTCGCACGCTGGGGAAGGCTGTGCGCAGTGCCCAGGCGGCGCGGCTGGTCTCTGATCTGGATCGCCGCCTCTCGCACTACCGGCGCGACCGCAAGTTCGGAGCCGGGTCGTTCCGCGGGATAGACGTCGTCGTCCATCGTGGTTACGTGGTCGGCGACGAGGTCCGTGTCCACCTCAGGGTCCTCGAGGAGCCGGCAACCCCCGAAGCGGGTCAGGGCCTGCCCTTCTACGACGTGGCGAAGCAGAACATGCGCCGGTACGGGGCTCTGGGTCTTCCCCAGGTCGACGTCGTCGTGCGCGTCGGCGAGGTCGAGACCCAGGTCACGACCGAACGTCGGGGCTACGCGGCGACAACGCTCACGGTGCCTGGACTCCAGCCGGGCTGGCACCGCGTGGACGTGACGCTCGTGCCCGACGAGGTCGACGCAGACGCGGTGACCGGCAGGGGACGTGTCCTGGTGCCTGATCCCGAGGCCCCGTTCGCCGTCATCAGCGACATCGACGACACGGTGCTGCGCTCCCGCGTCACCGAGGGCGTGCGGGCGATGCTCACGACGCTCGTCGGCGACGCGAACAGCCGCGACGCCATCCCGGGCATGGCCTCGCTCTACCGCGGCCTCAACCGTGGTCCCGGTGACGCCGAGGGCGTCGTGGCGTCCCTGCCGTCCTTCTTCTACGTGTCGACGGGGTCGTGGGCCATGTACCCGCTTCTCACGAAGTTCCTGCAGGGCCGCGGGTTCCCGCGAGGCCCGCTCTTCCTGACCGACTGGGGTCCGACCGACCGCTACATCGTCAGGTCGGGCAAGGAGCACAAGCGCAACTCCATCGGGCGACTGCTCAACGCGTACCCGTCCACGCGATTCGTGCTGATCGGGGACTCCGGTCAGGGCGACCCCGAGGTGTACCTGGAGATCGCCGGAAGCCACCCGACGCAGGTGGCGGCCATCGTGATCATCGATGTCGGCCCACACCTGGCCGATCGCGCCGAGCAGCTGACGGCACGCGCCACGGAAGCGCAAGCGAACGGGGTTCAGTTCCACTTCGTTCCTGATGCCCTGGCGGCCGCTGAGGTGGCGCAAGGGCTCGGATTCTGCGACAGCGCCACGATCGATGAGGTCGAGACAGAGCTGCTGGGCCGATGAAGCGCAGTCGGGTCTACCGGCGGCCGCGACCGTAGACTTCGTGGGTCATCGCCGGCGTGGCGCAACTGGCAGCGCACCTGTCTTGTAAACAGGTGGTTAGGGGTTCGAGTCCCCTCGCCGGCTCCAGCATCGGTGTAGGTCAGCGCCGCTTTTCCGGGGCATCGGAAGCGGTTCTGACGCCTCTGTCCGGTTCCGGGGGATGACCGGTCGGGGGTGTCAGGAGTTCGGGAGCTCAGCCGGGCGCGTGCGGTGGTGAGCTCTCATCGGGGGTGCGGGGCAGCGGTTGGTGTGGCGCGTCACGGAACGGCACGGGCCTGTTGGTGGCGGTGAGGTCGGTGGTGGAGCCCCGCTGGCCACGGCGTTGGGATCGCCCCCGATTCTCGACCCTCCTGTCTCCACCGGGGGGAGTCGACGTGGCACATCGCGCCTGGCGACGGCGGCGCTCCGCCCCGGGTATCGGTGGGTCTCGGCGACTGCCACGCCGCGAGGAGAGGGCACGGTCGGGTCGCTAGTGTCACGTCGATGTCTGACCCGTTCCCGGCCGAGTTCGACCCTGGCCATGGCCTGCGGGCGGAGTTTCGCGAGATGGCCCGCCAGTCCGGCCGCATGCTCAACGCGCGCTTCTCCGCCCAGATCGCCGGGGCGGAGAACCTGCTCACCAAGGCGATCCGAGCCTCTCGGCTCGGGTGACGGCGACCGGGCGGAGGCGCTGATTGAGCGGGCCTCCCGGATGCCCTACGACGAGCGCGAACAGGACTCCCCGGGCGTGCGGGCCGCCTCGGTGCTGGTCTACAGCCTGATCAGCGACCGGTTCGAGGACAGCGAGGCCGACGACCTGGCATGGCTCGACGTGGTCCTCGCGGTGCATCCCGGTCTGGACCCGCTGGGTCAGGCTGAGGTGGCGTCGCTAGTCCACGGATTCGTCCTGCAGGGAGCGATCTTCACCCTCACTGCCACCGAGAAGCGGCGCATCCGACAGGCCTTCGGTGACGCCCCACTCGAGGCCGACCTGGGAGACGGTCCCGACGCAACCGTCGAGCAGCGGGCCGACATCATCCGATCACTGACCCTCGCCGCGGCGGCCCTGAGCGAGGCCTACGCCACCGCATCGGACACCCGTTTGGTGTGAACGCTGGCTGTCGCGCGCCCGGTGCCCGCCGGCCCGACCCTCGGCCGTGAGCAGTGCTCGTGTGGCCGCGATCCGAGTGTGCTGGGAAACGGGGGTGAGCGGGTGAGTGTGGCGCTAGGTTTCGCTCATCCGGAGCACGGAGGGCCGTCGGAGTCCTTCCGAGAGCCGTGCCGCCGGGTCTCGAAAGGACATCCGCATGGCCGACCACAAGGCGCTGGTCCAGGGGTTCTACGACGCCTTGGCGGCTGGCCAGGACGTTGATGCGGCGATCGACCGCTACCTGGCCGAGGACTTCGTCGAGCACGAAGCCCTCCCCGGGATGGACACCACCCGAGAGGCGCCGCGGCAGGTGTTCAAGATGGCCCAAGTGGCGATTCCCGACTTCTCCATCACCGCCCACGAGATGCTCCAAGACGGGGACAAGGTGGCTATGCGGGCGACCTTCAGCGGGACGCACCAAGGCGAGTTCATGGGATTCCCGGCCAGCGGGAAGCGGGTCGACATCGCCGTGATCGACATCTACCAGGTCCGGGACGACAAGATCGTCGCCCACTGGGGGCTGACGAACATGACCGATGTGATGGCACCGGCGGAGGCAGCAGCCAGCTAGTCCGCGGCTCGTCGGTGAGGCCAGCCGGCCTCACCGCAGCCGGCCGGGTGCCCGCGGGTTGGGACGCTCCGCTGGCCCGACGATCAGTGCGGAGTACGGGCGCCCAGGCGCGACCACATAGCCGCATGCAGTGCGTCCGTGGTCGGGCCGCAAGTGGGGCGACAGGCGGCGCTGTGACGCACCCACAGGACGATCAGTGTGCGGCCGACGCCGAAGCGCTACCCTAGTAGCATCGTCAGTCCTACCAGGGTAGGATTGCTTCATGAAGTTGAGTGTCAGCCTGTCCGAGGAAGACGTCGCCACCCTGGACCGCTACGCCGACGCGGCGGGACTCACCTCACGCTCTGCGGCGATCCAGCGCGCCATCCGAATGCTGGGTGACCCTGCCCTAGACGACGCGTACGCGGCCGCATGGGAGGAGTGGGAAGCCTCAGGCGATGCCGCCGCGTGGGAGACAAGTCTTGCGGACGGGCTCGTCGATGCTGCGCGGTGAGATCCGGTTGACCGATCTCGACCCGACACAGGGAAGCGAAGCCGGCAAGCGGCGCCCCGCGGTCCTGGTCAGCAACGACCGCGCCAATGCCACCGCAGCCCGGCTGGGCCGCGGTGTCGTGACCGTAGTCCCAGTCACCAGCAACGTCACCCGTGTCTTCCCGTTCCAGGCCCTGCTGACAGCCGACGAGACCGGCCTGCGGGTGGACTCCAAAGCACAGTGCGAACAGATCCGTTCGGTGTCGGTGCATCGGTTGGGCACGGTCATGGGGCGTGTCCCGCCCCACGTCATGGAACGACTCGACGACGCCCTTCGGGCACACCTCCAGCTGTAGCCAGGCTCGAGGCCAGCCGGTAGGGCGACCTTGCCAGGCAGGTGGACCACAAACCCATGACCGACGTCGTAGCCCCTACTGGGCGCAGGCGATGCGGCCCCGTGGATCGAATCCAGGCTCGTCGCGGTGCGTCCTCTGGCGGCGGTGTGGGTCAACATCGGTGTGCAGCCGAACTTGTGCAGCGAGCGGTGGTCAGTGTGGGCACCAGATGGCACACTGGTACCGGAAGTCGTACCACTAGGAGTCGTGTTGGCTGTCACCTGAGAATGACAACCCCATTTGGCCCCACTGTGATGCTCTGATTTGGCCCCACCCCTGTGGGGGTCGGGTCAGGTGTGGCTGGGGGGCTCCTTTCGTCGGCTGGCGCGGAGGCGGTAGGACGCTGTGCCGGTCTGGATGATGTGGGCGTTGAAGGTGAGCCGGTCGACGACAGCGGCGGCAAGGCGGGGGTCGGTGAACGTGGCGCCCCACTCGCTGAAGGGGGCGTTGGACGCGCAGGCGATGGATGCTCGTTCCTCGCGGGCGGTGATGATCTGGAACAGGAGTTCGGCTCCACGAGGGTCGAGGTGGACGTAGCCGAGTTCGTCGAGGCAAAGCAGGTCGAGTCGGGCGTAGCGGCCCACGACGCGGGACAGTTCCTTGTCGTCGGCTGCCTCGATGAGTTCGTTGACCAAAGCGGCTGTGGTGACGTAGCGCACGCGGCGTCCCTGTTCGGCGGCTGCGGTGCCCAGCGCGATGAGTAGGTGGGTCTTGCCCGTGCCGGAGTCGCCGAGCAGGACCAGGGGTTCTCCCCGGTCGATCCAGGCGCAGCAGGCGAGGTCGGCCACCGTGGCTGCGGGTAGGTCGGGCAGGTGGCTGGTGTCGAAGTCGGTGAGCCTCTTCGTGCGTGGGAACTTGGCTTCCTTGACCCGGCGGGCCTGACGACGGGCATCGCGCTCGTCGCATTCGGCGGTGAGGACCTCGGCCAGGTAGGCCTTGTGGGACAGGCGCTGCTTGGATGCCGCAGCGGCCATGGGGATCGCGTTCTCACGGATCGTGGGCAGTTGCAGGGTGCGGGTTGCCGCACCGATCGCGGCCTCGGCTGCCTGGTCGCTGAGCACGCTGAGTGCGGGCGTGGTGGTCATGCGGTTGCTCCGTTCAGGAGGTCGTCGTAGCCGGCCAGGGACGGCACGGGCCGTTCGACTGCGGCGGGCACGGTGGCGGCGAGAGCGGCGGGCAGGGGCACCGGCGGTGGGGTGGTACCGGCCAGCATCGAGCGTCGCGCCTCGACGGCGACGAGGTCGGGATCGACGCTGGGGATCGCCAGTGCGGCATCGACCCCGGCGATGACCGCGACCGCGGGAAGAGTCCGATGCAGCAGCAAGACCCCCACCAGGGCCCGGGTGCCGGGCCCGTCGCCGAGCTGACGGCGCGCGGCATCCCAGAACCGCTGATGGGTTCGGGTGAACGCGCCGCCGGCGCGGGCAGCCGCCAGCGCTGTGGCGCCGGCCAACGCGCCGGGCTTGCGCGTGAGGACCTCCAGGTAGTGGTCCAACACCAAGACCTCGCTGCCCTTGTGCAGCGAGCGGGTGTGGGTGGCCACGACCGTGCCGGCGTCGAGGACGCGGACCGTGTCCGCCCCGAGCCTGACCTCCAGGCGGCGACCGGCGTAGCGGGCCGGCACGGAGTAGTAGGACTGGCGGACACAGACCCTGGCTTTGGTGTCGACACGACACGACAAGACGAGCGCGACGTCGAAGACCTCACCCGGCAGCGGGCGCAGCAGCGGCTGCTCACGGGCCGCAGCGACACCGACGGTCTCCGCCCGCGACCCGATCCGCCGGGCGTCATCGCGACGATCGGCCGCGGCCAGGGCCTCGTTGAGTGCCGCCAGGGATCCCACGTGCGGGACCGGGGTCAGGTGCCGGCGACGGAACCTGCCGATCTCTCCCTCGACTCCACCCTTCTCGTGTGCTCCCTCCACGCCGGGCAGGCAAAAGAACGAGTCGTAGCCGTAGTGCGAGCGCAACGCCACGAACCGAGGGTTCTGCAACCGCTCGCGACCCAGCGCGACCCGGATCACCGCCGGAGTCAGGTTGTCGTAGCGGATCATCCCGACCGGGACCCCGCCCAACGCCACGAACGCGCGGACGTGACCATCAAGGAACGACTCCTGGGACTGGTTGGCATAGGCGATGTGGACGGCCTTGCCCGAGTGCGACAACCGCAGGCAGAACATGAACAGCTTCATCACCACCCCGGCGATCACCGCCTGGAACTCCCCGAAGTCGACCTCGGCCTCCTGCGCCGGCGGGTGGGTCTGCGGGACCATCACCTGAGTCCGGCCACCGTCGATCTCCACCCGCAGCCGGGCCACAAGCTGGCGCACGCTGGACTCCGCGACCACCGCGCCCTGCTCATCGAGCAGCCGCTGCCAGACTCTGCGCGCGGTGTGGCGCTGCTTGCGCGGCGCGGTCAAGTCAGCCACCAGCCACCCTCGGATCGTGGCCTCGTAGGGACCGAGCACCGGCGCGGTCCGCGACGGCGACTTCCGTCTCGGCGGCACCGCGTCGGTCAACGCGGCCCGAACCGTGCGGCGATGCACCCGATGCCTGTCAGCGAGCGCCCTAATCGACAGCTCTTCATCGCGGGCATCGCGTCGGATAGTTTCGAACTGCTCCACTCTCGATCTCACTTCCACCCCTTCACGCCACGTAGTTCGCCTTGGCAGACGAACACGAACGTACGGGGGACTAGTCGGTCGAGGGTGGGGCCACTTCAAGCCATCACTGCGGCTCCAACTGGGGCCACTTCA
>CAVQGZ010000007.1:0-275285 GCA_963712175.1 uncultured Actinomycetota bacterium
GCAGCGGCGCCGTCGACGACGGCGTGCGGAACCGTGGTGAGGGCGTCGGACAACGTCCGAGCGTCCATCTGCCCGAGGTCGCCGCGTCCGAACAGGGCGGCCGATGCCGCCTGCGCGGCTGCCACAGCGTCGGCCCCGTGCACAAGCGTCGTCACCTCGGAGGCGAGAGCACGCTGTGCTGCCCGGCGAGCCGGCTGCGTCGCGGTCAGCTCGTCCAGCTCGGTGATGCGATCGTGCGAGAGGAACGTCAACCGGCGCAGCAGCATGCCCACGTCGGCGTCGTCGGTGTTGAACCAGTACTGGTAGAACGCGTAGGGGGACGTGAGCTCGGGGTCGAGCCAGACGGCACCGCCTTCGGTCTTGCCGTACTTGGTGCCGTCGGACTTGACCAGCAGCGGCGTCGTGAACGCGTGGACCTGCTCCCCCTCGACCCGTCGCACGAGATCGACTCCCGCCGTGATGTTGCCCCACTGGTCGGAGCCACCGAACTGCAGCCGGCAGCCGTGGCGCCGGTAGAGCTCCACGTAGTCGTTGGCCTGCAGCAGCACGTAGGAGAACTCGGTGTAGGAGATGCCCGAGGCCGAGTCGAGGCGTCGGGCCACCGCATCGCGGTCGAGCATCCGGTTGACCGAGAAGTGCTTACCGACGTCACGAAGGAAGTCGATCGTCGACAGCGGCCCCGTCCAGTCCACGTTGTTGACCATCGAGGCGGCGGCTTCGCCGTCGAAGTCGAAGAAGGGCTCCATCTGCCCACGCAGCTGGCCCGCCCAGCGCGACGCGGTGTCGAGGTCGAGCAGCTGACGCTCGGCACTGGGCTTCGGGTCACCGATCAGTCCCGTGGCGCCACCGACCAGCAGCAGCGGTCGATGGCCGGCGGTTTGCAGCCGACGGGCGGTGATCACCTGGAGGAGGTGTCCGACGTGAAGGCCTGGTCCCGTGGGGTCGAACCCGCAGTAGAACGTTGCGCCCGGTTGGTCGAGCAGCTGGCGGAGCCGGTCGACGTCCGTGGAGTCCTGGATCAGGCCCCGCCACTGCAGGTCCTCGAGCAGCCCGGACGTCGGGGCGTCGATGGCGTCGGTGTCGGTGCTCATGGCGTCGGGAAACGTACCCCGTCAGCGCTGCGGGTCCTCGACCAGGGACAGCAGGTTGCGGTCGGGGTCGTGGAACCAGGCGACGCGCACGCCACCGGGGCCCGACCACGCGCCGACCTCGTCCTGCTCGAGGTGGTCGAATCGCACCATCGTGACGCCGATCTCCTCCAGCGCCAGCGCGACGGCGTTCAGGTCGGTGACTCGCCAGGCCAGCTGTGAGTACGGGGTTGGCACGACGGCGGGGACGTTCGTCAGGCGCAGCTCGGTCCCGCCGGCCTCCAGCGACGTCCCGTAGGCGTCCGAGGCGATCACCGACAACCCGAGGGTCTCGGCGTAGAAGACCAGGGCACGGTCCATGTCGGCCGTCCCGAGGATGGCCATCACCGGACGACCTTGCACGCCTTTCATGCGTCCCGCCTCTTCCCTCGACTCTGCCGTGTACCGCCACGATAGGCCGAGACGGACGGCTCGTCCGGCAGCCAGAAGCGCCAGGGCAGCTCGGCGGCCTGGCTGACGCCCACGCGCGGTCCCCTGTCGTGGGGCGTCGTGGGATGGCCGGGGGGCGTCAGCCGGACGGGACCGCGCTCATCGAGCAGGTCGAGGCCGTTCACCTCGCCCGTGACGCCAAGCGCCTGGCACAACCGCGCCGGCCCCCGGGCGAGGTCGCGGTCAGACACGACACGTCCACCCTCGGACGTACGTCGTCGTCGCGCCGCCACGTGACCCCCCTCGACGACGCCGGCACGCAGGAGCACCGCTGCCGCCGTGCCAACCGGCCCGACCACAACGTTGAGGCACCAGTGCATCCCGTAGGTGAAGTAGACGTACGCGGTGCCCGGCTCACCGAACATCGCTGCGTTGCGGGTGGTCCGACCGCGGTAGGCGTGCGATGCCGGATCGTCCCCGACCCCCGCGTAGGCCTCTACCTCGGTCAGGCGCACGGCCACGCGATAGCCGCCGACCTCGGACGTCACCAGGCAACCCAACAGTCTCGGCGCCACGACCTCCACGTCGTCCTCCAGCCAGGCGCGCACCCTCAGAAGTGTGGCAGCCGCGAACGGCCGTCATCCACGCCGAGCCAGGTGGGTCGCGCCTCCGTCACGCAGGACGACAGCAGCCTGATGGTGGTGGCTGGCCCGGGGAGCTCGTCGAGGAACTCTGACGGCGGCCCGCACGGGCTGGGCTGACGTCATCGCTCCCGTCGTGCCCCCGTGGCCTGCTCCCACTGGGTCAGCTGCTTCTCCAACGCCTTCATCAGCTCGAAGACCTGACCAGGCGGGATTCTCACGCGGGCAACAACCCGCGCCTTGCCGGTGGGCACCGACTGACCGGCCTCGTTCGTGGTGACCGTCTGCGGGCCGGCGAGGGCCGCGAAGTCGAGCGTGAAGGAGTCTCGCGAGTGCCACACCGCCACGAAGTCGGCGTAGGTGCCTGCGACCAGCTCGTCCGGCATCTGGACCTCTACGTTGCTCACGGCTGCTCCTGGTTCGGCATCGATAGGTGGGGGCTCCACGACCCCCGTCCCCATAGTCTCGCGTGTCGTGGACGTCGACATGTGGCTTCTCGACCCTTCGCTTCACCATCTAAACCACGGGTCGTTCGGCGCGGTACCGCGACCGGTGCTGCTGGCCCAAGACGCCTGGCGCCAGCGGTTCGAACGAGATCCGGTCGGGTTCGTCGAGGGCGACCTGCTGCCTGCCCTCGACGAGGTCCGAGCCATCTGGGGGCAGGTCCTGGGGGCCGACCCCGCCGGGGTCGTGATGGTGCGCAACACAACGGCCGGGGTCGGCGCCGTCCTGCGCTCGGTTCTCCCCGACGCCCCTGCCGGCAGCAGCGTCGTGATCACCGACCATGCATACAACGCCACCCGGATCGCCGCCGAGGTTGAGGCTCAGAAGCATGGACTGCGGGTCGTCACCGCCAGGATCCCCTTCCCGCTGGAGTCGCCGGACCAGGTCACCAGGGCTGTCCTGGACCGGGTCGATGCGACCACGGCCCTCGTGGTCCTCGACCTGGTGACCTCTCCGACATCCCTGCGCCTTCCGGTCGAGCAGGTGGTGGCCGAGCTCGGCGCGGACGTCGCGGTGCTCGTCGATGCTGCCCACGGCCCCGGAATGGTCGAGATGGATGCGGACGCCATGGGCGCGGCCTTCGTGGTCGCGAACGGACACAAGTGGCTCTGCGCGCCGCGGGGCTGCGCGGCGGTAGCCGTCCGGCCCGACTGGCGTGACCGAGTGCGTCCACTCGTGATCAGCCACGGCTGGGAGGACGGGTTCGCTCCGCAACGGTCGCGCCTGCATGCCACGTTCGACTGGACCGGCACGGACGACCCCTCGCCGTGGTTGTGCCTGGGCGACGCCGTCGCCACCGTGTCAGCCATGCATCCCGGAGGCCTGGCCGGCGTCCGGGAGGCGAATCGCCGGCTGGCCCTGCAGGCTCGCGACCTGCTGTGTGACGCCCTGGGTATCGAGCCCCCGGCGCCGGACTCGATGCTCGGTTCGATGGCCAGCGTCCCGTTGCCTGGACAGACTCCCACCATGATCGACCCGCTCGGGGCTCGACTGCGCGAGGACGGCTTCGTGGTGGGTGCGTTCGGAGGGCCCCGACGCACGCTGCGCGTGAGCGCCCACCAGTACAACCGCCTCGACGAGTACGCCGAGCTGGCAGAACTGCTCCCCACGCTGCTGTAGCGCTGCCCGCGAAGGTGGGCCGGGGGCGTTGGCCGGGGGCGTATCTGCCGAGCGCGTCGGCCGAGCGTGTGGGCTGGCCCTTGCACGCACTGAGCTGGCTTCACACGGCATATCCGCTGTGTGAAGCCAGCCCACGCCTACCAAACGTGGTCATTTCGGCGCGGGCGCGGGGGGTGGGCCTCAGGTGGTCGTCCAGGAGCGGTGGGCGGCGATCTCGGCGTCGAGCTCGGCCAGCTGCTCGACGACCCGATTCGGCGCCGTGCCTCCGCGACCGTCGCGGGCGGCGAGTGAGCCTGCCACGCTGAGCACGTCACGCACGCCCGGGGTGAGCTGCGAGGAGACAACCAGCATCTCGGCGTCGCTCAGCCCATCCAGCTCGACCCCGCGCTGCTCGCAGGCCTGGACGAGGGCACCGGTGATCTCGTGCGCCTCGCGGAACGGCACGCCCTGCGCGCACCAGCCACTCGGCGACGTCAGTGGCCAGCGAGAACCCGGCCGGCGCGAGCGCCGCCATCCGGTCGGTGTCGAACCGCAGCGTGGCCACCATGCCCGCGACGGCCGGGAGCAGCACCTCGAAGCTGTCGACGGCGTCGAACACCGGCTCCTTGTCCTCCTGCAGGTCGCGGTTGTAGGCCAGCGGCAGCGCCCTTCAGCGTCGCCAGCAGGCCAGTGAGGTTGCCGATGAGCCGACCCGCCTTGCCGCGGGCCAGCTCGGCGACGTCGGGGTTCTTCTTCTGCGGCATGATCGACGACCCGGTGGAGTAGGCGTCGTCGAGCGTGACGAAGCCGAACTCGACGGTCGCCCAGGCGATGACCTCCTCGGCGATCCGGGAGACATCGACGCCGATCATCGCCAGCACGAACGCGAACTCGGCGACCACGTCGCGCGCGGCCGTGGCGTCGATCGAGTTGGCCGCCGAGGTCGGAGAAGCCCAGCTCGGCCGCAACCGCCTCGGGGTCGAGGCCAAGCGAGGACCCCGCGAGGGCACCGGAGCCGTACCCGGAGACGTCAGCGCGGCGAGTCCCAGTCGCGCAGTCGCTCGACGTCGCGCAGCAGCGCCCAGGCGTGAGCGGCAGGTGGTGGGACGAGCAGCACCGGCTGGGCGTGCTGCAGGTGCGTGCGACCGGGCATGGCCGCGTCGGGATGTGCCCGGGCCTGCTGCTCGAGTGCGTCGACGACGTCGAGAACCAGCGAGGCGACGGCGCCGGGACTGCTCGCGCAGGTACATCCGGACCAGCGTGGCGATCTGGTCGTTGCGTGAGCGCCCGGCACGAAGCCGACCACCGAGCGTCGGCGCCGACGCGCTCGATCAGCCCGCGTTCGAGGGCGGCGTGGACGTCCTCGTCATCGGGTGCGGGCACGAAGGCGCCGGCGCCGACATCCTCGGCCAGCGACTCCAGGCCGGCGAGCATGCGGCGAGGTCGGCGTCGGTCAGCAGCCCGGCACGGTGCAGCACTCGGGCGTGGGCCCGATGCCGGCCAGGTCGTAGCGGAGCCAGCCGCCAGTCGAAGTGCGTCGAGCGCGACAGCTCGGCCAGCGCCTCGGCCGGCCCGCCCGCGAAGCGGGCGCCCCACAGGCCCCGTCGTGCGTCGGCTCTCAGGTCCGGGCTACTCACCGTGCCGACCGGTCGCGACGCGCGGCGAGCTTGCCGGCAGGCCGTAGATCTCGATGAAGCCGCGCGCGAGCGGACTGGTCGAAGGTGTCGCCCGCGTCGTAGGTCGCGAGGTTGAAGTCGTAGAGGGCGTCGTCCGCAGCGCCGGCCGGTCGACACGGCCCGACCGCCGTGCAGCACCATGCGGATCTCGCCGGTGACCGTAGCGCTGCGTGTCGTCGATGAAGGCGTCGAGGGCGCGCTTGAGCGGGGAGAACCACATGCCGTCGTAGACGAGCTCGGTCCAGCGCTGGTCGACGCCCCGCTTGAAGCGGGCCTGCTCGCGCTCGACGGTGACGTTCTCGAGCTCGCGGTGGGCGGCGATCAGCGCGATCGCACCGGGCGCCTCGTAGATCTCGCGGCACTTGATGCCCACGAGGCGGTCCTCGACGATGTCGATGCGGCCGACGCCCTGGGCGCCGGCGCGGCGGTTCATCTCCTCGATCGCCTGCAGCGGCGTGACCGGCCGACCGTCGATCGCGACGGGGATGCCCTGCTCGAAGGTGAGGTCGACCTCGTCCGGCGCCGGCGGGAAGGCCGGGTCGTCGGTGTAGTCGTAGACGTCCTTGGTCGGGGCGTTCCAGATGTCCTCGAGGAAGCCGGTCTCGACGGCGCGGCCCCAGACGTTCTGGTCGATCGAGAACGGGTTCTTCTTGGTGTCGTCGATCGGCAGGTCGTGCTGGCGCGGCGTAGTCGATCGCCTTGTCGCGCGTCAGCGCGAGGTCGCGCACCGGCGCGAGGCACTTGAGGTCGGGCGCGAGCGAGGCGATGCCCACCTCGAAGCGCACCTGGTCGTTGCCCTTGCCGGTGCAGCCGTGCGCGACGGTCGTGGCGCCGAACTCGCGGGCGGCCGCGACCAGGTGCTTGACGATCACCGGGCGCGACAGCGCGGAGACCAGCGGGTACCGGTCCATGTACAGGGCGTTCGCCTTCAGCGCCGGGCATGCAGTACTCGTCGGCGAACTCGTCGCGGGCGTCGGCGACGTACGCCTCGACGGCGCCGCAGTCGAGGGCGCGCTGGCGGATGGTCTCGAGGTCCTCGCCGCCCTGGCCGACGTCGACGGCGACGGCGATGACCTCGGCGCCGGTGGCCTCGGCGATCCAGCCGATGCCGACGGAGGTGTCGAGGCCGCCGGAGTAGGCGAGAACGACGCGATCGGTCACGGTGTGGCTCCTTGGGGTGATGTGTCGGAGGTGTGGCGTTGGCTGGTTGCCATGTCGAGGAACGTCTGGGCGAGGGCATCCCCGCCGGTGGGGTCGGCCGCGACGACCATCACGGTGTCGTCACCGGCGACGCTGCCGAGCACGGCCGGCATCTCGGTGTGGTCGATCGCCGAGGCGAGGTACTGGGCGGCACCCGGCGGAGTGCGCAGGACGACGAGGTTCGCCGAGGCCGCAGCGCTCACCAAGGTCTCCGAGGCGATCCGGGCGAGTCGCTCGTGCAGGGCCGTGGGGGTCTCACCGACCCGGGGCGTGCGATCGCCGCCCTCGGCTGGCAGGGCGTAGACGAGGTCCCCGGTCGCCGTGCGCACCCGTACCGCGCCGAGCTCGTCGAGATCGCGCGAGAGGGTGGCCTGGGTCACCACGACGCCGTGGGTCGCCAGCATGTCGGCGAGGACGGACTGCGACGGGACGGCGTGATGGCCCAGCGTGTCGGCGATGAGCTGCTGGCGCGCGGCCTTCGTGGGGGGCACGGTCGGGGTAGCTGTCGGGGCAGCGGTCGTCCTCACGCCTGCGCCTGCCCACGGAGCAGCCAGGCCAGCAACGCCTTCTGCGCGTGTCGCCGGTTCTCGGCCTGGTCCCAGATAGGGCTTGCGGGGTCGTCGACGTAGCCGGCGTCGATCTCCTTGCCTCGGTAGGCGGGCAGGCAGTGCAGGACGACGACGTCGTCGGCGGCCTGGGCGAGGCTGGCGGGGGTGAGTGAGAACGGCCGAAACGGTGCGTCACGATCGATCGTCTCGCCCTCCTGGCCCATGGACACCCACGTGTCAGTCGAGACGACGTCGGCGGACGCGAACGCCTCGGCCGGGTCTGCGGTGTGCAGCACCGACCCGCCCGTCTCGGCCGCGATCGACCGGGCGCGGTCCAGCACTTCCGGCGAGGGTGCGAACCCCTCCGGTGAGCCGATGCGCACGTGCATACCGGCCGTCGCCCCGGCAAGCAGGGTCGAGCTGGCCATGTTGTTGGCTCCGTCACCGACGAAGCTCAGCGTGAGCCCGCTCAGCGACCCGCACCGCTCCTGGACGGTGAGCAGGTCTGCAAGCAGCTGGCAGGGGTGGAACTCGTCGGTCAGCGCGTTGACGACCGGAACCTGCGAGACCGCCGCCATGGCCTCGATGCGCTGCTGGGCGAAGGTGCGCCAGACGATGGCCGCCACCTGGCGCTCCAGGACCCGGGTCGTGTCCTCGATCGTCTCACCGCGGCCGAGCTGGCTGGTGGACGCGTCGAGAACCAACGGCTGACCGCCGAGCTCGCTCACCCCGACGGCGAACGACACCCGGGTGCGCGTCGAGGGCTTGTCGAAGAGCAGGGCCACCGTGGCGGGCCCGGCCAGCGGCCGGGCGGCCAGGGGCTCGGCCTTCATGCGGGCCGCCAGCCGCAGCACCTCGGACTGCTCGGCGGGAGTGAGGTCGTCGTCACGGAGGAGGTGGCGGGTCATGATGCGGAGCCTCCGATCTGGGCACGCTCGAGGATGGTCGGCCAGGCGGCGATGAGCTCGTCGGCCTCGTCCGGGCCCAGGATCAGCGGCGGAGCCAGCCGTATCGTGTCGGGCGCGACGTTGTTCACGATGAACCCGGCCTCCAGGGCGGCTGCGGTGACCTCGGCCGCCGGCGACGTGACGGGGACCCCGAGCAGCAGCCCCTGCCCTCGCGGCGCCTCGCTGCCGGCAGCCGCGAGTCCCCGCGCCAGCTGGGCCCCTCGCTCAATCGCTGCGTGCCGCAGGTCGTCGTCGTCGATCACGTCGAGCACGGCGAGGGCTGCCGCGCAGGAGACCGGGTTGCCCCCGAACGTCGACCCGTGGTGCCCGGGTCCCAGCAGGGTCGCGGCCTCGCCGAAGGCCAGTACGGCCCCGATGGGTAGGCCGCCCCCGAGACCCTTGGCCAGCGTGAGGACGTCCGGCCAGTCTGCGGCGGGTCCGTCGGCCGATGTCGTGGACGTTGCAGACGTCGAGGCCCCCAGCGCGTTCTCGTGCTGGTAGGCGAACCACTCCCCGGTGCGCCCGACCCCGGTCTGCACCTCGTCCAGGACGAGCAGCGCGCCGTGCGCTCGCGTCAGCTCTCGGGCGCGACGCAGGTAACCGCGCGGGGGAACCCGGATGCCGGCCTCGCCCTGGATCGGCTCCAGCACCACGGCGGCGACGTCATCGGCCATGGCGGCCTCCAGCGCGCCCTCGTCACCGTAGGGGACGTGCTCGACGCCGCCTGGCAACGGGCTGAAGGGCTCGGTGATCGCCGCCTTGCCGGTCATGGCGAGCGCACCCATGGTGCGCCCGTGGAAGCCACCCGTCGCGGCGATGACGCGCGGGCGCCCGGTGCGCCGGGCGATCTTGAAGGCAGCCTCGTTGGCCTCGGCTCCGGAGTTGCCGAAGAACACAGCGCCGCCGGACGGACCATTCGCCTGCCCCACCCCTACAAGCTCGAGGAGCCGCTGTGCGAGCGCCACCTGCACCGGGCTGGTGAAGAGGTTGGAGACGTGCCCGAGCGTCGCCAGCTGCGTCGAGACCGCCTCGACCAGCCGTGGGTGCGCGTGCCCGAGGGCGTTCACCGCGATGCCGCCAAGAAGGTCGAGGTAGGCGCGCCCGTCCTCGTCCCACACACGGCACCCCTCGCCACGGACGAGAACCCGCTGTGGCGTGCCGTACGTGCCCATCACGGTCGACCGGTAGGCCTGCAGGATCGCGCTCACGCCTGTCCCTCCTCGCCCATGACCATGGTCCCGACACCTGCGTCGGTCACCACCTCGAGCAGCAGCGAGTGCGGCAGCCGACCGTCGATGACGTGGGCTCGCGGCACTCCCCCACGTACCGCACGCAGGCAGGCCTCCATCTTCGGCACCATTCCGGTGCCCAACGTGGGCAGCATCGCCTCGAGCTCGTCGGCGGACAGCCGGCTGATCACGTCGTGGGGGGTAGCCGGTGGCCAGCTCCGGTACAGCCCCGAGACGTCGGTGAGCACGACCAGCTTCTGCGCACCCAGGGCGATGGCGAGGGCCGCGGCCGCTGTGTCGGCGTTGACGTTGTGCACCTGGCCATCGACGTCAGGGGCGACGCTTGACACCACGGGGACGCGCCCGGCACCGATCAGGTCCTCGACCGCCTCGGGTCGCACCGTGACGACGTCGCCGACCAGCCCCACGTCGATGGGTTCACCCTCGTGGACGGCGTCGCGGCGCTCCGCGGTGAACAGGTGCGCGTCCTCACCCGACATGCCGACCGCGAGCGGGCCGTGCTCGTTCAGCAGCCCGACGAGCTCACGTCCGACCTGCCCGACGAGCACCATGCGTACGACGTCCATGGCCTCGGCCGTGGTGACCCGCAACCCGCCACGAAACTGCGACTCGATGCCCAGTCGGGCCAGCATGGCCGAGATCTGTGGGCCACCCCCGTGAACGACCACGGGGCGCAGCCCTGCGTACCGCAAGAACGCGACGTCCTGGGCGAAGGCGCGGCGCAGGTCGGGGTCGACCATGGCATTTCCGCCGTACTTCACGACCACGACGCTGCCGTGGAAGCGCTCGAGCCAGGGAAGTGCCTCGACCAGCGTGGCCGCCTTGGTGAGTGCGCCCACCAACCCCGGTGGCGTGGCGTCGGCGCGAGACGGTGTCCCGGTGCTGGTCGTGCCTGCGGTGTCGCTCATGTCGAGTACGCCGAGTTCTCGTGGACGTAGGCGTGGGTCAGGTCGGTCGTGAGCACCGTCGCCGTCGCCTCGCCGGCCCGCAGGTCGATATCGATCCGCACCTCGCGCCCGGTCAGGTCCACGAGGGATCGGTCCTCCCCGGCGGCTCCACCTCGACACACCATCACCCCGTTGACGCTCACGTCGACCTGCTGTGGGTCGAACGTCGCCGCCGTCGACCCGACGGCGCCCAGAATCCGGCCCCAGTTCGGGTCTCGCCCGAAGATGGCCGTCTTGACCAGGAGGCTGCGCGCGACGGCTCGCGCCACGTCGACCGCCTCGTCCTCGTCCACGGCATTGGCCACGACGATGGCGACCTCGTGCTCAGCCCCCTCGGCGTCGGCCACCAGCGCAGCCGCCAGGTCGGCGCAGACAGCGGTGACCACCTCGGTGAGCTCGGCGGCGTCGGGCTCCACTCCGGATGCGCCACTGGCCAGCAGCAGGACGGTGTCGTTCGTCGAGACGCACCCGTCGGTGTCGATGCGGTCGAAGGTCACCCGGGTCGCGTCACGAAGAGCCCGGTCCAGCGTGGCCGCCTCGGCGACGGCGTCGGTGGTGACGACGCTGAGCATCGTCGCCAGCGACGGGGCCAGCATGCCGGCCCCTTTCGCCATCCCGCCGACGGTCCAGCGGCCCTCCGGCGTCTCGACGGAGCGCACCGCCAGCTTGGGACGCGTGTCGGTCGTCATGATGGCCTCGGCGGCCGCCGGCCCGCCGTCCGCGCTGAGCGAGCCATCGGCGTCCTCGATGCCCAGCAGCAGCGCATCCATCGGCAGACGCACCCCGATGAGGCCGGTGGAGCACACGGCTACCTCCCCGGCACCGACCTCCAGCAGGTCGGCGACGTGCTCGGCCGTGCGGTGGGTGTCGGCGAAGCCCTCCGGGCCCGTGCAGGCGTTGGCTCCCCCGGAGTTCAGCACGACCGCGCGAACGCGGCCGGCCTTGAGCACCTGCGCCGTCCAGAGGACCGGGGCGGCCTGGAACCGGTTCGCGGTGACCACACCAGCGGCGTCATGAGCTGGGCCGTCGTTGACGACGAGCGCGACGTCTGGTGCCCCGGAGCTCTTGAGACCCGCGCTCACCCCGGACGCGCGGAAGCCGCGAGCCGCCGTGACGCTCACGGAGCCACCCCGTCCACCGGCAGCCCCATGGTCTCCGGAAACCCGAGAACCAGGTTGGCGTTCTGCAGCGCCTGCCCGGCTGCGCCCTTGACCAGGTTGTCCTCGGCTGCCACGACCGTGACGCGACCGGCGTGGCCGTCCACGGCGGCCTGCAGGTGAACGGTGTTGGAGCCGAGCGTCGCCCCCGTGACCGGCCACTGCCCGGGTGGCAGCACTCGCACGAACGGCTCGCCGGAGTAGGCCGCACCCAGCACGTCGAGCACGTCAGCCTCGCTGGTTCCCGGGCTCAGCCGGGCCGAGCAGGTGGCAAGGATGCCCCGTGACATGGGTGCAAGCATCGGCGTGAAGGACAGCCGCACGTCCGCTCCGGTCGCGTAGCGCAGGTTCTGGGCCATCTCCGGGGTGTGCTGGTGGGTGCCGCCGACCTTGTAGGCGCTCATGCTTCCCATGACCTCGCTGGCCAGGAGAGTCGACTTCGGTGCCCGACCGGCTCCGGAGGTGCCGCTCGCGGCGACGACGACGACGTCGTCGGGCTCGACGACCGCGGCGGCCAGCAGCGGAGCCAGGGCGAGGGTCACCGCCGTGACGTAGCAGCCGGGGTTGGCCACTCGGGTGGAACGTCGGATGCGCTCCCGGGCCCCCGGCAGCTCGGGCAGGCCGTACGTCCAGGTTCCGGCATGCTCGGTGCCGTAGTAGCGCTGCCAGTCGGCAGCGTCGTCGAGGCGGAAGTCCGCCCCGAGATCGATGACCGGAAGGTCGTCGGGTAGCTCGCGGGCCAGGGCGGCCGACTCCCCGTGCGGCAGGGCGAGAAAGACGATGTCGGACTGCGCCAACGCCTCGGGACGAGTCTCGACGAAGCTCGAGCCGACGAGGTCAGGCAGCTGCGGGTGGACAGAGGTGACGGGCGAGCCGGCCGCTGATCCGGCCGCCGCCACCGCCAGGTCGAGCTCCGGGTGCCCGCGCAGCAGGCGCAGCAGCTCTCCGCCCGCATAACCCGAGGCCCCGGCGACGGCCACCCTCATGACTCACTCCGTCAGTCGCACTCCACGCACCGATCGGTGCATGTCTATGCGAAGACTAGCAAGACTATCGAGGACTAGTGGACGTGGGCCGCCCTGCGGGGTCGAACCAGCGACTCCAGGTCGGCGACGGTGCTCGGTGACCCGGTGGCAAGCACCCCGCCGTCGGCATCGAGGACGACGACGCTCGGGAAGTCGTCGGAGAGGCTCCTGTCCCGATAGAACGGCGCGACGTCGACCGGCAGCCCCTCGACCAGGGACCGCCCCTCGTCGTCGTCCGTGACGTAGACGGTGGTCGGGACGTCGACCGAGAGCCCCCCGGAGCCGCGGATGTCATCGACCAGCGCCAGGTCGGTGGCCCGAGTCGACTCGAGCAGCACGACGACCGACGCTGCCGGAGGAGGCGGCGGCGCGCTCGGCCTTGGGGGACTGCCGGCGCTACGAAGCGTGGTCAGCTGGCGCTGCTGACGCGACACCTTGGCCTCGAGCTCGGACAGCCGGCTCATCACCGCGACCAGCGCCACGCTCAGCGCCACCACCAGGACGGTGAGCACCCCTGCGGCGACGACCCACGCAGTGCTCACACCGCGCTCGCCGTGGCGCTCGAGCTGGCGATGAACCGACGAAGCTCCAGGGCGACCATCGTCACGCCGTAGGCGGCGACCACCGCGACCACCACGGCCCACGCGTCGGTCGTCGCGATGCTCGACTCCGGGACCCCGGGCCCCGGGAAGAGCGCGAGCGCGCCCGACGGCCACACCGCCGCTGCGGCGGCGGCCACCGTCAGTGCCGCGTTGCGTGCCACGAGCTTGCGGCTGACCTGCTGCAGACCGCGGAAGCCACAGCCACAGCCGATCTTGCTGCCACGCTCGACCGCGTACCAGATCGAGGCGCCGAAGGCGACGAGGACGACGGCGGCGAGGACCGACACCGGGACGATCAGGATGCCCATGACCAGCATGACCCCGATGGCGATCTCGAGCGGCGGCAGAGCCCGAGCCACGGGTCCCACCCACGACGCGGGAAGGATCTTGTAGGCGTCCACCGATCGGCGGAACGCCGCCGGGTCGCGGAGCTTCGGCACTGCCGCGACGAGGAACACGAGGCCGATGACGAGGCGACCGGCGAGCCCTAGGTACTCCATGGTGGGCGAGATCGTAGTCCAGGCTTGTCAGAGCAGCGGGTCGGCGGGACCGTAGGGGCGCAGCCCGAAGGTGCGGGCGTCACGATCAGCGGGCAGCGTCCGCAGCAGCGCCTCCAGATCGTCGGCTGCCGCGTGCACGAACCGTCCGGACAGCGCGTCGAGTCGTCCGTCGGCCAGCGCGACGGCGACGGCGACGATCGCCCCCGGGTCACCCCAGGGTGGGTCGTCCATCTGCTGCCACATGTCCATGCCGAGGGTCATGTCCGTGCGAACCAGACCCGGGCTGACGTCCAGCACCACAACCCCCTCGTCGGCGAGCTGGTGCGCGAGCAGGTCGGTGAACCGCCCGAGCGCTGCCTTGGACACCCCGTAGCCGGTCATCGTCGCGTCTCGGCGGTAGGCGAACCCGCTGTTGACGTTGAGGACGCGTCCGCGCCCCGCGGTTCGCATCTGCGCCAGCACTGCGTGGGCCACGCGCATGGGCCCGAGAAGGTTGACGTCGACGACCCGCAGGACGTCGTCGAGGTCGGCGTCTGCGAAGCCCACGGCCTCGCTGTCCATGACGCCGGCGTTGTTGACGAGCAGGTCGATCGGACCGAGACGCTCCCCGACCTGGTCGACGGCACGCCGAACGGACTCCACCTCGCCGACGTCAGCCACGACGGACGTCGCAGCCACCCCGGCGTCGCGACACACGGCGGCCGTCTCATCGAGGGTCGCGGCGTGCCGGCCCAGCAGGCCGACCCGCACGCCGTGCCCGGCCAGGCCGACAGCAATGGCCTGACCGATGCCCCGCCCTCCTCCGGTGACGAGCGCGACCCGGCTGGCCTCGGCAGGCTCAGCCACGCCGCAGAACCGCCCCGAGCCGCTCGGCTGCGGCCCCGACCATGGACTCGCGGACCTCCGCGAGCTCGTCGACGGTCAACGTCCGGTCGGGAGCCCGCAGCGTCACGCTGTAGGCCAGGCTCTTGCGACCCTCCCCCACCTGCGGGCCTTCGTAGACGTCGAAGAGCCACAGCTGCTCGAGCAGGTCGCCGGCCGCCTCGGCCAGGACGTCGGCCAGGTCGGCCGCGGGCACCGAGTGGTCCACGACGAACGCGAGGTCCTCACGAGCCGGCGGGAAGGTGGAGACGCGCGGAGCCGGGATGATCGGCACCGCGTAGGCGGCCAGCCGCTCGATGTCGATCTCCATGGCCCCGACCCGCGGTGGCAGGTCGAGGGCGGCCAGCACCCGCGGGTGCAGCTCGCCGGCGAACCCGATGGGCTCCTCCCCCACGAGCAGCTCGGCACAGCGGCCCGGATGCCACGGCATGCGCTGGGTGGCCCGCACCGTCAAGGGTGCATCGATGACCCGCGCCGCCAACCGAGCTGCAGCGATCGCGTCCAGCCACTGCGACTCGCGGCCGGGGCCGAACCATCCGTCGCGTTCGGACTTGCCCGTCACGACGACGGCCAGCCGGCGGGGCTGGTCCGGTAGCCCCGCCTCGAGCTCAGCCAGCTCGGCGTCGGTGGGCCGGCGCTCGACCGGCAGCCGCGGCGTCGAGATCACCTGGCCGGGGCGAGGCACGAACACCCTGCCGAGCTCGAAGAGGGTCAGATCGGTCAGACCTCGTCCGATGTTGCGGCGCAGCGCCTGCAGGAGCCCGGGCAGCAAGGCCGCCCGCAGGTACGGCTCCTCGTCGGAGATCGGGTTGGCCAGGCGCACCCGGTTGCGCTCCGGGGCGTCGCCGGGCAGTCCCATCGCATCGAGCATGGCGTCGCCCACGAAGGGGTAGTTCGACACCTGGATGCCGCCGAGGTGCGCGATCGCGCGGGTGATCACCTGCTCCTGCTGCTGGGCCCGGGTGAGCCCATGGCTGGCAGGCCCCGTGGGGACGGTCGAGGGGATCGAGTCGTACCCGGCGAGCCGGACGACCTCCTCGACCAGGTCGACCGGGTCGGTGAGGTCCCCTCGCCAGCTCGGCGCAGTCACGGCGAGCTCACCGTCGGCACCCGGCTCGTCCAGCGAGCACCCCACCTCGCCGAGCAGGGCGACTACCTCGTCCGGGGCGTACGGACGACCCGCGACGCGGCCCGGGTCCCCGATGTTCAGCGCGATCGTGGGCGCCGGGCGGCGACGGTCGACGTCGGTCAGGGCCGGGTCGATCGTGGCCCCGCCGAGGTCGGCCAGCATCTGAACGACGAGTCCCGCGGCCACCGGAGGCAGCGCCGGGTCCACCCCGCGCTCGAAGCGGCGCGACGCCTCGCTCGGCAGCTTGTGCCGGCGCGCCGCGCGGGCAATGGCAACCGGCTCGAAGTGCGCGGCCTCCACGACCACGGTGCTGGTCTGCCGCGAGAGCTCGGTCGACGCACCGCCCATGACGCCGGCGACCCCGATGACGCCCGTGTCGTCGGTGATCACGAGGTCTTCGCTGTCCAGCTCGCGACGCTTGCCGTCCAGGGTCTGCAGGGACTCGTGCCGACGAGCCCGACGGACCCCGAGGCCACCGGTCAGCCGGTCACCGTCGTAGCCGTGGATCGGCTGGCCGACCTCCAGCATCACGTGGTTGGTCACGTCCACAGCGAGCGAGATGGGCCGCATGCCGGCCAGGTGAAGCCGCGTCCGCAGCCAGAGGGGCGAGGGCCGCGACGGGTCGAGGTCGCGGGCGACCCGCACGGCGAAGCGGTCGCAGCCCCCCGGGTCGTCGATGGTGACCGGCCAGGCATCCCTCTCGGTGGGCGCGGACGCCCCCGGGCCGAGACGGCGCGGGTCGGCCGGGTCACGGAGCTCGACCCCGAGGGCCGTGGCGGCCTCCCGGGCCACCCCGCGCACGCTGAGGCAGTAGCCGCGGTCGGGGGTCACCGCGATGTCGAGCACCGAGTCAGGCAGCCCGAGCAGGGGGCGGGCGTCGGCGCCAGGCTTGACATCCTGCGGCGGCGCGGCCCCGCGAAGGTCGACGAGCTCGGCGTCGCGCAGCACGAGGATTCCGTCGTGCTCGTCACCGATGCCCAGCTCGCGGACCGAGCAGATCATCCCGTCCGACACGTGGCCGTAGGTCCGCCGCGCGGCGATCTCGAAGCCCCCGGGCAGGACGGCACCGGGCAGGGCCACGACCACCCGGTCATCGACCGCGAAGTTGTGGGCGCCGCACACGATCCCGCGTGGGCTCTCCTCGCCGACGTCCACCTGGCACCAGCGGATCGACTTGCCGTTCTTGTGCGTCTCGACCTCGAAGGCGAGCACCTTGCCCAGCACCAGGGGCCCATCGACCTGCACGGTGTCGACGGTCTCGACCTCGAGGCCGGCCGTCAGAAGCCGGTCGGCGAGCGCACGGGCGCTGAGGTCGGCGGGGAGGTCGACGTACTCCCCCAGCCACGAGACGGGGACGCGCATCAGATCTCCATTCCGAACGGCAGCGTGAAGCGGGCGTCGCCCTCGATGAGGTCACGCATGTCGGTGATGCCGTGGCGGAACATGAGGGTGCGCTCCAGGCCCATCCCGAACGCGAAGCCGGTGTAGCGGTCGGTGTCCACGCCGCACGCGGTCAGCACGCGTGGGTTGACCATGCCGCAGCCGCCCCACTCGATCCAGCCCTCCGACGAGCAGGTGCGGCAGGGCTCGTCCGGGTTGCCGACCGACTCCCCGCGGCAGACGAAGCACTGCAGGTCGACCTCGGCCGAAGGCTCGGTGAACGGGAAGTAGGACGGCCGCAGCCGGGTCACGAGCCCTTCGCCGAACATCGCCGCAGCGAAGTGGTCGAGCGTGCCCTTGAGGTCGGCCATGGTGATGCCCTCGTCCACGACCAAGCCCTCCACCTGGCTGAACACGGGGGTGTGCGTGGCGTCGAGCTCGTCGGTGCGGTAGGTGCGCCCGGGGCAGATCACGTAGACCGGCAGGTCGCGCGACAGCAGCGCCCGGACCTGCACCGGCGAGGTGTGGGTGCGCAGCACGACGCCGGAGTCCACGGACTCGACGAAGAACGTGTCCGACGTGCCGCGGGCCGGGTGGTCGGGCCCGATGTTGAGGGCGTCGAAGTTGAACCACTCGGCCTCGACCTCGGGGCCGTCCGCGACCTCGTAGCCGAGGGCGACGAAGATCTGCGCCACCTTCTCGACCAACGAGTACAGCGGGTGCCGCCCACCGACGGGGCGCCTGATCCACGGGAGCGTGACGTCCACGGTCTCCTCGACCAGCACCCGCTCGTCGCGCTCGGCCTCGAGCACCTGCTGGCGGGCGTCGAGCACAACGCTCACGTCACGGCGTGCGGTCCCCACGAGACGGCCAGCCGTCTTCCGCTCGGCCGGGTCGAGGCCCCCGATGCTGCGGTTGAGCAGGCTCAACGGCGAACGGTCCCCGGCGTGCTCGATGCGCACGGCCTTGAGCTCGTCCAGGTCGGACGCCGCCTCGATCGCGGCGACGGCAGCGTCGCGGTGCTGCTGGACGGTCTCAGGCGTGATGGCGCCGGGCTCCGGCGGGGGCGCGGACATACCAGAGAGCTCCTTGCGGACGGGACCAGGGAAGTTCGACCTGCAGCAGCACCGGATTCTAGTGGGGCTCGCGGCGCGGCCGTCGCTGCGCGCGGGCCGAGGCGTACAGGCAGACGCCGGCGGCGACGGACACGTTGAGGCTCTCCGCCCGTCCGTGCACGGGAACGCCGACCACCGCATCGACGGCACGCAGGTACGGCACCGGGACGCCGTGGGCCTCGTTGCCGACGACCCAGGCCGTCGGCCGGGCCAGCAGCCCCTGCTCGTCGGCCTCGGTGATGTCGAGGTCGGCGTCGGCGTCGGCGGCCAGCACCGTCAGGCCCGCCCCGCGCAGGTGGTCGACCACCTCGACCGGCTGGCCCACCACGAGGGGGAGGTGGAACACGGACCCGACGCTGCTGCGCACGCACTTGCCGCCCAGGGGGTCGACCGACGCGGTCGTGAGCACGACTCCGTCGGCGCCGGCCGCATCGGCGGTGCGGATGATCGTGCCCGCGTTGCCAGGGTCGCGGACCTCGGCCAGCACCACCACGAGACGAGGCGACCTGGCAAGCAGCACGTCCAGGCCGACCGTGACGTCCCGGCACACGGCGACCACGCCCTGGGGTGTCGTGGTCTCGGCGATCGAGGCCAGCACTCGCTCGCTGACCTCGTGGATGGGCACGCCGACGGCGTTGCCCAGGATGGCCGCCGCCGAGTCGGATGCATCGCCCGAGCGCCACTGCGGCGTGGCGAAGATCTCGACCACGACCCCGGGTTCGGCGACCGCCTCCCGGACCGCCTGGGCGCCCTCGGCCAGGAACCGCCCCGTCCTGGCCCGCCCCGAAGCGCTGTGACAGCGACGAGCCGCCCGCACCCGAGGGTGGGACGGCTCGTCGATCACGCCGGGGCCGCTGCTGCGGGTCACCTGGTAGTGCTCAGGCGGCGGGTGCGTTGACGTCGTCGGGAAGAGCGGCCTTCGCGGTCTCCACGAGCGTGGCGAACGCAGCGGCGTCGTTGACGGCCAGGTCGGCGAGCATCTTGCGGTCGACCTCGACCCCGGCAGCCTTGAGGCCCTGCATGAAGCGGTTGTAGGTCATGCCGTGGCTGCGAGAGGCGGCGTTGATCCGCGTGATCCACAGCTTGCGGAAGTCGCCCTTGCGCTTCTTGCGGTCACGGTAGGCGTAGACGTTGCTGTGAAGCGTCTGCTCCTTGGCCTTGCGGTAGAGCCGCGAGCGCTGACCGCGGTAGCCGCTGGCCTGCTCGAGGACGGTGCGGCGCTTCTTGTGGGCGTTGACTGCCCGCTTGACGCGTGCCATGAGGTGTCTCCTGTTGCTGTGCGGATGAGAGGGCGGGCTACTTGGCGAGCAGGCGCTTGACCCGCTTGGCGTCGGCGGGCGACACCTCGACGTCGGGCATGAGGCGCCGCGTCCGACGCGACGACTTGTGCTCGAGCAGGTGACGACGGTTGGCCTGACGGCGCAACACCTTGCCGCTTCCGGTCACCTTGAAGCGCTTGCGCGACCCGCTGTGGGTCTTCATCTTGGGCATGGGTGCTCCTCTTCTGCGTCTGTGGTGCTCAGGAACCGGCGGCCGCGCGGCCGGCAGCTCGTTCTGCCTTCTCACGGTCGTGCTCGGCCTGGCGCTCGGCGGCCTGTCGGGCCACCTCCTCCTTGCGCTCGGCCTGCGCGTCCGCTTTCTTCTTCGTCGGAGCCAGCACCATGACCATGTTGCGGCCGTCCTGCTTCGGCGCGAACTCGACCACGCCGGACTCCGCCACGTCCGTGGCCATCCGCTGCAGCAGCCGGAAGCCGAGCTCGGGACGGGACTGCTCGCGTCCGCGGAACATGATCGTCACCTTGACCTTGTCGCCACCGTTGAGGAAGCGCTCGACGTTGCGCTTCTTCGTCTCGTAGTCGTGGTCGTCGATCTTCGGCCGGAGCTTCTGCTCCTTGATCTGGACATGGGTCTGGTTGCGACGAGCCTCACGCGCCTTCATGGCGGACTCGTACTTGAACTTGCCGTAGTCCATGAGCTTGACGACCGGTGGCCGCGAGTTCGGGGCCACCTCGACCAGGTCGAGGCCGGCTTCGTCGGCCAGACGCTGGGCGTCCTCGATGCGAACGATGCCGACCTGCTCCCCGTTCGGTCCGACGAGGCGAACCTCGGGAACGCGGATGCGGTCGTTGATGCGGGGCTCGGTGCTGATGGGTCCTCCTGGGGTACCTCGGGCAACAGGTGTGGTGTCGACCATCAGAAAGCCCCCGGTGCGTGGGCACTCGGGGGCGACGGTCGACCAGACACCTCGCCGAGGGTCTGGCTGCACGGCCACGCCGTAGGCGGGCCGGGACCGGAACCTGGCAACCTCTCGGTCACGCAGGTGGGAGATGCCTCCGCTTGCCACCGGGAGGGGCTCCCGGTCGGTCTGGGCGCCCGATGGCCTCGGGCGCTGCGTGTGTTCAGTTGTGTCGGGCGACGCGACAGGCGCTCCGCCTCGATGCCTAGGGTACCAGCCGTGAGCATGACCAGGGATGTCGCCGACGTACCGGCTGTCGAGGTGCTCGGCACCACGGCGGTGCACCTCATGTCGGCGGCAGCCGTCCACCTGGGGTTGGCCGAGGACATGCCCGAGCACCGCGACCTCGACGAGGCGCGGGCCCTCATCGACAGCCTCGCCGGGCTGGTTGATGGCGCAGCTGTGCACCTGGGCCACCACCACGCTGCTCCGCTTCGTGACGGGCTGCGTTCGCTGCAGCTGGCCTTCAAGGAGGCCTCCGCCGTCCCTGACCCCCCCGGCGAAGGCCCCGGGGAGAAGTACACCGGCCCGGTTCACGCGTAGCCGCGCCTCAGCGACTCGGCGCCGCAGACCGCGCACGTGCCGAAGCGCCTCAGGCACGCACGTGCCGAAGCGCCTCAGGCACGCACGTGCCGAGGCGAAGGGGCGCCTCACACGGTGTGTACACCTCGGCAAGCACCCGTTGACCTACATGCCGTGATCATCGGGGCGCGGGCAGGCCCAGGCGGCGGTAGCGCGTGTGGCGTTGGGCCAGGCGCGCGTCACGGTCGAGCCTCGCCAGGGTGAGCAGCTCCCACTCCAGGGCTACTCCCACGCGGCGGCAGAACTCGACCGGCTCGTCGGCGGCGTCCGGGCGCTCGGCGACGACGAGGTCCACGATCCCCTGCTCGGCCAGCTCCAGGGCGCCGATCCCCTGGCGACGGGCCATCTCGGGGGCGTGCCCGGTGTCGCGGTGCACGATCGAGCTGGCCCCCTCCGGCGACAGCGGCGACAGCCACGAGTGCTGAGCCGCCAGCACCCGGTCGGCGGCTGCGAGCGCGAGGGCGCCTCCCCCGCTGCCCTGCCCGAGCAGCAGGGCGACCGTGGACGCGTCGAGGGCGACCAGGTCGGCCAGGCTGCGCGCGATCTCGCCGGCGAGGCCGCCCTCCTCGGCCTCCACGGTCAGCGCGGCTCCCGGGGTGTCGATCACCGTGACCAGGGGAAGCCCGAGCTCGTCGGCCAGGCGCATCCCGCGGCGGGCCTGCCGCAGCGCGTCCGGCCCCAGGGGACGGTCGTCCTCCTGACCCTGCCGGTCCTGCCCCAGCAGCACGCAGGAGGCCTGGCCGAACGCGGCGAAGGCCAGGAGCAGGCCCGGGTGGCTCTCCCCGGCTCCGGTGCCGTTCAACGGCAGGACGTCGTGGGCGGCGACGCGCAGCAGGTCTCGCACGTGCGGACGCTGCGGGCGACGGCTTCGCCGGACCGACTCCCAGGGGTCCTGCTGCACCGCCGAGCCCAGGTCGACGGCGACCCCCGGCGACGGCGGGCCAGGGTCGGGGGCGGAGGAGTCGGGCGCGTCCTGGATGAGGCGCAGCACGCTGTCGGCCAGCCCGGCAAGGTGCTCGACTGCGACGATGGCGTCGATCAGGCCCTTGTCGACGAGGTTCTCGGCGGTCTGGACGTGCGACGGGAAGTCCTTGCCGTACAGCGCCCGGTAGACCCGCGGGCCGAGGAAGCCCACCCGAGCACCAGGCTCCGCCGCGGTCAGGTGGCCCAGCGACCCCCACGAGGCGAACACTCCTCCGGTCGTGGGGTCGCGCAGGTAGACCAGGAAGGGCAGGCCGACGCGCTTGTGCGCGACGACGGCCTGCGTGATCTTGAGCATCTGCACGAAGGCCATGGCGCCCTCCTGCATGCGGGTGCCCCCCGACGAGGGTGCGGCCAGCACGGGCAGACCCTCACGGGTCGCGCGCTCGATGGCCTGCACGAGGCGCTCGGCGGCTGCGACCCCGATGGAGCCGGCGAGGAACCTGAACTCGCCGGCGACCACGGCCACCGGCCGCCCGCGGATCGTCCCGCGGCCGGTGAGGATCGACTCGTCCACGCCGCTGGCTTCGGCCGCCGCGCGACGCTCCTCGACGTACTCGGGGTAGTCCCGCGCGGCGGCGACGGCGATGGGTGCGTCGTCCCAGGACTCGAACGACCCCTCGTCGAGGACGAGAGCGAACAGCTCGCGGGCGCTCACCCGCGCCCCTGCGGTCACGAACCCTGCTCCTCGGCAGCGCTGTCGGCCAGCCACTCACGCACCGCCTGGTCGTGCTCGCCGAGCATGGGCGGATGCCGGTGTGCCGGCGTCGGCTGTGACGCCGGGTCGACCGGCTCGAACCGCAGCGGCGAGCCAGGCAGGGTCACCCTTCCCAGCAACGGGTGCTCAATCTCCATCAGCAGGCCCTGCGACCTGGTCTGCTCCCAGTCGTAGACCTGGTCGAGGGTTCGGACCCGCCCGGCCGGCACACTGGCCGCCACGAGGGCGTCGAGCCAGTCCTGCAACGGCGACCCGGCCAGCGCGTCCTCGATCAGCCCCGTCAGCTCGTCGCGGTGGGCGACGCGCGCGCCGTTGTCGGCGAACCGGGGGTCGGCCGGGTCGATGCCCACGAGGGGGGCGAAGGACTGCCACTGCGCCGGGCTCCCGACGGTGATCTGCAGCAGGTCGCGGCCGGCGCGGAAGAGGCCGTAGGGGGCGATGGACGGGTGGTGGTTCCCGACTGCCGCGGGAACCTCGCCGGCCACCGTCCACCGGGTCCCCTGGAACGCGTGGCTGCCGACGACCGCAGCGAGCAGGCTGGTGCGCACGACCGTCCCGAGACCGGTTCGCTCGCGCTCGTGCAGGGCAGACAGCACGCCGACCAGCCCGTTCAGGCCGGCCAGGAGGTCGGCGATGGGCACGCCCACCCGCGTCGGCGAACCTGGCTCGCCGGTGATGCTCATCAACCCCGCCTCGCCCTGGGCCACCTGGTCGTAGCCAGGGCGATCGCTGTCCGGGCCGTCATGGCCGAAGCCGCTGATGGACAGGATGACCAGCCGTGGGTTCAGCTCGTGCAGCCGCTGGACGGAGAACCCGAGCCGGTCGAGAACGCCCGGACGGTAGTTCTCGACGAGGATGTCGGCGCGGCGCACGAGCTCGTTCAGCAGACCGCGGCCGTCCTCGCTGCGCAGGTCGGCCGTCACCGACTCCTTGTTGCGGTTGCAGGACAGGTAGTACGTCGAGACCGGGGAGTCGTCGGGTCCGACGAACGGCGGTCCCCACGAGCGTGAGTCGTCACCCTGCGGCGGTTCGACCTTGATCACCCGTGCTCCGAGGTCACCCATGGTCATCGTGGCGTGCGGCCCAGCCAGGGCCCGCGCGAGATCGACGACGAGCAGTCCGTCCAGCGGGCCAGCCACGTTCACAGCGTAGAACCGGCCGCTGAGCGCACGGTTACGGGATCGTGACGCGCTTCGATGTGCACATCTGGCTGGAAGGGGTTCACACTGGTAGCGGTCCCGCGGGTCGAAGAGCGAACCCGACACGACATGGAGGTGCCGCATGGCTCCGGCCACCATGGCTCCATCGCTGGTCACGTACCGCGACCTTGCCCGAGAGGTGCTCGACTCCGCCCCGCGGCTGGGAGTGGTTCGCCTGGTGACCGTCGACGGTCCCAGCGGCAGCGGCAAGACGAGCCTGGCCAAGCGGCTGTGCAAGGCGCTGCGCCGGGTCCCGACCGTCCACCTGGACCATCTCTACGAGGGATGGACGGGGCTGGAGGGCATGGCGAGCAACCTCGACTCGTGGGTCTACACCCCGCTGCGGCACGGGATGCCCGGCCAGCACATGGTCTACGACTGGCACCGCGGCGCGTTCGCCGAGTGGCGCGAGGTGCCGCTGGCACCGGCCCTCATCGTCGAGGGCGTCGGCGCCGGTCAACGTCAGTTCGACGACCTGGCCGTGCTGCGGATCTGGGTCGAGGCGGACGAGGTGCTGCGCCACGAACGCACCGTGGAGCGCGAGGGCCCGGATGCCGGCGTCGCTCTGCGTGAGTGGTGGCCGCGCGAGGAGCGCCACTTCGCCGAGCAGGGAACACGAGCCAGGGCCGACCTCATCGTGGACAGCACGCCACGGGGCGACGTCGACCGCGAGGAGTCCATGGTGGTCGTGGAGGACAGGCGGCGCTGACTCTCAGAGCCGGCAGGCGTGGATGTCGGTGACGAGGATCCCCCGGGCGCCGAGCTCGTAGAGGTCGTCCATGACCCGTTGGGCGTGGTCGCGGGGCACCATCGCCCGGACCGCGAACCACCCGGGCCGCTGCAGAGGCGCCACGGTGGGTGACTCGATGCCGGGCGTGACCCGGCATGCCGCGTCGACCTGCTGCTCGGGGACGTCGTAGTCCATCATCACGTAGCGGCGAGCGACCAGGACGCCGTGCAGCCGCCGCAGGAAGACCTCGAGCCCGGCCATCGGCCCACCGTCGGTGCGACGGACCAGGACGGCCTCGGAGTGCAGGATGGGTTCGCCGACGATCTCCAGGCCGGCCTGGCGCAGGGTCGTGCCGGTCGACACGACGTCGGCGATCACGTCGGCGACACCCAGTCGCACAGCTGTCTCGACCGCCCCGTCGAGGCGGATGACCTGCGCATCCACACCCCGGGCCGCCAGGTGCGCACTCACCAGGCCCGGGTAGGACGTCGCCACCCGCAGGCCCGTCATGTCGGCCTCTCCGGCGGCGGTGCCCGGTCGTGCGGCGAAGTGGAAGGAGGCTCCGGCGAAGCCCAGGGGCATCAGCTCCTCGGCGGCCGCCCCGGAGTCCAGCAGCAGGTCTCGGCCGGTGATCCCCAGGTCGAGCGTCCCGGCCCCCACGTAGGTGGCGATGTCGCGAGGGCGCAGGTAGAAGAACTCGACGCCGTTGTCGGGGTCGTGCAGCACGAGCTCGCGGCTGTCCGAGCGCTGCCGGTAGCCCGCCTCGCGGAGCATGAGCGAGGCCGGCTCGCTCAGCGAGCCCTTGTTGGGGACCGCGACGCGCAGGGTCTCGCCGTCGCGAGAGGCGGGGCCGGAGGCAGGCACGGTCAGGGCAGGGTCGGACATCTCACGGGTTCCCGGTCTCGTCTACAGGTGGGCGTACACGTCGTCGAGGGTCAGCCCGCGGGCCAGCATGAGCACCTGCACGTGGTAGAGCAGCTGGGAGATCTCCTCCGCGGTCCGTTCGTCGGACTCGTGCTCGGCGGCCATCCAGACCTCGGCGGCCTCCTCGACAACCTTCTTGCCGACGCCGTGGACGCCGGAGAGCACGGCAGCGACGGTGCCCGAACCGGGGTCACCGGCGGCCACCTTGCCCGTGAGCTCGACCCACAGGTCGTCGAAGGTCTTCACGTCCCCCAGCCTACGGCCGAGCAACGAGGCCCGGGGCGTGGCACCATCGAGGTATGGCAGGCAAGGACGACGACATCGAGCGGCTGCTCGCCGAGATGGATGCGCTCAACGCGCAGGCCGACAGCGTGCTCGGGGGGGACGACGCCAGCGGCAAGGCCGTGGCCAAGCGCCGGGGGTCGGAGCCGGTGCCGCAGAAGCCCGACGCCCCCGCCGGTGAGGGGCTGCCACCGGCGCTGGCACGTGCGCTGGTCGTCAGCGGCGTCGCCACCGGGCTCGTGTGGGTCGTCTTCATCCTGCTGCCCTTCATCGGGCTGCCGATCGGCAGCCTGGTGCCCGTGTTCCTGTCCTCGCTGCTGGTGGCCGCCTTCTACACGATTCGCGGACGTGGCCGCTAGCCGGTGAGGGGACTGCCGAGCCGTCCGCTCACCACCACGGTGACCGTCGCCGCCACCGGCGGTGCTGACGCCGACGAGGTGTGGCAGCGCTACAGCGTCCCGGCACGGTGGAGCCAGTGGTCGCCGCAGATCTCCCGAGTCGAGTGCCCCCACCCGTCAGCGGGCGTCGAGCCGGGCCTACGCGGGGTGGTGCACGGCCCCGCCGGGGTGACCGTCCGCTTCACCGTCACCGACGTGGACGTCGGCGCGCGCCGGTGGTCCTGGGAGGTCGCTGCGGGTCTGGCCCGGCTGCAGATGCGCCACGGGGTGGACGACGCGGCGGGCTCCGCGCGCGCCTGGGTGCGCATCACTGGCGCCTTGCCGCTGGTCGTGGCCTACGCCCCGGCCGCGCGGCTCGCGCTGGGTCGACTGGTGGCTGACAGGATGCCGACGTGAACGACTGGCGCCACGTCCATCGCCCCGAGCTGCACTGGGCGCCCTCCGGCCTGCCGGGATGGATGCGCTCGTTGCCCGGATGGGCGGCGCGCGGGCTGTCCGAGACCCGACTGCCCGTCGAGGCGGGCTCCCTGCTGACCTCGGACCTGCTGCGCGACCCGAGCCTGCCACGGGGCGACGGCCGAACGGTGCTGCTCGTCCCGGGGTTCGGCTTCGGCGACCCGACGCTGGTTCCCATGCACGCGGTGCTGCGCCGGTTCGGTTACCGCACGCTGCGCAGCGGGATCGTCTCCAACATCGACTGCTCCGACCGCACCGTGGAGTCCCTGGCCCGTCTGGCCGAGGTCGAGGTCGAGCGCAGCGGCGCGCGCATCCAAGTCGTCGGGCAGAGCCGTGGGGGGATGCTGGCTCGCGGGCTGGGAGCCCGCCGTCCCGACCTCGTGTCACGCGCCGTCAACCTCGGGGGTCCGCTGAACGACGAGTTCGCGTTCTACGAGATCCCCTCCCCGCTGGTCACCGCGGTCTACGCCTCGCACCGCGTCCGCTCGCCGCTGCCCGAACCCGAGTGCCTGCGTCCCGAGTGCCCCTGCCCCTACATGCAGGCGGTGCACCGGCCGATGCCCACCGAGACCGAGCTGGTGTCGGTCTACAGCGCCTCCGACGGCGTGATCGACTGGCGTTCGTGCGTGGTGCGTGGCGCGCGCAACATCAAGGTCGAGAGCTCCCACCTGGGCATGGGCGTCGACCCGCGGGTGCTACGGGTGGTCATCACGGAACTGGCTCGTCCCGAGCCGACGGCGAACGACCCGGCCGGCTGAGCGGTGGAGCCGGGTCCCGGGTGTGCCCGACGACGCGGGTGATGATCGGCCCCGACACGGCCATGACGAGGACGTAGGCCGTGGCGACCGGGCCGATCTCGACGAACCCCGCTGTGATGGCCAGACCCGCGATGACGACGGAGAACTCGCCACGCGCGATCAGCGCCGTCCCCGCGCGCAGCCGCCCCTTGCGACCGACTCCGTCCCGTCCGGCCGCGTACCAGCCCGTCGCCACCTTCGTCGCCCCCGTGACCACGGCCAGCGACACCGCGGCCGGTAGCACCGGCACGATGTCGGCAGGCGCCGTGTCGTAGGCGAAGTAGACGAAGAAGGCAGCTCCGAACAGGTCCTTGAGAGGCGCCAGAACCGCGCGGGCCCGGCTTGCCGTGCCCTCGGGGATGGCGAGCCCGACGAGGAAGGCGCCGACGGCTGAGGAGACGTTCAGGTACTCCGCGACCCCGGCCACGATGAAGGTCAGGCCGAGCACCCGGAACAGCACCTGCTCGTCGTCGTCGTGCGTGAGAAGCCTGCCGAGCATCGGCGCGGCCCGTCGGGTGAGAAGCAGGAAGCCGAGCACGGCGCCCACGGCCACCACGGACCCGGTGATGCCGGCGACGATGCCGGCTCCGGCGAGGATCACCCCGAGCAGCGGAAGGTAGACGGCCATCGCGATGTCCTCGAGCACCAGGATCGACAGCACCGACGGCGTCTCTCGGAACGCCAGCCGACCCAGGTCACCCAGGGTTCGCGAGACGATGCCGGACGAGGAGATCCAGGTGACGCCGCCGAAGGCGAGCGCTGCCTGCCACGGCAGCCCCAGCAACAAGCCGGCCAGAAGACCAGGAGTGGCGTTGAGCACGAGGTCGACGACGCCGCTGGGCGCATGCCGGCGTAGCGCGCTGGTGAACTCGGCGGCCGAGAACTCCAGACCCAGGGCGAGAAGCAGGAGGACGACCCCGATGCTGGCGGAGACCTCGAGGAACGGGGCGGCGGCCTCTGCCTCGACGACCCCGCCCTTGCCCACGAAGAGCCCGACCAGCAGGAACAGCGGGACGGCCGACAGCCCGATCTTCCAGGCGACCGCGCCCACCCCGCCCAGCACGACGAGCAGCACTCCCAGCTCGACGAGCAGCTCCGGCTCCGGCTTCATGGCGGCCTCAGGCTCCGACGATCCGCCGAACCCCGTTGATGCCGGCCTCGGTGCCGATCACCACGAGCACGTCGCCGCGCTCGAGCTCGGAGTCGGGACCTGGGCTGGCGATGACCGCCTCCCCCCTCACCACAGCGACCACGGACGCCCCGGTGAGCGTGCGCGCGCGGGTGTCGCCGAGCGTGTGCCCGGCATACAGCGAGTCCTGCGGAATCTCGATCTGCGCAGCGACCAGTCCCGGGATCTCCTTGGTGAGGTCGGCGAACCGTTCGGCGATGCGCGGTGCTCCCATGAGCTCGGCCAGCGTGTCGGCCTCGCTCTGGGTCAGTGACAGCAGCCCGGTGCAGGCGTCAGGGTCGGATGCCGAGTACGCGACGAGGTCGAAGGTGCCGTCGCGATGAGCGACGAGACCGACGCGTTCGCCGGTGGTCAGCACGATCTCGTAGCGAATCCCGACGCCGGGCAGGAGTGTCTCGGTGACGTCCACACCGCACATCCTGGCGGTCCGCCCCGACGGCCCGCCTAGGGTCCCCGGTCCCGAATCGAGGTGCCGGTCAGGCCGTGTCGCCTGCCCACGACGGCGGGCGGCGCTCGACGAACGCCGCCATGCCCTCGGCCGCCTCGGCCGAGGAGAAGGCGGCCGCCGACACCTGCTCGGTCCACGCGAAGGCCTCGCCGCGCTCCATGGCCGGCACGCGGCGCAGCACCTCCTTGGTCTGACGCAGGGCGTCCGGCCCGCCTCGTCGCAGCTGCCCCACCCAGGTGGCCACCGCCTCGTCGAGCGCGGTCTCGTCGGCCACCACCCGGGTCAGCAGGCCGGCCTCGACGGCCCGCGCGGCCGGGACGCGCTCGCCGGTCAGGAACAGCTCGATCGCCTGCGCACGAGGCATGCGCTGCAGCGCGACGACGGAGACGATGGCCGGCACGGCGCCCACCCGCACCTCGCTGAAGGCCAGCTTCGCGTCGGCAACGGCCACCGACAGGTCGCAGCCGGCGACCAGCCCGTTCCCACCCCCGGCCACATGGCCCTGCACGCGGGCGACGGTCGGCTTCGGATGATCGAGCAGACGCGCCAGTGCGCCCGTGTAGCGGGCGGTGAAGTCGGCGGCCTGCGCCCCTGTGCCGCGCAGGTCCGCGCCGGCGCAGAAGGCCCGTCCGGTCGCAGCCAGCACCACGACGCGCACCGCGCCGTCCAGGGCGGCGTCGTCCAACGCCTGGTTCAGGGCCGCAAGGGACTCCCCGGTCAGGACGTTGCGGGCCTGCGGGGCGTCCAGGGTGATGCGAGCGACGCCGTCGTCGACCTCGTAGCGCACGGGACGTGGGGCGTCGGTCACCGGCCCATGCCCTCGAGGACGGTGAGGATGCGCAGCATGACCTCGTCCGCGCCGCCGCCGATCGAGAGCAGGCGCGCGTCTCGGAAGTAGCGCGACGTCCACGTCTCCTCCATGTAGCCCATCCCGCCGTGGTACTGCAGGCAGGTGTCGGCCACCTCGCGGGCCAGGCGGCCGGCCTTCAGCTTGCTGATCGTGGCCATGCGGGTGGCGTCCTGGCCGTCGACGATGCGCGCGGCCGCCGCGTGGTTGTACTCGCGCAGCATGTCGACCTCGGCCAGCAGCTCGGCGAGGCGGTACTTCAGGTGCTGGTTGGCCAGCAGCGGCTTGCCGAAGGCCTGGCGCACCTGCAGGTACTCGATGGTTCGGCGCAGGGCGATCTCGGCGCTGGCGGTGGCGCTGTAGGAGCCGACGAGGCGCTCGATCTGGAACTGCTCCATCTGCATCTGGAAGCCTCGTCCCGCCTCACCGACCGTGTTGGCCAGTGGCACCCGGACCTGGTCGAACGACAGCTCGGCGGTGTCCGACGCCCAGTTGCCGAGCTTGTCGAGCTTGCGGCTGACCGAGAACCCCGGCGTGTCGGTCGGCACGATGATGAGGCTCATGCCGGCAAAGCCCGTCGAGCCCTCCTCGGTGCGGGCGAGCAGGCAGATCCAGTCGGCCTGCGTGCCGTTGGTGATGTAGAGCTTGCTGCCGCTGATCACCCACTCGTCGCCGTCGCGCACCGCCTTGGTGCGGATACCGGCGACGTCGGAGCCGGCGTCCGGCTCGGAGACCGCGACCGAGCAGACCTGCTCACCGGCGATGACCGGTGCCAGGTAGCGCTGCTTGAGCTCGGCGCTTCCGTGCTTGGCCAGGGCGGGGGTGGCCATCGCTGCCTGCACCATGATGGCCATCGGGAGACCGGCGCACGCCACCGACCCGAGAGCCTCGGCCATCACGAGGGTGTAGGAGTGGTCGAGACCCAATCCCCCGTACTCCGGGTCGTACTCGATCCCGAAGATGCCGACCTGGCCCAGCTTGGGGAACAGCTCGTGGGCCGGGAAGGTGCCGGCCCGCTCCCAGTCGTCGACGAACGGGTTGATCTCCTTCTCGACGACCTCGCCGACGACACGGCGAAAGTCCTCGTGCTCCTGGGTGAACTGCATGGCTGCTCCTAGGGGGCGACGGCGGCGGGTTGGGGCGAGGCGGTCTGGGCGGGGTCAGCGGGCACGCGCATGCCGACGGAACGCGCCCACAGCCTGGTGAGCTGGTCGACGTCGGCGTCGGCGGCGCTGGGTCGGTCGGCTGCGCGGGAGTGGCGGCGGGCAAAGGTCTCGACCATGCCGGTGAGCGCCGGTGCGGCGACGCCCGGGTCGACGTCGGCGGCGACATGGCCCTCGTCCTGCAGGCGGCGCAGTGTTCGACGGGTGCGGCCGATGTAGACCTCGCGGAGCTCGTCGAGCAGCGCGACCCACTCGGGATCGGCGGACGCGGCCTCCTCGACCACCGCGAGCATGCGGGCGTTGCGCTGGTACCCGGCCAGGAACCGCCTGGTGGCCGACGCGAGCCGCGCGTACGGGTCGGTCTCGCCGGACTCGCGGGGTCGCTCGCGTGCGGCCGCGACGACCTCACCGACGATGGCGTGGGTGACCTCGCGCAGCAGCTCGTCCTTGCCGGGGAACCACGTGTAGACCGTCCCGTGGCTGACTCCGGCGTCGGCCGCCACATCCTGGATCCTGGTGGCTGCGTAGCCCCGGCTCTCGAAGACCCGGCGGGCCGAGGCGACCAGCCCGTCACGGGTTCGTCGGCCTCGCTCGGTGAGCGGTGTGCTCGTGGTGGCGGTCACGGCGCTCCGTCCGACGCCAGGAGCATCGTGGGGACGTCGACGGGCTGGGCTCGTACCCACTCCCCGAGCCCCTTGGCTTGCGGGTCCAGGCCGATGCCGTCGGCCACGCCTCGACCGAGGTGCCCGCGGATGACAACGTTGACCGCCCGAAGCGACGGCAACGGGTAGACGTCCACGTCCTTGTCCCCGGCCTCCGGTACCCACTCACGCACCCGCGCCGGGGTGACCAGGCCAAGCAGCCACGGCAGCGCGTCGTCGTTGCGCACCCACAGCCCGACGTTGGCGTCGCCCCCCTTGTCGCCCGAGCGGGCGCCGACCAGGAGTCCGAGGGGAACCCGGGCGGTCTCGCCGGCGGGGGTGCCGGCCTCCGGGACGTCGATCGGGCCCACCGCAGGGACGCCGCCTGCCAGCGGTGACAGCGCCGGAATCCGCGCAACCTCCTCGCCGTCCAGGCTCACGACCTGCTCGACCTCGGCGGCGGGCACCAGGGTGGGCCAGTAGATGCTGTACGGACGGGCGTCGGCCGGCGGTGCCGTCGGGTAGAACCCGGCGTAGGAGGCCAGGGTCAGCTCGATGACGGCGTTGCTGAACGCACGCCCGACCTTGCGCTGGTCAGCGTCGACGACGGTGATGCGCAGCTCGGTGCGGTCGGGGCCGAGAGGCACCCGCTCGAGGCTGCTCTGGGCGAACGTCTGCAGCAGGGGGGCCAGCTGTCGCTCGACGAGGGCTGCCTTGGCGTCCTGGTCCAGGCCGGTGAGGACGATGCCGACGGTGTTGCGGAACCCACCGAGGGTGGTCAGGGCGACCTTGAGCGTGTCGGGCGGAGGGTCGCCGCGGACCCCGGCCATGCGGACGCGGTCGGGGGCCTGCTGAGTCAGCTCGATGGTGTCGAACCGGGCGATGACGTCGGGCCCGAGATATGCCGGGGTGTCGACCTCGTAGAGCAGCTGCGCGGTGACCGTCCCAACACTCACCTCTCCGCCCGTGCCGGGGTGCTTGGTGATGACGGCCGTGCCGTCGGCCTCGACCTCGGCTATCGGGAAGCCCAGGTGCGTCATGTCGTCGATGTCGGCGAAGAACGCGTAGTTGCCCCCGCATGCCTGGGCTCCGCACTCGATGACGTGGGCGGCCGCCACGGCGCCGGCGAGCGGGTCGAGGTCCTGCGGCGTCCACCCGTGCCACCACGCGGCCGGCCCCACCGCGATGGCGGCGTCGGTGACCCGTCCGGTGATGACGACGTCGGCTCCCGCCCGCAGTGCCTCGGCGATCCCGAACGCACCGAGGTAGGCGTTGGCCGTCACGGGGCTGAGCCCGAGGTCGGACAGTGTCTCTCCGGTCGAGATGTTGACGGCGTCACGAATCAGGTCGGGACGGCCGGTCAGGTCGTCCCCGGTGACGACGGCGATGCGCGGGGTCAGGCCGAGGCCGTCGGCGATCTCGCGCAGCGCGTCCGCCGCCCCCTGGGGGTCGAGGCCGCCGGCGTTGGAGACGACCCGGATGCCTCGCTCGAGGCAGGTGCCGAGCACCTGCTCCATCTGGGTGAGGAACGTGCGGGCATACCCGGAACCCGGGCCCTTCTTCAGCCGCTGACGCACCAGGATGAGCATCGTCAGCTCGGCCAGCCAGTCGCCGGTGAGCACGTCGATCGGTCCGCCCTCCACCTGCTCCCGGGCGGCGGAGAGACGATCGCCGAAGAACCCCGAGCAGTTCGCGATGCGCACGGCTCGCGGCTCGCGTGGGTCGGGCGACACTGGGTCGGAGGCGGTCATGTGCTCAGGACTCCTCGCTGTCGCTGCTGGCCAGAGGCTCGAGAACGACGAGCACCTCGTGGGCGTCCACGGCGTCGCCCACCGCGACGACGACCTCGATGACGCGGGCGTCGCTGTCTGCGGTGATCCGGTGCTCCATCTTCATGGCCTCGAGAACCACGAGCGGGTCGCCGCTGGCGACGATGTCGCCGGGGCTCACGTGCACAGCCACGATCGTTCCCGGCACCGGCGTGGAGGGCCCCCGCGCCGCCTCCGCTCGGTCGCCGGCGGGCAGCCGTGCGGGTTCGACCCAGGTTGTGGCGTGCCCGCCTGCGAAGACGTGCACGGCTCGCTCGGCGTCCGCACGCGGCTCGTCCAGCACGACGAGTGCGCGCTGGCGGACCCCGTCGACCTCCGCGTCGAGGCGCTCGCCGTCCCACGCATGGGTCGTGACCGGCAGCGCCGGTCCCTGACCGACCGTCACCGTGCTGCGACCGTCCCGTGCTGCTCGCAGCGTCACGGTGCGCTCGTGCTCACCGGTGAGTGTCGTGACGTCGACGGAGTCGGCCATGGACCGCCAACCGGTCGGCGCGAGAGCGGCGTCGGGACGGCGCGCCCCGAGCTCAGCCTGGGCTGCCAGCGCCGCCAGCCGCGCGTGCTGGTCGACGACGTGGTCGGGTACCGGCTGGTCGAACGCGTCGGCGCGGGCCTCGAGCACGTCGATCGTGGTGCGCCCGGCCCGGACGTCGGGGTCGTCGACGATGGCGAGCAGCGCCTCGCGGTTGGTGGCCACCCCGTGCACGCGAAGTCCCGCCAGGGCCGCCCGCAGCCTGTCGAAGGCCTCGTTGCGTGTCGACCCACCGGCGATGACCTTGGCGATCAGCGAGTCGTAGTAGGGCGGTACGGACGAGCCGCCCGCCACCCCGGCGTCCCAGCGCACGCCCTCGACCTGCGGCGGGTCGAAGCGCAGCAGCGTCCCGGACGAGGGGACCCAGCCAGCTGCCGGGTTCTCCGCGACGAGGCGCACCTCGACGGCGTGGCCGGAGCGCGCCAGGTCGTCCTGGCCCATGCCCAGGGAGGCACCACCGGCCACCCGCAGCTGCGTCTGCACGAGGTCGAGGCCGGTCACCAGCTCGGTCACCGGGTGCTCCACCTGCAGCCGGGTGTTCATCTCCAGGAAGAAGAAGTCCGCGTCCGGGTCGCTGCCCGGCTCCGCCGAGGCGTCGGGGTCGTCGAGGAGAAACTCCACCGTGCCGAGGCTGCTGTACCCGACCGCCCGAGCCACTGCCACCGCCGCGTCGTACATGCGGGTGAGAACGGCCGGATGGGTCCCGGGCGAGGGCGTCTCCTCCAGGATCTTCTGGTGCCGGCGCTGCAGGGAGCACTCGCGCTCGTACGCATGGACCACCGTGCCGTCGTTGTCTCCGATCACCTGGACCTCGACGTGCCGGCCGCGGCGCACGAAGCGCTCGCAGTAGACGGTGGCGTCGCCGAAGGCGGCCAGCGCCTCGCGTCGGGCGGCGGCGACGGCGTCGGGCAGCGTGCCCTCGTCATCGACGACCCGCATCCCACGCCCACCGCCGCCGGCCGATGCCTTGACGAGCAGCGGGTAGCCGACCTCGGCGGCCGCCTTGCGCCACGTCTCGGGGTCCTCCCCCTCCAGCCGGGCGCTCGGCAGCACGGGCACGCCGGCGTCGGAGACGATCTGCTTCGCGGCCAGCTTGCTCGCCATGGCGCGCATGGCGTCCGGGCGCGGCCCCACCCACGTCAGGCCCGCCTCGATCACCGCGGCAGCAGCGTCGGCGTTCTCGGCGATGAATCCGTAGCCGGGGTGCACGGCGTCGGCGCCCGTGCGGTGGGCCGCCTCGATGATGCGGGCCACGTCGAGGTAGGTGTCGGCCGCGGCCGTGCCGGGCAGCCGCACGGCGGTGTCGCACTCGGTGACGTAGGGCGCCTCGGCGTCGGCGTCGCTGAACACGCCCACGGTCTCGATGCCCAGACCGCGGGCGGCGGTGATGATCCGGCGGGCGATCTCGCCACGGTTGGCGACCAGCAGGCGGCGGACGGGGCGGGTGGTGGAGGTCATCGCGGGCTCACATCCGGAACAGGCCGAAGGCGTCGGCCCCCTGGGTCGGGGCCGCGGTGACGGCCGCCAGCGACTGAGCGAGAACGGTGCGGGTGTCGCGTGGGTCGATGATGCCGTCGTCCCACAGCCGGCCGGTGGCGAAGAGGGACGTGGACTGGCTGTCGATCTGCCCCTCGATCGCCTGGCGCATCGCGGCGTCGGCGTCGTCGTCGTAGGGCTGGCCCGCGGAGTCCGCCTTGTTGCGGGCGACCATGGACACGACGCCGGCGAGCTGCTTGCCCCCCATGACGGCGATGCGGTGCTGCGGCCAGGTGAACAGCAGCCGTGGCCGGTAGGCGCGTCCGGACATCCCGTAGTTGCCCGCGCCGTAGGACGCCCCGAGCATCATCGTCAGGTGCGGCACGCTCGAGTTGGCCACGGCGTTCACCAGCATCGCGCCGTGCTTGATGATGCCGGCCTGCTCGTAGCGCGTACCGACCATGAAGCCGGTGATGTTCTGCAGGAACACCAGTGGGGTGTTGCTGCGATTGGCGAGCTGGATGAACTGGGCGCCCTTCTGCGACTCCTCGCTGAAGAGGATGCCGTTGTTGGCCAGGATGCCCACCGGCTGCCCGGCGACGTGGGCCCAGCCGGTCACGAGCCGGTCGCCGTAGAGCGGCTTGACCTCGTCCAGCTCGCTGCCGTCCACCACGCGGGCGATCACCTCGCGCACGTCGTAAGGCACCGACAGGTCGGGAGGGGCAACGCCGAGCAGCTCGTCGGGGTCGTAGGCGGGCAGCTCGGGTGCCGACCGCGGCCGCCGCGGTGCGGCCTGCGGGTAGCGGAGGTTGGCCACGATCTGGCGGCCCAGGCGTAGGGCGTCGCGCTCGTCCACGGCCAGGTGGTCGGCGAGCCCGGAGCGTCGAGCGTGCATCTCGGCACCGCCGAGCTCCTCCTCGTCCGCATCCTCGTTGATCGCCATCTTGACCAGCGGCGGCCCGCCGAGGAAGACCTTGGCGCTGCCGCGCTGGAGCACGGTGTGGTCGGACAGCCCGGGCAGGTAGGCACCGCCGGCAGTGCTGCTGCCGAAGACCAGCGTGATCGTGGGGATGCCCTCGGCTGACATCTGCGTCAACTCTCGGAAGACCGCTCCCCCAGGAACGAACACGTCGGCCTGCTTGGGAAGGTCGGCACCGGCGGTCTCGGTCAGGTTGACCAGTGGAAGCCGGTTCTCCCGAGCGACCTCCATCGCGCGAAGCACCTTGCGCACGCTGGTCGGCGACTGTGCCCCGCCCTTGACCGTCGGGTCGTTGCCGGACACGACGCACCAGGTGCCCGAGACCTGTCCGATGCCCGCCACGACGCCGCCGCCCACCGGATCGTCGCTGCCCCAACCGGCGAGGGGCGCGATCTCGAGGAACGGGGACCCCCGGTCCAGCAGGAGATCGACCCGGTCGCGCACCATGAGCTTGCCGCGCTCGGAGTGCCGCGTGACAGCACGCTCGCTTCCGCCGGCTCGGACGTCGGCCATGACTGCCTCGACGTCGGCGAGCAGGGAGAGGTTGCCCTCGCGGGCAGCCCGGAACTCGTCGCTGGTGGGGTCGATCCGCGTGGTGATCCGAGGCACGAACCTGACACTAGCGTCAAGTTGATCGGGTGCCTACCCCTTCTCGGCGTGTCAGGTGAACAGCAACTTGGTCACGACCCGGAAGGTCTCCTTCGTCTGCTCGCTCGCCTCGAACGAGTAGACGTCGGCGAACGCCGGCAGCCCGAAGCGCGGGTTGACGATCGACTTGGACCGCCCGAAGGAGCGCAGCCCCTCCTCGCCGTGGATGCGGCCGTACCCGGAGTGGCCCAGGCCTCCCCACGGCAGGCTCGGGACCGCGCCCTGCACCAGGACGGCGTTGATCGACACCATGCCGGTGCGCAGGCGTCGGGCGATCTCCGGACCGTTCCGCTTGGAGTAGACGGCCGCACCCAGCCCGTAGTCGTGGGCGTTGGAGCTGGCGATCGCCTCCTCGCTGTCGCGCACCTTCTCCACGACCATGAGCGGACCGAACGTCTCCTCCTGCATGACCATCGAGTCGTCGGGGGCGTTCGTGAGCACCACCGGGTCGATGTAGGGGCGCCTGAACGACGCGGCCCCACCCACCCGGATGTCCGCCCCGCTGGAGACGGCCGCGTCGAAGTGACTCCTCACCAGGTCGTACTGCGCCGGACGGGTGATAGGCCCGTAGTGGGCCCCGGTGTCCGAGCCGGCTCGCAGCTCGCGAGCGGCGATCACGAGGCGATCCATGAACTCCTCGTAGATGTCCTGGTGGACGAAGACCCGTTCGACCCCGGCGCAGCTCTGCCCGCTGTTCATGACAGCGCCCCACAGGGCGCCACGCACGGCGCGGGTGAGGTCGGCGTCGTGGTCGACGACCACGGCGTCCTTGCCACCGGCCTCCGGGCTGTACGGGATGAGCCGCTCGCCGCACATCGCCCCGATGGCCTTGGCGACCTTCGCCGAACCGGTGAACGAGACCTTGTCGACGCCGGACTCCACCAGCGCCTGCCCGGTGGGCCCGTAGCCGGTCAGCGTCTGCAGGACCGGCTGCTCCGGCACGACCGCGCGGAACGACTCGGCCAGCCACACTCCCGTGGCCGGCGTGAACTCGCTGGGCTTGAAGATGACGGCGTTGCCGGCGGCCAGCGCGTAGCTGATCGAGCCCATGGGCGTGAACAGCGGGTAGTTCCACGGCCCGATCACACCGACCACGCCGTGCGGCTCGTAGGAGATCTCCGCCCGCAGGTGAGCGAGGATTCCGGGTGCGACACGTCGGGTCGCCAGCGTCTTCTCGGCGTGCTTGGCCGCCCAGTCCAGGTGGATGACCGTGGCGATGACGTCGACCGACTCCGCGTCCCACGTCGGCTTGCCGGTCTCGCGGTGAACGAGGTCAGCGAGCTCGTCCATGTGGCTGCGCAGGTAGGACCGCCAGGCGAGCAGCCGCTTCTTGCGCTCCTGCCACCCCAGGTCCCACCACCACTGCTGGGCGATCCGAGCGGCGTCGAGCGCCGCTGAGACGTCGTCGGGCCCGTGAACCGGGTAGGTACCGATCACCTCGCCGGATCCGGGGTCCAGCGAGTCGAACGTCCCACTGGTGGGTGGGAGTCCCGGGTTGCCCGCAGATGGGTTCGTCGACGTCTCGGTCACGTCATCTCCTCGTGTTGGTGAGCTACCCAGCAGTGTTACCCAGGACGCGCGAGCGCGCCAGGGCCAACCGGCGCCCTACCCTGGTGACGTGCTCCGCTTTCTGCTCACGCCGCGGTGGCTGGCGCTTCACGTCGCCACGATCGCCGCGATCGCCGGCACGCTGGTGCTCGGCTCGTGGCAGATGCGTGCCTACGCCGAGCAGGAGGAGCGCGAGCGGGTCGCAGCGGCCAACCTGGCAGAGGATGCCCCGACCTCCCCGCTCGCCGACGTGGTACCGGTCGGCCAAGCGCTGTCCGTCGACGCGGTCAGCCGTCCGGTCACGGCCACGGGAACCTACGACGCCACGCAGACGCTGCTGCTGCCCGGTCGTGAGCTCGATGGCGAGACCGGGTGGCACGTGGTGACGCCGTTGGTGGCCGCGGACGCGACGGTGACGCCCGTGCTGCGCGGCTGGGTGCCCGACCCGGATGACCCCGGGGTGAGCCCGCCGAGCGGCGAGGTGGCGATCCGCGGTTCGGTCCAGGCGCTCGAGACCGACGCCGACGCCGCCGTCGACCCGACCAAGCCGCTGGCCGCCCCCGAGCTGGCGGCCCTGACCTCGGTCGCCGTGTTCCGCATCTACCCCTACCCACCCGCCGACATCCGTCAGGCCCAGATCGTGCTGATCGACGAGCAGCCCGCGGCCGCCGGCGCGCCGGCGCTCGTGCCGGTCGAGGATGCCGCGCCGCGGCCGGTGGGTGTGTCGGCGTGGCGCCACCTGTCCTACGCCTGGCAGTGGTGGCTGTTCGCCGCTGCCGCGGTCGTCTTCTGGGGCGCCTTCGTCCGGGCCGGTGTCCGGCAGGAGACAGCCGCTCGCACGCGACCGCGTGCGCTCAGCGCGTCCTGAGGGCCTGCGAGAGGTCGGCGAGCACCCGGTCGAGCACCGCCACGTTGCCCTCGTCGAGCATGACGTCGTGGCCGATGCCGGGCAACCACCGCGCCGGGACACCGTAGAACCGTGCGGTGCGCTCGACACCGCTGGCCGGCACGAGCGCGTCCTGCTCGGCGCCGTAGACGAGCACGGGTGGAGACCCGACCGGTGCACTCGGCGCCCGGCGCACGAGGATCTGCAGCTGCACCAGCGGTGGCTCGTGGTCGAGGCGGGCGACGTGCTCGAGCGCGGTCGTCTCGTGCAGGCGGTGGAACAGGTCGTCGTGGGTCAGGCGGACGGGGAGCCCGGCAGTCATCCGGGCCACGTGAGTGGGGGCGCGCCGCGTCGTGTGGGCCAGCAGGTCCACCCCGTGGGTCACACCTACCGGGGTCAGGAGCACGATCGCCGCGAACGGGTAGCGGGCAGCCACGCGCGAGGCGACGACGCAGCCCAACGAGTGGGCGACGACGACCGGCGGGCGGGGCAGTCGCGCCGCCTCCTGGAGCACGTCGTGCTCGTACTCGCCGATCCGGATGCGCCGCCGACGGTCTCGTCCGCTGCTCCCGCCGTGTGCGCGAAGGCTCAGCGCGTGGGCGGACCAGCCTCGCTCGGCTGCCCGGGGCAGCCACGACTCGGCCCAGCACCAGGCGCCGTGGCCCAGGCCGTGCACGAACAGCAGCGGCGGGCGGCCGCTGGCGTCCTCCGGTTCGGCGTGCAGCACCTCGCGGTGCACCGGCGGGGCTGGGAACGCCCAGTCGCGGACGCGGATCGCCCCGGCGGGCCGGGCCGTCGCGCTCACGCCGCCTCCATCCGGGCGCGGCGAACCCGCTGGATCGTCCGTGTCCAGAGCCCGCAGGTACTCCTGGTGGCTGACCTCGAAGTAGTGCCGCGTCGAGCTGGCGAAGCGGACGCCACCGGACAGCGTGCGGCTCGTACTGGTGGAGCCGCGCAGCGGCTCGAGAACTCGTTGCCGGATGCGGCGGGACTGCCCCGGCGAGGTCATGGCCGCACTGAACAGCTCAGCCACCAGCACCCCCTGCCAGTGTGCGATGGCGAAGACGCCGGAGTCGGGCTGGTACAGGCCCATCACGGCGAGGGTGTCGTACGTCGCCGGCACCATGTTGAGGGCGAGCGAGGGACGGTCGTCGCGCACGTCGAGAACAGCGGGGTCGAGGAACGGGAACCCCGCGAGGTAGCCGGTCGCGAAGACCACCAGGTCGACCTCGGCGTCGCTCCCGTCGGCGAAGACGACCCGTGACCCCTCGAAGCGGGCCAGGTCGGGAACACATCTGATGTCGCCCTGCCCCACGTAGTAGGGCAGCAGGCTGTTCGCGATCGGATGGGTCTCCAGGATGGCGTGGTCCGGTGCCGGGAGTCCCAGCTTGTGGTGGGCACCGACGGTCAGCCTGATCGTGGCGTGCATGAGCCGCTGCTTGAGCCACATCGGGGTGCGCAGGCCCGTGATCAGGTCGTTCACCTGGTCCGACGGCTTGCCGAACGCGTACTTGGGGGCGTACCAGTAGCCGCGGCGAGTCGAGTGCAGGGTGCTACGGGCCTGCTGAGCCGCCTCGACGGCGATGTCGCAGCCGGTGTTGCCGGCACCCACGACCAGCACGCGCCTGCCCCGCAGCACGTCCGCGGACTTGTACTGCGCGGAGTGCATGACCTCGCCGTCGAACTGTCCCGGGATGTCGGGCATCTTGGGCTGCCAGTTGTGCCCGTTGGCGACGACGACCACGTCGACCCGCTCGGTCGTGCTCGACCCGTCGGGCCCGCGGGCGGTCACGTCCCAGGCAGTGCCCGGGTCGTCAGGGTCGACGGCCTCGACGCCGACGACCTCGGTCTGCAGGCGCACCCGCCGGCGCAGACCGAAATGGTCGGCGTAGCGGCGTAGGTACTCCCCCATCTGGCTGTGGTGCGGGTAGTCCGGCCACTCGTCGGGCATGGGGAAGTCGGGGTACTGCGTGAAGGGCTTGGTCGAGATCGTGTGAGTGCTCTGGTAGACCCGGCTCGTCGGACCGTCGATGTACCAGTTGCCGCCGACCTCGTCGGCGAGGTCGTACCCGGTCACGTCGAACCCGGCCGCCAGCAGGTTCTTGATCGCGGCCAGCCCGAGTCCTCCAGCGCCGACCACAGCGGCAGTCCCAGTCGGGCGGACGGTGAGTCGAGTGCATGCGCAGACGCTGCGCCACCCTGACGCGAACGTCAACTCGTGGGACCGTGGTGTCGTGCTTGGCCGACATCGACGGGGTGGCGACGGCTTCGTCGCCTGCTCCTGCGGCCGCCGGCACTGGGGCAGGTTCGGCGCGGCGGGGCTCGTCGTGCAGCGCGGCGACGAGGTGCTCATGCAGCACCGCGCCGCCTGGAGCCACGAGGGCGGCACCTGGGCCGTACCGGGAGGTGCCGTGGACGTCGGCGAGTCCCCGCTGCAGGCAGCCCTTCGGGAGGCGGCCGAAGAAGCCGCCGTCCCGGCCGCGTCGGTTCAGCCACGGCACGCCTGGACGATCGACCACGGCACGTGGGCCTACACGACCGTGGTCGCCGACGCGGTGGGGCCCATCAGCCCACAACGCCTCGACGGCGAGAGCGAGGAGCTGCGCTGGGTCCGGGTGCGCGACATCCCCGCGCTCCCCCTGCACTCGGGCTTCGCCGCCGGCTGGCCCCGGGTGCAGCCGCTGCTGGCACAGCACGAGGTCGTCGTCGTGGACGCCGCGAACGTCGTCGGCTCCCGTCCGGACGGCTGGTGGAACGACCGAGCCGGTGCCGCAACACGGCTGCTCGAGCGCGTCGCCGGCCTGGCCGAGCAGGGGCTCGCCCGCACCGACCGCGCTGCTGGCGGACATCTCAGGCAGGAGCGCAGCCTGGCCGGACTGGGTGGTCGTCCTCGAGGGCCAGGCCCGCTCGGCTGTCGCGCCAGCGGGCGTAACGGCGGTGCGAGCCGACTCCTCCGGCGACGACGCGATCGTGAGCCGGGTGACCCAGGCCGGCCGGGACGGCCGAATCGTCACGGTGGTCACCGCAGACCGTGAGCTGCGGCAGCGCGTCCAGGCCGCGGGCGGACGATCGGTCGGCCCCCGGGTGCTGCTGGACGCGCTGGACGCGCTAGCCGACAAGCCGTGATCCATGTGGCTCGCGATCACGAATCCGTGTCCGTGAGCCACATCGATCGGCGGGACTGGCGCTAGCCCGTGCCGGCCTTGCGCTCCTTGGCCGCCTCGACGCTCTTGCGCAGGGCGTCCATGAGGTCGACGACCTCAGCCTCCTCGCCCTCGGTCTCCGGCGGCATCACGACGTCTCGCCCTTCGATCTTGGACGCGACGAGCTCCTCCAGCGCAGCTCGGTAGTCGTCGGTGTAGGCCTGCGGCTCCCAGTCCCCGCTCATGGCGTCGATGAACGAGGCGGCCATGGCCATCTCCTGCTTGCGCGGCTCCACCTCGTCCACCTCGGCCGGAAGCTCCGCGGCGCGTACCTCGTCGGGCCACAGCATGGTCTGCACGACGAGCGCCCGCCCGGCCGGACGCAGGACGGCCAGGCGCTCCCTGCTGCGCAGGGCGAGCTTGACGACAGCAACCTTGCTGCTCGCGGCGAGAGCGTCCCGGAGCAGGACGTACGGCTTCGCGTCGCCGGCCGGCACCGCGAAGTACGCCCGGGAGTAGGCAGCCGGGTCGATCTCTGTCGCGTCCACGAACTGCAGGACGTCGACCGCCTTGCTCGACGCCACGGGTAGCTCGGACAGGTCGTCGTCGGTGAGCACGACCATGCCGCCGTCCGGCAGCTCGTAGCCCTTGGCGATGTCGGCGTACTGCACCTCCTCGCCGTCGGCCTCGGCAACCCGGCGGTAGCGGACCCGGGAGCCGTCGCGTGCACGCACCTGCCGGAACGACACGTCACGCTCCTCGGTCGCGCTGGTGAGCTTGACCGGGATCGAGACGAGCCCGAACGAGATGGTGCCCTTCCAGACCGTCTGCACGAGGGTGATCATGCCGCCCTTCTGCAGGTCACGCCATGAGGTGGCCTCACCGGCGTGGCAGGTGCCGTTGTGTCGTACCTGCGTGGCACGGTCTACTCATGCAGATCGACGAGGTCCACTGGCTCGGCTGCGTGGTCTGTGGCGACGACAGCGAGTTCGTCGCCGTCGAGGCTCACGACGCCGAGTCCGAGCTCATGTGCAGCCGCTGCGGTCAGGCGCGGCTCGTGCCGATCCTGGGCCAAGGGTCGGTCTCACGCACCGCCTGATCAGGCATCCTCGAGGACGGACTCGCGGAACTCCCGTGGGCCGTAGGCGACGAGGGTGACCTCGGAGGCCGCGCGGGCGCTCGCCGAGCGGGGGAAGCCCAGCAGCGGCCCCAGCTCGCCGAAGTACTGGCCGGCCGGCAGCATCGCGAGGTGCTCCTCGGAGCCGTTGGGCCTGGTGCGGAAGATGTCGACCGAGCCCTCGTCGATCACGTAGACGAGGTCGGCCCGGTCGCCCTGAGCGAAGATGAGCTCGCCCTTGGCGTAGACCACGCGCTGGGGCGGCCCTTCGGCCGAGGTGACCTCCGGACCCATCTTGACGACCTGGTCGGCGATCGGCACCAGACGTGCGTCGTGAGTGGAGACGATGATGACCCGCCCGTCGTCGCGCAGCTCGCGCAGCAGCCGGATGACCCCCTCGGCCTGCACGTAGTCGAGGTTCGCGGTCGGTTCGTCGGCGAGCAGCAGGACCGGGTCGTGAACGAGCCCGCGGGCGACGGCGACGCGCTGCTGCTGGCCCCCGGACAGCTGGCCAGGCTTGTTGCGCAGCCGTTCACCCAGGCCCACCCGCTCGAGCAGGTCGCGGGCCCGGGCCATGGCGTCCCGATGTGACGTGCCCGCCAGCATCAGCGGGATCGCGACGTTCTCCAGGGCGCTCAGCGACGGGATCAAGTTGAAGGCCTGGAAGACGAAGCCGACGGAGTCACGCCGGTACAGCTCCAGGGCGGATCGCTTCATCGCGGTGATCTCGGCCCCGCCGACCGTGATGGTCCCGCTCGCCGGGGTGAGGATGCCGCCCAGGCAGGACAGCAGGGTGGTCTTGCCTGACCCCGACGGACCGAGCAGCACCGCGAGCTCACCCGGCTGGGCCAGGAGCGACAGGTGCTCGAACGGACGTACCGCGTACCCGTCCCTGCGGTACTCCACTGCCAGGTCGTCGACGACGACACCCGCGGCGTTCTCGGTCATGCCCCACCTCCGAAGGCCGTGGCGGGATCGGCCTTCGATACCCGCCGCATGCCGGCCCATCCGGCCAGCAGTGCGACGACTACCGAGACGAGCGGGATCGTCCAGTACGCCGAGATCGGGACGCGCACGGTGAGCGGGAAGACCGGCACGAGCAAGAGCTGGAACACGGTCGCGAGAGCCGCCCCGGTGAGGGCCACGAGCACGGCTTGCAGCGCCAGGCTGCCCGACAGCTGTCGGTTGCGCCCGCCCATCGCCTTCAGCACGGCGAAGTCGCGAGAGCGCTCGAGCGCGGAGAGGTAGATGACTGCCCCGATGATGATGGCGGCCACCACCCAGAGCAGGACGCGGATGAGGTCGATGGAGGCCACGGCGCTCTCCAACGGGCCCAGAGCGTCCTCGGACGCGACCTCGGTGGTGATCACCTGGGTCTGCTCGGGGATGCTCGAGGGCTCGGCGTCCAGCAGCACGGCGCTGGTGACCTCGGTTCCGCCGAAGACCGTCTCGCGAGCGTCGTCGATGCTGAGGAAGGTCCCGGTCAGCCCCGCCAGGATCGTGGTGTCCTCAGTCAGACCGACGACCGTGAAGGAGTCGTCGCCGAGCTGAATCGTGTCACCCACCCCAGCGCCGGAGGAGCGGTCGAGCACGACCTCGCCCGAGGTGGCAGGTCGGGCTCCCTCGGCCGGCTCGGGCATGCCCAGCCCCGCCGGGTCGCCGGCGATCACGATGGCCTCCCCCTCGACTCCGTCGACGGTGAGCGTCCCGCGTGCCACGACGACCTCGGCGGACTCACCGGTCGCCTCGACCGCAGCCACCTGGTCCGGGCTCAGGGCGGACGACGACGTGTAGGGCCCGGAGACCCCCTCAGGAATGACCCAGTGCGAGGCGCCGAGCTGCTCGGTGGTGAGGAAGGGCTCCTTGTTGAACTGCTCGATGAGGCCAGTCATCAGGTACAGAAGGGTGAGCACCAGGGCGACACCAAGGGTGACGACTCCGAATCGAACCGCACGAAAGTTCAGGTCACGAATGGTCAGCAGCCACACGTGGCGGTTCCTCCTCGGGGTCGGTTCGCGAGGCCAACCATTGTTCCAGAAGCGGCATGGCGGCCTCGTATCCACGGTCGGCAACTTCGTTCACGGAGTCGAAGTCGAGCAGCCCCACACCTCGCATGTCGAGGTCGAGCAGCAGGTCGGCCATGCCCTGGGAGATGACGGCGTCACGGTGGTCGAGCGACCCGGTGATCATCGAGCGCATGAGCACCGCGATCAGCCCCGGGTAGTGGGGCCCTCGCCCCGCCTTGGACTTCAGGGCCTGCCATCCAGACACCGACAGCCCGAAGTCGGACTTGGCTCGGGGCCCCTTCGCCGGAGCGACCTCGACTGCGATGATCGTCGCGGCCGGGTACAGGCGTCGCATGACGTCGACCGGCAGGTTGTTGGTCACTCCACCGTCGACCAGGAGATCGTCGCCCATCGGCACCGGGGGAAAGGCACCCGGGATGGCCACCGATGCGCGCAGCGCCGTGGTGACGTCGCCCCGCCGATGGATCTCGGCCCGGCCTTGGGTGAGGTTCGTGGAGACGCAGAAGTAGGGCAGCCAGAGATCTTCGATGGTCCATCCCTCGAAGCGCTCACGGATCGAGGCGGCGGTCTTCTCACCCTTGAGCAGGGACACCAGCGGGATGGTGTAGTCGAGGATCCCGTGGAACAGCCGCGCGCTCTCGGCCTGGATCTCGTCCGGCGGAAGCGCCTGGGCGAAGCCGGCACCCAGCGGCGCGCCGATGGACGTCGCGCCCACGGCGTCGACCGGGATCCCCAACCGTGTCATCGCCCGGTACACCCCGAGCGAGGCGAAGCCCTTGGCCCCACCCCCACCCAGGACGAGCGCCGTGGGTCGCCCCACGATCGTGCGCGCCACGCGGCCGAGGTCGGAGACCGAACCGGCTCGAACGTGCAGGGCGTGGTCCACCGCCCATCGACTCAGCACGGCGGCAGTCCCGTGGGGACGCTGGGCGTCGTCGGGGTGAACAAGCACGAGGACGCGTGACGTGCGGGGTCCGGCGTGCTCGATGAGCTCGTCGATCCGCGCCTGCTCGTCGGTGTCGGGCTGCTCCGACGCGATGACCGCAAGGACGTCGGCCTGGCGAAGGACGCGTGACGTCCACGGTGTGTGGTCCCGATCTGGTTCGAGCAGCAGGTAGCGGGAGTCGTGCTCGAGGCGTGCGAGGTGCTCCAGAAGCCGTACCTCGGCGGGGTCCCCGCGCTGCGCCTGGGCGATGCCCGGCCGATCGAGCCGGCCGTCGACCCGGGCACTCCAAAGATGCTGCACCGTCCCGATCTCGGCAAGCGCGTCGGCCAGTCGGGCGCATGTCTGGCGGGCGTTGAGGTCGGCGGTGACGGCGACCGCCACCGTCCGGTCGAGCGTTCGACGCGGTGGCGCCACTCCCCCCGCCAGCCCGAGAACGACCGGCGTGAGCGCGGCGGGGTTCTGCACCACCAGGGCCGCGAAGTCGGCGCCGGAGATCTCGAAGACCACGGTGTCGCGGACGGCCTCGATGGTCATGACCCGCCGGCCTCCCGCGAAGCCCTCCTCACCGACGACCGAACCGGCGGCGAGCGAGCCGAAACCGGTGGCCCCGTCCTGCAGGCGGCGAAGCCGGCCCGACACGATCACGAAGCCGCACGTCGCTTCGTCCCCGGCACTGAACAGGGTCTCACCGGGAGCGAGGTGGCGCCAGGTTCCGCAGTCGGCCAGCGCAGCGACGACCTCAGGGTGGCCGGGGCCGACGACCTCGCCCAGCACTTCGCGCACGCGGGTGGCATGCACTCTCCTCGCCGCTTCGTCACGGACACTGCCCGCCAGGCGAGCATCTGAGGCAATAAGACTCTCGAGATGGTTTGCTCCGACCACACGTACCACCGAGGACTCGCTCGCTCGGATTGTGGCGGTCCGTTCACCGCCGGTCAGCGCCGAGTACTCACCGACCAGCGCACCCGTTCCCAGCTCCGTCACGACCGCGCCGTCCGTGCCCAGCACCTGCAGGCACCCGCGCTCGACCCAGTAGGCCTCCTCGCCCGTGTCACCGCGGGTGAGGAGGTACTCGCCGGGAGCTAGCTCCCGCGACGGCAGCACATCGACCGACTGGCTGATGGCGTCGGCGATCGTCGGTACCGCAGGCTCATCGATGGTCACGACGTGGCACCCTAGCCGGGGAGATTCAGCAAGCGCCGGAGCAACGCTTGGCTGACACGAACGCCAACCTGCGGGAGACTGAAGCCTGTGTCTGAGCTACGCCGCTACGTGCCGGGGACGGCACTGTCGTGGCCGGGTCCAGACCTGCTCGACGAGGCCGGCCTTCACCGTCATGTCGACGGAACGCTCGTCTTCGTGGACGTGTCCGGGTTCACCGCACTGTCGGAGCGTCTCGCCCAACGCGGCAAGGTAGGTGCCGAACAGCTCACGGACGTCCTCAACGCCGTGTTCGGGACCATGCTCGGGCTGGCCGGCGCACGTGGCGGGTCATTGCTGAAATTCGGCGGCGACGCGCTCTTCCTGCTCTTCACCGGCGACAACCACGCGGCGCAGGCTTCGGCGGCAGCCGTGGAGATGCGCTCGGCGCTGGCGGCCACCGCGAAGACTCCCGGCCCGGCCGGACGGCTGCGGCTGCGGATGTCGGTCGGGGTGCACACCGGCGAGGTCGACCTGTTTCTGGTCGGCTCCTCTCACCGCGAACTCGTGATCGTGGGCCCGGCCACCACGGCCGTGGCCGAGATGGAGGCCGCGGCCAGCGCGGGCCAGATACTGATCGGGCCGTCCACGGCGGCCGCGCTGCCGCCTGGTGCCGTCGGTGATCCGCTCGGGCCCGGGTACCTGCTGCGCTGGCGGCGTCCGCACACGGCCCTTCCCGAGCCCCACCGTCGGCCGGCCGAGGGCATCGACGTGGCGCGGTTCGTGCCGACAGCGCTGCGCGAGCTGCTGGCCGCCGGTGATCCCGAGTCCGAGCACCGCACCGTCGGAGTCTCGTTCATCCGCTACACCGGCATCGACGCGCTCCTGGACGAGCACGGTCACCAGGCGACCGCAGACGCCTTGCACACACTCGTCTCGGCCTCCCAGGAGTCCGCCGATGCCGAGGGCGTCACGTTTCTGGCAACCGATCTCGCCGAGGACGGCGGAAAGGTGATTCTGGTCGGCGGGTTCCCGACAACAGCCGAAGACGACCAAGGCCGGCTCCTGCGCGCGACCCGAGCGATCGTTCAGCGCAGCGTCGAGGAGTCCTGGCCGATCGCCGTTCGTGGCGGGCTTAACCGAGGCCACGTCTTCGCTGGTGCCATCGGCTCGGCGGAGCGGGCCACCGTCACCGTCATGGGCGACACGGTCAACCTCGCTGCCCGCGTGATGGCCAGGGCCGACGCGGGAACCGTCTTGGCGACGCCGGCAACTCTCGACAACGCGCAGACCCTGTTCGCGACCGAGCCCGTCGAACCGTTCATGGTCAAGGGCAAGAGCCGGCCGGTCACGGCGTATGTCGTCGGCACGGAAGCCGGCACGAGGCCTCCTCGCACCCTGGGCTCATTGCCGTTCCTCGGCCGGGATGCCGAGCTGAGGGTGATGGCCGAGGCAATCGAAGGGCTCGCTCAGGCGAACCGGGGACGTCATCACGATCTCCGGGGAGACCGGGATCGGGAAGACTCGCTTGTTACGCGAGGTCCTGGCGGCGCACGACCAGGTTCCATCGGTCCGCGCCCGAGCAGAGCCGTACGGCGCGGCCACCCCGTACCGACCACTGCGGGATCCGATACGGCGGCTTCTCGGTTCGGCCAGTCCAGCGCCGACGAACTCCCGCGCTGGCTGGCCGAGACGGTGCCACTACTCGCCCCTGACCTCGAGCCCTGGCTGCCGTTGATCGGTGATGTCCTTGCCATCCCAGCGAGGAGCCCGGCCACAAAGGACTTGGATCCGAAGTTCCGGCCCGATCGGACAGCCGACGCCCTGATCCGGCTCATCGGGGTGCTAGCGGGTGGTCCGATGATGCTCACGCTGGACGATGCCCACCACGCCGACGAAGCTACCGCAGCGCTCATGACGCGCTTCGAACGCGAGGTCCAGACTCGGCCTTGGCTGATCCTCGCTGACTCGACGCGAGGACAGCACCGGCTACCTGCCCACGACCGGATCGTCCATCCAGCTCGGACCGCTCGATTCGCAGTCGGTCGGCACCCTGGTGATCGAGGGCACCGTCGCTGCTCCGCTCCTTCCAGACCAGACAGAAGCAGTGGTCGGCAGGGTCGCAGGAAACCCGCTCTTCCTCGAAAGACTCTGCTCGCCCTGCGCGAGCACGGCGACGTGGATGCGCTGCCGTCCTCGCTCGAGGGGATGGTTGCCGCTCAGATCGATGCATTGTCGCCGTTGGCGCGCGGCCTAGTGCGTCGAGCCTCGGTTCTGGGTCGATCGTTTCGTGTGGGCGTACTCAAGGACCTCTTCACAGACGAGGAGGTCGCGCTCGACAATGCCACAGAGAAGGAACTCGCTGACGTCCTCGAACCCGGACGGCAAGGGGCGACTACGCTTCAGGCACGCCGGTGCTACGAGACGCCGCGTACGAGGGGCTGCCTTTTCGGCGCAGGAGGCAGTTGCACCTGCTCGCCGCCGAGTCGACACGCCGACGGGCGGAGTCCCAGCCAACGGAGTACGCGGACAACCTGGCGTTGCACTACTGGATGGGCGGGGACTACCCAGAACGCGTGGCACTGGGCCTTGTTCGCCGAGAGCAGGCCGCCGAGGCCTACTCGAACGCCGCCGCAGCGACTCAGTTCCAGCGGGCTATCGCTGCTGCGCGCCGGTTGGGCAACGTTCCCCCGAGGCGACCTGCGTCGCACCTATGAGGCCTTGGGGACAGCTGACGAACGGGCAGGGAAGTTCGAGGAAGCGATCGCTGCCTTCCGCGAGGCGTACCGGCTATGCGACGTGGACACTTGCCGGGTCGAGTTGCTGCTACGCCGGGCCAGGGCGCACGAGCGAGCAGGCGCCTATCGGTCCGCGCACACTCGACCTGACCCGGGCGTCCTCCCTCTTTCAGGAGGGTGGCGGCGAACTCGCAGCGAAGCTCTCTGCACTCCGGGCCACGGTCTTCATGGGTCAAGACCGCTTCGGCGAGCCGCCACGACGAGGCATCCAGAGCGGTTGCTGTGGCGGAGGTAGCGGATGCCAATGAACCTCTCGCTCACGCGCTGAACATCATCGTCGTGTTGGATAGAGCTCGCCGCCGGAGAGGTTGAGAGCTTCGCGTCGAGGGCACTGGACCTCTACCGAGAGCTCGGCGACCTGTCTGCCATGTCGAACGTGCTCGGGAACCTCGGGATCCACGCGTACCTGAGTGGCGAGTGGGACGAGGCAGTTCGCCTGTACGAGGAGGCCACCCGCTACGCCCGGCGAGGTGGCGATGTCATCAACGCAGCGATGCTGGAGGGACTTGTCGCCGAAGTTCGGATCGACCAAGGCCGGGGCGCAGAGGTGCTGTCCGAGTTGCGCAGCGCAATCGCAACCCTGCGCAGTTCCGGATTCCCCGACGCCACGTTCGCCGAGATCCAGCTGGCGCGGGTCCTTGCCGGAACCGGACAGCTGGACGACGCCCGGGCCGTTGCTGAGCGGTGTCAGGCAGAGCAGCTGGAAACCGGGAGACCTGTCGGCGCGCTTGAAGCCGCGCTCGTGCTCGCCGAGATCCTGATTCGCAAGGGGCGACCCGATGAGGCGGTCGCATGTCTGGATGCGGCCGACGAAGCCCTGCGGGAACCCGCCAGCAACTGGCTACCTCGCGAGATGTACCTTCGCTCCACCGCGCTTGAAGCCCTGGGGGACCTGAACCAGGCACTCGACTTGGCGCGAGGCGGGTACGAGTCCGCCCTGAGACTGTCGAACACGTACGAAGCCGCGAGGCTTGCCATCCTCGAGGCCCGTCTTCATCTCGGCCTCGGCGAACCACAGGATTCGCCCCGAGTCGATGAAGCGCGGGACACGCTTCATCGACTCGGGGTCGAGGGTGATCCGTCGATCGGATTCGCCGGCAACTACCGCAGCGTGCGGTAGTCCCAGTTGAGGTAGACACCTTCGGTGATGGTGACGAACCCATTCGGGCCATCCGTGACCGTGCCCGGCAGTGTCTCCGAACGCTCGAAGATGCAGGAGCCCTCGCCCGGGTAAGCGCCGAGTCCTCCATCAACTTCTCCAACCTGGGGGATGGCCGGATCGTCGATGAACCCGTCGCACCACGGGATCTCTACCGGGCCGTACCCGTAGTCGGTGTAGAGCTCAATCCCCGGCTCCCAGTCCGTAGGTCCGATGGGGCCGGACGCCTCGTAGGCGGTCGGGTCAAGTGGCGGGTGCTTCACCGACAGCGTGGCCGAGAAGCCCTCGGTCACCGGGTAGAGGAAGTCGGCTACGACGGCCAGTGTTCTGCCGTTCGGGAGTGTCGTTGCCTCTGATGAGACGTCGGCGATGTCGAGCGAGTACGGGACAACCGTGCAGTCGACTTGGCTGAGTCGCTTCACCGTGATCTCTCCGGTGTAGGTGACCCCACCGATCACCGTGTCGAAGGACTCAGAAGCCTCGTCACCACAGTTGAGCAAGCCATCAGCGTTGAGGACTTCGAACAAGGTCGCGTTAGTGTCCAGGCCGGTCGCAAGGTCGGGCTCTCCGATGATGGCGCCGGGCACGCCGTCGCCGCCACCTTCAAGGCCGACGGCGACGCTCTCAAGGTTGCTGCTGCTCGCATCCTCGTCGCCGTTGGCGTCCAGGACGGTCGGACTCAGCGCCACCGCCTTCGGAGTGGTAGCGGTGAGGTCCCAGACGACTCGATCGTTGTCGCTACCCTTCGAGTCCGGGGAGCTGTCGCTGTCCTCCTGGGTCGTGTTGAACGTCTTGACGTCGAGCACGTTCTCCGCCGCGTATCGCGACTGGGACAGCGCCTCGAGCTTGGTGTCAGCGTTGTACTTGGACTCGATGTCGGCCTCCACGCGGCCGATCACGAAGCCCCCCTCAACGGACACCACAAGCCCTTGGAGGTCTCCGTTCACCTCCCCACACGCTTGGCCCTTGCCCTCGCTTTGCTTCCCCTTCTTGACGTACCGGGATCCGAGGCTGGCGTCGGCGAATCCGGCGTACTGATCGTCCGCAGTGGGAGCCTCCGGGTTGAACGCGCCAAAGCTCAGAAGCGGCTCGTAGTACTCCACGGGGTTCGTGTCAGGGATGGGCAGGGGATCAGCCGTGAGCCGACACTCGCTGTCGGCCGTGATCGTCTGATGCCACACGATGGAAGCTTTGTCGGTCGGGTCCAGCACCTCGCCGATGTCCTCTTGGCTGAGGAACCCGATACGCGGCTCCCCCTCGGTGCTGAGGACGATGATTCCGCCGGGTTCGAGACCACCCTTGTTGATCGTGGAGACCGATGCCCGTCCTCCGCATTTCCGGGAGTCGTTGCGAATGTCAAGGAGGCGAGAACAAGCCCGGCAGATGCTGCGAAGGCTGTTCCAACGGTTCTGCGGCGCATAGCAATCCTGTCTAGGGACGAAGGTCCCATTAGGGTCCCCTGAAATGCCTGATTAGTCAACCGTCCACAAGGTGACGAAACATGATGTTCACCTGCGGATCAGGGCATAGCAGGCGATCGCCGACGTCGCAGCAACGTTCAGCGAGTCGACCTCACCTGGCATCGGGATCTGAACGCACTGGTCGGCAGCCTTCAGCCAGTGGGCGAGCAGGCCGTGGCCCTCAGAGCCGAGCAGCAGCGCCACCCGCTCGGCGAGCACAACGTCGGCCAGGTCGACCGCGTCCGCGGCCGGCGTGAGAGCCAGCACCTGGAACCCCGACGCCCTCAGCATCTCCGGTCCCGCGTACCAGTCGGTGACGCGGGCGTACGGGACGGAGAACACCGCCCCCATCGACACCTTGATCGATCGCCGGTACAGCGGGTCGGCACAACGCGGGCTCAGCAGCACGGCGTCGAAGCCGAGGGCAGCGGCGTTGCGGAAGATCGCGCCCACGTTCGTGTGGTCGTTGACGTCCTCGAGCACGACGACGCGCCTGGCGCCGTCCAACACCTCCGCGACGGACGGCAGGGGCCGCCGCTCGAACGAGGCGAGGGCGCCGCGGTGCACGTGGAACCCGCTGACCGACTCCACGAGCGCCTCGTCGGCCACGAAGACGGGCGCGTCCACGCCGTCCAGCACGTCGGCCAGTGACTCGAGCCACCGTGGCGCCATGAGCATCGACCGCACGGTGTAGCCGGCTGCCACGGCACGCCGGATCACCTTCTCGCCCTCGGCGATGAAGAGGCCGTGCTGTGCCTCGAGACTCTTGCGCAACGTGACGTCGCGCAGGTCCCGGTAGTCGTCGAGCCGAGCGTCGTCGAGCGATGGGACGACGATCGGCTCAGCCACGCCTCAGTCGACCGCGAGCTCGAGGTCAGAGGCGACCGAGTCGAGCTCGCTGAACTCGACCTCGAGCTCGACGACGCCGTAGCGCGTCTTGGTGTGCAGGGTGCCCGGCCCGCGTCGAAAGACCTGGATCATCGCGTCGTTCTCCCCCAGGACGTCCGCGGTGAACCCGCGCACGCCGTTGGCCATGGCGTACTGCGACGTTCGCTGGTGCATCGCGGTGCCAAGGCCCTTGCCCTGCCAGTCGGGGTCGACGATGTAGGCGACGTCGGCGAGGCGCGTGGACGGGTCGAGGTAGTACGAGCTCGTGGCGACGATCTTCTCGTTCTCCTCCTCGCCGACGACAGCCGCGAACGCCATCTCGCGGGAGTAGCTGACGCTGGTGAAGTGCTCGGCCATCTGGTGGGTCATCGCCGAGAGGTTGCGGAAGAAGCGGGTGCGGACGTCCTCGGGGTCGAGCCGGTAGAAGAGGTCTTGGAGCAGCTGGGCGTCGGTGCTCTTGGTGGGCCTGATGAGCACCTCGCCACCGCCCTTGAGGGTCACCCTGCGCTCCTCGTCGACGGGGTAGGAGCGACGGCTGCGAATGGACTGGTCGGCGTGGACCAGTCCGAGCTCCTTGGCCTGGGCGAGAAGCGTCTCGCGGTCGTCCGGGTGGGCGATCTCGATGAGCGCGATCGCCCGTTGCCTCGTTGTCGACCCGTAGAGGTAGGCCGATCCGTACTCCGTAATCACCCAGTGGGTCTCGTAGCGAGGAATGGTCACTGGCTCGAGCGGGCCGAGGAACGGCTTGACGTTCGTCTCGCCCAGCGCGTTGCGAGACGGCACGCACACGATCGCTCGCCCGTCCGGCGATCGGGCGGCCCCGTAGTGGAAGACGGCAGTCGAGCCGACTCCCCCGTACTGGGTGCCGTTGCGGTACTCCGCGCACACCTGGCCGGTGAGGTCGACCGAGAAGCCGTGCACGATGGAGACCATCCGGTTCTGGGCCATCAGGACGCGGGGGTCGCTGACCTCGTCGATGGGACGGAAGGTGAAGGCGCGGTTGTTCTCGATGGCGTCGTAGAGGCGCTGCGTCCCCATGGCGAAGCTGGCCACGACCCGCCCGCGCGACATCGACTTGTACCGGCCGTTGATCACCCCGGCATGGACCAGGTCGACGACCGCGTCGGAGATGACGTCGCTGTGCACGCCGAGGTCGCGGTGCTTGCTCAGGCGCGCCAAGACCTCGGTGATGAGCAGGCCGGGGCCCGTGTGAAGGGTGGCGCCGTCCGGTACCAGGCGGACGACGTACTTGGCCAGGTCGGCGACTACGCCGCCCATCTCTCGGGTCGGCTCGTACTCGAGCATCGAGGCGTCCACCTCGACGACAGCGTCGAACCTGTCGAACGGCACCAGGGTGTCGCCCCGGGTGCGCGGCATCGCCGGGTTGACCTCGGCGATCACCAGGGAGGCAGCGTCGATCATTGCCCGCCCCAGCCCGACCGACGCTCCCAGGCTGCACATGCCGCCGGCGTCCGGCTCGGAGACCTGCACCACGGCGACGTCGATGCGCAGTCGGCCCTCGCGCTGGGTGCGGGTGACGTCGCGCAGGCTGATCGGGATGTAGTCGACACTGCCCTGCCCCACCAGCGACACCATGTCGTGGGACACGTAGAACGTCCGGTGCTTGAGAACCGGACGGCGAGGCTCGCCTGCCCGCTCTCGCGTCAGGTAGTGGTAGAGCCGCACGCCAGGGTGGTCGACCGCGGCGTTCTCGAGTGCGGCCAGGAACGTGACCGGAGTCGCGCAGCCGCTGCTCAGAAAGACGTGCGCGCCCTTCGGCAGCATGGCTACGGCGTCATCGACAGAGATGGCACTGCTGCGCCAGCTGGCCGCCGCCCGCGCCGCCTTCAACCCCACGTCTCCAGCGTAGTTGCCCGCAGCCGGGCGGGCCTGGCCGGGCGCGGGCCCCGTCAGGCCAGCAGGACCACCAGGGCCACCAGGCCGACCGCGACCACGACGCCACGCAGGACGGGTACCGGCAGCCGCCTGGCGAGCCGGGCCCCGAGCAGCCCCCCGGCCGACGAACCCAGCGCCACCAGCAGGGCCGCCCCCCAGTCCACCGGCGCCACGACGGCAAAGACGAGCCCCGCAACGAGGTTCGCCGTCCCGGCCAGCACGTTCTTGACGGCGTTCGCCTGCTGCAGGCCCAGGACGGTGCCAAGCCCCAGCACGCCGATCAGGAGCACGCCCTGGGCGGCACCGAAGTACGCCCCGTACACACCGGTCAGGCCGACCGCCCCCCACAGCCAGGGCGCCGATCGGGTTCTGGGCGCGTGCGCGGCCGTGCGACGCGCAACCCAGGGCTGAACAACCACCAGCAGGACGGCAACGCCGACGAGCACCGGTACCACGGCTTCGAACACCGTCTCCGGGAACGTCAGCAGCAGCACGACACCGACCAGGGCCCCCAGGACCGTGGCCGGCAGCAGGTGCCGCAGTGTCGGCCGCAGCCCGGCCAGCTCCCGCCGATAGCCGTAGACGCTGGCCATCGACCCGGGGACGAGGCCGACGGTGTTGCTGACGTTGGCGGTCAGCGGCGGCAGCCCGACGGCCACCAGGGTCGGGAAGGTGATGAGGCTGCCGGAGCCGACCACGGCGTTGAGCGCGCCTGCCCCGAAGCCGGCGAGGATGACGAGTGCTGCCTCGAGCAGGGTGAGGTTCTCGATCACGGAGCCGCCGAGCCGCGGCGATGCTCCTGGGCTAGCAGGTCGTCCAGGTCGGTGAGCCGGTCCAGGCCGCGCAGCGGTTGGGCCATCCGAGGGTTGCCCGCCAGCTGCTCACGGTTGCGGTGCAGAAAGGCCCAGTAGCCGGCCGTGAACGGGCAGGCCTTCTCCCCGACGCGCAGCGAGGGCCGGTAGTCGCATCCTCGGCAGTAGTCGCTCATCCGGTTGATGTAGGCACCGCCGGACGTGTAGGGCTTCGTCGCCATCAGCCCGCCGTCCGCGTGCTGGGACATCCCGACGACGTTGGGAAGCATCACCCAGTCGTAGCCGTCCACGAACGACCGGTGGAACCAGTCCGTGAGCGCCGCCGGGTCGTAGCCGTGCTGCAGGGCCCACGACCCGAGCACCATCAGGCGAGGGATGTGATGCGCCCACCCCTCGTCGCGGACGTCGGCCAGCACGGACGAGAGGCACCGAGCCCGCACCGCGTCGGCATCGAGGTCGGCGAACCAGTCCGGCAGCGGCTCCTGGGCATCGAGCGCGTTGTGCTGCCGATACTCCTCACCCGTGTGCCAGTAGACGTGCCAGACGTACTCACGCCACCCGATCACCTGACGGACGAAGCCCTCGACGGACGACAGCGGCGCCACCTGTTCGACGTAGGCCCGCTCGGCTCGCCTGACGACGTCCACCGGGTCGAGCAGCCCGAGGTTGAGGGGCACGGACAGCAGCGAGTGGGCCATCCACGGGTCGCCATCCAACATCGCGTCCTCATACGGCCCGAAGGCCCCGAGGCGGTGCTCGACGAAGTGCTCGAGTGCGGCGACGGCCTCGTCATGGGTGACGGCGAACCTGCGGGGTCCGTCCTCGCCGACGAAGCGCACGTCGCCGTCTCGCTCCCAGCGGTCGAGGGTGTCGCGCACCTCGGCGTCGACGTCGTCCTCTGCCGGCCACCACGGCTCGCCGACGTCCGCCGAGTCCGCGAGCCGGCTCGCGCCGCGCGGTGGGGGCTCGCGGTTGTCTGCGTCCAGGCTCCAGCGTCCACCCACCGGCGAGCCGTCCGATTCGACGAGAACTCCGATGCGCCGACGCACCTCGCGGTAGTAGTCGTCCAGCCGCAGCCGGGGGCGCCCCTGCCCCCACTGGTCGAACTCGGAGCGGGTCATCACCCAGCCGCGCTCCGGCAGCACGCTCACCTGCGGCAGCCGCCGGACCAACGCAAGCGCCGCCCGCGAGGTCGGCGACACCACCTCGACGTGCTCGCCCACCTCGGCGAGGGCGTCACGGTAGGTCTCGGTACGCAGCAGCACCGCCTGCTCGCCCAGCTCGCGGGCTCGGTGGTGCAGGGCCGCCAGAACGAGGTGCGCCTTGCGTCGGTGGAAGGCTCGGCGTCGAAAGACCGACCGGGCCTCGACGAGCAGCACCCGCTGGTCGGCGTCGACGAAGTGCGGGCCGAGCTGGTCAGCGAACAGCCAACGAAGCGACGTCATCGGTTCGCGCACCGCGCTCGGCGCGAGGTCAGCGGTCCTGGGACGCCTCGCGTGCCGCCTCGATCTCTATCTCGGCAGCTTTCTCCGCCTCGGCGCTGGCCTGCTCAGCGGCCTGCTGGGCGAGCTCCTGCTGTCGCTTGATCTCCTCGGGCAGCTCGCCGACCTCGGCCAGCCCGCCGGACGACGGGGCCAGGTTGCCGGCCAGGTTGCCCAGGCCCTCGAGTGCCTTGCCGATCTCGCTGGGCAGCACCCACAGCTTGTTGGCGTCACCCTCGGCGATCTTCGGCAGCATCTGCAAGTACTGGTACGACAGCAGCTTCTGGTCCGGGTTGCCCCGGTGGATCGCGTGGAACACCGTCTGGATGGCCTGCGACTCACCATCGGCACGCAGGATGGCGGCTTGCTTCTCCGCCTCGGCGGTCAGGATCGCCGACTGCTTCTGGCCCTCGGCCGACAGGATCGCGGCCTGCTTCTGACCCTCCGCGGTCAGGATCTGTGACTGTCGGACGCCTTCGGCGTTCAGGATGACCGCACGCTTGTCACGGTCGGCGCGCATCTGCTTCTCCATCGCGTCCTTGATGGACGGCGGCGGGTCGATCGCCTTGAGCTCGACGCGGTTGACGCGGATGCCCCACTTGCCGGTGGCCTCGTCGAGAACGCTGCGCAGGGCGTTGTTGATGTCCTCACGGCTGGTGAGGGTCTGCTCGAGGTCCATACCGCCGATGACGTTGCGCAGCGTGGTCACCGTCAGCTGTTCGATACCGGCGATGTAGTCAGCGATCTCGTACGTGGCCGACTTCGGGTCGGTCACCTGGTAGTAGATGACGGTGTCGATCGACACCACGAGGTTGTCCTGGGTGATCACCGGCTGCGGAGGGAACGACACCACCTGCTCGCGCAGGTCCACCAACGGCAGCACGCGGTCGACGAACGGGACGACGATCGCCAGCCCAGGGTTCAGCGACTTCTGGAAACGGCCCAGTCGCTCGACGATGCCTGCCCGAGCCTGCGGGACGATGCGCACCGAGCGCACCAGAGCCACGAAGATCAACAGTGCGAACAGGAACGCCAGGAACAGCCCTACTGCTGTACCGATGTCCATCTCAACCTCTTCTCGTCACGCGTGAGTTGCTGCTCAGCCGTCCGCGCGAAAGACGACTGCTGTTGCCCCATCGATCTCCACGACATGCACTCTCGTACCGGGCTCGATGACCTCACGGTCGTCGAAGGAGCGAGCCGACCAGATCTCCCCGGCCAGCTTCACCTGCCCCTGGTGCGCGTCAACCTGGCTCGTCACCAGCGCGTCGCGCCCGACCAGGGCCGCGACTCCCGTGCGTGCCTCGATCGGCGTGCGCAGGTGCCGCTTGGCCACGGGACGCACGACCCCGAGCAGCGCCGCCGTCGCCACGATCGCGACGACCGCCTGCAGCAGCAGCGGCGCTCCGAACGCAGCCGCAGCGGCACCGGCCAGGGCGCCGCCGGCCAGCATCAGGAACACCAGGTCGAGGGTGGTGGTCTCCACGATGCCCAGGACCACCGCGAGCCCCAACCATCCCGCCCAGGCGTTGTCGCCCAGCCAGTCGAAGAAACCGTCCATAGGTCCAGGCTAGACAGGGTTGGTGGCGACGGCAGGTCCGAAAGCCCTGGCGATCCAACGGCCGGCTCGCCGTTCGACGTGCAGCGGTAGGCCGAAGCACTCCGACAGCAGCGGGGCGGTGAGCGTCTGCTCGACCGGCCCGGCCGCCACCACGGCGCCGTCGCGCAGCAGTAGCGCGTGCGTCATGGCTGGCGGGATCTCCTCGACGTGGTGCGTGACCAGCACCATCGCGGGCGCGTAGGGATCCTGGGCCAGACCGTCGAGGGTCGTCACGAGCCGCTCGCGAGCCCCCAGGTCGAGTCCCGCAGCAGGCTCGTCCAGCAGCAGCAGCTCCGGGTCGGTCATGAGGGCGCGAGCGATCTGGGCGCGCTTGCGTTCGCCCTCGGACAACGTGCCGAAGGTCCGGTCGGCCAGGTGCCCGATGCCCATGCGGGTGAGCAGCGCGTCGGCCTGCGACTCGTCCATCCCGTGGTAGGACTCCCGCCAGCGGCCCACGACGGCGTAGGCGGCGGTCAGCACGAGGTCACGCACGCGCTCACCGCGCGGGATCTGCTCGGCCAGCACGGCACTGGCCAGGCCTATCCGCGGGCGCAGCTCGAAGACGTCGACGGTGCCGAGCATCTCTCCGAGCACCTCGGCGTAGCCGTGAGTCGGGTGCATCTGGGCTGCTGCGATGGACAGCAGGGTCGTCTTCCCGGCGCCGTTGGGCCCCAGCACGACCCAGCGCTCGTCCTCCTCGACCAGCCACGAGACCGACGAGAGCAACGGCTGCCCGGACCGGGTCAGCGTCACGTCGGCGAACTCGATCGCGGCCACGGGTCCAGCCTACGTAGCGGGGGCCTACTCTGTGCCGATGCCGACTCCCCTGCGCGCCGCCCTGCTGGCGTCGTGGGGGACGGCCTACCTGCTCGGCGCCGAGCCGCTGGAGCGCGCCGTTGCGGCCGTCGAGGGCGACGACGAGCCGCACCTGGTGGTCAGCGACCCGCTTGGCGGCCCTGACGAGCTGGCGGAGGCACTCGTCGCCATGCGAGCCGAGGGCCTGGCCGGCCTGCGCCTGGCGCTTCCCGTCCCCGGAGACCTCGTGGGGCTCACCGGACCACCGTCGTTCAACCAGGCAGTGCTGGCGGTCGGCGAAGCGGCGATCGGGATCGCCGACCCGGCACGCGCGGGCGGCGCGAGCGTGCCTGCCCTGATCCCCGACGTCTGCACGTTCGGAGCACCGGGAGACCAGGGGCACTGCGTGACGTGGCGGACGTCGCCGGCCTCCGGGGCCACGCCCGACGTCCCGACGCTCCCCGAGGCCGATCGCGGGCTGACCGAGGCAATGCGCGACGCCGCCGCGAGCCTCGCTCGAGTCACCAGCGGGTCGTGGACGCCAGGCGCCGCCGACATCGCCCAGCGACTGCGCAGCTGGGGCGGTTCCCTCCTGCTGCCCGAGGTCGCCGGTCCCCGGGCCGAGGCGCTGGCCCAGCGCGCGGTCCACACGCTCGCCATCGTGGAGGCGGCGCGCGACGACTCCGGAGGCGCGCTGACGTCGCACTCCGCGCAGATCCGGTCTGCCTCGCTCACGCCGCTGGAGCGCGCAGCTCGTCGAGGCCTGGTCGCCGCCGTTGGCGCCTGTCACGACCTGGCCGTTCACTGACCGCAGATCGCCTACGCTTCGACGGCGATGAGCACTCCTGCACCGGGCACTCCCACAGGTCAGGACGTCGCAACCTTGCGCCTCACCCTCACCGGTCACGACCGCCCCGGGGTCACGACACAGCTGTTCAGCGCGCTGACCTCAGCCAGCGAGCACGAGCTGGCTGTCGTCGACATCGAGCAGGTCGTGGTGCGCGGGAGGCTCGTGCTCGGGGTCTTGCTCGCCCCCGCTGACTCCACCGTCACCCCAGCCGTGGCAGACACCTGGCTGGCGGCGACGGCGGACACGGCAGAGCGGGTCGCGACCGACCTGGGTCTGCACCTCGAGGCGTCCACGGGGTGGGGTGACCCCGCACAGCTTCGCCGTGGATCCGTCGTCGTCACCGTCCTCGGCCGGCCGCTCACGCCTGGTGCCGTGGCCGGGATCACCGCGGAGATCGCCGCCTCGGGTGCCAACATCGACCGCATCACGAGGCTGGCCGCCTACCCCGTCACGTCGATCCGCATGCACCTGTCCGACGCGGACGCGGCCGTCCTGCGCCCGGCCTTGGCCGCGGCCGCCGCCGGGCTCGGCGTCGATGTCGCGGTGGAGTCGGCGGGGCTGCACCAGCGCGCGTCCCGCCTCGTCGTCATGGACGTCGACTCGACCCTCGTGCAGGGCGAGGTCATCGAGATGCTGGCCGGGCACGCGGGCGTCCTCCCCGAGGTCGCCCGTGTCACCGACGCCGCCATGCGGGGTGAGCTCGACTTCGAGCAGTCCCTGCGCGCGCGGGTCGCGCTGCTGGAGGGACTACCCGTGGCGGCCGTGGACCAGGTTCGTCGCGACGTCGTCCTCACCCCCGGCGCGCGGACCCTGGTGCGCACGCTCAAGCGGCTGGGCTACCGGTTCGCCATCGTCAGCGGCGGCTTCACCCAGATCACCGACCACCTCGCCGAGGAGCTGGGGCTGGACTACTCGGCGGCCAACACCCTTGAGGTGCTCGACGGGCGGCTCACCGGTCGCGTCGTCGGGCCGGTCATCGACCGGGCCGGCAAGGCCGAGGCACTGCGTCGGTTCGCCGCGCAGGCCGGGCTTCCGCTGGCCCGGACCGTCGCGATCGGCGACGGAGCCAACGACCTCGACATGATCGCCGCCGCGGGCCTGGGCATCGCCTTCAACGCCAAGCCGGTGGTGCGCGCCGCCGCCGACGCTGCCGTGTCGGTGCCCTACCTCGACTCGATCCTCTACCTGCTCGGCGTCAGCCGTGAGGACGTGGAGGCAGCCGACGAGGCCGACGGGACGCCGACGCCGGCCCCCCCGGTCGCCTGAGTCGGGGCTGGCTGGTCCTCAGCGCGGGACGGCGAAGGCCATCAGCCGAGCCGTGCTCTTGTCGAGCGCGGACCACGCCGGTACCTGCAGGTGCAGTACCGCGATCGCACCGGTCGGGTACTTGCCGGCCATGCGAGCCCGATCATCGGCGGCACCCGTACCGTCCTCGAGGTAGAGCGCCAGGCTCTCCGTCGTCGGGTTGTGGCCGACGACCAGCGCGGTGCGGACACTGTCGTCGAGCGCCCTGACGAGGTCGAGCGATCCCGCCAGCCCCGCCTCGTACAGCTCGTCGCAGAAACGGGTGGGCACGTCGGACTCGAGCTGGGACGAGACCAGGTGCCACGTCTGTCGGGTGCGCGTCGCCGTCGAGACCAGCGCGAGATCCGGGACCAACCCGGCCGCGGCCAGCCACCGGCCGGCCTGGGGCGCCTCGCCTCGTCCTCGTTTGCCGAGGGGGCGCTCGCGGTCGGGGACGCCCGCCGGCCAGTCCGACTTGGCGTGGCGCAGCAGGACGAGGCGACGGTCGAGAGCGGTGTCCATGGGCCGATGATCCCTGGTGTTCCAGGCGAGTGCGGGCAGGATGCTCCTATGCCTCGCCCACCGGTGATCCTGGGCGCCTACGCCGCCGTCAGCGTCGTCCACGTCCTGGGGCGGTTGTCCGAGGTCACCTGGCTGACCACGGTGACCAAGCCGCTTCTCATGCCCTTGCTCGCGGCCTTCCTGATCAGCGCGTCGACACGCCCGCTGACCCGGATGGTGCGAGTCGTGCTGGTGGCACTGGCCTCCTCATGGCTCGGTGACGTGCTGCTGGAGGCCTGGCGACTCGCCGACGTCGACGCGCTGTTCCTGGCCGGCCTCGGTGCGTTTCTCGTCGCCCAGGTGCTCTACATCGTCGCCTTCGCACCCCTGGTTCGCTCATCTGATCCGCCCCGACCGCCGCTGTGGGCGCTCGGATACGTCCTCTACGGCGCGGTGCTGGTCGGGTTCATGGCACCGGATCTCGGCGAGTTCCTGCTGCCCGTCGCGCTGTACGCCGTGGCGATCTGCACCATGGGCATCGTCGCGTCCGGAGTGAACCGCTATGCCGCTGTGGGCGCCGCCCTGTTCGTGCTGTCTGCCACGCTCATCGCTCTGGGGGAGTTCACCGAGGTCTTGAGCTGGTCGGACGCCCAGCACGACGCAGCGGTCATGGCCACCTACACGCTGGCACAGGGCCTCATCGTCGTGGGCGTGGTCGTGGCTCAGCAGGGCATCTGGCGCCGGGCTCCGGAGCCGGTCGCCTCCTGACCGACCTGATCTGCTCATGCGTCGGGCTCATGCGCCGACGGCGTGGACTCCTCCGTCGACGTGGACGATCTCGGCTGTCGTCTTCGGGAACCAGTCCGAGAGCAGGGCTACGCACGCCTTCGCGGTGGGCTCGGGGTCGGTCATCTCCCAGCCGAGCGGTGCGCGCTCGTGCCAGACCGACTCGTAGCCGCTGTAGCCCGGGATCGACTTGGCCGCCAGGGTGCGCAGCGGGCCTGCCGCCACAAGGTTGACCCGCACGTTCTCCTTGCCGAGCTCACGAGCGAGGTAGCGCGACGTGGACTCCAGCGCAGCCTTCGACACGCCCATCCAGTCGTAGGTCGGCCAGGCGACGCTGGCGTCGAAGTCGAGACCGACGACCGACGCGCCGTGCTCGCCGAACAGCGGCCGGCAGGCCATCGTCAGCGACTTGAGCGAGAAGGCCGACACGTGCAGCGCGGTGGCCGCGTCCGCCCACTCGGTGTGCAGGAAGTTCCCACCGAGGGCCGCCGGCGGTGCGTAGGCGATCGAGTGCAGCACCCCGTCCAGGCCGTCGACGTGCGTGCGGACGTTGTCGGCGAGCGCCGACAAGTGCCCGTCGTCGGTGACGTCCATCTCGATCAAGGGGACCGCGGCGGGCAGCCGCTTGATGATGCGCTCGACGAGCGACATCCGCCCGAAGCCGGTGACGACGACCGACGCGCCCTGCTCGATCGCCATGCGGGCCACGTGGAAGCCGATCGACTGATCGGTGATCACCCCCGTGACGAGAACCCTCTTGCCCTCCAGCAGCCCGCTCACACGCGTCCTCTCGATCGTGGCTCGTTCATCAGTGACCCATGCCCAGGCCGCCGTCGACGGGGATGACCGCTCCCGTCACGTACCCAGCGTCCTCGCTGGCCACCCATCGGATGACGCGGGCCACTTCGTCCGGGTCGGCGAACCGCCCCAGCGGCACCTGCTCGCGGTACGCCGCACGCGTCTGGTCGTCGAGCGATGCGGTCATGTCGGTCTCGACGAACCCGGGGGCCACGACGTTGGCGGTGATGCCCCGGCTGCCCAGCTCGCGCGCCACCGAGCGGGCGAGCCCGACCAGGCCGGACTTGCTCGCCGCGTAGTTCACCTGGCCCGCCGACCCGGACAGTGCCACGACGCTGGAGACGAGCACGATGCGACCGCGGCGCTGGCGCAGCATGTCTCGGGCGACGCGTCGCACGACTCGGAAGGCCCCGCTCAGGTTGGTGTCGATGACGTCGGCCCAGTCGTCCTCGGACATCCTCAGCAGAAGCGTGTCCCGGGTGATGCCCGCGTTGGCGACGAGCACCTCGATAGGTCCGTGCGCGTCGGATGCCGCCGAGACGGCGGCCGTCACGGAGTCGGGGTCGGTCATGTCCCCCGGCACCGGCAGCAGCCGGTCGTCCGGTACCTCGCCGCCGCGCGTGGTGACCGCGACCTTGTCGCCGAGGTCGGCGAAGGCCTGCGCGGTCGCCAGGCCTATCCCGCGGTTGCCGCCGGTGATGAGAACGCTGCGTGCCACGCCGCGGGACGCTAACGGCTACCGGTCGGTACGCCGAATCGCACGGCCTCAGGCATCCTCGAGCCGGAAGCCCACCTTCATCGACACCTGGAAGTGGTCGGGCTGGCCGTCGGTGATGTGCCCACGGATCTCCACGACCTCGAACCAGTCGAGGTGGCGCATGGTCTCCCCGGCCCGGCTGATGCCGTTGCGCAGGGCGTCGTCCACGCCCTGCGGAGAGGTCCCCACCACCTCGATCACTCGGTAGGTTCGGTTCGACATGCGCGTTCCCCTTTCGGCGGCGGTGGTGGTCTGAGTGCTCGAGCCACACCTGAGGCCGAGTGCGGCGATGGACGCGCTCGAGGTGCGGGCACGCGCCATCCTGCCGGAATCGGTGGCCGCGTACTACGGGTGCGGGGCAGGCGACGGCATCAGTGTCGTCGAGGCGGCTGGTGCGTGGGACGCCTGGCGGCTTCGCCCGCACGTGCTGCGCGACGTCTCGACGGTCTCGACCGAGATCAGCCTGCTCCAGACGACGCTGCGCACCCCGGTGATCGTGGCTCCGTCGGCGGCACACCGCCTGGCCCACGTCGACGGTGAGGTGGCGACGGCGCGCGGTGCCGCCGACGCCGGATCGTTGATGGTGCTCAGTACCCGCTCGACGACGCGGATGGCGACTGTCGCCGACGTCGGCTCCCCGTGGTGGATGCAGGTCTACGTCCTTCGTGACCGCGGTCTCACCGACGAGATCGTCCGGCAGGCGGCCGCCCACGGCGCCCGGGCGCTCGTGCTGACCGGTGACACCCCGGTGGTCGGGCACAAGCCGGACGGCCCGGTGCCGGCGATGCCACGCGAGCGTCTTCTGCCGGTGCTGGAGGGTCGGGAGGACGAGGTCCTGCTCGACCAGGCCGACGACGTCACGGTGGACGACATCCAACGGCTGGCTGAGCTGTCGGGGCTACCGGTTCTGGTCAAGGGCGTGCTCCGTGGCGACGACGCTCGCGCCTGCGTGGAGGCCGGCGCGGCCGGGGTCGTCGTGTCCAACCATGGTGGGCGACAGCTCGACGCAGCGGTCCCGAGCGCCTGGGCGTTGCCCGAGGTGGCCGCCGCGCTGACCGGGTCGGGTGCTGTCGTTCTGGTGGATGGCGGGATCCGGACGGGGCGCCACGTCCTGGCCGCTCTGGCCCTCGGCGCGCACGCGGTTCTGGTGGGGCGACCCGTGCTGTGGGCGCTGGCCGTCGCAGGCGCCGACGGCGTCGCGTCCCTGATCGGCTCGCTCACCGACCAGACGCGCCATGCGCTGGCGCTGGCGGGGTGCTCCGCCGTGAGCGATTCAGCGCCGGACCTGCTCTGGCACCCCGACGGTCGCGGACGTAGCGTGTGAGCATGCCCAGTCGGACCCAGTCGGTCGCCAGCATCACCACGGCGCCGACCAGCCTGTCCGACGACCTGGCCATGCGCACCCGTCGCTACCTGTGGACCATGGGCCTGCGCACGGCGTGCTTCGTCGGGGCGATCTTCGTGCCCGGTTGGCCGCGGTGGGTGCTTGTCGCCGGAGCGGTGCTGCTGCCCTACCTGGGCGTCGTCGGGGCCAACGCAGGCCGCGAACGAGGAGGGGCGAAGACGCTTCAGCCCGTCACCCCCAACTACCAGCTCGCCGCCCTGCCTGCGTCGCCGGTCGAGCCAAGCGATCGGCCCTAGCCCGTCGGTCACGAGTCGTCGCCACGATCTACCGTGTTCGGCATGGGCCTGCTGCGCACGCGACGCGGACTCGGGCTTGTCGCCTTCGCCACCGGCATGGCGATCGCCTGCGTGCTGCTGGGTCTGTGGCAGCTGGACCGGTACGAGCAGCGTGCAGCGCGCAACGACGCCGTCCGCGCCGCGATCGACGCTCCACCCGTCCCCCTGGAGTCCCTGGTGGCCCCCGACACACCAGCCGGAGAGGTCGACGACGGCGTGGAATGGCGAACCGTGGTCGTCCGCGGGTCGTTCGACCCTGCGGTGGAGCTGACGCTGCGGCTGCGGCCGGTCGAGGGCCAGTCCGGCGTGCACGCGCTCGGACTGCTGGTGCTCGAGGACGGGCGGGCCGTTCTCGTCGACCGGGGGTTCCTGCCCACCGCAACCCGGTCGACGGCCGAGGTGGACGTGCCTGCGGCCGACACCGGTCCGGTCGAGGTGGTCGGGCGGGTTCGCCTCAGCGAGCAGGGGCGTGGCGCGGGGCTCGACGCCGATGCCGATCCACCGTCCATCCGCTTCGTGGACCTCACCGACCTTCAGTCGTCGGCCTCGACCGAGCTGGGCCCGGTGTGGGTGGAGCGGGTCTCGCAGTCGCCGTCCGAGAACACCGCCCTGGCGCCGGTGCCACCGCCACGCCTGAGCGCGGGCCCTTCGCTGATCTACGCCGTGCAATGGTTCCTCTTCGCCGTGATCGCCGTGGTCGGGTTCGTGGTGCTGGCTCGACGTGACAACGCACAACCCCGCGCGGCGCAGGCCCCCGTCACCGGCGAGATGGATGGAGCCCCTGGTTCGCCCCACCCCTGATGGGTGAACCCGTTGGTGCGCTGAGCGCACCAACAGATCCATCGACGGCCCGTCAGGCGAACCATCAGGTTCAGCGATCAGCCGGCCTGCTGCGCGACGAGGCGCAGGTAGGTGTCCTCGACCTGGCCCAGCACGACCGCCCGGTCGCGGCGCAGGCGAGCGGGGCTGATCGACAGCACCGTCCAGCCGTCGGCGGTGAGCTCGGCTCGTCGCCGGGCCGTTCGTTCTGCCGCCGGGCCGTAGCCGTGGTGCTCGACGCTGTCGATCTCGATGATGAGTCGCGCCTGCGGCCAGCAGAAGTCGGCCACGTACTGCCGGCCTCGCACCCACACGTGGTGGTTGACCTGCGGCGGGGGCAGGAACCGGCTGGTGGCCAGCAGCTCCACCATGTCCGCCTCGGGAGCGGAGTCGGCGCCGGAGGCGATGGTCGCCAGGGCCCGCCTCGCCACAGCCGAGCCCTGGCGCGGTCCCTTCGCCAGCTCCTCGCCCAGCATCGACCGGGTGCACGTACGCCGCTGGACGGCCTCGGCGAGGAGGGCCACGGCCGAGCGCACGTCACGCACATCCCGGCAGGCGTCGATCGCCGAGCGAGCTGCCGGAGTCGTCGGAAGGCCGGTGACGCCCTGCGCCCTCGGCAGGTCAGTCGTGCGCCGCACGATGACGAACGAGCGCGAGGCGACCCGCCGCGCCGCCGGGAGCAACACGTGCACCCGGTCGTCGGCCGGCACGTAGGTGAGGCCGCGGAGCTGCAGGCTCGTGACCCCGGTGAGCTGGGCGTCGGTCCCGGCGTAGAGCAGGGCGGCAACCAGGAGCTGCCGACGGCTCAGCGGCCCGGTGCGCAGGCAGTACACGCGGGGCAGCACCTGCTGTCCCCGTCCACTCACGCTCGCCAGCCTCGTCACCTGGCTGGGCGCCAGCCCTGCGTCGATGCACTGGGCCCGGGTGACCAGTCCGCCCTGGCGAACAACCAGCTCGCGCACGGGCTCGGGGAGTCGCAGGGCCATCACGCCAGGCTGGTCGTGGCGCACACACCTGTCGAGGGGGGTCTGCCGGCCTGTGGACAACGCGGGGGCCCCGCGACCAGCAACGATGGAACTGTCGGTTCGCCAACACCGGGATGGATGGATGCTTTGGTGCGCTGAGAGCACCGACGCATCCATCGATCATGGGGGCGATGCGCCGGGGGCTCCATCCACGGCCAGCAGCGCCGGCAGCACCTCGGTCAGGTCGTCGCGCAGGACCGCGTGCGCCACCTCGTCGTACGGCGTCGCCGACCCGTTGGCCACGACGAGCCGGGCTCCGGCGCGCACGGCGACGTCGCACAACCCCGCGGCCGGGTTCACCAGCAGGGACGTCCCCGCCGCCAGGAACACGTCGCAGTCGGTGGCGGCGCGAACCGCGGCGTCCACCACGTCGGGGTCGAGGCTCTGACCGAAGGCGACGGTCGCCGACCGCTGGATCCCACCGCAGGCCAGGCAGGACGGGTCGGCCTCGCCGGCGTCCACCCGCTGGAGCACGTCGGCCATCGGCACCCGCTCGCCGCAGTCGAGGCAGGCCGAGTAGTACAGGGTGCCGTGCAGCTCCACGACGAGGTCCGGGCTGTTGCCGGCCGCCTGGTGCAGCCCGTCGATGTTCTGGGTGAGCAGGGCGCGCAGCCGTCCCGACCGCTCGAGGCGGACGAAGGCGTCGTGGGCCGGGTTCGGACGAGCCGTCCACGCGGGGTGGTCGCGCCGGTTGAGCCAGGCGCGACGCCGCAGCTCAGGATCGCTGCGGTACCGGTCGATGTCGAACATGGCGGCCGCCCCGGGGTCCTTCGTCCAGAGCCCCTTCGGGCCACGGAAGTCGGGGATGCCCGACGGCGTCGACACACCGGCGCCGGTGAGCACGGTGACCCGATCGGCGGCCTCCAGCCACCGACGGATCAGGTCATGTTCGTCAACCACCGCCGACGACGGTAGGCGGGGATGCAGGATGGCGCACATGGACCTCGGACTCGCCGACCGCGTCTACATCGTCACGGGAGCCACTCGCGGCCTCGGCTGGGCGGTCGCTCGGGCGCTCGCCGCCGACGGTGCCCGCCTGGTGGTGTCGGGACGTCAGCCCGAGCACGTGCAGTCGGCGATCGCTGCGCTCGACAACACCCGGGCTGTCGGTGTCGTCGGGGACAACGGCGACCCGCAGGTCGCGCGCCGGCTCGTCGAGGCCGCGCGCGACAGCTTCGGTCGCCTCGACGGAGCGCTCGTCAGCGTCGGAGGCCCCTCACCAGGCAGCATCGCCTCGACCAGCGACCAGGCCTGGCGGGACGCGTTCGAGACGGTCTTTCTCGGGGCCGTGCGCATCGGACGCACGGTTGCCGAGGCGCTGCCCGACGGCGGCGCGATCGCGTTCGTGCTCTCCACCTCGGTCAAGTCCCCCATCGCGGGGTTGTCGACGTCGAACGGGCTGCGCCCCGGCTTGGCGATGGTGGCCAAGCAGATGGCGAACGAGTACGGGCCCGCCGGAGTGCGCGTCGTCGGCCTCATGCCCGGGCGCATCGCCACCGACCGGCTCAACGAGCTCGACTCGCTCAGCGGTGACGCCGCGGCGGCGCGGGAGCGCTGGGAGCAGGCGATCCCGCTGCGGCGCTACGGCGAGCCGGACGAGTTCGGCGCCGTGGCCGCCTTCGTCCTCTCCCCCGCCGCGTCGTTCATCACCGGTTCGGTGATCCCCGTGGACGGTGGCCTGCTCACCACGCTGTGAACCGCCCTCAGCCGGGGACGGCGGCGGCGGCCTCCGGTGCGGCCCGGTCGGCGAACTGCGTCCGGTACAGCTCGGCGTACAGCCCGCCGGCGGCGAGAAGATCGGCGTGCGTGCCGCGCTCGACGACCCGCCCACCGTCGACGACGAGGATGGCGTCGGCGTTGCGAACGGTCGAGAGCCGGTGGGCGATGACCAGCGACGTGCGTCCCCGCAGGGCGGTGTCCAGCGCCCGCTGGACGGCGGACTCGGACTCGGAGTCCAGGTGCGCCGTCGCCTCGTCCAGGATCACCACCCGGGGTGCCTTGAGCATGAGCCGAGCGATGGCCATCCGCTGCTTCTCCCCGCCGGACAGCCGGTAGCCCCGATCACCGACCATCGTGTCGAGCCCGTCGGGCAGCGACGAGACCAGGGCATCGATCTGCGCGGCGCGCAGCGCGTCCCAGACCTGCTCCTCGGAGGCGTCCGGCCGGGCGTAGAGGAGGTTGTTGCGGATCGTGTCGTGGAACATGTGCGCGTCCTGGGTCACCACACCGACGGTGTCGGTGAGCGAGGCCAGCGTCGCGTCGCGCAGGTCGGTGCCACCGATGCTCACCACCCCGGACGTCGGGTCGTACAGCCTCGTCACCAGGGCCGTGAGGGTGGTCTTGCCGGCCCCGGACGGTCCGACGAGGGCGACCATCTGACCGGGCGCCACGTGGAAGGACACGTCGGTGAGCGTCAGGCCGTGCACCGGCCGCTCGGCGGTGGCGATCCCCTCCAGCGACGCCAGCGACACCTCCTCGGCACGCGGGTAGCGGAACGACACGTCGGCGAAGCTGATGTCGGCGGCCGACGTCGGCAGCGGCCGGGCATCCGGCGCCTCGTCGATCAGCGGCTTCAGGTCGAGCACCTCGAAGACCCGCTCGAAGCTGACCAGCGCTGTCATCACGTCGATGCGCACGTTCGACAGGGCCGTCAGCGGTCCGTAGAGCCGAGCGAGCAGAGCGACCAGCGCCAGCAGGGTGCCCAGCGTGATGGATCCGTCCACGACCAGGTTCCCGCCCACGCCGTAGACGAGCGCCGTCGCCAGGGCGGTCACCAGGGACAGCGCGACGAAGAAGGCCCGGTTCTGCAGCGCGATCGTCACCCCGATGTCCCGCACGCGCGAGGCGCGCGAGGAGAACTGCTCGCTCTCGCTCGCGGGGCGCCCGAAGAGCTTCACCAGCAGCGCGCCGGCCACGTTGAACCGCTCGGTCATCATGCCGCTCATCTCGGCGTTGAGCCCCATCTGCTCACGGCTCAGCGCAGCGAGGCGACGCCCGACGAAGCGGGCCGGGACGAGGAACACCGGGAGAAGCAGCAGCGCGCCGAGGGTGACCTGCCACGACAGCGCAAGCATGGCGACGACGATGACGATGACGCTGATGCCGTTGGAGACGACGCCGGCCAGGGTGCCGGTGAAGGCCTGCTGCGCGCCGATCACGTCGCTGTTCAGCCGGGAGACGAGCGCCCCGGTCTGGGCCCGGGTGAAGAAGGCGATGGGCTGGCGCTGGACGTGTGAGAAGACCTGGGTGCGCAGGTCGTAGATCAGGCTCTCGCCGATACGCGCGGAGTACCACCGCTCGACCAGGCTCAACCCTGCATCGAGGACGGCGATGACCGCGACGATGATCGCGAGCCGCGTGACGACGCCTCCGTCACCGGCCAGGATCCCGTCGTCGACGATGCGCTGGAACAGCAGCGGGGCCGCGACGACGAGCTGGGCGCTGATGACGACGATGACGAGAAAGGCGGCGATCGGCCCCCTGTACGGACGCGCGTACGAGGCCACGCGGCGCACCGTCCCCGGTGCGAGCTTGGCGTCCTTCGCCGACCGGTCCCTGGTGAGGGATCGGTAGGTCATCCACATGCCGGGGCCGGACACAGCGCCTCCTCGTCCTCTGGCTCAGCACCCAACAGCCGGTGGCGCCGCGTTGTTCCGCTGGTCGCAGGGACGACGGGTCAGCCGAGCAGGCGGGCGAGGTCGGCGAGGCGTTCCACCTGGGCTGCCCGTTCCTGCGCCAGCTGGTCGCGACGGGTGCGGGCCCCGGCACCGGCAAGCAGCGTCTTGGTGGCTGTCAGGGCCCCGGCCGGCGTCGCGAGCAGAGCGGCCACAAGGTCGTCCACGGCTGCCGGCAGCGACTGCGCCGGGACGGCGGCCTGCGCCAGCCCGAGCCGAACCGCCTCGTCCGCACCGACCCAGCGTCCGGTCGCACAGATCTCCAGCGCCCGGCCGTAGCCCACCTGCTCCACGAGCCGGCCCGTCCCACCGAGGTCGGGCACGAGCCCCAACGACGTCTCGCGCATGGCCAGCGCCACGTCGTCGGCGCAGAGCATGAGGTCGGTGGCCAGGGCGAGCTGGAACCCGGCCCCCACGGCGTGACCCTGCACCGCGGCGATGGTGACGGCCGAGGAGTCTCGCCACCACGAGAACGCCTGCTGGTAGCCCGCGATGAGCGCGTCGCAGTCGGGCGCCGGCATGGCCGCCATGTCGGCGAGAGTCGGCTCGCCACCGATGCCCGAGGGCGCCATCATCGCCCGGTCGAGTCCCGCCGAGAACGACGGACCGGTCGCCGAGAGCACGACGACGCGGACGTCCTCGGGCAGCAGCCCGGCGACGGCGGCCAGCGCTCGCCAGGTGGCCGGGGTCTGAGCGTTGCGGGCGTCCGGACGAGCCAGGACGATGTCGGCGCGTGCGCCGGCCACGGTGACCTCGATGGCGCCCGCGCTCAGGCGCTCGTCGAGAAGTGGAGAAGCAAGGGAGTCAGGCACCGCTGCAGCCTAGGTGGGCGCCAGCAGGGGTCACGAGGTGGCTAGGTGGCCTTCCTGCGAGACGCCGGTGCACCGCCGCGCCCGCGCAGCGTGACGCCGCTCTCGACGAGGAGGCGGTGGATGAAGCCGTACGAACGTCCTGTCTCGGCCGCGAGCTCGCGAATGCTCGCGCCGTTCTTGTACTTCGTGCTCAGCTCCGACGCCAGCGAGTCGCGGGCGGTGCCGGAGACCCGGGTGCCCTTGGCGACCTTCTCAGCCACAGTGCCTCCTCGAGGGTGAGTGCGGCGTGGTGCCTGTCAATGATCAGGGGCGCAGCGCGAGCGCGCCACCGACTTGGCGAGATCGGTCACATGGGCCGGCGGGTTCTCAGGCCAAGGTCACCAGGTCGAGGTAGTCGGCGCCCCACAGGTCTTCGACACCGTCGGGCAGCAGCAGGACGCGCTCGGGGTCGAGCGCTTCGACCGCCCCCTCGTCGTGCGTGACCAGCACGATCGCCCCCTTGTAGCGGCGCACGGCATCGAGCACCTCCGTGCGCGAAGCGGGGTCGAGGTTGTTCGTGGGCTCGTCCAGGAGCAGCACGTTCGCACTCGACACCACCAGGGTCGCCAGCGCCAGCCGGGTGCGCTCCCCGCCCGAGAGCACTCCTGCCGGCTTGTGCGCGTCGTCGCCGGAGAAGAGGAAGGAGCCGAGCACCGTGCGCACCCGGGTGTCGTCGAGGTCAGGAGCGGCAGCGCGGAGGTTCTCCAGCACGGTTCGCGACATGTCCAGGGTCTCGTGCTCCTGAGCGAAGTAGCCGATCTTCAAGCCGTGACCGGGCTCGACCCGACCCGTGTCGGACGGCTCGACGCCGGCCAGCAGCCGCAGCAGCGTCGTCTTGCCGGCGCCGTTCAGCCCGAGCACGACGACCCGAGACCCACGGTCGATGGCCAGGTCGACGTCGGTGAAGACCTCCAGCGACCCGTACGACTTCGACAGCTCGCGCGCGGTCAGCGGGGTGCGGCCGCAGGGGGCCGGTTCGGGCAGCCGCAGCTTGGCCACCCGGTCGGTCTTGCGCACCTGTTCGACGCCCTCGAGGAGGCGCTGGGCACGACGGTCCATGCTGTGCGCCGCGGCCGCCTTGGTGGCCTTGGCGCGCATGCGGTCGGCCTGGGACTTCAGCTGCGTCGCCTTCTTCTCGGCGTTCGTGCGCTCCCGGCGACGGCGGCGCTCGTCGGTCTCACGCTGCTTCAGGTAGGCCGACCACCCCATCGAGTAGACGTCTAGCTCGGCGCGCGTCGCGTCCAGGTGGAAGACCCCGGTCACGGTTCGCTCCAGCAGCGCCGTGTCGTGGCTGATGACGACCACGCCGCCGGGGAACGACCGGAGGAAGTCGCGCAGCCAGGCGACCGAGTCGGCGTCGAGGTGGTTCGTCGGCTCGTCCAGCAGCAGGGTGTCGGAGTCGGAGAACAGGATGCGGGCAAGCTCGACGCGACGGCGTTGGCCTCCCGACAGGGTGCCGAGAGGCTGACCGAGCACCCGTGCGTCGAGGCCGAGGGATGCCGCGATCGTGGCTGCCTCGCTCTCGGCGGCGTACCCGCCGCGGGCGACGAACTCGGCCTCGAGGCGCGCGTAGCGCTTCATGGCCCGCCCCTGCTCCTCGCCCTCGGTCGACGCCAGCAGGTGCTCGACCTGCTTCATCGCCGGGACGACCTCGTCGAGCTCGCGGGCCGACAAGATCCTGTCGCGGGCCAGAACCTCGGGGTTGCTCGTACGCGGGTCCTGCGGCAGGTAGCCGACGCTGCCACTGCTGGTGACCGAGCCAGCGGCCGGCTGCCCCTCGCCGGCCAGGATGCGGGTGAGCGTCGTCTTGCCCGCGCCGTTGCGTCCGACCAGCCCGATCTTCTGACCCGGACCGACACGAAAGGACGCCCCGGACAGCAGCAGCTGGCTGCCGGCCCGGACGTCGACGTCGGTCGCGGTGATCACAGGCCACCATGATGCCTGGGCCGACGGGGTGCTGCGGACCAGTGCGCGTCCGCACCATGCTGCGCGATCTACGCTGCACTGACCATGAACCCGAGCAGCAGACGCCTGACCTCGCGTGACGTCGCCCAGGTGGCGATGGGCGCCGGCCTGGTCGCGGCACTCGGCCTGCCCGGGGCCATCGCCGCGTTCGGCAACAGCGTGCCCATCACGCTGCAGACGCTGGGGGTCATGCTGACCGGCTCGCTGCTCGGCGCGCGCAAGGGCACGCTCGCGCTCCTGCTCTTCCTCGCCCTCGTCGCCGCCGGGTTGCCGCTGCTCGCAGGCGGACGGGGCGGGCTGGGCGTCTTCGCGGGGCCATCGGCCGGCTACCTGGTGGCGTGGCCCCTGGCTGCCCTCGTGATCGGGTGGGTCGTCGAACGGGGCCGACCCGGCTACCGCTGGCCGCGCGGGCTGAGCGCCAACCTGATCGGCGGGGTCGGGCTCGTCTATGCGATCGGTATCCCGGTGCAGGCATGGCGTACCGACGTGCCCCTGCCCGAGACGTCCCTGCTCGCTGCCGCGTTCGTACCCGGCGACGTGGTCAAGGCCGTACTGGCCACGGCCGTCGCCGTCGGCGTGCACCGGGCCATGCCGGACCTGCTCGGCCCCACCACGATGACGGTGGAGACCGAGCATGACCCCCGGCTCGGCCACGACACGCCCAGCGGCTGAGAGCCACCCCCAGTGCCCGTGGAGCTGGTCAGCGACCAGGACCCCTACCTCGTCCTGGACGCGCTGGACCGGCCAGGCCCGGTCGTCGTGACGAACCACCGGCTGCCGGTGCCGACGGACCTGCGTCAGCGGCTGGCTCGTGTCGCACCCGACACGTGGTTGGTGGCGTTCACGTCCGGCAGCACGGCCCATCCGCGTGGCGTCTGTCGAACGCGTGCGTCGTGGATGCTCAGCGTGGCGCCGCTCGCTGCCGCGATCGGCGCGGGGACCTCGAGCACCGTGCTCGTACCCGGTCCGCTGTCCTCGACGCTCTTCCTGCACGGTGCATGGCACGCCCGCGAGGTCGGCGCACGCGTGCTGCTCGGCCCGCTCGACTCTGCGAAGCCCTGGGACATCGCCCACCTGCTGCCCAGCCAGCTGGCGGCACTGCTGGCCTCGCCGGCGGACCTCACGGGGCGCACGGCCGTGGTGGCCGGGGCTGCCCTGGCCGGCTCGACCGCGGCGGCCGCGATGGGCCGTGGGATGCGCGTCGTGCGCTACTACGGGGCAGCCGAGCTGTCATTCGTAGCCATCGGCTCCGAGGATGGGCTGCGGCCCTTCCCGGGCGTGGAGGTCGCCGAACGGGCCGCCGAGCTGTGGGTCCGCAGTCCGTACGTGGCTGCTGGCTACCTGCCCGACGTATCGGACGGGGACCCTGCCGGCGGCGCGATGCGTCGAGACGAGGCGGGCTGGGCAACGGTCGGGGACCGCGGCGAGGTCCGTGCCGACGGGACCGTCGTCGTCCGGGGCCGCGGTGCCGGCGTCGTGCAGACCGGCGCGGCCACCATCCACGCGGCTGACGTGGAGCACGTGCTGCGGGGCGCGCCAGGCGTGCGGGACGCCGTGGTCGTGGGGGTCCCGCACGCCTGGCTGGGGCAGGTGGTCGCGGCCGCGGTCGAGTCGAGCTCGGCCACGTCCGCGACCATGAGGCGGTGGGCGCGATCCCGGCTGGACTCCTCCGCCCTGCCCCGGCGCTGGGTCGTGACGAACGAGCTGCCACGCACCCCCGCCGGAAAGGTGGACCGTGATGCCGTCTCCCGGCTCGTCGCGCGAGGCCACCCGTCAGACTGAGCCCGTGAGCCTGACGATCGACGCGCGCTTCAACGGACCGCCCCACTCCGGCAACGGTGGATACGTGGCAGGCCAGCTGGCCGAGGAGGTGCTCGCTGCGCATGTCCAACCCACCGTCGGCCCGAGCTCGCCATGGGTCGAGGTGACCCTACGAACACCACCCCCGCTGGCCACGCCCTACGCCGTGGAGCTGGACGACGACGCGACCCTTGTCGCCTCGGTCGGCGAGACGGTCGTCGGCACCGCACGAGTACTGGAGTCGGCGCCCGACGCAGTCGTGCCCGTCCCGGCCGCGCAGCCCGATGCCGTGGCGCGGGCGGAGCAGGCCTATGTGGGGCTCGAGAACCACCCGTTCCCGACGTGCTGGGTGTGCGGGCCGCAACGCCCCGACGGCTACCACCTGCGGCCGGGCAGGATCGATGACCGGCATACGGCGTGCATGTGGCACGTAGCCGCCGACGCGGCCGGAACGCCGGCCGGACCCGTGCCTGCCAGCGCGGTGTGGGCGGCGCTGGACTGCCCCGGCGGCTGGGCGGCACTGTCGAGCGGGCGGGTGGTCGTGCTCGGCCGGATCGCCGCAGCCGTCCGGTCCGTCCCGGTCGTGGGCGAGAGCTGTCTGGTCATGGGCCGCCTCGACGCCCAGGACGGACGCAAGGTCTTCACCACCACCACGGTGTACCGCGCGGACGGGACGCCGGCAGCCAGCGCTCGGTCGACGTGGATCGCGATCGACCTGCCCTGACCTCGTCGCCACACCGGTGCCTACGCTGCGCCAGGTCATGACCTCCCCGTCCCGCGACCTCGACCACGACGTGACCCCCGTCGTGGTCGCAGCACGTCGCACGGCGATCGCCACGGCCGGACGGGGCTTGTCGGCCATGGCTGCCGACGAGCTCGCGTCTCCCGTGCTGTCAGCTCTCGTCGACGACCTGGGCGGGTGCGCGGTGGATGACGTGGTGCTGGGCTCCTCGCGTGGACCCGGTGGCGCCGTGGCCCGGGTAGCGGCACTGCGGGCAGGCCTCGGAGAGCATGTGCCCGGGATGACCATCGACCGGCAATGTGCAGCCGGGCTCGAGGCCGTGGCCACCGCCGCCGCGCTCGTGGCATCGCGACAGGCGACTGTGGTGCTCGCCGGGGGCGTCGAGAGCGCCTCCCATGCTCCGGCGGGTCGGGCGGCGTTCGCCCCGGTGGACGTCGGCGACCCCGACATGGGGGTGGCCGCCGAGACCGTTGCCCGCGAGTCAGGCGTCACCCGCGCCCGGCAGGACGCCTACGCCGCCCGCAGCCACGCCCGCGCCCTCGAAGCGCAGCGTGCCGGGGTCTTCGACGACGAGATCGTTGTGCTGGCCGGACAGACCGCCGACGACCGCCCACGTCCCATCACGACTGAACGCCTCGCCCGGCTCCGGCCGGCGTTCGTCGAGGGCGGCACCGTCACCGCCGGCAACTCGTGCGGGATCAGCGATGGCGCCGCCGCCGTCGCGGTCGTCCCCGAGTGGCTGCGGGCCCAGCACGGGTGGCCAGGGCTGGCGATCCGGTCGGTCGGGCGTGCGGGGGTCGACCCGCGCCGGTGCGGGCTCGGGTTCGTCCCGGCGTCCCGCGAGGCGATGGAGCGGGCCGGCACCACCGTGGCCGACATCGGCACCGTCGAGATCGTGGAGGCCTTCGCCGGTCAGGTGCTGGCCGGCGTCGACGACCTGGGCATCGAGGAGACGGCTGTGTGCCCCGACGGCGGAGCGCTGGCGCTGGGGCACCCGTGGGGGGCATCCGGCGCGGTTCTCGTGGTGCGGCTGTTCAGCCGTCTCGTGCGCCAGCGGCGCGGCGTCCCGTCGCGACCCTTCGCCCTCGCCGCCGTGGCGGCTGGCGGCGGTCAGGGCGTGGCAGTCGTCCTGGAGCCGACCGGCGGCTCCACGTGATCAGCGTCAGCGGCGTCACGCACAGCTTCGGGAACCGGGTGGTGCTCGACGACGTCACCGTCGCCATCGCCGAGCACCGCGTCGCAGTCATCGGGGCGAACGGGTCGGGCAAGTCCACGTTCGCACGCATGCTCAACGGGCTGGTGCTGCCCGACACGGGGTCCGTCGTCGTCGATGGGCTCGACACCGCCACGCGGGGGCCGGCCGTTCGGCGGCGGGTGGGCTTCGTCTTCACCAACCCCGACGCCCAGATCGTGATGCCGACGGTCGCCGAGGACGTGGCGCTGAGCCTGCGGCGCTCGGGGCTGTCGGCCGAGCAGAAGGCCGCTCGGGTGGGCGACACCCTCGCCCAGGTAGGCCTGAACGGGTTCGACGACCGCCCCGCCCACCTGTTGTCCGGTGGCGAGAAGCAGCTGCTGGCGCTGGCCAGCGTGCTCGTCGCCGAGCCGGCGGTGCTGGTGTGCGACGAGCCGACAACGCTTCTGGACCTGCGCAACACGCGCCGGGTCCTGGACATCCTCCTCGGCCTGCCCCAGCGCCTCGTCATGGCGACCCACGACCTGGACACGCTCGCCGCGTTCGACCGGGTGCTGGTGTTCGACCAGGGCCGCGTCGTCGAGGATGCAGCACCAACCCACGCCGTCGCCGCCTACCGCGCTCTGCTCGGCTGACCGATGGCCAGGACGCTGCCACCGGCCGGGCTGTTCCAGCCGGGCGCCTCGGTGCTCCACCGGCTGCCGGCCGGCTCGAAGCTACTGGTCCTCGGTCTGCTGCTGACCGTGCTGGTCGTGGCGTCGTCCCCGGTGGCCGTGGCCGGCGGTGCCGTGGTGGCGCTCGGCGCCTATGCGACGTCCGGCGTCGGATGGCGCGTCACGCTCGCCCAGGTCTGGCCCATGCGGTGGTTCGCGCTCGCCCTGCTGGGACTGCAGTGGTGGCTGGCAGGTCTCGAGCGGGCAGTGGTCAGCGTGGGATCACTGGTCGTGGCGGTGTGGCTGGCCGGACTGGTGACGGTCACGACCCGCGTCAGCGAGATGACCGCGGCCTTCGGCTCCGCCCTTCGACCGCTGCGCGTCCTCGGCGTCGACCCCGACCGGGTCGCTCTGGTGCTGGCTCTCGGGGTACGAGCCGTCCCGGTCGTGACCGGTCTGGCTGCCGAGGTGCGCGAGGCACACCGGGCGCGCGGGCTGCGCCTGGACCCCCGCACCTACGGCGTGCCGCTCGTGGTGCGCACGCTGCGCCACGCCGATGCCGTCGGTGAGTCCCTCGCGGCGAGGGGCCTGGACGACTGAGGTGTGCGCGTCTGCCTACCAAGGCCGGTGAGCCCATCCTGCGACCTGCGGTTCCTGGCTCGGCTCAGCCTGGCCCCGTGGCCTTGTGTATGCGAACAGGAACGCCTTGCGGATTGGCGCTGACGCGGCAACCGGTCAGACGTTGAAGCCGAGGGCTCGAAGCTGCTCGCGGCCGTCGTCGGTGATCTTGTCCGGGCCCCAGGGCGGCATCCACACCCAGTTGATCCGAAAGTCGTCGACCAGCCCTCGAAGGGCCGATCGGGTCTGGTCCTCGATCACGTCGGTCAACGGGCAGGCGGCACTGGTCAGCGTCATGTCGATGCTCGCGATCGACTCGCCCTCGGTGCCCGAGTCGAGGTGCACCCCGTACACGAGCCCCAGGTCGACGACGTTGATGCCCAGCTCGGGGTCGACCACGTCGCGCATGGCCTCGGTCAGGTCGTCAAGGGAGATGGTGGTCATGAGCTCTCCTGGTCAGTCGGGTCAGGCTGGTTGTCCCGGACGGTCACGCCCGCCCGAGCCATCGCGTCGGTGAAGGCTGCCCACGGCAGCAAGGCGCACTTGACACGCGCCGGGAATCTGGCGACGCCGGCAACGGCGATCGCGTCCTCGAGCAGCTCCTCGTCCGGCTCCTCGCCGTCCACGAGCATCCGGCGCACCCCCGCGAGCCGCTGCGCCGCCCGAGCGACCGGCTCACCGGCGACGAGGTCGTGCAGCATGGACGCCGAAGCCTGGCTGATCGAGCACCCCGTGGCCTCGTAGGAGACGTCGGCTACCAGCGCGGCATGGTCGCCGAGGGTGACGCGCAACGTGATCTCGTCGCCGCAGAGCGGGTTGACCTGGTGCGACTGGCCGTCGAAGGGCTCGCGAAGGCCGGCGCCGTGCGGGGACCGGTAGTGGTCGAGGATGATCTCGGAGTACAGGGCGTCCAGTCCAGACATCAGCCCACCCCGAAGAAGTGTCGGGCCAGCTGAACAGCGTCCACCAGGGCCTCGACGTCGCTGGAGTCGTTGTAGACGGCGAACGACGCGCGCGTGGAGGCCTGCACACCCAGAGCGCGGTGAAGCGGCCAGGCGCAGTGGTGACCGGCACGCACGGCGACGCCCTCGGCGTCGAGAACCTGGGCCAGGTCGTGCGGGTGGACGCCGTCGACGGAGAACGCCACGACCGGGCCGCGCTCGCCTGCTGGACCGAGAACCGACACACCCGGCACTGCCAGCAGCGCCTCGATGGCCTGCTGAGTCAGCGCGTCGACGTGCCGCGAGACCGCGGGCATGCCGAGGTCGCTGAGGTAGTCGCAGGCAGCGGCGAGTCCGACAGCAGGGCCGATGGACGGTGTTCCCGCCTCGAAGCGGAGCGGCGGCGGCGCGTAGGTGGAGACCTCCATGGTCACCGTCGCGATCATCGAGCCGCCGGTGACCACCGGAGGCATCGACTCCAGGAGGTCGCGTCGCGCCCACAGCGCTCCGATACCGGTGGGGCCCAGCATCTTGTGCCCGGAGAACGCGACGGCGTCGACGTCGAGAACGGCGACGTCGATGGGCCGGTGCGGTACCGACTGGCAGGCGTCGAGAAACACGAGGGCGCCGACAGCGCGCGCTCGATCTCGAAGGACCTCGACCGGGTTGAGCGTTCCGAGCACGTTCGACTGGTGGACGAACGACAGCACCTTGGTGCGCTCGTTGACGATCGAGTCCAGCTCGCTCAGGTCGAGCGTGCCGTTCGGAAGCAGGGGCAGCCAGCGCAGCGTCGCCCCGGTGCGACGGCAGAGCTCCTGCCAGGGGACGAGGTTCGCGTGGTGCTCCATCTCGGTCACGCACACCTCGTCGCCGGGCCCCAGCCTCAGGCGCTCATCGACCGGGATGTCGGGCGGCGGGTTCAGCGATGCGTTGCCGATCGAGTAGGCCAGCAGGTTCAGCGCCTCGGTCGCGTTGCGGGTCAGCACGAGCTCTCCAGGCTTGCCGCCGATGAACCGGGAGATGGTGGCCCGCGCCTCCTCGTAGGCCGCGGTGGACTCCTCGGCGAGCATGTGCGCGCCCCGGTGCACGGCAGCGTTGTGCCGGCGGTAGAAGTCGGCCTCGGCCTCGATGACCGCGGTCGGCTTCTGCGACGTCGCTGCCGAGTCGAGGTAGACGATCGGACGCCCTGACCGGCCGATGCGCCCCAGCACTGGGACGTCGGCCCGCACGGCCGCGCCGTCCAACGTCGCGGCCGCGTCGTCCAGAGCGGTCATGGGGGTCGTCCTCGTCACCTCATCAGGGTCTCAGACCTTCGCGCCCACGTAGGAGACGTAGCCGTCGGCCTCGAGCTTGTCGGCCAGCTCCGACCCGCCCTCCTCGGCGATATGCCCGTCGACGAAGACGTGGACGAAGTCGGGCTGGATGTAGCGCAGGATCCGGGTGTAGTGCGTGATCAGCAGCACGCCCTTGTCACCCTCGGCCTTGAACCTGTTGACCCCTTCGCTGACCACCCGCAGAGCGTCGATGTCGAGCCCCGAGTCGGTCTCGTCGAGGATCGCCACCGCAGGGTCGAGCAGCTCCAGCTGCAGGATCTCGTGGCGCTTCTTCTCACCACCGGAGAAGCCGGCGTTCACGTCGCGCTCGGCGAAGGCCGGATCGATCGAGAGATCGCTCATCGCCGTCTTGACGTCCTTCACCCAGGTCCGCAGCTTGGGGGCCTGGCCGTCCACGGCCGTCTTGGCGGTGCGCAGAAAGTTCGACACGGAGACTCCCGGGACCTCCACGGGGTACTGCATCGCCAGGAAGAGTCCGGCTCGGGCCCTTTCGTCAACGGTCATCTCCAGGACGTCTGCGCCGTCGAGCGTCACCGAGCCAGAGGTGATCGCGTACTTGGGGTGTCCCGCGATCGAGTAGGCCAACGTCGACTTGCCCGACCCGTTGGGACCCATGATCGCGTGCGTCTCCCCCGGCCGGACAGTCAGGTTGACGCCACGAAGGATCTCCTTCGGCCCCGCGTCGGTGTCGACGGCGACATGCAGGTCGCGGATCTCGAGAGTTGCCACGGTGGTCTCCTCAGGTTCTGGTCAGGTCAGGTCAGGTCAGGTCTGGTTCAGCGTGGTCGACACGTCGACGAGCACGTCGCCGTCGGTGACCTGGACGGGGTAGACGGGCACGGCCACCGACGCCGGCGGGCCGGTGGGCTTTCCCGTGCGCAGGTCGAAGCGCGAGCCGTGCAGCCAGCACTCGATCTCGCAGTCCCCGACCTCCCCGTCGGACAGCGGTACGTCCGCGTGGGAGCAGATGTCGGAGATCGCGAAGACCTCTCCACCGCTACGGACGACGGCGACAGGCTCACCGTCGACCTCGACGGCCAGCACGCCCTCCTCAGGGATGTCGCTGCGCGAGCAGACGCGTTCGTAGCTCATCCCACCGCGCCCTCGAGCTCGGCCTCAACCTCAGCGATGAGCCTCTCGACGAGGTGCGGCACCCCGATGCGGTTGATGAGCTCGGCGAAGAAGCCCCGCACCACGAGGCGCCGTGCCTCGTCGGCAGGGATACCCCGGGCCTGCAGGTAGAACAGCTGCTCGTCGTCGAAGCGGCCGGTGGTGCTGGCGTGACCGGCCCCCTCGATCTCACCGGTCTCGATCTCGAGGTTGGGCACGGAGTCGGCGCGGGTGCCGTCGGTGAGCACGAGGTTGCGGTTGAGCTCGTAGGTGTCGATGCCCAGCGCCGTGGGCCGGATCAGCACGTCGCCGACCCAGACCGTGTGCGCCCCCTCCCCCTGCAGCGCGCCCTTGTAGACCACGTTGCTGCGGCAGTGAGGCTGGTCGTGGTCCACGAAGAGCCGGTGCTCTAGGTGCTGCCCAGAATCGGCGAAGTACAGCCCGAGCAGCTCGGCGTCGCCACCGGTGCTGTCGTAGGCGACCGTGGCGCCCTGACGAACGAGGTCCCCCCCGAACGAGATCGAGATGTGGCGCACGGTCGCGTCGCGTCCCACCCGGATGTGGTGGTGCGAGAGGTGGACGGCGTCGTCAGCCCAGTCCTGCACGGTGACCACCGTGAGCGTCGCCCCGTCGCCGACGACAACCTCGACGTTGTCGGCGTATGCCGCCGACCCGTCGTGGTCGAGCACGACCACGGCCTCGCTGAACGGCTTGGCCTCGACGACGACGTGCGCCGCGCTCGACCCGTCCATGCCTTCACCACGCACGGTGAGCACCGTGGGCTGCTCCACCCGCGCCTCGGCCGGAATGGTGACCACGGTGAGCCGTTGGGTCGCCTGCCAGGCCAGCGCGCTCGGACGGTCGACGGGCAGGTAGCCCGACGACCCGCGACGCTCGTCGGAGCGGGCCTGCTCCCCGGTGAGGGACTCGACGCTCACCGGGTCGGCGGCGTCGACCTCGACGACGACCTTGCCGTCGCTGCCGATGCTCTGGAGCAGTCCGCGCATGCGGCGCAGCGGGGTGAACCGCCAGTCCTCCTCCCGGCCGGTGGGCATGGGGTGGGCGTCCACGTCGGTAGAGGCGACTCGGTGCAGCGCGCTCCCACCGTGCCCGGCCATCGGCGTCCCGACCGCCATGGGGCTTGTCGTAGGCGTCTCAACAGCAGCCGTCATCCGACAGCACCCTCCATCTGCAGCTCGATCAGCCGGTTCAGCTCCAGCGCGTACTCCATGGGCAGCTCGCGGGCGATCGGCTCGACGAAGCCACGCACGATCATGGCCATGGCCTCGTCCTCGTTCATGCCCCGGCTCATGAGGTAGAACAGCTGGTCCTCGCTGACCTTGGACACCGTTGCCTCGTGACCCATGGACACGTCGTCCTCGCGCACGTCCACGTACGGGTAGGTGTCGGAGCGACTCACGGTGTCGACCAGCAGCGCGTCACACTTGACCGTGCTGGCGCTCCCGCTCGCGCCCTCGTTGACCTGGACGAGCCCTCGGTAGGACGTCCTCCCGCCGCCACGCGCCACCGACTTGCTGATGATCGTGGACGAGGTGTTCGGAGCCTGGTGGACCATCTTCGCCCCGGCGTCCTGGTGCTGCCCCTCGCCGGCGAAGGCCACCGAGAGCGTCTCGCCCTTGGCGTGCTCGCCGACCATGTAGACCGCCGGGTACTTCATGGTGACCTTGGAGCCGATGTTGCCGTCGATCCACTCCATGGTGGCGCCCTCGTGGGCGACGGCCCGCTTCGTGACCAGGTTGTAGACGTTGTTCGACCAGTTCTGGATCGTCGTGTAGCGGCAGCGAGCACCCTTCTTGACGATGATCTCGACGACGGCCGAGTGCAGGCTGTCGCTGGAGTAGATGGGCGCCGTGCAGCCCTCGACGTAGTGGATGTAGGCGTCTTCGTCGACGATGATCAGCGTGCGCTCGAACTGGCCCATGTTCTCGGTGTTGATGCGGAAGTAGGCCTGCAGCGGGATCTCGACGTGAACGCCCTTCGGCACGTAGATGAACGAGCCGCCCGACCAGACCGCGGTGTTGAGGGCGGAGAACTTGTTGTCGCCAGGCGGGATGACCGAGCCGAAGTACTCAGCGAAGAGCTCCGGGTGCTCCCGCAGGCCGGTGTCGGTGTCGAGGAAGATGACGCCCTGCTCCTCGAGGTCCTCACGGATCTTGTGGTAGACGACCTCGCTCTCGTACTGGGCGGCCACGCCCGAGACCAGGCGCTGCTTCTCAGCCTCGGGGATGCCGAGCTTGTCGTAGGTCGACTTGATGTCGTCGGGTAGGTCGTCCCACGTCGTCGCCTGCTTCTCGGTGGAGCGGACGAAGTACTTGATGTTGTCGAAGTCGATCGTCGTGAGGTCGGACCCCCACGTCGGCAGCGGCTTCTTGTCGAAGAGCTTCAGTGCTTTCAGACGAGTCTGAAGCATCCAGTCCGGCTCGTCCTTGAGCGCGGAGATCTCTTCGACGACCCGCTCGGACAACCCACGCTTGGCGATCGCGCCGGCGTCGTCGGAGTCGTGCCATCCGTACTCGTAGGTGCCGAGCCCGTCGAGCTCGGGGTGCGCGGTGCTGGTCATGTCAGCGGCCTCTCGCAGGGGTCATGGGTTCAGGGGTGGGCATCTCGTGCGGTCCTCGGTCGTTCGGCTCCGCTGTGCGCGGCGGGATGTGCGTGGTGCAGACGCCGTCACCGTGCGCGATCGTTGCCAGCCGCTGGACGTGTGAGCCGAGCAGCCGACCGATCACCTCAGTCTCGGCCTCGCAGAGCTGGGGGAACTCGGCGGCCACGTGCGCGACCGGGCAGTGGTGCTGACAGATCTGCAGGCCGCCCTGCGGGGAAGGGTCGACCGAGGCCGCGTACCCCTCCTCGGTGAGGAGCTCGGCAAGAGCTTCGGGAGCCTTGTCCGGCCCGACCGCCGACAGCGCGAGCCGGTACGCCTCTTCGAGGTAGAGCAGCCGACGCCGGGCGAACTCGCTGACCGCTTCGGGGCCGCCGAGCTCGGCTACGTAGCTCAACGCCGAGGCCGCCAGGTCGTCGTAGGCCTGCTCGAACTCGTCGCGTCCGGCATCGGTGACCCGGTAGACCCTGGCCGGACGCCCACGACCGCGCGGACCGCGTTGGTAGGGCTCACCGGACTCCAGAAGACCCTCGGCCGTGAGAACGTCAAGGTGACGGCGGACGCCGGCAGTCGTCAGCGCGAGACGCTCGGCTATCGCTGCAGCCGTGGATGGACCGTGCTCGAGGATGTCTCGGGCGACCCGGGTGCGGGTTGCGGTGTCCGAGACGGGGTCCGAGTTTTTCACAACGACATCGTTGCCGAAATCGAGGGATGCGGCAAGCCCGGACGGGCTCGATCCGCCACCGCGGCCTGTCGTGCTCGCCACACCTAGACTGCCCGCCCGTGACGACTGCCGCTGCCCCCGGCCCGGCCGAGGCCGCCGTGCGCGTCACTGGCCTGGTCAAGCGGTACGGGCCCGTGGCAGCCGTCGACCGACTCAACCTGGCTGTCGCCCACGGCTCGATCACCGCCGTCCTCGGTCCCAACGGCGCAGGGAAGACCACGATGATCGAGTGCGTCGAGGGATTCCGCACCCCCGACGCCGGCACCATCCGGGTGCTGGGGCTGGATCCGAGCCGGCGCGGAACCGACCTGCGTGCCCGAGTCGGCGTGATGCTCCAGGAGTCCTCCGGCGGATACCCCGGGGCACGGGCCGAGGAGATGCTTCGCCACGTAGCCGGCCTCTACGCCAACCCTCTCCCCGTGGGCGAGCTCATGCAACGGCTGTCGCTGCACGAGGCGGGCCGCACGACCGTCCGCCGCCTGTCCGGAGGCCTCCGGCAGCGGCTGTCACTGGCCATGGCGGTCGTCGGTCGCCCGGAGATCGTGTTCCTGGACGAACCGACGGCGGGGCTCGACCCGCAGTCGCGTCGAACCACGTGGGACCTGATCCGCGAGCTCAAGGAGGACGGCGTCACGGTGGTGCTCACCACCCACCTGCTCGACGAGGCGGAGCGGCTGGCGGACCGAGTCGCCATCATGGCTCGGGGTCGCGTCGTGGCTGCGGGCACCCCGCGGGAGCTGACCGGTGCGGAGCACGAGGTGCGCTTCACCGGTCGGCCCCGCCTCGATCTCGACGGCCTGCGCACTGCTCTCCCGGCTCCGGTCGAGGTGGACGAGGCGTCCGCTGGGCAGTACGTGGTGAGCGGCGCGGTCGACCCGCAGACCTTGGCGACTGTGGCCGCGTGGTGCGCGTCCCACGACGTCATGCCGCACGAGCTGTCGGTCGGACGCCGCTCGCTCGAGGACGTCTTTCTCGCCGTCACCGCACAGTCGGACCACAGCTCGAGACGATCGCCATGAGCCCGGGCACGTTCACCCCAGCGCCGGGGTCGGCGCCCTACTCCCAGATGCTGCGCTCCCAGACCCGAGTCGAGACCGTGCTGCTGCTGCGCAACGGTGAGCAGCTGCTGCTGACTCTGGTCATCCCGCTCGTGCTGCTGCTGCTGCTCGCCGGCACCGACCTCGTCGACATCGGCGGCACCTCGAGCGCCGACGGCGACAAGGTGGGGGCCGCCGTCGCCGGCGTGCTCACGGTTGCGGTGATGTCCACCGCGTTCACCGGGCTCGCCATCGCCACCGGCTTCGAGCGTCGCTACGGCGTGCTGCGCCGCCTGGCCGTGACGCCGCTACCGCGTTCAGCCCTGCTGCTGGGCAAGGGCGGCGCCGTGCTCGCCGTCGAGGCGCTGCAGGTCGTGCTCGTCGTGGGCGTCGCCCTGGCGCTGGGATGGTCGGGTGAGGCCTCGTGGGGAGGTGTCGTGGCGCTCGTGCTGGCCGGGACGGCTGCCTTCGCCGGTCTAGGCATGCTCATGGCGGGCACGTTGCGAGCCGAGGCAACTCTCGCCGCGGCCAACCTCGTGTACGTCCTGCTGCTGGTGGCCGGGGCGGCCGTGGTCCCGGTGGAGCGCTACCCATCGGGTGTCCAGCCGCTGCTGCACGCCCTGCCGTCCGGAGCCCTGGGAGAAGGCCTGCGGTCGGTCGTCGTGGACGCGTCCGGGGTCCCGTGGGCGCAGGTGGCGATCCTGGCTGCCTGGGCGGTGGCCGGCATCCTTCTGGCCGCTCGAACCTTCCGCTGGGAGTAGCCCCGCGCAGAGCCGCGTGAGCGTGACGGCGGCGCAGGTTTCAGAAATCGTTTCAGAAGTTGTGCATCCAAACGCCCCCTCCGTGCCGAAGAAGGGCTAAAGGCTCATCCCGGAGCCGACCCACAAGGAGGAACACCCATGCGTACCACCGCCGCCCTTCTCGGTGCTGGAGCACTCGTTGCTGCCACCGCCGGACTCGCCCTCCCCGCCTCCGCCCAGGAGGACACTGCGCAGGTCTCCGTCCTGCACGGCATTCCCGACTCCGCCCTCGGTGGTGACGCCACCGTGGACGTGTATGTCAACGGTGACGAGACGCTGCCCGACTTCATGCCGGGCGACCTGGAGGGGCCGCTGTCCCTGCCGGCTGGCTCCTACGAGGTTGCGATCTCCGCCAACGACGCTGGGCTCGAAGGTGCGGTTCTGACGGCAACTCTCGACGTCTCCGCAGGCATGAACTACACCGCCGTCGCCCACCTGGACGCGGACGGCTCACCCAAGGTGACCCCCTTCGTCAACAACACCGAGGCGGTCGCGGCCGGCAGCGGCACCTTGGTCGCGCGTCACGTCGCCCAGGCGCCCGAGGTCGAGGTGTTCGTGAACGGCGATAGCGTCGGCTCGTTCTCGAACCCCAACGAGATCGGCCCCGCGCCCCTGGCCGCCGGCTCCTACGACGTCGAGATCCAGGCCGGTGGCGCAGCAGTGCCGACCACCCCGGCGACCGACGCCGTGCCGGTCGAGGACGGCGTGAGCACCATCGCCTACGCATGGGGCACCGCCGACGACCTGCAGGTGGCGGTCCAGACCGTGTCGCTCGGCCACTCGGCGCCCGCCGGTGTCCCCGGCGGTCAGACCGGCGACGCTGCCGGCATGATGTCCGGCTGGATCTTCGCTGCTGCTGGGCTCGGAATCGCCGGTATCGCGCTCTCCGGCCGCCGGTTCGCCGCAACCTCCAAGTAGCTCGCTGCTCTGGACGGGCGGAGCGTTTCAGCCCGCCCGTCCAGAGCTGCACAATCGCATCACGTGCCACAACCTGAGACCGGGAGCGGTGGCCAAGGCAAGCCACGTCACCCTGGCGCCGCGGCCACCGCTCCCCACTCACGAGAAAGATGGATCATGAGCCCTCGAAGCAGAGCCCTCGTCGCCCTCGTGGCGTCGGTGGCTCTGCTCGTCGGTTCGGGCATCGCATGGGCAGTGTCACGCAACGCCGGTCTTGGGTCAGACCTCGAGCAGGTCACGACCGCTCGCACGGCGGCCGAGCTGAACGTGTCACGGGGACCGGCTCGACCCGCGACTACCGACACTGCCGGCCAAGAAGAGCCGTCAGGGGCTGCGAGCCCTTGGGTGACCGAGGAGACGACCAGGATCGACGCCACGGAGATCGTCATCGCAGAGCCGGTCGTCCCGCCGAACCAGATGGTGATCTCCGACGTCGGCGTGGACATGAGCGTCATCGCCACCGGCGTGGCCGATGACGGGCAGATGGAGCTACCCGACGACACGTCGGTGCTCGGGTGGTACAAGTTCGGCGCCCGTCCGGGAGACGATCAGGGTTCGGCCGTGCTCGCGGGGCACGTCGACTCCTTCGAGTACGGGGTCGGGCCTCTCGCCTCGCTACCCGCCGTGCAACCCGGGGCGGAGATCTCGATCGCGGACGCCGACGGGACCTTGCTGCGCTACCAGGTCGTCTCTGTGCAACGCTATGACAAGGTCGCCCTGCCGGTGGACCAAATCTTCCGGCCGGACGGCCCGCACCAGCTCGCCGTCGTGACTTGCGGCGGCAGGTATATCGGTGGTGCAGTTGGCTACGAGGACAACATCGTCGTGCTCGCTGAACCAGTGGCTGAGTGAGGCCGCTGATGAGTGCGACGATGGTGATGACGCAAGTCCGTGAGGAGCCGCGGGTGACCGGATCCGTCACGAGGTCGGAGCTCCTGCTTCCGACGCTCAGTGACCGCGACGTGGGGCTGTCGTTCGCCTCCGGCGCCGAGAGCGCTCTCGAGGAGGCTTACCGCCGCTGGTCGGGACTGGTCTTCACGGTCGCGTTGCGAACGCTGGGAAACCGCAATGACGCCGAGGACGTCGTCCAGCAGGTCTTCGTCTCTGCGTGGCAGAGCCGCGAGAAGTTCAACCCGGACTCGGGGTCACTGCCGGGTTGGCTCATGGGAATCACCCGGCACAAGACGGCCGACGTGCACGCCACCCGCGCGAAGGTGGGCCGTACCCAGGAGGCCGTCGAGCGAGTCACGGACGATCCGAGCGAGCCGGCGCCGGCAGGGCCTGTCGTCGACAAGGTGCTCATCGCCGACGAGCTCGCCCGCCTCGGGGAGCCACAGAAGCGAATCCTCGAGCTCGCGTTCTACGAAGACCTGACCCACGCTCAGATCGCCAGCGTCCTTCGGCTACCGCTGGGAACGGTGAAGAGCCACATCAAGCGCAGCCTCGACAAGCTGCGCCTTCGACTGGAGGTTGACGGTGTCGCACTGTGACCCCGAGATCCTCGCCCTGAGGTCGCTGGGCGAGGCAGTGGGGACGCCAGAGAACGACACACACCTGGCCACGTGCCGGGAGTGTCACGGTGAGTTGGCCAGCCTCAGCACCGTCGTCGGCGTGGCCCGAGACGGTGGACCCCTCGAGGTCTCCCAACCGGCCACATCCGTCTGGGAGAACATCCGGACCGATCTGCACCTCGCCCCCGCCACGTCGACGTTGACGACGACGGCGACCACGTCGGCTGCAACCCACGAGCAGGAAGCCCCGCAGTCCCCTGATGCCCCCGTCATCTCACTGCACGAGCGCCGCGAGCGCCGGACGCGTCCGGCGACCTGGCTGCTGGCCGCCGCCGGTGTCGGCGGAATCGTTGTCGGTGGTGCTGTCACCGCCACGGTGATCGGGTCGTCGACGCAGGCCCCGCTCACCGTCGCAGCGTCGGTGAACCTCGAACCGCTTCCCGCCTGGGACGCCTCTGGCACTGCCGACCTCGCCCTCGACGAGGACGGTCAGCAGGTCCTCGTCGTCTCGCTCGACGCCGATGCCGCGGCCGACGCCTCCGGGTACCAGGAGGTCTGGCTCATCGACGAAGATGTGGAGGGGATGGTGTCCCTCGGCGTCATGGAGGGCTCCACGGCCCAGTTCGTGATCCCCGACGGGGTGGACGTGGCGACCTACCCGATCGTGGACGTCTCGCTCGAGCCGTTGGACGGCGACCCGACCCACTCGGGTGACTCGATCGCCCGCGGGCAGATCCAGGCCTAGGGGCACCGGCGCCTACCCTGGGCGCATGGCTCGTCGCACACCGTCGGTACGGCTCGTCCGTGGGTTGGCCGTGGCTTCGCTGGTCAGCCAGATCGGCATCGTCGTCACCGGTGGCGCCGTCCGGCTGACCGGATCAGGCCTGGGCTGCCCCACGTTCCCGCGCTGCACCGAGGACTCCTACGTCAACACCCCGGAGTACGGGATCCACGGGTTCATCGAGTTCGGCAACCGGTTGCTCACCTTCGTGCTGGCGGCGATCGCCCTGGCCACCCTCCTCGCCGTCCTGCTGCAGCGCCCCCGGCGCCGCGACCTGGTCGAGCCGGCCACGGTGCTGTTCCTGGGCATCCCCGTCCAGGCCCTCATCGGTGGCATCACGGTGCTCACCGAGCTCAACCCGTGGGTCGTCATGCTTCACTTCGTCGCCTCGGCAGCCCTGATCGCCGTGGCCACCGTGCTGGTGCGCCGCTCCCGCGAGCCGACCGGCCCCGTCCGCCCTGTCGGTGGCGGGCAGCCCGGCGTGTGGCTGCGGCGCCTGGCGGCCGGCATCGTCGCGACCACGTTCGTCGTCGTCTACCTGGGCACGATCGTCACCGGAAGCGGGCCGCACGCGGGGGACGAGGGCGCTGCGCGCACCGGCCTGGACGTCGAGAGCGTCAGCCAGCTGCACGTCGACATGGTGTTCCTGCTGATCGGGCTCACCATCGGTGCCTGGTTCGCGGCCCGCGCGGCCGGCTCCCCAGGTCGCGTCGCGTCGGCAGCGGCAGTGCTCCTCGCTGTCGAGCTCGCTCAAGGGTTCATCGGGTTCGCCCAGTACTTCACCGGGCTGCCGATCGTCCTGGTCGGTGTGCACATGCTCGGCGCGACGCTGCTGGTGGTCGCGGCCGTCTCGCTGCTGCTGAGCACTCGCGAGCGAGTGGCCGAGACCGGCGGGTCAGCCGAGGATGACGACGTCGACGCCGATGCTCACGAAGACGAGCGTCAGGTACGTGATGGAGGCGTGGAAGAGACGCATCGGTCGCACGTCCCGCTCGGCTGACGCCGCCCGCAGCAGTCGCCACGCCTCGAGCATGAACCATGCGCCGGCAACTGCCGCCGTGCCGAGGTAGATCCACCCCAGGCTCCCGAGCGGTGCCAGCACCAACGATGTCGCCACGGTCGCGGCCGCATAGGCCACGATCTGCCGGCCGACGATGACGTCCTCGGCCACCACGGGAAGCATCGGCACGCCGGCGGCCGCGTAGTCGTGGCGGAACTTCATGGCCAGGGGCCAGTAGTGGGCCGGCGTCCAGAAGAACACGACGAGGAACATGACCCAGGGCTGCCACGCCAGGTCACCGGTGACGGCGGCCCACCCGATCAGCGTCGGCATGCAGCCGGCGATCCCACCCCAGACGATGTTCTGCGACGTGCGGCGCTTCAGCAGCACCGTGTAGACCAGGACGTAGAAGGCGTTGGCCAGCAGCGTGAGCCCCGCCGCCAACGGATTGACCCACACGAGCATCATCGCGACGGCCACGACGAGCAGAATCGTGCCGAAGACCAGTGCGGAGCGAACCGGGATCTGCTGGTTCACCAGCGGACGTCGCGACGTGCGGCGCATCAAGGCGTCGATGTCGCGCTCGATGACCTGGTTGAAGACGTGGGCACTCCCCGCTGCCAAGGCGCCCCCGGCAAGCGTGGCCAGAGCGAGCCCGAGGGGCGGCAGCCCCCGAGCAGCCAGCACCATCGCCGGCAGCGTCGTGATGAGAAGCAGCTCGACGACGCGAGGCTTGGTGATGGACACGTAGGCCATCACCGTCGCGCGCCGCGAGGGTTTCGACGCGCCCGGGGCACGCTCGACCGTGACGGGGCGAGGGTCCACGGCGGTCACCCGCGCAACTGTACCGACGCAATGGCCCCGCTCCCCGCCCGATGGACGGCCCGCACCGGGGCGTGAGCATTGCCACTCCTGACGGCGAGGACGTGCCCACTCGTGGCTAGGGTGTGCGACGGTCGGCGAACGAGCCGTGACACGACCCGCAACGATTCGGAGTATGAGCTGCCCATGACTCGTGCGCCCCGCGACCTGGCCTGGTCCGATCTCGACCAACGGGCCGTTGACACAGCCCGGCTCCTGGCCCTCGACGCCGTCGAGAAGGTCGGCAACGGGCACCCCGGAACAGCCGTGAGCCTCGCGCCGGCGGCCTACCTGTTGTTCCAGCGGCACCTGCGGCACGACCCTGCCGATCCTTCCTGGATCGGTCGCGACCGCTTCGTCCTGTCCGCAGGTCACTCCAGCCTGACCTTGTACGTCCAGCTGTACCTGTCGGGCTACCCGATGACGCTGGACGACCTGAAGGCGCTGCGTACCTGGGGCTCGCAGACGCCGGGACACCCCGAGTGGGGGCACACCCCCGGCGTCGAGACCACGACCGGGCCGTTGGGCCAGGGAGTCGCGAACGGTGTCGGAATGGCCATGGACGCTCGGCGGCTTCGAGGGCTGCTGGACCCGGACGCGCCCGCCGGCAGCAGCGCGTTCGACCACCGCGTATTCGTGGTCGCCTCCGACGGCGACATGCAGGAGGGTGTGTCCGGCGAGGCGGCCTCGCTGGCCGGCACCCAGCAGCTGGGCAACCTCACCGTGCTGTGGGACGACAACCACATCTCGATCGAGGACGACACGTCCGTGGCATTCACCGAGGACGTGTGCGCCCGCTACGAGGCCTACGGGTGGCACGTCCAGCGGGTGGACTGGTTGCGCGAGGACGGCGCGTACGTCGAGGACGTCGCTGCGCTCGACGCTGCCCTGTCGCGGGCTCGGGCCGTGACCGACCGTCCATCGTTCATCGCGTTGCGAACCGTCATCGCCTGGCCGGCGCCCACCAAGCAGAACACCGGAGCCATCCATGGCTCGAAGGCGGGCACGGACGAGGTCCGCGCCACCAAGACGCTGCTCGGATTCGACCCCGACGAGACGTTCGCCGTCGGCCACGACGTCCTCGCCCATGCCCGCCAGGTCGCCGACCGCGGTGCGGCTGCCCGGTCGAGGTGGCAGGAGCACTTCGACTCCTGGCAGGACGCGAACCCCGCCCGCGCCGCCCTGTTGCGCCGGCTCACGGCCCGCACCCTGCCGCACGGGTGGCGCGACGAGCTCCCGACCTTCGCCGAGGAGCGCCATGCCGGCAAGGCGGTGGCCACGCGATCGGCATCCGGCGCCGTACTGAGCGCGCTGGCCCCGGTGATGCCCGAGCTGTGGGGCGGCTCGGCGGATCTGGCGGGCAGCAACAACACCACCCCGAAGGGCGAGCCCTCCTTCCTGCCCCCGCAGCACTCGAGCAGCAGCACGACCGGTGACTGGTACGGACGCGTCCTGCACTTCGGCATCCGCGAGCACGCCATGGGGGCGATCCTCAACGGTATTGCCCTGGGCGGCCTGACCAGGCCATACGGCGGGACGTTCCTGGTCTTCAGCGACTACATGCGCCCCTCGGTGCGACTGGCGGCACTCATGGGACTGCCCGTGACCTACGTCTGGACCCACGACTCCATCGGACTCGGCGAGGACGGCCCGACCCACCAACCCGTGGAACACCTTGCCGCCCTGCGGGCCATCCCTGGGTTGGACCTCGTGCGCCCCGCGGACGCCGTCGAGACCGTGGGTGCGTGGGCCGCGCTGCTGCTCCAGCACTGCGAGATGCCGTCACGCCCAGTGGGGCTGGCGCTGACGCGGCAGAACGTCCCCGTTCTCGCCGACACCGACGCGAGCGCCGTGGCCCGCGGGGGCTACGTCGTGCGCGACGCGGCAGGTGGACGGCCTGACGTGCTGCTGCTCGCCACGGGCTCCGAGGTCGCCATCGCGCTCGAGGCGGCCGAGCTGCTGTCCGCGGAGGGCACCGAGGCCCGCGTCGTGTCCATGCCCAGCGTGGAGTGGTTCGCAGCGCAGCCGGAGCAGTACCGCGACTCCGTCCTGCCTCCCGGCGTCACAGCCCGGGTCAGCGTCGAAGCCGGGGTGGCCCAGCCCTGGCACGCGCTGGTCGGCTCGGCCGGGCGCTGCGTCAGCCTGGAGCACTTCGGGGCCTCGGCCGACTACCAGACGCTCTTCGCCGAGTTCGGGATCACCGCCGGAGCCGTTGTCGCAGCCGCCCGCGAGAGCCTCGACGCCTCCACTCCGTAGCCAGCACCGACCGCCACGAAAGGCACCCATGACCACTGCTTCGATCGACAGCACGCCGGAGCCCCTCGTCCACCTGCTTCGCAACGGGGTGTCGATCTGGCTCGACGACCTCTCACGCGACCGACTGACCAGCGGGAACCTCGTCGACCTCGTCCGCAGCCGAGGTGTGGTCGGCGTCACGACCAACCCCAGCATCTTCCAGGCTGCCATCAGCACGTCCCAGGCCTACGCCGCTGACCTCACCGGCCTGGCCGCCGAGGGCGCCGATGCAGAGCAGGCGGTGCGCCGGCTGACGGTGGACGACGTGCGCATGGCGTGCGACCAGCTCGCCGACGTGGCAGCAGCCACCGACGGGGTCGACGGACGGGTGTCGCTCGAGGTCGACCCTCGACTCGCGCACGACACCGAGGCGACCGTCGGGCAGGCGCGCGAGCTCTGGTCGCAGGTCGACCGTCCCAACCTGCTCATCAAGATCCCGGCGACCAAGGCCGGCCTACCGGCGGTCACTCGTTGCCTCGCAGAAGGCATCAGCGTCAACGTGACCCTGATCTTCGGCCTCGAGCGCTACTCCGAGGTGCTGGACGCGTTCATGTCGGGGGTCGAGCACCGCCTGGCCTCCGGCCACCCCGTAGCCGACCTCGCCTCGGTGGCCTCGTTCTTCGTCAGCCGCGTCGACACCGAGGTCGACGCCCGCCTGCAGGAGATCGGCAGCGACGAGGCGCTGGCCCTCCGCGGCCAGGCCGCCGTGGCCAACGCGCGGCTCGCCTACCGCCTCTACGAGCGGCGCACGGCGACCGAGCGCTGGGGTCGCCTGCTGGCCCAGGGAGCTCGTTCGCAACGCCCGCTGTGGGCGTCGACCTCGGCGAAGAACCCCGACTACCCCGACACGTTGTACGTGACCGAGCTCGTGGCCCCCAACACCGTCAACACGATGCCCGAGCCGACCATCGAGGCGGTGGCCGACCACGGCGACATCCGCGCCGACGCCGTGCGCAGCCACTACGAGGAAGCGGACGAGACGTTCGCCGCGCTGGCCCGCGTGGGTGTCGACCTCGCGGATGTGACCCAGGTGCTGGAGGATCAGGGGGTGGCCAAGTTCGCGCAGAGCTGGGACGACCTGCTGAGCGCCGTCGCCGCCCAGCTCGACGAGGCACGCTGAGCACGGTGGCCATGACGGCCCTCAACCCACTGCGCGACCCACGCGACAAGCGCCTCCCGCGCATCGCAGGCCCCTGTGGGCTGGTCATCTTCGGTGTGACTGGGGACCTTGCCCGCAAGAAGCTCATGCCCGCGGTCTACGACCTGGCCAACCGCGGGCTCCTGCCGCCGAGCTTCGCGCTGGTCGGCTTCGCCCGACGGGAGTGGGAGAACGAGGACTTCGCCGCGGAAGTCCATGACGCGGTGCGAGCAGCACGCCCGCACACCGTTCCGGGAGTCGACGTGGCGCCAGCTCGCCGGGGGCTTCCGCTTCGTGCCCGGCGAGCTGACGAACCCCGACGACTTCGAACGGCTCGCCCGCACGGTGACCGAGCTCGACGACCAGCAAGGGACGGGCGGCAACCACGCCTTCTACCTGTCCATCCCGCCGCGACTCTTCGGCACCGTCGCGGCCGGCCTCGAGACCTCGGGCCTGGCCGACCCGGGCTCGCACGACTCCTGGCGCCGCGTGGTGATCGAGAAGCCTTTCGGGCACGACCTGGCCTCAGCGCGCGAGCTGAACTCCGCCATCGAGCGGGTGTTCCCGCCCGAGTCGGTCTTCCGGATCGACCACTACCTGGGCAAGGAGACGGTTCAGAACCTGCTGGCGCTGCGTTTCGCCAACCAGCTCTTCGAACCGATCTGGAACAACCACTACGTGGACCACGTGCAGATCACCATGGCCGAGGACATCGGCATCGGCTCGCGGGCCGGCTACTACGACGGCATCGGCGCCGCCCGAGACGTGGTCCAGAACCATCTGCTGCAGCTCTTGGCCCTGGTCGCCATGGAGGAGCCGGTGTCCTTCGACGCGCGATCCCTGCGCATGGAGAAGGAGAAGGTGCTTCAGGCGGTCCACCTCGGTGGCTCGTTCGACGAGGCCACCGCGCGTGGACGCTACGCCGGTGGCTGGCAGGGTGGGCGCAAGGTGCGGGGTTACCTGGAGGAGGACGGCATCCCCGCCGCGTCGACGACGGAGACGTTCGCGGCACTGCGCCTCGGGGTCGACACCCGTCGCTGGGCCGGCGTGCCCTTCTACCTGCGGGCCGGCAAGCGCCTCGGCCGGCGGGTCACCGAGGTGGCGGTGGTGTTCAAGCGGGCACCACACCTGCCGTTCGACGCGACCGACACGTCCGAGCTTGGCCAGAACGCCCTGGTCGTGCGGGTACAGCCGGACGAGGGCGTCACCATCCGCTTCGGTTCGAAGGTTCCCGGGACAGCCATGGAGGTCCGTGACGTCAGCATGGACTTCGGGTACGGCCATGCGTTCACCCAGGACTCCCCCGAGGCCTACGAACGGCTCATCCTCGACGTGCTGCTGGGCGACCCTCCGTTGTTCCCGCACCAGCGTGAGGTCGAGCTGGCGTGGCAGGTGCTCGACCCGGTGCTCGACCACTGGGCTGCCACCGGCCCGCCTCCCTCGTACTCGCCCGGCTCCTGGGGGCCGCGGTCGGCCCACGACCTGCTGGCATCCGACGGACGTACCTGGAGGCGGCCGTGATCATCGACTTGCCGGCCACCTCGTCGGCGACCGTGGCCCGCTCCCTGGTGGACCTTCGCTCGGAGCACGGAGCGGTCGCCCTGGGCAGGGTTCTGACCCTCGTCGTTCTCGCCAATGGCGCCGACGTGGACGAGGTCGTCGACGCCGCGACCCATGCTTCGCACGAGCACCCCCTGCGAGTGGTGGTGGTGCAGGCAAGCGACCACGAGGCCGAGCGGGAGGCCGGGCACGAGGAGAGCCCGCACCTGGACGCGCAGATCAGGCTCGGCGGCGACGCCGGTGCCGGCGAGGTGGTGGTCCTGAAGTCGGACCCGGTGCTTCTCGAGGACGTCTCCTCGTTGATCACGCCGCTGCTCCTCCCGGACACGCCAGTCGTCGCCTGGTGGGCTGGGGACACCCCGGTCGACGCAGCGGACACCTCGATCGGGCGGATGGCCCATCGGCGCCTCACCGACGCCGCGGCGTGCGAGGACCCGCTCGTGCAGATCCGACGACGGGCCGAGACGTACCAGCCCGGCGACTGCGACCTCGCCTGGGCTCGGATCACGCTCTGGCGCGCGGTGCTGGCCGGCGCGATGGATGTCGTCGCTGCCACTGGATCCGTCGACGTCCGCGACGTCGAGGTGCACGGCTCGGTGATGAGCCCGTCCGCCGACCTGCTGGCCGGCTGGCTGGCCTGGGCCCTGCGCACGCCGGCCAAGATCCGCCGGGTCGGTAGCCACGGGATCGCCGCCGTGCACATCCGGCTTGCCGACGGTGCAGAGCTGACGCTGGAACGTCCGGACCGTGCGGACCTCGCTCAGCTGAGTCTGCCTGGTCAGCCCACCCGACCGGTCGCCCTGTCGCCGCGGAGCAACGCCGACTGCCTGGCCGAGGAGCTGCGTCGGCTGGAACCGGACGAGGTGTACGGCGAGACGCTGGTGCACGGGATGCCACGGATCATCCCGACGTGAGCACCCCGACGGCGTTCTCGTGGCGTGACGCAGAGGAGCTGGCGCAGGCCGTCGCCGGCCGGCTGACCACCCGCCTGGTGACGGCGCAGGCGGCCCGGGGCCACGCCTGCCTGGTCCTCACCGGTGGCGGTGTCGGCATCGCGGCCCTGGCGGCGCTCGCGGACTCGCCGGGCCGGGACTCGATCGACTGGGGCTCGTTGGACATCTGGTGGAGCGACGAGCGCTTCGTGCGCGCCGAGGACCCCGAGCGCAACGAACGCCAGGCCCGCGACGCCCTGCTCGACCGAGTGCCCATCGAGCAGGCGCGGATCCATCCGATGCCGGCTGCGGGCTCGGTGGCAGCAGGGCCGGACGGGGACGACGTGCACGCTGCAGCCCGCGCCTACGCCGACGAGCTCGCCCGGCACGCGTCCATCGAGGCGCACGCACCTGTCCCCCACATCGACGTCCTGCTTCTCGGGGTGGGTCCCGACGGCCACGTCGCGTCGCTCTTCCCGAACGCCCCAGCGCTACGCGACGCGCGCACCGTCGTCGGCGTCGAGGGTGCGCCCAAGCCACCCCCTCGACGCATCACGATGACGCCGTCGACGATCAGGTGCGCCGACGCAGTCTGGCTCGTTGCCGCGGGGGGGCAGAAGGCTCCGGCCGTCGGGCTCGCCCTGAGCGGTGCCGGGGCGATGAGCATCCCCGCGGCGGCCGTCACGGGGCGCCACGAGACCCGGTGGCTGCTCGACCACGACGCCGCAGCCGAGCTTCCGACCGGCTTCGTCCGGGCGACATAGGTCTGCTAGACACCACGTATGCCGCCGGCCACGATCGACACCATCTCCGACGACTACGTCGAGCGGTTGGCGGCGCTGGACCCGGTGTCGGCGACGATGGACGGGGTTGGTGGGCACGAGCACGAGCTGACCGACTACTCCCCGGCCGGTGCCGAGCGCCGCGCCCAGCTGGCGCGGCGCTGCGTCAGCGATCTCGATGCGCTGCATCCGCACACCGACCGTGACCTGCGAGCGCGCCGAGCCATGCAGGAGCGTCTGCGCGCCGCCCTCGCGCTTCACGACACCGGTGAGCACCTGCGCGACGTGTCGACCCTGTTCAGCCCCCTGCACCAGGTGCGCATGTGCTTCGACCTCATGGCGACGTCGGACACGGACGACTGGACGGCCGTCGCCGATCGCATGGACCAGGTGGCCTGGTCCCTCGGCACCTACCGCGAGGCCCTCCTCGCAGGCCTTGAGGCGCGGCTCCCCGGGTCCCAGCGGCTGGCCCTCGTGGTCGCCGAGCAGGCCGAGGCCTGGTGCGGAGGCACGCAGGACGCCGGCTACTACACCGCGCTGGCACGGGCCGAGGGCGTTCCGCCCGCTCTGGCGTCCCGCCTCGAGGCGGCGGCTGAGGCGGCGTCGGCGGCACTGCGCGAGCACGCGGTGTTCATGCGCGAGGAGTACGCCCCCCTGGCCAGCAGCGAGATCGGGGTGGGCGCCCAGCGATACGCGTTGCACGCCCGGTACTGGACCGGCGAGGAGGTTGACCTCGACGAGACCTACACCTGGGGCTGGGCCGAGCTGGGGCGCATCCTGGCTCGCATGCAGGAGGTGGCCGAGCAGATACTCCCAGGTCACGGTCTCGCCGACGTCATAGCCCACGTCAAGAGCGACCCGGACTACGTCGTGGACAGTGCTGAGGCTCTTCAGGCGTGGCTGCAGGCTCTCATGGACAGGACCGTCGACGAGCTCGACGGCGTGCACTTCGACATCCCCCCGCAGATCCGCCGCGTCGAGGCGATGATCGCACCGCCGGGCGGGGCAGCAGCGATGTACTACACGCCGCCGACCGAGGACTTCAGCCGGCCGGGCCGAACGTGGTACCCGACTCAGGGCCGGTCGACGTTTCCGCTGTGGCTGGAGAAGGCGATCTGCTACCACGAGGGGGTTCCGGGCCACCACCTCGAGGTCGGAGGGGCGAAGGCTCGTCCCAGCGGCATGACCAGATTCCAGCGGCTGAGCTCCACCAGCGGCTACTCCGAGGGCTGGGCTCTCTACGCCGAACGACTCATGGGCGAGCTCGGCTACCTGGACGACCCTGTGTACGAGCTGGGTGCGCTGGCGACGTCGGCCATGCGAGCAGCGCGCGTCGTCATCGACATCGGCATGCACCTCGGGCTGCACGTCCCCGACGACCCCGGCTTCGTCGCTGACTGGCTGGAACCAGCAGCACCGATGACCCCCGAGACCGCCCTGACGATCGCGGTGAACGTCGCTCCCTTCCCCCGCGAGTTCATGGCCAGCGAGATCGACCGCTACATCGGCATGCCGGCCCAGGCCATCAGCTACAAGGTGGGCGAACGGGCGTGGCTGCAGATCCGCGACGACGCGCGAGCCCGCCACGGTGACGACTTCGACCTCAAGCAGTTCCACTCCTACGCGCTGAGCCTCGGCAGCCTCGGGCTCGCTCAGCTGCGCGAGGAGATGTCGGCCTGGTAGCGCCGGACGGCGACGTCCGGTGACGCTCGCGACCCCGCGACCCTCAGGGCGTCCGTCTAGCTCGTGACGCGCAGCTGGTCGAGGCTGGTGACGACGACGTCGGCGCCGTTGTCGGCGAGCCGGGCCCCGTGTACCTCGTCCTCGCGGTTCACGCCGATGACCAGCGCGAAGTCTCCGGCGCGACCGGCCTGGACACCGGACACCGCGTCCTCGACGATCGCGGTCTCCTCGACGCGACCACCGACGCGCTGCATCGCCTCGATGAAGACGTCGGGGGCCGGCTTGCCCGGCAGGTCGAGCTCGCGGGCGACGATCCCGTCCACCCGCACCTCGAAGAGGTCCAGCAGCCCTGCGCCACCCAGCACGGGCACGGCGTTACGTGATGCGGTGATGAGGGCCGTCGCCACGCCGGCATCCTGCAGGTCGCGGACGAACGCGATCGTGTCGTCGAACTGGGTCACGCCATCACGCTCGACGATGGTGAGGAAGTAGTCGTTCTTGCGGGTGGCCAGGTCGTCGACGAGCTCGGTGACCGGCTCGATGCCACGCGAGGCCAGGAAGGACGCCACGCCGTCCTCGCGTCGCTTGCCGTCCACATACTGCAGGTAGTCGGTCTCGGTGAACTCGACGAAGTCGTCCGCTCCCTGCTCGGCACGACTGGCCAGGTAGTCGTCGAACAGGGACTTCCAGGCCACGCGGTGCACGGATGCGGTGTCGGTGATCACGCCGTCCATGTCGAACACGACGGTCGACACGGGGACTGACGAGGGGAGCAGGTCGCTGACGAGAGCTGCCATGGGTGGTCCTTTCGACGGCGATGCATGATCGTCTTTGCTCGCGACCCTACCGGGCGGGGCGCCACCCGCGCCCGACGCCAAGACAGTGCCGCACCCGGGCCGTAGGGTCGTTGCTCGTGACGAACCTGGTCATCCACCACCACCTGTCCGACAGGGCTTCACTCGACAGCGCGCTCGTGGCGGCATGGGACGACGCCGCGGGCGTCTCCGTCGCCGACGTCCACCTGCTCGGTGGCGGCCCGCGACACCAGGACGCCGCGCTGGTGCTCGTGGACCACGTCGCGTCCGACGACGAGGCCGAGCTCGTCGCAGCAGCAGTGCTCGACCTGGCGCAACGCGTCCCGACCCTGGTGCTCGGCGCTGCGCTGACCATGCTGCCCGCGGTGGCTGAAGCCAGCGGTGTCGACCACGGTGAGTGGACGCCACGGCACGAGGTGCGAGTCCGCCCTGAGCCGGGCGTGGACCCACGTCGCCTGGGGGACCTGCTTCTCGCCGAGAGGTTGCTGATCGCGGAGAAGATCGCCGACGACGTCGTGACGCTGGCCACGGCCAACGTCGCCTATGTCGAGCACCCCGCGGTGACGTGGCGCCAGAGCAGCGGACTGGCCGCGCTGCTTGTCGACGGGGCACCCGACACCTGGCAGGACCGCGAGCTGCTCCGGTTCGTGGGCCACGTGCTCGGCGTCGTCGGCGGCCGCCGAGACGCCGGGGACGTCCGTGTCGGGATGATCGGATACGGCGCGATCGGCCACGAGCACGCCTTGGCAGTGCGGGCCGTGCCCGGCCTTGCCCTGGCGGCCGTGAGCGACCTCAGCCCCGCTCGCGTGGACGTGGCGCGGTCGGTGTCCACCGACGTCCGCGGGTACACCGACTCAGACGACCTTCTGGCAGACGCCGAGGTCGACCTGGTCGTCGTCTCCACCCCACCGAACACGCACGGCTACTGGGCCAAGCGAGCCCTCGACGCCGGCAAGCACGTCGTGCTGGAGAAGCCGATGGCCCTGAGCACACTGGAGTGTGACGAGGTCATCGAGCAGGCTGCGCGAGCCGACCGGCTCGTGGTGGTCTACCAGAACAGGAGGTTCGACCCCGACTACCTGGCCATGCGGCGTCTCGTGCGGGCGGGCGCCGTCGGTCAGCTGTTCCACGTGGAGTCGTTCGTCGGCGGGTTCGGCCATCCCTGCAACTACTGGCACTCCGACGCCGCAGTCTCCGGCGGCGCTATCTTCGACTGGGGCTCGCACTACATCGACCAGCTGCTCGATTTGATGCCTGGCGAGATCGCTCACGTGGTCGCGGCGAACCACAAGCGGGTCTGGCACGACGTCACGAACGCCGACCACTCGCGGGTCACGATCCAGTTCGCCGACGGCCGCCAGGCCGACTTCATCCACTCCGACCTCGCCGCAGCACCCAAGCCCAAGTGGTGGGCCCTCGGAACGGCCGGTGCGATCCGCGGTGACTGGCGGCAGGAGAAGGTCGTCGCGCGCAGCGCGATCGGAACTCTGGACGAGGACCTTCTGGCGCTTGCCGACTCGCCGGCGTGCATGACCCTGCACTCGGCCGACGGGTCGGTCACTGAGCTCGCTGCCCCTCCAGCGCCGGCGCACACGTTCCACCGTGAGCTGGCCGACTACCTGCACCGCGGACTTCCGATGAGCGTCACGGCCGGTCAGAGTCGTCGTGTCGTGGCCGTCATGGAGGCTGCCGAGAGGTCGGCGGCCACCGGGTCGATGCCCACGGAGCTGGCATGACCGCCCCGGTGCGCTGGGGCTTCATCGGCGCCGGCTGGATCGCCCATCGAGCACTAGGGCCCGCCGTGCACTGCGCGGATGGTGCGACGCTGCAGGCCGCGGCTGCCCGCGACCTCGAGCGCGCCCGGTCGCTGAGCCCAGCCGGCGACGTGTACGACACCTACGAGGCGCTGCTCACCGACGACGACGTCGAGGCGGTCTACATCTGTCTGAGCAACGACGCGCACCGGCCGTGGGCCGTGCGGGCCCTTCAAGCCGGCAAGCATGTGCTGTGCGAGAAGCCGTTGGGGCTGACCGCCGACGAGGTCCGGCAGATGGCCGACGCCGCAACCGCGAACGACCGGCTGCTCGTCGAGGCGACCTGGTCGCGCTGGCATCCGCGGACACAGCGAGCGCAGGCGATGATCGCCACCGGTGCTCTCGGTCACGTCCAGTCCGTCGATGCCGGGTTCACGTTCATGGGGGTCCCGGAGGGCAACTACCGGCTCGATCCGGCCAAGGGCGGCGGGGCCCTGTACGACATCGGCCCCTACAGCGTCGGGGCCGTGCTCTGGGCCCTGCCCCACGGCGAGGTCGAGGTCGACTCGGTCGACGTCGTCCGGCACGAGTCGGGTGTCGACCTGACGACACAGTCGACCCTGCGGGTCGCCGGCGTGCCGGCCACGGCACGCACGTCCGTGGCCGAGGACCACGGCGAGTGGGTGAGGGTGGTCGGCGACGAGGCGACCATGGTGCTGCAGACGCCGGCTCACACGAGCTGGCTGGCGCCGGCGACGTTGTCCGTGCTCGAGGCCGACGCGGACATGTCGCTGCAGTTCCCACCCGTCGACCCGTACCAAGTGATGGTCGAGCACGTGAGCCGCGCCATCCGCGGCGACGAGTCGGCCTACGTGCTGCCGCTGGCGGAGTCGCTGCGCGTGGCCTCCGCTCTCGACGCCATTCGGGCGGCCAGTCGGTGAGCGCGGCGCCGAGCCTGGCCATCCCCCGCGGGCTGCAGAGCGCCGACCAGCAGCGGCGCCGCGACCTGCGCCGGATGAAGCTCATCGCCACCGGGCTGATCGTGCTCGCGGCGGTCGTCTACCTGGTCGCCGCCCGGTGGGAGCGCTCCGGCGGGCCCGAGTGGGTCGGCTACCTGGCCGCGGCCGCCGAGGCGGGCATGATCGGCGGGCTCGCCGACTGGTTCGCGGTGACGGCCCTCTTCAAGCACCCCCTGGGCCTGCCCATCCCGCACACCGCCATCATCCCGCGGAAGAAGGACCAGCTCGGCGACAGCCTGTCCACGTTCGTCGGCGAGAACTTCCTGCAGGCCGCCAGCGTTCGGGCCCGCATCGACGCCGTCGACATCGCTCCGCGCGTTGGCGACTGGCTCGTCAGGACCGAGAACGCCACCCGAGTATCCGACGAGATCGCCGCCTGGGCACGTGGGGGACTTCGCATCCTGGGCGACCGTGACGTCCGGGCCAGCGTCGAGTTCGCCGTGATGAGGCGCCTGGCGACGATGGACGTCAGCCAGCCGCTGGGCAAGCTCCTCGCCCAAGTCGTGGCCGACGGAGCCCACCACGGGCTCGTGGACGTCATCGTCGACCGCACCTGGCTGTGGCTGCGCGACAACAGGAGCACCGTCCTGCGGACCGTCGCAGGCCAGGCACCCGGGTGGTCGCCCCGCTTCGTGGACGACCTGGTCGCCGAACGCATCTACGGCGAGATCATCCGCGTCGCCACCGAGGTGCGCGACGACCCGCAGCACGAGATCCGGGGGACGCTCGACCGGCTGCTGGCGAACCTCGCCGTCGACCTGCAGTACGACGCCGGGACGATCCATCGAGTCGAACGGGCCCGCGACGAGCTGCTCACCCATCCGGGCGCCAGCGGCCTGCTGGACTACCTCTGGACGTCTGCGCAGCAGAGCCTTGCCGACATGGTGGAGGACCCCGACAGCGGCCTGCGCGCCCAGCTCACCGATGAGCTGGTGAAGCTCGGCACCTCGCTGCAGAGCGACCCAGGGCTGGCGGCCAAGGTGAACCGCTGGGTCTCCGACGCCGTCGTCCACGTCGTGACGTCCTACCGCGACGATGTGACCGCCGTCATCTCCGACACCGTGCGGGCCTGGGACGCCGAGGAGACCTCACAACGGATCGAGCTGCACGTCGGACGAGACCTGCAGTTCATCCGCATCAACGGGTTCGTCGTCGGGGCTCTTGTCGGCATCGCCATCCATGGGCTGACCGTGACGTTCCTGTAGGCCAAGGTCGCGACATGGATGGAGCCGACGGCCCACGTCATGCCTGATCGATGGAGCGGACGGTGCGCTCAGCGCACCACCACGTCCACCCACGCCCCGGCAGGCCTCAGAACTGGGTGCGCGCCCGCAACGTCTCGAGGGCCTCCTCGAGGATCTGGGCACCGTCCTCGTCGGAACGGCGCTCCTTCACGTAGGCCAGATGGGTCTTGTACGGCTCGATCTTCGGCGCGGGGGGCGGGTTGTCGGAGTCCTGTCCCGCCGGCAGGCCGCACTTGGGGCAGTCCCACTGCTCGGGGATCTCGGCGTCGTGCGCGAACGGATGCTCGGCCGCATGCCCGTTGGCGCAGTAGAAGGCCACGTAGACGCGGGACTCGAGCTCCCCTCGCTCGGTCTCCCCCATCGGACCCGCGCCGACCCGGCTGCCTCGAATCGCACTGCCACCCGCCATGGCCGCGATGCTACATAGCGCGGTAGGCGAACCCACGCAGCCCCGTGCGCCAGAGCCGCCACAGCCGTCTCAGCGGGCGGGGATGGCCCGGCTGCCGGGGAGGCCCGGCTGCCGGGGATGGCCCGGCTGCCGGGGATGGCTCGGGTCAGGCTTGGGCCAGCAGGCTGGCAGCCACGATGCTGGCGGCCCACACGACGCCGACGGCCACGGTGATGCGGTCGAGGTTGCGCTCTGCGATGGATGACCCGCCGAGGGAGGTCGATACCCCGCCGCCGAACATGTCGGAGAGCCCCCCGCCCTTGCCCTTGTGCAGCAGCACCAGAAGCAGCAGGAGAAGGCTGGTCACGACCAGCAGAATCTGGAACAGCAGCAGCATGTGTGTGAGGGCCTTCGACAGCGGGAGCGGGTCCTGGCCTGCCTAGGGTACGCCAGGACCCGCGGCCCGTGCCGCCGGGCGATCAGCCGTTGCGGTAGCGGATGATCGAGACGAAGTCCTCCGCGTCGAGGCTGGCGCCGCCGATGAGGGCCCCGTCCACGTCAGGCTGCGCCATGATCGAGGCGGCGTTCGCGCCCTTCACCGACCCGCCGTACTGGATGCGCACCCCGTCGGCCAGCGCTGTCGAGTAAAGCTCGGCCAGGCGGGCGCGGATGGCTCCGCACATCTCCTGCGCGTCCTCCGGCGTGGCCGTGAGGCCGGTCCCGATCGCCCAGACCGGCTCGTAGGCGATCACGATGCGCTCGGCCTGCTCGGCGGGGATGCCCGTCAGACCACCGTCGAGCTGGGACAGCGTGTGCTCGACGTGCGTGCCAGCCTCGCGGATCTCCTTCTCCTCGCCGATGCACAGGATCGGTACGAGGTCATGGCGGTAGGCCGCGGCGACCTTGCTGTTCACCACCTCGTCCGTCTCGTCGTGGTACGTGCGTCGCTCGGAGTGGCCGACAACAGCGTAGGTGCAGCCGAGCTTCGCCAGCATGGAGCCGCTGACCTCGCCCGTGAAGGCGCCGGAGTCGTGGGCGGAGATGTCCTGGCTGCCGTAGGCGATGCGGATCTTGTCCGCGTCCACCAGCGTCTGCACCGACCGGATGTCGGTGAACGGCACCATCACACCCACCTCGACCGCCTCGTAGTCGTCATCCTTGAGGCTGAACGAGATCGCCTGGACGTGCGCGATCGCCTCCAGATGGTTCAGGTTCATCTTCCAGTTGCCCGCCATGAAGGGCATGCGTGCGTGGGCCATGGGTCAGTCCTCCAGTGCTGCGAGTCCGGGAAGGGTCTTGCCTTCGAGAAGCTCCAGGCTGGCCCCACCACCGGTGGAGATGTGGCCGAAGCCGGCTTCGAGGTCGAGCTGTCGGACGGCGGCTGCAGAGTCGCCGCCACCCACGACCGAGAGGCCGTCGATCTCGCTGATCGCCTTGGCGACCTCCAGGGTTCCGGTGGCGAACTGGGCGAACTCGAACACGCCCATGGGCCCGTTCCAGACCACCGTCTTGGCGTCGACGATCTTCGACCGGAACAGCTCGATCGTCTCAGGACCGATGTCCAGGCCCATCTGGTCAGCGGGGATGGCATCGGCCGCGACGACCTGGCCTGTTGCGTCAGCACTGAACTCGGGTGCGACCATGACATCAACCGGCAGGACGATCTGGACGCCGTTCGCCTGCGCCGTGCGCAGGTAGCCCTCGACGGTCGGGAGCTGCTCGGTCTCCAGCAGCGACGCACCGACCTCGTAGCCCTGTGCCTTGAGGAACGTGAAGCACATGCCACCGCCGATGAGCAACCGGTCGACCTTGTCCAGCAGGTTGTCGATGACCCCCAGCTTGTCGGACACCTTCGAGCCGCCGAGGACGACGACGTACGGGCGGTCCGGGTCGGTGAGCACCTTGCCGAACGCTTGCACCTCCTTGAGCACGAGGGGCCCGGCGGCGTGCGGGAGGCGTTCGGCGATATCGGTGACCGAGGCCTGCTTGCGGTGGCTGACCCCGAACCCGTCGTTGACGTAGGCGTCACCGAGAGCAGCCAGCTCGTCAGCGAACGATCCGCGCTCGGCGTCGTCCTTGCTCGTCTCACCCTTGTTGAAGCGCAGGTTCTCCAGCAGTGCGACGCTGCCGTCGGCCAGCCCGGCCACGACGCTCTGCGCGGAGTCGCCGACCGTGTCGGCGGCGAACGCGACGTCAGCGCCCAAGAGCTCGGAGAGACGAGCCGCGACGGGAGCAAGGGAGTACTCGGGCTTGGGCTCGCCCTTCGGTCGACCGAGGTGGGCCATGACGACGACCTTGGCGCCGCCGTCACGAAGCTGGTTGATGCCGGGCAGGGCCGCCCGGATGCGGCCGTCGTCGGTGATGGTCTGCCCGTCGAGCGGGACGTTGAAATCAGCCCGGACGAGGACCCGCTTGCCGCGGAGATCCCCCAGGCTCTCGATGGTGGCTACCACTGCGTTGTCCTCTCTGATCCTGCGTCGCGAACGTGCGGCGCGGACGGTCCGGTGGTGCTGACATGACGCGTCCGAGGGACCCGCGGGGCCCTCGGACGCGTCATAGGTGTCGGCGTGCTGCGCTGTTACAGGTTGTCGCCGACCAGCTCGGAGATGTCGATGAGGCGGTTGCTGTAGCCCCACTCGTTGTCGTACCAGCCGAGCACCTTGGCGGTGGTGCCGATGACCTTGGTGCTGAGCGCGTCGACGGTCACGGACGCCGGCGACGTCACGATGTCGCTGGAGACGATCGGGTCCTCGGTGTAGACCAGCTTGCCGGCCAGCGCGCCGGACTCCGACGCCGCCTTGAACGCCGCGTTGATCTCCTCGGCCGTACCCTCCCGGCTCATCTCGAAGGTGAGGTCCGTGGCCGATCCGGTCGGCGTCGGCACGCGCATGGCGTAGCCGTCGAGCTTGCCCTTCATCTCAGGGATGACCAGGCCGATCGCGGCGGCAGCACCGGTGGACGTCGGGATCATGTTCGTCGCCGCGGCGCGTGCCCGACGCAGGTCGGAGTGCGCGAAGTCGAGCACCGGCTGGTCGTTGGTGTAGGCGTGGATGGTGGTCATCAGGCCACGCTCGATGCCGACGCTGTCCAGGAGCGCGCGCACCATGGGCGCCAGGCAGTTGGTCGTGCAGGAGGCGTTGGAGATGACGTTCATCGTGGCGGGGTCGTAGTCGCCGTCGTTGATGCCCATCACGAAGGTGCCGTCGACGTCCTTGGCAGGTGCAGAGATGATGACCTTCTTGGCTCCGCCGTCCAGGTGCGGCTGGCACTGCGGGCCCGTGCGGAACACGCCGGTCGACTCGATGACGACGTCCGCGCCGATGTCGCCCCAGCCGATCTGAGCGGGGTCGCGCTCGGCGCTGGCGTGGATCGTCTTTCCGTCCACATACAGGTTGCTGTCGTCGTAGGTGACCTCCCGGCCGAAGGGGCCGAGGATGGAGTCGTACTTGAGCAGGTGCGCGAGCGTCTTGTTGTCGGTCAGGTCGTTGATGCCGACGATCTCGACGTCAGACCCGGCCGCGTAGACCGCACGCAGGTAGTTGCGTCCGATTCGGCCGAAGCCGTTGATACCGACCCGTACAGTCACAGTCAGACCTTTCTGCCGGCGCCGGGGCCGGCGGTGACAGGGACCGGGTCGTTCCCGGTCCGTGCTGGAAGAAGTGGCGTTCGTCGCTCACCTCAGACACTAGGACAGCGGCGTTGCGCGCGTCCCCCGTTCGCACCGATCCACGTGCCCTCGGTCAAGGCACCAGCAGGTCCGGGCTCAGCCCCGACTCCGTGTCCGGAATGCCGTGCTCACGAGCCTTCTTGTCAGCCATCGCGAGCAGCCTCCGGATGCGCCCAGCGATGGCGTCCTTGGTCATGGGAGGGTCCGAGAGCTGGCCGAGCTCCTCGAGGCTGGCCTGCCGATGCTGCATGCGCAGGGCACCAGCCGTGCGGAGGTGGTCCGGGATGTCGTCACCCAGGATCTCCAGAGCCCGTTCGACCCGCGCGCTGGCAGCCACCGCGGCACGCGCCGAGCGGCGCATGTTCGCGTCGTCGAAGTTCGCCAGCCGGTTGGCGGTGGCCCGGACCTCCCGTCGGACACGACGGTCCTCCCACGCCAGCACGGACTCGTGCGCCCCGAGTCGAGTCAGCAGGGCGCCGATGGCGTCGGCATCGCGGATCACCACGCGATCCACGCCCCGGACCTCGCGGGCCTTGGATGCGATCTGAAGGCGGCGGGCGGCGCCGACGAGCGCGAGAGCGGCCTCCGAGCCCGGGCTGGTGACCTCCAGGGACGCGGAGCGCCCTGGCTCCATCAGGGAGCCGTGGGCCAGGAAGGCACCCCGCCAGGCGGACTCGGCGTCGCAGATGTGCCCGTTGACGACGGTCGGCGGCAGCCCGCGTACGGGGCGGCCCCGCACGTCGATCAAGCCGGTCTGGCGCGCCAGCCCCTCACCGTCCCGGGTCACCCGGACGATGTAGCGCGGTCCCTTGCGGATGCCGCTCGGCTGCACGACGACGAGCTCGCTGCGGTGCCCGAAGACGTCGGCGATGTTGCGGCGCAGGCGCCGCGCGGCCGCCCCGGTGTCCAGCTCGGCCTCGACGACGATGCGGCCGCCGACGATGTGCAGCCCGCCTCCGAACCGGAGCAGGGTCGACGTCTCGGCCTTGCGACAACACGTCTTGGTGACCGGGAGGGCTGCGAGCTCGGCCTTCACTGCCTCGGTCATCGCCACAGCGGCATCCTGCCACGACCGCCAAGGGCTGCAAGGGCGGCTGTGAGCCGCTCGGGGTCGTGCTGGTCGCCGCTCGCCTCGTCCGAGACGTCCGCCAGCACCAGCTCCGCGCCCAAGGCCGCGGCGGCCTTGGTGAGCGCCTCGACGTCGGGGACGGACGAGGGGTCGGCCAGCACCACGTCAAGCCGCAGCTGGGGTGCGTACTCGGCCAGCACCTCGAGCAGGTTCTCCGGGGCGTACGCCTCGGTCTCCGCCGTCGCTGACCGAAGGTTGAGCAGCACCACCCGGGTGGCCGCCGTCCGCGCCACGGCGTCGGCGAGCTCTGGCACCAACAGATGCGGGATCACCGAGCTGAACCACGACCCCGGTCCGAGGACGACCACCTCCGCGTCGAGCACCGCCTCGACCGCCTCCGGGCAGGCCGGGGGCTCAGGCGGCAGCAGCGACACGTCCACCACGTCGCCGGGCGTCGTCGCCACCTGCACCTGACCCACCACCTCGCGCGCGGGCGAGCCCATCGGGTCCGAGGGGTCCACGACCAGCGCCCGCAGACTCAGCGGCTGGGTTGACATCGGCAGCACTCGTCCACGGGACCTCAGCAGCGCCCCCACGAGGTCGAGACCGGTCACCGGGTCGCCGAGGCGCTGCCAGACCGCGGCGATCAGCAGGTTGCCCAGGGCGTGTCCGGACAGGTCACCCTGACCGGCGAAGCGGTGCTGCAGCACCTGCGCCCAGGTCTGGCCCCAGTCGTCGTCACCGCACAGCGCCGCCAGCGCCATGCGCAGGTCGCCCGGCGGAAGCACGTCGTACTGGTCGCGGATGCGCCCGCTGGACCCTCCGTTGTCCGCAACGGTCACCACCGCGGTCAGCCGGTCGGTCAGCAGACGCAGCGCAGCCAGGGACGCAGCCAGGCCGTGGCCCCCGCCGAGGGCGACGACCCGCGGGCCCGCCGGCTCCGCCAGCCCGTAGTCGGCGGCGGCGTCGCTCACTCGCGCCCCAGGTCGCGGTGGACCGCCCGGGCCGCGAATCCTTCGCCGCTGAGCACTCGCGTGAGCTCCTCGGTGACGGCCACGCTGCGATGCTTGCCCCCCGTGCACCCGATGGCGACGGTCGCGAACCGCTTGCCCTCCTCCACGTAACCAGGCAGCACGGTGCGCAGCAGATCGGTGTAGGACGCCAAGAAGCTCCCCGCTCGCTCCTGGCCCAGCACGAAGTCGCGCACGATCGCGTCCTGGCCGGTGTGCGGGCGCAGCTCCGGAACCCAGTAGGGGTTCGGCAGGAACCTCAGATCGGCGACCATGTCGGCGTCGACAGGGATGCCGTACTTGAAGCCGAACGACAAGACGATGACCCGCAACGGGTCGGTGTCGTCGGCGAAGGCTGCCCGCACCCGGTGACCGAGCTGGTGGATGGTCAGAGCCGAGGTGTCGACGACCAGGTCGGCCTGTGAGCGCAGCTCGGAGAGGACGTCGCGCTCGGCGACGATGCCGTCGAGGATCCGCCCCTCACCCTGCAGCGGATGTGGCCGACGAGCGCTCTCGAACCGGCGCACCAGGACCTCGTCCGACGCCTCGAGGAAGAGCACGGTCGGCTGACGCTGGGGGTTGCGGGCAGCGCGCACAGCCTCGTCGAGCTCGACGAAGAGCTCGCCACCTCGGACATCCGCGACGATCGCGAGCTTGGTGACCGAGTCCGGGTCGTGGGCACCGGCCTGGACGGTGTCGATCAGCTGCGGCAGCAGCCGCGGGGGCATGTTGTCCACGACCCACCAGCCGAGGTCCTCCAGCACGTTGGCAACGGCTGACTTGCCGGCCCCCGACATCCCGGTGATGACAAGCAGGTCCGAGCTCTGGACGGGCTGAAAGGGCACGTGGTCTCCCCAGGCTGCACTCCGCGGGCGCCGGTCGGCGTCCGCGTGCTGATCAGCCGAGCAGCTCGCCGGTGCTCACGTTGACCGACGAGGCGGGCTGGTCGGAGGCCAGCGCTGCGACGATGGAGTCGGCCAGCGTCGGTCCGATCCCGCGAACCTCGGTGATCTGCTCTGCCGTGGCCGACCGTAGTCGTTTGACGGAGCCGAAGTGCCGAAGGAGGGCACGCCGGCGGACCTCGCCCAGCCCGGGTATCGCGTCCAGCCGGCTCTCGACAGCTGAGCGTCGCTTCTTGCCGCGGTGGTAGGTGATGGCGAAGCGGTGCGCCTCGTCACGGATCCGCTGGAGCAGGTACAGGCCTTCGCTGGTGCGAGGCAGGATCACCGGGTCGGGCTGGGCGGGCAGCCAGACCTCCTCGAGGCGCTTGGCGAGGCCGGCGATGGCCACGCCACCCGGGCCGCTGTCGATGCCGAGGTCGGACAATGCCTGCGCCGCGGCCGCGACCTGGGGCTGGCCGCCGTCCACGACCAGCAGCGACGGCGCGTAGGCGAACTTGCGGGGGCGCCCCGTCGTCGGGTCGATAGCCGAGGCTGGCACATCGTCGGTGGAGTCCGGCGCCGCCTCGACCTCACCGGTCTGCTCGCGCTCCTCCAGGTACCGGCGGAACCGCCGGGTGACCACCTCGCGGATCGCCTCGACGTCGGAGGACCGTCCGGGCGCCGTGGCGATCTCGAAGCGCCGGTAGTCGCTCTTGCGCGCGAGCCCGTCCTCGAACACGACCAGCGACGCCACGACGGCGTCGCCCATGAGGTGCGAGACGTCGACGCACTCGATCCGCAGCGGCGCCTCAGGCAGGTCGAGAGCCTGCTGGATCTCCTCGAGCGCGCGGCTGCGCGTCGTCAGGTCGCTGGCTCGGCGAGTCTTGTGCAGCGCGAGGGTCTGCGCCGCGTTGTCCGCCACGGTCTCCAGCAGGGATCGCTTGTCACCGCGACGCGGGATCCGCAGCTCGACAGCTGCCCCGCGGTGGGCTGTCAGGACGTCGACCAAGGCGGCGGTCTCGTCTGTGTCGTCCGGGAGACGAGGGACCAGCACGAGGCGGGGAACGGCGCTGGGGTCGGACTCGGAGTACAGCTGGAGCAGGAACCGCTCGACGAGGTCGCCCGTGCTCGCGTCGTCGGTGCGGTCGGCGACCCAGCCCCGCTGGCCGCGTACCCGTCCTCCGCGCACGTGGAAGACCTGGACCGCAACCTCCAGCGGGTCCTCGGCGAGGGCCACGACGTCGGCGTCCGTGCCATCGGGCAGCACGACGGCGTTCTTCTCCAGAGCCCGATCCAGGGCGGCGAGGTCGTCGCGCAGGCGCGCGGCGTGCTCGTACTCCTGGGCCTCGGCGGCGGCGGTCATCTGTGCTCGCAGGCGCCGGGTGAAGTCCGTGGTCCGCCCGTCCATGAAGGCGATGAAGTCGTCGACCATCTCGCGGTGCTCGTCGGCGGACACCCGGTCCACGCACGGGGCGGAGCACTTGCCGATGTAGCCGAGCAGGCACGGCCGACCGACCTGCCCGGCGCGGCGGAACACCCCGGACGAGCACGTCCGCACCGGGAAGACCCGCAGCACCTGGTCCAGCGTCTCGCGGATGGCCCAGGCGTGCGCGTAGGGGCCGAAGTAACGAACGCCCTTGCGCTTGGCTCCGCGCATCACCAGCGCCCGCGGGTACTCCTCGCCGACGGTGACGGCCAGGTAGGGGTAGGACTTGTCGTCGCGGTACCGGACGTTGAAACGCGGGTCGTACTCCTTGATCCACGAGTACTCCAGCTGCAGGGCCTCGACCTCCGTGCCGACAACCGTCCAGTCCACCCGCGCTGCCGAGGTCACCATGGCCTGCGTGCGCGGATGCAGGGCCGCGAGGTCAGCGAAGTACGAGCTCAGGCGAGGGCGCAGGCTCTTGGCCTTGCCCACGTAGATCACGCGGTTCTCCTCGTCGAAGAACCGGTAGACCCCCGGCGAGTCCGGCAGCGTGCCCGGCTTGGGCCGGTACGTCGATGGGTCAGCCATGGGTCCCAGGAGCCGTCACGAGCCGGCGGCCAGCCTCAGGCCGACACCACCTGGTCGCCGTCCACCGCCACAGCGACCTCGGGCAGCGGTGCCGTGGCAGGACCACCCAGGACGGAGCCGTCGCTGACCGAGAACGTCGAGTTGTGGCACGCGCACGTGATCGTGTCGCCGTCGACCGACGACACCTGACATCCCTGGTGGGTGCAGGTGCTGGAGAAACCCTTGAACTCCCCCTCGGTGGGCTGGGTCACGACGACCCGGGCTGCTCCGACGATCACGCCACTGCCGACGGGGACCTCGGCCGCCGAGACCAGCGCCTCGGAGCCCCCAGCGCCCTCGTCGCCGGCGGCGGCGTCCGGCTCGTCGGTCGCGGTGGCCTCGGATTCGGTCGTGTCGGGGGATGCGCTGTCATCACCGGAGCCGCACGCCGCCAGGACGGCAGCACCGCCCACGGCTGCTGCTCCCCCGATGACGGTTCGACGAGTCACAGAACGCTGAGTCATGCGACAAGAGTGCCACCACCGCGCCCCGGGGGCAGGCGCACACGCTCACCCCGAGCCCGGGGCGTCCAGCATCGGACGTAGGTACTGCCCGGTGTGGCTGACCTCGACCTGCGCCACGTGCTCGGGAGGACCCTCCGCCACGATGGTGCCGCCGCCCGAGCCGCCCTCCGGGCCGAGGTCGATGATCCAGTCGGCGGTCTTGATCACGTCGAGGTTGTGCTCGATGACGAGCACGGTGTTGCCCTTGTCGACCAGACCCTGCAGGACGCCGATGAGCTTGCGGACATCCTCGAAGTGCAGGCCGGTGGTGGGCTCGTCCAGGACGTAGACGGTGCGCCCGGTGGAGCGCTTCTGCAGCTCCGAGGCCAGCTTGACGCGCTGAGCCTCACCACCGGACAGCGTCGGCGCGGGCTGCCCGAGTCGCACGTAGCCGAGGCCCACGTCGACGAGCGTGCGCAGGTGTCGAGCGATGGGTGGGAAGGCCTGGAAGAACTCCAGCCCTTCCTCGATCGGCATGTCGAGAACCTCGGCGATGGTCTTGCCCTTGAAGTGCACCTCGAGCGTCTCGCGGTTGTAGCGCGCGCCGTGGCACACCTCGCAGGGCACGTACACGTCGGGCAGGAAGTTCATCTCGATCTTGATCGTTCCGTCACCGGAGCACGACTCGCAGCGGCCGCCCTTGACGTTGAACGAGAAGCGGCCAGGCTGGTAGCCCCGGATCTTCGCCTCCTCGGTCTCGGCGAACAGTCGGCGCACGTGGTCGAAGACACCGGTGTACGTGGCCGGGTTCGAGCGTGGCGTGCGTCCGATCGGCGACTGGTCGACGTGCACGACCTTGTCGACGTGCTGGAGGCCCTCGATGCGTCGATGGCGCCCGGGGACGGTTCGCGCCTTGTAGACGTGGCGCGCCATGGCGTTGTAGAGCACGTCGTTGACCAGGGTCGACTTGCCCGACCCGCTGACCCCGGTCACCGCGACGAAGCAGCCGAGCGGCACGTCGACCGTGACGTCACGCAGGTTGTGCTCGCGGGCCTCGACCACCCGCAGCATCCGGGCGGCGTCCACCGGGCGACGGATGCCGGGTGTGTCGATGCGCTCACGTCCGGAGATGTAGGCCCCGGTGACCGACGACAGGTCGCTCTCCAGGTCGGCGACGGGGCCCGAGACCACGATCTGCCCGCCGTGCTCGCCCGCGCCCGGCCCGATGTCGACGACCCAGTCGGCCGTGCGGATCGTCTCCTCGTCGTGCTCGACGACGATGAGGGTGTTGCCCAGGTCGCGCAGCCGCACCAGCGTCTCGATGAGCCGGCGGTTGTCGCGCTGGTGCAGGCCGATGGACGGCTCGTCCAGCACGTAGAGGACCCCGACGAGCCCCGAGCCGATCTGGGTCGCCAGGCGGATGCGCTGTGCCTCCCCACCAGCCAGCGTGGCAGCGGGGCGGTCGAGCGTCAGGTAGTGCAGGCCGACGTCGACGAGGAACCGCAGCCGCTCGTTGACCTCCTTGAGGACCCGTGCGGCGATCTGCGCCTCGCGGTCGCTGAGCTCCAGGTCGTTCAGGAAGACCTGGCAGTCGCCGATCGGCATGGCCGCCACCTGCGCGATCGAGCGTCCACCGAGGGTGACGGCCAGCACCTCCGGCTTCAGCCGGCTGCCGTGACACGTGGCGCACGGCACCTGTCGCATGAACCCGGCGTATCGCTCCCGGCTCGCGTCGCTCTCGGCCTCACGGTGGCGGCGTTCGACGAACGGGACGACGCCCTCATACGTGGTGTCGTAGGCACGGGAGCGTCCGTACCGGTTGGTGTAGCGGACGTGGATCGTGTCGCGGTGGCCGAACAGGACGGCCTTGCGGTAGGTCGGCGCGAGGTCGGAGAACGGCTCGTCGACGCTGAACCCGAGGTGTTCGGCCAAGGCCGTGACCTGCCGGAAGAAGTACTCCGTCGTGTGCCCCGAGCCCCAGGGCGCCAGCGCGCCGTCACGCAGCGACATCGAAGGGTCGGGGACGACGAGCTCGGGGTCGACCTCCATGCGCGTGCCGAGCCCGGCGCAGTCCGGGCACGCGCCGAACGGCGAGTTGAACGAGAAGGAGCGCGGCTCGAGCTCGGAGAACGACACGTCGTGCTCCAGGCAGGCCAGGTGCTCGGAGAAGGTGCGCTCCCGAGCAGGGTCGTCGACGTCGCGGTCCACGAGCTCCAGCACGACGATGCCACCGGCCAGCCTCAGCGCCGTCTCGACGGAGTCGGTGATGCGCTGCTTCGCCCGCCCCCGGGCGACCAGCCGGTCGACGACCACCTCGATGGAGTGCTTCTCCTGCTTCTTCAGCTCGGGGGGCTCGGTCAGCGGGTGGACGGTCCCGTCGACGCGCACCCGTGCGTACCCCTGGGAGGCGAGGGTCCGGAACAGGTCGACGTACTCCCCCTTGCGCTCTCGCACGACCGGGGCGAGCACCTGGAACTTCGTGCCGTCGGGCATCTCCAGAATGCGGTCGACGATCTGCTGGGGGGTCTGGCGGCTGATCGGCTCGCCGCCGACCGGGCAGTGCGGACGGCCGGCCCGCGCGTAGAGCAGGCGCAGGTAGTCGTACACCTCGGTGATCGTGCCGACCGTGGAGCGCGGGTTGCGCGACGTCGACTTCTGGTCGATGGACACCGCCGGCGACAGTCCCTCGATGAAGTCGACGTCCGGCTTGTCCATCTGGCCGAGGAACTGGCGGGCGTACGCCGACAGGGACTCGACGTAGCGACGCTGCCCCTCGGCGAAGATCGTGTCGAAGGCGAGGCTCGACTTCCCCGACCCGGACAGTCCCGTGAAGACGATCAGCGCGTCGCGGGGAAGGTCCAGTGACACGTCCTTGAGGTTGTGCTCCCGGGCACCACGCACGACGAGCCGGTCAGCGGGTGGACGGACGGCCGTGGCGGACCGCGAGGTGGCAGGGCGTGGCACGTGCGACAGGGTAGGCGGGGCCCCCGACACGTGCGCGACGTCACCGAGGGCACGGGCATGCCCACCACTGAGCGCTCGTGCGACGCCGCTCGGCGCCCGAGCGATCCGTCGCGTCGCGCGGGGACTCCCCGCAGCCGTGGTGCGCCGACTAATGTGGACAGTCGTTCTCCGGCCGCCGTCGCCCGGGCGAGCCGCGATCGTCGAGAAGACAAGAGGTGCTGCCGCGTGACAGCGCAGGGTTCCGATCCCATGACCTCCGGCGACTTCGGAGCGAACGAGTGGCTCGTCGACGAGATGTACGAGCGTTGGCAGGACGACCCGGGGTCGGTGGACCCGGCCTGGAACACGTTCTTCCAGGACTACCGACCGGCCGCCGAAGGATCCGTCAGCCCCTCCGGCCCGACCCCGCCGACCACCAGCGCGACGGCTGTCGCGCCTGTCCCGCGGCCGAAGCCGGTCGCCCCCCCGCCGCCGCCTGAGCCACCCAAGCCCGCCCCCGCTCCCCCGCCTGTCTCGTCGACAACCGCGGCCACCGCGCTGGCGAAGTCGGCGTCCTCACCGCAGGCCGAGCCCGTCGTCCCGGAGCGCCTGCGCGGACCGGCGGCCCGTGTCGTCACCAACATGGAGGCGTCGCTGGCCGTGCCTACGGCGACGTCGGTGCGCGCCATCCCGGCCAAGCTGCTCGTCGACAACCGGGTCGTCATCAACAACCACCTGCGCCGCTCGCGCGGCGGGAAGGTCTCGTTCACCCACCTCATCGGCTACGCCATCGTCCGGGCCCTCAGCCACCTGCCGGAGATGAACGTCGCCTACACCGAGGTCGACGGCAAGCCCAGCGTCTTGCACCAGCCGCAGGTCAACCTCGGCCTGGCCATCGACCTGCAGAAGCCGGACGGGTCCCGCCAGCTTCTGGTCCCGGCCATCAAGCGGGCCAACACCATGGACTTCGCGACGTTCTGGGCGTCCTACGAGGACGTCGTGCGTCGCGCCCGCGCTGGAAAGCTGACCGCGGACGACTTCGTGGGCACCACGATCAGCCTGACCAACCCCGGCACGATCGGCACCGTCCACTCCGTCCCGCGCCTCATGCCGGGGCAGGGCGCCATCGTCGGCGTCGGTGCCATGGAGTACCCGGCGCAGTACCAGGGAGCCTCGTCCGACACGCTGGCCCGTCTCGCGGTGTCCAAGATCATGACGCTGACGAGCACCTACGACCACCGGGTCATCCAGGGTGCCCAGTCCGGCGACTTCCTCCGGCTCATCCACGGGCTGCTGCTGGGCGAGGAGAGCTTCTACGACGACGTCTTCACGTCCCTTCGCATCCCGTACGAGCCGGTGCGCTGGGTCCCCGACATCGCCGTCAGCCACGACGAGGAGATCGGCCGCCAGGCCCGGGTCCTGGAGCTCATCCACGCCTACCGGGTGCGCGGTCACCTCATGGCCGACACCGACCCGCTCGAGTACGAGCAGCGCAGCCACCCCGACCTCGACGTCACGTCCCACGGGCTGACCCTCTGGGACCTCGACCGTGAGTTCGCGACCGGGTCCTTCGGTGGCGATCGCCCGTTCCTCAAGCTGCGCGACATCCTGGGGATCCTCCGCGACGCCTACTGCCGGACCATCGGCATCGAGTACATGCACATCCAGGACCCCGAGCAGCGGGCCTGGGTCCAGGCGCGGGTGGAGAACCGCGCCGACCGCATGCCGCGCGAGGACCAGCTACGGATCCTGCACAAGCTCAACCAGGCCGAGGCCTTCGAGACGTTCCTGCAGACCAAGTACGTCGGGCAGAAGCGGTTCTCGCTCGAGGGCGGGGAGTCGATGATCCCGCTGCTCGACGAGGTCATCAACCTCGCCGCCAAGGCGGGCCTGGTCGAGGCGGCGATGGGCATGCCGCACCGCGGCCGGCTCAACGTCCTCGCCAACGTCGTCGGCAAGTCGTACGGCCAGATCTTCCGCGAGTTCGAAGGCAACATCGACCCGCGCACCGTCCAGGGCTCGGGCGACGTGAAGTACCACCTCGGCGCGGATGGGGAGGTCACCACGGAGTCGGGTGCCTCGATCAAGGTGTCGCTGTCGGCCAACCCGTCACACCTCGAGGCCGTCAACCCCGTGCTCGAGGGCATCGCTCGCGCGAAGCAGGACGTGCTCGACCGGGGCGAGGCCTTCCCGGTTCTGCCGATCCTGCTGCACGGGGACGCCGCCTTCGCCGGGCAGGGAGTCGTTGCCGAGACGCTGAACCTGTCCCAGCTGCGGGGGTACCGCACCGGCGGAACGATCCACGTCATCGTCAACAACCAGGTCGGCTTCACCACCGCGCCACAGCACTCGCGCTCCAGCGTCTACTCCACCGACGTCGCACGCATGGTGCAGGCGCCGATCTTCCATGTGAACGGTGACGACCCCGAGGCATGCGTCCGCGTCGCGCGGCTGGCGTTCGAGTTCCGCCAGGCGTTCAACAAGGACGTCGTGATCGACATGATCTGCTACCGGCGTCGAGGCCACAACGAGGGCGACGACCCGAGCTACACCCAGCCGCTCATGTACGACCTGATCGAGCAGAAGCGCTCGGTGCGCAAGCTGTACACCGAGGCACTCATCGGACGTGGCGACATCACGATCGAGGAGGCCGAGGAGGCGCTGCGCGACTACCAGGCCCAGCTGGAACGGGTGTTCGACGAGACCCGCGACACCTCGACCGAGTCCGAGGAGTCGGCCTACAGCACCGTGCCGTCCTACCCGCGCAAGCCGAGGAGGCCCCAGGGCGGGTTCACCACCGCCACGACCCCAGACGTCCTGGCGCGCATCTCCAAGGCCTACGTCGACGTGCCGGACGGGTTCACCGTCCACCCCAAGCTGCTGCCACAGCTGGAGCGTCGATCGGCGGCGATCACGAACGGCGGCATCGACTGGGGCACCGGCGAGATCATCGCGTTCGGATCGCTGCTCGTGGAGGGTCGGCCCGTGCGACTGGCCGGCCAGGACAGCCGACGAGGCACGTTCGCCCAGCGCTTCGCGGTCATCATCGACCGTCACACGGGCGAGGAGTGGACTCCCCTTCGCCAGCTGGCCGAGGAGCAGGCCCACTTCTACTCCTACGACAGCCTGCTGTCGGAGTACGCCGCCCTCGGCTTCGAGTACGGGTACTCGGTGGCCCGGCCCGATGCGCTGGTGCTGTGGGAGGCCCAGTTCGGCGACTTCCTGAACGGTGCCCAGACGATCGTGGACGAGTTCATCGTGTCCGGGGAGTCCAAGTGGGGCCAGCAGTCGGGGGTCACGCTGCTGCTGCCACACGGGTACGAGGGCCAGGGTCCCGACCACTCCTCCGGCCGGATCGAGCGGTTCCTCACGCTGGCGGCCAACAACGCGTTCACCGCAGCGCAGCCGTCCACGCCGGCGAGCTACTTCCACCTGCTCCGGCGCCAGGCGCTCGACCCGGTGCACCGACCGCTGATCGTGTTCACGCCGAAGTCGATGCTGCGCAACAAGAGAGCGACGTCGGACCCGCAGGACTTCACCAGCGGCACGTTCCAGACCGTCATCCCAGGGTCGGTGGCCGACCCCGACAGCGTGACCACGTTGCTGCTGTGCTCGGGCAAGGTCTACTGGGACCTGCTCGGGGCCTTCGAGAAGCTCGACGATGCGCACGCTGCGCACCTGGCTATCGCCAGGGTCGAGCAGCTGTACCCGACCCCGGTGGCCGAGATCCTGGCCGAGGTAGGGCGCTACCCCAACCTGCGCGAGGTCCGGTGGGTTCAGGACGAGCCCTCCAACCAGGGGCCGTGGCCGACCATGGCGCTGCACCTGCCGCCGCACCTGGAACGGGCGCGGCGCGGGCTCCCGCTCACCCGGGTGTCGCGACCGGAGTCGCCGGCGCCGTCCGTCGGGTCGCACTCGGTGCACTCCGAGCAGCAGCGCATGCTTATGGCCGAGGCACTCAAGACTGGGGACTGACCGATGTACTTCACCGACCGTGGTCTCGAGGAGCTCGACGACGCTCGCGGGGACGAGCGGTTCGTCATCGCATGGCTGGTCGAGCGCATGCGCGAGTTCGTCGACCTGCACCCCGAGCACGAGGTGGCGATCGACCGGCTGGCCAGCCACCTGGCGCGGGTGGACGACGAGGACGACGACGAGGACGAGGACATCGTCGGCGACGAGCTCGTCGACGACGAGCCGGACCTGCTGGGCGACTGAGCAACCATCGTCTCGATGGATCCGCTGGCCCGCTCCGCAGGCCGTGGGTGGATCCTTTGGTGCGCTCAGAGCACCAACGGCTCCACCCATCAGCACTGCGGCGAACCAGGGGCTCCACCGACGGCGCGCGAACGGCGGCTCCAGCGACGAGCTCAGCGCGTCATGACGACCTTGCCGAACACGTCGCCGCCGGCCAGCGCCGCGAATGCCTCAGGGGCCTGGTCCATCGGCAGCGTGCGGTCGATCACCGGACGCACGCCTCGAACAACGCAGAACTGCAGCAGCCGCTCCAGCTCGTCCCGGCTGCCCATGGTTGACCCGACGATCCGCAGCTGCAGGAAGAAGACGCGGCTGAGCTCGGTCTCGGCCAGGTAGCCCGACGTCGCTCCCGAGATCACGACGCTCCCGCCGGGGCGGACCGAGCGCAGCGAGTGCTTCCAGGTCGCCTTGCCCACGGTCTCCATGACCCCGTCCACCCGCTCGGGCAGCCGAGCCCCGGACTCGAACGCAGCGTCCGCACCCAGCTCGAGCGCCTGCGCGCGCTTGCCCTCCTCGCGGCTGGTGACCCACATGCGGTACCCGGCGCGCGAGCCGAGCACGATCAGCGCGGTCGACACCCCGCCACCGGCACCCTGGACCAACACGGTTGACCCGGGCTGCAGCTGCGCCTGCGTGAACAGCATGCGGTAAGCCGTCAGCCAGGCCGTCGGCATGCACGCGGCATCCGTCAGGCTCATCCCCTGCGGCAGTGGCAGGACGTTGCGCCGGGGAACGGCCACGACGTCGGCGAACGTTCCCGGGTGCTTCTCGGAGAGCAGCGATCGCCGAGGGTCGTTGGTCTCGTCCCCCCGCCAGTCCTCGCTCGAGATGACCGAGTGGACGACGACGGGGGTCCCGTCCTCGAGCTCACCGGCCGCGTCACAGCCCAGGATCATCGGCAGCCGATCCGCCGGGAGCCCCACCCCGCGCAGCGACCAGAGGTCGTGGTGGTTCAGGCTGGCCGCCCGGACCCGTACCCGCACCCAGCCGTCGGCGGCCTCCGGCTCGGGCTGCTCACCGACGACGAGGCCGGAGAGCGGTTCGTTCTGGTCTTGTGAGGCTGCGTAGACGGCGAACATGCCTCCCAACCTAGACCGGAGACCGCCCGTCAATGCGCGAGGATTGGGGCAATCTGCTGACCCGGCACTGGGAGAGGGAGCAAGATCGGAGCATGAGCGCGCGGGGTGGACTGACGTGGGCACTTCCCTTGGCATCCGTGCTGGTTCTCGCGGGGTGCTCGACCCCCGAGGACGCCACCCCGGCCGATGTCGTGCCAGACGACATCGCAGCTGAAGGCACCCTGCTCGTGGCGACCGATCCCTCTCTTCCGCCGGCGCAGTTCGAGGTGCTGCGCCAGCTGCAGGGCACCGGCGGGGGTCCGTTGACTGGATTCGAGGTAGAGCTGCTGGAGGCCGTCGCCGACAACCTGGGCCTGGACGTCGAGTGGGTCGAGGTCTCGTTCGCCAGGGTCCTCGAGCTGGCCGACGAAGGCGAGGTGGACCTTGCCTCGTCCGCGATCACCGTCACCGATGAGCGGTCGGCGGATCGCCAGTTCGTCTCGTTCTTCACCACCGCTACGCAGTGGGCAGCCAAGGAACCGAACTCCCTCGGCGTCACGCCGAACAACGCGTGCGGCGCCAAGGTGGGGGTGCGGGCCAAGACCGTGCAGGTGCTCGACCTGCAGGAGCGCTCGGCTGCGTGCCAGGACGCCGGCGAGGACGCGATCTTCATCGTCCAGTACAACGACCCCAAGGCCCTCAACAACGCCCTCCTGGTCGGCGAGGTCAACGCCATGCTTGCCGACTCGGTCGTCGTCCAGTGGGCGATCCGGCAGTCCGCCAGCGTCCCGTCCGGTGGCACCATCGCGCCGCGAACCCTGACGACGGTGGGCGAACCCTACGACCAGGCTCCCCTCGGATGGGCCATCGGCGCCGACCGCGACGGACTCGCCGAGGCGCTGCTGCAGGGGTTGACGGAGGCCGTCGAGGACGGCACCTACGCCGACATCCTGGAGAGCTGGAACGTCGAGGAAGGCGCGATGGATGCTGCCTCGATGCGCATCATCGGCGGCTGACGCCGAGGCCCCACGAACGTCAGCGCCTGGCTACGCCGTCGCGTCGGGCGCAGGTCGCAACGGCGGCAGCGACCGACGGTGCCACCCGACGGTCGAGCGCTGACGGGATCACGAAGTCGGCGGCCAGCTTCTCGGCGACCAGCCCGGCAAGCGCGTTGGCTGCCGCCACCTTCATCCCCTCGGTGATGCGTTCTGCGCGCACCGCCAGCGCGCCGCGGAACATCCCGGGAAACGCCAGCACGTTGTTGATCTGGTTGGGGAAGTCGCTGCGCCCAGTGGCCACGACGCGCGCGTACTTGCGCGCGACGTCCGGGTGGACCTCCGGGTCGGGGTTGGCCAGCGCGAAGATGATCGCGTCGTCGGCCATCCCGGCGAGTGCCCGCTCGGGCACCGTCCCGCCGGAGACCCCGATGAAGGCGTCAGCACCGTTCAGCGCCGCGGCCATGTCGCCGGTGACCCCGTTGCGGTTGGTGAGCCGGGCGATCTCCTGCTTGTGCGGGGGCAGGTCGGGACGGTCGGTGTGAACGATGCCCTGGCGATCCACCACGCGGATGTCGCCGATGCCCGCCTCGTAGAGGATCTTCGCGATCGCGACCCCGGCAGCACCTGCCCCGGAGATCACCACTGTGGTGTCCAGCACCTGCCGGTGCGTCAGGTCCAGCGCGTTGACCAGGGCGGCCAGCACCACGATGGCGGTGCCGTGCTGGTCGTCGTGAAACACCGGGATACCCATCCGCTCCTGCAGGCGATCCTCGATCTCGAAGCACCGCGGAGCCGAGATGTCCTCCAGGTTGATGCCGCCGAAGGACGGCTCGAGCATGGCGACCGTCTCCACGAACGCGTCGACGTCCGTCGTGTCCAGGCACAGCGGGACGGCGTTCACGCCGCCGAACTCCTTGAGCAGGATCGCCTTTCCCTCCATCACCGGCATGGCTGCGGCCGGACCGATGTCGCCGAGACCGAGCACGGACGACCCGTCGGTCACCACCGCGACGCACCCACCGACCCAGGTGTAGTCGTTGAGCAGATCGGGATCCGCGGCGATGGCCTCGCAGACCCGTGCGACGCCGGGCGTGTACGCAGCCGCCAGGTCGTCACGGTCGCCCAGCGGCACCGTGGGGGCTACCTCCATCTTCCCGTGCTCGTGCAGCGTGAAGACAGGGTCGTGGTCATGCAGCGTCGACGGATGCAGCATCTCGACGATCGGCTCGGCAGTCATGGTGCTCCTTGTCGATGTCAGCCGCTTATGGTCGCACAAGCGATCGAGGGCGTGGCCACAGGCGATGCAGCACGACCCCGAGCACGGCGTCGGCCGGGATCGCACCCACGGACCACGAGTCGACGCCCCGGCGCGGGTTGTCACGCTCGACCCACCAGCCGCCGGGCTCGGCTCGAGTGACCCGCTTCACCGCCCTCGTACCGTCGGGCAGGTCGAGCACCGCAAGACACCCGACGACCACCGATCGAGACTGGTCGACCAGCACGAGGTCGCCGTCCTCCAGCGTCGGGGACATCGACGTGCCGTGGACCTCGGCCACGAACCACCGACCGGCGGCTTGCCGGGCGCGGCGGAGCCGGTCGCGATAGGGTCGAATCATGCTTCGCAGCCTTCTCACCTCCGCTGGAATTGTCCCCGTCGTCGACGTGCAGGCGCACTGCGACCTGCCGTGCGGCATCTACGACCCGGCACAGGCCCGCATCGAGGCCCAGTCGGTCAAGGCGTGCATGGAGAAGTACAGCGCGTCTGACGACCCGACCTTCCGAGCGCGCGCCATCGACATCAAGGAGCAGCGCTCCCACCTGGTCAAGGAGCACCTCTGGGTGCTGTGGACGGACTACTTCAAGCCTCCCCACTTCGAGGCGTACCCGCAGCTGCACGACCTGTTCAACCAGGCGACGAAGCTCGCCGGCGCTGCGGGCACCAAGGGCACGACCGACACGGCGGTCGCCGACGACCTGCTGGCCAAGATCGACGAGATCGCCGAGATCTTCTGGGAGACCAAGAAGGCGTGACGATCAGGCCGGCCCGTCCGGGGGACGAGGCCGACATCTACCGCATGGTCGTCGAGCTGGCCGAGTACGAACGGGCGGCGGACGAGGTCTCCTCGACACCGCACGACCTCGCGGCGGCACTGTTCGCGGACGACCCGCAGGTCAGCTGCCACGTGGCAGAGCAGGACGGCTCCATCGTCGCCTTCGCGCTCTGGTACGTGACCTACTCCACCTGGACGGGGCGCCACGGCATCTGGCTCGAGGATCTCTACGTGCGTCCGTCCCACCGCGGTCGGGGCACGGGACGCGCGCTGCTCGCCGAGCTGGCTGCCGAGTGCGAGCGCCGGGAGTACCGTCGGCTCGAGTGGTGGGTGCTGGACTGGAACTCCCCGGCGCTGCGGTTCTACGACAGTCTGGGGGCGACGGCGATGTCTGAGTGGACCGTACGACGCATGGACGGCGAGTCGCTGACGCGGCTGGCCAGCGAGGTAGCTGACCGATGAGCGGCGAAGCCATGGGCCCCGGTGACGTGGTGCGGCTGACGCTGCCGGCCTCCACCGCCTTCGTGGGCGTGGCCCGAAGCCTTGCTGCCGGGCTCGCCACTCGGCTCGACTTCGACCTCGACCATGTCGAGGACCTGCGGCTGGCCGTGTCCGAGGCCTGCTCGGTGGTCCTGCCCGAGGCCCTGCCCGGCAGCGACCTGGGGGTGACCCTGCTCGTCGGTGACGGCGACCTCACCGTCCACATCACCACGACCAGCACGGCGGCCCAGGCGCCACCTACCGACTCGTTCGCCTGGACTGTCCTCAACGCGCTCGCCGACGACGTCGCCGTCGAGCTCGCCGGCGGCCGGCTGACGGTGCGCCTGCACTTCGTGGCCACGTCGGACCCGCAGACCTTCGACACCCCCGCCGGAGCCGAGCTGTCGTGAGCGCGGAGGGTGCCAGCGACGCGCAGAGCGCGCCTCTGCCGGTCACGTCTGGACCTGACCGCCGCGAACGAAGCCGTGCGCTGTTCTCCGAGCTCGCCTCGCTGGACGCGAACGACCCGCGACACACCCAGGTGCGAGCCGAGCTCGTCGAGCTGCACGCCGGCCTCGCCTACAACCTGGCCCACCGCTTCAGCCGCCGCGGACAGCCCGACGACGATCTGGAGCAGGTCGCGATGCTCGGCCTGCTCAAGGCCATCGACCGGTTCGACCCGGACCGCCCCGTCGCGTTCTCCTCCTTCGCCACGCCGACGATCCGTGGTGAGATCCGCCGCTACTTCCGCGACAGCTCGTGGGCCGTCCATGTGCCCCGTGGCCTGCGTGAGCTGGCGGTCCAGATCCCTGTCGCGATCGAGTCGCTGACGAGTGAGCTGCACCGCGCACCCCGCCCCAGCGAGATCGCCGCCCACCTCGGCACCGACACCGACCGGGTGGTCGAGGCGCTCGAGGCTGCCGACGCCTACGCGGCGGTGCCGCTGGAGTCACCCGCCACTGCGGGACGACCCCTCTCCGAGACGCTGGGGTCCTCCGACAAGGCGCTCGACCGCATCAACGATCGGCAGGCAGTGCGCCCGTTGATCGAGGCGCTGCCAGAGCGTGAGCGGGCCATCCTCATGATGCGGTTCTTCGGGGAGATGTCGCAGAGCCAGATCGCCGAGCGCGTGGGGATCTCTCAGATGCACGTCTCGCGGCTGTTGTCCCGAACCCTCCGCGACCTGCACGCTCAGCTCGATCAGGCATCAGTGGCGTCCTGAGCCGGTGCGGGCGCCGCCTGCTACTGCGTGCCGAGAGTGTCGCGCCCGTACGCCTGCCGACCGCGTTCGCGCAGCAGCAGCACCAGGCCCGCCACAGCCACCCCGCCCAGCAGGGCAGCGCCCACCCACAGGCCTTCGACGGCCATGGTCACCGCCAACGGCAGCCCGAGGACCTGCAGGAACACCGCTGGGCCGTAGACCCACCGGGCGCCGCGGGCCGTGGCGAACGCGAACGTCGCGATGATCGCGGCCAGCAGCAGGAAGTACGTGGACGACCCCCAGGCCACCTCGGGACGCCCCGCCTCCCCCTGCGACAGCCCGAGCAGCTGCCAGCCCGCGACCCCCAGGGCCAGCAGCGCCTCGGCGGCCAGCACCACAGCAACGCGACGCTGCTGCGCGACGACCTCGGACATCGGGCCAGCGTAGGCGCGAGCGGGCACAGCCCGGGTCGGCGCCGTCGATAGGATTCGCGCTCGTGCGAGCCGTGGTGGTGGTCAACCCGAATGCGACCTCGACGCGGCGGCGCACCCGCGACGTCCTCCTGTCGGCGTTGGCCGGCGCCGCGGACGTCACCATCGTCACCACGACGCACCGCGACCACGCGGCCGAGATCGCCGCGCAGGCGCGTGCGGACGGCGTCGACGCCGTCATCGCCTACGGAGGTGACGGAACTGTCAACGAGGTGGTCAACGGTCTCCTGGAAGCCGGGACCGGTCCGGACGTGCCACTGCTCGGCGTCGTCCCCGGCGGCAGCGCCAACGTGTTCGCCCGCAACCTCGGCCTGCCCAACGACGCTCTGGAGTCGGCAGGACGGCTGATCCGCGCGATGGCCGACCCTGTCCGCACCCGGTCCATCGGGCTCGGGGTGGCCAACGAGCGCTGGTTCACCTTCAACACCGGCCTGGGCTACGACGCCGACACGGTGCTCGCCGTCGAGAACGCTCGCCACCGGGGCAAACGGGCGACACCCGGGCTCTACGTGCGCTCGGCCGTACGGACCTACTTCCGCCAGGAGCGTCGCACCCCCCTCGTCTCCGGCGAGCTGCCCGACGGGGAGGTCCTGCCCGAGCTGTTCCTGGCGATCGTCACCAACAGCTCGCCCTGGACCTACCTGGGCCGGATCAAGATCCGCACGGCACCCAAGTCGTCGTTCGAGGCCGGCCTGGACCTCGTGGGGACGACTTCCTTCGGTGTCGCGACGACCCTCAAGCACGCGACGGAGATCATCGTGGGCCGCCAGGGGCCGCGCGGGCACGACGTCGTGCACCGCCACGACCTCCCCTGGGTCACCCTGAACTCCCAGCGGCCGCTGCCTGTCCAGGTCGACGGCGACTCCCTCGGCGAGAGCACCCGGCTGAAGTGCCGGTCGGTCCCCGACGCCCTGCGCGTCCTCGTCTGATCGTCTCTCCCCTCATTCGTCCGGCCGCGCGATGTGGCGAACGTGACTTGTCGTCGTCGGGCTCCCATTCGTGAAGGGATTCACATACACTGGTCCTCGGTCGCCGACCCCTGCCCGGGTCGGCGATAACACTGCCTGTAAGGAGTTTGCAGACATGGACTGGCGCCACCGCGCTGCCTGCCGGGACGAGGACCCTGAGCTCTTCTTCCCGATCGGCAACACGGGCCCGGCCCTTCTCCAGATCGAGGAGGCCAAGGCCGTCTGCCTGCGCTGCGACGTCCGGGAGGCCTGCCTGCAGTGGGCTCTGGACAGCGGGCAGGACGCCGGCGTCTGGGGTGCCATGAGCGAGGACGAGCGGCGGGCGCTGCGGCGGCGCAACGCCCGGGCTGCCCGCGCACGGTCCGCGCGGTCCTGAGCAGGGGCTACAGCAGCGGCAGGCTGATCCGTGCCCGTGTGCCGGGGGTCAGCGGGCTCAGCTCCACCTCGCCTGAGCGTTCCCGCACCATCGTCGACACGATGCGCAGCCCGAGGCTGTCGGTGGCGTCCAGGTCGAAACCCTCCGGGAGCCCGGCTCCGCCGTCCTCCACGGCGATCGTGAGCCGATCCTCGCTGCGCTCGGCCACGACCCGCACCGTGCCGCCGTCCCCGGCCAAACCGTGCTGGATGGCGTTCTGAAGCAGCTCCGTGACTGCCATCGCCACGGGGGTCGCGACCACGGCACTGACCCGTCCAGCGCTGCCGCGGCGCTCGACGGCGACCGAGTGACCGGCGCCGGCGACGTCACCCACCATGCTGGCGAGGCGCGCCAGCACGTCGTCGAGGTCGACGTCCTCGTCCGTGGTCTCGGCGAGCATCTCGTGGACGACCGCGATCGTGCCCACCCGCCGCACGGACTCGTCCAGGGCTGCCCGCGCCGCCGGGTCGGACACTCGACGAGCCTGAAGCCGCAGCAGCGACGCAACCGTCTGAAGGTTGTTCTTCACCCGATGGTGGATCTCGCGGATCGTCGCATCCTTGGTCAGCAGCTCCTGGTCACGCCTGCGCAGGTCGGTCACGTCGCGTACCAGGACGATGGCACCGTCCGGCGAGTCACCCGGGTTCAGAGGTATCACCCGCACCGCCAGCACCGCGGTTGCGGACTCGATCTCCACCTGCCGGGGTCGCACGCCGGACAGCACGGCATCGAGGCCCTCGTCCAACGCCACGCCGGCCTGCTGGGCGTGCAGGGCCCTGGTGGTGGCGCCGAGCGATGTCGAGACGAGGTCCCCGAGCAGTCCGAGGCGCCGGTAGGCCGATATCGCGTTCGGGCTCGCGAACGTCACAACGCCGTCGGCATCCAGACGCACCAGCCCGTCGCCGACGCGCGGTGCGCCTCGCCGTGCGGGAGTCTGATCGGCCGGCTGCGGGAAGCGACCCTCGGCGATCATGCGCGCCAGCAGCCCCGCGGCCTCCAGGTACACGAGCTCGAGCCGACTCGGGGTGCGTGCGGCCACCAGGTTCGTGTTGCGTCCGATCACAGCGATCACCTGTCCGCGGTGCACGACCGGGATCGCCTCGACGCGCACCGGGACGGCGTCCCACCACTCGGGGTCGGAGTCACGACGGATCTGCCCCGTCTCGAAGGCCCCGTCCACCAGGGGCCGGCGACCCGTCGGCAGGTGCCTGCCGACCATGTCCTCGGCGTAGGACGTCGGTCCGGTGGTCGGGCGCATCTGAGCGCCCGCGACGAAGCCCTCGCCGTCCGTGCGCGGCAGCCACAGCACGAGGTCGGCGAACGACAGGTCCGACAGGAGCTGCCACTGACCGACGAGCGCCGTGAGCCACTCGAGGTCGTCATCGTCCAGCGAGGTCTCGGCCCGGACGACATCGACCACGGACGGCACCCCGCCAGCCTAGGAGCCACCCCGGTAGGTTCGAGGGGTGAGTGCCGAGCCGACCGTGTCCCGTCTCCCCGACACCGATCCCGCCCCGGTGAGTGCCCACGCCGGGACCCTCGCGCTGGCAGCGGCACGAGCCCACGGGGTCGAGGCGATGTTCACCCTGTCGGGAGCCCACATCTTCCCGCTGTACGACGCGGCCACGACTGCCGAGCCACCCCTGCGCATGGTGGACGTGCGCCACGAGCAGAGCGCCGTCTTCGCGGCCGAGGCTGCTGCCAAGCTGACCCGCCGGCCGGGATTCGCCGCGGTCACGGCGGGTCCCGGAGTCACCAACGCGCTGAGCGCCGTCACCCAGGCCCAGGCATCAGGCGTCCCTGTGCTCGTCGTCGGCGGTCGGGCACCGGCCTTCCGGTGGGGTACCGGAGCCCTGCAGGAGCTCGACCACCCCCCGTTGCTCGCACCGGTCACGAAGATGGCGGCGACGGCAGCCACGGCGGACGAGGTCTACAGGACCGTGGACGAGGCCCTTCGGCTGGCAACCTTGCCCCACCGCGGACCGACGTTCGTCGACGTGCCGATGGACCAGCTGTTCAGCAGCGCGAGCGTGACCCTGCAGCCTCCACTCACGCCGGCATCTCTCCAGCCGGACGCCGACGCCATCGTCGCGATCGCCGGGTTGCTGGCCCGCGCGCAGCGACCAGTGCTCGTCCTGGGCTCGGACGTGTGGCTGGACTCCGCCGAGGACGCTGCCCGCACGTTCGCCGAGGCGGCCGACGTCCCGGTGATCCCGAACGGGATGGGTCGGGGGATCGTCGCGCGTGGACATCGGTTGCTGGTCGCGAAGGCGCGGTCCACGGCGCTGAAGGAGGCCGACCTGGTCGTCGTAGCCGGCGCCCCCCTCGACTTCCGGCTGCAGTACGGCCTGTTCGGCGACCCGGAGAGCCCGACACCGGTCGTCCACCTGGCCGACGCACCGTCCCAGGTCGCCACCCATGTCCAGCTCGCCGGCTCAGCGGCCGGGTCGCTGCGCCTGGTGTTCGAGGAGCTGCTCGCCGCGTGGGAGCAGCAGCCGAGCCATGCCGGGCGCACGGACTGGACCGAGCGCCTGACCCTCGCCGTCGCCGAGGCCACCGCCCGTGACCGGGTGTGGCTGGAGGCCGACTCGACCGGGGGCATCCACCCCGGCCGGGTCTACGGCGCCCTGCTGCCGCTGCTGAGCGACGACACGATCGTCATCGCCGACGGTGGCGACTTCGTGTCGTGGTCCGGCAAGTTCGTGGAGCCCGTACAGCCGGGCCGGTGGCTCGACCCGGGTCCGTACGGATGCCTCGGGGCGGGGCTGGGCGCTGCCGTGGGGGCCGGAGTCGTCCGACCGGACTCCCCCCGCGTCCTGCTGCTGGGCGACGGAGCCGCGGGATTCTCGCTGGCCGAGCTCGAGACCTTGGTACGCCACGACCTGCCGACTCTGGTGGTCGTGGGCAACAACGGGGCGTGGGGCCTGGAGAAGCACCCGATGCGCATGCTGTACGGCTACGACGTGCTCGCCGACCTGCCGCGCGAGACCCGCTACGACACCATCTGCGAAGCCATGGGCGGGGGCGGGGAGACCGTCGCCGCCCCCGCCGACCTGCCGGGGGCGCTGACCCGCGGGCTGGAGTCGGGCCAGACCTACGTCGTCAACGTCCTCATGGACCCCGAGGTGGCCTACCCCCGCAAGACGACGGGCGTCTGAGGGTCAGAGCCGGCGGCCCACCAAGATCGACGGAGCCGTTGGCGCACGACAGAGTTGATCGTTGGACGCGTTGGTGCGCTGAGCGCACCAACGGCTCCAACCACGCGGTGGCTGGCGAACCGGTAGATCCATCCATGGTGCCCGCAACGGCGGGGCGTGCTCAGAGGCGACCCAGGAACGCGTCACGGTCGACCACGACGCGCGTCACTCGGCCGTGCCCGATCACCCGACGGTCACCAGGGTGCTCGGCAGTCACCTCGAACTGCAGGGTGCGACCCTCGACGTGGACCAGGGCGGCCCGGACTGCCACCTTGTGCCCGACAGGGGTGGCGTGCACGTGGTCGAGCTCGACGCGGGTACCGACCGAGGTCGTGGGACCGCTCAGCGAGGTCGCGACGGCACGTACCGTCGCCTCCTCCGCCATGGCGAGCAGACGCGGCGTGGCCAGCACCGGAACGTCGCCCGAGCCGAAGGCGATGGCGGTGTCAGCCTCACCAACCTCGTACACGATCTCGGCGGTGCTTCCGACCTGCGGTTGTTCGCTCATGCCGTCAGCCTAGGACGACGAGCACGTCACCCTCCTGCACGACATCGCCGACGGCGACGGCGACCTCGGCGACGGTTCCGCCCACGTCGCTGGAGACGGGGATCTCCATCTTCATCGACTCCAGGAGCACCAGGGGCTCCCCCACGCCGACCCGATGCCCGGGCTCGGTCAGAACCGCCAGGACGTTGCCGACCAGCTCGGCGCGCACGACATCCTTCGCCGCGGCAGCCCGCCCCATGCCGGTCAGGAGGGCCCGGTCTCGGTGACCGTGACCCGGATCCGCTGGAGCACGCGCATGCGCAGCTGGTCCGACGCGTGCTCGTTGCCGCAGCAGCGGTTCAGCAGGCTGCGCACGGCCTGCTGCAGGTCCTCGACGTGCACCCCGTACTGCTCCAGACAGGGCTGGCACTCCACGAGGTGCTGCTCGATGGCTCCGTAGCCGACCGGTGAGCCATCGACGAGACTGTGGTCGAGAAACACCGAGACCCGTGCCAGGACCTCCGAGCAGTCGGTCTCGTGCGGGTTGCCGCAGCTCATGCTGTGCCCTCCGTCAGGTCCTCGGCGGAGACCAGACCGCGGTCGACGGCGTAGTCCTCCAGCAACGCCCGCAGCTGCTTGCGTCCGCGGTGCAGCCGTGACATCACCGTGCCGATCGGGGTGCCCATGATGTCGGCGATCTCCTTGTACGCGTACCCCTCGACGTCGGCGTAGTAGACCGCCATCCGGAAGTCCTCTCCCAGCTGAGCGAGCGCCTCGCGGATGTCGCGGTCGGGCAGCCGCTCGAGCGCTTCGACCTCGGCCGACTTCAGCCCTCCCGAGGTGTGCGCCTCGGCCCGAGCCATCTGCCAGTCCTCGACGTCGTCGGTGTTGGCCTGCAGAGGCTGCCGCTGCTTCTTGCGGTACGTGTTGATGAAGGTGTTCGTCAGGATCCTGTGCAGCCACGCCTTGAGGTTCGTGCCGTCCTGGTACTGGTGGAACGCGGCGAATGCCTTGGCGAAGGTCTCCTGGACGAGGTCCTCGGCGTCGGTGGGGTTGCGGGTCATGCGCAGAGCAGCGCCGTACAGGGAGTCGATGTGCTCGAGCGCGTCCCTCTCGAAGCGGGCCGCCCGCTGCTCGGGCGTCTCGACCTCGGTCGGAATCGCAGAAGGTGTCACGACGGACAAGGGTAGCGACGTAGGCGGCGCCAGCGAGCCCGCCGACTCCACCGGGCGCTCGGCGAGCAGCCCGTCAGTACGCGTGGCCAGCAGCACGGACGGCTCCCTTCGCAGGTGGCAGCGGTCGACTGACCGTCGTCTGAGCACCACAACGCGACTGGGGAGGATGCGATTCCCGATCGCTCCTAGACTTGTCCCCATGATCGCCTCCGCCGAGTCCAGCACCCCGTCGGCCTTCCACTCGCTGCTGATCGAGCAGGTCGGCCACGAGTTCGGAGCGTCCCAGCAGTACGTCGCGATCGCCGTGTGGTTCGACCAGCAGGCCCTCCCCCAGCTTGCGGCCCGCTTCTACGCCCAAGCGATCGAGGAGCGCAACCACGCGATGATGCTCGTCCAGTACCTCATGGACCGGGAGGTGCAGGTCACGATCCCGGGAGTACCGGATGTGCGCAACGACTTCTCCTCGATCGTCGAGCCGATCGCGCTGGCCCTGCAGCAGGAGCGCACCGTGAGCAGCCAGTTCGAGAAGCTGATCGCAACCGCCCGCGAGGACGCGGACTACCTGGGCGAGCAGTTCACGCACTGGTTCCTCAAGGAGCAGGTCGAGGAAGTGGCGTCCATGTCCACCATGCTGCAGGTGGCCAAGCACTGCTTGGACAACCCACTGCTCATGGAGGACTACCTCGCCCGCGAGGGCAACGAGACCGAGGATGCCGACCCAACTGCTCCGCGCCCAGCCGGCGGAGCAGTCTGAGACGCAGGGTCAGGACGCGGCGCCCGGGCCGCCGGGGTCGTCCGGGTCGGTGTCGACGCGGATCGCCACCTTGCCGCGATGCCGGCTCTGGTGGAAGCAGCGCATCGCCTCGGCCGTGTCGTCCAGCGACACCACCTGGTCGATGACCGGCCGCACGCCGGCTCGGACCGCCCCGAGCAGGTACTCGACGTCCCTTGCGCGGTTGGCCTGCCACAGCGGGACGCTGATGCGAGTGCGCCGCACCAGGGACGTCGTCGGCCCGAGAACCATGGCGGCGAAGACGTGGGGCAGCGAGCCCCCCGTGACCGCCACGCTGCCACCGGGGGCGAGCATGCGCCGGTAGTCGCGGACGGACCGGTGGCACGCGATGTCGACGATCACGTCGTAGCGGGCACCGTGGGCCGCGACGTCCTCGGCGGTGTAGTCCACGACGGTCGAGGCGCCTGCCGAGCGCACGACGTCCAGCTTCGCGGCGGTGTCGACGCCCGTGACCCGGGCACCGAGGGCGGCGGCCATCTGGACCACGAACGTGCCGACTCCTCCTCCGGCCCCGTTGACCAGCACCTCGCTGCCGGGCTTGACCCCTCGCGTGCTGCGCAGGGCTGCTGCAGCCAGCGTCCCGGCCTGCATGAGCGCACCTGACTGCACCCATGTGAGCTCGGCGGGCCTGGCCACCCAGGCCGACTCGCGCCCCACCGCGTACTCGGCGAACGCTCCGAACCCGTCGCTGGACAGGTCGCCGACCACGTCGTCCCCGGGCTGCCACCGCGTGACGTCCGTGCCGACGACCTCGACGCGTCCGGCGACGTCGGAGCCCAGCGTCGGATGCTGGGGCACGCGCCAGCTACCCACCCGGTTCACCCACGGGTCACCGGTCATCAGCTTCTCGTCCCAGTCGTTCAGCGACGACGAGACCACGCGCACCAGCACCTCGTCGGACGCTGGCGTCGGCGCAGGGACGTCGCGGACCGACAGCACCTCCGGTCCGCCGTAGCGCCCGTACACGACGGCTCTCACGGTTGTCCATCCTGGACGAACGACGCGACCGCCGCGCACACACCATCGAGGTCGGCGCGCAACGAGTGGTCCCCACCGACCGCGACCACCCTGCGGTGCGGGGCGGAGGGGATCTCGTCCGGACCGCCGAAGGGATCCGATCGCCCCTGGACGACCAGCGTCGGTACGTCGACGGCAGCGAGCTCGGCCGCTCGGCTCTTCTCCGGTCGTCCGGGCGGGTGCAGCGGGAACGCCAGCGCGACGACGGCGCGCGCCCCCAGCACCCCCGCCGTACGACAGGCAACCCGAGCCCCGGCGCTGCGGCCGCCGACGTAGAGCGGCAGCCCGTCCGGCGCCAGCGCGAGCACCTGCAGCCAGGCGTCGTCCAGGATCGACGGCGCCGGGGCAACGCGTCTGCCGGCCACCTTCCACGGTTGCTCGACCCGCCACACCGAGGTCCCGGACGCCGGCAGCGCCTCGGCAAGAGCGATGAGGTCGGCAGCTGCGACACCTCCCCCAGCGCCGTGGCCCAGAACGAGCAGCCGGCGCGGCGTCACCGCGTCATCGGCGTGGAGGCGGGCCGTGCCACGCGTCGTCTCGACCTCGCGGATGCTGCTCACGTCAGTGCCACGACATCGTCGGGAGGCAGGGGGTCGGTGAGGCTCGGCCCGTTGTTGCGCACGCTGTTCACCGCCGTGCTCACCGCGTAGGCCTCCAACGCACCCGGAGCAGCCGGGCGCAGCATGTCCATCACCGCGCCCGGGTCGGTGGTGGACGGGTCGAGCCAGGCCGCCCAGTGGTCCCTGTCGATCATCAGCGGAGCCCGGTCGTGGATCCGTCCGGTCTCGTCCGGCGCCGTGGTCGTCAGCAGCGTCATCGTGGTCAGCCACGAAGCCGGGTCGTCGGGGTCGGCGTCAGCAGGCTTCCAGAACTCGTAGAGCCCAGCCAGAGCCAGCGACGCGCCGTCGGGCCGGTGGATGTAGAACGGCTGCTTGCGCGGCTTGCGTGGCGCCGCGTCGGGTTGGCCGACGGCCGCGCCCACCTCGGGCGCGTACCACTCGTAGTACCCGTCAGCAGGTACCAGGCAGCGCCGTCGGGCGAAGGCACGACGAAAGGCAGGCTTCTCGCCCGCAGTCTCCAGGCGGGCGTTGATCATGCGGCTGCCGATCTTCTGGTCCTTGGCCCACGAGGGCACCAGCCCCCACCTCACGATGCGTAGCGAGCGGCGGGCCTCGTCCTCGTCCCGGTGAGCGCGCGTCAGGACGGCGTACACCTCCTTCGTCGGGGCCACGTTGTAGTCGGGCTCGAGCGTTCGCTCGTCGGTCTCGACTCGCTCCACCTCGAACTCCTCGACGAGGTCCTGCGCAGAACGGCTGGAGGCGTATCGACCACACATGGCCTCGATTCTGGCAACACCGCGCCCTGCGGGACACTGGGGCCGTGACCGGCATGACGACGTGGGCAGCCCCGACCGCGCAGGCCCCGGTCGACGCGACTGTCTCGGTGCCGGCCTCCAAGTCACTCATGGCGCGAGCGCTGGTGCTGGCCTCCCTCGCCGACGAGGCCACGACGGTGCACAACCCGCTGCTCGCCCGCGACTCCTGGCTGATGGCCGATGCTGTCCGAGCTCTCGGGTCGTCCGTCACCACCCCGCGCGACGGCCCGTGGCTGGTCGAGCCTGGACGCGGCGCCGCTCGCGGCGCCGTCGACTGCGGGCTGTCCGGCACCGTCATGCGGTTCGTCCCCCCGGTGGCAGCCCTGGTCCGTGGCCGTGTCCGTTTCGACGGCGACCCCCGAGCCCGCGAGCGCCCGATGGCCGGGCTGCTGCGAGCCCTTGCCGATCTCGGCGTCACCGTCTCCCCGGACGGGGCATCCGCGCTGCCGTTCACCGTCCACGGGACCGGGTCGGTGGGCGGGGGGCGCGTCGACCTGGACGCGCGCGAGTCGAGCCAGTACGTGTCCGGGCTGCTGCTGGCCGGCTGCCGCTACGAGGATGGTCTGGTCGTTGATGCCGTCGGAGCCGTCCCGAGCGCACCGCACATCGCCATGACGCTGGCGTCCCTGCGAGCACGAGGCGTTGACGCTGCCCAGGAGGGACCGACCAGGTGGCGCGTCGCCCCCGCAGTCCCCCACGGCGGGGACGTCACGGTCGAGCCGGACCTGTCCAACGCCGCACCCTTCCTGGCCGCCGCCGTCATCACCGGTGGTCAGGTACGCCTGACGGGGTGGCCGAGCGAGACCGCCCAGCCCGCCACCGCGATGCTGCGCCTGCTGGCCGGGTTCGGCGCCACGGTCGAGACGGGCGAGGGAACGCTGACCGTCACGGGGCCGACCGAACCCGACGGGCTCGGTTCCGCCGACATGAGCGCGGTGGGCGAGCTGGTCCCGAGCATCGCCGCGGTGGCCGCGCTGGCGACGGCACCGACGACCATCAGCGGCGTCGCACACCTGCGCGGCCACGAGACCGACCGGCTGGCGGCCCTCGAACGCTCCCTGAGGGCCATGGGAGCCCAGGTCGAGCAGACCGACGACGGGCTGCACATCACCCCGCGACCGCTGCACGCTGCCACGGTGAGCAGCGAGGGCGACCATCGCATGGCGACCTTTGCCGCGATCATCGGTCTTCGTGTTCCCGGAGTCGTCGTCGACGACATCTCAGTCACCGCCAAGACGATGCCCGGGTTCCCCGCGCTCTGGAAGGACATGCTCACGTGAGTGGCCGCGCGGCTCGCAGCTACGAGCACTACGAGGACGACCTGCAGGGCAGGGCCTCTGGCCGCAGCTCCCGGCCGCGTAGCAAACGACGCCCCACGCACTCCTCGGCGGTCCCGGCTCGGGTGACGACCGTCGACCGTGGCCGCTACACCTGTCGGTTGGAGCCTGGCCCCGCAGGAGCGGGGGCTGAGGTCACCGCGGTTCGTGCCCGCGAGCTTCGCCGGGGCGGCGTCGTCGTCGGCGACCTGGTGGCCCTCGTCGGTGACGTGAGCGGCGAGCCGGGGACGCTCGCCCGCCTCGTGCGCGTGGAGCCGCGCACCACGACGCTGCGGCGCAGCGCCGACGACACCGACCCCGAGGAACGCGTCCTCGTCGCCAACGCCGACCTGCTCGGCATCGTCACCGCGGCGACCGACCCGGAGCCTCGCCCGCGCCTCATCGACCGGTGCCTGGTGGCCGCCTACGACGGCGGACTGACGCCGCTGCTCATCGTCACCAAGACCGACCTCGCCGCGCCCGACGGCCTCGTTCGCACCTACTCGGCGCTCGACGTCGGTGCTCTCGCCACCCGACGCGACGGGGAGCCGGACGAGCTGCTGCGTGCCTTGACCGGGCACCGGACCGTCCTCGTGGGGGCAAGCGGGGTGGGCAAGTCCACGCTGGTGAACGCCCTGGTCCCGGATGCCGGACGCGCGGTCGGCCACGTGAACCCCGTGACCGGCCGAGGCCGGCACACCTCCAGCTCGGCGATCGCCCTCCCGCTCGAGGGCAGCGGTTGGGTGATCGACACCCCTGGTGTCCGCTCGTTCGGGCTCGCGCACGTGGACGTCGCACGCGTCATGGCGGCGTTCCCCGACCTCGACACGGGAACTCGGAACTGCCCTCGTGGGTGCGACCACCTCAACGAGTCGTGCCAGCTCGACACCTGGGCGCTGGCCGGGCACGCCAGCCGGGAACGACTGGACTCCCTGCGTCGCCTGCTCGCGGCCAGGGAGGCCGGCGAGGCCGGCGACGAGACGAGCTGACGAAGGACGCGTGTCACCCGGTTCAGGTGAGCCCGCCCCAGACCGACTCGGCTCCCGAGTGCCCTACCAGCACCGTCCAGATCGTGGCCCCCGCCGAGCCCAGCGCGGCGGTGATGCCGATCGCCGTCGCCGGTCGGCGCTGCGAGCGCGCCCAGGCCCATGCCACGACGAGCGCTGCCGACCCGAGCAGGAACCACGGCAGGGTGTCCGCGAGGTCGGCGTGCCGGGCCACCTCAGGTGACCCGGGAACGCGAGCCAGCAGCGACTGGCCCGACGCGCGAGCCACGAAGGCGGACGCCGCAGCGACCGTCGCGAGCACAGCGAGCACGAGGCGCAGCCGATCACCCCACGCAGTGCTGACGACGGCGAGGACCATGCCCGCGGTCACCAACGGCACCAGCACGACCACCGCATGCACGACGAGGGGGTGCAGCGGAAGCCCGAACAAGTCGCCCACGCGTGCGGAGTATGCCCCCGATCGACGTCGGTCGTGCTGGTTACGCTGCCCTGTCGTGACGGCAACCCCAACCGCTGAGCCCGACCTCGACAGTGACCTGGCGCTGGCTCATCGGCTCGCCGATGTGGCCGACCGCATCACGGTCGACCGATTTCTTGCCACTGACCTGCAGGTGTCGACGAAGCCCGACGCGAGTCCGGTCACCGACGCCGACCGAGCGGTCGAGCGCGCCGTCCGGTCGTTGCTCGCCGAGAACCGGGCTGAGGACTCCGTTCTCGGTGAGGAGGAGGGCGGGCGGGTGCACGGACGCACCTGGGTCGTCGACCCGATCGACGGGACGAAGAACTACCTTCGCGGTGTCCCCGTCTGGGCCACCCTCATCGGCCTCGTCGAGGGCGACGAGGTACCCCTGGGGCTGGTCAGTGCCCCCGCGCTCGGGCGTCGGTGGTGGGCCACCCGTGGCACCGGGACGTGGACGACATTCGCCGGTGGCAGTCCGCGGCGCTGCCAGGTGTCGAAGGTCGCTGACCTTGCGGACGCCTTCGTCAGCTACGCCTCGCTCGGTGGGTGGGAGTCACGTCCCGAGTCGATCACCACGGTCATGCGGACGGCGTGGCGGACCCGCGGCTTCGGAGACTTCTGGTCGTACATGCTCGTGGCCGAGGGGGCTGTCGACGTTGCCGCCGAGCCAGAGCTGGCAGTGCACGACATGGTCGCGCTCGCTCCGATCGTCACCGAGGCGGGCGGGATGTTCAGCGACCTGGCGGGCAACGCTGGGCCGTTCGGCGGCAACGCCCTGGCGACCAACGGCCTGCTCCACGACGAGGTAAGGCGCCTGCTGAGCCAGTAGCAGGGCCAGGACGGGCGTCGGTCAGTCGTCCTCGCCGTCATCGTCTTCGTCGTCGTCCTCGTCCTCGTCGTCGTCCTCGTCCAGCGAGGCTTCCCGCTCGGCTCCGGTGTCGAAGAAGGTGTCCAGGTACTCGTCGGGGTCGAGGTCGCTGTCACGCAGCAGCGAGAACACCTCCGCGCCGTGTCCGGGCTCGTCGGGCATCACGTAGGCCTGGGCGAACCCGAGAAACTGCGCGCCGATCTCGCCCGCGTAGTCCTTGGCCTCAGCCTCGGCCATGAGAACGGCCTCTTCGAACACGTCGGCCTTCCACACCGTCACGCGCTCCTCGTAGGTGCCCTCCGGGTCGTGGAACACGCACCGCACCCCGAACCAGTCAGCCATGGCGTTCCCCGTCCTCCGCGCGCACCCACGGTGGGTGCGTGTTGACGCTACTCGCCTGGGGAGGGCCTCGGTGCCTCGGGTGATTCATGGTCGGCGGCCTGGGGGTCGAGGTCGGGCGCCGGGATTGGTGCTGGCTGCAGAACCAGCTCGCCGGAGGTCTCGGGCGGTGGAGGTCCGGTGGGATCACCGGTGGACCTGAAGTAGGTGGCCACCGTGTGCACCACTGCGACCAGCGGAACGGCGACGATCGCCCCGATGATGCCGAACACCACTCCGCCGGCTGAGATGGCGAGCACGATCGCCAAGGGGTGCAGCTTGACCATGCGTCCCATGACCAGGGGCGCGAACAGGTGGGCCTCGATCTGCTGGACAGCGACGATTCCCGCCAGCACGAGCAGCGCCACGATCGGGCCCTGCGTCACGAACGCCACCAGCACGGCCAGAGCGCCGGTGACGAACGCACCGATGAGCGGGATGAACGCGCCGAAGAACACCAGCACGCCAAGTGGCAGCGCCAGCGGCACCGACAGGATGAGCAGCCAGATCGTGATGAAGACGCCGTCGAAGGTCGCGACGAGCACGGTGCTGCGCACGTAGGCGATGAGCGTGCCGAACGCGCGCTGCCCCGCCTGGTCAGCGTCGTGACGGAACGAGCGCGGCACGAGGGACAGGACCCACGTCCAGATGTTGCGGCCGTCGAAGAGGAAGAAGAACAGCGCGAAGAGAGCGATCGCGATGCCTGCGAAGACCTCGGCCGCGGCCCCCGCCGTCGACAGAGCGCCGGCCGCCAGGCGTTCCTCGTTCGATGCGATCGTCGAGCCGACCTGGTCGACCAGGTTCGTGATCTGAGCCTCACTCAGCTGCAACGGGCCCGTGGCCAGCCAGCTCTCGATCTCCGCGATCGCTCGCTCAGCCTCGGTGGCCACCTGGCCGAACTGTCCGCTGACCTGCTGACCCACGACGGTGAGGACACCGACCACGAGCACGATGAACCCGGCGAGTACGACGCCCGCCGCAGCGCCGCGGCGCCACCCTGCCTGTCTGAGCCGCCAGACCGTCGGCGCCAGCAACGCAGCCAGCAGCACCGCGACGACCATGGGAAACGTCACGACCCGCAGCTGCCACGCGCCCCAGCCGAGCAACGCCACCGCCGCGGCGATCAGCAGGATCCGCCACGACCACGCCGCCGCATACCTCACGCTGGCGGGAACCAGGTCGTCCGGCTTCGCAGGCCCGGGCTCGGCGGCACCGTCGCGAACGCGCGACGCGGTGGTGCCTGCCCCAGCGCCGGGCGGCGGACCCATCCGGTCTGACAGTCGGCGCTGGCCGGCACGCTCGCGAACCGTCCTCCAGCGTCGACCAGCCGATCGGCGAGCCTGGTCGAGGGCCACGCTCCCAGCCTGTCACACGCGTGGCCGTTCGGCCCTGGTCGACACCGCGACAACGGACGAGGATGTCGGGCGTCGAGTGGAGGTCGCATGAACCCGTCCGTCTCTGCACGAGAGTTGTCCTACGCCTACGGCGACCACGTGGCCGTCGACCGCATCAGCGTCGAGGTCGAGCCAGGCGAGATCCTCGGCTTCCTCGGCCCGAACGGTGCCGGCAAGTCGACGACGATCAAGATGCTCACCGGCCAGCTCCGCCCGGCCGGGGGCACGATCGAGGTGCTCGGCATGGCGATGCCCGCCCAGCGATCCGAGATCCAGGCGCGCATCGGGGTCTGCTTCGAGGAGAAGAACCTCTACCTGAACATGTCGGGCGCGGAGAACCTGCGCTTCTTCGCGACGTTGTTCGGCCTGTCGGCCTTCGACCCCGCACCGCTTCTCGAGCGCGTCGGCCTGGCCGATCGAGCGCGCGACCGGGTCAGGGAGTACTCCAAGGGCATGAGGCAGCGCCTCATGATGGCCCGCACCCTCGTCAACAGCCCTGATGTGCTGTTCCTGGACGAGCCCACCGACGGGCTCGATCCGGTGTCGGCTCGTCGCATCCGTGATCTCGTGCGCGCCGAGGCGGCTCGGGGAGCGGCCGTCCTGCTGACCACGCACGACATGATGGAGGCCGACGAGCTCAGCGACCGGGTCGCCTTCATCAACGAAGGCGAGATCCTGGCCATCGACACCCCCGAGCAGCTCAAGCTCAGCCACGGCAGCCGGTCGCTGCGCGTGCGCACCCGTGGGTCCGAGGGAGGCGTCGGCGAAAGCGTCGTCGCACTCGACGACCCCGACGTCGCCGGCGCGATGAGCGCAGCGCTCAGCGCGGGCGACGTCCTGACGGTCCACAGCGAGGAGGCGACGCTCGAGGACATCTTCGTCCACTTCGCGGGCCGTGGGCTGGACGCATGAGCACCGCGGTCGTCTCGACGATCGTCGGGAAGGACCTCAAGGAGTTCCGCGCCGACCGCTTCTTCCTGCTGATCACGGGCTTGTCCCTGGTCTTCTACCCCCTCATCTTCTGGCTGCTGCCCGCCACCGTGGACGAGACCCTGCAGGTCGGGGTCGTGCAGCGTGGTCTCGACCCGGTCGTCGCCGCAGTCTCCGAGGGCTCCGACGGCTTGGCCGTCGTCGAGCTGACCGACCAGGCGGCCCTGGAAGAGGCCCTGCTCTCCGGCGAGGGTGACCTTGTCGCGGGGCTGGTCTTCCCCGACGACTTCGTCGCCGAGGCAGCATCCGGAGAGCCGACCCAGGTCATCTTGCTGATCACTGCCGACGTGCCGCCGGAGGTCGAGACAGCCCTCGCGGCCCTGGCCAACGAGGTTGCCCTGCTGGCGCTGGGCGAGGCGCCACCGGCCGACCTGCTCGCCGAACCGGTCGTCCTGGGTGAGGACCGCGTGGGCGACCAGGTCTCACTGCGCGAACAGCTACGTCCCCTGCTGGCGTTCTTCGTGCTGATGACCGAGACGTTCGCCCTTGCCACCCTGGTGGCCGCGGAGATCCAGACCCGCACCGTGACGGCAGTGCTGGTGACGCCGGCGACCAGAGCCGACTTCCTGGCGGCGAAGGGGGTCGTCGGTACCGGGGTCGCGTTCACCGAGGCGGCGGTCATCATGGCCCTCATCGGAGGGTTCGCCACCGGGGCACCGATCCTGCTCGTGGCGCTGCTGCTCGGAGCGGCCCTGGTCACCGGGATCGGCATGGTGGCCGGGTCGTTCGGTCGCGACTTCATGACAGTGCTCTTCACGTCGATCCTGATCATGATCCCGCTGATGATCCCGGCCTTCTCGGCGCTGTTCCCCGGCACCGCCAACACGTGGGTCCAGGTGCTGCCGACGTACGGGTTCGTCCAGACAGTCGTCGAGGTCACGACGACCGGGGCCGGCTGGGCAGACGTGGCACCTGACTTGCTCCTGCTCGCGGGATGGACGCTGGCCGCCTTCGTCGGCGGCTGGGTCGTCCTCGGTCGAAGGGTGGCGACGTTGTGAACCTCAGACGAGCCGGTCACGTGCTGGCCAAGGACCTGCGGCTGGGTCCGCGATCACCTGTCTTCTTGTGGGTCCTGGCGCTGCCCGTCGTGTTCACGTTCCTCATCGGCGCCGTGTTCGGCGACCTGTTCGCGCCTCCGGCCCGTCTCGCAGTCGTGGACGAGGGGCCGTCACGGATCACGGCCGCCCTGCAAGACGTCGAGGGCATCGAGGTCACCGTGCTCGACGACCTCGACGCCATGGCCGCCGCCGTCGAGTCGCACGACTACGACGCCGGGCTGTACCTGCCGGCTGGGACGGACGAGGCACTCGCCTCGGGCCAGGCAGAGCGAGCTCGAGCTGCTCGTGTCGGGGCAGAGCCTCGCCTCGACAAGGCTCGTGATCGGCGTGACCACGCTGGACGAGCTGCGGGCCGTCGCCGGGACCGGGCCTCCCGTCGAGGTTGTGGTGACCACGGTGGGCGATCAGGACTGGGTACCGGTCGAGGACCGCATGCTGCCGCTGATCGTCATGTACGCGGTCGTCATCGCCGGGGTCTTCCTCCCGGCGTCGTCGATGGTCGAGGAGCGTGAGCGGCGAACCCTCGACGCCGTGCTGATCACCCCCGTGCGGATGTCGGAGGTGCTGGTGGGCAAGGGGGCGCTGGGCGTCGTACTGGCCGTCCTGATGGGCTGGGTGACCCTGGCACTCAACAGCGCCTTCGGCTCGCAACCGCTGGCCATGACGCTGTTCCTGCTGCTGGGCGGGGTGATGATGGCCGAGGTCGGGCTGGTGGTCGGGAGCTGGGCCAAGGACAGCAACACGCTGTTCACCACGGTCAAGGGCGGCGCGTTGCTCGTCGTCGCACCGGTGCTGTTCACGCTGTTCCCCTCTCTGCCGCAGTGGATCGCGCAGCTGTTCCCGACGTACTACTTCCTCCAGCCCATCTACGACATGGCGGTGTCAGGAACGACCTTCTCCGACCACCTCGTCGACCTGGCCGCGTGCGTCGCCATCTGTCTCGCGCTGCTCCCCGCCGTCGCTGCCATGGGTCGACGCCTCGAGCAGCAGATGGCTGCCACCGTCTAGGCGAACGGCGCGCGGATAGGCTGGCCTCTTCTCGCCTATCGCTGGAGTTCTCATGAGCACGAGCAGCACGTCTCCTGACCGCGCGTGGTACGCCGTCGACGTCGGCGACGCGGCCAAGCTGTTGCGGACGGACCCCTCGACCGGTCTGTCGAGTGTCGACGCGGCGCGGCGACTGAAGGAGGACGGGCCCAACTCCATCCCGAAGGAGCCGCCGCCGTCCCGCCTGAGCATCGCCGCCGCTCAGCTGGCCGACCCGATGAACATCATGCTGGTCGCCGTCGCGGTGATCAGCATCCTGGTCGGAGAGACCGGAACCGGGCTGATGGTCGGCGCGCTCGTCCTGCTCAACGTCGTGCTGGGGACCAACCAGGAGCTCAAGGCCCAGGCGAGCGTGGCGGCCCTCGACCAGCTGCAGGTGCCGACAGCACGCGTTCTGCGCGATGGCTCGCTCGCGTTGCTCGACGCTCTCGACCTGGTGCCGGGTGACATCGTGATGCTGGAGGCCGGCGACCTCGTCCCGGCCGACGGGCGCATCGTCACCTCGGCGACGCTCGAGGTGGCCGAGGCTGCGCTGACCGGCGAGAGCGCCCCGGTGGCCAAGGACGCCGGCACCATGAACGCCGACGACGTGCCGCTCGGTGACCGCGCCAACATGCTCTTCCAGAACACGTCGGTCACCCGCGGCACGGCCACCCTGATGGTGACGTCGACGGGGGCGGGCACCGAGATGGGCAAGATCGCCGGGTTGCTGACGTCGGTCACGCGCACCAAGTCACCTCTGCAGAAGGAGCTCGACGGGGTCACGAAGTGGCTCGGTCTCATCTCGTGGGTCGCCGTCGCACTGATCGTCGTCGTGGGTTGGGTGCGGGGCCTGGACTTCAGCACGCTCGTCCTGCTGGCCGTCTCCACGGCGATCGCGGCCATCCCCACGGGGCTGCCCACCTTCGTCCAAGCCATGCTCTCGGCGGGGGCACGCCGCCTCGCCGAGGCCAAGGCCGTCGTCAAGAACCTGACCGACGTGGAGACCCTGGGCTCGACCAGCGCCATCAACAGCGACAAGACCGGCACCCTCACGCTGAACGAGATGACTGCTGTCTCGATGTTCACCGGCGGGAGCTGGTACACCGTGCAGGGCAGCGGGTACGAGAAGACCGGCGCGATCCTGCACGCCGCAGGCGAGGAGGTGCCCGACTTCACCCCCCTCGCGCTCGGCCTGACCCTGTGCAGCGACGCCACCGTCTCCGACTCCGGCTCTGTGGTGGGCGACCCGACCGAGGCGGCGTTGGTCGTGCTGGCCGCGAAGGTGGGCGTCGACGCCGAGGTGAGCCGTCGCGAGGCCCCCCGGCTGGCCGAGGTGCCCTTCGACTCGGCCTACAAGTTCATGGCGACCTTCCACGAGGCGCCACGACGGGAGCCCTCGCAGCGCATCGTCGAAGCCGTCAAGGGAGCCCCTGACGTGGTGCTGGACCGCTGCTCCCGAGCCTTCTGGCACGGCGAGGTCGTCGACCTCGACCAGGTGCGAGGCGAGATCGTGGCGGCCAACGCGTCGCTGTCCGAGCGTGGGCTGCGGGTTCTGTCCTTCGCCGTTCGGTTCATGGGCGAGCACGAGCACGACGCTGTGGCTGCCGACCCCATGTCGTTCGTCGACGACCTGGTGTTCGTCTCGCTCGTGGGCATCATCGACCCGCTTCGCCCGTCGGCGAAGGCTGCCGTGTCGACCGCACTGAGTGCCGGCATCGACGTCCGGATGATCACCGGTGACCACGCGATCACCGCCCGCGCCATCGCCGACGACCTCGGGCTGGCCGACGGCATCATCACCGGGTCCGAGCTGCAGCGGGCCGACGACGAGGAGATCATCGAACGCCTCCCCCACCTGCACGTCTTCGGTCGTGTGGCGCCCGAGGACAAGCTGCGCCTCGTCGACCTCATGCAGCGCGACGGCACCGTCGTTGCCATGACCGGCGACGCGGTGAACGACGCCGCCGCACTCAAGCAGGCCGACATCGGCGTGGCGATGGGGTCAGGCAGCGAGGTCACCAAGCAGGCCGCGAAGATGATCCTGACCGACGACAACTTCGCGACGCTGGTGCGAGCGATCGAGCTCGGCCGTGACATCTACGGCAAGATCAGCGCCTACTTGCGCTACCAGCTGCAGGGCCTGTTCGGTGTGCTGATCCTGATGATCATCGCGAGCGTCTTCAACATCAACAGCGGCGCCGCGCTGACCCCGGGGATGCTGCTGTTCATCAACTTCGTCATCGGGGTGTTCCCCGTCGTGGCGATCATCTCCGACGGCGTCGATCCGCAGATCATGACCTTGCCCCCGCGCGACCCGAACGCACGTGTCGTCAACCGGGGCACCGTCATCCGGTGGGCGACGATGGGCTTCGTCCTCGCGGTGTCCGCGACGATCCCGCTGGTGCTGGGGCCGGACGAGCCCTCGCTGGAGGGTGCGTCGGTATCGATGACGATGGCCTTCGTCGTGTCGGCCCTGTCTGCCGTGGGGCTGGGCTGGACGGCGCGCCGCGACCCAGGACCCTCGTTCGAGGGGCCACCCTTCCCGTACCTGACCTGGATCGGCGCTGCTGTCGCGCTCGTGATCCTCTCGGTCGAGCTACCCATCATGCAGGGCTGGCTGGACACGACGAGTCTCACCAGCGGTCAGTGGCTCGGCGCCATCACGCTCGCTCTTGTGGCGCCGGCGGTTGCGGCCGCCGAGAAGGCTGTTCGCGACCGGCGTCAGCCGGGGGCGCCCCAGGAGTCGTCCAGCGGAGAGGTCGTGGCGGCCGGGATCTCCACCGGTCGGTAGGTGTAGAAGAGGGTGCACCCGTCCTCACCGGCCGCGGCGACCTCGTGCGCGACCCCCGGGGGGATGTACGCGTAGGACCCGGCGTCCAGCTCGCGATCGATGATCCGGGCTGACCCGCTGGTCACCAAGAAGTGGTGGTGCGCTCCCTGGTGGACGTGCGCGGGGTTCACCGCGCCTGGTTCCAGCCTGAACATGCCCAGGACGACGTCCCCGGACCGCCAGAGCACCTTGTGCGTCACCCCTGCGTTGTCACCCAGCGGCTTCCACGCGAGGTCCTCGACCTCGGCGGCTGCCAGCAGGATCAGGTGACCCAGGTCGTCACGTCCGGACGGTGCGGCTGCAGACACTCGAACCTCCTGCGTATCGGTGGCTCCTGAAAGCGTAGCGAGGTCGTGTGATCATTCGGGCATGACGGTGCCATCACTGGAGCCCGGCTCCTACCTCCTGCTGGTCTACGACTACGTCCCCGACATCCTCGATCGGCGCGATCCGTTCCGCGCCGCACACCTCGAGCACGCCCGGGCTGCCAAGGAGCGCGGAGACCTGCTCAACGTCGGCGCCGTGGGCAGTCCCCCATCCGGGGCGTTGTTCGTCTTCGCCGACATACCAGAGCAGGCGGTCCACGCGTACGCCGACGGTGACGCCTACGTGTCCGCCGGGCTGGTCACGTCCCGTCGCGTCCAGCCGTGGACGGTGGTGGTGTAGCGGCGCTGAGCGCAGCCTTCTTGACCTCGATATCAGCTCGGCGCCACGGCACCACACCTTCGAGCTCGGCAGCCAGCGAGAAGCTCAGCACGGTTCGTATCAGCACCAGCAGGCCCAGCGTCGACACGCTCTCCAGGGTCAGGTCGACGGCGACCGTCTGGACGATGTCAGCGGCCACGAGCACCTCGAGGGCGAGGATCAGGGCGCGTCCGAAGGAGTGTCGAGCAGGCTCGTAGGCGTCGCGCCCAGCGAGCAGGTTCCGCAGTGCACCGTAGGCCGTGATGATCCCTCCGACCACCAGGATCCCCAGCCCGACCAGCTCGATCAGCCGGGCGACCTCCTCGGCGATGTCGGTGTACGTACCCGCCGGAAGCAGCCCTGAGGAGTGCTCTGAACCCGTGACCGCCGTGCCCACGATGCTCACCGTAGCCGCCGTCCTGGGCCTAGTCTGGACAACCTGACAAGGCCACGACCTGGGGAGCACGCGCTGTGACGACGAGGCTGCACGCGCTCGACGCCGTCTGGCTCGACATCGAGAAGGGCGGCCCGGCGCTGGCTCCCGGACTGGTCTCGGTCCTCGAAGGACCAGCGCCTCCGGTCGCGGAGGTTCGGGCCTACGTCGCCGACCGGGTGGCCCGTACACCGGGAATGCGCTGGGTTCTCGACGCCCACGAGGCCACCCGCCGTCCGCAGTGGCGCGACGCGGGTGCGCCCGACATGACCTACCACGTCAAGGCAGCCCGCATCGGGGCAGATCCCGAGGCACTGTCCGACTTCGTCTCCGAGCTGATCGAGCAACCGATGGACCGGGCTCGCCCGCTCTGGGACGTCACCGTCGTGCGCGGCCTTGCCGACCGACGCTGGGCCTTCGTCTGGCGACTGCACCACGCCGTCGCGGACGGGATCGCTGCTCGCACGGTGATGGGGCACCTGCTGGACCTCGAACCGAGAGGTGGGATGACTCTCGCGGACGCGGCCGTGGCGGGATCGCTCCCGGCCACCAGGGGGGGCATCGACCGGGGCCTGCACCTGCCAGGGCGCATCGGCAGGGCGGTCGAAGGGGCGATCACCGCGCTGGCATCGGCGGTGAAGCACGCCCCGGAGGCCGCTCATGTCCTCGCCGACGTCACGCCGCGCCCCCCCGGACCGCTGACCGGTCCGCTGTCGGACCGACGCCGGTGGGTCTACGCGACCGAGGACCTCGCGCTGGCCAAGCAGGCACGCCGCGGCCTGGGCGTGAGCCTGAACGACGTCGTGCTCGCTGCCGTGGCCAAGGGGTACCGAGAGCTGCTGCTGCATCGCGGGGAGCCGACGCAGGACCGCAGCCTGCGCTGCGTCATCCCGGTCTCGTTGCGACCACCGATCGACGACCACGCCGACAACCGACTGACAGCGGCGTGGACCGACCTTCCTGTCGGGGACCTCACGCCGCAGGAGCGCGTCACGGCCATCGCGCGATCGACCACCTGGCAGATCCGCGCCGGCACGCCCATGGTCGGGGCGGCCCTGATATCGATGGCCGATCGCTTCGTGCCGGGGCCGCTGCAGGAGGTGGTGGTCGAGCACGCCACCTGGGTGCCGGAGTGGTTCGCCGACACGCTCGTCACGAACGTCCCCGGGGCACAGTTTCCGCTGTACGTGATGGGCCGACGCATCGAGCACATGCACCCGGTGATCCCCGTGGACGCCCACCTACGCATCACTGTCGGCGTTCTGTCGCACGACGGCACCCTCGGCTTCGGCGTCACCGGGGACGGCATCTTCGCCTCAGACGTCGACGTCCTGCTTCGGGGCATCTGCGACGGCCTCCACGAGCTCGCCGCCAGCTAGGTCTGCCGAACCCTCCCTCCTACGTCCGAGTCCCCCGGGGCAATAGGTGCGAACCACTCGGACGCAAGCGGACGGGACGCGGACGGGACGCGGACGGGGCCGGCACCCCCGCAGGAGTGCCGGCCCCGTCCGTCCAGCGTGTTGCCGACTACCCGGTGAAGCAGGGGCCGGAGTAGTCGTAGTCCTGCGCCGTGGGCCCGACGTAGCCGGTGTCGAGCGTGCTGAGGCCGAGTGTGGCGTCCGGGTCGACCTTGCTGACCGTGACGCTGCGGTCGGGGTCACTACCGAGCGTGGCGTTGGGCAACGCGCCCTCGAAGTCGACCTCGAGACCTTCGGTGACCGAGCGCAGCCCCTCACGGGTCAGGTCACCGTTGTCAGCGGCGGCCTCCAGCGCGGCCTTGAGCGGGTACTGCCAGATCCAGCCGAACGTGTAGGCGTCGTTGGCCGGAACCTCGTCGCCCTTGGCCTCGAGCATCGCTGCGTGTGCCGGCGTGTCGCTGCCGTAGGTCTCGTGCGTGGCGATGTTGAGCAGCAACGCCTCGAGCGCGGGCGCTGACTCGGTCCCGAGCAGGGCCGGGTTCCACGTCGGCGCGGTGCCGACGAACCGACCGGTGAACCCGCCCGCCGCCGCCTTGCCGACGATCTCAGCGACCTCACCAGGCCCGACGGCCAGAACGACGACCTCGGCCCCGGAACCCAGGATCTGCTGGACGGCAGCGTCCTGGTTGCCCACCGACGCGTTCGGACCGGTCTCCACGAACCCCCCGAACTCGGCGTCGTTCGCCTCGGCCCAGGCCTCGGCGCCACCAGCAGGGTCCCCGCCGAAGTCGCCGGGGAAGCCCACCACGAGCACCGTGGACGGCGCGGTCTCGTTCTCGGCCAGCCAGTCGAGGCCCCCGATCGCCTGCATGCAGTACGAGGCCCCTGACTCGACGATGCGCCCGTCGTCCGCCTCGTCGAAGCTCCAGCCCGACCACCAGGTAGCCGGGGCTCCGATCACATCGTCGGCCTCCATGTCACCGAGGATTCCCTGGGTCTGGGTCGTGCCCAAGGTCTGTGCCAGAGCGAGAATCTCCGGCTCGATCTCGCGGTACGCCTGGCTGTGCTCCTGCGGGTTGTACTTGGCGTCCTTCGTGTACTCGGTGACGTTGACGTCGTAGCCGCCGATGCCGCCGGCCTCGTTCACTCGGGTCCAGAAGTCGGTCTGCCCGGCCGTCAGCTCCTTGCCGAAGACGGCAAACGGGCCCTCGGTCAGGTCGGAGATGATGCCGAGGTAGATGCATCCGTTGTCCGCGTTGACCGCGTCCGGGCACGGCTCGTCGCTCACCCCGACGTCCGTGGCGATCTCGACCGCGCCGCCGTCGCCGGCGTCGCTGGTGCCCCCGGCATCGTCGTCGCTGTCGCCCCCTCCACACGCGGTGAGCACCAACGCTCCCGTGCCCAGCACGGCGAACGAGCTAACCAGTCCTCGCTTCAGCACTTGCGACCCCTCCTGTCAGTGGCAGCTGCTACTGCACTGATGATCCTTCCGTTTACCTCTCAGGTTCGGCAAGATTGCAGACGACCGAATCCGGTAACAGTTTCGTCCCAAAGGGTGGTCATGCTCGCCGTCGAGAACCTCGAGGTCGTCTACGAGGACGTCGTGCTGGTGCTCAAGGGCGTGAGCCTGCAGGTTCCCGAGGGGAAGATCGTCGCACTGCTCGGAGCCAACGGAGCGGGCAAGACCACCGTCCTGCGGGCCATCACGGGGCTGCTCGACATCCACCGGGGCCGCATCAGCAAGGGCACGATCACGCTGGACGGCGAACCGATCTCCGACCTGGACGCCCCGGCGACCGTCGCCGCCGGCGTCGGCCAGGTGATGGAGGGGCGCCGCGTCTTCTCCGAGTTCACCGTCGAGGAGAACCTGCGTGTCGGAGGGCACACGGCCAGCCGTGCCGACGTTGCCGACGGGATGGAACGGGTGTACTCGCTGTTCCCGATCCTCGCCGACCGCAAGAAGCAGGTCGCGGGGTACCTCTCGGGCGGGGAGCAGCAGATGCTGGCGATCGGCCGCGCCCTGATGGCGCAGCCCAAGTACCTGCTCCTCGACGAGCCGTCTCTCGGCCTGGCCCCGCTGGTCGTCCAGCAGATCCGCGACCTCGTCGTCGCGATCAACTCCCAGGGCACGTCGGTGCTCCTGGTCGAGCAGAACGCCGCCATGGCCCTGGCCATCGCCGACCACGGCTACGTCATGGAGACGGGGCGAGTCGTCATGGACAAGCCTGCTGCAGCGCTGCGCGAGGACGAGGACATCCGGGAGTTCTACCTCGGCCTGCGTGGGGAGGACGCCTCGTCGTTCCGTGACGTCAAGCACTACCGCCGGCGCAAGAGGTGGCTGAGCTGATGAGCACCACACCGTCGTTGAGCAGCGTCCTGGCCGGCGGGGAGCAGCCGGCCGACCCCGAGCGACCCGTGCTGCAGGCGCAGGCGCTGGCTCTGCGCTTCGGTGGCACGCAGGCGCTGAGCGACGTCTCGTTCCACGTCAACGTGAACGAGCTCTTCGCCGTCATCGGGCCCAACGGAGCCGGCAAGACCTCCATCTTCAACTGCATCTCCGGGGTATACCGCCCACAGGAGGGGTCGATCCAGCTGGACGGACGCGAGCTCGTGGGCCTGCCGCCGGACGAGATCTCCCGGCTCGGCGTCGCCCGGATGTTCCAGAACATCGAGCTGTTCGACAACCTCAGCGTCGCCGACAACCTCTCGCTCGGCCGGCACAACCACCTGTCCTACTCGGTCGCGTCGGCCCTCGTCTTCCGCGGACGGGCCAAGGCCGCCGAGGTGGCCAACCGGGCGATCGTCGAGGAGCTCATCGACTTCTTGGAGATCGAGGCCTACCGAGCCTTCCCCGTCGGGATGCTCCCGTACGGCGTGAAGAAGCGGGTCGAGCTCGGGCGTGCGCTCGCCATGCAGCCACGGGTCCTGCTGCTCGACGAGCCCGTGGCCGGGATGAACGTCGAGGAGACCGAGGACATGGCCCGGTTCATCCTCGACATCCGAGCGGAGCTGGGCGTCAGCATGATCCTGGTCGAGCACGACATGGGCCTGGTCATGGACCTGGCCGACCGAGTCATGGTCGTCGACTTCGGCGAACGCATCGCCCTCGGGAGCCCCAGCGAGGTCCAGTCCGACCCCGCGGTCATCAAGGCCTACCTGGGCGAGGAGAGCGTATGAGCACGCCAGTCGCCGGTACCGCTGCGAGCACCCGGACGCCAACCCTGGTCGGACTCGTCACCGACCGCGCCGCCGAACACCCCGACCTCGTCGCGATGCGGGTGAAGCGGCTGGGGATCTGGCAGGACATCACGTGGAGCGACTACGCCGACCACGTCTCGCTGGTCGGTCATGCCCTGCTCGCCCTGGGCATCGGACCCGCGGACCGCGTCGCGATCCACTCGGAGAACCGCCCGGAGTGGCTGTTCTGCGACCTAGCGACGATCGCCGTGCGTGGCATCACTGTCGGGCTCTACCCGACGAACCCCCCAGCCGAGGTGGCGTACCTGCTGCGCGACTCCGGGTCGCGCATCCTCATCGCCGAGGACCAGGAGCAGGTCGACAAGGCGCTGGAGGTGGAGTCGGAGTGCCCAGACCTGGAGCACATCGTCTATCTCGAGCCCCGCGGTGTGGCCTCGATGGACCACCCCAAGCTCATGAGCTGGGCGGACTTCGTCGAGCGGGGCCGAGCCCACCGCGAGACCCACCCACACGCCCTTGCGACCCTCGCCGACCAGGCGAGGCCGGACGACGTGGTGACGCTGGTCTACACCTCCGGCACGACCGGGCCGCCCAAGGGTGCGATGCTCACCAACGCCAACGTGGAGTTCGCCAGTGGGGTCATCGCTCAGGGTGGCGGCATCTACCAGCCGCCGCCGTCCACCGACGACGTGATCCTGTCGTACCTGCCGCTCTGCCACGTCGCCGAGCGCGCGATCACGACATGGACGAACGCGTCAGCCGGGGTGCTCGTGCACTTCGCCGAGTCGATCGAGACGGTGACCACCAACCTGCGCGAGGTGCAGCCCACGTTGTTCTTCGCGGTGCCACGCATCTGGGAGAAGCTCAAGGCCGGCATCGAGATCAAGATGATGTCGGCGTCTCGGTTCAAGCGGGCGAACTACGCGTTGTGGATGAAGGTCGGGACCTCCATGGCCCATCGGCTCGTCGCCAACGGTGGTACCCACACGATCGTGACCCGCCTCATGTACGCACTGGGCTACGTCTTCCTGTTCCGTGCCCTGCGCGAGCGGATCGGCCTGCGGAGGGTGCGCGCAGCCTCGTCTGCCGCTGCACCGATCGCACCGGAGGTCCTGTTCTTCTTCTTCAGCATCGGCGTGGTCATCAACGAGCTGTACGGCATGACGGAGAACTCCGCCGTGGCGACGACGAACCGAGCCGGACGCATCCGGCTGGGCACCGTCGGAGAGGCCCAGCCAGGCACCGAGGTCAAGGTCGACGAGGCGACCGGCGAGATCCTCACCCGCCACCCCGGGGTCTTCGCCGGCTACTGGAACAAGCCGGACGCAACCGCCGAGACGATCGACTCCGACGGCTGGCTGCACACCGGAGACGTCGGCGAGTGGGTGCACGGCACCCACCTCAAGATCGTCGACCGCATCAAGGACATCATCATCACCGCTGGGGGCAAGAACATCTCCCCGTCGGAGATCGAGAACTCTCTCAAGGCGTCGCCCTTCATCCGCGAGGCTGTCGTCGTGGGCGACAAGCGTCCGTACCTGACCGCGCTCATCGGCATCGAGGAGGACACCGTGGGCAGCTGGGCGCAGGCCCAGCGCGTGCCGTACACCACCTACCGCGACCTGTCGGAGAAGGAGGAGGTGATCCGCCTCGTGCAGGGCATCGTCCGGGAGGTCAACGAGCGGTTCGCGAGGGTGGAGAACGTCCGCAAGTTCCGCATGATCCCGAAGGCGTTGGACCACGAGGACGGTGAGCTCACCGCGACGCAGAAGGTGAAGCGGTCGTCGCTGATGTCGCTGTTCGACACGCTGGTGGACGACATGTACAGCAACACCGACACGCTGCCCGGCGGGGACATGAGCTCGGTGATCGTGGCCCAGCACGAGTCCGCGGCCGCCTGATGGAGACGTTCGTCGCAGCGATCATCAGCGGCCTCGGAACCGGGGCGGTCTACGCGTTGCTCGGAGTCGGGTTCGTGATCATCTACCGAGCCACCGAGGTCATCAACTTCGCGCAGCCGGCGCTCATGATCCTGGGCGCCTACGCGTCCAGCGCCTTCGTCAACCAGGTGGGCCTGCCCTTCTGGCTCTCAGTGGTGGCAGCGATCGTGACCCTGGCTGCCGTGGGCATGCTCACCGAGCGGATCGCCCTGCGTCCGATGGTCGGGCGGCCGTCGTTCTCGGCAGCCACGGTCACGGTCGGTGTCTTCATCGTGCTGCTGATCGTGGCTTTCCGGCTGATCGGGCCCGAGATCATCACGGCCGGCGACCCGTGGGGGCTGAGCACGGTCGAGGTCTTCGGCGCCACCGTGTTCACGCTCGACCTGGCCAAGGTCGTGATCTCGCTGGTCGCCGTCGGTGCCGTGGGCCTGTTCCTCGCCCGTTCTCGCGTCGGGCTCGCAATGCGAGCCACCGCCCTCGACCAGGAGACGGCGTTGGCGCAGGGCGTCAAGGTGGGTCAGATGTTCGGCCTGTCCTGGGGCATCTCCGCCGGCCTGGCAGCCCTTGCCGGAGTGCTGGTGAGCAGCGGGGCCAGCGGGGTGGACGCCACGATCGCCCTCGTCGCCCTCAAGGCACTTCCGGTGATCATCCTCGGCGGGCTCGACTCCATCAAGGGCTCGGTCATCGCCGGGCTGATCATCGGCGTCGCCGAGGGGCTGACGAAGGCCTACCAGCCCGAGTACGCCCCCTGGCTCGGCGCCAACTTCGACCTCGTCGTCCCCTACCTGATCATGATCGTCGTGCTCATGGTGCGGCCCTACGGAATGTTCGGCACCAAGGAGGTCGTGCGGGTATGAGCGACGTCCGCACCTCCGAGCGAACCCGACGAGGCCGTCCGCTCCTGTACACGCGCTACAGCGACGAGCTGAAGATCTTCACCACCACGACCAAGCGCACCTGGACCTTCGCGCTCATCGCGGCCACCGCGGCGATCCCCTTCGCCCTGGAGCGCGACATGGTGAGCCTGCTGAGCACCGTCTTCGTGTTCGCGATCGGCGGCATCGGCCTGAACATCCTCACCGGGTACGCCGGTCAGGTATCACTGGGGCACGCGTTCTTCCTTGGCCTCGGCGCCTACACGGCGGCCGTGCTCGGCGGCGAGGAGTCGGGCTCGGTCATCGGGCTCGGGCTCGACATGGCCATCTGGCTTCCGATGGCCGGGATCGTCCCCGCATTGGTCGGCCTGGCAGTGGCTCCCCTGGCGGCCCGCGTCCGCGGCCTCTACCTGGCGATCCTCACGCTCGGCCTCGTGTTCATCGGCGAGCACATCTTCAAGGAGGCCGACTCCATCACCGGCGGCGCCGGTGTCGGCCGTGCGCCTGCGGAGGCTGTGCTGTTCGGGTTCGACCTGTTCGCCAACCACGAGATCCTCGGCTACCGGATGGACCGCTTCACCGTCTTCTACTACGCCTGCTTCGTGATCTTCGTCGTGATGGCGTTCGTCGCGCGCAACCTGACTCGGTCACGGTTCGGACGCGCGTTCGCAGCCGTGCGCGACCGTGACGTGGCCGCCGAGGTCATGGGTGTGAACCTGCTGCGCACGAAGACGCTGGCCTTCGTCGTGTCGTCGTTCTACGCCGGAATCGCCGGAGCCCTGCTGTCGATCATCTTCGGACGCATCACGCCGGAGAACTGGAACCTCTTCCTGTCGATCGACTTCCTCGCGGTGGTGTTCATCGGCGGGTTGGCGACGATCAGCGGGTCCGTCCTGGGTGCTGTCTTCGTGGTCATGCTTCCCAAGCTCGTCCAGGAGCTGTCCGACTACCTCCCACTGGCCTCCGACGTCGGCCAGGGTGGCGTCTTCACGATCTTCCAGCTGCAGTCGATCCTGTTCGGGGCTCTGATCGTGGTGTTCCTCGTGCTCGAGCCGCGAGGGCTCTACGGTCTCTGGGTCAGGGTGCGCAACTACTTCAAGGCCTGGCCGTTCTCGTACTGACGAGGCGAAGCCGGGACCTTAGTCCCGTGAGGCTGGCCGTCACGCCCTGCCTGCGCTCCGCCGCCGCAGGAGCACACTGGGTCGAAGCGGGCTCACCGGCCCGTGTGGCATCGCGGGGTGCACCGGGAGCCGGCGGGAGCGAGCATGCCGGCGTCACGCGGGTTTCTTGACCGGTTTCGGGCCAGCGGCACGCCTGGCGCTGCCGCCGGAGCAGGCGTGCCTGCCGACCGGGTCGCCGAGCGCAACGTCGAGCTCGCCCCGGTCTTCGAACAGCTCAGTGACACCGAGGCCGAAGCGCGACGCATCCGGTCCGAGGCCGCCGACGCCGCGGCCACGCGCCGCGACAGCGCGGCCGAGGAGAGCCGCCGGCTGGTGAGCACGGCCCGCCGTGACGCCGAGTCTGTGCGGCGTGACGCCGCCAGCCGGATCGCAGCGCGCGCCGAGCGAGAGACCGCTGCAGCCCTGCAGGCCGCCCAGGCCGATGCCGCAGCGATCCGAGCCCACGTCGAGAGCACCCTGCCGAGCTACACCGACCGCGTCGTTGCCCTCGTCCTCGATCGGCTCGACCTCCGGGTCGATCAGCCGGGCTCACGCAGCGATCCGCGGCCCGTGTCGAGCCCATGAGCCGGTCCTGGGTGGCAGCCAGCGTGCGCGGCCGCGCGCTGGCCCGTCGACGCGTCGGAGCGGCGGGTGCCCGCCGGCTGGCGAGCGCGCACACCGCCGGCGAGGCCATTGCCATGCTGGCCGAGACGCCCTACTCCCACGACGTCCGCGCCGGTGACAGCATGGTCGAGGCCCAGCACGGCATCGGCGCAGCTCTGCTGTGGAACCTGCGCGTGCTCGGTGGGTGGGTGCCGCGTGATGGAGCCCCGGCGCTGCGTGCCCTCGCCGGCGCGTTCGAGGTCGCCAACATCGAGGAGCACCTGCGCTCGCTGCACGGCGAGGTGCCGGGGCCGACGTTCCGGCTGGGCACGTACGCGACGGCCTGGCCTCGGGTCGTAGTGACGACGTCGGTGCACGACATGCGCGACGTGCTGTCCACGTCGGCCTGGGGTGACCCGGGTGGCGACGGGACGAGGACGATCCGGCTCTACCTGCGCACGACGTGGGCCGCACGGGTGTCCAGGGTTCTGCCGATGGCCCACGGGTGGATGGCCTCCGCCCTCGCCCTGCTCGTCACCCGCGAGACCATGGTCGGTCGAGCCCTGCCCGAGTCCGTCATCACCGCTGCCGAGCCGTTGCTCGGCAGCACCTGGGCGGACGCCCCGAGGACGTCAGCCGGCATCCCGACGCTGCCTCGAGACATCGCCTGGGTGCTGGCCGACGTCGCCGGTCCGCAGGACTTGTGGCGGGCGGAGGCCGCCTGGTGGCGACGGGTCGAGCGCGAGGCGTTCTCGCTCCTTCGCGGGTCGTCCTTCGACGTGGTACCCCCCGTGGCGGCCCTGGCGGTGCTGGCAGTCGACGCGTGGCGGGTGCGGGCAGCGCTGGAGACCGCCGCCGGTCACCACGACGACCTGGAGCTGTTCGATGCCGTGGCGTGAGACCGTCGAGCCCGTCCGGATGGAGCGGGTGGCCCTGCTGGGTCCCGTCCAGACCTGGCGTCACGTGCTCGTGGCGGTCGCGGACACGGGGGCCGTCGAGCTCGACCACGTGGCGGACTCAGCCGACACGGCGCCCAACGAGGCGGAGCGACGCCTGGCGGCGTTGAAGCTGGAGACCCCCCCGCCGCCAAGCCTGGTCTGGGACGCCCCCGACCTGGACGTCGTCGTCGCCAGCCTTCCCGTCGAGCGTGCCGGGTCCGTGCTGGCGGGAGAGGCCGCGCTTGCCGAGGTCGGAGCCGACTCGGTCCGCCGCGGATCGGTGGCAGCGCTGACCGGATGGGTGCCTGCCCGCCGACGCGGTGACGTGGCCGAGAGCATCGCCCGCCACGGAGGGGCACTGATGCCGATGCCCGTCCCCCGCGGGACCGACCCGCCCACCCAGCTGGCCACCCGTGGGCGGCTCGGACGCTCGTTCGAGCCGCTTGTGCGCACCTACGCCACCGTCCCGTACGCCGACGTCGACCCAACCATCGTGGCCGGGCTCGCGTATGTCCTCATGTTCGGCATCATGTTCGCTGACGCCGGCCACGGCTTGCTTCTCGCGCTGCTGGGGCTGCTGCTGCGCGCGGGCCGCATGCCCCGGCTGAACCGATTCCGCCACGTGTGGCCGTTCGTCGTCGGCGCCGGGCTCGCCTCGGTGGTGTTCGGCGTCCTGTTCGGGGAGTTCTTCGGGCCCACGGGCGTGCTCGAACCAGTGTGGCTCGACCCGCTGGAGGACCCGATCACGCTGCTGTCGGCAGCGATCGCAGTCGGCGGCGTGCTGCTCGCCGGGTCCTACCTGCTCGGCACCGTGAACCGGTGGCGCGAGAGCGGATGGCGAACCGCGTTGGTCGCGCAGAGCGGCCTGGCCGGCATCGCGCTCTTCCTCGGGCTGGGGATCATCGCCTGGGGTGTGGCGACGAGCAGCACCCCCCTGGTGATCGGCGGCGCCGTGGTCGCGCTCACCGGTGTCGTGCTGACCTACGTGGGCCTCCTGGCTGCCGCGGGCGGGGGCGGCGCCGGCGCTGCCCAGGCGACCGTCGAGCTGTTCGACGCCGTGATCCGGCTCGGCACGAGCCTCGTGTCGTTCGCCCGCCTCGCCGCGTTCGGGCTCGCGCATGCCGCCCTCACCGGCCTGGTGTGGCAAGGGACGACGGCGCTGGCCGACTCCGGGCCGCTCGGCTGGCTCGCCGGCGCCGTGGTCTTCGTGATCGGAAACGCCGTCATCTTCGCCTTCGAGGCGTTGGTCGCCGGCATCCAGGCCCTGCGTCTGGAGTACTACGAGCTCTTCTCCCGGGTGTTCGAGTCCGAAGGCCGACCCTTCAGACCGTGGCACATCCCCCTCGCCCGGGACGACGTACGAACGGAGGTGTCCTGAGTGACTGCCTGGCTGATCGCCCTGCCGGTCATCGTGGTGGCCGCGGTGGTGGTGCGTGCCGTCCTGCGCAAGCAAGGTCGCGGTGCTCTTCGTGCGCTGCTGGCGTTCAACGTCGCCGTCGTCGTCGCGGCCCTGGCGGCGCTCGGCCTGGTGCTCGCCACGTCGACCTCCCCAGCCGAGGCGAGCGGCCCGGTCGGGGCGACGACGACCGTCGTCGACACGATCGCGCAGGACTCCGCGACGTCGGCCGAGTCAGGCTGGTCGGCCCGCTCGGCCGCCCTGCTCGGCGCGTCGATCGCGGTGGCCGGGTGCGGCATCGGCGCTGCCATCGGAGTCGCCTACACCGGCGCCGCCGCTCTGGCCGCCATCAGCGAGCGACCCGAGATCTTCGGGCGTGCCATGGTCATCGTCGGGCTGGCCGAGGGCATTGCCATCTACGGGCTCATCGTCGGCATCATCCTCATCGGGCAGACCTGACGGGCGAGACCGAATGGGCTGCGTGATCGCCATCGGCCCGGCCGTCCAGGTGGGCGGCTGGGCGCTGGCCGGTGCCGAGGTGCGTCCGGCCGAGACGGATGCGCAGGCGCGACAGGTCTGGGCGGACCTGCCCACCGACGTCCGGCTGCTCCTCGTGAGTGCCGACGCGGCACGGGCGGTCGCCGGTCGACCGAGGCCCCCACACGCGTTGCTGGCGGTGCTGCCGGAATGACCACGACGCCCATGACAGACCCGCCCGCTGTGTCGGCAGCCACCGCCGACCCGCTGGCACCGCTGCGCGACGCGCTGCTCGCCCAGGCACGCAGCGATGCCGAGGCGACGCTCGCGCAGGCCGAGGGCGAGGCGCAGGCTCAGCTCACGCAGGCCCGAGCTGAAGCCGAACAGGTGGTCGCGCAGGCCCGTGCCGAGGGTGAGCACGATGCCGAACAGCTGCGGCTGGAGCAGCGTGCCAGGGCGCGTCGTCGTGCCCGCTCAACGGTGCTGGCCGAGCAGAGCCGAGGCCTCGAGGCGCTGCGGCACACCGTCCAGTCTCGGCTCACCGAGCTGTGGACGGACCCGGCGACGCACGACGCAGTGGTGCGCCGGCTCACCGCAGCGGCTCAGCGCGACCTCGGCGCCGACATCAGCGTGGCCGAGCTCCCCGAAGCCGGGATCGTGGCGATGGCTGGCAAGGCCCGCGCGACGTACCGCCTCGGCGATCTCGCCGAGCTTGCCATCGACTCGCTGGCTACCGAGCTGGTGGGGCTGTGGACTCCGTGAGCGCCGGACGAGTGTGCCGGGTTGCCGGCCCGCTGGTCGAGGTGGCAGACCTGCCAGGCCTGGCCATTGCCGAGATCGTGGGCCTGGGTCCAGACAGCCTGCCCGGCGAGGTCGTCGGGCTGGCCGACGGGATCGCCACAGTGCAGGCCTACGAGTACACGGGAGGGTTGGCGCCCGGCGACCGGGTGACGCCCACCGGAGTCCCCCTGGCCGCTCCCCTCGGCCCCGGCTTGCTCGGCTCCGTCGTGGACGGGCTGCTTCGCCCCCTCACCGACGCCGGCGAGTGGCTGACTCCCGCGCGCACGGATGCAGCGGCCGACAGGCGATGGACGGTCACCCCGGCGGCCGAGTCCGGGACCACGGTCACGCCGGGCACCGTCGTTGCCACGGTGGACGTGCCCGGGTCGCTGGAGTTCCGGGTTCAGGTGCCTCCCGATGTCGCGGGCACTCTGGCGTGGGTCGCTTCAGGCGAGCTGACCGAGACCGACGACGTGGCCGCCGTGACCGACGCGGCGGGCACGGACCACGCCGTACCGCTCGTGCAGAGGTGGCCCGTTCGGCACCCCCGCCCGTACCGCGAGCGGGTGGACGAGGTCACCGGGCTGGTCACGGGCCAGCGAGTGCTGGACCTGCTCTACCCGGTCGCACGGGGAAGCAGCGCAGCCGTCCCGGGCGGCTTCGGGACCGGCAAGACGATGCTGCTCCAGCAGATCGCCAAGTGGTGCGACGCCGACGTCATCGTCTACGTCGGCTGCGGTGAGCGCGGCAACGAGATGGCCGACGTCGTCTCCGACCTCGGCGAGCTGGTCGACCCCCGCACCGGGGCACCGCTGGCGCACCGGACCGTCGTCATCGCCAACACGTCCAACATGGCCATGATGGCGCGCGAGGCCAGCATCTACTCGGGCGTGACCGTGGCCGAGTTCTTCCGGGACATGGGCTACCACGCCGTTGTCATCGCCGACTCCACGTCACGCTGGGCAGAGGCGCTACGGGAGTTCGCCTCAAGGTCGGGAGCCATGCCGGCCGAGGAGGGGTACCCAGCCGACCTCGCCTCCTCGCTCGCGGCGTTCTACGAGCGCTCCGGGAACGTGCAGACGCTCGGCGGGCGCACGGGATCGGTCACGGTGCTCGGGGCGGTCTCCCCTCCCGGTGGTGACCGGGCCGAGCCGGTGACGGCCAACACCGAACGGTTCGTCCGCTGCGTATGGTCGCTGGACCGCGACCTTGCCTACGCCCGGCACTACCCGGCCGTCTCGTGGACGGGGTCGTTCTCGCGCGACGCCACCGCCCTCGCCACCTGGCACACGCGCAGCGGAGACCCAGGCTGGGCTGGTCGCCGTGCGCGCGTCATGTCGCTGCTGGCCGACGCCGACAGGCTCTCCGCCCTGGCCGACCTGGTCGGTCTGGGATCCCTGCCGAGCGCCGAGCGGGTCGTCATCCTCGGTGCGCGTCTGCTGCGCGAGGCGGTGCTGCAGCAGAACGCGCTGCGCGAGTCCGACGCCGCGGCCAGCCCCGCGAAGGGAGTCGCCCTCGTCCAGTCGGTGCTGCACGTCGTCGCCCACTGCCAGTCGCTCGTGGACCGTGACGTGCTGGCCTCGACCATCGAGGAGCAGGACTACTCGCCGCTGCTGCGTGCCCGCGAGGAGACGCCGGCGGACGACGCCGACGGCGTTCTGGCCCGTCGCGACCAGGTCATCGCCGCGCTCGACTCCCTCGACGGCACCAGGCTGGGAGAGCCGACGTGAGCACCTGGGGCCGCATCGAGTACTCCTCGATCAGCCGGGTCGGGGACCCGCTGCTGTTCGTCCAGGGTGTCACCGGAGTGGGGTGGGACGAGTTCGCCGAGGTGAGCCTCGAGGGCCGGGAGGGCCGCCACGGGCTCGTCCTGGAGGTCGCTGACGACCTCGCCGTCCTGCAGGTTCTGGAAGGAACGGACGGTGTCGACCCGGGCCGCACCAGCGTGGTGTTCACCGGGGAGCCTCTGCACATCCCCGTCGGACCCGCCTGGCTGGGGCGGGTCTGCAACGGCCGAGGAGAGCCGATCGACGACGGCCCACCGGTGCTGGCCGATCGCCGCTCCCCCACCGCCGGGTTGCCGATCAACCCGCTTCGTCGTGAGCCACCCGCCGAGCCGGTGCTCACCGGCGTGTCGGCCATCGACGGCTTCGCCACGCTGGTGCGTGGCCAGAAGCTGCCGATCTTCTCCGTCGCGGGGCTGTCGCACCTGCAGCTCGCGACCCAGATCGCGGCGCAGGCCTCGGCGGGCGGGGAAGCCTTCAGCGTCGTGTTCGCCGCGATGGGGCTCACCCATGCAGACGCCGCCTCGGTGCGCGACGCCCTGGAGGAACGATCGGCAGCCGGTCAGCTGGTGACCTTCCTGAACCTGGCAGACGACCCGGTGATCGAACGACTGCTCACCCCTCGGCTCGCACTCACCGTGGCAGAGCACCTGGCATTCGAGGTGGGCCGGCACGTCCTGGTGGTGATGGGCGACATGACCAGCTACGCGGAGGCGTTGCGCGAGGTGTCCTCGAGCCGGGGCGAGATCCCGGCTCGGCGTGCCTACCCCGGCTACCTCTACAGCGACCTGGCGTCGCTCTACGAACGCTGTGGCCGGATTCGCGGCAGGTCCGGGTCGGTGACGATCGTCCCGTTCCTGACGATGCCCGCCGGCGACATCGCCCACCCCGTCCCGGACCTCACCGGGTACATCACCGAGGGCCAGGTCGTGCTGTCCACCGAGCTGGCGGCCCGATCGGTGTACCCGCCTGTCGACCTGCTCGCGTCGTTGTCCCGGCTCATGCGCAAGGGGGCCGGGTCGGGCCGCACACGCGACGACCACCTCGACGTCGCCTCTCAGGCACTGGCGGCACTGTCGCGAGCTCGACAGGCGCGCGAGCTGGCCGACCTCGTCGGCGAGGAGGCTCTCAGCGCCACCGACCGCATGTACGTGGTGTTCGAGCAGCAGCTGCACACGGACGTCATCGACCAGGCGGTGTCGCAGAACCGACCTCTGGAGCAGACCCTCGACCTTGTGTGGGCGGCGCTCGCGGTGCTGCCCGAACGGGAGCTGACGATGGTGTCGGCGCAGCAACGGTCGACCTACTTGCCTGCAGGAACGCCCGAGCGAGGAGGCGGCTCATGACGACGCTGCGCGGGTTGCCGCCGGGACGCTCCGGTCGGGTCTGGCTCTCACGCCGGCTGGACGTGGCCGAGCGCGGGGCCGGGTTGCTCGAGACCAAGCTGAGGATCTTGGCGGCGGAGGAGCAGCGCTTCGCCTTGCTCGTCGAGCGGACGCAGCGTGAGTGGAGAGCGGCCGTGCAGGACGCGGACCTGTGGATGAGTCGGGCCCGAGTCATCAGCGGGCAGCGAGGGGTCCGTTTCGCCACGCCGGCTGACCGCTCGGACGTCTCCTACGGCTGGGAGACCACCATGGGGGTCAGCTATCCCTCCGGGGCGTCACTACGTCTGCCTCAACCCGCCGCTGATGCCGCGACACCCGACAGCTCGGCCCTGCTCCTGGCCCGCGAGGCCTACCAGCGAGCACTCGCCGTCGGCGCCGAGCACGCGGCAGCCTCGGCCGCGCTCGAGTCCGTCCGGACCGAGGTGTCGACGACGCGGCGCAGGCTGCGGGCGCTGCAGAAGCGTTGGACCCCTCGTCTCGAAGGGGCCCAACGAGCCCTTGCCGAAGCGCTCGAAGAGGCCGAGCGTGAAGACGGAGTACGGATGCGCTGGGGTGCTCGCCAGAGCCCTGAAGCCACCGAGGCCCAACCCCGACGCTCCCAGGGGAGGATGCCGTGATAGCGAAGATCCTGCTGGCAGTCGACGACTCCCCCGCCGGGCTCGAGGCTGCCCGGGTCGCGATGACCCTTGCGCAGCTGTGCGAGGCAGAGGTCCGGGCTGTGACCGTGCTTCTGGACGGCCAGCTCGAGACGGCTCTGGTCGGTATCGGGGGTGGTGCGGAGTCCTCGGAGGCGCTACGGGCGCGTCGGGGTGGCGGGCAGACCGCGCTCCTGCGCCACGTCGTCGAGATGGGTCGCGCGCGCGATGTGCTGCCGGAGACGGCCCCCCTGCTGGGCCGACCGGCCCCGGCCATCTTGGCCGAGGCTCGGACGTACCGCCCCGACATCATCGTCATCGGACGCTCGGACCGACGGGCTGCCGGTCAGCCGTACGTGGGGTCGGAGGTCCGCCACGTCCTCGAGTTCGCCGAGATACCGGTCCTGGTCGTGCCGGCCGACGGCCGGCTACTGCCCAGCGCGACCTGAGCGGCCCTCGTCCTCACTCGGAGGCTGCTCATGGAACCGGTCCCCGCCTAGTCCCTGGTCGGCGTAGCTGACGGGGTCCTCGACCGGCTCGAGGTGGGTGAAGGTGGTGGCCCCAGGGAGCGCCCGCGCGACGTCTCGTTCGAACTGCTCGCAGACGTCGTGCCCGCGCTGCACCGTCCACTGTCCGGGCACGAGCAGGTGCACGTAGACGAAACGCTGCTGACCCGCCTCGCGGGTGCGCAGCGCGTGGAACAGGACCCCGTCGGCCTGGTACCGAGCCATCACCTCGCCAACCTTGGCCTGGTCCCGGTGCGGCAGGGCCACGTCCAGCAGCCCTGCACCCGAGCGGCGTAGCAGCGTGAACCCGGTGACCAGGATGTTGACGCCCACCGCGATGGCGATCACCGGGTCGAGGACGTTCCACCCCGTCAGCGCGACGATGCCGACGCCGACCAGCACGCCGACCGTTGTCCACACGTCGGTCATCAGGTGCTTGCCGTCGGCCTCGAGCGTGATCGAGCGCTGCGCACGCCCCACCCGGATCAGCAGCAGACCGACGGCCAGGTTGATCACTGCGGCCACGGAGGCCACGAGGAGTCCGATACCGAACTGCTCCACCGGCTGGGGGTTGAGAAGGCGATCCACGGCCGTCCATACGATCGCGACAGCCGCGACGAAGATCATGCCGCCCTCGACGGCGGCCGACATGTACTCGGCCTTGCCCAGGCCGAAGTGGTGGTGGGTGGTCGGGGGGCGGACCGCTGCCTTCAGGGCGACGAGCGCGACGATGGCCGCGACCAGGTTGACACCGGACTCCAGGGCATCGGAGAGCAGACCAACGGAGCCGGTCACCCATGCGGCCGCCGACTTCAGCGTGATGGTCGTGATCGCTGCACCGATCGACAGCCACGCATAGCGTTCGAGCCGGACGCCGTTGGCAGGGCCGCCGGCCTTCGCGGTGCGATCGCTCCCCATACGAGCATGCTGCCACCCAGGTACGAGTCCGTGGGCAGCCGCCTGACCGAGAGGAGCATGATGTCGCGCACTGAGGTCGTGTCGTTCCCCGGGCCCGCCGGGCTCCGCCTGTCGGGACGGCTCGAGCAGCCCGACGCCCTGGCGAGCGTCCCCGGGGAAGCCGACGTGCGCATCGGCGGGCAGACGTTCCGGGTCGGCATCGACAACCCAGCCCGCATCTTCAGCGCCGCCCGGCACCCGAAGTCGTTCGTCTCGCTCGCCGGTGCCGATCACCTCCTGAGCGATCATGCCGACGCCGACTACTGCGCCGACGTCATCGGTGTCTGGGCCCAGCGCAACCTCACCTGAGGCGGCAGGTGAGCGTGGGCAACTCCACGACCCCGGGTCTTTCAGACGTGGGACCCAGCGGCAAGGATGGGCCCGTGACGGGTGAACGTGAACCGTGGGAGACCGACCATCCACTGCCGCAGGTCAGCGAGGAGCAGTGGCGAGCCAGCGTCGACGCCGTCCTGGCCCGACGGCGCGGTGACCTGGACGCCGATCAGCGTGCCGAGCTGTTCCGCCGGGTGCTGACGACGACCACGGACGACGGGATCGTTCTTCAGCCCCTCTACCGCGCCCCCGACGTCGACGTCGACGCCGGGTTGCCGGGAGAACCGCCGTTCGTGCGTGGCCGACTCGCCCACGGCGCTGTGCCCTCGGGCTGGGACGTCCGCCAGCGCGTGACCCTCGGGCCGAGCACGCAGGCGACCAACAACGACATCCTGGCCGAGCTGGCGAACGGGGCCACCTCCATCTGGCTCGACCTCGACGGGCAGGCACCGAGCACCGACCTGCTGGACTCCGTGCTCGCCGATGTGTCTCTCGACCTGGCCCCGGTGGCGCTGGCCCCCGGGCCCGCAGCGACCGAGGCCGCCTCGGCGATGCTCGACCTCCTCCGCCGCCGCGAGCTCTCACCCGACGACGTGACCGGGGCGCTCGGCTTCGACCCGCTGGGGCGATTCGCCGCAAGCGGTGGCGTCGAGGACGCGGAGATCGGGTTGGCGGCCGCGGCACAGGTGGCACACGCGGCTCACGAGTCCTTCCCGGGCGTCGCCGCCCTGGTGGCCGACGGCGCCATCTACCACGGTGCCGGTGCCAGCGAGGCCGACGAAGTCGCCTGCGCACTCGGCACCGGCACGGCGTACCTGCGCACGCTCGTCACCGCCGGCCTGGACGTCGACGCGGCCCTCTCGCAGATCGAGGTCCGCCTGTCTGCCACGGACAACCAGTTCCTGACAATCGCCAAGCTGCGTGCCGCGCGCCGGGTCTTCGCCCGGGTGGCCGAGGTGGCCGGTGCGTCCAGCGCGGCAGCGGCTCAACGTCAGCACGTCGTCTCGTCCCGGGCAATGCTCACCCGCTACGACGCATGGGTGAACCTGCTTCGCACGACGGTGGCCGGGTTCGCCGCGGGCGTCGGCGGCGCCGACTCCGTCACGATCGAGCCACACGACCTGCTGCTGCGCTCCGAGGCCACCTCCGCCGAGGACGCCGCGCTGAGCACCCGGCTGGCCCGCAACGTCCAGGCGATCCTCATCGAGGAGTCGCACGCGGCGCGGGTCATCGACCCGGCGGGCGGGTCGTGGTTCGTCGAACGGCTGACCGACCAGCTGGCCCACCGGGCCTGGCAGCGCTTCGGCGAGCTGGAGGCCGCCGGTGGCATGGCAGCCGCGCTCGAGCGTGGCCTGCCCCAGCAGTGGGTGGCCACCACCCGCGCGGCCCGCGCCGACCGGGTGGCGCACCGGACGCAGCCGATCACCGGGGTCAGCGAGTTCCCGAACCTGGCCGACGCCGCCCCACCAACACCTGACCTGTCGTCCGGGCCAACGCCCTTCCCCGCGTTGGCCCCGCACTCCTACGCCGAGGGCTTCGAGCGGCTACGCGACCGCGCCGCCGCCCATGCCGAGGTCACTGGATCGCCCCCGAGCGTGTTCCTGGCGACGATCGGCCCACTCGCCGAGCACTCGGCGAGGGCGACGTTCACCGCCAACCTGTTCGCGGCGGGCGGCATCGCTTCGGTGAACCCGGGGCCGCAGACTCCGGACACCGTCGCCGAGGCCTTCGCCGCCAGCGGCGCGTCCCTGGCGTGCATCTGCGGCAGCGACTCTCGCTACGACGAGCAGGGCCAGGCAGTGGCAGCGGCCCTCGCCTCAGCCGGGCCCGCCCGTCTCTACCTGGCCGGCAACCCCCGAGGTCTGCGAGACGACCTCGACGCGGCCGGCGTCGCCGAGTACGTGGTGGCGGGCGGCGACGCCATCGACCTGTTGGACCGAGCACTGACCGTGTCAGGAGTGCAGTCATGACCGACCACGCGATCGGCAGCTTCGCCGAGGTGGACCTGGGTCCGGCACCCTCAGCCGGGGACGTCGCGGCCTGGCGGCAGGCCTTCACCGCGTCGGTGGGGCAACCGCCGGACGACGCGGTGTGGACCACGCCGGAGACGATCGAGGTCCCTCCGTTGCTCACCGCTGGCGACATCGACGACCTGAGCCACATCCACTCGTTCCCCGGCCACCCGCCGTACCTGCGTGGGCCGTACCCGACCATGTACGTCAACCAGCCGTGGACCATTCGGCAGTACGCCGGCTTCTCCACCGCAGCCGACTCCAACGCCTTCTACCGCCGCAACCTGGCGGCCGGCCAGAAAGGCCTCTCGATCGCGTTCGACCTCGCCACCCACCGCGGGTACGACTCGGACAACCCCCGTGTCGCGGGTGACGTCGGCATGGCCGGCGTGGCGATCGACTCGATCCTGGACATGCGAACGCTCTTCGAGGGCATCCCGCTGGACAAGATGAGTGTCTCGATGACCATGAACGGTGCCGTGCTGCCGGTGATGGCCCTCTACGTCGTCGCGGCGGAGGAGCAGGGCGTCGAGCACGCCCGCCTCACCGGCACGATCCAGAACGACGTCCTCAAGGAGTTCATGGTCCGCAACACCTACATCTACCCGCCCGAGCCGTCGATGCAGATCATCAGCGACATCTTCGGCTACACCTCTGCGGAGATGCCGCGCTTCAACTCCATCTCGATCTCCGGTTACCACATGCAGGAGGCCGGGGCGACGGCAGATCTCGAGCTCGGGTACACCCTCGCCGACGGCCTGGAGTACCTGCGGGCAGGCGTGGATGCGGGGCTGGACATCGACACCTTCGCCCCCCGGATCTCGTTCTTCTGGGCGATCGGCATGAACTTCTTCATGGAGGTCGCCAAGCTGCGGGCGGCGCGTCTGCTGTGGTCACGGATCGTGTCCCAGTTCGACCCGACGAACACCAAGGCCCTCTCGCTACGCACGCACAGCCAGACCAGCGGCTGGTCGCTGACGGCGCAGGACGTCTACAACAACGTGATCCGCACGTGCGTCGAGGCGATGGCGGCCACCCAGGGGCACACGCAGTCGCTGCACACGAACTCCCTGGACGAAGCCCTGGCGCTGCCGACGGACTTCTCCGCACGCATCGCCCGCAACACCCAGCTCCTGCTCCAGCAGGAGTCCGGTACCACGAGGGTGATCGACCCGTGGGGCGGCTCGTACTACGTGGAGCGGCTCACCGCCGAGCTCGCGCGCAAGGCCTGGGCGCACATCGCGGAGACCGAGGAGGCCGGCGGCATGACCAAGGCCATCGAGGCCGGCCTGCCGAAGCTTCGTATCGAGGAGGCTGCGGCGCGCACGCAGGCCCGCATCGACTCCGGCCAGCAGCCCGTGATCGGTGTCAACAAGTACCGGCCCGAGCACGATGCACCCGTCGAGGTGCTCAGGGTCGACAACACCGCCGTGCGCACCGAGCAGCTCGCCAAGCTGGAACGCCTGCGGGCCGAGCGCGACCCGGCCCGGGTCGAGAGCGCCCTGGCCTCGCTCACCGCGGCTGCCCGGGCTGCCGCGGACGGGACCCGGGACCGCGGCCTCGAGCAGAACCTGCTGAAGCTGTCGGTCGATGCCGCTCGCGCCCACGCGACCGTGGGCGAGATGAGCGACGCTCTCGAGGCGGTGTTCGGCCGCCACACCGCAGCCATCCGCACGATCTCGGGGGTGTACCGACAAGAGATGGGTCAGTCCGACGCTGCCGAGCGGGTCCGATCCCGCTGCGAGACGTTCGAGGAGACCTACGGGCGCCGACCCCGGATGCTCGTGGCCAAGATGGGCCAGGACGGTCACGACCGGGGGCAGAAGGTGATCGCGACGGCGTTCGCCGACCTCGGCTTCGACATCGACGTGGGTCCGCTGTTCCAGACGCCGGCCGAGGCGGCGCTGCAGGCCGTCGAGGCCGACGTCCATGTGGTCGGGGCGTCTTCCCTGGCGGCCGGACATCTCACGCTGGTGCCGCAGCTGCGAGACGAGCTGGCTGCGCTCGAGCGCGGGGACATCATGATCGTGGTCGGCGGGGTGATCCCTCCCGACGACGTCCAGCCGCTGCTGGACGCCGGCGCCGCCGCGGTGTACCCGCCCGGCACAGTGATCGCCGAGGCCGCCCTGGACCTGCTCGACGACCTCGAGGAGCGGCTCTCCGGTGAGGTGCTCACCGGAGACTCGACGTGACGGGATCCCCCCGCTCCGCCATCGACGTCGCTGCCCTCGCCGACAGCGTCCAGGCCGGCAGACGGGCAGCCATGGCCCGGGCGATCACCCTGGTCGAGTCCACCCGTCCGGACCACCAGGAGCTCGCCCAGGACCTCCTGGTGCGCCTCCTTCCGGGGGTGGGAGCAGCCCAGCGCGTCGGGATCAGCGGAGTCCCGGGGGCCGGCAAGTCGACGTTCATCGACGCACTCGGGACTCATCTCACTGCCGCGGGTCACCGGGTGGCGGTGCTGGCCGTGGACCCGTCGTCGACCCGTCATGGCGGGAGCATCCTCGGCGACAAGACCCGCATGACCCGGTTGTCCGTGGACCCGAACGCCTTCATCCGGCCCTCCCCGACGTCCGGCACGCTTGGGGGCGTCGCCCGGGCGACCCGACAGGCCATGGTGGTCGTCGAGGCCGCCGGGTACGGCGTGGTGCTCGTGGAGACGGTGGGTGTCGGGCAGTCCGAGACCACCGTGGCGGAGATGGTCGACACGTTTCTCCTGCTCATGGTGGCGCGCACCGGCGATGCCCTGCAGGGCATGAAGCGCGGCGTGCTGGAGCTGGCAGACGTGATCGCGGTCAACAAGGCCGACGGCGACAACGTGATCGAGGCCAAGCGGGCCGCCCGGGAGCTGGCCGACGTCCTGCGGATGATGGAGCCGGCCTACGACGGATGGCGGGTGCCGGTGATGACCTGCTCGGCGAAGACCGGCGAGGGCATCGACGAGGTCTGGGACCAGGTGTGCGCCCACCGCGCGGCGATGGCCGAGTCAGGCGCCCTGGATCGGCGACGGTCCGACCAGGAGGTCGCCTGGATGTGGGCCACCGTGCGAGACCGGGTCATGCACCGGCTCCGGCACGACGGCGTCACCAAGGACACGGTCGTCGCCCTCGAGGAGCAGCTGCGCTCCGGAGACACGACGGCCACCCGCGCCGCACAGACCCTGCTCGACAAGCTCGGCTGGCTGGACAGACCCCCGCAGCAGTACGCGCCCGTCAGCGCGGAAGGGTCGCCACCAGCGTCGTCGTGAACTCCGCCTGAGCACGCTCGAAGCCTCCGGCGCTGGCGAGCCAGGACTCGGCTCCACCGAGGGCCTGCTCGAGGTGGGTCGCTCCGACCCGGCCCCACTCGTCCTTCACCCAGCGGACGAAGAAGTACGGCTCGCGTCCCTTGACCCCGGCGTGCTCGCCGGCCACGGTGGCGAGCATGGCGTCGCAGAGCTCAGCGATGCCCTGGCCGGTCTTGGCGCTGGTCTGGTAGATCGGCACCGGCTCCTCGTCGAAGGGGCGGGCCAGCCACAGACTGTTCTGCAGGTGGTGCAGGCTCTGCTGGGCCGACGGCTCGTCGCACTTGTTGAGCACGAACGCGTGCGGCACCTCGATGATCCCAGCCTTCAGGAACTGCACCTCGTCACCGCCGAGGGGCGCGAGCACGAGATACACCTGGTCGGCGAGGTGTCGGATGTCGGCCTCGCTCTGACCCACGCCGACCGTCTCGACGAGCACGAGGTCGAACAGGTACGCCATCAGCCGGCAGACCTGAAAGCTCGACGGCCCGAGTCCGCCCAGCTCGGTTGCCGAGGCCTGGCTCCGGAAGAAGAGCCGGGCGCCACCGCTCGACGGCCGCAACCGGGTCCGGTCCCCGAGCAGCGACCCTCCGGAGAGGTGGCTGGACGGGTCGACCGCCACGACCCCGATCGACAGGTGGCTTCGCTGCTCAAGCATGGTCGTGGTCAGGCGAGCCAGCAGGGACGACTTCCCCGAGCCGGGGGTGCCCGTTACGCCCAGCACGACCGCGTCGGGCTGCGCACCCCGGCGCTCGAGCTCCGCGACCACCGTCGGCGCGCTGTTCCAGCACGACCGGGCGCTGGTCCTCGAACAGGCCGACCAGTCGACTGACGGCCCCCTTCGCGCCCCGCAGCGCTGCGTCGACGGTGGCGGGGACGTCGAGCTGGGTGCTCAGGACGTGACCCCGACGTGGGACGGGTGCTCTTCGAGGAGCCCGACCATCGCCTCCATGATGTCGAGAAGCTCGTAGTCGGCCGGGGTGTAGACCTGGCGCACACCCAGGGCGTACAGCTTGTCGAAGTCGGACTCCGGGACGATCCCACCGAGCACGACGTGGATGTGCTCGGCTCCCTGCTCGCGCAGCCCGTCCAGGATCTGCTCGGCGAGGGCTAGGTGGGACCCGGAGAGCACTGATGCACCGATGACGTCAGCCCCCTCCTCGACCGCCGACGTGACGATCTCGTCGGCAGAGAGCCGGATGCCGGAGTAGATGACGTCAAAACCGACGTGCCGCGCCGAGACCGCGATCACCTCAGCGCCGTTGGAGTGCCCGTCCAGCCCTGGCTTGCCCACGACCAGCCGCGGCCGATGCCCCAGCGTCTGCGTCAGGGCATCGAGCCGGGCCCGCAGCGAGTCGACCCGGTCACCGGACAGGCTCAGCTGCTGTCCTTCCACACCGGTCGCAGGGCGGTACTCGCCGAACACCCCACGCAGCGCTCCTGCCCACTCGCCGGTAGTGACGCGCGCCAGGGCGCACTCGATCGACGGTTCCATCATCGAGGTCCCGTCACGTGCCGCGTCCTCGAGCGCGGCCAGAGCGGCCGCGACACGATTCGGGTCGCGCTCGGCCTTGGTCTGCTCCAGCTGCGCGAGGGTGTCGCGGATCGCGCCCTCGTCGAGGGTGAACAGGCCGCCGTCCTCGCCGGACAGCAGGGGCGAGTCGAGGCCGTCGGTCCACTTGTTGACCCCGACGATGACCTGCTCACCAGTGTTGATGCGGCTGACACGCTCCGACATCGACCGAACGAGCGCCGACTTCATGTAGCCGGACTCGATGGCCGGGATGACCCCGCCCATCTCCATGATTCGCTCGATCTCCTGGCGAGCGCCGGCCTTCAGCTCGGCCACCTTCGACTCGATGACGGGGCTGCCGTCGAAGAGGTCGGGGTACTCCAGCAGGTCGGTCTCGTAGGCGAGGATCTGCTGGAGGCGCAGCGACCACTGCTGGTCCCAGGGCCGCGGCAGCGACAACGCCTCGTTCCAGGCGGGCAGCTGCAGAGCCCGGCACCTGGCCTTGCGGCTCATCGTGACGCCCAGGGCCTCGATCAGGATGCGCCAGGCGTTGTTCTCCGGCTGCGACTCGGTGAGCCCGAGCGAGTTGACCTGCACGCCATAGCGGAACCGGCGGTACTTCTCGTTCTCGACCCCGTACCGCTCGACAAGGAGCTCGTCCCACAGCTCGACGAACGCCCGCATCTTGCTCATCTCCTCGATGAACCGGATGCCGGAGTTCACGAAGAACGAGATGCGACCCACGGCACGGTCGAACTGCTCATCGGTGAAGTGCCCGCGCTGCTCGAGCAGGTCGAGCAGGCTCAGCGCGTTGGCCAGCGCGAACGCGAGCTCCTGGGCAGGCGTGGCCCCGGCCTCCTGCAGGTGGTACGAGCAGATGTTGGACGCGTTCCACTTCGGCATGGCGTCGAGGCAGAACTCGTACATCTCTGCGATGAGCCGCATGCTCTCTGCCGGCGGGTAGATGTAGGTGCCGCGGGCGAGGTACTCCTTGACCAGGTCGTTCTGAGTAGTGCCGGTGAGCCTGGTGACGTCCTCGCCACGCTCGCGGGCCAGGGCGACGTAGAGGGACAGCAGCCACATCGCGGTGCCGTTGATCGTCATGGACGTGTTCATCTGCTCCAACGGGATGCCGTCGAACAGGTGCTCCATGTCGTCGAGGGAGTTGATGGGCACGCCGACCTTGCCGATCTCCGGGCCGGCGATGGCCTCGTCGCTGGAGTACCCGCACTGAGTCGGCAGGTCGAACGCGATCGAGAGCCCTGTCTGCCCAGCGGCGAGGTTCTTGCGGTAGAGCTCGTTGGAGGCCTTCGGGCTGGAGTGACCGGCGTAGGTGCGGATGATCCAGGGCCGGTCGCGCGTCGGTTCCCCGTCGGCGTCGTAGAGGCGGTGTGCAGCCGTCTGTTCTGTCACGAAAGGCACGATAACCAGCGCCGATGCCCCACGAGAAGGCCAAGTGGCCTACGTCATGCCGACGAGCGCGCCCGCTCGCTCCTCCCGGCGCGCGGTGCCGCTAGCGTCGGAGCATGCAGCCGCGCGTCACGCTGGAGACCGATGGCCACGTCCTGCTCATGGGCATCAACCGAGCGGAGAAGTACAACGCGTTCGACCTGGCGCTGATCGACGAGCTCGGGGCGGCGTACCAGCGGCTGGGGCACGAACCCGACCTCTGGGCGGGCGTCTTGTTCCACCACGGGCCGCACTTCTCCGCCGGCCTGCAGCTGGACGAGGTCGGGCCCGCCGTGGCCGAGCACGGCCCGGGAGCTCTCTCGGGGGGCCACGCGTACGACCCGTTCGGCGTCTGGCGCGAGCAGGTACCGAAGCCGGTGGTCATGGCAGTCGGCGGGATCGCCTTCACCCTGTCGATCGAGCTGGCGCTGGCCAGCGACATCGTCGTGTGCGCCGACGACGTGCGCTTCCGGCAGATGGAGATCGCCCGCGGCATCATGCCGTTCGGCGGCGCGACGTTCCGGGGACCGGCGCAGCTCGGGTGGGGCAATGCGATGCGGTTCCTGCTGACCGGTGAGGAGTTCGGGGCCGACGACGCCCTGCGCATCGGGCTGGTGCAGGAGGTCGTTCCGGCCGGTCAGCAGGCCGACCGAGCTCGCGAGATCGCCGCGCTCATCGCGCAGCAGGCTCCGCGGGCAGTCCAGGCCACCCTGGCGAACGCTCGCTGCGCTGTCGCCGACGGACCAGAGGCCGCTGCGCTGCACATTCGCGACCTGCTATCCCCACTGCTGGACAGCGAGGACGCTCACGAAGGGGTGCGGAGCTTCGTCGAGCGTCGGCCGGCTCGATTCACCGGCCGCTAGCGCGCCGAGCCACGGACGGCTATCGACGCACTGCCTTGATCAGGCAGTGGTGCATCCCCCGCGGCTCCTCGACGCCCGACTCGATGCTGACATCGGTGAAACCTGCTTCGGCCAAGCCATCCCGGTACTCGGTGAACGACAGCGCACCGGCGATGCACCCTGCCCAGTCGCCGCGTTCGGCCCGGTCGGCTGGTGACAGGGCATCGTCGGCCACGACATCGGCGACCCCGAGGCGCCCGCCCCGCCGCAGCACACGAGCCATCTCGGCGAACACCGCCGGCTTGTCCGGGCTGAGGTTGACGACACAGTTCGAGATCACGACGTCGACCGCGTCGTCGGGCAGCGGCACGGCCTCGATCTGGCCCTTCAGGAACTCGACGTTGGTCACCCCGGCCACCTCGGCGTTGCGACGAGCCAGGGCGAGCATCTCGTCGGTCATGTCGAGCCCGTACGCACGCCCGGTCTCGCCCACACGACGGGCGGACAGGATCACGTCGATGCCACCGCCCGACCCTAGGTCGAGCACGCGTTCTCCCGGTTCGAGCGCCGCCACCATCATCGGGTTGCCACAGCCCAAGCTGGCTGCCAGCGCAGCAGAGGGCACCTCGCCCTGCTCGTCGATGCTGTAGAGGTTGCGTCCGAAGGTGTCGTCGATGTCGACGACCTGGCCTGGGTCGCAGCAGTCGCTGGAGGCGCAGCAGTCGTCGGCAGACCTGGCCGCTTCCGCGTAGCGTTCGCGAACCTGCGAATGGATCGTGGCGGCGGTGTCGCTCGTCGTTCTCATGACGCCACGATAGATCACATATTGACGTTCGTCAATACTGACTCTCGTCGATATTTGCACTATGATGATGGCCATGGAGTCGCTCGCGTGCTGTGCGCCGCTCTCGTCGGGTCCGCTGTCCCCCCAGCAGGCGCAAGACCTGGCAGTCGCCTTCCGGGCACTGTCGGACCCCGTCCGGGTCCAGGTGCTGAACCGGGTCGTCACGGCCGACGGCGGAGAGATCTGCGCCTGCGACCTCGTGGTGCCGGTCGGGCGCAGCCAACCGACGGTCTCGCACCACCTGAAGGTGCTACGCCAGGCGGGACTGGTCCACGCCAACAAGAGGCAGACCAACGTCTGGTACTCAGCCGACCACGACCGGCTTGGTGCCCTGCGTGACGCGCTGGCTCCCATGGCGGCGCCAGCGGACTAGGGTCGAACGCCGTGCGCACAGTGATCGCCGGAGGACACGGCCAGATCGCCCGACGCCTCACCCGTCTGCTGACCGCCCGCGGTGACCAGGTGGTCAGCATGGTTCGCCAGCCGGCACACCTGCCTGACGTCGAGCACGACGGCGCCCTGGGCGTGCTGCTCGACCTCGAGTCCGCATCGGTGGACCAGGTCGCGTCGTCGGTCTCCGGCTCGGACTGCGTGGTCTTCGCGGCCGGCGCCGGCCCCGGTAGCGGGCTGGCACGCAAGGACACCGTGGACCGCGCAGCGGCGTCCCTCGTGGCTGACGCGGCAGAGACGGCAGGAGTTCGGCGGTTGGTTCAGATCTCGTCCATGGGAGCCGACCTCGTGTCCCACGGAGAGGTGCCGGAGGGGATGGACGAGGTCTTCCTCGCCTACCTGCGAGCGAAGTCAGCCGCTGAGAGCGACCTGCGAGCCAGACAGGGGCTCCGCGCAACGATCCTGCGGCCCGGGCGCCTCACCGACGACGTCGGCAGCGGGCTGGTGACGCTGGCTCCCCACGTCCCACGCGGAGCGGTCCCACGCGACGACGTTGCCGCAGTGGTCGCCGCCCTGCTCGACGAGCCGGGTACTGCCGGCATGACCCTCGAGCTGACAGGCGGGACGACGCCGGTCGTCGACGCCGTCGCCGCCCTGATCGCACCGACCCAGGAGGCCAGATGAGCATGCTGACACTCGGGGTGCTGGGCACCTCGTCGAAGGAGAACGAGAAGCGGGTGGCGATCCATCCACGCCACATCGACAGGCTCGGCCCCGACGTGCGGGCAGCCATGCTGGTCGAGTCGGGCTACGGAACTGCGTTCGGCGTCTCCGACGACGAGATAGCCACCCAGGTCGGCGGCGTCGTGCCGCGCGACGCACTGGTCGAAGGAAGCGACGTCGTCCTCATGCCCAAGCCGACCATCCCGGACGTGGCTGCCCTGCGCGACGGCCAGGTGCTCTGGGGCTGGCCGCACTGCGTCCAGGACGCCGAGCTCACCCAGCTGGCGATCGACAAGCGGCTGACGCTGATCGCCTGGGAGGCCATGCACTACTGGGGGCCGCCAGGGGTCCAGGGTGTGCACGTCTTCCATCGCAACAACGAGATCGCCGGCTACGCCTCCGTCCTGCACGCGATGGCGTTGATGGGCACGTCCGGCGTGTACGGCCGACGGCTGACGGCGGTCGTCATCGGCTTCGGCAATACCGCCCGCGGTGCGATCACGGCGCTGCAGTCGCAAGGCGTCCACGACGTGGTCGCTCTGACCAAGCGCGAGGTGACAGCGGTGCCGTCCCCGATGCCGTCGGTCACGCTCGGCCACATCGAGCGGACGACCGATGACCCCAGCCGGACCGTCACGCACCGCCGTGCCGGCAACGAGCCCACCCACGAGTTTCTTGCTGAGCATGACATCATCGTGAACTGCATCCTGCAGGACACCGATGCGCCCATCATGTTCGCCACCCTCGACGACCTCGCCGAGTTCAGACCGGGCACGCTGATCGTCGACGTCTCCTGCGACGAGGGCATGGGGTTCGAGTTCGCCACCCCGACCCCCTTCACCGACCCGATGTTCACGGTCGGGCACGACATCCACTACTACGGCGTCGACCACAGCCCGTCGTACCTGTGGAACTCGGCCACCTGGGAGATCTCCGAGGCGCTGATCCCCTTCGTCCCGACGGTTCTCGCCGGGCCCGATGCCTGGGAGAACGACACGACGATCGCCGCGGCTATCGAGATCCAGGAGGGCGTGGTCATCAACCCCAAGATCTTGTCGTTCCAGAACCGGGCGACCGAGTTCCCGCACCCGGTCCAGGTCCCGGAGTGACCCGTGCCGTCGCTCGGACTGGCTGTCGGCGGCTCCTACGCCGACCTACCTGACCTCGGTCGCGCTGCGGAGTCCAGCGGCTTCGAGACGGTGTGGGTCTCCGAGACCGATCACGACTCGATCGTCGCCGCCACGGTCCTGGTCCAGTCGACGACCCGCGTCGACGTGGGCACCAACATCACCCTGGCGTTCCCGCGCTCACCGACCGTCACGGCCATGCAGGCGTGGGACCTCAACGAGCTGTCCGGCGACCGGTTCGTCGTCGGACTGGGCAGCCAGGTACGCCGTGTCATCACCGACAGGTACAGCGCCGCCTTCGACCGGCCGGCGGCCCGCATGGCCGAGTACGTGCAGGCCATGCGGACGGTGTGGGCCATGGAGCGGGGCGAGCGGGCTCCTTTCCGCGGCGAGATCTACCGCGTCATGCGTCCCGGGCTCAACGGCCTCGGCAGCGCCAGCAGCCGCGCGCTCCCCCGGGTGTTCGTCGCCGCCGTCGGGCCGATGATGACCCGCGCAGCGGCCACCTATGCCGACGGCCTGCTCGGGCACCCGTTCACCTCGCCGACGTACCTGCGCCGGGACGTGCTCCCGCGCGTTGAGCAGGCACTGGCCGAGGCGGGTCGATCGCGCGCGGACTTCACCCTCGCTCAGGGGGTCATCCTGAGCATCGCGGCCGATCGCGACGTCGCCATCCGTGAGGCGAAGGCCCAGGTGGGCTTCTACGGGACGACCCCGAACTACTCCGGCGTTTTCGCGGCGAACGGGGAGGCGTACCTGACCGAGGATCTCGGCAGGGTGTTCGTCGACTCCGGAGGTGACCCGGACGCGCTGGCTGCTGCGGTACCCGACGACGTGCTGGAGCGCTACGCCATCGCCGGGACCCCGGACGAGGTCCGCGAGCGGGTCCACGAGATCGGCGGGCTGGTCGACCACCTGATCCTCGGCGGCGCCTGGTACCGGGTGCCACCCGAGCGGATGCGGGAGAACCTGGACGCGATCGTGGAGACGTTCGCCGTGCCGGTGTGACGCCACGGCGTGAGCACAGGCCGGACCCGTGGAATGCTGCGGTCGTGTCGTCGCTGCCTGTGCCGGACTGGCTCGCCCGCGCGGGCATCTTCTCGTGGCTGGCCCTGGGGGTGCTGGGGCTCGGTGCCGTCGTCGTACTCGGGCTGTCGACATTCAGCACGATCGTCCTGCCGATCGTCTTCAGCGCCGTCGCAGCGGCAGTCTTCGTCCCGGTCGTCGACCTGCTCCAGCGGTTCGGCGTGCCGCGCAGCCTCGGCGCGCTGCTGACCATCCTGCTCATCATCGGTGGGCTCGTGCTGATCGTGGCGCTCATCACGCGGTCGGTGATCGACCAGAGCGAGGAACTCTCGGCCGCGTTCAGCATCGCCTTCGCCGACCTCCAGACGTGGCTGGCCGGGTTCGGGATCGACGAGGGCATCATCGAGCCGGCGCGTGACGCCGTGACGTCGCTGTTCTCCACGGGGGGCGGCGGGCTCCTGTCGTCCGCGGCCAGCGCCGCGTCTAGCGCCGCCGCCCTGGTGATCGGGCTGTTCTTCGGTCTGGTGTTCCTCTACTTCCTCATGCGTGACGCCCCGGTCCTGCCGGAGTGGGCCCACCGCAACCTGGACGGCAGCCAGGCGGTCGAGGTCGTCTCGGTGACCAGGTCCGGCGTCAGCGTGGTTCGTCAGCTACTTCACCGGGCGGGCGGTCGTGGCCGTGTTCGACTCGATCGTCATCTCGGTCGGCGCGGCCGTGCTGGGCATCCCGCTGGTACCGGCGATCGCCGTCCTGACCTTCCTCGGCGGGTTCGTGCCCTACCTGGGAGCTGTCGTCGCCGGCACGCTCGCGGTCGTGCTGGGCCTGGCCAGCGGCGGCTTCACGACCGCGCTGATCATGCTGGCCATCGTCTTGTTGACACAGAACGTGCTCGAACCGCTGGTCGAGGCGCGCGTGATAGGCCAGTCGCTCGGGCTGCACCCCATGGTGGTCATCATCGCCACCACCATGGGCGGTATCGCCGCAGGCTTCAGCGGGCTCATCCTCGGGGCCCCGCTCACCGCTACCGTCATCAAGGTCCGCAACGACCTCCGCTCACGCGGGCAGGCCACCCATCCCCCTGCTCCGTCCCCACCCGAAGCCACCGTGGCTGCCGCGGATCCCGCCGAGACCTAGGGCAGTCGCCAGTCCACGGGGCCCTCGCCCAGCTCGTCAAGGTGCTCGTTCGCCCGGCTGAACGGTCGAGAGCCGAAGAACCCTCGGTCGGCCGACATCGGGCTCGGGTGGGGGCTCGTGATCGTGGGGACGTCGGCCAGTGCCGGCGCCAGCGACTGCGCATCGCGGCCCCACAGGATGGCCACCAGTGGCTCGTCGCGTGCCACGAGCGACGAGATGGCCTGGTCGGTGACCGACTCCCAGCCCTTTCCGCGGTGGGACGCCGGCTTTCCGGGCTGGACGGTGAGCACCCTGTTGAGCAGAAGCACTCCATGCTCGGCCCACGGCGTGAGGTCGCCGGACGACGGATGCGGCAAGCCGAGATCTGCCTGGTACTCGGTGAGGATGTTCTGCAGGCTTCGTGGGAGCGGCCGGACGTCGTGACCGACCGAGAAGCTCAGACCGACCGGGTGACCGGGCGTGGGGTAGGGGTCCTGGCCCACGATGAGCACGCGCACGGAGTCCAAGGGCTGGGTGAAGGCACGCAGAACGAGGTGCCCGGCAGGCAGGTAGCCACGTCCGGCCGCAATCTCTGCGCGCAGGAAGTCCCCCATGGCCGCCACCTGGGGAGCCACGGGCTCGAGTGCGCCAGCCCACCCGGGGTCGATGAGCTCGGACAACGGACGAGCAGTCACAGGCTCCGACCCTAGACAGAGCGAGGGCCGGCGAGGGAGCGAGGGTCCGGTGACAGCACGGGGGGCCCGAGCAGAAGCTCGAGCCCCCCGTGCTCACGCGTCAACGACGCAGCGGACGCCTCACACCGTGGCGTACGGGTCTCGTCGTACGTCCTCGACCTGGGTGGGCCCGAACTCCTCGTCGGAGATCCACGGACCGGTGCCCTCGGTGAGGTCGACGATTCCCTCGTCCAGCCAGTGGTACTTGCCCTCCAGAAGACCCGCCGAGGCCTTCATGTCACGGGAGTCGGTGTTCTTCCACAGCGCGTCGAAGAGCCGGCCGATGCGCAGCTCGGCCTGACGGCAGAACAGGTCGGCGAGCTCGACGGCTTCGCGCCCTTGGCGCCCCCGGCGTCGGTGCGGATCTGCTCCGCGTTCACGACCGCCGCCGACATCGCGAACAGCTCGGCGCCGATGTCGACGATCCGGCCGAGGAACGCCTGCTGGTGCTCGAGCGCGCCCCTGCCAGCGGCTCATCCCGTAGAACGTCGAGCGAGCGAGCTTGCGCGAGCTGCCGCTCGACGTAGCGCAGGTGCCTGGCCAGCTCGCCGAACTCGTCGTAGGCGCCGGGGACTTGCCCTTGCCGACCGCCAGCTTCGGCAGCCAGCTCGCGTAGAACCCCGCGGCGCGGCACTGCCGCCTGGCCCTTCGCCTGCAGGTCGGCCTCTGGGTCGATGATGTCGCCGGCAACTGAGAGGTGCTGGTCGATGGCCTCGCGAGCGATCAGCAGGTGCATGATCTCGGTCGAGCCCTCGAAGATCCGGTTGATGCGCATGTCGCGCAGCACCTGCTCGGCGGGCACGGCCCGCTCGCCGCGCGCCTTCAGCGACTCGGCGGTCTCGTAGCCGCGTCCGCCACGGACCTGGACGAGCTCGTCGAGAACCTTGCCAGCCCATCTCGGTCGCGTAGAGCTTGGCGATCGCGGACTCGATGCGGATGTCGTTGCGGCCCTCGTCGGTCATCAGGGCCGTGATCTCCAGCATGGCGTCCAGCGCGAACGTCGTCGCCGCCATGAACGACAGCTTCTCGGCCACCGCTCTCGTGCTTGCCGACCGGGCGCCCGATGGAGTCGCGAACGCCGGCCCACTCGCGGGCGATCTTGGTGGCCCACTTGGCCGACGCCGCCGCACATCGCCGGGATGGCGAGTCGGCCCGCGTTGAGCGTGGTCAGCGCGATGCGAAGGCCCGTGCCCCTCCTTGCCGATCAGGTTCTCGGCCGGCACGAAGACGTCGTCGAACCGGGTGACGCCGTTCTCGATGCCCGCGCAGGCCCATGAAGTCGTTGCGATGCTCGACGGTGATGCCGGGGCTTTCCATCTCGACGACGAACGCGGTGATGCCGCCGCGGTGGCCCTCGGACTTCGGCACCCGAGCCATGATCACGACCAGCTCGGCGATGACGCCGTTGGTCGTCCAGAGCTTCACGCCGTTGAGCATGTAGCCCTTGCCGTCCTCAGTCGGGACGGCAGTCGACTTCATGCGAGCCGGGTCCGAGCCGACGTCGGGCTCGGTCAGCAGGAACGCGGTGATGGCTCCTTTGGCGCAGCGAGGGCAGGAACTCCTTCTTCTGCTCCTCGGTCCCGAACAGCTTCACCGGCTGCGGCACGCCGATCGACTGGTGCGCCGAGAGAAGCGCGCCCAACGATCCGTGCACCTGCGTCAACAGCATCAGCGCCTGGTTGTAGGCCACCTGCGACAGCCCGAGGCCGCCGTACTCCTCAGGGATCTTCATGCCGAACGCGCCGAGGTCGGCCAGCCCCTTGATCACGAACTCGGGGATCACGCCGGTCTTCTCGATCTCGGCCCCGACCTCGCGCCACTCGGTCTCGCAGATGTGGCGCACCTTCTCCACGAAGACCTCGGTCTTGGCCGCCTTCTCAGGCGACTCGGTCGGGAACGGCGCGATCAGGTCGAGCCGGAAGTCACCGAGGTAGAGCTCCTTGCCGAACGACGGCAGGTGCCACTCGGTCTGACGACCGGACTCGGCCACCTTGCGGGCCTCGATCTCGGCCTGACGGGTACTGGATGGCATCTGGACTCCTTGGGGACGAATGGGCGTACACCGATGACGTCGGCGCCGCGGCCTTGTTACTGACCAGTGTTACTGACGAGTAACCCAATGGCAAGAGGCGTGGGTCGAATCCTGCGTCCAACCGTCAGGAGAGCAGCACGGCAGCGCCGTTGACACGGTCGGCCGCCAGGTCAGCGAGGGCGCGATCGGCGTGGTCGAGCGGGTAGGAGGTGGTCTGGACCGACAGCCGGTGCTGGGCAGCGAACGACAGGAAGTCTCGGCCGTCCTCGCGCGTGTTCGACGTAACCGAGCGCACCTCACGCTCGTAGAACAGGTGCTTCTCGTAGTCCAGCGGTGGTACGGCGGACAGGTGGATGCCAGCGATCGCCAGCACACCCCCGCGGTCCAGGGCCTCGAGGGCCACCGGGACGAGCCAGCCGACCGGGGCGAACAGGATCGCGGCGTCGAGCGGCTCCGGCGGTCGAGCCTGCGCATCCCCGGCCGTGGAGGCCCCCAGCGTCAGAGCCAGGTCGCGAGCCTCAGGCGAACGCGTCATGACGTGAACGGTCGCGCCGCGTGCGAGCGCCACCTGAGCCGCCAGGTGCGCCGACCCGCCGAACCCGTAGATCCCGAGCCGGCCACCCGGCGGCAACGACGCCCGCGACAGGGCGCGATAGCCGATGATTCCCGCACACAGCAGGGGGGCCAAAGCCTCATCGGAGTACCCGGCGGGAAGCCGGTAGGCGAAGTCGGCCGGGACGGTCACGTATTCGGCGTATCCACCGTCGTGCGTCCAGCCCGTGTACTCCGAGTCGGGGCAGAGGTTCTCGGCGCCGCGAGCGCAGTAGCGGCACCGCCCGCAGGTGCGACGCAGCCACGCCACACCGACCCGGTCGCCAACTGCGAAGCCCGCCACGTCGGCGCCCAGCGCGTCCACCTCTCCCACGACCTCGTGGCCAGGGACCACCGCTGACCGGCGCACGGGCAGGTCACCTTCGGCGACATGCAGGTCAGTGCGACACACGCCCGAGGCGAGCACGCGAACGCGCAGCTCGTCCGGGTCTGGCTCGGGCGGGGCGACCTGGCAGCGATCAAGCGGGTGCCCAGCGAGGGGTCCGGGACGAGTGACGTGCCACGCCAGCATCCGGCCATTGTGGCGCGCCCGCTTTCGGACGACACTGGTTGTGAAGACCCCCAGGGGGAAAGGGAGTATCACTCATGACGGACAGGCACCTTCAGTCGTCGGACAGCGTCGAGACTGTGACGGGCGGCCACGCCACGTCGATGGAGCTCGCCGAGTTGATCGAGGTCGTCATCGGCCAGGTGAGCGCCGAGGGGCTGACCGGCGACGCAGCCCGGCACACCGTGGTGGAGCGGATCATGGAGCAGATCGACGACCCCGCGCAGCATGCGGTCGTGGCCGGTCACGTCCACGCGCGCATGGATCTCGGCTGACTACTGGTTTCACGCCACAGATGGGCTGGCAGCCTGCCTAGGACGTGTTGCGCTGCGACCTCGGCAGTCGGGCCGCGAGGTCGGCGACGCGTGCGGCGATGTCGTCGCGAATCGCCCGGACCTCGTCCAGCGACCTACCCCGCGGGTCGGCGACGTCCCAGTGCTCGTGCGGGGTGTCGTCGGAGGACGCCACTGCCTCGCCGTCGCCGAAGCTGACGACCAGGTCCGCTGCTTGCAGCATCTCGGCCGTGTACGGCTTGGGGAACGACTGCTCGAGCGAGACGCCTACCTCGTGCATGACCTCGAGCACCTCGGGAACGACGTCGACCTCGGGGTCGACGCCGGCTGAGAAGGCCAGTACCTCGCCGTCGATCTCGAGCCCCAGCAGCCCCTTGGCCATCTTGGCTCGTCCGCCGTCATGCGTGTCGAGGAACAGGACGGCTGGGAGTCCCTCGTGATGCCCGTTCATCCGGGCCAACGCCCACAGCTGACCGCGGGCGAACCGCTCCGCCAGCAGGGGGACGTGGTTCTTGATGCGTGCACCAGCGTCGATGTGGTCCCAGCTGGCCTGCAGCACGGCGTCGACGGACTCCTGCCCGACCTTGCCCACGAACTCGGTGTTGAGGCGCTCCCGAGCAGCCCTGACCGCGATCTTGGTGTCGAGAGACAGGTCCTCGAGGTCGTGCAGCATGATGGCCTCCTGACGAACGGGACATGACGTCCCGATGAACAGGATACCGCGGTAGCCGCCCCGCTCGACGGCTTGCGTCCGAGCCCCTCGCACCTATTGCCTCACCGTCCTCGGACGCTACCCGGCGCGCTGGCTTGCGTCCGACTCGCTCGCACCTATTGCCCCCTGACTCTCGGACGCTCGGGCGCACCTGAGGCCGCAAGACGGTGGACACCCAGCGGCGAGGGTCCGAGGATGGCCTCGTGGTCACCACGGCGAGGCCTGCGAGATCGACAACCGCCGACGCACTCGCGCAGAGCGCCGTCGATCTTGCCGGGGACTGGCTCCGGCGGGCCCGCGCCGATCAGCGCCGCTCGGAGAAGCGCACCGTCCGGCGCCTGCAGGGAGTGATCGACGACCCGGAGGGCATCGACTTCACGATGCAGTTCGTCGATCGGGTGGCCCGGCACCGCGACAACGCGGCCGCAGCCCGTCAGCTCCAGGCCCTGGTGCAGGGCAAGCCCCTACCCTCGTTCCTGTCACCGGTCGACCAGGGCCTGCTGCGCGCGGGCGCCGCGCTTGCACCGAAGATCCCCGACCTCGTCATGCCGATCGCCCGCCGACGCATGCGACAGATCGTTGGACACCTCGTCGTCGACGCCGAACCGCGTCCGATGCACGCCCACCTCGCCCGGCAGCGCAAGCAGGGCTTCGACCTCAACGTGAACCTGCTCGGCGAGATGGTGCTCGGGGACGGCGAAGCGCAGCGTCGCTTCGAGCGCACTCTCGATCTGATCGCAGACCCGACGGTCGACTACGTGTCGGTGAAGCTCTCGTCCATCGCCGCCCAGCTCGACCTGTGGTCGTTCGACGTGACGCTGGCCAGGGTCGAAGAGCGGCTGCACACGCTCATGACGAAGGCTGCCACGAGCGACCCGGTGACCTTCGTCAACCTGGACATGGAGGAGTACCGGGACCTCGAGCTGACCCTGCAGGCGTTCATGCACGTGCTCGACGAGCCCGACCTGCGCCACGTCGACGCGGGGATCGTCCTGCAGTGCTACCTGCCCGACTCCTTCGACGCGCTGCAACGGCTGAGCACCTGGGCGGGCGAGCGTCAGCGCCGTGGCGGAGGGACGGTCAAGGTGCGCCTGGTCAAGGGGGCCAACCTGGCGATGGAGAAGGTCGATGCGGCGGTTCACGGGTGGCACCAGGCGCCGTTCACGAGCAAGCAGGACGTCGACGCCAGCTACAAGCGGTGCCTGGACTGGGTCCTCGACCCCGAGCGGATGACCGGCCTGCGGATCGGCGTGGCCAGCCACAACCTCTTCGACATGGCCTGGGCCCATCTGCTTGCCGCCCGTCGCGGCGTGTCCGACGACGTCGAGATGGAGATGCTGCAGGGCATTGCCCCGGCCCAGGCGAGGGTCGTGAACCTCGACGACGGAGGGCTGCGCCTGTACACGCCGATCGTGTCCCGCAAGGACTTCGACATCGCCATCAGCTACCTCTTCCGGCGCCTCGAGGAGAACACCTCGACGCAGAACTTCTTGCGCCACCTCTGGACCCTCGAGCCCGGCTCGGCCGAGTTCGCTCGGCAGGCCCGACGCTTCACGGCCGCCGTCGATCGCCGATGGGTGGTTGAGGATGCTCCACGGCGGCTGCAGGCGCCGCCGGCAGTACCCGGGGACGGCTTCGTGAACGAGCCGGACACCGACCCGTCCCTGCCAACCACCCAGGCCTGGTTGCGGGATGTGCGCGCGACTGAGGTGATCGGGGTCAGGACCGAGCTCACCACCAGCACCGACGTGGTGGACGCGGCGCTCGCCCGAGCTCGCGACGCCCAACCGGCCTGGGCCGCTCGGTCGGGCGCCGAGCGCCGCGAGGTCCTTCGGGCTGTCGCCGACGAGCTCAGCGCCCGGCGGCCGGACCTGCTGGCGACGATGAACCACGAGGGACGCAAGACCTACGCCGAAGCGGACCCTGAGATCAGCGAGGGCATCGACTTCGCCCGCTGGTACGGCGAGCAGGCTCACGAGCTCGATGAGCTCCAGCGAACCCAGCGGGCAGCCTTCGCGCCGCTGGGTGTGGTCGCCGTGGTGCCGCCCTGGAACTTCCCCATGGCAATCCCCGCAGGCGGGGTCCTGGCGTCGCTGGCTGCCGGGAGCAGCGTGCTGTTCAAGCCGTCCTTGGAGACACCGCGGTGCGCCGAGATCGTGGCGGAGGCCTGCTGGGCAGCCGGTGTCCCGGACGACGTCCTGCAGCTCATCCGCACGCCTGACGACGACGTGGGCCGCCACCTGGTCACCGGAGCCGATGCAGTGATCCTGACCGGCTCGTGGGAGACGGCGAACCTGTTCCGGTCCTGGAAGCCGGATATGCGTCTCTTCGCCGAGACGAGCGGCAAGAACTCCCTCGTGGTGACGCCGCAGGCCGACATCGACCTGGCCGCCGGCGACCTGGTCCGCTCGGCCTTCGGCCACTCCGGGCAGAAGTGCTCGGCAGCCAGCCTGGGGATCCTGGTCGGCGAGCTGGCAGACGACCAGCGCTTCCTGGACAAGGTTGTCGATGCAGCAACGAGCCTGCGGCTGGGCTGGGCCACCGAACCTGGCGTCACGATGGGGCCGACGATCGCGCCAGCCGCTGGCAAGCTCCTGGATGCGCTGACCCGCCTGGGCCCCGGGGAGAGCTGGGTGCTCGAGCCCCGGCGACTCGACGACGCCGGAGCGCTGTGGAGCCCCGGGATCAAGGCCGGAGTCGTGGTGGGGTCGCAGTTCCACCAGACCGAGTACTTCGGCCCGGTCCTGGGCATCATGCGGGCCCGCGACCTCGACGAGGCCATCGCGCTGCAGAACGGTGTGCCCTACGGGCTCACCGGCGGTATCCACTCGCTCGACCCCGACGAGGTCGCACGTTGGCTGGACGGCGTCGAGGTGGGCAACGCCTACGTCAACCGCCACATCACCGGTGCGATCGTGCGCCGCCAACCCTTCGGCGGCTGGAAGCGTTCCTCGATCGGTCCCGGCGCCAAGGCGGGTGGGCCGGACTACCTGCTCCAGCTCGGCACCTGGCACGACTCCGGCCCGACGACGGCCGACGGCGACACGAGCGACGAGTACTGGTGGAGCTCGTACTACGGGCGCAGCCACGACCCGACCGGGCTGTTCTGCGAGCAGAACGCGTTGCGCTACCTGCCTCGCCCCCACGTCGTCGTCCGAGTCGGGGCCGACGCGGACTCGGCTGACGCGGCCCGGACTGTGCGCGCCGCGAGGGCAGCCGGCGTTCGGCCTACCGTGTCGGCCGCCACCTCCGCGGGACTGCCCGACGGTGTGGGCAGAGTCGAGGACGACGAGACCTTCGCTGCCGGGCTCTCCGGGATGCAGTTCGGGCGCGTGCGCCACGTCGGGCGAGCGCCGGCGATGCTGCGAGCCTCGGCAGTCGCGGCTGAGGTCGACGTCATCGACGAGCCTGTCGTCGCGAGCGGACGCCTGGAGATGCGCTGGTACCTGCGAGAGCAGGCCATCTCTCGCACGCTGCATCGCTTCGGCAACCTGCTCGGCTCACCCGACGTCGCCACCTGACGGCTGCCTCACGAGCGGTCAGTGAGCCCGAGGCGTTCTCGCGCGCTGGCCAGGAAGACCGGGTGCGTCCAGTAGTACGACGCGGCGTGCGTGAGAACGCGATCGCCGCGCTCGCCTGCGTAGACCTCGATGTCGTCGGGCAGGGATCCGTCGGCCAAGGTGAACATCGGCGCCGCGAGGAACGCCCAGGGGTCGAGGGGGACGAAGTAGTTCGTCCAGGTCTGGATCGTCGGCGGCAACGTCACCGGCGCCCCCGCGGCTGTGGGGTCGAGGCTCTGCGGGGAGCAGCCGATCACGTGGAAGTACGAGATCTGGCTCGCGCAGGTGAGGAACTGGTTGATGTGCACGGTCGGGAACCCGGAGACGGCGAGGTCGAACAGCATCGCCCCACCGAGGCTGTGGCTGATGACGTCCAGAGGTCGCGCGGCCAGGCCGTGGCCCGGAGCGTTCTCCATCAGCGTCTCCCAGATGCGAGCGTGCAGAGCCGCCTGGTGGCGCTGGTACAGGATGAGGTCGCCGGTGAACTCGCCCGACGCACGCTGGTACTGAGTGCGCACGAGTCCGTAGATGTTGCCGAGGATGCGTCGGCGCGAGTCGGAGCTGCGTCGCCGCCAGCCAGTCGAGACGGTGTCCATGAGCCCCCCGAGGTCACGGTTGGCCACGGCAGTCCGCACCTCTGCCGAGCTCTCCCGGGTGGCCCTGGCCTCCTTCGAAGACCAGGACAGGTACGGCAAGATCGTGTCCAGCGGCTGAGTGGGAGCCCCCATGTCGCCCCAGTACACGGGGATCAGGCGAACTCCCTCGCCCAGCGCCGCGTTCAAGCCGGCCACGTCGTCCAGGTAGGTCTGCTTGTCGCGGGTTCCGATGCCGTGAATCACCAGAACCGGACGCGGCTCGTCCCGCTGGGAGGCACCCTGGCTCACCGGCCCGACGGTACTCATCATCGGCGTCGACCGTGCCGGCGGGCGAGATGGCGACGATGACTGCGTCGGCAGCACTAGCGTCGACGGACGCGACGAACCCGTCGCGTCCGGTCCAGACTCGAGGACGGCGGCGCCAGGAGTGGACAGGGACCAGCGATCCGGCTCCTCCCCCGGACGTGCGCAGCCGCCGGACCCGCCGGGACGTTGGGTCGTCCTGCACTGGCTCGGGCTGGCGACGCTCCTGTCGATGACGACGTGGTTCTCCGCGACCGCTGTCGTTCCGCAGCTGACCGACCAGTGGGGCCTGAGCGCCGCCCACGGCGCGGGCCTGACGCTTGCGGTGCAGCTGGGTTTCGTCGCCGGCGCGATCATCTCGGCAGCCGCCAACCTCGCCGACCTCGTGCGACCTCCCACGATGATGCTCTACGGAGCCATCGGCGCGGCCACGGCGAACGGGCTCCTGCTGCTGGCCCCCGGGCCGGGGTCGGCGATCGTCCTGCGGTTCCTGACCGGCGCGTGCCTCGCTGCTGTCTACCCGCCGGCGCTGAAGCAGATGGCCACGTGGTTCAGGGCGGGGCGAGGCACGGCACTCGGGCTCATGGTGGGTGCCCTGACCGTCGGCTCGGCGACTCCACACCTGGTCAACGGGCTCGGCGGCGCCGACTGGCGCACGGTCATCGCCGCGACCAGTGCCCTCACGGCGCTCGGCGGCCTGGTGGCCGCCACTCGCGTACCCGAGGGTCCCTTCCCCTTCGCGAGGGCGACCTTCGACCCGCGCCAGCTCGGGGTCGTGGTGCGCGACCGAGGCGTACGGCTGGCGTCGTTGGGCTACTTCGGCCACATGTGGGAGCTGTACGCGATGTGGGCGTGGTTCGCGGTATTCATCGCAGACGCGTTGGCCGACCGGGACGGGGCTGGAGCCACGACAGCAGCCGCCCTCATCACCTTCGTCGTCATCGGGTCGGGTGCGATCGGGTGCGCCGCCGGAGGGGTGCTGGGTGACCGCTGGGGGCGGACGAAGTCGACCATGCTCGCCATGGCCCTGTCGGGCAGCGCGGCGATCACCGTCGGGCTGCTGCGAGACGGACCGTTGTGGGCACTGCTGGCCGTGTCGGTCGTGTGGGGGGTCACCGTCATCGCCGACTCCGCCCAGTTCTCCACGATCGTCACGGAGGTCGCCGACCAGCGCTACGTCGGAACGGCTCTGACCCTGCAGCTCGCGGCGGGGTTCACGCTGACCGGCCTGACCATCGTGCTGGTCCCCCTGGCTCGAGATGCTCTGACGTGGCAGTGGGCCTTCGCCGTCCTGGCGCCCGGGCCGTTTCTCGGCATCTGGGCGATGAACCGGCTCCGGCGCAGCCCGCTCACGGCGCAGATCGCCGGCGGCCGGGGCTGACCCGCTGGCACGAGCACGTCGTCCTACTGTTCACCGATGAGGCCTCGCACCCACGACCCGCAGGAATGGGGGGCGCCTCGAGCCGGGTTCCCGTCCCGTGCGCGTTTCGGCGAGCGGTGAGGCCCTGGTGCCCGAAACCCCCGACAAGCAGGAGGCTGACCGCGACCGTCGTCGCCACGAGGCGTTCGCCGAGTACGTCCAGCCCGAGCTTGCGGTGATGTATCGCGTGGCCCTGTCGCTGACCCGCGACCCCGCTGATGCCGAGGACCTGGTGCAGGACGCCGTTCTGCGGGCCTTCAGGGCAGCCGACCGGTTCGACGGACGCCACCCACGTGCCTGGTTGCTGACCATCCTGCGCCGCACGCACCTCAACCGCGTCCGCAAGCGACAGCCGTCGTTGATGGCTGACGGGGCCACCGCCGAGCGCGCCTTGGAGGAGATGGGCCCGCCCGTTCCGTCCAGCGAGGAGGTCGCGCTGAGCGGTGAGTTCGAGCCGGTGGTCGGGGCCGCGCTGGCGTCGCTGCCCGCGGACTTCCTTGCCGTGGTCAAGCTCGTCGACCTGCAGGGTCTCAGCTACGCGCAGGCTGCCGAACAACTCGACATCCCGAAGGGCACCGTCATGAGTCGGCTCCACCGCGCCCGGCAACGCGTTCGCACGAGCCTCGACGAGGCCGGGGTCACTCCCCGAGCAGGGAGGAGATGAGCATGCTCGAACGACTGACGAGGCGACGTTGCCACCAGGTCGCCCGGGTGCTGCAGGACTACCTGGACGGCGAGACCGACCCGACGACGGCGGGCGCTGTGCACGACCACCTCGAGAAGTGCCGTCGCTGCGGCTTGGAGGCCAAGACGTACCAGGCCATCAAGGACGCCATCCCGGTCGCGCTCGCCGCCGGTGAGTCCCGGCCGGTCGACCCCGAGGCCGTCTCGCGGTTGAGGCAGTTCACCGAAGCGCTCGCCCACCGCGACGACTGAGCGGGCCAACAACCGGACATCGGGCCCCCGGGCTGACAGGATCGGCGCGATCGATGCCGCCGACCCGGGAGCCCGTTCGTGACGCTGCTTCAGTGGCTGACGGCCCTCATGCCGGTGCTGTCCGTGGCGGTCCTGCTCGTCGGGTTGCGCATGCCGGCGTCGCGGGCCATGCCGTTGGCGCTGGTGATCACCGTGGTCCTGACCCTGCTGGTGTGGCAGGTTCCGGGACGCACCGTGACCGCCGCCATGGTCGAGGGTCTGGTGATCGGCGGCGGGGTGCTCTTCATCGTGGTCGGAGCCCTCGCCCTGCTGGAGGTGATGCGAGCGAGCGGTGGCCTGGACGCGATCCGGGTCGAGTTCCAGCGGGTCTCGCACGACTCTCGGGTGCAGATGCTGCTCATCGCCTGGCTGTTCGTCTCGTTCATCGAGGGAGCGGCCGGCTTCGGCACGCCGGCTCCGGTGGCCGCCCCGCTGCTGGTAGCGCTGGGCTTCCCGGCGCTGGGGGCGGCCGCGCTGGCTCTGGTGGGCGACAGCAGCGCAGTGACCTTCGGGGCCGTCGGCACACCGATGATCGTCGGGATCGGCCAAGGGCTCGGCCTGGACCCGACTGCCCAGGAGACCGAGCAGACCCTGCTCGAGGTGGCCCTGACGGCCGCCGGGATCGACATCCTCGTCGGGCTCGCGATCCCCGTCGGGCTGCTCCTGCTGCTGACCCGGGTCTTTGCGCGCAAGAAGGTCAAGGGGGTGGCACGCGAGGCCCTGCCTCTGACGATCTTCGCCGCGCTTGCCTACAGCGTCCCTGCCTTCGCCTGGACCTGGCTGCTGGGCGGCGTCGAGTTCGGCGCGATCCTGGGCGGCATCACCGGCCTCGCTCTTCTCGTGGGAGCGGTCAAGAAGGGATTCCTCGTCCCTTCGCGCACCTGGACCGTCAAGTACGGCTACCTCGAGACCGATGGCCCGGACGCACCAGAGCCGGGCGTGCGCACCATGCCGGTATGGCAGGTCTGGGCTCCGTACCTGCTCCTGGTGGCACTGCTGCTGATCACCCGCCTGATCGCTCCACTGCAGGACTGGCTGCAGTCGGTGAGCCTGCGTGCGGACGACATCCTCGGCACGGGCATCAGCTCGTCCTGGGAACCGCTGTACTCCCCCGGCGCGATCTTCCTGGTCGTGGCCGCAGCGACGGTCCTCCTGCACAAGGTCCCCCTGCCGACGCTTCGGGTGGCGGCGGGTCGCACGAGCACGGCCGTGATCGGCACAGCGATCACTCTGGCGGCCTCGGTGCCGCTCGTGCGCGTCTTCCTGAACTCCGCGGAGAACTCCTCCGGCTTGATGGCCATGCCGGTCGAGCTGGCCAATGCCGGCGCCGCTGCTCTGGGAACCTTCTGGCCCTTGTTCGCGCCAGTCGTGGGGGCACTGGGATCCTTCGTCTCGGGCAGCGCCACGTTCAGCCACCTCATGTTCGCCCAGCTGCAAGCCGACGTGGCAACGGGGATCGGTGCCGATCAGAGCGTCGTGCTCGCCCAGCAAGTGGGCGGTGCGAACGCCGGCAACATGGTCTGTGTGGCCAACGTCGTGGCAGTCGCGGGCGTGACGGGGCAGCTCGGCAAGGAGGGCACTCTGATCTCGCGCACAGTGCTGCCGATGCTGGCCTACGTCGGCGGGTTCGCCATCGTCGGCTTCGCCCTGGTGCAGCTCTTCTGACGGCTGGGGCGCGCCACGGCGATTCCCTGGTCACGCTGGGCACCGACCCGGTGGCGCTCGCTGCGCACGCCTCGGCAGATCACGCACGTCGGTGCGGTTCATCAGGTCCACGCCACGATTCCTGCCACGAGCCGGTGCCGCAGTACCGTGACCGATGTGATGTCCACGACCACCGGTGCGACCCGCGTCACCCTGTCGTCCTCGCTGGGCCGGCTGACATCGACCTTCCGAGCGGCCCCGGCGCCGCGTCAAGCGGACCTCGTCGGCAGGTTCCGTGGCGAGGCGGCAGGCCCGTGGTGGGTGCGGGTACCGGCGCCGATCCTGCTGGGTGCCACCGGAATGCCTCGGTGGGTGGGCAAGGAGTTCATCGGCGCAGGTACCGAGGGCGGTCTGCGGTGCCACAACCTCGTCGAGCGCGACGAGGGCGTCGAGCCGTCCCTGCCGATGTCGGCACGAATGGCCCCGTCGCGACTCGACTCGCGTCCGACGCTGCTGCTGACCTACGAGAGGGACGCCCCGCTACCGTGGCGCAACGTCACCGACGAGGTGCGCAGCCTCGGCTCCGGCCTGCTGCTCGGGCTGAGCTTCGGCATCCTGCCGGGCGTGCCGCTGGGTGCGCCGTTCGTGCTCGCCCCGTGGCCCGCAGACACGACTCCAGGAGGGTCCCGATGACCGACCGCCGGCGCCTGAGCACGCAGGACCAGTTCTGGCTGGAGATGGATCGTCCGAACAACCTCATGGTCGTCGACTCGGTCATGTGGACGAGCACGCCCCTGGACTGGGACCGGGTTCGAGAGGTCATGCACCACCGGTTCGCCGGGCGCTACCCGGTCTTCCGCAGCCTTGCCGTGCACGACGACGACGGCTCGTGGTGGTGGGAGGAGTCCCCGCACTACGACCTCGACGACCACGTGCGCATCGTGACCCTGGACCACCCCGATGACCCGGCGTCGCTGCAGCGCCTCGTCGCCGAGCACCGCACGCGGATGCTGGATCGGCGAAAGCCGCTCTGGGAGGCGATGTGGGTCGAGCGCTACCTCGGCGGCAGCGCCATCGTCACGCGGGCGCACCACGCGATCGCCGACGGCGTGCGCATGGTGGAGCTCGCCATGAGCCTCTTCGACGGCAGCCCGGACGGGGCGCCGGTGCCCTCACCAGGGGTGACGACCCACGCGGCCAAGGGCCGCGCCCAGGTCGAGGAGCCGACCACGAGGCTTGCGTCGCGGGACGCTGGGATGAAGGAGCTCGCCGGCGGTGCACGACGAGGCGCGCGTGAGCTCGCGGGCCGCGTGCCGGGCATGGCTCGCAACGCAGCCCGCCTGGCACGCGCCTCGGTGCTCAACCCCGTCGGTGCCGGGCACGGCTTCATCACCGAGGGTGCCCACGCGGCCAACGACGCCTGGCACTCCCTGGCGACGTCGATGCAGGCGGTGCTCCCCGGTGGCGGAGTGGTGAACGTGCTGGCCGCTGCGCCGTCCGACCTCGACGTGGCACGCAAGCTCGTGCTGGGGACCCGGAACGACCCCACGCTGTGGACAGGGCACCCCGGAACCAGCAAAGGCGTCGCCTGGGCGGATCCGCTGCCGCTGGCCGACGTTCGGGCCGTGGCCAAGGCCAATGGCGCGACCATCAACGACGTGCTGGTCAGCTGCCTCGCCAGCTCGCTCGAGCGCTACCTGCGTGCGCATCAGGAGCACTGCGCCTCGGTCACGTTCATGGTGCCGGTCAACCTGAAGCCGTTGAACGCAACGCTGCCTGACGAGCTGGGGAATGCCTTCGCGGTGATCTACCTCGAGCTGCCGACGAGCAAGCCCGACCCCCTCGAGGTGCTGAACACGGTCAAGCGACGCATGGCGCGGATGAAGCACGGGCACGAGCCGGCGGTCAACTTCAAGATCCAGGAGGAGATCGCGGGGCTCGGCCACTCGCTGTACGTGGCATCGATCGACTACTTCGCCAACCGGGCCGTCGGGGTGCTCACCAACGTCCCCGGCCCACAGATGCCGGTGTACCTGGCAGGCAGCAAGATCGAGGGCATCGTGGGCTGGGCCCCCATGTCGGGTGACCAGGCGATGAGCCTGACCATCTACTCCTACGACGGCAAGGTCATCATCGGCATCGCGGCCGACACCCAGCTCGTGCCCGGGTACCAGGCGATCGTGGAGCAGTTCCGCGAGGTCTTCGAGGACCTCAAGGCCGCCACCCAGGTCTGAGCCGCCGCACCCCGGCGCGTCGTGCATGGAGCCGCCGGTTCGCGTCCCCCTCCATGGATGGGGCCGTTGGTGCGCTCAGCGCACCAACGCGTCCAACCACCCACTCCACTGCGAACCAGCGGCTCCATCGATCACACCCTGCGGACCGATGGGCGGCGAGCGCCTCACCCGGTGGCGTCGTTCACCGGGCCGGCGTTCGGCCACGACATCGGTGCCAGGTTGTCCGGGAACCCGCCGGGGGTCTGCGCCAGGTGCTCCATGCGCAGGCTGGTGGTCATCGGGAAGCCGAATCCACCGGTGACGTCGTTCACCGGGCCGGCGTTCGGTGCCAGGTTGTCCGGGAACCCGCCGGGGGTCTGCGCCAGGTGCTCCATGCGCAGGCTGGTGGTCATCGGGAAGCCGATGGGCGCCTGTGCCAGGTGCTCACGCGCCAGGCTGTACTCGTTGCCGTACTGGAAGCCCGCGTCCGTGTCCGTCAGCGCACTGATCGCGAGCCCGCCACCGACGGCGACCGCACCCACGGCCACACCCACGGCCAGGTAGCGCAGCCACGAGCGCTTCGGCTGCCCGTACTCGACCTCGGGAGCCTCCTTGCTCAAGTCAGGCATCTCGTGCAGCTCGACACGCTGCTCGGGAGCCGTCACCATCTCTTCGGCGGGGACGCCACGCGGCGGTGGAAGAAGTGCCCCACCTTCTTTGCGTTCGATGGTCTTGGCCATGACGCCTCCTCTCCTCATCTCCCATCATCGGCGCTCTGGGGGCACGGAGCGCCCGTAGAACTACCGGTATCGGCTCGGGTCGGTTGCCCCTGGACAGCGTCGCCCTCCCAGCGGACGCTGAAGCCGTGATCGTCGGCCGATCAGGTCTGTTGTCGTCCCTCGATCAGGTGATGAACGCCACCGAGGGTGGCCAGCACGCGTCCGTCCTGCTCGTTGCAGACCCGGGGATGGGAAGTACCTCGCTGCTTGCCTACGCCTGCGAGTCAGCACGTCGACGCGGATGGACGGTGGCTCAGGCCAGCGCCCCCGACGGAGCGTCGGAGATCTCGTTGGCCCTCGTCCACGACCTCGTGCACTCGTTGCGGACGGCCGGGGACCGCCGCGCCGTCCAGAATCCGGTCGCCGCCCTGCAGGTTCACGACGACGAGTGCGAGGTGGGCCCGGCATCGACGATCCTGCGCGACCTGGTCGCCGAGGCCAGCCTCCAGCGACCAGTTCTGGTGGCCATCGACGACCTGCAGTCGGCCGACGAGGACTCGCTGGCCGTCCTGTCCCTGGCAACGGGGCGGATGCCGGGGACCCGTTCGATGGTCGTCGCGGCCGCGCGTCCCGCAGCAGCAGCGGACCCACGGCTGGCCACCTGGCAGCGACTGGACCTGGGCCCCCTCGACGAGCGTGATGCCATCATCCTGCTTCGCCAGTCACTGGGCGAACCACTCGAGGCGACGCAGGCTCGAGCGCTCGTGCGCGCGCTGGGGAGGTGCCCGCTGGCGATCGTCGAGTGTCGCAGGCTGTTGACACCGGCGCAGATCGCTGGGACGGACCCGCTCCCCGATCCCGTGCCCGTGGGAACCCGGCTGCAGCACGCGTGGGCACGTCTGGCCGCTGACCTGCCGGAGCGCGCTCAGGACGCCCTGCTGGTTCTGAGCGCTCTCGACACGTCACCTCGCGACCTGGTCGCCGGCGCCCTTGCCCGAGCCGGTTGCGGCGAGTCAGATCTTGATCAAGCGCGCGCGGTGGGGTTGGTCGTCAAGGGGAGGCACGGCGCACCCGCCATCGGCAACCCCCTCGCGCGCGCTGCCGTCCTCGGTCTGCACAGCCCGGAGTCCGTGCGGGCCACCCACCAGCTCGTGGCCGACCTCGCCGTCGCCACTGGCAGTCCGCCGGCGGTCGTCATCGGCCACCTCCGGCGCGCCTGCTCGATGGGCGACGAGCAGTGCATCGCCGAGCTCGAGACCCAGGCACAGCGCTCCCAGGCGCTCGGTCATGCCGAGGTCGCCGCTCGTGGCTGGCTGGTCGCAGCCCAGCTCAGCCCGAACCAGCAGGACCGGGTTGCCCGGGGCGTGCAAGCCGCCCGCGCCTGGTTGATGGGCACCACCAGCGCAGAGGGTGGGTCGGAGGTCCTGACGATCCTCAACGAGGAGCCGCTCAGCCCACCGGACACCGTCTGGCGGGAGTGGCTGCGAGCCGAGGTCCTGGCAAGCCACGACCTCACGCGCGCTGCCGCCGCGGCACTCGTCGCGGCTCGCCACGCCGACACCATGCAACCGACCCTGGTCCCGTGGCTGTTGTGGGATGCCGCGGCAACCTCGTGGATGGCCGGCGACACCGAGCTCGGCCTGACGGCCGCCCGCCGCCTCGAGCGGTGGACGTCGCACCTCGTCCGACCTGCCAGGGGCGTCCCGGCGGGGCTCGGCCCGGGAGTCCTCGGAGCTGCTCTTCTGCAGGCGGGGATCACCGACGAGGGCGTGCGCCACGTTCGAGCAGCCCGTGAGGCGGCACCGGTACCGGACCGTGCGGCAGGGCATGAATCGTCTGGGCTGCTGAACTCCGTGGCGCTTGACGAGCTTCTGCTCGACGACACGGCAGCCGCCGAGGCGCGCGTCGAAACCCTCAGCGCCCGGTTGGGGGACGAGCGCAGCTCGACAACGGCAGCAGTCGGGGCCATCGAGGCGTGGCGCGCCTGGCGCCGCGGATCCGTCGCCGCGGCCCGTGACCTGGCGCGCGAGGCGGCGCTGACGGCTCAAGCGGTTCGCGCCGCAGCTGCCGAGCGGCGGGCACTGTCGCTGCTCGTGGAGCTGACGTCGACGACCGGCAGCCGCGACGAGCTCGAGCCCTTGCTCGAACGGCTGCGCGACCTGGCCGGCTACGTCGGAGATCGCCAGGCCATGGTCAGCGCCGACCGGTCCGAAGGACTGCTGGCCCTCGCCGAGGGCCGACCCCGTGACGCCGTGGCCTCACTCGAGCGAGTGGCGAGCTGTCCGCTACGGGGGCGCACGACGGCAGACGCCGCGCTCGCGGGGCGAGTGGATCTCGTCGAGGCCTACGTCGTCACCGGCGACAGGGCGGCGGCCTCGGCGCTCGCAGCCGACCTCGTGCCACGGCTGCAGACGCTGTCCGAGATCGATCCCGACGCCCCCGCGCTGCGATCGCGGGTCGTCGGTCTGGTAGCCGACGCGCCCGCGGACCGCGAGCAGCTCGCCGACGCCGTAGCCCTGCACCGACGCGGCTCCAACCGGCTCGAGGCCGAGCGCACGCGCCTGATGTACGCCGATGCGCTCGCAGCAGCCGGCCACCGGGCCCAGGCCCGGCGAGAACTGGACGCCGCTGAGTCCGGCCTGCGCCGGCTGGGCGCGTCGCCGTGGCTGCGGTCGGTGGCTCGGCGGCGGGAGCAGAGCGAGTCACCACGTCGGGTCGACGTCTTCGCTGCCCTCACTCCGGCCGAACGCCACGTGGCGGACGTCGCCGCGACGGGGGCCAGCAACCACGACGTCGCCGAGAAGCTGTCGTTGAGCCCCCGAACAGTCGAGTTCCACCTGGGCAACATCTACCGCAAGCTGGATTTGCACAGCCGAGGCCAGCTCGTTCGTCTGGCAGCGAGCGTGGACTCCGAGCGCTGAGCGCCCCGCGGTCTCACGGCTTCCAGGCTGTCACCCCGGCGACGTCGTAGAGGTGGTGCTCGGGGTCGTGGACCATGTACCGGCCCAGCGTCTCGACGGTGAAGACGGAGCCGTCACCACGGCGTCCGGTGCGCTGCCAGTCGTCGTCGGCGATGGCGTCGAACGCGGTGGCGATGTCCTCCGCGGCGCTGAGCAGCTCCCCGGAGACCATGGCGGGGTCCTGGGTCGCGTAGCCGTCCTCGACGGCCGTCGCGTCCTGGTCCCAGTCGGCGAACTCGGGATCGGACGCGTCGAGCATGAGCGACAGGCGCTCGGCGAAGACGCGATAGACGTCGCGGACGTGACACGCGTACTCCAGCGCAGACCACACCCCGGGGTGTGGGCGCTGCGTCGCGTCCGGCCGCCGAAGCACGCCGGGCCAGGCGGCCGCGTTGGCCCTGACCACGTCAGCGATGTCGTGTGCTCGCACCCGGCGCGTGTCGAAGCCGCACTCGTCGCATGCCGCCTCCAGAACCCACGTCCAGTTCTTCGTGTCGGGGGTGATGTCCTCGCTCGGGTTGGTCATGACGCGCACGCTAGTGACACCATCACTCCTGCAGCCCGTCGCACCGCGATGAGTCGTCCCTTAGGGTCTGATCCATGCAGGTAGAGATCAGTTCAGGCCCCTCCTTCGCCTTCGGCGAGATCACTCTTCCACCTGGCGGCACCGTCCGTGCCGAGGCTGGAGCCATGGCGATGATCCGCGGTGATGTCTCGATGAGCACCTCGACCCAGGGTGGCTTCATGAAGGGACTCAGGCGATCTCTCGGCGGGGAGAGCTTCTTCGTCAACGACTTCACCTCGTCACGCGGCGGGGTGGTAGCTGTTGCCGCCGCGCTGCCCGGCGACATGGCGAAGGTGTCGTTGTCGGGCTCCACGGCCCTGCTCGTCCAGTCGGGGTCATGGATCGCCTCCGACCCATCGGTGGACGTCGACTCCTCCTGGGGCGGGGGCAAGTCCTTCTTCTCCGGGGAGGGTCTCATCCTGCTGCGCTGCAGCGGACAGGGCGAGATGCTGATCGCCAGCTACGGCGCAATCCGGGCAGCGACTCTCACTTCCGGCGAGACGATGACGCTGGACACGGGACACGTGGTTGCCTTCGACGACACCGTGCAGTACAAGGTTCGCAAGGCTGGCAGCTGGAAGTCCACGATCCTCGGCGGCGAGGGTCTCGTCACCGACTTCACGGGCCCCGGCCGGGTTTGGCTGCAGACGCGCAGCAGCAGCGATCTCGTCCAATGGCTGGCGGCGCGCATGCCGCAGAGCCGGAGCTGATTCCGCGCCCTCACCGGCATCGGCCGACGCCACTGATCTCGGCCATTGCGGCGCGCCGATGCACGACAGGCAATACGGTCTGATGCCAGACGCGCACCCAATGGAGACAGGGAGTCAGCATGAAGGTCGGAGTTGTCGGAGCAGGCTTCGTCGGGGCCGCCAGCGCCTACGCCATGGCAATCCGGGGGTCGGCCAGCGACGTCGTCATTCTCGACGTCAACAAGGCCAAGGCCGAAGCCGAAGCCCGTGACATCGCCCATGCCACGACATTCACCCACCCTGTGCGCGTCTCCTCGGGCGACTACGCAGACCTGGCCGGCGCCCAGGTCGTGATCATGTCTGCCGGCGTGAACCAGAAGCCGGGTGAGACGCGGCTGCAGCTGCTCGGGCGAAACGCCGCCATCTTCCGGTCCGTGATTCCGCAGATCGTCGAGAACGCCCCAGGGGCGATCATCCTGGTGTCGGCGAACCCCGTCGACATCATGACCGAGCTGAGCGAGCGCATCGCGTACGCCGCGGGCGCCTCGCCCGGCACCGTGTTCGGGACAGGGACGGTGCTCGACACGGCACGGTTCCGCCAGCTGGTCGGCCAGCACATGAACGTGAGCAGCCACCACGTCCACGGGTACGTCTACGGTGAGCACGGCGACTCCGAGGTTCTCGGATGGTCGTCCATGGACATCGGCGGACTCACCTTGGAGGAGTACGCGCGCACCACCGGAGCCGTCTGGAACGACGAGGTCATGGCACGCATCACCGACGAGACGGTGCATGCGGCGTACGCGATCATCGAGGGCAAGGGCGCGACGTACTTCGGTATCGGCGCGTCGACCGCGCGGCTCGTCGAGTCCATCCTGCGCGACGAGCACTCGATCTACTCCGTGACGGCGACGGTCGAGGACTATGGCTGCTCCCTTGCGCTGCCGCGGATCGTGACCGGCATGGGTGTGGGAAAGGTCTTGCACCCCACGATCAGCGACGACGAGCGGGCTGCCCTGGACCGTAGCGCCGCTGTGCTGCGCGAGTACGCCGAGCAGCTCCCCGCCGAGTAGGGCCCCTGGCACGGGACCGGCGCCCGTTGACAGGATTGAACACACGTACAACAATGAGAACGTGCGTTCAATGCACGACCGGACGACGCGAGCACGCATCAGGGACGCCGCCATCGAGCTCGTGGCGCGGCATGGCACATCCGAGCTCAGCGCTCGTCGGGTCGCGGAGGCGGCGGGGGTATCCCCTGGCTCGGTCATCCACCACTACGGCTCCATGGACGGCCTGCGGGCCGCCTGCGACGAGTACGTCGCCGAGATCATTCGGGAGCAGAAGACCCACGCGACCAGCGAAGGACCAGGGCTCGACGTGCTCGCCGCGCTTCGAGGAGCGAGATTCGGCACGCTGACCGCGTACCTCGCGGCTGTGCTGTCCGAGGACTCCCCGGCGGTGTCACGACTGGTCGACGACCTCGTCTCCGACGCCGTGGAGTACATCGAGCAGGGAGTCGCGTCCGGGATGCTGCGCCCGAGCAGTGACCCGCACGGGAGAGCCGTGATCCTGGTGCTGTGGAGTCTGGGAGGGCTCGTGCTGAACCGCCACCTCATGCGCCTGCTCGGCGTGGACCTCACCGACCCCGACATCGCCACCTCGCCCGACATCGCACGCTACGTGGCGCCCGTGTACGACATCCTGGGCCGCGGCGTCTTCACCGATGCCATGGCCGCCAGCGCAGATACCGCTGTCGCGCAGATCACCCACCCCCGAAAGGACATCGATGAGTGACGAGATCGCCCTGCACACCGAGGGCCTGACCAAGCACTACGGCGACGTCAAGGCCCTCGTTGACCTGAACCTGGATGTGCGACCGGGTGAGGTGTTCGGCTTCCTCGGCCCGAACGGCGCCGGCAAGACCACGATGATCCGCACCGCGATGGACGAGATCCGCCCCACGTCGGGGCATGCGTCCATCCTCGGGATGGACTGCCACGCCCAGTCCGTCGAGATCCGCCGCCACGTCGGCTACCTGCCCTCGGATCTTGCGCTCTACCCGAACCTGACCGGCAAGGACACCATCACCTACTTCGCCAACCTGCGCGGCGGAGTCGACTGGGGCTACGTCGGCGAGCTTGCGGATCGACTCGGTGCCGAGATGGACAAGAAGGTGGGGGACCTGTCGTCCGGCAACCGCCAGAAGGTCGGCGTGATCCAAGCGTTCATGAACCGCCCGAGGCTGCTGATCATGGACGAGCCGTCGAACGGCCTCGACCCATTGGTCCAGCGTGAGTTCCAGATGATGATGCGTGAGGTCGTCGCGCAAGGAGCATCGGTGTTCCTGTCGAGCCACACGCTCTCCGAGGTTCAACGAGTTGCTGACCGAGTAGGCATCATTCGACATGGGCATCTGATCGCACGAGAGTCAGTGTCGAGCCTTCGAGCCAAGGGGATGCGCCGGGTCGAGCTCGAGCTCGGCTCCCCCGCCGAGGCTACGGTCTTCGAGACGGTTCCCGGGGTCCGCGAGGTTCTCGTCGAGGACCACCGAGTCCAGCTCTCGTACGAGGGCAAGATGGACGCGCTGCTCAAGACGGTCGCCGAGCGCTACGACGTCATCGACATCTCCACCCAGGAGGCCGATCTCGAAGAGATCTTCCTCGCCTACTACCACGACGAGCGCAACGGCAGCACCGCTGAGGCTGTGACGATCTGATGCTGCTCGCCAGTGTCTTCAGCAAGACCCTGCTCGACCGCTGGCGCGGCGTCACGATCGGCGTCGTCAGCCTCGCCTCGCTCCTGTACTTCGGCATGATCGTGTACCAGGACATCGACCTGAGCGTGTACACGAGCCTGCCACCGGCGTTCGAGTCGCTCATCGGCATCGGTGAGGACGCCGATGTGGCGTCGCTGGCCTACAACGCCATCTACTCGTCCTACGGGGCGATCATCATGGCGGGGCTCGCCATCGCGATGGGTGCGGCCTTCATCGCAGGCGAGGAACGCAAGGGCACCATCGGGGTGCTTCTCGGAAACCCCCGAAGCCGCAGTCAAGTGCTGCTCGCCAAGACCGCCGCGATGCTGGTCATGATGGGTCTCAGCGGCCTCGTCCTGGGGGGCGTCGGGCTGGCCGCACCGGCGAGCCTGGGCGTGAGCATTGAGGGCATGGACGTCACCGCGTTCACCGTGCACCTCATCGTCGGGACCGTCTTCTACGGCTTCCTCGCGCTGGCCATCGGCTCATGGACCGGCCGTACCGGCGTCGCGTCCGGGGTCAGTGCCGGCGTGCTGGCTGTGTCGTTCTTCGCCGTCGGGATCCTCCCGATCATCGAGGGCTGGGAGAACGTTGCCAAGGCCTTCCCGTGGTACTACTTCGCCGGCAGCGACCCGCTGATGAACGGACTCGACTGGGGACACCTGGGGATTCTCGGCGGTGCGAGCCTGGCGCTCTTCGTCGTCGCCTTCGTCGGAGTCAACCGTCGCGACCTGCGCAGTCGCTCGACGGGCGTGAGCCTCATCGACCGGCTTCGAGCCAACCCGCTGACCGCGCAGGCCGCCGAGCGGCTGGCCGGATCGGCTCGCGTGTCACGGATCTGGGTCAAGACCGCGTCGGAGCACCAGGGGCTGCTGTTCGTCGTGTCGGCTCTGATGTTCCTCGTCATGGGCGTGATGATGGGCCCGATCTACTCGGCCATCGACGACGCCGTCATCAGCCTCGGTGGCTCCATCCCCGAGGAGATGCTCGCCCTCTTCGGCGGTGGCGATCTCTCCACCCCCGAGGGCTACTTCCAGATCGAGAGCTTCGGCCTCGTCACCCCTATCGCCCTCATGGTCGTGACGATCACCATCGGTGCCAAGGCCCTCGCCGGCGAGGAGGAGAACCGCACGATGGGCCTGCTGCTTGCCAACCCGGTCTCCCGCAGCAAGGTCGTCAGCGAGAAGCTGCTCGCGATGGTGGTGTACGGCATCATTGTCGGGGTCGTCGTGTTCGCCGGGACGTCAGCGGGCAACTGGGTTGCCGGCCTCGGCATGGACTACGGGAACATCGCGGCGACAGCGGCGCTCGCGACACTCATCGGCCTGTTGTTCGGCGCCTTGTCGTTGCTGGTCAGCGCCGGTACCGGACGCACCCGCTGGGCCATCTTCATCCCGATCGGTGCGGCACTCGCGCTGCACACCCTCAACGCCCTGGCGTCACTCAGCGATGCGGCGTGGGGAAAGCTGTCGCCGTTCTACTACTACCTCGGCAGCGATCCCCTCAACAACGGGATGGACTGGGGGCACGCCGCCGTGCTCGCCGGGGCGACAGCGCTGCTGATCGGCTTGTCCTACCCGGCCTTCCAGCGGCGAGATCTGCACCAGAGCGGCTGAGAACCGACCCACCCCGCGATCGTCCGAGGCCCTCGCACCTATTGCCCAGAATCTCTCGGACGCAGCGTGCCAGGGCACGCTGCGTCCGAGCGGTTGCCACCTATAGGTCCGCGAACGTCGGACGCAACTCGGCGTGAGCCGGCGGGGCTCTGCGTACGCTGCTCGGGTGACTCGTGCAGACGACACGGCCTCGTTCTGGGGTGACGAGACTGCCACGGTCGAGGCGGTCGTGAGGTGGGCGGCCCAGCGGGTCGTGAGCCCGACGGACCCGAAGACGACAGCCCGCCCGGCCACGGAGCTGGCACGCGACGTGGGGAAGACAATCACTCCGCAAGGGATCGGGGGTGCGGCCGCCCTGCGGGCCTTTGACGAGGTGCTGGTGCCGGCCACCCGGTCGCAGGACGATCCGATGAATCTGGCCTACGTCCCCTCAGCCCCGACGCGCGCGGCCGTTGCATTCGACCTGGCGACGAGCGCCGCGAACATCTTCGGTGGAATCTGGGAGACCGGCGCCGGCGCCATCTTCGCCGAGAACGAGGCTCTGGCCTGGATCGTGGACCTGCTGGGCTGGCCGGAGGAGGCCGGTGGCTGCTTCGTCTCGGGGGGAACAACGGGCACGCTGTCGGCACTGGTCACAGCGCGCCAGACGGTGGCGGCTCGCCGTGGGGGCCGTCCCGGCCACGGATGGGCGCTGGCCTGCACCAAGGCCGCCCACTCCTCGGTCTTCTCTGCCGCCCGCGTGCTCGACGTCGACGCGGTCACGGTGCCGACCGACGATCGAGGTCACCTGACCGGCGCTGCCCTGCGCGAGTGCCTCACCGAGCACGCCGAGGTCTTCGCGGTCGTCGCGTCGGCCGGGACCACGAACGCCGGCGTGGTCGACGACCTCGATGACATCGCTGATGAGTGCGCCGAGCACGGCGTATGGCTTCACGTCGACGGTGCGTACGGGGGTGCTGCGCTCGCCGCCCCCAGCGTGCGGCACCTGTTCGCCGGCGTCGAACGCGCCGACAGCTTCACCGTCGACCCGCACAAATGGCTGTACGCCCCGTACGACTGCTGCGCCCTGCTGTACCGCGATCCCCGTACGGCCCGTGCCGCCCACGCCCAGCGAGCCTCGTACCTCGACTCGATCGACCGCGACGAGTGGAACCCGGCCGACCTGGCGCTGCACCTCAGCCGGCGGGTCCGCGGCCTGCCCTTCTGGTTCTCGCTGGCGACCCACGGCACCGATCGCTACTCGGCAGCTATCGAGCACAGCCTGCGCGTGGCCCGCGAGATCGCCGCAGGCATCGAGCGCAGCGCCCACCTGCACCTCGTTCGCGCCCCCGAGCTCTCGGTGCTGCTGTTCGAACGACAGGGTTGGACCCCGCAGCAGTGCGCCGACTGGTCGCACCGCATGGCTCTGGAAGGCACGATCCTCGTCGTCCCGACGACCTGGGCCGGTCGGACGGTCTTTCGGCTCATCGTGGTCAACCCCGAGACCCGGGCCGACGACGTCCTCGCGGCGCTCGAGACGATGCGAGACGACCCTGAGGAGTCGGGCCGGCCAATCTAGGCCGGGGAGGTCACACCAGCCCGTGCTCGGCGCGGCTTCGCTGCTCCTGTGCCTTGAAGAGCCCGAATCGGGGAAGGAACTTCTCCCAGTCGATGATGTGCGAGTCGATCTCAGGCCCATCGATGCAGGCGTGCTTGCGCACCGGCTGCCCGTCGATCACCACGGGCACCATGCAGGCACCGCACATGCCCGTCGCGTCCACCATGATCGAGTTCAGGCTCGCCACGCAAGGCGTGTCGTAGCGCTTGCTGAGGTCGCTGACCGCCCGCATCATCAATGGCGGGCCGATCGTCACGACCTCGGCGACGGTGCGGCCCTCGCCGCGCTGGTTGGCCTGCAGCATCTCCTCGAGTGGAGCGGTCACGAAGCCCTCGACACCGAACGTGCCGTCGTTGGTCGTGTAGACGACGTCGAGCTGGTCGCCGTACTCCGCCTGCAGCATGCCGACACGCTCGTCCGGCTCCGCCCAGAACATGAGGCCCTTGCTGCGGAACCCCGCGATCAAGGTGACGTGGTTCCCTTGGCGCAGGTGCTCTTCCATGATCGGGTAGACCGGCGGAAGGCCCAGCCCGCCGGCGGTGAACACCACGGTCTCGTCACTCTCGTACTCATGGATGTCGCTGGGTCGGCCCAGCGGCCCGGCGATGCCGGTGAAGGAGTCGCCGACCTCCATCGCGTTGATCTCGACGCTGCTGGTGCCGACGCCCTGCACGACCAGGCAGATGGTGCCCTTCTCGGCGTCCCAGTCAGCGAGTGTCAGCGGGATCAGCTCGCCGTCCGGCCGGGGCAGCACGCGCACGAACTGGCCGGCCTGCGCAGCCTTGGCCACGAGCGGGGAGTAGACGGTGAACTCCTCGATGCCGTCGCTGAGGTGGCTCTTGGCGAGGATCGTCTGAGCGGTCGCGCCCGTGTCTGAGTAGACCTCGGCTCGGCGAACCCGGTCGCGGACCTCGTCGGGCGGCAGGTTGGTCGCGCCCAAGATCTCCCGAGCGGCGGACTGGCCGTCGCCGGCGGCGAGGATCGCCGTCGACCCACCGCGCGCGGCGTCGCCGCCGGTGTAGATGCCCTGAAGCGACGTCTCCTGCGAACCCTTGTGGTCGAGCTCGAGGGTGCCCCACTTGGACGTGGCGATGCGGGGCTCGGAGTCCTTGATGATCGGGTTGGCGTCGTTGCCCAGGGCCATGATCACCAGGTCGGACGAGATCGTCTCGGTCTGGCCAGTGGCCACCGGTCGGCGACGCCCGGACGAGTCGGCCTCGCCGAGCTGCATGACGTCCAGCGTCGCAGCCGTGACGAAGCCGGTGGAGTCCCCGAGGAACTCCGTCGGGGAGCGCAGCTCTTGGACGGCGATTCCCTCCTCGACGGCGTGCTCGAGCTCCTCGACGCGGGCCGGCATCTCTTTCTGGGTACGCCGGTAGACGATTGTGACGTTGCCGCCAAGTCGCTTCGCGGTGCGCGCGGCATCCATGGCGGTGTTGCCACCGCCGATCACGATGACGTTCTTGCCCTCGGTCTCCGGCAACGGTGTCTCGTAGTCGGGTCGGCGTCCCTGCATGAGGTTGACCCGGGTGAGGAACTCGTTGGCCGACATGACGTTGAGCAGGTGCTCGCCAGGGACGTTCATGAACCGGGGCAGGCCCGCGCCCGTGCCGACGAAGATGCGCCAGAAGCCGGCGTCGCGCAGGTCCTCCAGCGATGCCGTCTTGCCGACGACGAAGTTGGTGACGAACTTGCCACCGAGCATCTTGATCTTGCCCACGACGTCGTCGATGAGGTCGTTGGGCAGTCGGAACTCGGGGATGCCGTAGCGCAGCACTCCCCCGAGCTCGTGGAAGGCCTCGAAGACCGTGACCGGGAAGCCCTCGGCCGACAGCAGGTAGGCGTTGATGAGACCGGACGGGCCCGACCCGACGATGGCGACCGGTGGATGGGCAGCCGCCTGCCATGGGTCGCGGTGTCCTGCGAAGCGCACGGCATCGCTGCCCGGGTTGACGAGCTTCTCGCGCTCGGGCAGGAACCACTCGAGCTGCCCGATGGCGATCGGCAGCTTCTGCAGGCAGACGCCCTGGCACTGAAGCTCCTGCGGGCAGACCCGGCCCGTGACGTCAGGCAGCGGGTTGCTGCCCTCCAGCAGCTCGAGGGCCTCCTTGAACTTGCCGTTGCCGATGAAGTCGATCACCTGCGGGATGTGGATCGACACCGGGCAGCCGCCCTTGGGCTCGCTGCAGCCGGCGAGGAAGGCCCCGAGCTCGCACGGCTTGTCCTCGCACTGCTTGTCGCGCAGCACCTCGAGCCAGACGAACAGGTCGACGTCGCGGGAGGAGTAGCCCAGGTCCATGTAGCCGAGGTAGCCCTCGTTGACCAGCCCGAAGTCGTGGGCGCGGTCGTCGGCCTCCCGGATGTAGGGCGGGATCCAGCTCCCCGACGGCCAGTTCTTGCTCAAGCCCTCGAACATCGGATACTGCTCGGACAGGTGCGCATCGATGCCGCGGATGAACTTGCGCTTCATGCCTAGCGGCAGCGCCCAGATGAAGCGCATCAGAACCGTGCTGCTGTCGTCACCGCGAAGGAGCATGGCCCACAGGGTGCGGACGAAGGGCTCGCTCAGGTCGTCCTGCTGGAACTCCCAGGCGACCGCGGCCATGCCGTCGGAGATGAACAGGTCACGAAAGGCCCTCGGCTCGCTGATCAGCCGGCGCTTCAGCAGGTCGAGCTGGTGGTTGAAGGACTCGACCGACTCCGAGTGCTCCAGGGTCTGCACCTGGCTGCGGCTGGACTCGAGCGTGCTGCTGGCCTGCAGGTAGGCGGACAGGTCGCCGGTGCCCGCGGTCACTTGATGATCTCCGCGTCACAGTTGGCCTTGACCCGGTCGATCCGTTTCTGCAGGGCCTCGGTGACCTCGACCGACTCCAGCGACCCTTCGACCATCACTGCCACCGGCCGCGCCGCGCCGTCGATGATCTTCGTGGTCTTCTCGAAGAACTGCGGCAGCTCCTGGTAGCAGGTGCCGCAGTCGGTGCACAACCCCTCGTCCTCCGGGGCCAGCCAGACCGCGCGGTCGGCTACCGTCGTGGATCCGGCCTGCTCGGCCGCCGCGGGGGCGGCCGCCGCTGCCGGCGCACCCGCCGACGCAAACCCGCCGAAACCTCCGGCTGGCGCCTTGCTGGACGCGGCCAGCTCGCTCATTGCCCTGGCGATGTCGTCCATGGCCGTCTCGCGGGCCGCCGTCGCCTGCTCGTACTGGCTGCGCAGGTCGTCGATGTCCTGCTTGTGCAGGGCCGTCAGCTGCGCCTCGTGCACACCCGACAGGTACTGCAGGGTCTGCCAGTACCTCCGGCGGTCCTCGACCAGCATGATGATCTCGGTCGAGCACGCGACCTTGATCAGGCGGCGGTCGTCGTCGGTCGCGTACACGAATGGGACCTTGTCGCCGCGGTCCTCCTTGCCGATCTCGACGTACTCGTCGATCGGCACGCCGCGCTCGGCTTCGTCGTCGCGCAGCCGGCGGAACTGCTTCTTGAAGCGGGTCTCGCCGAGGGCGAACTCAGCCGGCGTGAGAGGCGTCTCGAGCAGCCTCAGCTGTCCCTCGTCGTCGATGTACTCCAGGGTCGACGACGTCCACGTCTTGTCCATGTCCGGGTTGCCGTCGATGGAGAACCAGTCGTGCAGGTTGGCACCCACCCGGGGGTCGTGCACGAAGAGCGGGTGCATGCGGCTCTCGACCGCAAGCCGGGCGCGCGCGTTCGACGAGGCCTCCGACACACCGTGCTCGGAACCACACGGGGTGTAGACGTCCATGACGGCGGGCCGCTGGTAGTTCAGCATCTCCATCGTCGCCTTGAGGAAGTGCCCGTGCATGGCCGTGCTGGTCGAGCACACGTACACGTTGGGGTGGAACGACGCGAGGAGCCCGAGCTCCTTGCGGGTCTCGTGCTTGCCGTGGTGCGCCCCACCGAACCTCGACAGGTCGGAGTCCTGGCCGGTGAAGCTCGACGTCGAGGCCTGGCCTCCGGTGTTGGAGTAGGCGCCGGAGTTCAGCACCAGGATCTTGATGGGCGTGTCGCTGGCCAGCACCCGCGACATGGCTCCGAAGCCGATGTCGTAGCTGGCGCCGTCGCCGCCGACCGTCATCACCGTCGGCAGCAGGCCGAGCTCCTCGGGCGTGAACTGCTCCCAGGACAGCATCCGCAGAGGCTTCTCGTGGACCGCCTCGTCGTAGGCGTCGTCCAGCTCGAGCCGGGCCATCCGCAGCGCACGGACGTCCCCGGCGACCTGGGCCGAGATGCCCTCGAAGATCCCCTTCGCCAACGGCTGGGTGTCCTGGAACAGGCTGTTCACCCACGGGTCGAGGTAGGAGTTGAACGGCATCGTCGACGCGTAGACGCTGCTGCACCCGGTCGCGTTCGCGATGACCGTGGGCGACGGGCCGTTGCCGGTCGGGCCGCTCTCGTACAGGTAGAGCCGCTTCTGCAGCGTGTCGATGACACCGGAGATGCGCGCCCGCCGCTCCGAGTCAGCGCCGTCGATGCCCTCGAGCTTGTCCGCCAGACTCAGCAGCAGCTCGTCGAGCTCTTTGAGGTGCAGCCGGCGCCGCTCGTCGCCGAGGGCGTGGTTGGTCGCCATGACGAGCCGCAGGGCCGTCACCTCGCCGCAGCCTCGGCAGGCTCCGTGCCCGCCGGTCGTTGCGTAGAAGTTGGGCCGGTCGAGCATCAGGCGCTTGAGGTCGCCGTCCAGAACTGTCGAGCCCTCGAGGAACCGCTTGGGCGTGTTCGGCAGCTCGCTCATCGTCTCGAAGCGCACCTGCAGCGTCTCCAGGACGTCGGCGTCCTGCTCCAGCGCGGTGAGCGCGCCAGGGCTGCACACCTCGATGCACTCCAGGCATCCGGTGCACTTCCACGGGTCGACCACGGCGGCGAAGACACCGCCGCTGCCCGGCCGCTGCTTCTCCATGGCGTCGAAGAACGGACGCGTCTTCGACACGGGGTAGGTCGCCAAGCGGGTGACCAGCTGGTCCAGCGTCCGCCGGGTAGAGGGGTCGTCGATGTCGAGGGCGGCTCCTGCCTCGGCGACGATCTCGTGGAACGGGCGGTCTCCCGACGCCTGCCGCAGCCCCTCGCGCACGGCCTCGGACAGCGGGTAGACGTGCCGACGCATCGCCGCACGCTGCGGCTCGGTGGCGTCGATCAGGTCGATGGCACTGAGCAGCAGGTCGTGGATCTCGTGCACGATGGTCGGGATCGCCGCGTCCGGGCATGCCAGCGTGCACTCCAGGCAGCCGGTGCACTTGTCGAAGTGGAACTCCGGGACCGTGCGGCGGAACAGGCCCTTGTCCTTGCCCGCGGCGGTTCCGGCGGGCATGAACAGGCCGATGCCGGGCAGGACGGGCGACTCCGAGATGGTCCCTTCGCGGAACGGACGCGCGATGATGTCCTCGTAGTACGCCGGGTCGAACAGGCCGGTGGCCCCACCGGACGACGTCCCACACATCGACGCCGACACCGAGGGGCTGTGCACGATGTGCGGACGAGCGGTCTCCTCGTCGATGGCGACGAGCTCAGGAGCGTCGTAGTCGACGACCTTCGTCGCCGCCATGCCGTCGGCGATGACTGCCATGTTGGCCTCGACGACGGCGTCGCCCTTGGTGCCGAACTTCTTCGCGATCTGGCCGCGCACCTTCTCCTGGATAGCCTCGGGCGTGGCGCCCTGGGAGACACGGTCGACGTGGCCGACGACGGCACCGATGAACGCGATACCCATCATGCGCAGCTCGAGCTCGGGAATCGGGGCATGGGCCTTGGCCACGCGGAAGGCGTCCACGACCATGAAGCGGATCTTCTTCTCCCGAATGGTGCGCCGCGCGTACTTGGGAAGGTCGCGCCACACCTGCTCAGGGCCCAGATCGGACTGCATGATGAAGGTGCCACCCTCGACCATCCCGCGGAGGGGGTTGGTGTGGATGAAGGCCTTGTGGTCGGGCGAGACGACAATCTCGACGTCCTCGAGCTCGGCGTTGGTGATGAGCACTGGCTCGGGGCTGAGCGTGATGTAGTAGTTCGTGGGCGCACCGCTCTTCTCTGAGCCGTACTTGGGTGCCGACTTCGAGTGCATACCCAGCACTCCGGCGAGGACGTCGGTGAGCAGCTTGCCCGTCGCGATCGTTCCGTAGCCGCCCACCGAGTGGAAGCGGATGCGCATCGCGGTCTCGGGCAGCATCACCGGGTTCGGCTCGGTGTCCAGGGCCATGAGCTCGGTCTCGGGGTACGCGGTCCGCAGCTTGTCCTGCAGGTCGGCCACCGTCGGCGACGGGTTCTTCGCGAAGAACTGCGAGCCGAGGTAGACCAGCGGCGCTGCCGAGCCCGTCATCATGTTCTTGTAGGCCGCCACGATGTGGCGCGGCTGCACATCATGGCCGCCAAGGCCGAAGATGGCTGTGGTGAGCCGGGGCACCGACTCCAGGGTTCCGATGCCCGGGTACTGCGCGGCGTCGGCGTTGGCGCGAGCCTTGAACATGGCCTGGGTCACGAAGCTCGTGAGCGCTGTCTGGTCAGAGCGCTCGAGCACGGTGACGGCCCGGGCGCCGCGCAGAGCGTCGATCAGCTCCGCCTCGGGGAACGGCTGCAACAGCTTGATCGACACGACGCCGACCTTCATGCCCTGCCCTCGCAGCACCGACACGACCGCCCGCACGTCGTCGGTGATCGAGCCGAGGCCGACCATGATGTAGTCGGCGTCGTCCGTCTCATACGTCATGACCGGCGAGTAGGTGCGTCCCGTCAGCTCGGAGTACTCGGCCATGGCCTCGCGGACCAGGCCCGGGACGGCGCTCACGAAGTGGGTGCGGTGGTCGACCGCACCCGCCTGGAAGTCCGGCTGGTTCTGCACGGGCCCCGTCAGACCGGGGTTGTTCACGTCGACCAGCGCCGGGATCATCTGGCGCGTGCCTTTCTCCATGGCGTTCAGCCACTGGCGCCGCCACTGCGGAACCAGCTCGATAGGCACCCAGGTAAGAGTCTCGTCGACGAGCACACCCTCGCTGTCGGCCTCAACGCTGTCGGCGTTGGCCGCCAGGTAGGCGGTGAGGGCAGTGAGATCGTCCGGCCGGAAGTCGTCGCCGTGCCGGTCGAGGTACTGCGTGAGCTGGAACACCCGGCCGCGAGCGCCGAAGAGCAGCTCCTGGGCCACGGTCGGGCACGTGATCCGTCCGGCTGGGTCGCCGAGGTACTCCCGCAGCAGCTCGGGCTCGGGCATGAGCGCCTCGCTGAGCATGTGGCTCGTGGAGAACCCGTCCATCGCGTTCGCGACCGGGATCAGCGACAGCGCTGAGGTGCGATAGGAGATGGCGGCCAGGTCAGCGGCCTCTTGGGGGTTCGAGCCGAACAGAATGCTGTAGCCCGCCGACAGCAGCGCGTACACGTCGTCGTGGCCGGCCATGACATTGAGCGAGTGCTTGGACACCACGCGCGCCGCAACCTGCAGGACGAAGCCGCCGACCTTCTTGCCGACGGTGACGTAGTGCGACTCCATCGCGTACAAGATGCCCTGGCTGGACGAGGCGTTGGAGATGAACTGCCCGCCGGTCAGCGCGGCCCCGAGCGCGCCGCTCTGCGCGGAGTGCTCACCCTCCGGCTCGAAGAAGAAGGGGTGCTTCCCCCAGACGTTCGTACCGCCCTCGGCCCGGGTGGCCTCGTAGAGCTCGGAGATCTCCGTGGACGGCGTGATGGGGTAGCCGATGACCCCTCCGCACACGTTCTTCATCACATGTGCGACGGCTCCGTTGCCGTGGATCACCATGGGGATACCGGGGTACTGCGGCTGCTGACCTGTCATGTGTGATGTCCTGAGCGACTAGTAGGGCGAGGCGGCTTCGTGGTGGTGGGACAAGTCTGCCTTGGACTCCTCTCTGCTGGCTGGGCCAACCGTCCCGTGCTGGCCTCCCGAACGACCTACGGGTCCACCGCAGTCCGAGGTGCCAGCAGGACGGCGAGCGCGTAGCCGGCATAGAGGACGCCCACGACCAGCAGCTGGCCCCACCCACGACCTGGGATCAGTGCAGCGATCCCCACGGCCGCGACCAGGCCGCCGACCAGGAATGCGGTCCGGTGCTCGGCGGCGAGCGATGGCGAGCGCTGCAGCAGCTCGCGACCCTGGGCGGCCCTGTCGGACTGACCAGCCAAGAACAGGCCGGCGGCGGCGAGGACTCCGAGCAGCACGATGACGACGATGCCCCTCTCGAGGGAGGAGAGAACCGTGGAGAACCCGGCGGCGACGGCGTTGTCGAGGCCTTCGGCCGCCGCCGCCTCGATCACCGACGACTGCAGCGGCTGCACGGCGATGGCCACGACGAGCATGGTGAGCCCTACCCCCACCACGATCCCCAGACCCACCCGCAGCCGGCTCGGAGCGATCGCCAGGGCGATGAGCGCCAGGATGAGCCCGGCGAGGGGAGCCAGCCACGCCGACGTCTGAGCGACCGCGTAAGCACGCTGGGCAGCCGCGAGGTTCTGCGACTCGAACAGCACGACCTGCCCGAAGTCGCTCGGCAGGTCGGTACCGAGCTGCTCCTCGAGGGCTGCGACGGCAGCGTCGATGTCCTCGCCCGTGAGCTCGGGAGCGCTGACATCTCGGTCCAGGAGCTCGGAGAGGAAGCCCGCCCCCTCGGCCACCAAGGCGTTGATGACTGGCGTCAGGTTGAGGACGATGACACCGTCCGTGTTCTGCACAGCATCGGTGTCCGAGCCGGTCAGGACGCCAATGGTGACTCGGTGCCCTGCCGCGAGCGAGGCATCCCAAGCGGCCTGGAAGGCGTCCGTCTGCACCAGGGCGGTCACACCCTGGGCGAGGTACCCCTGGGCGGCGTTGGTGATCGGACCGGCAGCAATGCTCACCTCCTCGGGAAGCGCGTCCGCGACGATCCTCTCGAGCTCGAGCTCGTCGACGAGCTCCGCAGCAGCCGCGTCTCCGATCACGGTCGCCACGTCGGGCGACTCGATGATCGATCCGACCCGGTCCACGAAGAGATCGGTGTTGCTGAGGGTGCGGAACGTCCAGGTCAGCAGCAGAGCGGCGGACAGGGCCAGAACCGCGAGGACGGCCATGACCCATGCACCGATCGAGCGAGCTCGTCTGGACCGCTCGCGCTTCTCTCCGGAGAGGTTGCGGCGTAGCTCGTCGTTCTCGGCGCGAAGGCGCGCGATCTCTGTTGCCTCTGCGTCCAGGGCATCGGTCTCGGTCACGACCGTGACACTAGCGACCGTCCGGACGGGGTTGCCGCCCTGGTGCGGAGCGCACGCATCGCTACGAGCCGACGCGGCGGGCGAGAGTACGGCTCAGGACGACCCCCACGATCACTGCCGCCATCACAACCATCAGCCGATCGGCATCGACCGCCGGCCTCCACTGCACCCGCTCCCCCGTGATGACGTAGACGCCGGCCGGGCGGGCGTACGCACCCCAGCCACCGCCCTCACCCTGCTGGGTCGGATCGGATCCTTCGCCACCACCGCCGCCACCCATGACGCGAGCGACCGGGACGACAGTCACGCCGTCCCTCTCGATCGGGTCGCCAAAGACACGCCCCACGGTGAGCTGATCGCGTGTCAGCTCTGCCAGCCTGGTCAGGTCCACTGCAGTCCTCCGAGCATCGGTGACGACGACAAGCATTTACCACGACCGACCATGAGGTCCAGGGTCAGGAGCACTTGCTGTGATCGATCCCACGACGACGAGGCCGCACAGCACCCGAAGCCGGCAAGGAGCCCGGTACCTTCGATGTCAATATGCTGCTTTGATAAGATATGTGACTCACTCTTGACTGGATCAAGAAAACCGGCAAGACTCGCGTCGTGCCAACGGCGTCGGAGCTCGAGGACTTCGTGCGCCAGGTCGACCTCCGGGTCACTCGTCCCCGGGTCGCCGTGCTGGGAGCGGTTCATGACAACCCCCACGCGGACACCGCCTCGATCATCGCCGCCGTCCGCGACCGGCTCGGTGACGTGTCCCACCAGGCCGTGTACGACGTCCTCAACGCGCTCACCGGCGCCGGGTTGGTACGGCGCATCCAGCCGTCCGGTTCGGTGGCCCGCTACGAGGCGCGGGTTCGCGACAACCACCACCACGTCGTGTGCCGGTCGTGCGGAGCCATCGCCGACGTCGACTGCGTCGTCGGCCACGCCCCCTGCATCACGGCTCCGCGAGCCGACGGGTTCGACATCGACGAGGCCGAGATCGTCTTCTGGGGCCGGTGCACCGCCTGCTCCACGCAACCTGTCCCATGACCCCACCCCGAGCGGAAGGAACTCCATGACTGAGCAGCACGACGCACGTGTCGCCGAGATGAACGAGCAGGACGGCCAAGCCCGCTGCCCGGTCGCGCACGCCGCCCATCCGACCGAGGGGGCCGGGAACCGCACCTGGTGGCCCAACCAGCTCAACCTGAAGATCCTGCGGAAGAACCCTCCGGCGTCCAACCCGATGGGCGAGGCGTTCGACTACGCCGCTGAGTTCTCGACCTTGGACCTCGACTCCGTGAAGCGGGACATCGAAGCGGTGATGACGACGTCGCAAGACTGGTGGCCGGCCGACTACGGCCACTACGGCCCTCTCCTCATCAGGATGGCGTGGCACAGCGCTGGCACGTACCGGATCAGCGACGGTCGCGGCGGCGCGGGCGCTGGGATGCAGCGCTTCGCACCCTTGAACAGCTGGCCGGACAACGCGAACCTCGACAAGGCCCGCCGGTTGCTCTGGCCGGTCAAGCAGAAGTACGGCAAGAAGCTGTCGTGGGCAGACCTGATGGTCTTCGCCGGCAACTGCGCTCTGGAGTCGATGGGATTCGACACGTTCGGGTTCGCCGGTGGCCGCGAGGACGTGTGGGAGCCGGACGAAGACGTCTACTGGGGCCCGGAGGACACCTGGCTCGGCGACGAGCGATACAGCGGTGACCGTGAGCTCGAGAACCCCTTGGCCGCCGTTCAGATGGGTCTGATCTATGTGAACCCGGAGGGGCCGAACGGCACCCCCGACCCCCTGGCCTCGGCTCGCGACATCCGAGAGACATTCCGACGCATGGCCATGAACGACGAGGAGACAGTCGCGCTCACTGCCGGGGGCCACACGTTCGGCAAGACCCACGGCGCGGCCAACCCCGACGAGTACGTCGGCCCCGAACCCGAGGGTGCGTCACTGGCCGAGCAGGGGCTCGGCTGGATCAGCACCTACGGCACCGGCCACGGCGACGACACGATCACCAGCGGACTCGAGGGTGCGTGGACGCCCACACCGACCACCTGGGACAACAGCTACTTCGAAACCCTGTTCGGCTACGAGTGGGAGCTGACGAAGAGCCCCGCGGGGGCCTACCAGTGGCGACCGAAGGACGGGGCGGGCGCCGACGCGGTGCCGGCGGCACACGACCCGTCCGCCAGGCAGGCACCGATGATGTCCACGGCAGACATGGCCATGCGCATGGACCCGGTCTACGAGCAGATCTCGCGACGTTTCATGGAGAACCCCGACGAGCTTGCGGACGCCTTTGCCCGGGCGTGGTTCAAGCTCACCCACCGTGACATGGGTCCGCGCGCTCGCTACCTGGGGCCTCTGGTGCCGCAGGAGACGCTGCTGTGGCAGGACCCGATCCCGGCGGTCGACCACGAAGTCGTCAGCGCGCAGGACGTCGCCGCTCTCAAGGCGCAGCTGCTCAGCTCGGGGCTGTCCGTCTCCGAGCTGGTCAGGACGGCGTGGGCGTCGGCGACAACCTTCCGCGGCAGCGACAAGCGCGGCGGAGCCAACGGAGCGCGCATCCGCCTCGAGCCACAGAAGGGTTGGGCAGTCAACGACCCGGACGAGCTGGCCGGTGTGCTGAGCACCCTGCAGGGCATCCAGCAGGAGTTCAACGCCTCCCAGACCGGCGAGACGCGCATCTCGCTTGCCGACCTGATCGTGCTGGGCGGCTGCGCCGGCGTCGAGCAGGCGGCCCGAGACGCTGGTCACGCCATCGAGGTCCCGTTCACCCCCGGGCGGATGGATGCGTCCCAGGACGCGACCGACGTCGAGTCCTTCGCCGCGCTCGAACCGACCTCGGACGGCTTCCGCAACTACCTCGGCAAGGGACAGCGCTTGCCGGCCGAGTACTCCCTGCTCGACCGTGCGAACCTGCTCACGCTGAGCGCCCCCGAGATGACGGTGCTGGTGGGCGGGCTGCGGGTGCTGGGAGCCAACGCCCAGCAGTCCTCCCTGGGAGTGCTCACGGCGCGACCTGGCCTGCTGACCAACGACTTCTTCGTCAACCTGCTCGACCTGGGTACCGAGTGGTCGGCGACGTCGGAGGCCGAGGACACGTTCGAGGGCCGCGACCGCGACACCGGCGAAGTGCGCTGGACGGGGAGCCGCGTGGACCTTGTCTTCGGCTCGAACTCCGAGCTGAGGGCGCTCGCGGAGGTGTATGCCAGTGACGACGCCGCAGAGAAGTTCGTGCACGACTTCGTCGCCGCATGGACGAAGGTCATGAACCTAGACCGCTTCGACGTCGGCTGACCGAGCGGGGAGTGGGCGGGGCCGACCCATCAACCACGCCCCGATGAGGCAGGCGGCGGCGGCCACGGCGAACCCGGCGGTCAGCCCCGCCTGCTCGGCCAGCACCCCCACTCCCACCGACGCGCCGGCCCCGCCGGCCTGCAGCAGGAGCGACTGAACGGAGAGGGCGGTGCTGCGCTCCTCCTCTCGCACCTCATCGTGCAGGATCGCCGAGGTGAGCGGCCCCACGGCGCCGAGCAGCGCGTAGACCACCAGGTAGCCGGTGACGGCGGCGGGCAAGGGCTGGGCGGAGACGGCGAGAGCTGCCGGGGCGGCCAGCAGCAGCGCCAACGCTGCCGCCCGACCGCGGCCCCCGAGGCGGGCGCCTAGCCGCGGCGCCAGAAGTGACCCCGCCGCGGTCACGGCGAACCCGACGGCGACGAGGACCCCGTAGCCGGCTGTGCCCGTCTCGGCGCCGCCCAGCTTCGGCGCAAAGGCCCCAGGGCTGAGGAGCTCGAGGGTGGAGAGCACCACGCCCACGGCCCCACTGGTGAGCAGGACCCGCCGAAGCACGACGCCTCGCGCCGCCTGCGTCAGCCCCGTGCGGATCGTGGTCGCGATGTTGGCCGCGACGTCCCCACGCGTGCGAGGCCGCCGACCCTCCTGGACCATCAGCAGAACAAGACCGGCGTGAACACCCGAGACCAGCGCAGCGAGCAGGAACGGCGCGCTCAGCGAGATCAGCGGCTGGGTTCCCGAGACCTCCAAGGTCGGTACCAAGGCGGCAGCCGCAGCGGGTAGCGCCCCTCCGACGACAGCACCAGCTCCGAGGGAGAGGGCCTCGGCCGCCCCCGCTCGAGCCAGCCCAGGCTGGATGTCAGCGCTGTCGTCCACCGCCCTTGCCTCGTCCACGAACCATGCCTCGAGCGGCCCGGAGGACAGCGCGCGTCCGACTGCCAGCAGGATCACAGCCAGGCCGAGAAGGACAGGCCGCGCCGCCAGTCCCGCGACCACGAGACCCATCAGCGAGGTCAGTGACGACGCCACGATCACCGGCCGCCGCCCGAGGACGTCGGCAAGTCCGCCCGTCGGCAGCTCGAGGAGCAGCGTGACGACGCTGTAGAGCGCCAGCATGAGGCCCACGTCTGCGAGCGAGAGACCTCGGGCCTGCAGCATGAGCACGAGCACGGGGATGACCAGTCCTACCGGCAGCCAACGCACGGCGGTGAGCAGGATGAAGCGCGACTGGATGCGCATGATCCTCTCTTCCTCCTGTGACCGATCGACCCACCCGATCGACCACGACCGCACTCACGGTGTCCCCGTCTTCGGTCAGCCTGCCAGGATGGCGCGGTGGGCGCGGCGACTCAGGACTCGGGGGGTGCGTCCCTACCGACGGCCGGCACGGCCGTGCCCCTCTTCGAGTTCGACGAGGTGACCGTCGGGCTGGGTGGTACCCGCGTCCTGGACGCTCTTGACCTGCGTGTTCCGGCGGCCGGGGTCACGGCTGTGCTCGGCCGATCGGGTTCGGGCAAGTCGACGCTCACCCGGCTATGCAACCGGCTCCTCGATCCGTCGAGCGGTGTCGTGCGCTTCCGAGGGATCGACGCGCGGGATCTCGACGTCCTCGCACTGCGACGATCGGTGGGGATGGTGTTCCAGCGGCCAACGGCCTTCCCCGGCAGTGTCGCGGACAACATGGCCGCCACGGGGGTCCTCGACCCCCGCCGGCACGGCGCAGTGCTCGACCGGGTCGGACTTGATCCCGGCCTGCTCGAGCAGGATGCCTCGACGCTGTCCGGCGGCGAGTCCCAGCGGATGTGCCTGGCTCGCGCCCTTCTCATGGAACCCGATGTGCTCGTGGCCGACGAACCCACGGCCGCGCTGGACGAGCCGGGCACGCGCGCGCTCGAGGAGCTGGTCTGCGCAGCAGCCTCGCGAGGTGTGCCGGTGCTGTGGGTCACTCACGACTTGGCCCAGTTTGACCGGATCGCCGACCACGGGGTCGTCCTGGCCGGCGGCAGGGTTGTCGCGTCCGGGTCGGTCCAGGTGCTGCGCGAGGTCTCCGGCGGAGTCCGGGCGCTGCTGGAGTCCAACGGTCTGGCCCGCGCACCACACCACCTGCGAGCCCTGCCCGAGGGAGCCTGATGGACGAACCCGTACAGCTGCTCGGCGTAGCCGCGTCCGGGCTGCTCGTGGCACTCGCCGTCGCCCTGTCGGCTTGGGCGGGTCTGGGCCTCGGCCGCTCGCTGGTCGGCGCGGCGCTGCGCGCACTCGTACAGCTGGCGTTGCTGGGGCTGGTGCTCACCGCGATCCTGGCCCCCGGTCGTTCACTTGCGCTGTCCTGGCTGTGGGTCGCGGTGATGATTGTCTTCGCCGCCTGGACCGTCCACCGCCGTGTCCCCGACGTCCCCGGCCTCGGATGGTTGGCTGCCGTCGCATTCACCCTCGCCGCCGCCGTCACCCTGGCTGTGCTCTTCGGGGCACGGGTCTTCCCCGTCGACGCCACCACCATCGTCCCGCTCGGCGGGCTCATGATCGGCAACACGATGACGGCGACCGTCCTGCTCTCGCGCCGGACCCTCGCGGAGTTCCAGGACAAGCGCCTGGAGATCGAGGCCCGGCTCGCCCTCGGACAACCGTCGTCCCAGGCAGCCTCCCCGCACCTTCGGGAGGCGCTGCGCACCGCGCTGACCCCCCAGATCGAGACGACCAAGGCCGTCGGGATCGTCTTCCTTCCCGGTGCCATGGTCGGACTTCTGCTGGCGGGCGTCAGCCCGCTGCAGGCAGTCCAAGTCCAGCTGGTCGTCATGTACCTGATTCTCGGGTCGGTCGCCGTGACCACCACGGTCGTCGCGATCGGCATGCGACGGATCCTGTTCACCCCCGCGCACCAGCTGCGCGTGCCGCTCGCGCGCTCGACTTAGCCGTTCTCGGCTGGTCGCCCGTGACCCACGACCGAAGTCGTTTCGCGCCTGACAGGCACGTCGCCGCCACCTACGCTCTCGCTCAGGAAGACGGCGGACGGGGGCGCGATGAGCACGAGGAGTCCGACCCGACGAGCGCCACGCCCGCCGACCCTTGTCGATGCCCTCATCCCGCTGACCTTCTTGGTCGTCTCGCTCGTCTCGGCGATCGTCATCTACCGCGATGACGCCATCCTGGGGCCGGTCCAGGTCGCTCTGTTCCTGTCCGCGGCGGTCGCAGCTCAAGTGGGATACAAGAACGGACACTCGATTGCCGACCTGTCCAAGGCAGCGGTCGACAGCGTCGCGTCCGCCATGGGCGCGATCTTCATCCTGCTCACGGTGGGCGCGCTCATCGGCGTGTGGAACATGTCGGGGACGATCGCAACGCTCACCGACTGGGGCATCCGCGTGCTCAGCGTCGACTTCTTCTACGTCACCGCCGCGGTCATCTGCGCCGTGGTGGCTCTGGCGGTCGGCAGCTCGTGGACGGTGATGGGGACGATCGGGGTGGCGCTGGTCGCGATCTCGGAAGCGCTTGGGCTGAACCCGGCCTTGGCGGCAGGCGCAGTGATCTCCGGCGCGTACTTCGGGGACAAGATGTCTCCGTTGTCGGAGACGACGAACCTGGCCGCGGCCGTCGCCGGCACGGATCTGTACAAGCACATCCGCTCGATGATGGCCACGACCGTCCCGTCGATCATCATCGCGCTCGGCATCTACCTCATTCTCGGTCTTCGGGCCCGTCCAGAGACCGACGTGTTCACCGAGTCCGGGCTCGAGGCCATCGAAGAGAACTTCGCGACGGGCATCGTGCCGGTCCTGCCGCTCGTGGTGGTGATCGTGCTGGCTCTGCGCAAGGTGCCCCCGACGCTGGCCATCCTGGCCGGCGCCCTGACCGGCGGGCTGGTCGCCATGATCGTCCAGACGGATGTCGTGCTTCGGTTCGTCGACGACGACACGCTGAGCACTCCTGTCGCCCTCGTCAAAGGCGTCTGGGACGCGATGGCGACAGGGTTCGTCGCTGACACCGGCTCGAACGCCCTCGACGACCTGCTCTCGGGCGGCGGGATGGAGAGCATGCTCATCACGATCTGGCTCATCATCACCGCCCTCGGCTTCGGCGGGATCATGAACCACACGGGGTTCCTCGCCAAGCTGATCGAGCCGCTACGCCGACGAGCGCGCAGCGACCGCGGAGTCATGGCAGCAACGGGGACGACGGCGATCGGCATCAACGTCGTCGCCGCCGACCAGTACCTCGCACTCGTGCTCACCGGGAACGTCTACAAGCACGAGTTCGAGGAGCGCGGCATCGCTCCGCAGACGTTGTCCCGCCAGATCGAGGACACGGCAACGGTGACGTCGCCGCTGATCCCCTGGAACTCCTGCGGCGCCTACGCATCAGGGGTGCTGGGCGTCTCGACCATCGCCTACGCACCCTTCGCGTTCTTCAACCTGATCAACCCGGTCATCTCGTTCCTCTACGCCGCACTGGGTCTGCAGATCAAGCGGGTGGAGCCGCACGCACACTTCCCGGCCGCGCCCCACGACGCCCAGTTCTACGGCGTGGACGGGGGGCACGCCGACGAGGTGCCGCGTGACGGCATGGACTGAGCCGCGGCTCGATCTGTGGGGCGGCCCTGTCCCTGGTCGTCACATCGAGGCGGTGAGGTACTCGATCACAGCCTGAGCGGGATAGGGATGCCCGTCGGGGTGCGTGCGTGCGAGCGCGGTGACAGCCTCGAAGTCAGTCCCTGCCGTGACGATCGCCGGTTCCACGTAGTCGTGGGGGCGTTCCTGCGCCAGTCCCGCCGCCGACAGCAGAGCGTTGCACAGGCACGCGCGCCCTTCCGTGTTGGCTGGCCGCCCACCTTTGCGGTCGACGTAGATGGCCGGCGGCTCGGACGGGCACCGGTATCCGATCGCCCCGTCGTCCTTCTTGTAGGGGGTACGCAGCGCGCCCAGGTCACAGACAGGTGGACGCTGCGCAGCCACACTCGGATCCGACAGGGTGCCGGCGACCTCGACGACCTTGAACGGGAAGCCTGTCGGCGAGACCCGCCAGTCGGTGTGCACGGTCACGCCTTCGCCCGACACGACAGCGTCGAGCACCTGTCGCTTGAGCGAGTCGGCCAGCCCCGACTCCTCGCTCAGCGCGAACGCGGTGCCCACCTGCACGCCTTGGGCACCTTCGGCTCGGGCCAGGGCCAGGCCTTCGGGAGTTCCCTGCCCCCCGGCCAGCCAGAATGGCAGACCCAGCTCGCGCAGCACGTCCAGGTCGACGTGGTCGCGGTCGCCGTAGACCGGCTCGCCGTCATCGGTTGTGCGGCGCGGCCCGCGAGGCGGCGCGTTGTGGCCGCCGGCGATCGAGCCTTCCACGACGAAGCCGTCCGGGCGGGATTCCGGGTCGTTGGCCAGACCGACGGCCAGGTCGGTCGAGGAGACGATCGCCAGAAGCCGAGGCAACGCAAGCGGCTCTCCAGGGCCGAGCAAGGCGCGAGGGCTGCAACGCACCGCGAACGTGCCATCCGCCGACGTGGTCCCCTGCGTACGTACGGGAAGCGCAACACCATCTCGTTGGGCCAGGCGTCGCAGCAGCCCCGGAATCTCCGCGGGGCTACCTGCCCCCACGATGACGAAGTCGACCCCGGCGAGCATGGCGCCCAGGCAGGCGAAGGGAGTGGGGAGCTCGATCTTGCGTAGGTAGTTGACCCCCACGTATCCCCGATGGCCCTCCTTGGCCAGGAACACCTCGCAGAAGTTGGCCACAACCACGAGCTCTTGGAGCGCCACCGCCGGCTTGAGCGTGAACATCGGCACTGTCCGGTACGCCTGACCGTCCGACCGCCCGCCCTCCAGGTAGTAGGTGGCCCGTACGCGCTCGGCCATCTCGGGAACGGGGAAGGCATCGAGGGCACGCCGCAGGTGACCGCCCGGATCGCCGTCCTGCAGCCTTCGCGCCACGACCACGTCCAACGCAGTCCCTGAGACCACGCCCAGATGCCCCGCTGATGCCACCGCACGGGCCAGCCGCCAGTGCGACACGCCCACTCCCATGCCGCCCTGGACGATCGTCGGGAGGGATGCCGTGGTTGAAGGGGCGGCGGTCATGGCGACCTTCTCTCGCCGAGGGACCGGACGAAGTCGCCCCCAGGCGTACTGAGGAGGGCCGCGCACGAAGCTACGGAACCGTAACTTAGTTGAAGGTAGCCCTGCCGAGTCGCCCCTGTCCAGCGACAGCCATGGCTCGGCCGCCCTCCTCGCCGGCCAGGATCACCCCCTCGGCCCGATGCTCGCCCCACTCGGCACCGGTCGATCAGGCAGGCCGCCTGGCCGTCGTCTGGAGCGGGGCATTCCAGGACGACGCGGTAGGGCGGCGCTAGCGTGGGTCCCGTCCGGGGCCTGCCGGGGTACCTCGCCAGGGAGTAGCGATGGATCTAGCCGTGGAGACTCAGTCGCTGTCGAAGGCCTACGACGGTGTCCAGGCGGTCGACTCGGTAGACCTTCAGGTGCCGCAACGTTCGGTATTCGGGTTCCTGGGTCCCAATGGTGCGGGAAAGACCACCACGATGAAGATGCTGCTCGGGCTGATCCGCCCGACGTCGGGATCGGGGCGCATCTTCGGGCTGGACATCGTCTCCGACAGCCCACGGGTGCGGCATCGCGTGGGCTATCTGCCGCAGGAGCCGCGCTTCTACCCGCGGATGACCGCACGGGAGACGCTGCTGTTCGCTGCCGGGTTCTTCTTCTCCGGGCCGGCTGATCGGCTCGAGGCGCGAACCGAGGAGATGCTCGAACTGGTTGGACTGGCCGGCAAGGCTGACCGCCCCGTCAAGACCCTCTCGGGTGGCGAGACGCAGCGGCTGGGGATCGCGCAGGCCCAGATCCACCAGCCGGAGCTGTTGATACTGGATGAGCCTGCCGCCGCGTTGGACCCGCTGGGGCGCCGGGACGTTCTGGCGATCCTCGAGCGCTTCCGGCAGACCTCCACGGTGTTGTACTCCACCCACATCCTCGACGACGTGCAGCGGGTCAGCGACATGGTCTGCATCGTCAAGGATGGTCGGGTCATCGCCCAGGGTCCGCTGGGTGAGGTTCTGACCAGTGGGTCGGAGTCGGTCTTCGTCGCCGTGGTCGACGGCGACGTGCCGCGGGCACGAGCAGCGTTGCTGGACCAGTCATGGGTGGTGAGCGTCGCAGTCGACGGCGGAGACCGATCTGCGCGGCTTCGGATCACGGTCAGCGACGTCGAGGTCGCCCAGGCCCGGCTGCAGCGAGTGCTGCTCACCGACGAGTCACTGACGGTGACGGAGTTCAGCCGGCCCACCGTCCGCCTCGAGGACGTCTTCGTCGACCTCGTCGAGGACGGGCCCGGCGATGAGTGACGCGGGAACGGCGGGGCTTGTACCGCTACCCGAGCATGGGTGGCGGGCCGGGCTGTCGCCGCTTATGCGGGCCGGGTTCGGCGAATGGTTCCGAACCCGGGAGTGGTGGGTCCAAGCGCTGCTGTGGACGGCGGTCATCAACGGGTCGGTGGCCGTCGCCGTGTGGGGAGACGCCCCCGACGACCTCGACGTGTTCACGCTCTACGGGGTAATGACGATGTTCGCCGCGATCGCGGTGGCGATCCTGATGCAGGAAGCCATTGTCGGGGAGAAGCGCAGCGGGACCGCGGCATGGGTACTGTCCAAACCGGCCTCCCGAGAGGCGTTCCTGCTCGCCAAGCTCGTCCCCAACGCCGTCGGGGTCGTCACCACGATGATCGCCATCCCCTCAGCAGTCCTGCTGGTGCAGACCAGCCTGGCCGGAATCGAGGTGTCCCCGGCACGGTTCGCGCTCGGAACGCTGGTCCCGGCCCTGAACCTGCTCTTCTACCTGACGCTCACCCTCATGCTGGGCACGCTGTTCGACTCGGCCGGACCCGTCATCGCCATCCCCCTGGCGTTCGCCTTCGGCCAGCAGCTCATCGCGGGCATCCCTGGACTCGGCTCGGTCCTGCCGTGGGCCCTGGTTGTGGGGACGGGCGACTCCGACACCTCGGTCACCGGCGCCGTCATCACCGGACAACCCATCCCGGCCCCGGCCGCGATCGCCACCACCGCAGTCGCCTGCGCGATCTTCACGACCGTGGCGTTCTGGAAGTGGAGGCGCACCGAGCTCTGAGGCGCCGCTGAGCCGAACGGGGCTCCCCTGGACCGGCGGGTACTACCCCACCAGCTTGATCGGTGGCGGCTGCCATGACCCGTCGAGGGCGGCTTGCTCGGGAAGATAGAGCCGGAGGACAAGGTAGAAGGGGCCGTCGGGCGCCGGCAGCCAGTTCGCCCGGCCCTCGGGCCCGTCCGGTTCGTCGTGCTGGATATGAATCATCAACGATCCGTCGTCGCCGCGGACCAGGCCCTCGGTGGTCGAGTTCACCAGGTACCGGCCGATCGGGTTGTCCACCAAGTAGCCCGCGGCGCCGTCGTACGAGGTGTCGTACATGGTGATCGACCAGAAGGCCTCGGCCGGCGGTGGGCTGGCCAGGGTCAGCGAGTAGCGGTGCTCGCCGTGCAGCGGACGCCCGTCCGCGTCTGCCCTCGCGATCGGGTACACGGCCTCGGAGGCGTTGTTGCCGCCCCAGCCGATCATCGCACCGGCGGCACGGAACAGGTGATCGCCCCGGTACCACTCGCGATCGCCGAACACCTCGGTCATCGACCAGCCGTTGACCGTGCGTCCGAGCTGGCCGATCTTGGTCTCGATCTCCGCGCGGGCCTGAGCCACCCCAGCGCGCAGGGCGTCGCGTGACTGGTCGTCGAGGGCGGCGATGTCGAGCGGCTGCCCGGGGCGGATGCCGATGTTGGCGAACCGCTGCAGGGGCGCCAGGTCCTCGGGGTGGAAAGGCTCGCACAGTGGCAGCAGCGCGTTGACGTAGCCGATGAACCGTTCATCACGTGACGCCGCGTCGTCCCAAACCGGCCAGTCGAATGGTTCCGCCGACCCGGCGGGACCGCCGACGTGCGCCGAAAGTGGCCGCAGGTCGTAGGCAGCCATGATGCGTCCGCAGCGCTCGACGTCGCCGGGGCCAAGCAACTGGGTGCGGCCGATGACGAACACGACGTCGGTCTCGAACCGCAGCACGCTGGCGACGTCCACGGGTGCCTCACCAGCCCAGCCCGGACCGGCTAGCAGGTAAGTCCCCGCACCGGTGCCGGTGGCCCGGACCCCGACGTAGTCGACGTTGTGTCCCCACAAGTCCTCAAGCTGGAAGTGGTAGAAGCGATCGGTGACCCCCGGCACCGACAACACCATCGGCTCAGCCCGCAGGTCCAGCGCCGCCATCGAGTATGGGGTGTCGGCGTTCGGGGTGATCACATCCTTGAACGTGTGGTCCAAGGTCCGGGGCTGCCCGCCGAGGGTGTTCAGCGGCACCTGGTACGACGCCAACCCCGGGACCAGGAAGCTGCCGAACAAGTACCGGTACCCCATCAGCATCGGGAAGAAGAAGACGTAGGCCTCCCGGGCCACGTCGACCAGGTCCTGTCCATCGATCCGGTCGTCTGCCACCAGCCGCTCCGTCCCGCGGTCCCCCACCCTCGCCCGTGCCTGTGCACTCCCATGTAAGCACGTCAGACCGAGGTCGCATCCGTTAATGGCGATCGGAAGCCACTGGTAGCGAGGTAGGTCGTCTCGCCGAGCGGCTCAGGACGAAGCCGCGCTCGACACCGGCCGAACCTGGCCGCGATCCGCCGGGCCCCGGCCGCGCCTGCTCGAACTCGACCCCGCGTGTGCCCTAAGGCTTGGTGGGTTTGCGTGGCAACGTCGCGATCCATGCGAAGACCCTGTCGAACCACAGGACCAGCTGACTGGTGTCAGCCAGGAGCGCCCCAGGCACCGATAGGTAGCCGCGCATCACGCTTGCGTACTGGACGACCGGGCCGGTGTCGTAGGAGGCGCTGAACTTGCTCGCCGTGACGACGGCCAGGTACTGCGTCAACGCTTCCGGCGGGCCCTTGTAGCCGGATCCTCGCGGCACGGCCCACTCCCTGGGGTCAGGTTCAAGTCAGGCTAGCCGCCTCTGGTGGCGACCTACCGCTGCCACTCCCCATCGGTGAGGCCGGTGACAAGCACGACCTTGCCGGCGTGCCCGCCTCGCTCGAGCAACTCGTGCGCGCGGCTGGCCTCAGCCAGGGGGATCCGCGCAGCGACGAGCGGCGCCAGCTCTCCGCGCGCCAGGTGGTTCAGCAACGCACTCAGCGTCTCCCGGTACCAGGCGGTACCCAACTTGGTCAGGTCCGGAGTCGACGGCGACCGCTTGCCGTCGGGGATAAGTGACAGTGCGAGCCGAGTCAGCAGCGTCCCGGGGATGACTCGCAGTCCCTGGTCTCGGGTAGATGCGACCCCGAACCAGACAAGCCGACCACCCGGGCGCAGCGTCCGGTACGAATGCCACAGCTGGCGGCCTCCGCCGACCGGGTCGAACACGACGTCGACGCCGTCCCCGGTCAGCTCGCGGATGCGGGCAACGAAGTCCTCCGCGCGGTAGTCGATGGGTGTCGCACCGAGCCCCTCGATCACGGCGCTGTTCGTGCCGGACGCGGTGGCGTACAGCTCGAGGCCGGCCAGTCCACCGAGCTGCACGAGCGCCGACCCCACCCCTCCTGCAGCTCCGTGCACGAGCACCCGCTCCCCGGCCTGCACTCCTGCCACGCGATGCATCATCGCGTGCGCGGTGAGGTAGTTGACGACCACACACACGGCCGCGGCGGGGTCGACCCCGTCGGGGACGGGAACCAGGTCGGACACCGGCAGACAGACGTGCTCGGCGTACCCGCCCATGCCACCAGCGCCCATCGTCCAGCCGGCCACGACCTGACCGCGCGTCAGCCCAGATGCGGCATCACCCGTCTCGTCCACCACCCCGACGACGTCCACACCGAGTGTGAACGGCACCTTCGGCGTGCCCGGCAGCCGACCCGAACGGCGGAACATCAGGTCGTATCCGGAGACACCGGCGGCAAGAACACGCACCCGCGCCTGGTCAGGGCCCGGGATGGGCATCGGTTCCTCGATGAACGAGAGGACCTCCGGTCCTCCGTGCTCAGACACGACCACACGATGGCTGCTTCGTTCCATGCTGACCATCGAAGGCGCAGCCATCCTTTGCTGGCAGAGGCTTTCGGTCAGCCCTCAAGGCCGTCTGCGAAACCGCCCAAGCACCCTGGACGGGGCTCGTCGGGCTAGAGGGCCGGGGTGCGGACCCGAGCGGTGTGCACGGCGGCCAGAAGGCCGCGCAGGAACAGCGATCGCAGCGGTTCCACGAGCCCTTGGGCCCGCCCGGCCGGCAGGGTCTCGAGAACCTGCAGGACCCTGGCGAGCGCGTGCGGGCCGGCCCCGTCGAGGGTGTCGATGAGCAGGTCACCCAGCTTGCCGCGCTCCACGGCCATCGTCACCATGCGGTCGAACGTGGTCTCGGGAGTGAACACCCTCTGGTCCCTGGGCGCCATGGAGTGTGCGCCGAAACGACACAGGTCATCACAGACGCCGCAGCCCAGGCACGCATCGGGATCGACGATGGCCCAGTACTTGCGCAGGCCCTGGCCCTCGTTGTCCACCATGGTGACGGCCTGGGCGGGACAGGCGCGGGCGCACTTCTTGCAGCCTCGGCACATGTCCAGGTCGACCTGGGCGACCCAGTTGGACGACCCGATCGCCCCGGTGATGCCGTGGCGGCGGATCGACTGCATCATCCCGCAGCAGTCGCCGCAGCAGTTGCACATGTAGGTGATGCCGCGCTGGACGTTGTCCGCGGTCTGGGCCAGACCGGCGGACTTGGCCTCGGTCAGGATCTGCAGGCCTTCCTCGTTGGAGATCGCATCGGCCAGCCCCGCCCGGACAAGAGCGTCAGCAGCCGTGCCGAAGCTCAGGCAGGTGCGCAGCGGTGCTCCGCAGCCGCGGCCTATGAGCTCGGCGTGCTGGCGGCACGGGCAGTTGCCCACCGCGACGCTGGGCGCCTCAGCGACGATGTGCGTGGCCCTCTCCCAGTCCAGCACTTCGACGGCCGGCTCGTCGGGCAGGCTCTCCTCCCGAACCAGCGATCGTCCGATCTGCGTACTTCCCCGAAACACCCCGTGCGCCAGGGCACCGTCCTCGAACAGGTACTCGTCGAACAGCTCGGCCAGCTCGTCGATCGGAGCGTCCTCACGCACACGCATGAAGGTGAACTCGAAGAAGCCGATGACCACGGGCGCCAGCGACACCCACCTCTCCCCCCGATGCTCGAGGTCGAACACCAAACCCTTGCGGGCCATGTCGTCAACGACGGGTTCCAGCTGCTCAGCCGATCGGCCCGTCCGGTCAGCAAGCTGTGCCATCGTGCACATGGTCGGCATCCGTGCAGCGAGCTCGGCCTGCTCCTGCGTGAACAAGAGCCGGAGGATGCGTTGGAATACCGCAGAATCCGGTGCGCCCGTGGGCATCCGATCCAGGCGCTGCTGCAAACGGCGATACGCGACATCCGGATCAACAGCGAGCGTGTGTCCCATCAAGACCCCCAACCGTTACGTCACCCGATCGCGGCATCGCCGTCATCGCCAGGGCCGATCGACCCCCAAGACGAAGGTGGCCACACCGCGACCGCCGTCAAGCTCGTATCCACCGGGCACGCGCACCCTCGCCGATGATCCCCACTCGACGCCCCCACGGCCTCAGCGGCCACCTTGCTGATCTCGCCACGCCTGCGTTGGACACAATGGCGAGATGAGCCCGTCGAGCGCGGTCGTCATCGCGGATGTAGCCAGTGAGCTCCCGATCCCAGAGGGAGGGGTTCTGAGCCGAACGCTGCACCGCAGCGAGGAGGTTCGTCTGGTCGGGTTCGCGTTCGACCGAGATCAGGAGCTCACCGAGCACTCATCGGCTCTGGCGGTCACGATCCAGGTGGTGCGCGGACGCTTGGCCGTGACTCTCGGCGACGACCCAGCGATCCAGATGGGTCCCGCCAGCTGGCTGCACCTGCCACCACGGCTCCCCCACTCCGTTCGCGCCCTGGAACCCACTGTCATGCTGCTCACGATGCACACCTCGGCATCATGACGCAGCAGACCCACGTTGAATCCGCGAGACCCACCGGCGCGTCCCTGCGCGTCGTCGCCGTCGCTGGCCTGCCGTTCCTGTGGCTCGGCATGGTCGCAGCGATCTCGCTGCTCGAAGCACCGTTGAAGTTCCAGGCCGACGGGGTCTCCCGAGCCGAGGCACTGGCCATTGGTCAACTCGTGTTCCCCGCGTTGAACGCCGCCGAGGCGCTCCTGGCGATTGGCCTGCTCGCTGCGCTCTGGCCAAGCCGCCACCTTGTCACTCGTACCTGGCGCTTGGCATCGGCGATCGTCGCGCTGCTGATCGTGCAAGTCGCGGTGGTTCGGCCCATCCTGCACGCGAGCACGGTCGAGGTTCTCGCGGGGACATCGGCGGGTGGCGCGGGGTGGCACTGGGTGTACATCGCCCTCGAAGGGGTCAAGATCGTGGCGCTCCTGGTTCTCGGCTACCGCTGCGTTCTCGCAGCCACTGTCATCCTTCGACGACCGCGCCCCTAGCACCGGTGCGGCGATGGCAGTCTGTCGACACGGACCGGAGGCCCAGCGGAGCATCGGTCACGAGCGGTAGCGGAGGGGTCATGGGCACAAACGTGTTGCCTGTCGCCGGCGATTTCCGGTCCTGCGTGGACGAGCCGCCGGTTGTTGTGGAGACGAGCGCAGGACCGGTCGAGTACGCCGATCGTGGGGAGGGCGCTCCGCTGCTGAGCCTGCACGGTAGCCCGGCAGCGTTCGAGAACGGGCTACTGATCGCGGAGTTCGCCCGGGTGAACGGCTTCCGGGTGATCGCGGCGTCGCGGCCCGGCTACGGCGGCACACCGCTGGGCACCGGCCGGCATGTCTGGTGGCGGGCCGACGGGCTACGCCCTGGCCGGTCGGCACCCGGATCGGGTGGCCTGTCTGCTGCAGGTCGAGTCGATCGCCCTCCCGGCGACGGCGCCCCGTGCCGGGCGGCTGGTCCTGCGCCTGACGCCCCTGGCAGCCGTGGCCGGCTGGATGATCGACCGCTTCCCGGCCCGGATGCTGGCCACGATGGGAGCCCCTGACGGCGCCGACCCCAACCTGCAGGCCGCGCAGGCCGCGCTCGCTCGCGCCATCGTGACCACCGCCACGGGGTGGAAGCGGCTCGGTGCAGGCTACGACAACGACGCCGCCCAGTTCGCCGACCTGCAGCCGCTGCCGCTGGGCTCGATCACCTGTCCCACCCTGATCGTGCACGGAACTGCGGACACCCGCGTCCCGATCGCCCATGCCGAGCACGCCCACGCCACCATTGCCGGGTCTGAGCTGCGCCGGATCAACGGCGGCGGGCACACCGCCTTCCTCTTCCGCCCCGACCACCAGCGCGAAGCCGTGACCTGGCTGCAGAACCACCACAGCCAGCAGCAGTAGCGCTCGCAATGCAGGTGCGTATCGGTGGAGCACTAGGTCTCGATCGCCTTCTTGAACATGGTGAGCATGGTGTCGAGGTCGCCATCGCCATCCCACGAGAGGCGGTCCTCGACCTTGTCGAGCAGGGGCACCTTGGACGACATGGTGAAGCTCATGCCCAAGGTTGTGCCCGTCTCGTCGGGCTCCACGGTGAATGTCCAACTCGTGCCGGCGTCGGCGTTGCGATCCACGAAGCGCTCGTTGGGGACGTACTCCTCGCGGGTGAAGGTCGCGTCGTAGTGGAAGATGAACAAGGCGCCCTTGAAGGACCATGTAGACCCGAGTCCTCCGTCCGGAGTCAGGCTCACGTCGGTGAGTTCGGCCTTGACGTGGCCGACGAGGCGCGAGCCGGGGAACTCGCTCATCACCGCGTAGAAGCTGTGCGGATCCTTGACGTGATCGAAGACCGTCTCGACCGGTGCGTCGACGTGGATGCTGCGGGTGTGGGTAGTGGTGCTCATCGTGCTGGCCCCCTTCGGACTGAGCCCACCCGGTCGTGGCCGACGACCTGCTGCTCCTGCGGCTCCCCGCCGCAGGCTCCCTCAGTCTGAGTGTCCCGTGGGTGGTGTTGGACGACGAGTGCCCAACGGCCCGGAGCCGACACCTGGGGGAAGGACTGATCCGATCACTCCGGAGCTCGCCCTGGCACCCACTGCCTAGCCACGTCGTCAGTGGGTCTGGAAGAGGTAGGCGAACGCGGGGCGGGTGTAGCCGATGCCGCGGCCAGTCGAGCGGATGCGATCGGCGTTCGCCGTCTCGGGCCGTTTCGGGACGAGGTACTGCTCGAGCCCGTCGGTGCTCAGCCGGTAGCGGCTGTCCCGGTGGTGCGCGACAGCGACCAGGCGCAGTGTCGGATCGAGGGCGGCCAGGCTGGCGTCGCCGTGGCTGCTGTTGGCCAGCAGCCACCCTCCCGGGCGTAGGTACCGGCGGGCGTACTCGTACATCGGTCCCGTGAACAGCGAGATGAGCAGGTCCATGCTGGCCTCGGGCACGTCGAGCGACTGGGTGTAGTCACCGGCAAGAAACCGCACCTGTTGCCCGGCACCGGAACGGGTCCGGCCAGCCAGTTCCGCTCTGACGAGGTCGGAGTCGGCGAAGAACCTGGCCGCCCGGGCGTCAGTGTCGACATAGGTCACCGACTCGATGGCCGTCGACGGGGACAGGTCCACGTAGCTGCCCGGGTACAGCGCCCGCTCCACCGGCATGATGTCGGCGACCGCGGCGAACAGACTGGAGCGGTCCCCGATCGAGCCCCGGTACTGCGACCACGTCGCCAGCCTCGCCACCACCGTATTCCACCACGCGCCCGCCATGACCTGGCGGTTCGAGCGAGGCGGCTGGCCGCGGAGTCACTGTCCCACGGTGAAGTAGCCGCCGATGGCTTCGGACTCCGCTCCCGGAGTCGCCTCGTCCACCGGGTCGGACGCATCCTTCTGCACCAGATCGACCCAGGTCTGCAGCACGTCGCCGGCCACGCCGGCGGAGAAGACCTCGGCCGACGGCACTCCTGTGGCAGTGTCAACCGGGTCGCTGAACTCGCTGACCTCGAGGAAGCGCTCGAGCAGAGGGTTGTCTGCTCGCCCCCAGCGAGCGCCCTCACCTTCCTTGGTAGTCGCCGCATCCCATCCGAACCAGAGGCAACCGACCCGCCCACAGGCAAGCTGACCGCCGCGATCGGTGGAGGCTGCCGGACACCCCCTCAGCAACGACCGCGCCACGCTGGTGTCACCTACACAGGTGGCGCGGCGGAGCCGGTCGGTTCCGTCGGCTTGAGCGCGTGCGGGAGGTGGGCAGTGGAGGGGATGCCGAGAAGAACCAGTAGCGCGGCAGCGAGCAGGCCGAGGCGGAGGGACTGTAGTTGGGCGGCCGCGTAGTCCTCGACGAGGGCGTCGCTGGTGTCGGCGTCCAGGCCAGCCTCCTGTGCCGCGTCCTCGATCTGGTCCGCGGGTACGAAGTCGATACCACTGCCTACGGCGACTCCGACCTGCTCGGAGACCTCAGCACTCAGACGCTGGTCCTGGCCGACGGTGCTGAGGAACACGCTTGTCAGGCTGCTCAGCACGATCGCGCCGATCAGGGCGATGCCCAGCGACGAGCCCAGCTGCTGACTGGTGAACTGCAGGCCGCCTGCCTCGCTGCGTCCCGAGGCATCGACCGAGGACTGCACCACGTTGCCCAGCTGCGAGGCGATCAGGCCCATTCCCACGCCCAGCACGGCCATGGCCACCGCAAACCCGGTGCCGTTGAGGGCGGGCTCGACAGCGCTGAACAGCAGCAGTACCCCGATAGACACCGCCGCCAGTCCCGTGCGAACAATGGCGCGGATCGACAACCGCGAGGACAACCGCGACCCGACCGCCGCGGCCAGGAACATGGTGATCGAGATCGGCAGCATGCGCAGGCCGGTCTGCAGCGCATCCAGGCCCAGGACCAGCTGCAGATAGAGCGGCACGACGAAGAAGGTCCCCATGAGGATGAGGTTCTGCGTGAACAGGCCGACCAGCCCTGAGCGCAGCGGCCGGACCGACAGCAGGTCCAGGTGCACCAGCGGATCCGCACCTGAGGCCTCGCGGTAGCGCTGCCACGCCACGAACGACCACATCAGCAGACCACCAGCGGCCACGACGAAGACGGTCAGCGAGAAGCCGAACGGCTCGACCGGCGACGCACGCGGGGTGACCCATCCCCAGGTGCTGGCCTGCAGCGTGCCGAGCACAATGGCCCCGAGCCCGGCGGCAGACAACAGGGTTCCCACCACATCAAGTCGCGGGGAAGGCCCCGTGCGGGGGGCATCAGCGATCTTGCCGGCCATTGCCAGGATCAGGAGGACCAGAACGACCTCGGCGACGAAGACGACGCGCCACGTCAACGTGGTCGTGGCCCAGCCCCCGACGATCGGACCGACCGCGATCCCCGCACCTGCCACCCCGCCGATGACCCCGTAGGCGACCTTGCGTGCGCTGCCCTCGTAGTTGCCGGCGATCAGGGCGGCCAGCGCAGGCAGCACCATCGACGCACCGAGGCCCTCGAGCACCGACCAGCCGAGCGCCAGCACGACGACAGTCGGGGCCGCGGCCGTCACGGCAGACCCGACCGCGTAGACGACGAGACCGACGATGAATGCCCGCCGGCGCCCGATGATGTCACCGACCTTCGCACCCGCCAGCATGAACATCGCCATGACAAGGCTGTACAGCGTGATCACAGCCTGGATCGCAGTGACGTCGGTGTCGAAGTCCGCGACCAACGCACTGATCGACACATTCATCACCGACTGGTCCAGCACCATGACGAACTGCGCCAGCCCCAGCACCACCAGCGCGGACCACCGCCCCGTCACTTGCGCCACCGGCTCAGCCAACCAGGCCTGCGCCTCGCGTGGGAGGACCACACGCGTGGGAGCGTGCCAAGGCGTCGGCGGCGTCGTGCGCGCGCTGATCGACCCAGCCAGGCACCGCAACCGGGCGTGGACCCCCCACCGGCCCGACCGCGCTGACCTACGACCAGGTCGCCGAGGTGCTGTCCGCGGGGTCGACGACTACGACCCGTCCCCAGTCTCGGCGGCCAAAAGCCGCACTGTGAGGACGAGCAGCCACGCCGGGACGGTCACTGGCTGAAGAAGCGTTGGCCGGGCTGCAGGGCGGTGCCGAGCAGCTCGGGGACGGTGACGAGGACGTATCCCTCGGCCTGGAGCTGATCGATGATGGCCGGGTAGGCGTCGCGGGTGGTCTCGTGGATGTCGTGGGAGAGCACGATGTCGCCCGGACCAGCGGCGGCAAGCACCCGTTCCTGCACGATGGCGCTGTCCTTGTCCTTCCAGTCCTCAGGGTCGACGTTCCACAGAATCTGCGTCATGCCCAGGTCCGCCGCAACTCCATCGACGGTGTCGTTGGTGGCGCCGTACGGAGGCCGGAGCAGCACCGGTCGCTGGCCGGTCGCGTCCTCAACGATGTCGTTGACCTGCTCGATCTCGGACCGAACCGCCTCCGCGTCCAGCTTCGACAGGTCCGGGTGGTCCTCGGTGTGGTTGCCCACCGCGTGGCCCTCGGCGACCATGCGCGCCAGCAGGTCGGGTTGGGCAGCGGCGTTGCTGCCCACGACGAAGAACGTGGCCCGCGCACCCTTCGCCGCCATCGTGTCCAACAGGTCCGCCGTGCCCTGCACCGGCCCGTCGTCGAACGTGAGGGCGACGCACCGCTCCTCCTGGCAGTCCACACCAGCGGTGTCCGGAGGCGGGGTCACCGCAGTTGGCGTCTGAGCGGGTCTGGGCTCCGGCGGCGTGAGGCCCGGATCACTCGGTGCGACCGCCGCGGATTGCGCCGCGGTGCCAAATGCTGACAGCAAACCCTCCGGGTCCACCGCCAGAGCGATCGGACCAACGGGGTCCTCGGCGACCGCACCTTGGTCGAACTCCACTAGCAACCGCCCGTCGCTTGCGAAGGCGAGCGCGTCGAACACCTGATCATCGGTGGCGAGCTCGTCAGTCAGGAGCTCTGGGGCGACACGCGGGTCGGCCACACCTTCCGCGCGCACGCGGGTGGCGAACTCATCACGGGCCCCGTCGGCCAGCAGCGCCTCGGACGGCACCGCGGTCCCGGCGTCGACGTCGTACCACGCCGTCGTCACTCTGCCGTCGTCCCCGGTCGCGTTCAGCTCCGTGGTGAGGATCCGCGCGCCCAACACCTGCGGCGACGCCGCCACCAGATCCCAGCTGACCACAAGCTCCGGGAACGGTGCCGCATCGGCCGGATCAGTGTCCTGCCGGAACCGTTCGATGTCGGCGTCCACGACCACCTGGATCTCGTCGGTGAACCCCTCCGCGCCCGGAACCTCCGGCAGCGTGGCGAACGTCAGCCGCCCCGGCCCGAAGTCCTCCTCCACCCGCGTGTCCAGACCCTCGATCAGGCTCGGCGGGACGATCGCGAACTGCGGCAACGACACCGGCTGGGGCGACTCTCCTGTCTCGTCCACCGTCGGTGTGGGACTCGGTGCCGCAGACTCGTCCCCCGAGGAACATCCGCCGATCAGCACCACGGCCGTCAGCATCACCAGGAAACCACCATGCTTGGCCATGCGCGGAGCATAAGACGTGCACCACCAGCAGAGGTGTATCCAGCGTCGCACCCAGTCGCTCGTGCGTGGCGTCAGAGTTCAGCCGTGCGACGTTCGGGCCTGGCGGCGCAGCTGAGTTCTGTGGTTCCGGCTTCGGACGCCCCAGCGCCGACGGCATCAGCCCTGATCGAGGGCTGCGCCGAGGCCCGTGGTGCCGGGGTACAACCCCTCGGCGACACTGGTCCACCGTCCGTAGCCGCTCCGGGGCGCCGGGATTGGACTCGGTTGCAGTGTGCGCGTCGAGCCAGACACTCCGACGAGAGGCCTCCAGAGCCTGCTCGGGCGCCTTCTTCCCAGCGACGGACGGCCCGGCTCCCTCGTAGCCGTGAGTGGTCCGAGCGTCCTGCGGTTCGCTTCAGGCCGCGGCGGCCAGGGCTGGTCGGCAGGACGCCGCCCGACCGGCGACCACACGGGTGCTGGTCACCACGAGGGCGAGGCTGCCAAGGGCGACGACGCCGATCAGCGTCCACGGCGGGGCGAACAGCAGGCCTTCGTCGGGCAGGCGGGTCATCAGCAGGGCTGATCCCGCCAGGCCCAGGACGATCCCTAGACCGACGCCAACGAGACCGACCAGCGTGCCCTCGATCGTGACCGTGCGGCGAACCTCGCGCACGGTCATGCCGACCGCGCGCAGCAGGGACAGTTCCCGAGCACGCTCCCGAACGGACAGCACGATCGTGTTGAGCACCCCGAGCAGGCCCACGAGGATGGTCAGGCCCGTCAAGCCGAATGCGAGCGCGAAGACGGTGCCGCTGTCGTCGGGGGTGTAGCCCGCTGCGCGGGTAGTAACTAGCGCGCTGTTGAGCACCACGTTGACCCCGGTGAACAGCGTGACGCCCAGGACCACGGCCATGGTCGTGTTCGACGTGCGACGCCGGCCCCGGGCGAGGTTGCCGACTGCGAGGCGGCCTGCGGGTCGTCGGGTGATGCCGATGGTGACCATGCGCGCCATGGCCGGGACGAAGATCGGAGCCAGCAGTGACATGCCGGCGAAACTGATCAAGGCGCCGACAGTGAACGCCAGGATGCTCAGGGCGCCTCCGCCCTGAATCGGGACGAACGCCACGCCCAGGCCGAGGGCCAGCACCCCGGCACCTAGAGCGACGCGCGTCCTGCCGATGTGATCAGCAGTGAGCGTCTCGGCTGACGACAGCGCTGCCATCGGCGGGATCCGCGTCGCCCGGCGTGCCGGTGCCAGGACAGCGGCCAGAGTCACCGTCAAGCTGACGCCCAGGGACAGGGCGACGGTGCTTGCCCCCGGCGCGACAAGAGTGGCACCCGGCATCGCGACGGCGATCACCCCCCAGGCAGCGATGCTCCCGAGGGCAAGCCCGACCAGCGCTCCGACGATCCCGACGAGCAGTCCCTCCACGAGCACGGAGGCGAAGGCCTGCCGACCTCTCATTCCCACGGAGCGCAGGAGTGCCAGCTCACGGGATCGTGCAGCGAGCATGGTCTGGAAGGAGTTGGTGATCACGAAACCGGCGGCAACGATGACGACCAGCCCGAAGGCAGAGAGGAGCGCGAACAGCCCGGCGGACTGGCCGGCGTCGTCGGCGCCCGCCACGCGCATCTGCGCGGACAGCGCCTCGACCAGCATGCTCCCGGCGACCATGAAGGCGCTGGCGACGCCGACCGCGACGGCCCCAAGGACGTAGCGGCTGCGGTGGGCCGAGGCGGTTCGCAGCGACAGCCGAGTAACACCTGCCATGTCAGGCTGCCCTCCCCGAGACCGCGGCGATGATGCTGTCGAGACTGGGGGTGGCCAGGTCGTGGCGGATCGCCCCGTCGGCGAGGACGAGCACACGGTCGGCATGGGAGGCCGCCCGCGGATCGTGGGTCACCATGACGACCGTCTGATCGGTGGCGTTGACCGCCTCGCGCAGCAGCCGGAGCACCTCGGCGCCAGAGGTGCTGTCCAGGTTGCCGGTGGGCTCATCAGCGAAGACCACCTCCGGCCTGGTGACAAGGGCGCGGGCGATCGCGACCCGCTGGCGCTGCCCGCCGGACAGCTCACTGGGCCGGTGCGAGAGCCGGTCAGCCAGGCCGACAGCACACACCACGTAGTCGAACCATGCCTGGTCGGGCGCGCGACCTGCCAGGTCCAGCGGGAGACGGATGTTCTCGCCGGCCGTCAGGGTCGGGATCAGGTTGAAGGACTGGAACACGAAGCCGACGAGGTCGCGACGGAGCCGGGTCAGGCGGTCGTCGTTGAGAAGGCCCAGCTCGTGGTCCCCGATCCAGACCCTTCCACCCGTGGCCCCGTCAAGCCCAGCAAGCAGGTGCAGCAGGGTGGACTTCCCTGAGCCGGAGGGTCCCATGATCGCCGTGAAGCGCCCCCGCTCGATGTCCACGTCGACTGAGTGCAGGGCATGGACGGCAGTGCTGCCGCGGCCATACACCTTGGACAGGGAACGGGCACTGACCGCTGCCGGCCCGGGGGCGGACGCGAAAGAGGTGGCCGCTGGTGCGCTGGGTGATGTGATCGTGGCTGTCATTGACGGAGCTCCTGGGGTCGAGCGCGGCATCGGACCGCTGGCGTGCCTTCACTGTTCCCACGCGCGATCGCGGCAAAACCCGTCGCCTTCCTGTTGGCCCCGCCGCGGGGTCGTGGTCGCCGGGCTCGGCATGACTGAGCGCCCCTGTTGTTGATGATCGGGAGGAGTTGTCACCGGGTTCGGTGGCGTCGGTGGATCGCAGAGAGGGACCTGGCCACCCAGGGCCTGGTCGAGCAGCAGCGCCGACATAGGAATGAGCAGGCGGGCATCACGCCGCCTAGCTTCACCTGGTGACTAGACGCCCAGGGCCAGATCCTGGTCAGCGGCGCCGGAGCCGAGCAGAAGGTCATCTACCGAATCCGGACGGCCCCGGCCGCCTGACACCAACGGCCTGCTGGGTTGGCCAGGGTCCGGGCGCACCCGACTGACTACGCCATGCATGAGCGGCGGGGGAAGTCCCCATCGAGCCGCCGGTGAACACCGCCCTTTGGCACAGCAGGCATCGCACTCATCGCGGCTTGTTGAGGGTGTTCGCGATCAGGAGGCGAACTACTGCTCGAGGGCCTCGCGGGCGAGTTCGGAAACGGACTCCCCTTCGCGGCCGGCGGCCTCCTCGACGGCGGTGCGCAGGGACTCGGGGACTCGGAAGGACCCCCGCGGGAGTGGGAGCTGCCTCCGGTGAGGGACCGTCTCCCGCGGCGGACCGCGGCCGGGTCGTACTCGGCGGCGCGGCGGGCGAAGTTCTCGTAGGCGTACTCGAGGCTACTCAGGAAGATCACGAGGACGGAGTCGAGATCACCGGGACTCCGACGCGGATACTCTGCGCGGCATGGACCGCTTCGAACCGCGGGCGCTGACGCACATGCTCGTCGTGGCCGATGCGGCAGTCAGCCGTGACTGGTACGTCGATGTCCTGGACGCCTCGGTCTACGGCGAGTACGGGGGAACATCGGTGGTGCTGGATCTGCTGGGGAACTGGCTGCTGCTGGTGACCGGCGGCGGGCCCACCCCGGACAAGCCGAGCGTCACGTTAGCCGTGCCCGATGATCCCGATCGGGTCAGCGCTCAGATCATCTTCCGGGTCGATGACTGTCGACGGACCCACGAGCTGCTCAGCGAGCGGGGTGCCCAGTTCCTGACCGCACCTCTCGATCGTGGGGGTGAGATCCGGGCGTTCTTCCGTGACCCCGACGGTCACCTGTTCGAGATCTCGCAGCTGACCTGATCGGCGAGCACCCGCCGGTGGCGGCGAGTCCGCTCGGCAGGTGGGGATCAGGGGCTCCCCCGCCGCGACAACAGACCCCAACGAGGCCATCCGATCTCGATCACCGCCGGACAGGCGGTCAGCCTCTCGCCGGCCAGCACTGGTGTGTCAACGGAGAGGTCGGTCGGATCGCGGATGGGTGGTGAGATCGCGAGGGCAGGGTGCTGCGTATGGCCGGCTTGGGGGCAAAGCTGGGTCAGGCGGTGGTCGTGCTTCGGCCGAGCGCGTGGTGGTCGAGGAACTCGGTGATGGCGGCGGCCACCTGGTTGGTGTGTGTGAGTGCCAGGGAGTGGTCGGCTCCAGGGATGGTCACGTCTTCTGCCCGGGGGAGCCAGTCGAGCATCAGTTGGTGGACCTGGGCGAACCAGGGGCCGCTGTCGGAGCCGCCGACGTAGAGGACCGGCGCCTCGATCCTGGCGGCGACGGCCGCAGTGAACTCCCAGGACAGCAGGGCTGGCAAGTCGGTGCCGAAGAAGGTGTCGGCGTCGCGGGTGATCTGCTCGACACCGTCGGGGAGGTAGCGGGTGATGTCGCGGCGCCAGTCTGGGCCGACGAGGCGGGACAAGAATCGGTCCACGGCCACCTGGGGGCCGTACGTGAGGTAGTCCTCGCCCATCTCGGTGTTGGCGGTGCGGAACTCCTCGGCCGACCGGATGTGTACTGGGGGCGGTTCGATCACGCACACGCTTGCGACCCGGTCGGGGAGATCGGCGGCCAGCTGTAGGGCGACGGCGGCGCTGTAGGAGACACCCACGACGTGGATCCGGTCGATATCGAGCGCGCCCAGGAGCGAAGCGCAGTCGTGGGCGTCGCGCCGGATGGATCCGGCGCCGGTGGTGGGGCTGCTGCCGGCGTAGCCACGACGGTGGTAGGCAACTGTCTGGTAGCGCCCGGTGTGTGAGACGAGGCGGGCTGCCGGGGCCAGTTCGTCGGCTACGAGCGCCGTCTGGATCCACACGACGGGCTCACCCGCCCCGGCCATGCCCGTCTCCAGGACGATGTCGCCGACTCGCACGCCGTACCACTCACCAGCGGCGCGGGTAGTCGCGGTCATCGCCGCCGGCCGTGGTGGTTGCCGAGCGGGAGTGTGATCACCCTCCGCGGTGGCTCACCCATACCTGCATCCTCCTGGCCGTCCTGCGACCCCGAGCAGGGGTTCGCGGCGAGACCCACCGTCTCGCGCCACCCCGGCCCGGCCGGGCCAGCGGACGCAGGACGGCGGCGTGGCTGTCAGGCCTTGGCGTAGGTGTCGGCGCTCTCGAACTCGACCAGCACGGCCGGCTCCTCGCCGACCACCCAGGCGTTGTGGCCGGGTTCGATGACGTAGGCGTCACCGACGGTGACATCCATCTGGCTGCCGTCGTCGTGGGTGACGTGCAGGGTGCCGGACTGGACCGACCCGACGTGGCGGGCCTGGCAGGAGTCGGTGCCGGCGACCGGTGCGACGTCGGTGGACCAGCGCCATCCCGGCTGGAAGGTGAAGCGGGCCACCGCATGGCTGCCGAGGTGGACCACGTCCACGACGGTGTTGGGCGGGCTGCGCTGCTCGTCGGGGGTGCTGAACGACTTGGTGGTGGCGCCGGTCATGGCAGCCTCCTCAGTGAGGGGCGCCTCGTCGGCTCCCGGACGTCTTCGACGCTACGCCGCCGCGGCGGCAATAGATAGGGAGCGGACCCCGCGACATCGGCGCCGCGACTGTCGACGACCCCGGCGTGCCGCGGACGCCAGCGCTGCCGGCCTCCCGCCGGTGTCCGCCTCGCATCTGGGTGGCGGACGGCTGCTGCGGTCCCAGCGACGGGCCACGTCGCCCTTCCGAGGCATGCAGGCAGCACAACACCCCCGGCGCCCATTGCGGAACCGGATGAGGTCCACCGAGGCGCCTGAGGCAGGGCGATCGCTGGTGTGGCGTCCGCTGCGCGTCCCCGGGGCGAGAGAGGGTGACTGCGACGGGCGAGTCTCGATGATCGTGTGCTGGCGTACTACGACCACGGCTTGGAGGAGCAGCGTCTGCCCGTGGAAGGTCAACTTGGTCCCGGTCCCCTCCGGCGTGAACTCGTAGCGGCCCGTGCCATGCATGCCGTTCGACGACCGATCCACATTCAGCTCGCTCGGGACCACCCGCGTGTAGACCATGGAAGGCCCCTCGATCGTTCGGCCCAATACGTACATGCCCATTCACCGCAGCAGTTCGGCCCCGGCCGCCGCGAGTAGGGCGACACGCGGCGGTAGGAACAACAGGGAGGCGGGGACTCCGCACCCACGGAAGTGCTAGCATTGCTGTCAGGCGGTGGGCGATGGGTACTCTCACGATCAGGCAGCTGAACGAGCGCACGCATGCACGGCTGCGGGGGCGAGCGGCCGAGCACGGGCGTTCGGTCGAGGCCGAGGTGCGGGCCATCCTGGACGCTGCCGTCGACCTTCCTGAGCAGAACTTGCTGCTGTCGTTGCATGCCTCCCTCGCTGAGGTCGGCGAGGTGGACCTCGAGGTGCCGTCGCGCACCGATCGACCTCGGCGGGTTGACCTAGCGTGATCGTCGCTGACACCAACGTGGTGTCGGAGTTCATGAAGGACTCCCCAGACCGGGCGGTGCTCGCCTGGGCACAGGGTCTGGGCCCGGCGGACCTGACCGTCTGTGTCGTGACGGTCGAGGAGATCGAACGAGGGCTGGGACGCCTGCCCGCAGGGCGACGTCGCCGCGACCTGGCGCAGCGCTGGCGCCAGCTGGTGGACACCTTCGCCGATGCAGTCGCCGTCTACGACCTGCCAGCGGCCCGAGAGACCGCCGGCATCCTGGTGATGGCCGAGGCTTCTGGCCGACCGATGTCGCTGGCTGATGCCCAGATTGCCGGGATCTGCCTCGCCGGTCGCCACGAGCTGGCCACCCGCAACGTCAAGGACTTCGCCACGACACCCGGCCTTGCCATCGTGAACCCATACGAGTAGGTAGCCCTAGCTGGGCGCAGCGATGCTGGCCCGGGGACCGAGTCCGCTCTCGTCGCGATGCGTGCGCAGGCGGCGCTGTGACGCACAGGTTCCCGTGATCGCTCAAGCCGCAAACGACACTCGCACGTGCCGTCGCTCAGGCGTGACCTGGCCGACTAGCGCGCGCGGTCACGCCGACACCGCCGCACCACAGCGTCGCCAGCGTCGCGGCCTCGGGTCGACCGCAGCGAGCAGCGCGACCAGGACGCCGCGCCCCGCGTGCCGTCCGCAGGCAGTCGCGCTGTGGGCACGCCGACCCGCTGGACTCCCAACGAGCCCAACCTGCCCGGCGAGGGCGGTCGCCGGTCGACTTGCTGCGATTGGGGCAGGTCACGCGGAGCGTTCTCGGTCGAGTCGTTGCGGGATCCAAGACCGGACAAGCGTTGACGCGGGTAGTGCCGGCGTTCCGCAGCGGTGGTGCCCAGTGGGGGCACTGAATGACGGGGTTGACCTGCGGGAACGCGTGTTTGGCCGGTGCTAGGTTGTCGCCCGTGCCTCACCTGTCTGTCAACCGACCGAGACAGCACGCCCTGGCCAGCCGGCACCCGGGTGGGCGCGACAACCTCACGTGGGAGACCGTCAACACCACTGTCTACCTCGCCGGTGGGGTGATGTTCATCTGGGGCAGCGTGCTGTTCTTCCCGGAGCCCGAGAGCGTGTCCGACCGCGGGGCCTGGGTCTTCTTCTTCGCATCCCTGATGTACGTAGCGGTCACGGGCCATGACCTGCTCGAAGTGGTCCGCTACCGAGCCACGCACCAGCGCACACTCACCATCTGGGACCGGTACGAGGCTTGGGCCGCGCTCAGCTACCTGGTGGGCAGCGTGCTGTTCGCCGCCGGCAGCGTCTTCTTCCTCGATGCAGTCGAGTGGTACGCGGCCGGCTCCTGGACCTTCATCATCGGCGGCCTGCTGTTCGTCTTCGGGGCGGTGATCAACGTTCTCGAAGTCATCCGGGCCCCGGACAGGCGCACCCTCCAACTCATGAACCTCACGGCCATCACCTTCGTGACGGGGTCGATGCTGTTCGTGGTCGCATCCATCCCGTACCTGTTCACCCTGCAGAGCGCCGCCGATCAACGCACTGTCGATGCCTTCCTCGCAGGTCAGTACGTCATCGGAAGCGCCCTGTTCCTGCTCGGCGGTGTGTTCAACTACCGCCGCGCCCGCATCGTCGCCCTGCGCGAGGGCGGGGGGCAACCGGAGATGCCGGCCACGGACGGGGGGAACTGAGCGCCGACACTGGCCGCATGCAGCCCCACTCGGTGGCCCGGGCGCGGGAATCGTTCGACCTCGGCAAGGAGGACCTCTCGATCGCGTCCGGTCCCCGGGAGCGCGCGGGGCCAGGCGGGGCGGTTGATCGCCGGCAGCACGGTCCTCGCACCGGACCAGCCGACGCTAGCTCCGATCCGCAGCCCGTGAAGCGCGTCCGCAGGCGGCGGTGTGACGCAGGCGGCGACCCGTGGTCGTTCAAGTTGCGCGGCGACTCTCGCTCGTGTTGGCGATGGGCTTCTCGTCTGCCAAGATGCGGGGCTACCAGGTCAGGAATGGTTGTCACCTTGCTGGGTTCCTCGACTACATAGAACGTGTCGCTCACTCTCGCAAGCGGCTACGGCCCGATCTGTCAGCCTCAACCTGGTCGATCTACCAGGTGGCTGCCGATGTCACGACCGGCCGTATGGTGAGGCCAGCCGGCATCCGACCGGCGCTAGACGCCACATCGGGAGGGCGAATGATGCCGACTACCAGAAGCACCACAACCGCGGCGGCAGCGTTGGGCATGGTAGCCAGCCTCATGCTCTCCGGCTGCTCCTCCGAAGCGGACTACTGCAGCCAGCTCACCGCCACCGAGGCGGCCTACGACGACCTTGCCAGCACGGACGTCCTGTCGGAAGGAACCGACACGCTCAGCGAGCGCTACGACGCGTTCTCTGAACAGATCGACCAGCTGCTGGATTCGGCCCAGGCCGAGTTCGCCGAGGAGTCCGACGCAGTGCGTGCCGCTGTCGACCAATTTGGCGAAGTTGTCGACTCGGCGGCCGATCTCAATCTTGGCGATGCTGCCCAACAGCTCGTGCCAGCGTTGTCGAGCCTGCAGACCTCGACCACGGCGCTCTTCACCTCAGTGACCGAGGCCTGCGAGTAGGACCACCATCTACTCGACACTCGCCTCAACGCTGTCGATGGCGGGACTATCAGGCGGGCCTGAGACACCGGGCGGTCACGGCGTCCAGCCCGGGTGGTGGAGACGGCGCTGGCCGCAGAGCTAACCGAGTGGCTGGGCTATGAGCCCGGCCAGGTGCAACCGGGGTCCAACGCACGGAATGGGACCACGCCGACGACGTTGCATAGCGATATCGGCGATGTCCGTCTCGAGGTGCCCCGGGATAGGGCTGGCACGCTCGAGCCGGTCGTGGTGCCGAGCACTCCGGCCGCCTGACCGGGTTCGACGAGGCGGTCATCTCCTTGTACGCGGGAGGGTTGACAACCGGACCACCAACGATCTGGCGATGTCTACGGCACCAACGTGTCGAAGCATCTGCGAATCTCGATCGGAATGCGGCAGACAACGGCTGGCTATGGAGCTTCGGGATGGAGGGGCGGCGGGGCGCACGGCCCTCAGCGACGACATCTCGGAACTCCTCCTCGACGGCCTGCTGGACATCAGTGGAGGGTCCCTAGGGTTGGGAGGGTGTCGTGGCGACTGCGTTGGCAGGCAAGCGAGTACCTGCGCAACTCCCTCTGGCTCGTGCCGGGCGTGTTCGTGATATCGGCGATCGTCGTGGGGAACCTCCTGCCCGAGATGGATGCCACCGGGGGGGATCCGGTCGGACTGAGCTACGGCCGACCGCTGGACTAGCGATGTTGGGCGCCATCGTGAGCGGCATGATTGCCTTCACCGGCTTCGTCTTCTCGATCCTTCTGCTTGCCGTGCAGTTCGGCTCGAGTCAGTTCTCGCCTCGATTGCTGCGTAGCTTCCTGCGCGCATCACGACGCGCGTTGCCCTCGGGGTGTTCATGGGCACCTTCGTGTACTCCCTGACGGTGACGCGAACGACCGGGCAGGCCGACGATCCGGGCTTCGTTCCCAACGACTCGATATCCGTTGGCTGGCTGTGGTTGCTGCTCAGCATGTACCTGTTCCTGCGCGTGATCAGCCGGACGACGCAGAGCTGCGCGTTGCATCGGTGGTGCGGACGGTGGGCGAGCACGGGACCACGGTCATCAGGCGCACCTACTCGATCCGGCACCGGACGCGGCGATCGGCGAGGCCGACGACGAGTACGCATTCGGCGCGCCGACGGGCGTCATCCAGTCCGGTGACGAGGCGGGAATCATCCAGAGCGTCGACGACCGTGGACTCGTCAGGATCGCCCGTGATGCCGACATCGTCCTGGAGATGGCCGCGCCGATCGGCGATCCGATCTCGCCAGGGATGCCCCTGTTCCGTGTCTACGGCGCCGGCGACGACGACGGGGAGCAACTCGAACGGTCGGTCGCGATCGGCGACGAACGCACGATGCGCCAGGACCCGGCCTTCGCACTGCGGCTACTGGCCGACATCCCCGCAAGAGTCTCTCTCCCGGCGTCAATGATCCCACCACCTCGGTAAGGCCCTTGACCAGATCGAGCTGCTGCTGCGGTTGCTCGCCGGCGACACCTGTCCCCTGGCGAGTCCCGCGACGAGTCGGGCCAGGTGCGACTGCGCTACCCGGCGCGGTCCTGGAGCGACCTCCTCAGCATCGCGCTCGATGAAACACGACACTTCGGCTCGACGTCTGTCCAGGTCAGCCGGCGGCTGAGAGCCCTTCTCGACGGGCTGCCGACCTGGTGCCCTCCTACCGACGACCCGCAGTCCAGGCGCAGTTGGCGATGCTGGACGCGAGCATTGCCAGGGCACACAGCGACCCCGCAGAGCTGACGATCGCGGCGGCCGCAGACCGCCAAGGGCTCGGCACCCCCAGGCACGAGGTGACGAGAGGAACTACGTAGACACCGACGTGCCATGACCGCCGCGATCCCCCGCTGGGAGTCACGTCCGCACTGTGAATCTGACCCGACGGACAACCGAATGGGCGTGTTCCACCTTAAGGCAACAGTGCCTCGAGGAGTAGGCGAACGCTCACCGGGACGGTGTCCGTCGCTGCCTGCAGGTTCACGAAGGCCATGAGCGCTCAGGAGTCTCGCTGCAAACGCCCTCAACTCGGCAGAGCGACTCGGTCCTCGGACCACCGTCGCTGCGCCGACTACGGAGCGGGCCTGTGCGTTGGTCCAGCGGCCTGCCTCACGGGGTCTAGCGGCGCGGCTGGCTGCCTGTTCGGAGGCTGTTGGTGATGGCGTGGAGGTCATCGAGCTCTCCGGATGAGATGGCGATGACAAGGTCGTAGGCCTCGTCGTTGGTCAAGGTGAGCCGCCAGCCGTTGATCCCGAGGAAGGCGATCGTGGCCGCCAGCGCCAGCCGCTTGTTCCCGTCGACCAGTCCGTGGTTGCTGGCAACGGAGTGAAGCAGTGCTGCTGCCTTGGTGTGCAGGTCGGGGTAGGCCTCCGAGCCGAAGGCGCTGGCCTGAGGTCGGGCCAGCGCCGACTCCAGCAGCCCGATATCCCGCACGTCGAGAGAAGGCAGCACCATGCCGGCGATGTGGAGCAGGTCGTCCAGGTCGAGATAGATCACTCGCCGAGCCGCCGCAGCGCCTCGGCATAGCGCGGGATCTCCTCGTCAAGGACATCGTCCAGAAGCTCACGCTTGCTGGTCCGGTCGATGTAGTCCCGCACGGCCTGGCGCGCCACGTCCTGCATCGATCGCCCCTCCCGTGCAGCCCGCTGCCGCAGTGCGTCGGTCTCCTGCTCGTCAAGCCGCAGAGTCATGGCCATGACCACGATGATACCGCGAGCGATACCAGCCTGGCGACATCGGCGATCGAAGGTGACTGCTAGGGGAACCAGCGACGCTCCTATGCTTCGTCAAGCCGTTGTGGCCGGGTTTTCGAGTAGGCGGTAGAGGTCGCGGGCGACGTAGCGGGCGAGGCAGCGTTTGATCTCTCGGCTGGTCTTTCCTTCGGCGGTGCGGCGGGTGACGTAGTCGCGGGTGGCGGGCTGGTACTGGATCCGGCTTTGGACCACGGTGTGCAGTGCGTTGTTGAGCTGGCGGTCGCCGTAGCGGTTGAGCCGGTAGCGGGTGGTGACTTGGCCACTGTTCGCCGGGATGGGTGCCACGCCGGCGAGCATCGCGAACGCTGCCTCGGAGTGGATACGGCCGGGGTGGGACCAGGCGCACAACACCGTCGCGGCCACGATCGGTCCGACGCCGAACTCCTCGAGCAGGTCAGGGCGCCAGCTGCGGATGATGGCCACGATCGCCTTCTGCAGCTCCCGTGCCTCTTTGAGCATCGCGTGCGCGCGACGAGCCAAGGTCCGCAGCGCCACCACGGTGCTGGTCGTCTCGGTGTCGTAGGAGGCGTGCACGCGCAGGTTCGCGGCGGTGGTGAGCATCGCGGCAAGCTTCTGTCCGCGGAACCTGACCCGGATGGGTTCCGGTGCGGCGATGACCAGGCTGAAGACCTGCTGCTGGGCCTCGGTGGAGGCGTTGATCGCGGAGCGGCGAGCAGCCAGGAGCACCGACAGGGCTTGACGTTCGCCCCCGGTGCGGGGAGTTCCCACCCGCGGTCGAGCCATCGCTTCACGCGCAGCGCGGATCGCATCGAGCGGATCGGACTTGGCGCCGTTGCGGCGCGCAGCCCGCTTCGGGCGGTCCACCTCGATGACGATCTCCGAGGACTCCAGCAGGTGACGACTCAGACCGGCGCCGTGACCACCGGTCCCCTCGATCGCCCAAGCCCGCAACGTCGCGTGGTTGTTGGCGAACTCCACCAGCTCGGCATAGCCCTCGGCGCTCGCCTCGACGGTGATCTCGTCGAGGACACCACCAGTCGCAGCATCGACCACGGCCGCGGAGTGGGTATGGACGTGGGTGTCGACGCCGATGACGACATCGACCACCTCACGCAGATCGGTCAGACTGTTCATGCGTTCTCTCCTTCGCCGGACGGGGACGTGGTTCCGGTCCGGGACGGAGGCTCGGCAGGACTGTGATGAGACACATCAGGCGCCACTAACGCCAGATGGTCAAGCTCCTGATCAGGCCAGCTCCTCCAACCGGGCCGGGGGCCGGTGACCACGAGCGGACAAGTCGCAGCAAGGCACGAAGCCAGTCACTCCGGGGGTCACACCCGCGGTCACCAACCCACAGCCCAGCACCTTCGGGCTGCGTTGGCGATCCTCACAGTCACTCCGCCTGCGGACGCATCGCGGCGAGAGCGGTCTTGGGGCGCACGTGCGTCGTTTCTACTTTGGGCGAGGTTGAGCCGACCCCGGCGCGCACAGGGGCCGAGTTGCTGGACCCTGACGGTCGACCACAGCGAGCACAGGTGAGGTCGTCCCTTCCGCCTTCTCGACCGTGGTCTGCCGTAGTCAGGCTGACAGGTCTTCCGACCCACGTCGGGGTCCCCACCGAGGGGCATTCTTCCTAGGACGGGGAAGTGAGAACCCGGTGAGCGAGACGGAACAGATGAGACCTGGCCTGGTGAATCCGACGGTGAACATCCGAATCCTGTTGGCACTGCTCTGGGTATGCCACTTCCTGCTGTGGACGTTCGGAGACATGCTGTCGCTGCTGCAGGAGATGGGTGAGCCAGTCACCGACTCGATGCTCCTGCTTGTCGCTCCGACGACCGCGATCGGGCAGGCTCTGATGGTTGTGTTCAGCCTGCTCGGGCGTCCCACGCAGGTTCGATGGGCGAATGTGATCGTGCCTGCCGTGTACCTGCTGTTCAACATCGGGTTCTTGCTCGAAGCCACGCAGGCTTGGGAGTACTACCTCGGGGTCTTCTATGTCCTGTTCACCGTCCTGATCATGTGGCGCGCCTACAGGTGGCCCACCGACGCCCAAGATCCAGCCGCACCCCCTCCGTGAAGGAAGGCACCAGGTCGATGGCAAGCGCCCTCACACGTCTGACACGTCGCGATCGGGCAGGCGAATCCCAGGAGTCCTCGGCGACTGTCCCGGCGACGAAGCAGGGAGAGGTGGTGGGCCTCGTTGCGCCTGAGGGTGCTCACGTATGGAGAGGTGTTCCGTTCGCGGCCTCGACCGCGGGGGCGAACCGATGGCGGGCACCGCAACCGGTTCCAGCGTGGGAGGGGCGGCGGCCATGCGTTGAGTTTGCTGACCGCTGCGCTCAGCTCACGAACCAGGGCGACGAAGACGACGGGATCGAACCTGGATTGGTGATCGGCTCGGAGGACTGACTGGCCCTCGACATCTACGCACCACCAACAGCGCAGGGCCGAGCGCTACCGGTCATGGTTTGGATCCACGGCGGACAGAACGTGTGGGGTCGCTCGGGCATGTACGACGGATCCACCCTTGCACTACGCGAAGACGTGATCGTCGTCATCCCCCAATACCGAGTGGGGCTACTCGGCTGGTTCGCCCACCCGGCTCTTCGCGCCAACGTCGGCACACCCGAGGACGGGGCCGCCAGCTTCGCCATCCTTGACCTGATCGCCTCATTGGGGTGGGTCGCCGACACCATCCCCGCCTTCGGTGGCGACCCGGACTGCGTGACGATATTCGGGGAGAGCTCCGGCGGGCATAACGTCGCCATGCTGCTGGCCTCGCCATTGGCCGAAGGTTTGTTCCATCGAAGCCATGATCCAGTCCGGCAGCTTCGACAGCGTCTCCCGCGACGAGGCCGAGGGCAGCGCAGGCGAGCTAGGCAACCCGTCAAGCCAGATCGCGCAACGACTCCACGCGACCACGGCCGACGACCTTCGAGCAGCATCGATCGAACAGCTCTACGCCGCCTGCGACATCGGCGAGGGCTGGTTCGTCGACATCCCCCGGGCGATCCAGGACGGCGTCGTCCTACCAGCAACATCGATACGGGACGCGTTCACCTCCCTCGACTCGTTCCACCCAGTTCCGGTCATCACCGGCACCAACCGCGACGAGATGAAGCTGTTCTTCGGCAGCAGGCCAGACATGACCACCAAGAAGCTCGGCGTCCTACCCGTCCCCCGCGACCCGGCTCTGTATGACGCGACTGCCCGCTACATCTCCCGGGTCTGGCGGATCCGCGCAGTCGACGAACCCGCCCAAGCCATGGTCGATGCCGGCCACCACGAGGTGTACTCCTACCGCTTCGACTGGGACGACGGCGGGCGTCTACTGGCGATGGACTTCCATCAGCTGTTCGGCGCCGCCCACCGTTTCGAGATCCCCTTCGTGTTCGGCCGGTTCACCCACCTTGGCGACGCCGACAGGTTCCTGTTCCAGAAACGCACCCTGAAGAACCGAGAACGTCTCAGCAGGGCCATGAGCCGCTACTGGGCATCCTTTGCCCGCACAGGCAAACCGACATGCCCCGACCACCCGGATTGGCCCCACTACAGCGACCAACAAGGCACCTACCTACGCCTCGACATCGACAACGACGGCGGAATCCGTGCCGTGCCCGAGACCGACAGCGTCGACACGCTCGCCGCAGACCTCAGCACCGACCCAAACCTCACCAACAGCCAGCGCCGCTCGATCGTGGACGAGATGAGCAACTGGATGTTCACCCGCCCGGTTCAGGCGATCGCGCAAGCCGCGCTCGACTAGCCCGGACACAGACCAGCGACCACACCAGGCCATCACCCCGGGACACCCGGGACACAACGTGCTCATCGCGGTGAGCTTGGTCGTGAACGGCCTCATCATCTGGCAAGCCTGGATCTGGACCCCGTAACTCGGCGGCCTCGACGCGGCGTGCTGATCAGTCGGCCACCGTCTGCAGCGCCCGCGCGAGGCGACCTCGGGCGTCCTCAGCAACCTCGCCCATTGCGGCGCTGCCGGTCAGGTCGACCATGGTCCGCGGGTCCAGCGCCGCCACCACCGTCCGGTCGCCCTCGCCGTAGACGACCACGTTGCACGGCAGCAGCAGCCCAATGTCGGGCTCGGACTCCACCGCTACCGCTGCCAGCTGTGGACGGCACGCCCCCAGAATCCGGTAGGGCGCCATCTGCACGCCCATCTTGGCGTGCAGCGTGGCCGCCAGGTCGATCTCGGTCAGAACCCCGAATCCCTCCTCGGCCAGCGCTGCCCGAATGCGCTTCTCGGCCTCGCTCACGGTCAGGCTTGAGGTGACCTTCAGTCCGTACTGGGTTGTCTCCATCCACCTCACTGTGCCACTCACGCGACGCGGCCGCGCTCGCCGGGCTACGCGCGCAGCTGCTCGGCCAGCCCGGTGCGGGCGAGCACTGGCCGGTGGTCGGACACGTCCCGGTTGGCGGGGAGCCGAGCCCACACAGGCCATGATCACGTGGCACCGCGGGGGCGCTAGTCGTGCAGCCCTGTTCTTTGGTGGTCGACGTCAGTGCATCGCTGCCGCGAGCCCGGACCTCGGCCATGTCACCACCTCGAGCACAGTGCCGTCGGCGTCGACGGACACCACGGGATCCGAGTCGGCCACGCCACGTCGGTAGCCGTAGGCTCCCGTCGGCCGACCGAAGATAGGACGTTCTCGTGCCCCTTTTCGAGCCGCTCGCCCTGCCCCGAGGCACGGCCATGCCCAACCGGTTGATGCTGGCACCGCTGACCAACACGCAGAGCCACTCCGACGGGACGCTGTCGAGCGAGGAGCACCGCTGGCTCACGATGCGGGCCGAGGGCGGGTTCGGCGTCACCACGACCGCCGCCGCACATGTCCAGCGAGCAGGCCAGGGCTTCCCCGGCCAGCTTGGCGTCTTCAGCGACGAGCAGCTGCCGGGTCTGACGGAGCTGGCGGAAGACATCCACGCTGCAGGGTCCATGTCACTGGCTCAGCTGCACCACGCCGGCAACCGCTCCCCGGTCGACCTGATCGGCACGACACCAGTGTGCCCGTCCGACGACCCGAAGCACGGTGCCCGCGGCATGACAGCGGACGAAGTGCAGTCGACGATCTCGGCGTTCGCCGCCGCCGCCGCGCGGGCGGAGCGAGCCGGGTTCGACGGGGTCGAGCTGCACGGCGCCCACGGCTACCTGATCTGCCAGTTCCTGTCTTCGACGCTCAATCGGCGCACGGACGAGTACGGGGGGTCGCTGGAGAATCGCAGCCGCTTCTTGTTCGACATCCTGCACGCAGCTCGGGCGGCCACGGGGCCCGAGTTCATCATCGGCGTCCGGCTCTCGCCCGAGCGCTTCGGCATGCGCATCGACGAGATCCGGCAGGTCTCGCAGCGGCTGATCGACACCGGGCAGGTCGACTTCCTCGACCTGTCGCTGTGGGACTGCACGAAGGAGCCCGAGGAGGCCAGAGACCGACCCGACCTCGCCGGGCGCACCCTGTGCGAGGTCGCGACCGACCTGGACCACCGCACCGACCCGCAGGGCCGTCCGGTCCCCGTCGGCGTGGCCGGCAAGATCCACGACCCCTCGGACATCGAGCGGGTGCTGGAGCTCGGTGCGGACTTCCCGATCCTGGGCCGAGTCGCGATCTTGCACCACGACTACCCCAAGCGGCTGCGCGCCGACGCCGACTTCGTCCCCACACGCATTCCGGTCAGCCGCGCATACCTGGCAGCCGAGGGTGTCTCGCCGGCCTTCGTCGAGTACCTGCGCCGCTGGCCGAACTTCGTCGCCGACTGACGTCGACCGGGCCGTGGCCCTGCTACGGCAGTCGAGCGATGCGGCCGTATCGACCTGGCGAGCGGGTCTCCCTCGTAGTTCGCGTCCTGCCCGTAGACAGTGAAGGCGACGAGCTAGAGGCCGAGGCGGATCGCATCTTCGCTTCCCATGCGGAGTGGATGCAGGGCACGCATCATCGCGACGGCGACAAGGCTCTGCTGCAGTACACGTTGACGAAGGGGCCGCACTCCGAACGGGAGGACGCAGTGGTCTACGCGATGACGGAGGTGTACCAGTCCCCCGCAGGTCCGGAGGATCACACAAGCAGACGCACGAGAACTGGGAGGACTACCCGGCCTTGAGGGACCTGGTGGACAAGTGCGAGGGGCCTTGGGGGGTCACCGGGATGATCCAGCAGTCTCTCTGGTGACCGCACAGGCAGCCGCGTCTTCTGGACGGTATCGATCCCCCGCCGGGCGCCGAGGGAGTCCAGCCGTGGCTCGGTCAGACGCCGACCCCCTTGGCCGCGATCGAGCCTCAAACGGCGCGCGTTTCGCGGCGGTTTGACGCACCTCGAAACCGGCCGGGATCGGCGTCAGGACTGGCTGTTGAGCGTCCGGGCCAGTTCGGCGGCGAGCGAGCCGAGAGCCTCACCCCTGTAGACGCCGGCCAACTCGTCGAGCAGCAGCGCCACGACCCTGGCCTGGGCTCGGGTCAGGACGGTCGGCGGCGTGGTCGCCGGGGACGCTTCACCAAGCTGCGCCCGCAGCGTGGCGGCGTAGTCGTCACGGTTCAACGGGTCGCCGGCCCGGTCGCGGGCCGTTGCGCTGGGTCGCGGCGCCACCATCCCTTCCGCCAGGGGTGTGCTCGACGCAGCATGCTCAGGGCAGTAGTCAGTCCCACGGACGGGGTCGTGAGTCCAACCATCGGCATGAGTACGAGCGTGCGCGTCGGCGTCGATGTCGCGGCGCCAAGCCTCGGCTGGCGGGGGCTCGACCTGGACAGGGCAGCCGACGACGTCGCAGCTGATCACCAGCCGTCGCGTCGCGCCTCTGCCGGATCGGTGGATACTCATCGCTGCCACTCTCTGCCTACGAGCCCAAGCGGTCAATACCGGCGAGGATCGTGCCGGTGGCACGTCCTCGTTTACGAAGCCCGTAGGCAGCGCTTGTGACTCTCCGCAGAGTACCGGGTCTGAGGTCGGCAAGCTCGACCGGAAGCATCTTCAGGTGCAGGCCTTCGAGCTCAGGTTGATTCCGTTCGTCCCGGGGTTGCCGATGCCCGGCCGTGACGAGGCGGCGAGGAACTCGTAGCACGCTGCCATCGACGCGAGGTCGTGCAGGATCCGCGCCTTTCGGACCTGACGTTCTCTCCCGATGCCCCAGCCGCCGGGATTCGGGCGGCGTCTCGCCGCTGTCTCGGCCTGAGGGCGCATCCAACGTGTCGAGTCGGCTCGCAGTTCGTGGTGGCCGCAGCACAGGTTCTGGACGAATCGGTGACAGCGGAGCACCGCGCTCGCGGTCTGCCGGTTGGCCGTCAAACCCCGCACGGGTCCCAGCCTGGCTTCGCGACAGAGGCCCGCCGGCCGAGGCCGGCTACGTGGCGTCGGAGTCCGACGTGCCCAGCGACCTGTCGGCGCTACGCACCACCGTGCGCAGAAACTCGTACTGCGTCGTGGTCAGCTTGTCGGCCATCTCCAGCGCCGCGTCGACCACCTTCTCCCGCCGGGACGGACGTTCCCCCAGCGCAGGGAGTGCCTCGTCGACGGTCTCGAGGAATCGGTGCACCGCATCGATGGCGGCACGCTGCCCGGACTCCACCGCCGCGAGGACGTCGTCGGAGAGCTCGGCTGTGGAGTCGACCGCACCCTTCGCTGCCGCAGCCGCGCCCTTCGTGGCCGACGGACTCTTCTTGGCCGACGGACTCTTCTTGGCCGCCGCCTTCTTCTTGCCCGGCGCCTTCTTCTTGGCGGAGGTGTTGCCCGCCGCGGGTGCCGTTGTTGCCTTCGCTTTCGACTGAGCCATCGTGCTCTCCTCGCTCGCCTCCCGGTCGACGCAATCGCCCCGACCTCCACGCACCACGCCGGGCCGCTGCGACTCATCGCACTCGGCGCGGACCTCCCTGTCAGAAGAGCACGCCGTGCCCTCGAAGTACAGGGGACTCCGACTCCATACCTGACGGTTACCCCGTCCCCGTCGGCCCAACCGCCCCTCGAAGACGGTGCGGCGTGTGTTCCACATCCCTGGCTGCGGGTCGATGAGCGGATCTGAGTCGACGACGACACCCTGAACGCGCGATAACGACTCGCCAGGAGTCAGGACCGCGCCGTCAGCGACGTCGTCCGAGATGCGCTCAGCCGCTACCCAACCTCCAGTTGAGAATCGCCCCACAGCGGCTAGTTGGTGCGGGTGGCTCCCCGGCTCGCGGCTTCGCGTGACCGCCCTAGAGCGGGTCAGTGGGGCCTGCGTTCCTGTGTGGTGTGCGCGTCGGTGTGGGTGCGCAGCAGCGCGGGAGGACATCTGGCCCTGGGACGCCGGCCCCCAGGGCTGCACCATCGTGGGAGAGTCGAGAGGGGCAACCATGCCGATGGCATTCGATTCGCATCACCGGCAGCGCGGGCAGCGCGTGTTGCGCTCCCCTGGTGTCGGCGTGCTGGCTTCGATGGAGGGCGTGGCCCTCATGGTGGGACACCTGGTGGCCACCCCGATCATCGGCCGCGAGCGGCTGCGGTGGGGCACCCGGGGGACCGAGGCCACCGATCCACTACCCGGCGATTCGCTGGTGCCGATCCCGAAGTGGTCGCACACGCTGGGGGTCGCTGTGCACGCGCCAGCGGAGGCGGTGTGGCCGTGGCTCGCGCAGATCGGTCAGGGCCGTGGCGGCTTCTACAGCTATCAGACGCTGGAGAACCTGGCCGGGTGCCAGATCACCAACACGACCACGATCCTGCCCGAGCACCAGCATCCGGCCGTCGGCGACGGCATCCACTTGTTCCCGGACGGGCCTCCGCTGCGTATCGAGATCGCCGACCCGCCCCATGCGTTGGTGCTGTTCGGCTCACCGGCCGACGTCGGCGCCGAGGGCTTCTGGGGAGCGTCGACCTGGCAGTTCGTCGTCAACCCCGACCCCGAGGGTGGCAGCCGGCTGCTGCTGCGCTACCGCTACGACCACGGCCCGGACTGGCAGAGCCGACTCATGTTCGGGCGCTTCCCGCTCGAGGTCATCAGCTTCGTGATGAGCCGCAAGATGATGCTCGAGATCAAGCGGCTGGCCGAGGACGAGACCTGACAGCCACCAGGTTCGGCGACGGCCGCAGACGTAGACCCGCAATGTGCGGAGCGGGGTGAGGAGCGACCATGCGTTGGACGGGGATCGGTCTCGGCGTGGCAGTCGGTGCGTTGGCGACCGTAGCGGTCTGGACGCGCCGGTCCATGCGGTCCGGCGCGACGGTCGAGGAGATCTCCTCACCAAGCACCGCGCAGGACTGGTTCGACAGTGTGCCCGGCTCGCGGGTGCGCATCGTGCGCGCGATGTCGATCGATGCCCCCCCAGAGACGGTGTGGCCGTGGCTGGCGCAGAACGGGCGCGGCGCGGGCTGGTTCAGTTGGGAGCGCCTGGACAACGGCGGCCGCGCGTCGGCGCGGCACATCGTGCAGTGGATTCCCGAACCGGCCGTCGGGGACGCGGCCGGAATCGGCTACCTGCGCGGTCTCCAACCGCGGCGAGAGATTGTCTGGTGGGCGCCGAACGACCCGTTCCTTGGCGCGCCGACGTGGTCGGCGTGGCAGTACACGGTCACCGGCCAGGGCGACGGCTCACGGGTAGTGATGCGCGTGGACATCGCCGCCACCGGCGCGCTCCGCTGGGTGCCGTTGCTTGCGACACCTCTGGTCGACGCGATCATGGCGCAGCGACAGTTCTGCAACCTCAAGGGTCTCGTCGAGCGGTACGGAGCCCGCACTACCGACCCTGACAACCCCGAGACCGGAGCCCGGGACCAGTACCAGCTCTTCCACGTCATCTACGCCGCCGGCGGCGAGGCCGGCGTGCCCGGTGTCGAGAACGCCCAGCAGGCGCGGACCTGGGCTGAGACCGACGGCGTCCTGCCCGAATCCTGAGGGGGAGACATGGACCAGATCTTCCCCGGCGCCAACATCGTCGCCGGCGTCCTTGTCCTCATCGTCGGGTTCGGCCTGCACTTCGGAGGCCAGCTGATCTCGGTCGTCAACTGGGACCTCGCCACCAGGTGGGGACTCCAGGAAGCCGGCAAGCGACCCGAGTACCGCGTCTACGAACACGGCATCGCCATGGCCGACGTACTCATCGGCTGGACCTACGCGGTCGCCGGAATCGGACTCCTCATCGACGCATCCTGGGGCTACCTCTGGGCATGGATCCCCGGAGCCATCCTGACCTACCACGCGCTCAGCTTCTGGTTCTGGACAGGCGGCCAACTCGCGTCCGGCGATCACGACGCCACCACCAGGCAGCCGTTCCGCTCCATCTGGACGACGGCAAACCTGGCAACCGGCCTCCTGACGATCCTCGTGGCCAACTCCCAGACCTTGGTTCAATGACCGGATCACAACCTCAGTCGTGGCGCACATCGGTGATGGCCAGGGCGCCAGTTGCGGCAGTAGGCGAACGCAATGCCCTCCCAGCGCCGGCGGTTGCGCGCGTTGAGTGCTGCTCTCGGTGTGCGACCTTCGCGGCGAGGCCCGGCACATGCGGCGCACGCTGCGGGTACGGCCAACCCCTCGCGGGACGCCCGGCGGCTCTGGACGGAGGCCGCTCGCGAGGCGCTGGTCGCCGAGGCAAGGCGGCGTCGAAGAGATCCGGACGCGGGCCGTCGAGCTGCCTGACACTCAAGGAGTGGGGTCGTCCCGGTACGCGGCGGCCCCCACTCACGGGGCCTTTCTGCGTTTCACGCTCATGCCGAGCTGAGAGCCGCCCTCACAGATCGGCTTCTGCGGGGTGATGGCCCGCGTCACTTCGCCCAGAAGCGGGCGCACCACGAGCAACCGGCATGATGCCGAGAGTCGGGCCTTGCAGCGGTTGCTGGTGAGAGCCCTGGCGTGCTTTCTGCCACCCAGACACGACCCAGCCTTGGCCCCGTAGTTCTTGGCCTGGAAGCCGCTGCCAACTATCGGGCGTCGCCGCCTGCCGGAGTTGGTGATCGCGATGCCCGGCCCGAGGGCTTTCGGGACCTAGGACTCTGGAAGCTCGACATGACCGGCAGGACCTTCATGCGGTGGGTGCCTGCGGCACCGAGCCGCAGGAGCAGCAGGCCGCTGGGCACGGCCGGGGTGGGACCAGGGCCGAAGGGGGGCCCATCGCGATGAGCAGCACGTCGTTGCAGCGCAGCATCCACATCGACGCACCCGTGGAGAAGGTCTTCGACTTCGTCAAGGACCCGAAGAACACGTTCGAGGCGTTCTTCGAAGGGGCGTCGACGGTCGCCGAGAAGGACATCGCTCCGGATGCAGGGGAGGGTTCCGTCTGGAGTTGGCAGAGCCACCTGCTCTTCCTTCCCTTCCACGGGACCCTGACGCGCCAGGACTACGTCCCCCACGAGCGTATCGTCGACCACTCCTCCACCGGGGTGACGTGGACCTACACCTTCGAACCAGACGAGACAGCTACGACGCTTGCCCTGGAGGTCGAGGTCTCCAGCCCAGTGCCGTTCCTGGACAAGATCGAAGTGAAGGTCTTCTCGAAGGGTGAGAGCGACCTAGTCACCTGGCTCGGCAGCATCAAGAAGGCGATCGAGACCTAGCGGCGGCGCCTCCCGGCCAACAGCCCGTAGCGAGGAGGGAAGCACGGTATGCGTCGGCTTGTCGTCATCGGGGCCGCGGTCGCTGTCCTGGCGTACATCGTCATTCGCCGGAGGGACACCGAGCCCGGTGTGCCGGGCACGCTCCCAGAAGGTGCGGGCAGCGGTACCAACTCTCGGTTCAATGGACCGCTCTACGTCGCGGTCGCGAAGAGGTTGGCCTTGCGCCCGGACGACGAGCTGCTCGACGTCGCCTGCGGCGAGGGAGCGTTCCTCGCCGGCTACGCCACCTGCGCCGCTCAGGTGGCCGGTGTTGACCTCTCGGACGCGAAGATCCGTCTGGCCCGCCAGCGACTCTCGGAACGCATCACGGCGGGAACGGCGGAGGTCGTTGAGGGCGACGCCGGGAAGCTTCCATGGGGCGACGACCACTTCAGCGTCGTTACCTCCATGGACGCCTTGACGCTCATGCCCGATCCCGAGCGGGTCCTGGCCGAGATCTGCCGCGTGCTGCGTCCCGGGGGGCGGGCTGTGATGCAGGTGGGCTGGCGAGTCCCTGACGGCACCGAGACCCACAGGCGCCTGCGCATGGCGTGGGTCTGGGACGAGGCCGAGGTGCGACGGATGACCGAGGCCGCCGGGTTCCGCGATGTGACGGTCTCCTACATAGCCATTGGCGGTGACAGCAGCCTCCTCAACGGTCTCGGCAGGTTGTTGATGGGCACCGACGAGCTCAGGCTCGTCGAAGCGCTGAAGCCCGCGACGATGGCACCGAGCGACACGCCGACCGAGGCACCGAACCTCCGTTCGGCCCCCGACGCGTAGCCGCGACTCGGCAGCCTGTCCTCCTCCCACAACCCGACGGGTCGAGACGACCCTCGGAAGGGGAGAAGCGCCACCGCTGACGGAGGCGCCACCCGCGGCCACCCCGAGTCCGCAAGTTCTCCCAGGCCGGGTACGCCGGATCAAGACGGCGTGCCCCGTCGAGCCGCTGAAGCCGGAGCCGCGGAAGGTCGTCATCCGGCAGGCTGATCTTGCTGCCTCGTTGTGCCCGACGTCGCCGACTTGCGGCATACCGCCGCCTGTGGACGCATCACGACCCGGCGTGGTTTCCGCCCAATGTGGGGCAGGTTCACTTCGCCCACTATGGGGCAGGTCTTCTGCTACAGCTCGAGGACCAGCCGCAGCGCGGCGTCGACTTGGCGAAGCTCGATGAACGTCAGTCGGCCGGCAGGGTCGCCGAGCCTGGAGGGGTCGACTGCCGAGGTTTGCTCGACCAAGACACGGGTGGTCGTCCCGGCGACCTCTACCTCGGGCCGGAAGCTCGCTGGCCTCGCAGAGGTGGATGTCGGTGCGACCAGCCAGGTCGAGAGCGGTAGGTCGTCGGACTGGACGATCACGGCGTAGCGGGGCCCCGCCTGCTCTCGCCCCCGAACGTTGCGGGGAGCCCGAAGGCGGTAGACGTCACCACGCACGCAGGCTCTCCATGTCGCGCAAGACCTGCGCAGCCTCCGCTCTGTCCCGCTCGTCAGCGGCGAGGGTCTCTGCCTCGCTGCGCAGTTTCGCCCGCGCCCGTTCGCGGGCGGCGGTGATGAGCGCCGCGCGCACGGCTGTCGAGACTGGGGTGCCATCGCTGGTCAGAACGTCCAACGCGCGAACGGCGTCTTCGTCGGGCCGAAAAGTGATCGTGTCAGCCATGCCCCCATTGTCGCACAACCTGTAAGACAGGCGTGCATAGCCAGCCCTTCAGCGCCGCGAGTCGCGTTGCCCTCGCAGGCATGCTGCCTTTAGCCGCCTGTCGACCTCGTGACGGGGGCCGTGTTCCCGAGGTGCTGATGCTTCGGGTGCTGGCGTTGATGGGCTAGGCCTGCTCGACGATGAGTAGGAAGTCAACCTTGCGAGTTACTCCGTAGATCTGGGCCAGGGTCGTCTTCTTGATGTGCGGGATGATGGCCACGACCTCGCCGGACAAGCCGTTCAGGAAGGCCTCCAACCGGGAGGCGTCCTTCTCCATGTCGATGTCGAAACGGTGCACTCGGTAGCTCACGTCGGCCGTCCTTCCCTTCCTCACCACGCTTGTCCTGTGTCCTCGACGAGGTCAAGGGGCAGGAGACCGGTCCTGTTCGGCCAGCACGAGTGCCAATGAACTCCGGTGGCCCAGGGACTGTCGCGGCAGACGAGGGTCGGGGAAGCGCACGTCATACCGCCGCCCGCGAAGCCCTGCCTCGTCCCTGCCCGTCGGGCCCGTCTCTCTTGCGGTGCCGGTGGCACCACGGCGAGCATGAGCAATGATCAGTCGGCGTCGCCGGGGGCTCGGGCGTGGCCTTCTGGTGGTGCTGCTGCTCGTGGGGATGGTGTGCGATGGTGTGGGCTCTGCAGCGTCAGCTGATCTACTTCCCCGACTCCACACCGGTGCCGGCTGCCGCCGACGTCATCCCTGGTGCCCGCGACGTCACGCTCCACACGGCCGACGGACTCGAGCTGGGTGCCTGGTTCGTCCCGGCGGCAGGCCCCGTGGACACGGGGATGGTGGTGCTGGTCGCGCCCGGCAACGGTGGCAACCGGGCAGGCAGGGCCGGGCTCGCCGAGGAGCTGAGCCGCCGTGGGCTCGCCGTGCTGCTGATGGACTACCGCGGCTACGGCGGCAACCCGGGCGCCCCCAGCGAGGACGGCCTCGCCGCCGACGCGGACGCCGCCGTGCAGGCCCTGACGGACCTCGGGTACCCAGCGCAGCGGACCCTCTACTTCGGCGAGTCCCTGGGCTGCGGCGTCGTCGCGGCACTCCAGGCCCGGCACCCGCCCGCGGGGATCGTGCTCCGCTCGCCCTTCACCGACCTCGCCGACGTGGCAGCCCACCACTACCCCTGGCTGCCGGTGCGCACCCTGCTGCGCGACCGGTTCCCCGTCCTGGAGCACCTCGCCACCAGCGACGTGCCGGTGACGGTCATCTACGGCGACCGCGACTCCGTGGTCCCCACCGTGCTCAGCGCCCGCGTCGCCGACCACGCCCCCGCCCTGGCCGAGCGGGTCGTGCTCACCGATGCCGACCACAACGACCCCGTCATGTTCGGGCCCCGAGTGGCCGCCGCGGTCGCCCGGCTGGCACACAACGTGACCTGAAGCGCCAGACCCCCAACGCGCGAACGCGCGTGCCGCTAGAGACCGCGTCACAGCGGCGCGTAGCGTCCGCTCGCGGCAGCGCACCAAGGTGCCACGTGCGGCATGACGGCGCGGGTCAGACTCCCGTGGTCAATTGGGGTGCGCGCTCGTGCCAGTGCTTGCGTCGACGCGGCGGACTGGAGCCCATTGCTTCGGATTGGTCACTCGAACTGCGCGTAGTACGTGCTGGTGCCAATCAGGAACCCGACGATCACGGCCACGACGGTGATCATGACGGCGAGGACGATGCTCAGCCCCCATCGAGGTTCTCGCCCCCGGTGGCGACGGGCCTGGGCGATCTACGCCGCACAGCCGATGACGACCGCCAGCCCCATACCGGTCCGCCCGGCGAAGGAGACGTGCCCCTTGGAGTCGGCCTTGCGGGTCACCGACAGCCCGCTGGTCGGCTTACGCACGCGGCGACGCCATCAGGGTGTGCCAGTCACCTCACGCGACCTGTATCGAGCGCTTGGACAGGCCCATCCAGAAGCCGTCGATGACGGTCTCAGCGGCGGATTCCGGGTCTGCGGCCAGTCCGAGCGTGACGAACAGTGGCGCGAAGTGTTCAACCGTGGGATGCGCGTAGGGCATGCCCGGCGCTGTGTGCCGGAAGTCCAGGAGCTCGTCGACCGCGCCGCGTGCGAGCACGTCGGACACCCAGGCGTCGAACTCGGCGGACCAGCCGGGCGCCGCGGCGTCGGGGCGCCAGTCGGTCAGGAACGGCAGGCCATGGGTGGTGAAGCCGGACCCGAGCACCAGGACCCCATCGTCACGCAAGGGCCGCAGGCGCCGTCCGAGCTCGAGCAGGCGCTCAGGATCGAGGGTGGGCAGCGACATCTGCAGCACCGGCACGTCCGCGTCCGGGTACATCGCAGTGAGCGGCACGTACGCGCCGTGGTCAAGCCCGCGGCGCGGCTGGTCGACCACCGGCTCGGTGTCGGGCATGAGCGCGCGGATCCGATCGGCCAACCAGGGCGCCGGCGGCGCCGGGTACCGCACCCGGTAGTACTTGCGGTCGAACCCGGCGAAGTCGTAGACCAGCGGCACACCCGGCTCAGTGGCGCCGAGCGCGAGCGGCGCGGACTCCCAGTGCGCGGACACCATCAGCACCGCGCGGGGGCGCGGCAGCCCCTGTGCCAGGTCAGACAGCTGCCCCGGCCAGACCGGGTCGTCCACCAGCGGCGGAGCACCATGGCTCAGGTAGACACCCGGCATGCGCAGGCTCATGACCCCTCAACATCGTTGACAAGTCAACCATTCCGAGTGTTGGGACGGCCCGTCGCGGCGCTGCCGGCGACTGACGGCGAGGTCGGGTCATGGCCGTGTGGGCCTGATCGGTCGCGGTGGCGGAACGAGAACGAGACGGCAGTGACCATCGGCGCCGCGACGAGAACGGCAAGGCAGCACTGGCTCCGATCAGGCTGTCTCTGGCTGGGGGTCGTTGGGGAGGCATGCGTCGAGTGTGCTGGGTATGGCCAGCGCAGCAAGGCCGGAGACAGCCAGCAGACCTGCGCAGATGAGCATGGCCGGCGCGAACCCGGCCGTCAGTGCGGCCGGGTCGGCGTAGTCCTCACCGGACAGACCCACCAGGGTCGGAAGGGCGGCGATGGCGATGAGTCCTCCGGCACGGCTGATCGCGTTGTTGACCCCGCTCGCTGTGCCCGCGAGCCGGTCTGGCGCGGCGGCGAGCACCGTAGTGGTCAGGGGCGCCACCAGGATGACGAGGCCGACAGCGAAGACGAGCAAGCCTGGCAGCACGCCAGTCAGGTACGAGGTGTCCCTGTCAATCGTGGCCAGCCACGCCACACCGATGGCTGCGACGAGCGGACCTGCGACAAGGGGCGGGCGTGGCCCGACCCGCTCCGGCAGCGCGCCCGCCCGCGCCGAGAACAGCAGCAGAACAACCGGGATGGGCAGGCTGGCCAGCCCCGCCGCGACCGGACGGTAGCCCAGCGACGTCTGCAGCTGGATGACGAGGAAGAAGAGCATGCCGCTCAGCGCCGCGTACACCCCGAGCGTGACCACGTTGGTGACGGCGAAGGTTCGGTTGCCGAACAGGCCGAGAGGAAGCATCGGCGCGGGCGCACGGGCCTCCCACCAGACGAAGGCGACGCCGGCCAGAACAGCCAGGACGGCAGCGCCCACAACGACACGCGGATCGCTCGACGCCCCCTCCCCGCCGGCGAACACCAGGCTGGTCGTCAACGCACCGAGGGCCAGCACCGCGAGCAACGCTCCCGACCAGTCCAGGCGCTGCTGCGCCGACGGGTCAGTGCTCTCCGGCACGAACCGGGCGGTCAGCAGAAGGGCGGCAGCAGCGACAGGGACGTTGACCAAGAACACCCATCGCCAGTTGACCTCGGTGAGCCATCCGCCGAGCGGGGGCCCAACAGCCGGGGCCAGGCCCACGATGCCCGCCCACATGCCGATCGCCCGACCACGGTCCGCGCGGACGAAGCTGGCCTGGATGATGGCCAGCGAGCCGGGCGTCACCAAGGCACCGGCGACACCCTGCAGCGCGCGGGCACCGATGAGCACCTCGACGGTGGGTGCCGCCGCGCACAGGCCGGACGTGACGGCGAACGCCACGATTCCCCACACGTACACCCGGCGACGCCCCAGCCGGTCCGCCAGGGATCCGCTCACCATGATGAACGCGGCCAGGGTGAGCGTGTACCCGGTCACGACCCACTGCAGCTCGGCGAAGGTCGCGTCCAGATCCGCCCCGATCGTGGGCAACGCGACGTTGACCACGGTGGCGTCCAGGAAGGCGATCGCGCTCCCGGTCACCACAGCCAGCAGCAGCCCCCAACCGGCGCGGGTGCCATAGCGGACATGTCCCGCGACCACGGGTGCACCAGCAGGGCTCACCCCCCTACCGTCCCAGGAACGGGGCGACCGCGAGCCGGGACGGTCGTCAGGAACTACGAACGCGGGCCATGGTTCTCGCCCCTAGCCGGGGGCGCCGTCAGGCTCCCGTCAGGGGGCCCCCGGTGTAGCCGTCGGTGTCGGGCTCGGGGACGGACTGGGCGCCACCGTCGGGCTCGGGCTCGGGGACGGACTGGGCGCCACCGTCGGGCTCGGGCTCGGGGACGGACTGGGCGCCACCGTCGGGCTCGGGCTCGGGGACGGACTGGGCGCCGGGGTGTTCTCCGTGTCTGGCGCGGGCACGTCTCCCGGGGTGCCGGGCAGGCCGAGATAGACCTCGTACCAGCTCAGCACATGGTCGACGTAGGCGCGGCTCGGGTTGTACCGGAACACCGCTCGCCGACGGCCAGGATCGCTGGTGAGCGGCATGCCCCGGCACAGGAAGTGTCCTGCCCCGTAGGCAGCATCGTCGAGGTCGTGGACATTCGCGTCGCCATCCCCGTCGCCGTCACGCCCCAGCGCACGCCACGTGACCGGAAGAAACTGGAACGGACCCACCGCGCGGTCATAGACGGTGTCTCGGTCCATGGCTCCATTGTCGGAGTCCACGATGAGTGCGATGCCCGGACGGCCGTCCAACGGGATACCGATGATGGATGGCCTGCTGACCCCGTCGGCATCCACCTGGCTGCGCCCGAAGAAGCCGTGATGTGACTCGACTCTTGCGATCGCCGCCAGCAGCTGCCAGCGGAGGCCACACGCAGGGATGTCACGAGCGAGGAGCCGTTCCGCGTTGACGTAGGAGGCCAGAGGCCGGGCGGGGATGCCGTCGAAGCTCACGGCATCGGCAGAACGCGCGCCCTCTGACGCGATCACCGGAGGACCGACACGCATGCCCAGCGATCCCGCTCGGATGCTGCGAAGCTCACCAGCGTTGCTGCGACCCATCGGGGCGCCGACACGCAACTGCAACGCTGCAGGGGCTCTTGGCGCTGAGGCCACTGGGGGGGTTGCGAGTGTCGTAGACGCGCGGTCCCGAGATGTAGTTGGAGGCGTAGGTGTCGCGGCCTGGGTCAGGCGGTGAGGATGAGCAGGTCGGATCCGTTGAGGGCGTAGGCGGTGGCGTGGTCGAGGGCGGTGATGGCCTCGACGGCGGGCAGCTTCTGGTGTTGGGTCCATTCCCGGCCGTCGGTGCTGCGCCAGGCGAGTCCGTCGGTGTCGACGCCCCATAGGGAGCCGTCGGTTCCGGCGGAGACCTGCCACAGCAGCGGAGCGTCGTCCAGCGGGTCGAAGCTGGCTCCGCGGTCGGTGCTGTGCATGAACCCTTCGAGGGTGGTGGCCCACACCTCGTCTCCGACGGCCGCGAGTGACACCGCAGCCATGGGCGCGCCTTGCTGCCAGGTGGCGCCGCCGTCGGTGGAGGTGACCAGACCGGTGACCCCGTCGAACCCGACGATCATCTCCTCGGTGACGGCGAGGGCGTGGAAGTCGATCTGGCCGGCGAGCGACACCGACTCCCAGGTGGCGCCGCCGTCGTCGCTGCGGATGAGCCCGACGGGGTTGGGCAGGGGGCTGCCGGGACCGGGATGGCCGGAGGAGACCAGACGCATCGTGCCGGGCAGGCCGGTCATGCCCATGAGGTCGTCCTGGGGGCCGACGGCGGTCACGGTCCCGTCGGTGCCGATGGCGCGGACGCCGTCGTGGGTTCCGGCGCGCACGGACCCCTCGGCGTCGACGACCAGGCCGTGGACGTGACTGATCGGCTCGGTCAGCGCCACCGTCTGCACACTCGGTTCCGCCGGCTCGGGTGTCGGGGTGGGCTCGGGGGTCGCGTCGGGGGTGGGTGGTGCGCTCGGCGTGGGGGTGCCGGTGGCGGGTGCGGCGCTGGTGGCCGGCTCGCTGGTGCCGCAGGCGGTGACGACCAGCGCGACGGTCGCGGCGGCGACGAGGGCGGTGACGGCGGGGCGGTTCATAGGGGTGATGCTCCTCGGCAGGGTTCTCGTGGGTCAGGTGTAGTCCAGGCGGGTCATCATCCCTGCTTCGGCGTGGTAGGCGTTGTAGCAGGGCAGCAGCCAGGACCCGGGGTTGTCCGCGGCCAGGGTGAGGTCGATTCGACTCATCGGGGGGAGCAGGACGGTGTCCTTGCGAGGACCGGTGCCGCCGGGGGGCCCG
>CAVQGZ010000008.1:0-315583 GCA_963712175.1 uncultured Actinomycetota bacterium
GTGCGCCCGCGGCCGTGTCACTCCGCCTGTGGACGCACCACGACCCAGCGTGTTCCGCCCGCTGTGGGGCAGGTCGCTGAGCGTGTTCGGGCCGACGACGACACCCTGACCGCGCTCCAGCACCTCGCCTGGAGTCAGGACCGGGCCGTTAGTTGCGTCGCTCCAGATGCGTTCAGCCGGTACCTCGCCGCCAACTGAGAATCGCCCTCACAGCGGCTAGATCCGCGCACTTAGTCAGCTGTGGCGTCTGGGGCACGTGGGTACGGGCAAACCGTCGAGTGGATGCACGAGAAGGGGCGCCGCGTCCCTTTTGGCCCTTGTCGAGGGTGGGCGCCGGGAGTAGCGGTTATGGCAGACCCGCACGTGAAAGGAGGTCAGTTGACCGCATCGGACCGCGCCTGATGGGAGACGACATGAAGATCAAACTCCTCGCACTGCTCACCGCACTGCTCGTACTACCGATCGCCGCAGCAATGACCGCATCAGCCAAGGCACCGCTGTACGGGCAGATGGACCTGTACTGGAACGACGGATTCGCCGTCCCGACCTCGCCGTGTCCGACGATTAGCTGGGCGGGCAACATCGAGATCGACGGGACGACGTACGGGATGACGTTCGTCCCGTCCCCCGGCCGTGAGACCGGCAAGGCCTTCCACTTCGTCGAGGACTGGGCCATCTACGACCAAGCGTTCGACTTCGCCGGCGGTGTGCTCACCGAGTGCGCACCGGGCGAGGTGGTCCTGGCCGGGGACGACTTCGGTCTGACCGGAGCGAACAGCAAGTACCGGATGAACGGCACGGTCAACACCGCAGAGGAGCCCTTCGAGGACTGGATGGGACGTCCAGTTCACATGGACGGGCTGATCCTGTGGAAGGCCGACGGCTCTCCCGCGGCGGCACCCGGCACGTTCCGACTGAACTAGCGCAGAAGCACCGCAGAAGCACGCCCCACCCCGGCGCTCACCCGGGTCGGCGTGCGTCGCTGCCGGCCCCACGACCTGCGGCACACGGCCGCCAGCATCCTCCTGCTACAAGGCGCCGACATGCGCGTGGTCATGGACGTCCTCGGCCACACCCGCATGTCCACCACCAGCGACCTCTACACCCACGTGCTGCACGAGGTACGCGTCGACGCGGCCCAGCGCATGGACACCTTCATCCGCGGGCTGGACCGAGCACCCGAGCAGGAGTAGTTTGGTGGGACAGAACTCAGGACGGTGGCACCTCGGCTACACGTGGACGGCCAGTGCCCGCAGGCGCCGCATCCTGGCCGGGCGCAGGTGCGGCACGTGGTCGAGACCAGCCGGGTGGTCTTCGTCCGTCCGGCCGACCCGCCGGCTCGACCAGACGAGGCGCTGCTGTTCCTGGGCGACGACAGCGCAGGGCAGCCGATCGAGGTGGTGGGGATCGAGATGGACGACGGACGACTCCGGGTCGTCCACGCGATGCCGATGCGCCGGGGCTATCGGGCGCTGTACGAGGAGGCGACGCAGTGGCCGCGGTCGGCAAGACCCGGGCCGGCACACCGCTGACACCCGAGTACGAGCGCGAGCTCCAACGGGAGGCCGAGGCCGGCTTCGACCCCGCGACCCTGCAACGGCGACGCCCCGGCCGGCCCTCCCTGTCCGGACGAGCTGGGCGGTCACGCGACTCGACGTCCGAGTCGACGACGACACCCTGAACGCTCTGAAGAAGCTCGCCAGAAGCCAAGACCGAGCCGTCAGCGACCTCGTCCGAGATGCACTCAACCGCTACCTAGCCGCTGGCTGAGAATCGCCCTCATCGCGGCTGTTTGAGGACGTGGCGGTACAACCCGAGTGGACGACGCGGGGAACTGGCGTCCCCTCCGCCGCCTGTCGACCTCACTGAGGCGCTCATGGGCTCACCGATAGACCGTGAGCGAGCCGACGGCGTCACCGCGTCCTAGGGGCCCCGCGCTGCCACCAATCGACCGCCGGGCGTTCGTGCACGATCTTCGCGGCGAGACGGTATCGCCCAGGTGGCAGAACTTCCAGAGCTCCTTGGCTGCTCGCGAGTACTGGAACAGGACCTTGTCGACGTCGAACGCATCCAACTCGCCATTGCGGAAGCGGTCGATTGCTGTGCCCACGCGCTGCACCAACACCGCCAACTCGGCCTCGTGGTACGCCGCCACAGCCACGCGAGCCGCCTGTCGATCTGACTGAGCGGACATCGGTCGAGGCTAGTCCCCTCCACCACAACCGCGCGATGCGCTGAGGTCCGGTCAGCGGCATGGGCCGTTCCTGCTAGCTGTTCTGGTGGTCGTGCAGCCAGTTCACGACTGCGTGTTGGAGGTCGGGTCGGAACAGGAAGGTCGTGTGCCCTCCGCCGTCGATGCGGCGCAGTACGGAGCCGGGGATGCGCGGTGCGGGCGTGTTCGGCGTGGGTGATGGGGACGCGGGTGTCGGCGGTGGCGTGCACGATCAGGGTGGGGCAGGTGACCGAGCCCAGCGGCAGCGGGGGCAGGTCGGCGAACTGGGCGGCGTCGTTGTCGTAGCCGGCGCCGAGCCGCTTCCAGCCGGTGGCGGTGGTGACGATGCCGCGGGCCAGCGAAACCTGCGCGGCCCGCAGGTCAGGGTCGGTGGTGGGCTCGGCGCCCAGAGAGGTGAGCATCCGGGCCGGGAACCGATCGAGCATCCACGCGGCCAGCCCGGCCAGCCCGGCCAGGCCGGTGAGGCGCAGGCCGAGGCGCCCGAGGCGGGGCGCCGTGGCGGGCAGGGCGATCGACTCGACCTGCACCAGGCAGCAGACCCGGTCGGGGTACGTGCCGGCCAGGGCGTACCCGGCGGGACCGCCGCCGGACATGGCGAGCACGGCGACCCGGTCGAGGTTGAGTGTGCCAGCCTGAAGTGGCCCCAGTTGGAGCCGTAGTGATGGCTTGAAGTGGCCCCACCCTCGACCGACTAGTCCCCCGTACGTTCGTGTTCGTCTGCCAAGGCGAACTACGTGGCGTGAAGGGGTGGAAGTGAGATCGAGAGTGGAGCAGTTCGAAACTATCCGACGCGATGCCCGCGATGAAGAGCTGTCGATTAGGGCGCTCGCTGACAGGCATCGGGTGCATCGCCGCACGGTTCGGGCCGCGTTGACCGACGCGGTGCCGCCGAGACGGAAGTCGCCGTCGCGGACCGCGCCGGTGCTCGGTCCCTACGAGGCCACGATCCGAGGGTGGCTGGTGGCTGACTTGACCGCGCCGCGCAAGCAGCGCCACACCGCGCGCAGAGTCTGGCAGCGGCTGCTCGATGAGCAGGGCGCGGTGGTCGCGGAGTCCAGCGTGCGCCAGCTTGTGGCCCGGCTGCGGGTGGAGATCGACGGTGGCCGGACTCAGGTGATGGTCCCGCAGACCCACCCGCCGACGTTGTGGATGCCAGCGTCGTAGAACGTCCGACCGCTCTCGTTGAACATCGGGTACGCCGTTGACACCGCGATGATCTCCGTCGAACGGACGTACCCATCTGACTTCGGGCGGAAAGAGTGGACGTAGCCGTCGAAGAGGTCGGAGCGCCGACCCTTCCCCAGCGAATCCAGAGCGGACTGCCAGCGGTCACGTACCTCTGGATCTCTTCGTAGTCCATGCGGATGTGAAGACGCGCCGCGTCCATGTAGTTCACCTTGCTCAGGACCGTCAAGGTGTCCACGTCCACCGACGCGAGAGGCGTCAGCGGGAACGTGATCTTGATCGGGACGAGCCTAAACATTGGTGGGTATCCGAATCTGCTGCCCAGGACGGACGTCTCCGACCGCCTGGATCAGCGGGTTGGCGTCCATGATGCGCCACCACTGCCGTGGGTCACCCAGTTTCTCTGCCGCGATCCGGTCGATCCGGTCAGACTGCTTCCAGGTGTAGAGGTCGGCGTTGGCTGTGTCGCGGGCGAAGCGACGTCGCACGATCACGTTGCCGTCCGGCATGGGCACGACAGTGCCGACGACGTACCGCGAATCCGACATGATCATCTGCTCATCACTCCTCTACCGCGTCACGTTGGCCCACAGCAGGACTGTGGTGCGCCATCACCAGATCGCTGTTCGCAGCGGTCAACTCCGGCCAGACCCACGACGTCGACGCGTGGGTCGACGAAGGCTTCGCCGCCTACGTCAACGGCTACACGATGGCCAAGGACGGCGTTGACCGCGGCCCCGAACTTCTCGCCGCAGTCGTGGACTACCACCGGGCTGTCGGCGAGCCGTTCTGGGAACTCTACAACGAAGTGACGCAGAAAGTCGACCGCACGACCAGCACGATCGCCGTACGGTTCGTCGCCCGAGGCAGGTTCGGCCCGGCAGAACGCGAGATCGAGATGGCCGGCTTCCTCCGCGCCGTCGACAACCAGCTCACCGAGATCCGGCACGTCACCGACATGACCATCTTCAACCAGCTCCGGGCCACCCACCATCGGACTACCGCCACTCGACTGTGGCAGTACACGGTCACCGGCCAGGGCGACGGCTCACGGGTAGTGATGCGCGTGGACATCGCCGCCACCGGCGCGCTCCGCTGGGTGCCGTTGCTTGCGACACCTCTGGTCGACGCGATCATGGCGCAGCGACAGTTCTGCAACCTCAAGGGTCTCGTCGAGCGGTACGGAGCCCGCACTACCGACCCTGGGAACCCCGAGACGGGAGCCCGGGACCAGTACCAGCTCTTCCACGTCATCTACGCCGCCGGCGGCGAGGCCGGCGTGCCCGGTGTCGAGAACGCCCAGCAGGCGCGGACCTGGGCTGAGACCGACGGCGTCCTGCCCGAATCCTGAGGGGGAGACATGGACCAGATCTTCCCCGGCGCCAACATCGTCGCCGGCGTCCTTGTCCTCATCGTCGGGTTCGGCCTCCACTTCGGAGGCCAGCTGATCTCGGTCGTCAACTGGGACCTCGCCACCAGGTGGGGACTCCAGGAAGCCGGCAAGCGACCCGAGTACCGCGTCTACGAACACGGCATCGCCATGGCCGACGTACTCATCGGCTGGACCTACGCGGTCGCCGGAATCGGGCTCCTCATCGACGCATCCTGGGGCTACCTCTGGGCATGGATCCCCGGAGCCATCCTGACCTACCACGCGCTCAGCTTCTGGTTCTGGACAGGCGGCCAACTCGCGTCCGGCGATCACGACGCCACCACCAGGCAGCCGTTCCGCTCCATCTGGACGACGGCAAACCTGGCAACCGGCCTCCTGACGATCCTCGTGGCCAACTCCCAGACCTTGGTTCAATGACCGGATCACAACCTGATGGCCAGGGTGTGTGGCCTCAGCAGTCCGCTGCAACGCCCGACTTTCGGCATGTGCGTGAAACCCCGAGCGGCCCTTCGGAGAGACTCCTGCACCTGTGCTGCCGTCGACTCGTAGTAGCGGGCGTTCGAGAGGCTGCCTGGGGTCCTGCTGCGGATCTCTAGGCGGTACGAATGGCGGTACTCGGGCTTTCCGACGATTCCGGGGCCATCATCGAGAGGCCCGGAAACCTGCCCTGAAATGCGAGAACGATTGGTCCGCCCTGGTCCGCGTGCCGTATCGCCGAACCGGACATTCAGGACAGAGTGTGGCCTTCATTGGGGCCTCTGGAAGGTGCGGCGCTCACATCTGCAGGTGCATTTCCTAGCGAGGTGTTAGCGCGGGGACCGGATTCGGTCCAGATAGTGAGACTTCGTGTCCGCTGGTTGGTGTTTGTGCTGGTGAGAGGGGCGCGCCCGAAGGGATTCGAACCCCTAACCTTCTGATCCGTAGTCAGATGCTCTATCCGTTGAGCTACGGGCGCCCGGCGTGAAGCCGACGCAAGTGTACGGGGTCGATGCCGCCGGCTCGAACGGTGAGCGGATGCGTGGACAGCGCAACGAACCGGCTCCCTCGCGGTTCGAGCGATATCGTCGCACCCGTGGCCGTGCCGACCGCCGACACGCTCGACGCCGCATTGCGAGCGCAGGCCGATCCCGAGCGTGCCCAGAGAGAGAAGCAGTACCTGAAGAGCGAGCTCGAGCATTACGGCGTTCCCGTTCCCACGATGCACCAGATCGCTGCGCGCCAGTCGCGAGCGCTCGACCGGCAGGGCCTGCTTTCCGTCGCGACGCAACTCTGGGACGAACCTGGCGGCTCGCCGGTCCACGATCGAAGGTTCCTGGCCGCGGACATGCTGGCGGCGCGGTCCGAGCTGCTCGCACCTAGCGATGCTCGACTTCTCGAGAGGCTGCTTCGCCAGGCCCGTACGTGGGCCATCGTGGATACGCTGGCCCCCCGCGTCGTCGGCCCGTTGGCCGATCGCTACTCAGACGACATGACTCCTGTTCTCGACGCCTGGGCGAGAGACGACGACCACTGGCTGCGCCGCAGCGCTTTGCTCGCGCACCTGATCCCGCTTCGCGACGGCCGGGGGGACTGGGCACGCTTCACGCGCTACGCAGACCTGATGATCAGCGATCGGGAGTTCTTCGTCGCCAAAGCGCTCGGATGGGTCCTGCGCGACACCGGTCGCCGCCGACCTGGACTCGTCGTCGAGTGGGTACGACCACGAGTGGCTGACATGTCTGCGATCTCAGTCAAGGAGGCGCTGAAGCCGCTCCCTCCCGAGGTCCAGCAGGAGCTCCGATCCCGGCGCACAGATGTAGCGTCGCGCCCACGATGACACCGACCGATACCGGCAGCACACGGACCAGCGCTCGCGAGCGCCGCCGGACCGTTCGCCAGACATTCCGAGACGTTGCCAACCCGGCCACCGTCAAGGGCGCGATAGCTGCCCTGACGGGGCTCGTCGTCCTGACGCTGCCGAACGCAAGCCTGGCGGTCTTCGAGCTCATCGTCGGGGGTGCCCTCCTCGTGACCTCCAGCTTGGATTTGTGGTTCGGCATCACTGGTCGCCACGCCGGCCCGGCAAGCGATCGCGGCCACTCCCCATCACGCGCTCTGGCCGTGATCAGGGGGCTGGCCGGAATCCTCGTGGCATTGCTCGTGCTGCTTACACCGCGCGACGCCGTTCCGGCGATCGTCTGGCTCCTGGGCCTGTACGCCCTTTTTCGCGGTGTCGTCAGCGTCACTGCCGGCGTCTTCGGGCGAGACCGAAGTCAGCGGCCCGCTCGGCTCACGATCGGCATCGGAAGCATCGCCTTCGGGGTGCTCGCCATCACGGTGCCTGACTCCGTCAGCGAAGGAGTCGTTCTCGCTGTCGCAGTCGCCGCCATCATCGCGGGGGGCATTCTGCTCGCCTACGGCCTACGTGTTGGCGCCCCCGGGTCTCAGTCGACATCCGTGGTCAATGCCCCGATGGCCGAGATCATGTGGGACTGGGTACGCGATACCGACATCGGCGACGAGCGTCGCGAGCAGCTCGCGGACGGGCTGTACTTCGAGAGCCCGGGCCGATCGACCAAGCTGGCGGCCTGGTGGGTCATGCTGATCCTGAGCGTCTCCATCGCGACATTCGCGGTTCTCCAGGACTCCACAGCCGTCGTGATCGGCGCCATGCTCATCGCCCCACTGATGACGCCGATCCTCGGGCTCGCGGGGGCCGTCGTCAACGGATGGCGGCGACGGGCGGCCGCCTCCTCAGCCCTGGTCGCGGCCGGAGCGGCCGCCTCCATCGCGCTCGCCTACCTGATCTCGCGGTGGGTCCCCGAGCTGGTCTCGTTCGACGCCAACACCCAGATCACGAGCCGAGTGAACCCCACTCTTGTCGACATGCTCATCGCCCTCGCGGCAGGGGCCGCGGGTGCCTTCGCGACCGTGAACGTTCGGGTGGCATCGTCGATCGCCGGCGTGGCGATCGCAGTCGCCCTGGTCCCGCCCCTCGGCGTGGTCGGCGTGGCACTTGAGAGCCAACGCTGGGACGAAGCCTTCGGCGCCTTCGTCCTCTTCATGACCAACTTCGTGTCGATCGTCCTCGCCGCCGCGGGCGTGTTCATCCTCACCGGTCTCGCCCAGGGCTCTCGGCTGCGCGAGCAACGTCGCCAGATTGCGTCGACTCTGGCACCGTTCGGTGCGTTGGCGCTGGCCGTCATGGTTCCGCTGGTCTTCACCGCCGAGGGGATCCTCGCGTCCGCGAGTCAGACCAAGACAGCACAGCAGGTGGTGAACGACTGGCTCGGAGAGGACACCCGGCTGCGGGTCGAGCAGGTGGCGGTCGAGGACGGCACCGTGACGGTCGACATCGCTGGCACCGAGGTGCTCCCTCCTCCCCGACAGCTCCAGAGCCAGCTCAGCGAGGAGCTGGGCGATCCGGTCGAACTGGTCATCGAGCTCACACCCAGCGTGGAGGTCACCGTCTCTGAGGAGGGGACGCTGCGCGAGGCGGACTCCGAGGGATCGGGCTGAAAGCCGCCCGGACGACCGACGGAACCGTGGCGGACGCTCCACGGCTCCTCGGTCGTCGGTCTCGGCGGCGGCACCGAGGTGCGCGGAGGCGGAGGGATTTGAACCCTCGAGGGGCTTTGAGACCCCAACCCGCTTAGCAGGCGGGCGCCATCGGCCGGACTAGGCGACGCCTCCACTGCGACCGGTGTCAACCGGTCGCGGCTGCAAGGGTACCCGCCACACGCCAGCCTCTGGTACGAGCCACTGCCCGCTTCGGGTGATACTTGAACCACGATGGCAGTCAAACCACCTGGCACCTACCCGGAGGGCTCGCAGCCACCGGGCAGGCCGGGACGCCATGCCGCCGGGCGCCAGCCGGACGTTCAGCAGGCGATACGCGAGGAGCAGAACCGCCGTTTTCGACGCTTCGTCGGCCGGGCGTCGCTCGGCTCGCTGATCCCGGGAACCGGGTTGCTGCTGGCCGGCCGGCGGCGAGCCGGAGTCGCGGTTCTGGTTCTTCTGGCCCTGCTTGTCGTAGGGGTCGTCCTCGCCGTCGCCACGTTGTCGCGGACCCAGCTCGTCGGCCTGGCCGTCGACCGCAGGTTCCTGGCCGTGAGTGCTGTGGGGCTCGCTGCGTTGGCACTGGCGTTGATCGTCTCAGCAGCGACATCGCACCATGTACTGCAGCCCGCTGGCTTGCGCCGGGGCCAGCGGCTGGCGGGGGCGGGAGTGATCGTCCTCGTCACGAGCCTCGTGGCCGCCCCCGTCGCCCTGGGGTCCCGGTACGCGCTCGTGCAGTACGACCTGGTGACGAACGTCTTCACGGCGTCCGACGAATCCACCTCCGACAGCACCGACTCCGCAGCCGACGACGCTGACCAGCCCGAGCCGGCGGTCGATCCCTGGGCGGGCGTGGGGCGAGTGAACGTGCTTCTCATCGGCTCCGACGCGGGCGACGGCCGCGAGGGAACTCGACCCGACACGAACATCGTCGCCTCGGTCGACCCGGCCACCGGTGAAGCAGTGTTGTTCTCCCTGCCGCGCAACCTCGAGGACGTCCCGTTCCCTACGACGAGCCTGCTGTCGAGCTATTACCCGTTCGGGTGGCAGGGCGAGCCTGGGGACTACGGGTCGGAGCTGCTCAACGCCGTCTACCGCTACGTCCCGGCTGCGCACCCCGAGGCCTTCGACGATGTCGACGACCCAGGTGCCGAGGCGATGAAGCTGGCGGCAGAGGGGATCACGGGGCTGCCGATCGACTACTACGTCATGGTCGACCTGGACGGGTTCCAGCAGGTCGTGGATGCTCTCGGCGGCATCGACATCACGATCACCCAGCGAATCCCTCTCGAGTCGTCGATGCTCCCGGCGGGCTATTGCTCCGAACCGGTTCGCTACCTCGAGCCGGGACGCCAGCGCCTCGACGGCTACGAGGCGCTCTGGTACGCGCGAGTGCGCTGCGGTGGCGAGGGGCTCGCCAACGACTACGACCGCATGCGCCGCCAGCGGTGCGTGATCGGCGCCATGATCGACCGCGCCGACCCGCTCACCGTGCTGCGCCGCTACGAGTCCTTGGCGAGCACCGCGCAACGGATCGTCTCGACCGACATCCCGACGAGCATGGTGCCTGCGTTCGCCGAGCTCGCGCTTCGCGTCCAGGGCGCGACGGTGCGCACGCTGCCGTTCACCGACAAGGTGATCAACCCCGGCGCCCCCGACTTCGACGACATCCAACGACGGGTGCAGGACGCGCTTGAGCCACCCGAACCGCTCCCGCCGCCGCAGGCTTCACCTGCCGACCCGGGCACCTCGTCGGGCGGCGTGGCGACCGTGGACGGGGGCTCACAGACCGACAGCGGCAGCCCCACTCCCGAGCCCACTCCCGCCGACGAGACCGAGGGTGTGCTCGACCTCGACGACGTCTGCTGACGCGCACCTCTGCGCGGTCAGATCGGCCGGTCAGCCGAGCTTGCGGCCCACGTAGGGCCGGATCTCCTCACCGAGGCTCTGTGGCGTGCGACCGAGGACCCGGCAGTCGATGAGACTGCGCTTGTCCCCCAGCTCGATCATGAGCACGTCGGTGACCTCCCGCAGGCCGGTCACCTCCGTCCAGTCAGCGGAGCGACGACCCACGCCGACGAGGCTGGTGTGGTTCTCGAAGCCCGACGGTGAGTGGACGAACCGCGCACCCCAGCCGAGCAGGCGGCCCACTTGCGTGAGCACCGCACCGACGAGAGGGACACCAACGACGGCGAGGAGGACCAGCACGAAGGTTCGAGCGGAGCCGTCCAGAACCGAGGTTGCGAGCAGGGCCCCCACCAGGACGACACCGAGAGCCATCGCGGAGATCCCGAGGCCTCGAAGAGCCAGCGGGGTCGAGGCCGGGACGACCACCCGGTTCGCGGGATCGAGGCCCACTAGTGGGCGTACGTCGGGACGACGAGTCCCCGGGCGATGGTGTGCGCGGTGAGGTTGAAGCCGGCGACCTCCTGCGACACGGTCGCGTCGATCCCCAGCGTCGCGACATCCAGAGCGTGCACGGCAAAGAAGTACTTGTGCGGGTAGTCGTTGGGCGGTGGGGCGGCCCCACCGAACGCGGCGGACCCGTACGAGTTCGTCAGCTGCCACGCCCCTGCGGGCAGGCCGCTGCCGTCGGCCGAGCCGGCACCGCGGGCGAGCGCGGTCACCCCCACCGGGACATCGAGGAGCAGCCAGTGCCACCATCCGGACCCGGTCGGTGCATCCGGGTCGAAGCAGGTCACAGCGAATCCCGCCGTCTGCGTCGGGAAGCCTGACCACGACAGCTGCGGAGACACGTCGTCGCCCCCGGCGCTCCCGTGGGCGAACGTGGCGGCCATCTGCTGACCGTCCACGACGTCGTCGCTCGTCACGGAGAAGGACGCAACCGCGGGCAGGAAGTCGTACGGATTTGGTGCCTCGGCACGCTCGAGGTTCATGGCAGCACAGAGTAGCTACTGGCACTCGTCGCGCAGGCAGGCGATGAACTCCCCCGCCCACCGAGCCACGTCGTAGTTCTTCACCTGGTTGCGCATGGATCTCATCCGCCGCTCCTGCTCCCGCTCGGGCATGTGCATCGCCTCGAGAAGCGCCGCCTTCAGCCCGTCTATGTCGTGCGGGTTCACCAGCACGGCGTCGGTCAGCTGGTCGGCGGCCCCAGCAAACTCCGACAGCACGACGGAGCCTCGGTTGTCGATCCTGGCGGCCACGTACTCCTTGGCCACCAGGTTCATGCCGTCGCGCAGCGGAGTCACGACCGCGACGTCCGCGGCGAGGAACATGGCAACGAGCTCGGGACGGTCGTAGGTGGAGTGCAGGTAGTGGATGGGTGAGGTCCCGATCGTGCCGTGCTCACCGTTGATGTGTCCGACCTCGAGCTCGATCTCGTCACGCAACGCCTGGTACGCGTCGACACGTTCCCGGCTGGGCGTGGCCACCTGGACGAACACGGCGTCCTGCGGGGTGACGTCGCCGTCGGCCAGCAGCTCCGACCACGCTTTGAGCCGGTGCCGGATGCCCTTGGTGTAGTCCAGCCGATCAACTCCGAGCAGGACGTGCTGGGGCGACCCGAGCTCCTCACGCATGGCCGCCGCCCGCGCCTGCGTGCTCTCGTCCGACGCAAGCGTCTCGACCTCGTCGACGTCGAGCGAGATGGGGAACGCCGCCGCGGTCACGCGGCGTCCGTCGATGACCACTTGGCTGGACGACACTCGTCGCGCGGGGGTGTAGCGCGTCGCGATGTCGAGGAAGTTGCCCGCCGCACCCTCGCGCTGGAAACCGACGAGATCGGCACCGAGAAGCCCTTGCATGATCTGGCGACGCCATGGCAGCTGAGCGAAGAGCTCGCCGGGTGGGAACGGGATGTGGAGGAAGAAGCCGATCTTCAGGTCCGGACGCATCTCACGCAGCTGCATGGGAACGAGCTGCAGCTGGTAGTCCTGGACCCACACGATCGCGCCTTCCGACGCAACCTCGGCCGCGGCAGCGGCGAAGCGCCGGTTCACGCGGACGTAGGCGTCCCACCACTCGCGATGGAACTCAGCAGGCACGATCACATCGTGGTAGAGAGGCCACAACGTGGCGTTGGAGAATCCCTCGTAGTAGTGCTCGATCTCCTCCGCGCTCAACGAGACGGCCACCAGGTCCATGCCGTCGGAGTGGAAGGGCTCCGGTGCCTCGTCGGGGGAGCCGACCCAGCCGATCCACGACCCGTCCTGCTTGCGCATGACCGGCGCCAAGGCGCTGACCAGCCCGCCTGGGCTGCGCTTCCAGCCGTCCGTGCCGTCCGAGTGACGCACCCGGTCGACCGGTAGCCGATTGGCCACCACGACGACGCTGCTGCCTCCGCCCGCCGACTCGCTGCTCGCCATGCTGTGCAGGGTCACGAACCCACCTCCGTGCTCACCGCCACGGTAGCGCTGGCGGGGTTACCGTGGTGCTGTGCCCAACGAGCCAGCCAACAACCTGACAACCTCAGCCGGACGCGACGCGTGGGCTCACCTGGTCAGCTACCCCGAACAGGGGCTGGTTGCCCTCGACTACGACGGAACACTTGCCCCGATCGTCGCCCGCCCCGAGGAGGCGGTCGCCCAGCCAGGAATCGTCGACGCGCTGGCTGCGCTGGCCGCCCACGGCGTTCAGATCGCCGTCATCACGGGTCGACCCGTCGAGGCCGCGCTTTCGTTGGGCCGGCTGGCGGCTGTCCCCGGGCTGGTGCTGCTCGGGCACTACGGGCTGCAGCGCTGGCACGACGGCGAGCTGAGCTCTCCCGAGCAGGGCGCGGGCGTCCCGGTCGCCCACCGGCGGCTCGTCGACTACGTGGCCGAGAACGACGCGAGCATGACGGTGGAGGACAAGCACCACTCCGTGGCCTTGCACACCCGGAACGCGGTGGATCCAGCCGGCTCCTTCGAGGCCGCCACTCCCATGGCTCACGCCCTCGCCGAGGAGACTGGGCTCGAGCTCGTCCCGGGTCGCTTCGTGCTCGAGCTTCGGCCAGCGGGGACCGACAAGGGCGGAGCCCTGCGCGCCGTCGTCGCCGAGACCCATAGGCGTGCGCTGCTGTTCGCCGGCGACGACCTGGGCGATCTTCCCGCCGTGGCCGCGATCGGAGAGCTGCGGGGAGCGGGAGTGCACGGAATGGTCGTGTGCAGCGACTCCCCCGAGACACCGGCCGCGTTGCGGGATGCCGCCGACCTGGTGGTGGCCGGTCCTCCTGGCGTCCTGGCCACGCTGCTGGCGTTGGAGCAGGACATCGCCTCGGCCAGGTAGCCCGCCATGAGCGGGCCAGGACGGGCCGACGAGCTACCCACCCGACCCATCCCGGCGTACTCGCGGTCGGTACCAGGACGACCTGCCGGCTCGCCGCACTCGAGGGTGCGCTGGTTGCTGACCTGGAGCCTCGCCATGCTTCTGGTCCTGCTCACCCCACTGGCCATCGCAGGTGCCTGGGCACGCAGCGTCGTCTTCGACACCGACCGCTACGTGGCGACGATCGGGCCCCTCGCGGACGACCCCGCGGTCCAGGCGGCCCTGGCCGACCAGATCAGCGAACAGGTGGTCGCCGCGGTCGACATCTCGTCCGTGGTGGACGGCGCGCTCGATCTGTTGCCCTTCAGCACCTCGTTCCTGCCTCTCGACGAGCTCGTCGAGCCCGCACAGCGCTGGCTCGACGACATCGTGCGCGAGAACGTCACCGCTCTTGTCGCCAGCGACGGGTTCAGCGCAGCCTGGACGAGCGCCAACCGAACGGGCCATGAGCAGCTCGTGGGGGCTCTGACCGGCGACAGCGACCTGGTCACCATCGACGACACCGACGTCAGCGTTCAGGCCGAGCTGTTCGTCGAGGCTGTCAGGGTCGGTCTGGCCAGCGCAGGCCTACAGGCCGTGGCAGAGCTCATTCCGAGCGTCCCTCTCGAGTTCGTCGTGTTCTCCAGCGCGGCTCTGCCGTACGTCCAGGCGGCGATGCGCCTGCTCGACGTCGTGGGAGCGTGGATGTGGGTCGTGGTGATCCTGCTTGCCGTCGCGGTGGCTCTGCTGGCGCCGCGACGTCGGCAGGGCGTCGCCGTTGCCGCCGGCAGCCTCCTGGTAGGAGCCGTCGTGCTCGGGGCGGGACTGTCGATCGTCCGACGGCTCTATGTCTCGGACCAGGGCGGAGTTCTTCCTCCCGACGCGCGCGAGTCGGTCTTCGACGAACTCACCTCTGCACTGCAGAGCGCGTACGTGGCCGTGGCCGCATCCACCGGCCTGCTGCTTGTCGCGGCCCTGCTGGCGAGCCGGAAGGGGACCCCGCTCAGACAGGGTGTCGACCAAAGTCCCTAACCCGCGGCGGCGCCACCCGTGCCAGAGTGGGGCGCACGACCAACGCGTCGCTCCAACGGCGCAGGCTGAGGAGGAACAACGTGACCGCCTGGCTGCTTCGCTACGACGGCTACGACCCGGACAACGAGCCGCTGCGTGAGTCCCTGTGCGTCCTGGGCAACGGTCGCTTCGCCTCGCGGGGCGCGGCTCCGGAGTCCGTGGCCGGGGGTCCCCACTACCCCGGCACCTACGCCGCCGGCGTGTTCAACCGGCTCTCTGTGTCCGTCCAGGGGCAGGAGGTCGAGAACGAGTCCATGGTCAACCTGCCCGACTGGCAGTCGCTGACAGTGCGGGTCGAGGACGGGCCTTGGTTGGACGTCGACCGCGACCAGATCAGCAACTACGTGCAGGAGCTCGACCTGCGTCGTGGCGTTCTGACCCGACGGTTCCGCGTCACCGACGACCAGGGCCGGGTGACCGCGATCGCCCAGCGGCGGCTGGTCTCGATGGCCGACCAGTTCTGCGCCGGGCTGGACACCACCATCGTTGCCGAGAACTACGAGGGAACCGTCACCGTTCGCACCGGGATCGACGGACGGGTGCGCAACAGCGGTGTCGCCCGGTATGCCGGTCTCGGGGACGAGCACCTGGAGTGCGTCGGCAGCAGCTCCCTCGACAAGACCGGCGTCGCGCTGGACGTGCGAACGGTTCAGTCGCGTGTCGAGATCGGTGTGGCCGCACGGCACCGGGTCCTGGTCAACGGCCGGCCGGCCGATGTGGAGATGACACCGGTGATCGGTGACGACCATGCCTGGCAGGACATCACGCTGAGTGTGACGCCCCACGTCGAGCACACGGTGGAGAAGGTCGCAGCCCTCTACACCTCCCGCGACCGCGCTCTTGGCGAGCCCTTCTCCGAGGCACGCGCGAAGGCCTGCTGCATGCCGGACTTCGACGAGCTGCTGCGTCGCCACGTCCTGGCCTGGGACCACCTCTGGGCACGCTGCGACCTGGAGCTCGGGACGGCGGACCGCACCCAGATGGTCCTGCGCCTGCACCTCTTCCACCTGTTGCAGACGGTGTCCAACCACAGCATCGACCTGGACGTCGGAATCCCGGCACGGGGTCTGCACGGAGAGGCGTACCGCGGGCACATCTTCTGGGACGAGACCTTCGTCTACCCCTACCTCAACCTTCGCATGCCTGAGGTCTCGAAGTCGCTTCTGCTCTACCGCTGGCGGCGCCTGCCCCAGGCCCGCAAGGCAGCGAAGGAGGCCGGGTACGACGGCGCCATGTTCCCGTGGCAGAGCAGCGCGAACGGCCGCGAGGAGACGCAGACGCTGCACCTGAACCCGAACTCGGGACGGTGGCTGCCCGACGAGTCACACCGGCAGCGCCACATCAACGTTGCCGTCGCCTACAACATCTGGCAGTACTACGAGGCCACGGGCGACCTCGACTTCTTGGCCACCTACGGAGCCGAGCTGCTTCTCGAGATCGCCCGCTTCTGGGCGTCCATCGCCACCTATGACCGTGCCGACGACCGCTACGACATACGCGGGATCATGGGCCCGGACGAGTACCACGACGCCTACCCCTGGCAGGAGGAGCCGGGGCTGGACAACAACGCCTACACGAACGTCATGGTGGTATGGCTCCTGGAGCGGGCGCTGCGATGCGTCGAGGTGCTCCCCGACCGACGCCGCCGACAGCTGCTCGACCTGCTGGACATCCGCCGCGGGGACCTCGAGCGGTGGGAGCACATGACCCGCAAGATGCGCCTGGCCTGGCACGACGGGGTGCTCAGCCAGTTCGAGGGGTACGAGCGGCTCAAGGAGCTGGACTGGGAGGACTACCGGATTCGCTACGGGAACATCGGTCGTCTCGATCGCATCCTGGAGGCCGAAGGCGACTCCACCAACAACTACCGGCTCGCGAAGCAGGCCGACGTCCTCATGCTCTTCTACCTTCTTAGTGAGGAAGAGATCGCACAGATCATCCAAAACCTCGGGTACACCTGGGACCCACTGCTCCCCGCCCGGTGCGTCGACTTCTACCTCCGGCGAACGGCCCACGGCTCCACGCTCTCCAAGCTTGTCCACGCCTGGGTGCTGGCCCGCATCGACCACGACGAGGCATGGCGGCTTTTCATGGAGGCCCTCGAGAGCGACGTGAGCGACGTCCAAGGCGGTACGACGCAGGAGGGGATCCACCTCGGCGCCATGGTCGGCACGGTCGATCTTCTCCAGCGCGGCTTCACCGGCATCGAGACGCGCGACGACCTGCTGCGCTTCGACCCCTACCTGCCCGAGGAGCTCCCCCAGCTCCGCTTCAGGATGCGCTACCGGCAGCACTACGGGCTCGAGGTGAACCTCACGCACGACCAGCTCATGGTGACCGGACGACGGCACGTCGGCGAGCCGTTGCACATGCGGGTGGGCAGCACGACCTACTCGGTCGACCCAGGCGGCGCACTGTCCGTCCCTCTCGACTGAGGCACCGATGACCACACCGGTCGTTCGCGCCGTGGGCGTCGAGGAGGAGCTACTCGTCGTCGACCCAGTGACCGGTGACCCAGTCCAGGCCGGTCCACGGCTCGTGCGCAAGGTGCGGGCCGAGACTGCTGCCGAGGGGTCGGAGAGCACCCCCGTCGTCCTCGACGGCAGCGGGATGAGCGGCGAGTTCATGCGCCAGCAGGTCGAGGTCGGCACGGCGCCTCGCGCCGACCTGTCGGCCCTGGCGGATCAGGTTCGCGAGCACCGCCGAGTCGCCAACCGCGCCGCCGAGGGCGAGGGGCTCGCGGTCGCCGCTGTGGGGACAAGCCCCATCCCCGTCACTCCGGCCGTGTCGGCGGAGGCCCGCTACCTGTCCCTGCTGTCGACGTTCCGGCAGGTCGCCGGTGACCAGCTGATCAACGGCTGCCACGTCCACGTCGACGCGGTGTCGCGAGACGAGGCCGTGGCCGTGGTCGACCGCATCCAGCCGTGGCTGCCGCTGCTGCGAGCCATCTCGTCCAACTCCCCGTTCTGGAACGGGCGGGACAGCGGCTACGCCAGCTATCGGAGCCTCGTGTGGGGCCGCTGGCCGTCCGCGGGGCCGACCGAGCCGTTCGGGAGCGTGGAGGCCTACGAACATGCCGTCGAGGCGCTGCTGGCGACGGGCGCCGTCGTCGACCGCGGGAACCTGTACTTCGACGCCCGCCCGTCCGAGCGGTACCCGACCATCGAGATCCGCGCGGCCGACGTGTGCCTGCACCCGGACGACGCCGTGCTCCTGGGCGGGCTGGCGCGCGGACTTGTGACGACCCTGTCCCAGAAGTGGCAGGACGCCGAGCCGTACGAGCCGATCCGCGTGGCGCTGCTGCGCACCGCCCACTGGCGGGCCGCCCGTGAGGGTCTTGGCGGCCGGCTCCAGCACCCCGTCACCCACCGTCCTGTTCCCGCGGCTGAGGCACTGCGCGCGATGCTCGACGCGATCACGCCTGCCCTGGACCAGACCGGCGACCGCATCATGGTCGCCGAGCTTGTCGACCAGGTGCTTCGGCGCGGGACTGGGGCAGCCACCCAGCGTCAGGCCTTCCACCGACGGGCCAGCCTCGCCGATGTCGTGCGAGCGGCCATCCGCGAGACACGCGCCATCTGACGCGGTCCGGTCAGCGTCCGGCCTGGGCCCAGGCGCGCCCCCCGCCTCGACGATGGAGCCTGCGGTGCGCCGTGCCCCGCATGGATGGAGCCAGCGGTGCCCTCAGCGCACCAACAGCTCCATCCATCCGCGCTGCGCGATCTCTCGGGTACAGCCACGGGTGGCCGACTCACGGCACATGAGCGGAGGGCGTGGGATTCGAACCCACGAGGACGGAGGGGACCCCGCCCTAGAAGTTTTCAAGACTTCCCCGTTCGGCCACTCCGGCAGCCCTCCAGCGACGAGCCAGGCCATTGTGCCGCAGGAGAGCCGCGCGCGAGTCAGGCGGGCACGGGGCCGTCCGGACCCTCCGACGCCCGCGGACGCACCGACGACTCGTCCATGAGCATCATGAGCGCCTCCGGGTCCCGCTCCGCCAGCATCTCGATGAGAACCCCTCGACGCTCCGCCAGGGCGGCCTTGAGAACCGGGTCGGACGTCGCACGCACCTGCGACGCGGTGGTCTGCAGCTCTCCCACCAGCTCCGGGACGCTGCGCTGCGTGCCCGGCTCAGGTCCGCGCGGACGATCCACGTCGACGCCGAGCGCAGTCAGCGTCGTGGGCCGCATCACGGCCACGAACCAAGCCCCGGCGACGACAAGAGCCAGGACGCCTCCAGAGCTCTGCGCGAAGACCGTCACCGTCGCGAGAAGGCCGCCATGAACCACGGCACCGAATGCGGCCGCCCGCGCCAGTGACCCCCGTCGGACGGACCCGGGACGGCGAGCCTCGGCCGAGGCGTTGCGCGCGACCGTCATGACGACGCACATCCCGGCGATGAAGGCGGTCCCGCCGATCAGCGCGGCCATGCCACCACGGAAGACGGCGTCCACGTAGGCCAGCGCCGCAACGAGCCCCACAACGACCCACCAGGCCACGACCACGGTCGAGGCCGCGCGAGACCGCGCGACGGTGGCCAGCAGGTGCGATCCGGCCGACGGGTTGCGCGGCGCGTCGTTCATGCCCAGACAATGCGCGAGAGATGGCTTGGTCGCACCTCGAAGCACAAGGACCGCGTCGAGATCGCCCGTCGGGCGGCCCTTGACAACTCCCGCGGGTGAGGTAGACCGGACGTCATGTCCGAAACCTCGGCCATGCGGCCCCCCGACGGCACTCTGGCGCCCATTCGCGCCCGCCGCGAGGCACTGGAGATCGCGGCCAGCGAGCTTCAGCAGTCCTTGGCTGTGGCCTCGGCAACTAGCCAGTGGCGAGACGGCGTGCGCGCCGCGCTGGGCCGCACCCAGGCAGTTCTCGAGGAGCACCTGCGCACCAGCGAGGGCGCCACGGGGCTCACCGCCTCGGTCATCAAGGCCGACGCTCGGCTCAGCGGGCCGGCCGAGCGCCTCGCCAGCGAGCACGCCGACCTCGTCGAGGCCCAGCACGCAGTGTCCGAGCTCGCCGCCGACGCGGCCTCCGAGCCCGACGACATCCGCGACGCAGCGGCGGCGTTCGTCACGCTGATCCTGCGGCACCTCCAGCACGCCCATGACCTGCTGCACGACGCGATCGAGTCGGAGCTGGGCGGCGGCGACTGAACCCCCGAAGGCCGTCGGCCAGCGGCCGGCCCGACTGGATCGGTTCCGCCTAGCCGCTTCTGTCTCGACGCACGCTCGGCCGACGACCCCGCAGGGTGGTGCGACGCAGCGCCGAGATGACCTCGTCAACGTTGGACGCAGGCACCTCGACCAGGGAGAACTTCTCGAAGATCTCGATCGCGCCGATGTCGCGGCCCCGCAGGCTCGACTCGTTCGCGATGGCCCCGACAAGGTCGTTGGGACCGACCCGTGACTGGCGTCCCGCGCCGATGAAGATCTTCACGCCATCGGCGAGCCGTGACGCCGACGGTGCGCCCGAGCGCGACCCCCCCTCACCGCGCGCCCTCGTGGGTCGTTCGCCGTGACTGCCGTCGCGGTGCTCGCGGGACTGCCGGGGTGGGCGAGCCGCTGGGATCTCCACATCGTCGTCCCCCTCCCCGCCCGACGCCTCATGCGCGATCCGGACGGCGGCCAGGGCGATGTCGACGACGTCGAACTCGTCGCTCAACGACTCGACCACCACCCGGAAGCGGTCGTTGTCCGAGGCCAGCAAGGCCTCCCGCAAGGACGCTCGCGTCAGCTCGAGGCGCCGCGCCCGCAGGTCTGCCACCGTCGGCACGTTCTCCCGCGCCACCTTCGACCCGGTGGACCTCTCGATCGCGGCGATCATGCGGTGCTCGCGAGGCTCGGCCAAGGTGATGGCGACGCCCTCTCGCCCCGCACGCCCAACCCGGCCGATGCGGTGGACGTAGGCCTCCGGAGCGGCAGGCACGTCATAGTTCACGACGTGGGTGAGCTGGTCGACGTCCAGACCACGGGCTGCGACATCGGTGGCGACCAGCAGCTCGGTGGAGCCCTGGCGAAGCCGCCCCATGACCCGGTCCCGTTGGTCCTGCGTCAGACCGCCGTGCAAAGCCTCCGCGCGATACCCGCGTCCGTTCATGGTCACGGTGAGGGAGTCGACCTCCGCGCGGGTGCGGCAGAAGACGATCGTCGCCACCGGCGCCTCCACGTCGAGCAGACGACCCAGCGCGGCCGGCTTGTACTGGCGGGGCACCGTGTAGACGACCTGGCGCACCTTCGGCGCCTCGCCGGCGGGGGGCTTCTCCGGCCCCCCCAGCGTCACCCGAACCGGGTCACGCAGGTGGGACCGGGCCATGCGCTCGATGCGCTTGGGCATCGTCGCCGAGAACAGCACGGTCTGACGCTCGCTGGGCGTCCTCTCCAGGATCGCCTCGATGTCCTCGGCGAAGCCCATGTCGAGCATCTCGTCCGCTTCGTCGAGGACGACCGTCGCCACCCCGTCGAGGCGCAACGAGCCTCGATCGATCAGGTCGAGCGCCCGACCGGGCGTAGCGACGACGATGTCGACGCCATCGGACAGGCTGCGGATCTGGCGCCCCATCGGCGCTCCGCCGTAGACCGGCAGGACACGGGCGTCCAGGCGGGCTCCGTAGCGGTGGATCGCCTCGCTGACCTGGACGGCGAGTTCACGGGTAGGCACCAGGACGAGGCCGGCGGGCCCAGCACGACGTGCCGCGGCCGAGCGGCCGGTGAGGCGGTTGAGCATCGGCAACGCGAACGCCGCCGTCTTGCCGGTCCCGGTCGCTGCCTGCCCGAAGAGGTCGCGGCCGGCCGCGACATGTGGCACTGCCTCGCGCTGGATCGGAGTCGGCTCCTCGTAGCCGAGCTCGCCGAGGGTCTGGACAAGCTCGTCTGCCAGGTCGAGGTCTGCGAAGACCACGGCCTCGTCCGGGGTGGCCGTCATCGCAACCTCGTCGCTCATCACACCATCATGGCCGACATCGAGCCCTTCGAACGCTACGGTCGGAAACCGTGGCCCAGGCACCGCTCACGCTCAGCGTCGATTGCGGAGGCACCGGGCTCAAGTGCCTGGTGCTGGACCGCGACGGCGCGGCGGTCAGCGACCGGGTGCGCGTCCCGACTCCGTATCCCTGCCCCCCTGAGGTGTTCGTCGACGCGCTGGACCGCATCGCCACCGGCACCGGAGTCGACTTCAACCGCGTGTCGGTCGGCATGCCGGGGCTGGTCCGACGTGGGGTCGTCTCGTGGACCCCGCACTACGTCACCGAGGGGGGCCCGTTCACACCCGTGCGCTCCGACCTGGCCCTGGAGTGGGAGAACCTCGACGTGCGCGAGCTTCTGGAACGCACGTTCGCTCGCCCGACCCTGGTCGTCAACGACGCAGAGCTTGCAGGCCTCTCAGTGATCACTGGCCGGGGCTACGAGGTGATGCTCACGCTCGGGACCGGGCTGGGATTCGCCCACTACGCCGAGGGTGCCGTGCTGCCCAAGATCGAGGTCTCGGCAGCACCCTTCCGCAAAGGACGAACCTACGACGAGATGCTCGGCAACCACGCGCGCAAGGCCAGGGGCAGCAAGGCGTGGAGCAAGGACGTCCAGCGCGCACTCCGACGGCTCTTCGCCACCTACTACTGGGATCGCGCCTACCTCGGCGGCGGTGGGGCCAAGCACGTGCGTCGGCGCGTGGACGAGTACGTCACGGTCGTGGGCAACCGCGCGGGCATCCTCGGCGGAGTACGCCTCTGGGAGGACGCGCACGCCCGCGAGGCGGCGATGCCGATCACCTGACCCGCGGGGTCACGTCCCACCGGCGGTTGGCCAGCGACGGATTGACCTCGCGCACCTCGGCGACTCGGGAGGCGTCGACGGAAGCCGCGACAGCGCCGTCCTGCTCGGCCAGGCCCACGACGACCTGCCCCATCGGGTCGACGAGCCGGGTGAGGCCGCAGTAGCGCCGTCCGGACTTGGCAACCCCAGCCACGAACACCGTGTTCTCGATGGCGCGGGCCGCCAGGAGCGTCGTCCAGTGGTGCTCCTTGGACGGGCCCGCCAACCACGCAGCCGGTACGAGCAGAAGCGTCGCGCCGGCATCCGTCAGGGCCCGTGCCTGCTCCGGGAAACGCAGGTCGTAGCAGGTCATGAGTCCCACCCGGACGGAGCTGCCCTCGCGTGCCGGGACGTCCAACGTCACCGCCGCCGGCTCGCCGGCACCGAGCCTGTCGCTCTCGGCGTACCCGAACGCGTCGTAGAGGTGCGCCTTGCGGTAGGTGGCCGCCACGGATCCGTCGGGGGCGGCAGCCACCAGCGTGTTGAACGGCAGGCCGCCCTCGACGGCCTCGAACATGCCGCCGACCACGGTCGCGGCCGACCGTGCGGCGATCTCGCCCAGCAGAGCGACGAAGGGTCCGTCCACCGGTTCGGCAACGTCGGTCAGCGCACGTTCGCCGGACCCGAAGTCGGCCTGGGCTGCCTCGGGAAGCACGATGAGATCGACCCGCCCGGCGCCGCGCAGCCCGTCGGCCACGGCCGCCCGGATGAGGTCGCGGTTGTCGGCCGGCGAGGTTCCAGTGCTGACCTGGACGAGGAGCAGTCGCATCAGGCCCGCCCGGCTCCGCCGTCCACGTAGAGCACCTGCCCAGTGATGAAGCCGGCGCCCTCGGACGCCAGGAAGGAGATGGCGTTGGCGACGTCGTCCGGCTCGCCGACACGCCGGACGGGCGTCGCTGCCGCGACGTTGCTCTGGAAGTCCTCGAACGACACGCCGATGCGGTCGGCCGTCTGCTGGGTCATGGCGGACGAGATGAACCCCGGGGCGACAGCGTTGGCCGTGATCCCGAAGGGCCCGAGCTCGAGCGCGAGGGTCTTGGTGAACCCCCGGATGCCCGCCTTGGCCGCGGAGTAGTTGGCCTGTCCGCGGTTGCCGTCACCGGCGATCGACGACAGGTTCACGATGCGGCCGTACTTGTTGGCGACCATGTGCTTCTGCGCCGTCTGGGTACACAGGAATGCCCCTTTGAGGTGCACGTTCATGACCAGGTCCCAGTCTGAGTCGGTCATCTTGAACAGCATGTTGTCGCGGATCAGCCCCGCGTTGTTCACCAGGATGTCGACCCGACCGAGCTCGTCGACCACACTGCCGATGCCGGCTTCCACCTGCTCGCGGTCCGAGACGTCCATGCCCACCGCCAGAGCACGTCCGCCCTCGGCCTCGATGGCCTCCACGGTCGTCGCGCAGTCGGGCGCGGAGAGGTCGCAGACGGCCACGGCGTTGCCGTCCGCGGCCAGTCGCACCGCCGTCGCCGCTCCGATTCCCCGCGCCGCGCCGGTCACTACCGCTACCCGCTGGGTGCTGGTGTCCATACCCTTCCTCTCGTGATCACCGTCCGAACCCGCCGGCCCTCGGCGGGTGCGACTCGGGACGAACGTCCATGAGCACGCAGATTCCGCTCACCGACACGCAGGCCCCCAGTGGCACCATCTTGCTCGGTCGGCGCAAGGTCAGCCCATTCCGGGCCATCGGGATCCGTGTCATCATCGCCTTGGCGGTGCTCACGGCCGTCGTCGCGACGGTCTACCTCGACCGAGACGGGTACGTCGACAACGCCGACGGCGAGGTCAGCCTTCTCGACGCGCTCTACTACTCGACGGTGACGCTGTCGACGACTGGATATGGCGACATCACGCCGGTCAGCGACGGGGCGCGGCTGGTCAACGTCCTCGTCATCACGCCGCTGCGGATCCTGTTCCTGATCGTGCTGGTCGGCACCACACTTGAAGCACTCACCTTCCGCAGCCGCGAGGCGTGGCGGGTCGACCGCTGGAGGAACAGCGTGGACAATCACATCGTCGTCGTCGGCTATGGCGTCAAGGGGCGCAGCGCCGTCAAGACGCTGCTCTCCAACGACGTCCCTCGGTCCAAGATCGTCGTGGTCGACCCCATGCAGTCCAACATCAGCGAGGCGAACGAGGACGGCCTCGTGGGGGTGGTCGGCGACGCCACCCGCTCGGAGGTGCTGCGCCGCGCCTCCATCGACAAGGCGGCCAAGGTCGTGATCTCCCCCGAACGTGATGACACCGCTGTGCTGGTCACGCTGACCTCGCGCAGTCTCAACCCCGACGCCACGATCATCGTGTCGGTCCGCGAGGAGGAGAACGCAGGCATCATTCGCCACAGCGGCGCCGACTCGGTGATCACGTCGTCGGACTCGGTAGGCCGCCTCCTCGGCATGGCAGCCGTCAGCCCGACTCTGTCGGGCGTCCTCGAGGACTTGCTCTCCAGCGGGGAGGGCCTGGAGGTCGCCGAGCGCCGGGTGCTCCCCCGTGAGGAGGGCCGCACCCCGTGGCAGCTCGACGAGCCCGTCCTGGCGGTCGTCCGCGACAACGAGACCGTCCCCTACTACTCCCCCGCAGTCGGGCACCTGGTCCGAGACGACCGAATCATCGTGGTGCGCCCCGCCGAGGAGCTGCTGTGGGCGAAGAAGGTCGGCCCTGACGACGAGTGAGCGGCCTGACCTACGGTGAGGCACGTGCACGCGATCACGCAGCCAGAGCCAGGAGGCCCCGACACGCTCAGGTGGAGCGAGGTCGACGACCCCGAGCCCCGCCCGGGTGAGGTGCTGGTGGACGTGGCCGCGACGGCCGTGAACCGGGCCGACATCCTGCAGCGGCAGGGTCGCTACCCGCCCCCGCCCGGAGCCTCGCCCTACCTGGGGCTGGAGTGCTCCGGAACGATCGGTGCGGTGGGGGACGATGTGACGGGCTGGGAGGTCGGCGAGGCGGTGTGCGCCCTGCTGGCCGGCGGCGGCTACGCCCAGCGCGTCGCGGTGCCCGCCGAGCAGCTGCTACCGGTTCCCGCCGGTGTCGGGCTCGCCACCGCGGCAGCCCTGCCCGAGGTGGCGTGCACCGTGTGGTCGAACCTCGTCATGACCGCTGGGCTCGCCCCGGGGGAGACCCTCCTGGTGCACGGCGGCTCCAGCGGCATCGGGACGATGGCGATCCAGGTCGGCAAGGCACTCGGGACGAGGGTCGCGGTGACCGCAGGGTCGCAGGCGAAGCTGGACGCCTGTCGCCACCTCGGTGCCGACATCACGATCAACTACCGCGACCAGGAGTTCGTCGAAGCCCTGCGCCAGCAGACCAACGGTGCGGGTGCCGACGTGATCCTCGACCTCGTCGGCGGGCCGTACCTGGCTCGCAACATTGCGGCGTTGGCCCCCAACGGGCGGCTCGTCATCATCGGTCTGCAAGGTGGGACGCGAGCAGAGCTCGATCTCGGCGCCCTTCTCGGCAGGCGCGCCAGCGTCATCGGGACCACGCTGCGCGGACGCCCCCTGCACGAGAAGAAGGAGATCGTGCGACAGGTGCGAGGCCAGCTGTGGCCAATGGTCGTGGACGGCCGCGTGCGGCCCGTCGTCCACACCACGCTGCCGATCACGCAGGCAGCCGAGGCTCACCGGCTGCTCGAGAGCAGCGCACACGTCGGCAAGATCGTCCTCCGGGTGGGCTGAGACGCTCCCCCGGCGCCACCGGCCCAGATCGCGGCCTCACAGTGCGCCTAGGTGCGCTGTGGGGCCGCGCTGCCGGGTGGGCCCCGGGTTGTTCGCCGTGACGCGCTTGGGGAGGATGGACCTATGAGCGAGGAAACGTCGTCGAGCCCGTCGGACCCGAGCACGCACGTTGTCGTGGTCGGCCCTGGGTCGATGGCTGCCGAGGATTCCCCGCACAGCGAGAGTGGCGCCCGTGGATCGGTGACCGACCTCGTCGAGCAGCCCGCCAAGGTGATGCGGATCGGCACGATGATCAAGCAGCTTCTGGACGAGGTCAAAGCGGCCCCCCTGGACGAGGCGAGCCGACGCCGCCTCCAGCAGATCCACCACTCCTCCATCGCCGAGCTCGAGGACGGGTTGGCTCCCGAGCTCGTCGAGGAGCTCGAACGGCTCTCGCTGCCGCTCGTGGATGACGAGGTCCCGACCGAAGCCGAGCTCCGCATCGCCCAGGCCCAGCTTGTGGGCTGGCTGGAAGGGCTGTTCCACGGGATCCAGACCGCCCTGTTCGCCCAGCAGATGGCCGCCCGCGCGCAGCTCGAGCAGATGCGCCGCGCACTTCCGGCCGGCGGCGAGGGGCCTCCTCGCCCGGGGTCCCCGGACGCGTCGGGCGACGAGCGCCCGCACCTCGGCAGCGGCATGTACCTGTAGCCGACGATGCCGCGCTGGCGCTGGCGGCGACCCGCCGGGCCCGACCCGCTCGGAACCGGCCTCTGGCGGCGCGGGTACGCCGACTGCCTGACCGCGGCCAGGGCCGCGCCGGTGCTCGACCCGCTGCTGGCCCAGGTGCGCTCGTTGGCCGAGTCAGGGCAGGCGCACTGGCCGAGCCAGACACTCGACGTCCCCTCCGACTCCGACGGCCGGGATGCCTACCAGCAGCTACGCGGCGTCCAGCAGGCGTTCCGAGAGGCTGCCTACCGCACGCGGATGGCGGCCGTCGCCACGTGCGAGGACGACCGGCAGCGGCAGAGCGCGCTGGCCCAAGGTGCCGTGGCCGACGCCGTGCGCCGGCTGCAGGCCGCGCCGTGATCTGTCCAGTGCCCGGCGCTCGCGCGGCTCACGGGCCGGTGACCCGCACCACCGACTCGTACTCCCCTTCGTGCCGGCGCAGGAACCGCTCGATGAACGGGCAGTCGTTGACGACGCGGACGCCCTCAGCGATCACGGTGTCCAGCGTGCCTCGAACCAGCGTCGACCCCACGCCCTGGCCGTGGAACGCCTCGTCGACCTCGGTGTGGTCCAGCACGATCGAGTCTGGGCTGCGGGTGTACTCGACCCACCCAGCGGTGCGGTCGTCTTCGGTGCGAGCCTCGAACCGGCTCAGATCGGCGTTGTCCACGACAGTGAGGTCCATGACGCCTCATGGTGGCACTGTCTGCGCGCCCGCGCGTCCCTAGGCTGTGCCTGTGGCTGCAGAGCTGAGTCCGCCGCTGGTCCTGGACGGCACCGCCCTGACGGTGCTGTCGCGCGCCCGCGTCTACGTCTGCGGCATCACCCCGTACGCCGTGACCCACCTCGGACACGCCGCGACGTTCGTCTGGCTGGACACCGCAGCCCGCGTGCTGCGCCACGACGGCGTGGACGTGGAGGTCTGCCGCAACGTGACCGACGTGGACGACGTGCTCACGGCGGCAGCCCGACAAGCGGACACGCCCTACGACGAGCTCGCCGCCATGGAGCAGTTCACCTTCGACCGTGCCATGTCGGCGCTCGGCGTCATGCGCCCTGCCCATGAGCCCCGCGCACACGCGTTCATCGACCCCGTGGTCCGGCTGAGCGCGGCGCTGCTGGCGTCCGGTCACGCCTACGAGCGCTCGGGCACGGTCTACTTCCGGGGGACTGAGGTAGCCCGAGCGTCGGGGCTCGACCCGCTCGACCTGGCCGCTGCACTCGCCGGCGGGGGCGAGAACCCGCAGGACCCCGCCAAGGAGCACCCCGCCGACGTCCCGGTGTGGCGAGCCTCGACCCTGGACGAGCCGAGCTGGACGTCGCCGTGGGGACCGGGCCGGCCCGGCTGGCACTCCGAGTGCGTCGCGATGGCCGTCTCGGTGCTCGGAAGCTCGATCGACCTTCACGGGGGTGGCGCCGACCTCACGTTCCCCCACCACGCCTACGAGCGCGCGATCGCCGAAGCCGTCACGGGCGTCACGCCGTTCGCGCGAGCCTGGATGCGCGTCGGCCTCGTGCACTACGAGGGTTCGAAGATGGCCAAGTCCACCGGGAACCTCGTGCTGGTGCCTGACCTGCTGCGTGAGCATGACGCCGCAGTCGTCCGGCTCATGCTGCTCAACCGGCCCTGGAAGGAGCCATGGACGTTCGACGCCGGAGCCCTCGACTCGGCCGCCGACGTCCTGGAGTCGCTCTACGCCGCGGCCGGCGCACCCGGCGCACCGAGCGGGCGCGACGACGTGGCCGCCGCGCTGCGTGACGACCTCGACGTGCCCAGGGCACTGGCGACGGCCCTCGAGTCGAAGGGTGCAGGCGCCCGCTTCGCCCTGCACGTCCTCGGCCTGGACGCGGCGCACCGATGAGCGCCCGGTCCCGACGCACGGTGCTTCTCGTGGCGGCTGTCGAGCACGAGGCCGTGGCTCTGCCGTCCGAGCTACCCGTGCTCATCACCGGCATCGGCAAGGTCAACGCGGCCCTACAGGTGAGCCGGGCGCTGGCCAACCCGGCCGACCGCCCCGACCTCGTCGTGAACGTCGGTACCGCCGGGGCCCTGCACGGCGGCATGACCGGCACGCACTCCGTCGGACGGGTGCAACAGCACGACCTCGACAGCGTTGTTCTCGAGGAGCTGACCGGGCACCGCTACGGGCGTCCGATCCTGCTGGGCGAGGGACCGACGCTGGCCACCGGCGACGTGTTCGTCTCCGACCCAGCGACCCGAGACCGGCTCGCCGAGACGGCGGACCTCGTGGACATGGAGGGCTATGCAGTCGCTGCCGCCTGCCGGATGGCGGGAGTCCCGGTTCGACTGGTCAAGCACGTGAGTGACACCGCCGACGAAGGAGCCCGCGCGTCGTGGCTGGACTCCGTCCACCACGCCTCCGCCGAGCTCGCGCAGTGGCTTCGCGTCAACCTCTGAGCAGACCGTTCGCGGGGACGGGATTGGCCCCGACTAGCCTCGGGCGCATGTCTCCCGCCGACGCTGCCGCCACGCTGCCCCAGCAGCACAAGTACGTCCTCGACGAGTCGCAGATGCCGACCCGCTGGTACAACATCGTCCCCGACCTCCCGGTGCCCCCGCCACCGCCGCTGCACCCCGGGACGCGCGAGCCGCTGGGTCCGGCCGACCTCGCGCCCTTGTTCCCGATGGGGCTCATCGAGCAGGAGGTCACGACCGAGCGCTACGTCGACATCCCCGTCGAGGTCCAGGACGTGTACCGCCTGTGGCGGCCGTCCCCCCTCTACCGGGCACGGCGCCTGGAGCAGGCGCTGGGAACCCCCGCCCGCCTGTACTACAAGTACGAGGGCGTCTCACCTGCGGGCTCGCACAAGCCGAACACCGCCGTGCCGCAGGCGTTCTACAACGCCGCCGAGGGTGTCCGCAAGATCACGACGGAGACCGGCGCCGGTCAGTGGGGCACGGCGCTGGCCTTCGCCTGCACACTGTTCGGGATCGAGTGCGAGGTCTGGCAGGTCGGAGCGAGCTACGACCAGAAGCCCTACCGGCGGATGATGATCGAGACGTTCGGCGGAACGGTTCACCGTTCCCCGTCCGACCTCACCGAGGCAGGCCGTGCGCTGCTCTCGAACCCCGCGAACCACTCCGGGTCACTGGGCATGGCGATCAGCGAGGCGGTCGAGGCGGCAGTCGGTGACCCGCAGACGCGCTACGCCCTCGGCGTCGGTGCTCAACCACGTGCTGCTGCACCAGACCGTGATCGGCGAGGAGGCGCTGCTACAGCTGGAGATGGCCGGGGAGACCTCTCTCGACCTGGTCGTCGGCTGCACCGGCGGGGGCTCGAACTTCGCCGGCCTGGCGTTCCCGCTCCTGCGCGAGAAGCTGGCGGGACGTTGGGACCCGGAGATCCGTGCCGTCGAGCCGGCCTCCTGCCCCTCGCTGACCCGCGGCACGTACGCCTACGACTTCGGCGACACCGCCGGAATGACGCCGCTGCTGAAGATGCACACGCTCGGCCACGACTTCGTGCCGGACCCCATCCACGCAGGTGGCCTGCGCTACCACGGCATGAGCCCCCTGATCAGCCACATCTACGAGCAGGGGCTGATGACGGCGACGGCCGTCCCGCAGACGGAGTGCTTCGACGCAGGCGTGCTGTTCGCCCGCACCGAGGGCATCGTCCCGGCTCCGGAGCCCACCCATGCGCTCGCCGAGGCTGTCCGTGAGGCGAAGGCCTGCATCGAGACCGGGCAGGAGAAGGTGATCGTCACCGCGCTGTGCGGGCACGGGATGCTCGACCTGCCGGCCTACGACTCCTACCTCTCCGGGCTGATGTCGGACGAGGACGTCACCGACGAGCGGCTCGCCGCGGGCCTGGCGACGCTGCCCTCGTCCTGACGACCCGTCAGTCGAAGTAGCGGCCGATCACCTGGGCAGCCCCATCGTCGTCGACGTGCGGGCCGACGTCGTCGGCAACGGCCTTGACGTCGTCCGGAGCGTTGCCCATGGCGACTCCGAGGCCGGCCCACGCCAGCATCTCCATGTCGTTGTGGCCGTCACCCACGGCGAGCACGTCCTGAGGGCCGATACCCAGGCGGAAGCAGATCTTGTCCAGGCCCTCGGCCTTGGACACGCCCGAGGGCATGATGTCGAGCCACGCGGTGTAGCCGATCGCGTAGTCGACTGCCGGGAGGCCCATCTCCGCGGCCACGGCCCTCAGCCGGTCGCGGTCACCCTCGTGCCACCGCACCACGAGTCGGGTCACCGGTCCCTGGACCAGCTCGGAGTGCGGGACCACCTCGACCTGGCCGTCGAACTCGAAGTCGATGTTGTCACCGCTGATCCGAAACCCTTGGCCGAGCTCCTCGACGGCCAGGATCGCGTCAGGGATCTGCTCGGCGAAGTACCGGACGGGCTCGAGCGCGTCGAACGTGACGACGTCGATGGGCTGCCGCGTCTCGACGTCGACCACCACGGCCCCGTTGGAGCACACCGCGAACCCGCCGTCGAGCCCGAGCGCATCGAAGACCGGGTACGTCGAGTGCAGCGATCGTCCGGTCGAGATGACCGGGTGCGCCCCTGCCTGCACCACCGAGCGCACCGCTTGCTGAACCGGCTCGGATGGAGCGGCGTGGAAGTCGGCGTACGGGATGAGCGTGCCGTCGACGTCCAGGGCCACCAGTCGGGGGCGCCAGCCGTCGGATCCGGGGGTGGAGGTCATCAGGCGGTGGCCGTCTCCACCGGGTCGAGCGTGGTCCGGCCCGCCAGGAACGGCTGGAGCGCGGCGGGCACGCGAACCGAGCCGTCGGCCTGCTGGTGGTTCTCCAGCAGCGCGACGATCGTGCGGGGCACGGCGACCAGGGTGCCGTTCAGGGTGGCGACCGGCTGCGTCGCACCCCCGGGGTCGGTGCGCATCCGCACGCCGAGCCGGCGCGCCTGGAACTCGGTGCAGTTCGATGTCGACGTCACCTCGCGGTAGGTGCCCTGCGTCGGGATCCAGGCCTCGATGTCGTACTTGCGGACCGCTGACGCCCCCAGGTCCTGCGAGGCGACATCGATCACCCGGTACGGCAGCTCGAGGCGGTCGAAGAACGCGCGCTCCCGCTCCAGCAGCCGCAGGTGCTCGGCCGCGGCGTCCTCGGGCGCGCAGAAGCTGAACATCTCCACCTTGTCGAACTGGTGCACCCGGATGATCCCCCGGGTGTCCCGCCCGTGCGACCCGGCTTCGCGCCGGAAGCACGTCGAGAACCCCGCATAACGGCGCGGAAGGGATTCCGCGTCGAGGATCTCGCCGGAATGGTAGGCCGCGAGGGGGACCTCCGAGGTCCCCACCAGGTAGTAGTCGTCGTCGGCCAGGTGGAAGACGTTCTGCGCCGCCTGCCCCAGAAAGCCCGTGCCCTCCATCGCCTCGGGCCGCACCAGCACCGGAGGAAGCATGGGGACGAAGCCGTCCGCCTCGGCCTGGGTCATGGCGAGGTTCACCAGGGCCAGCTCGAGCATCGCACCGACGCCGGTCAGGTAGTAGAAGCGGGCGCCGGAGACCTTGGCTGCCCGCTCGATGTCGATGGCGCCCAGCATGCGACCCAGCTCGACGTGGTCGCGTGGCTCGAAGCCCTCGGCGACGAAGTCGCGCGGCGAGCCGACCGTCTCGAGGGTGACGAAGTCGTCCTCGGAGCCCACCGGGGCGCTCGGGTCGACGAGGTTCGAGAGGTCCAGCGCCAGCGCCTGGGCCTGCTGCTCGGCCTCCCCGGCTCGACGCTCGGCATCCTTGACCGACTCGGCCAGCTGCTTGGCGTGAGCCAGCAGGGTGTCGCGCTCGTCGCCGCTGGCCTTGGCGACCGAGCGGCCCAGGCCCTTCTGCTGGGCGCGCAGCGTCTCGAACTCCACCAAGGCACTGCGGCGACGCTCGTCCGCGGCCAGGACGGCGTCGACGAGACCCGGATCCTCCCCCCGGGCGAGTTGCGAGGCCCGCAGGGCATCCGGGTCGTCACGAAGACGGCGCAGGTCGATCACCCTGCGAGCGTACCCAGGCTCGCATTACGGTCTTGGTCGTGATCCGAGAGGCAACGGCGAACGACCTGGGCGGTATCGCGGCGCTCTCCGCACGCCGCCATGCGCGAGTGCAGGGTGCCCTGCGCGAGCTCAGCCCCGCCTTCACCGACCCCGCGGTGGTCCGGGCCGCGCTGCCCGCGGAGCCTCGCGGCTGGGTCTTCGTCGACGACGACGAGATCACGGCGAGCCTGCTGTGGGAGGAGCGTGAAGGCCGGGCCATCGCCGGCTTCATCGGAGCCGTAGGCGCGCCGGAAGCCATGGCACGGCTCTACGCCGTGGCCGGGGGTGCGTGGCTGGCTGCCGGCCTGGCGACGCACGCCTTCGTCGTCCCGACGGTCGACCGCCCGCTGGCCGACCGCCTGATCGACCTCTCGTTCGGCCGCGAGGAGGCGTACGCCGTTCGTCCCCTGGGTGATGGTGGCGGGCCCAAGATCACCAGCTCCGTCGCCGTGGAGCGCACAGGCATGGAACAGATCGACGCCGTCACAGCCCTCGGCAACCTGCTGGCCCGCCACCACGAGGGTTCACCGGTGTTCGACCGGCACTCCAACGAGTTCTACTCCGGGCTCCCCGAGGCCTACCGCGCGGCGATCGTGGAGCAGGACGCGCGGGTCCTGCTGGCAAGGCGGGACGGTGCGGACGTCGGCCTGCTGGTCTGGCGCCCGGGGGCGCCATACCCCGTGTACCACGAGCGCAGCGCCGAGATGCTGATTCTCGCCGTGCACCCTGAGTCACGCGGCGCCAAGGTGGGTCGCACGCTGGTGTCCGCGGCGATGCGCGACATGGCCGGGTTCGGGCACACCGCGGCCATCGCAGACTGGCGCACCACGAACCTCGAGGCATCCCGGTTCTGGCCCTCGCAGGGGTTCCTGACGATGGCGCACCGCTACGTGCGCACGGTTCCCGACCGCCCGAGCCAGGGCTGAGCCCTCCTCAACCCTCCTCGCGCGGCCCGCGCAGCGCCTGCAGCCAACGCTCGGCCTCGGCGAAGTCCGCGTTGGTCGTCGACTCGGCCAAGATCGGCTCCTGCCCGTCAGCGCGGGCGTAGGAGCCGAGGTAGCGCACGTCCGCACAAACCCGGTGCAGCCCCATCAGGGCCTCGCCCACCCGGGCGTCGGCCACGTGGCCCTCGCAGTCGATCGAGAAGCAGTAGTTGCCCAGCCGAGCGCCGACGGGGCGGGACTCGATGCGGGTGAGGTTCACCCCCCGGGTGGCGAACTGCTCCAGGATCTCGAGCAGCGCGCCGGTCCGGTCCTGCTTCATGAAGGCGACCAAGGACGTCTTGTCGTGCCCCGTGGGCTTGCGCGGGTGCCCCGGTGGCGTGAGCAGCACGAAGCGGGTGTGGGCGTCGGAGTCCTGGATCGCCGCTGCGAGAACGTCCAGGCCATAGGTGGTCGCGGCCAGCGGGCCGGCGATGGCGGCGTCGTAGTCGGTCACACCGCTGGCGACGGCCTCGGCAGCCGCTGCCGTCGAGGCCGCCGGGACGACGAGCGCCTCCGGCAGGTGGCGGGCCACCCAGGCCCGGCACTGGGCCTCGGCGTGCGGGTGGGTAGCGATGCGCGTCACGGCCGCCAGATCGGTACCCGGCCGTGCGACCAGGTCGAAAGCCACCGGGATCACCACCTCGTGAGCGATCACCAGGCGCACGCCGACAGCCAGCTCGTCCAGCGTTGCGTTCACCGAGCCTTCGATGGAGTTCTCCATCGGTACGACGGCGCCGTCCGTGATTCCTTCCCGCACCGAGTCCAAGGCAGCAGACACTGTCGGGAAGGCGGTCAGCTCGTCCGCCTCGGTCAGCGGCATCGACCGCAGCGCGGCCTCGGTGAACGTGCCCGGTGGGCCGAGATAGGCATATCGCACGCACCGCAGCGTAGGAGAGCCGTCGCTCGGTAACGTCAGCGCGGTGAGCAGCCCGGACGGCGAGGCGACGGGCGAGCCCGGCCGCCGGGCCGTCGCCCCTGGGTTCGCGGTGATGCGCCGCTACCGGCGCGCCGACCTTCGTCCCGACCTGGTCGCCGCCGCGACGGTGACGGCGCTGCTCATCCCCTCCGGCCTCGCCTACGGCGAGCTCGCCGGAGTCTCGCCCGTCGCAGGCCTGTACACGGGCATCTTCGGGATGATCGTGTACGCCTTTCTGGGCAGCTCTCGCACGCTTGTGGTGGGCCCGGAGTCCCAGATGGCGATCCTGGTCGCCGCAGCGCTCCTGCCCTTCGCGGTCAGCGACGCCGAGTACGCCGCCCTCGCGGCGGCGATGGCCCTGATCACCGCGCTGATCTGCCTGGGTGCCTGGGTTCTGCGACTGGGGTTCCTCGCCGACTACCTCTCCCAGCCCGTCCTCGTCGGGTACCTGACCGGCGTCGCCCTCATCATCGCCGTCAACCAGCTCGCCAAGCTGGTGGGTGCCAGCACCTCCGGAGACACCCTGCTCGACCAGGTGTACGGGCTGTGGCAGAGCCGCGGGCAGGCCGATGTTCCGAGCCTCGCCGTCGGTGCAGCCTCGCTCGCCCTCATCGTCGTGCTGCGCACGTTCGTCCCCAGGGTTCCGGCGGCGCTCGTCGCGGTCGTCGTGATGACGGGGTTCTCGGCGGTGATCGGGCTGAAGGAGTTCGACGTAGCCGTCGTCGGGGAGGTCCCGCGGGGGCTGCCACCGCCGACGTGGCCTGCGGTCGGGTGGGACGCGCTCGGTCCGTTGCTGGGCCCGTCGGCCGGCGTTGCCCTGATCGTGTTCGCCAACGCGGTGCTGACGGGACGGGCGTACGCCGAGCGGTCCAAGGCCGACCCCATCGACCCCAACGCGGAGCTCCTGGCCCTGTCGGGCAGCAACGCCGCGGCCGGGCTCTTCGGGGGCTTCGCCGTCGGCACCAGCGACTCGCGCACGGCTGTGAACTTCACCAGCGGAGGGCGCACCCAGCTCTCTGGGCTGCTGGCTGCCGGGTTCACCGCGGTCTTCGTGATCGCCCTCGCGCCGCTGGTGTCCGACCTGCCCTCCCCCACGCTGGCCGCGATCGTCATCGTCGCGGCCACGGCCATCGTGCGACCCAAGGACTGGGCAGCGCTGTACCGGTTCCGGCGCTTCGAGGTGACCCTCGGCCTGGTCACCCTGGTGGGCGTGGCCGTGCTGGGGATCCTGCCGGGCATCGTCCTGGCCGTGATCGTGAACCTGCTGGAGCTGGTGGCGACGCTGTCGCGACCCAGCGTGGTGACGCTCGGCCCCACGGCGGGCTCCAGCCGCTGGCGTGCGGTCAGCCCAGCACGGGCCGCCGAGCTGGTGCCCGACGTCCTCGTCGTGCGCTACGACGGACCCCTGTTCTTCGCCAGCGCCGACTACCTCGTGCGGCAGGTGAGTCCGCTGGTGAGTCGTCGCTCCCCGCAGATCCGGGCGCTCGTGCTCAACCTCGAGGCGGTCAACCACGTGGACCTCAACGGCGCCCAGGCGCTCGCTCGCCTAGCGGCAGGAGTCGAGGACCGCGGAGTGACGGTCGCTCTCGCCCGGGTGCGTCGCGACGTGGCGCGCGCGCTGTACCGAGGCGGCGTCATGGATGTCGTGGAGGAGTCGAACATCTACGACCGGGTCGAGGACGCCGCGCGCGACCTCAGCCGGCAGGCGTGGGGTGAGGAGATCAGCGAATCGTGATCTGCCGGTTCGCCAGCGCCGCCCGCGCCCGGCGCTGATCGGCGTCCAGCGGGGAGGTGTCCTCGACCTGGGTGGCCAGACGCTGCGCCATCTCGGCAGCCGGGTCTTCCAGGTCATCGACGAGCGTGTCGTCGTCGAGCTCCCAGACCGGGATGAGCAGACCGTGCGCCCGGAACGTCCCCAGCAGGGTGGTTCCCTCGGCGAGCCCGTCCTGGCCCCCTGAGCGCAGCCGGGCAAGACCGTCCAGCAGGGCGTCCTCCGCGTACGGCTGGACCCAGCGCAGGTAGCGGCGGTCGCCCATCGTCGCGACGTATGCCGACGGCACGCTGGTCAGCCGAGCTGTCGGGATGATCGACGTCTTCGCCTGCTCGAGCAGCTCCGACGCGGACGGGTCGGCAGCGGCGTCCCCGACCCAGAAGTCGAACGAGTCGTGCAGGGTGACCTCGAACGATGCGGCGGGATCCAGCAGGTCCTGCAACCGCGGGCCCGGCTCGGGCAGGCCGGGCATCGACACCGCCGCACCGGTCTCCAGCTCGAGGGCGGCCAGAAGGGCGGCGGCCACGTCGCGGGACGGGTCACCTGAGGACGTCGTGGTCTGCAGTGCCACCAGAACCGAGCCGTCGTCTCGTCGCAGGGCGGGAACGGCGCCCGGCAGGACGCTGACCACGGTGACGTCAGCGCCGACGTGGTCACCGGCGGCCTGGCCGACGAGGCGGACGTCGGCTGTCGCGGCCGGCACGAACTCCCGCAACGCGACCCAGTCCGTCTCGCCCGGCAACCCCTCGAACGGCCGCTCGACGACGGGTGCCCGCGCCGCCCTGGCCGCCGCCTTGCCGTGGCACACCTTGTAGCGCTTGCCCGAACCGCAGGGACACGGCTCACGGGGGCCGACGACGGGGACGTCGCCGTCCACCTTGGGACGTGGGCCACGGTGCTTCTTCGCCATGGCGGCATGGTGTCAGACCAGCACGACACCGGGGTTGAGCAGGGCGCCGGGGTCGAGGGCTGCCTTGATGGCGCGCATGGCGGCCAGGTCGGCCGGGCCGCGGTTGAGCGACAGCAACCCCGCTTTCGCGCGCCCGACACCGTGCTCGGACGCGATGGACCCGCCCACCCGAGCGACCAGCGTGAGCACGTCGGCGTCGATGCGGTCGTCGTCCGGCTCCGGCCCGACGACGCCCAGGTGCATGTTGCCCTCAGCCAGGTGGCCGTAGACGAAGAGCCGGTGCGGGGCGACAGCCTCGGCCACGTCGGTCAGGGTCTCGTCCAACCGGCCCAGTGGGATCGACACGTCGTACTTGTGCACCACGCCGAGGGTGGCGAGCGCCTCGGGGTGACGCTCGCGGTAGTCGAGGAGTCTGTCGTCCACGACGGCGTCAGCATCGGCGGGCAGGCTCGGCAGATCGGACGTCTCGAGCAGCAGGTAGACCGGCCACTCACGGGCCAGCGGCGGCACGAGCCCCGTGACATCACAGGTGAGCGCAAGCCCGTCGTGGGTCATGAGCTCGGCCAGGCGCAAGCCTGCCGTGGGAATCAGCTCGACGGCCTCTGCCACGCTTCGCACCCCGACGAGGGTGGTCACGCCTGGCGGGTCGGGCGCGTGCAGGCGAACACGCACATCCGTGACGACCCCCAGGGTTCCCTCGCTGCCCACCAGCAGCTGGACGAGGTCGTAGCCCGCGCCGTCCTTGGGTGGCCCGTCCAGCCGGCTGATGACCGACCCGTTGGCGAGAACCGCCCGAAGGCCGGTGACCTGGGCTCGGGTATCGCCGAACCGGCACACCCGAAGGCCCCCGGCGTTCGTGGCGACGGTGCCGCCGATGGTCGCGGTGTCCCGCGCACCGAGGTCGACCCCGTAGGTCCGTCCGACGCCGCGGGCGAGGTGCTGCACGTCGGCGAGAGTCACTCCGGCGCCGACCGTGAGCTGGCCCGACGCCAGGTCGACCGGCTCGTGGCCTCGCAGCCGGGTGAGGGCCATGACCACGGCCACCTCGTCAGCGCCCGGAACCGACCCTCCCACCAGGCCGGTGTTGCCACCCTGGGGAACCACGGGGACCGCGTGCCGTGCGCAGGCCATCAGGACTCCAGCGACCGCGTCGGGCCCGGACGGGCGAACGACGGCCAACGGTCGTGCCGACCACCGTCTGGTCCAGTCTGTCCCGAACGACTCGGTCAGGGCCGAGTCGGTGAGAAGGTGCGCCGACGCGTCCGGACCTAGCGCCTCGGCCAGGTCGGCATGCAGCGCCGACACCTCACCCATGTGCGGCCAACCTCCACTGATTCCGCTCGACGGCGTCCATCGGGTCCATGACGGAGCCTAGGAGCAGCGCGGCTCTGCCCCGGCGCCACCGTCGTCGCGGTCCGGTGGCACGGGCGGCGGCTTCTCCGGGGGCGGTGGCGGAGGCCTCGGCTCGTCAGCCGTCGACGACCTCGGCCGCCACGAGCCACGCCTCCTCGACCTGCTGACGGTGCTGCGACACCCGCCTCAGCTGTGCGGAGAGCTCGGTGATGCGCAGGTGGTCGGTAGCGCTGTCGCTCATGGCCTGGTGCAGTGCTGCTTCCTCCCGCTCGAGCGTGGCCATCTCGCGCTCGAGGCGGGTCATCGCCTTGCGGGCTGCCCGGACCTCCGCCGACGACGCGGCCGGGGTCGAAGCGGACTCAACGCTCGGTGCGGCGCGATCGACGGTCACGGGTGTCGCGTCGAGCGCGGCCCGGCGAAGGGCGAGGTACTCGTCGAGGCCCCCGGGCAGCTCACGCACAGAGCCGTCCCCGATCAGCGCCCACGTCGTGTCGCACACCCGCTCGACGAAGTACCGGTCGTGCGAGACGACCAGCAGCGAGCCGGCGAAGGAGTCCAGCAGGTCTTCAAGAGCGGCCAGCGTCTCGACGTCGAAGTCGTTCGTGGGCTCGTCCAGCACCAGGACGTTCGGCCCGCCCATCAGCAGGCGGGTCAGGGCGAGCCGGCGCCGCTCGCCGCCGGAGAGGTCGCCCACCGCAGTCCACTGCCGGTCCGCGGCGAACCCCAACCGCTCGCAGAGCTGCGAGGCCGTGAGCTCGCGTCCGCCGGCCAGGGCCACTCGCACCGCGACGTCCTCGACCGCTTCGAGAACCCGCAGGCCCGGGTCGAGCTCGTCGAGGTGCTGGGACAACACCGCCGCCTTGACGGTCGTACCGGTCACGACCCGGCCGCCCTGGGGCGCCAGCGATCCTGTGAGCACCTGCAGGAGGGTGGTCTTGCCAGCACCGTTGGCCCCGACGATGCCGATGCGCGCCCCCGGCCCCACCGCGAGCGTGACTCGGTCGAGAACGTCGCGGTCTGCGCGCCGGGACGTGACGTCGTGGAGCTCGAGCACCGTCCGACCGAGCCGGGAGCCGGCAAATCGCAGCAGCTCAACCCCGTCACGTGGCGGTGGCTCGTCCGCGATGAGCGCCGCTGCGGCATCGACCCGGAACTTGGGCTTGCTCGTTCGCGCTGGTGCCCCACGCCGCAGCCAGGCAAGCTCCTTGCGAAGCAGGTTCTGGCGGCGGGCCTCGGCTGCGCCGGACTGCCTGGAGCGCTCGGCCTTCGCCAGCACGTAGGCGGAGTACCCGCCGTCGAACTCCTGGACACTCCCGCGCCCCACCTCCCAGGTGCGCTCGCTCACCTCGTCGAGAAACCATCGGTCGTGCGTGACGACCACGACTGCCAGCCCGCGGCGCACCGCGAGGTGCTCGGCGAGCCAGGCGACGGCCTCGACGTCGAGGTGGTTGGTGGGCTCATCCAGCACCAGTAGGTCGAGATCGTCCAGCAGCAGCGCGGCCAGCCCCATCCGGCGGCGCTCGCCGCCCGACAGCGACCCGACCCGCCTGTCGAGCACGTCGTCGCTGTACCCACCCAGGAGCTCGGCCAGCACCCGGCGTACGAGGGGACGGGAGGCCCACTCATGGGGCTCGGCGTCACCCACCACCACGTCGCGAACAGACCGGCTCTCGTCGTGGTCGTCTCGCTGGCCGAGCAGGCCGATGCGCGTCCCGGCCGTCAGCGAGACCCGCCCCCCGTCGGGAGCCTCGACGCCCGACAGAATCCTCAGGAGGGTGCTCTTGCCCTGCCCGTTGCGGCCGACGACCCCGATGCGCTCGCCGGCCCCGACCCCCAACGAGACCCCGTCGAGCACGGGGTCTCGGCCGTACGCCTTCGAGACTCGCTCGAGGTTGACGAGGTTCACGGGTGGCACGTGCCCAGCCTGCCTGGCGGAGGTGGATCCCCGCCTGCCGGGGGCGTCCGAGGGGCGAGACGGCGGGGAATCGGGCCACGGGCACTCGGTGAGTGATCGTCCCCCGTCTCGGATAGTGTCGACGAAGTGATGACCGCGTGACGACCCGCGTCAACGTGCGTACTGAGCTCAGCGTGCCGGTGACCGAACCCGGTCGCCTCGCCGTCTCCGTGGCCGTCGCCGCGACCGCCGACGCGAGGGAGTCCCTGACGGTCACGCACCGCGGCGGGACGCCGCTGCCGGTGACCGAGGTCCCCGTCCATCGCCAGGGTCGGATGCACGTGATCGATGCTCCCGAGGGCGAGGTGACTCTCGTCTACGACGCGACGGCCACGCTGCGGGCGCCCCGGGTCGAGCCGCTGAGCGCCGCAGACGAGCTGCTGTACCGCCGCCCCAGCCGGTACTGCCCGTCGGACCGGATCGGCGGCATCGCCCTGGCCGAGCTCGGGTCGGCTGGATCACCCGCGGAGACTGCGCACGCCGTTGCACGCTGGCTCTACGAGAACGTCTCCTACACCGCAGGGTCGACCGATGTCGAGGACGACGCCCTGGCACCGCTGGTCACGCGGCACGGGGTGTGCCGCGACTTCGCCCACCTCGGCATCGCCTTGTGCCGATCCCTGGGGATCCCCGCCCGGTACGTGTCGGTCTACGCGCCGGGACTCGACCCCATGGACTTCCACGCCGTGTTCGAGGCCGCCGTCGACGGCCGCTGGGCCGTCTACGACGGGACGATGCTGGCCCCGCGACACAGCCTTGTTCGCATCGCCACCGGGCGGGACGCCGTGGACACCGCCCTGCTCACACCGCTCGGTGCGTCCATCGAGGCGCCGGTGGCTCAGGTGACCGTCACCGTCGACCCGGAGCTACCGGACGACGACCACCGGGACGACGTCCTGCTGGCCTGACGGCCGGGCGGCCAGGCGCCTCAGCCAGCCGCGGCCGCCATCTCCGCGCGACGCTGCAGCGCCAGCTCGCGGATCCTGTCGATGTCCTCGTCGGTGTAGACACCACCGACGCCCGCGATCGCGGCCAGCTTCATGCCGTGCTTGAGGCCGAGCCGGTAGATCTCCTTGACCTTCTCCCACTCGATGTTGCGGCCGATCGTGAACGTCTCGAAACGGCCTTCCAGGGCCAGCACCACCGTCTCGGCAAGGCAGGCGTAGGCGACGCCGGGCGGAAGCCCGATGTTCTTCATGTGCACGTCTCCGGGCAGCTCGATCTCGCCGGACTCGATCACCAGCACGTCCGGCCGCTTCGCGACGTCCTCGGCTGACAGGTCGAGCGGGCGCGCAACGTCGGTGATCACGCATCCCGGCTTGACGTCCATGATGTCGAGAACCTTCTTGCCCGCGCCTGAGGTGGCGGTGACGATCATGTCCATCTCGGGCAGAAACTCCCCTGGCGTCGCCGCGACGTGAACCGTGGCCCGAGGGTTGTCCTGCTCGATGTCGGTCTTGAGCGCCAGCAGCTTCGCGGTCTCCGGCGAGATCAGGTACAAGTCGTCGCTGGCCAGAGCGAGCAACCGGGCACACACCGAGCCGATCGCCCCGGTGGCGCCCACCACCATGGCCTTGCCCGAGATGCGGCCGTGCTCGTCGAGCTCGGAGAGCCCGAGGCGCTCCAGGGCCTCGTGGGCCGCCCACAGCGCGCCCGAGGCGCTGTAGCTGTTGCCCGTCGTGATCGGCAGAGGTGCCTGCTTGGCGACCGTGACTCCCGCGTCGCCGACGACCTTCGTGAAGGCGCCGAGACCCATCACCTGAGCGCCCAGCTTCTTGGCCTGCTCCGCGGCCGCCAGCAGACGTGCGTAGGTGAACTCCGGGCTGTGGGCCAGCAGCTCCTTCGGAGTGCCGCCGACCGTGATCAGCCATCCCTCAGCCTCGTCACCGGTGGGAGAGCGGACTCCGGTGACCGGGCTGTACATCATCGGCGGGGCGTAGGCCATCACCTTCTCCACGCCGTCCATGACCACGCCTGGCGAGAACTTCTCGATCGTGCGCAGCGGCTCGATCTTGGTGAAGTAGCTCTGTGACAGCGGGTGGATGACGAAGGCGAACCGGCTGCGGCGACGACGCCCGTTGGGGTAGAGCAGACGCGGCTCCAGACCTGCCGAGACGACCATGTCGAGCAGGTCGTCGTTGGTCAGGCGACCCAGCGGGCTCGACGATGCCGCCAGCATCATCGCCTCGAGAACTGCGGCGTTGATGGTGACGTCGAAGGGCTGGGGAGTGCAGTCCAGCACCATGTCGACGTCCTTGGCCGCCAGCTCGGCCAGCCGTTCCTTCGAGATCGACGCGGTGACAACCGTCTTCCCGCGCAGGTCATCGACACCGAAGGCCTCGAGCTCCTCGAACGTGGCAACGATGACGTGCGAGTCCTCGAGGGCACGCCGGGTCAGCGCCGCGCTGATCCCGCGACCAGGCGCCTTGAACCTGGACTTGACCGAGGTCGGAACCCGTTGGAGCGGCCCGGTCACGGTGTCGACCGCCATGCCGAGAACCGGGCCGGACGCGACACGCTTCGGGAGGTCGAGGCGTAGCAACGGGTCAGCGAACTCGAAGTTCTCCGTGAACTCGCGCAGGATGCGGATAGTCCCCGCGTGGTTGGAACCGCCGAGAACCACCACGCGAGCGTTGGTGAAGTACCCCGGCATCAGGGTGTTGACGTGCCGGATGGACCACTCCTGCAGGACGTCGGCCAGCGCGCGACCGTCGGTGACGGGCACCTTCCGGGTGGCCTGCTTGACGGTCTCGACATCAGCTAGGTCCCCGTCGTACAGACCAATGGCGCGGGCCTCGCGGATCCCGGTCACCGCAATCACGGCAGCCTCGTCGGCCCAGCTCGCCACCAGCTCCCGGGCCGCGGCGACATCACCGTCGGTAGCGATGCGGCGCAGATGGAGATCACGCTCCAGGAACGTGACGTGGACGTCGTAGTCGCGATCGGATCCGGCCAGGCTCACGTTGACGATCCCTGCGGGCGTGTCGACGGTCATCCTCTGCTCCTTCGTGGCATTCGGTTCGAGGCTCAGGTCATCGCCGAGGAGCCGTGCTCGGGGTGAGTGACCATGTAGTCCAGCAGCCGCTCGGCGTAGCTGGCGAACCGTGGGCACTCGACTCCGGTGCCCTGCAGGTCGCGAACAGCGTTCGTCGTCGAGTACGTGGTCTCGGCCGCCAGGTAGTCCAGCGCCTCGGCGGGCAGCCCGAGGACCTTCTCGAGTCCAGGTACGTGCGCGACGACGGCACGCGTCAGGCCGAGTGGGAGCGGAACCTTGACTGGTCTGCGGCCGAGGTAGTCGGCAAGTATCTGAACGACCTCTCCCGTGGTGGGCGGGTTCGGGTCGGTGAGCGCGTACGTGCGACCCGCGGACTTGTCCATCACCGAGAGCACGTCCATCGCGTCGACGACATAGTCGCGCGGGACGAGGCCGGCGCGGACCACGTCGAAGTCGCCGACCCCGGGGATCAGAGCCACGCCCGGGATGCGGCTCATGTAGGTGGCGTACATGTACGGGCCGTCGTACTTCTGGGTCTCGCCCGTCCGCGAGTCCCCTACGACGATCCCCGGCCGATAGATCGTGGCCGCAAGGCCGGCCTTCATGGCCCGGCGCACGAGCATCTCTGCCTCGAACTTGGTCGACTCGTAGTGGTTGAGGAAGCCCTGCCCCAGGTCCAGGTCGTCCTCAGGGAACTCACCGGCGTAGTCGCCGCTCACGTAGCAGGTGCTGACGTACTGGAGTCGACGAAAGCTGGTGCGGTCCTGGCAGAATCCCACGACGTTCGCGGTGCCCTCGACGTTCACCCGGCGCGCGACCGAGTGCGGCACGGAGAGGTCGTACACGGCCGCCAGGTGCCACACCTCGTCGACGTCGTCCAGCCGGGCCCGGTCCACCCTGTCGACGCCCATTCCCTGGACCGTGATGTCGCCTTCGGCCAGCGAGATGCGTCCGATGGTGTGGGGGTGGGCCGCCTCGATCTCGGTGAGCCGCTCCGTCGCGGTCGCTAGCCAGTGCTCCTGCACGAGGCAAACGGCCCGAGCACGGTCGCGGCGGGCCAGGATCTTGGGCAGGAGGGCCGACCCGAGGAAGCCAGGGAAGCCCGTCATCAACACCGTGCTCATGCTCGACCCCGCCTCTTTCGTCCGGTCATGCGTCGCCCGTGTCATCATCCCTGCCCCCGGGCGGGCTGGAAGCACCCGCCGGCATGGACCCACGGCACGTGTCGACGGCACCCTTCGTAGTCCACGTGAGTCTGATCAGCACAGGGTCACTAGTCCCGAGGCCCCGGTGGCGACAGAATTCGGCGTGTGTGCACGCCCAACGGTGAGACGGCGCTGACCCCGCAACAACATGCCCGGGCGGCCTTCGAGCACGATCGTCGTGGACAGGAGGCTGACGCCGTCTCCCACTACGAGGCGGCGCTGAAAGGCCACCTGCCCGCGGACCTGCGCCGGGAGTGCCTCCTCGGGCTTGGCAGCACACTTCGCTCGTTGGGGCGCTACCGAGAGGCGTTCGACGTGCTCGACAACGGACGCCGCGAGTTCGGCGAAGCAGGGGAGTTCACGGTGTTCCTGGCGATGGTCGCCTACAACCTGCAGCGTCACCACGAGGCCGTGTCATTGCTGCTCACGGCACTGGTCGAGTACACCGACGACCCCGCCATCGCCGGCTACGCGGCCGCGATCCGCCAGTACGCGCAGGACTTGGATCGCACCTGGTGAGCAGCCGCGCCCCTGGTCGTCAGGGTGGTGGCTGGTCGCGCAGGAAGGCCGCGAAGTGCGGCACGGTGAACGCGATGCTGCCCCGCTCGGCGGAGTAGACCAGTCCCTTCTTCAGCAGGGCATCTCGCGCGGGGGACAGCGACGACGGCTTGCGCCCCAGCAGCGTCGCCACGTCCGACGTCGCGACCGCGCCATCTCCGGCCGGCAGCTCGCTGGCGAGTCGGGCCATGGCGTGCAGGTAGTCCCGCTCCGATGGTGTCGCGCGCTCGTACCGCGAGCCGAAGAAGCCGACCCCGAGGTCGGCACGCGCGAGAGGTGCGCCCACGGCGACGTCGTCGGCGGTGATCGGTGAATCGGGGGCGACGTCCCAGACCGACTTGCCGTAGGCCTGGACGAAGTAGGGGTACCCGTCGGTCGCCTGGTAGAGCGCGTCGAGCGCGTCGGCCGTGAAGGACACCCCCTCCTCCTGGGCGGGGCTTGCCCACGCACGCTCCGCCTCGGTCCGATCCAGCCGATCGACGCGCACGTACCGGAAGAGCCGCTCGGAGTACGACTTCGACGCCGACAGGGTCGCGGGGACGTGCGGCAGACCCGCACCCACCAGCACCAGCGGCAGCCCTTGCTGGGAGATCTCGTGGAAGGCCGCGCACACCGCCGATGCGTCCTCGAGCGAAAGATCCTGCATCTCGTCGACGAAGACGGCTACCCCGGTGCCGACGTCGCGTGCCAGCTCGGCGGCGTCGACGAGAACCTCCACCAGATCGATCTCGATGTCGCCGGTGTCTGCCCTACCGCTTGCTGCGGGTACGTCGATCCCCGGCTGCCACCGGTCGCGCAGCTTGGCGTCGCCTGGGTTCGAACGCAGAGCGAAGGCCTTCAGAACCCCCAGGAACTCCTCGACCCGTGCCGGGTCACGGTGCCGCGCGCCCAGCTCGCGCACTGCCAGGTGCAGAGCGGAGGCGACGGGGCGCCGGACGGAGTGCCCCGGACGCGCCTCGAGCTTGGCCGTGCCCCACAACCGCTCGATGGCCCGCGAGCGCAGTGCGTTGAGAAGAACCGTCTTGCCTACGCCCCGAAGGCCGACGAGGACCACGCTGCGCTCGGGCCGGCCCCTGGCCGCCCGCTCCAGAGCGATGTCCACGGCGGCCAGCTCTGCGTCGCGGCCCGCGAGCTCAGGAGGCCGCTGACCTGCGCCTGGGGCGTAGGGGTTGCGCACGGGGTCCATGAATCGGACAGTATCGAGGAATCTAGCGATTTCCCTACAGACACGTAGAGGGAGGAAGAGGTCTAGCGAAGCAGCCGCGACATGCGTCGATCTGCCAGCAGCTTGCCGTCGGTCTGGCAGGTCGGGCAGTACTGCAGGGACGAGTCGGCGAACGAGACCTCGCGGACGATGTCACCGCACACCGGGCATGGCTGACCGGCACGGCCGTGCACGCGCATCCCGGCTCGTTTGCTGTCCTTGAGCTCCCCGGCGGGAAGGCCCGAGGACCGCGTGACCGCGTCGACCAGCACATCGACGATCGCGGCGTGCAGACGCGAGCGCTGCTCGTCGCTCAGCCCCGAAGCCGGCGCGAACGGGCTCAGCCGCGCCGCGTGGAGCACGTCGTCGGAGTAGGCGTTGCCGATACCCGCGATGCGCTTCTGGTCGCGCAACACCCCCTTCAGCTGGGATCGACCGGCGTCCTCGAGCAGCGTCGACAGGACCGCCACCGTGAAGTCGTCGGCGAGCGGGTCCGGGCCCAGCGCCGCAAGCCCTGGCACCTCCCCCGGGTCGCGCACGACGTAGACCGCCAGGCGCTTCTGCGTCCCGGCCTCGGTGAGGTCCATGGACGCGCCGCTGGCCAGCCGCACCCGAAACGCCAGCGGTCCCTTCCCGGGACGGGCCGGCTTGACGGGCGGGCCTGACCCGTCCCGCCATCTCAACCACCCGGCCCGCGCGAGGTGCACCACCAGGTGGAGCCCGTCCACATCGATGTCGAGAAACTTGCCACGGCGGACGACCCCTGCCACGGTGAGCCCGGCCAGCGCGTCCACCGATGGGTCGAATGTCTTGAGCACGCTGATCGCAGCGACGTCGACCCCGGCGACGACGTCACCAGCCACGTGCGCGTCCAGGTATGCCGCAAGGGCCTCGACCTCCGGCAGCTCCGGCATCAGCGCATCCTCACACGTTCGCTGTCGCGGCGGAGGGGTTCAGCTGCGCAGTTGGCAGCGTCAGCGCATCGGCAAGCCGCGACAGGTAGAGCGTGCGCGGAATCTCGATGGCACCCAGGCTCGCCAGGTGCGGCGTCTGCCACTGTACGTCCAGCAGCCGACGATCCACCTCGCCTGCCGAGGCCAGCATCACGACGAGCGCGACCAGGGCGACCTTGGACGCGTCGCGCCCCCACGGTGCGGCCTCGTGCCACATCGACTCACCGGCGAAGAGCCCCCCGATCGAGAGCCCGTAGAGGCCGCCGGCGAGGCGCCCGTCGGGTGTCCAGGTCTCCACCGAGTGGGCCCAGCCGAGCCGATGCAGGTCGGAGTACGCCTCGCTCATCTGGGGGGTCAGCCAGCCGTGCGGCCGTCGTGGGTCTCCACATCTGTCGACGACCTCGTCGAAGGCAGTGTCGACCCGGATCTGGAACCGCCGGGTCGAGGCCCGTAGCGATCGGGTGACGCGCATCGAGTCCAGCGGGATGACCGCGCGCGGGTCGGGTGACCACCAACCGAGGAGCCGACGTCGTCGCATCTGGAACGGCATCGGAAACAGCCCTTGCCGATAGGCCGCAAGAACGGTGCCCGGGTGCAGGTCAGCACCGGCCCCGACCAGGTCGTCCGCCGACCAGTGGGCGGGGTCGCCGAAGACCCACGACGTCGCCGGTGGCTCGGTCGAGCTGGTCACGGGACTCAGTCTGCTCGGTCGCTGCGCGGCTGTCGCGCCGCCGGGACGGCTGCGTACCGTGGGGTCATGAACCTGCGACGCACGCTGGCGGTGATGGCCGCCGGTGAGGCCGGACGGCGTGTTGCGCCCATGGCGGCCTCCGGCGCGTCCAAGGCGTTTCTCAACCGAGCCATCGATGGGGTCCAGGGCTTTCCCGGGGCCCGGGAGACTGCTCGCAAGCAGCTGATCACCTCGGCGGACACGGAGAGGGCCGTCAAGGCCCTCATCGAGCAGCATGTCCGCCTGGCCGGTATCGGTGGGTTCGTCACGCAGGTCGGTGGAGTCATGGCTCTGCCGGTGACGCTGCCGGCCAACGTGGCCGGGCTGGGGGCCATCCAGCTACGCATGGCCGCCGCGATCGCCCACCTGCGCGGCCACGACCTGTCTGCTCCCCGAGTGCGCATCGCGGCCATGGCCACGTTGCTGGGAGAGGAGGGGGTCGACGAGGCAATCGCCAACGGCGGCCTGCCGCGCACCCCTCGCGAACTGGCGTTCGGGCCGCCACTGGTGGAGGAGGACCTGCGGACCCATCTCACGGCCACCGTCGGCCAACAGCTTCTGGTGCGCGTGACCACGAAGAGCGCCGCGCTGACACTCGCCCGCGGTGTCCCCATCGTCGGCGGGACGGTCGGCGCCGGAATGGACGCCGTCTACACCTGGCGGGTGGGTCGCTACGCCGCCGAGGAGTTCACCCCGGCGATGAGCATCCAGCGGGCGGATCGACTGCCCGACACCTACACCTGACGGGCCCTGAGCCCCGTCTCAGGACTGGAAGGGCCGCCGCTGGTCCAGCTGCAACGACAGCCTGCCCGCTGTGCGCCAGACGCGTGCCAGCAGGTCGCGGTCGTCCTCGGTGATCAGGTTGCCCATCACGCGCAAGGCGAGGGTCATCAGCAAGCGCGAGCGCATCCCCACCGGACCGGCGGCGGGCAGCAGGCCCGGGACGGTGAGCAGCCCGGCCAGTCGGCGAGCGATCGAGAACGCCTCGCCGTAGTGGTCGAACAGCACTGCCGGCCACGCCGCCGCGAGGTCGTCGGCCGAGCCCAGCACGTCCACGGCCAGCCGTCCGGTCTCGAGGCCGTAGTCGATCCCCTCACCGTTGAGGGGGTTGACGCACCCGGCGGCGTCGCCCACGAGCACCCAGTTGGGACCGGCGACCCCCGACACCGCACCTCCCATGGGGAGAAGGGCCGACCAGGGCGCGCGTACCTCGCCCTCGAGCTGCCAGTCGTCGCGCTGCGTCTGGGCGTAGTGGCCAAGCAGCTGGCGAAGGTTCACCTGCGCGGGACGGGACGAGGTCGCCAGCGTCCCCACCCCGATGTTGACCTCACCCCCGCCGAGGGGGAAGACCCAGCCGTAGCCGGAGAGCAGCTCCTCCTGTGCACCGCGCAGCTCCAGGTGGGAGGAGATCCACGGGTCGTCGCTGCGCTGCGAGGCGATGTAGCCACGCGCAGCGACACCGTAGGCGGTGTCACGGTGCCACTCACGGCCCAGCACCCGACCTAGCTGGGAACGAGCACCGTCAGCAACGACGAGCTGCCGGCAGTGCACGGTCACCCGGTCACGACCCCGGCGCATGTGCACCGCAGTGACTCCCGCAGAGCCTCGGTCGACGTCCACGGCACGAACACCGTCCACCGTCTTGGCGCCCGAGGCCACGGCGACGTCACGAATGGTCGCGTCCAGCTCGAGACGTGGGACGGCGCCGCCGTGGGCGGGCAACGTCCCCCCTGGCCAGGGCAGGTACAGCGTCTGGCCGAAACCGGCAGCGCGCAGACCCCGGTTCACGGCGCGTCCTGCCAGCCAGTCCGACAAGCCCAGGCGACGAAGCTCGTAGATCGCCCGCGGTGTCAGCCCGTCACCGCACGGCTTGTCGCGGGGGAACTGCGCGGCGTCGGCAAGCAGCACCTCGCGCCCGGCGCGGGCTGCCCAGGTCGCGGCTGCCGACCCAGCCGGGCCGGCACCGACGACCAGCAGGTCGGTGCTCATCGAGTCGTGCGCGGGCATGGGAACCAGTGTCCCTGCTCAACGGGTGCCGGCGAAACTCGAGGAGTCCGGCACCGCGCCACGTTCTCAGCCTCTCCCCGCCGACTCGCCCGTCCGCCGCGCCCCGGCCTCCGGACCAACGAGCGACAAGGGCGGCGCGGGTGTTGACTGACGACGTGAGCGACGAGCCCGACACCTCGGTGAGCGCACTGCTGCCCGGGCGGGTTGGCCTCTTCGTCCGCCTCGTCTGCAAGGCCGGTGCTCGCACGGCCGCTCTCGACATCACGAACCGGTACATCGACTCCCTGGCGGCCGAGCCGGGAACGGAGGCGTTCATCGTCGCCGTCGACCCGAACGAGGCAGACATCCTCTGGCTGTACGAGTGGTTCACCGACGACGACGCCCTCACGGCGCACCGGGCCAGCCGGCCCTTCCACGAGATGATGTCCGAGCTACCAGGGGTCCTGGCGGCTCCACCGGCGCTCATCCGAGTCGATCCGCTGCGTATGCACCTCCAGCGCGCCGTGGCCGAGGGACGAACGGTCGACCACATCTTCTAGGAGGCCGCGCCACTGTGGCTGGGCCTCGCCTACCAGCGCCAGCCGGCGCTCTCGAGGTTGGCCTCGGCCAGCAGCCGGTGCGCGGGACCGCGCCCGACCTCAACGGGAAGGCCCGCGAGGCGGCAGGCGTCGTCAAGAGTGCGCTCGTAGGCCTCCTGCGCGGCTCGAGCGTGGTGCCAGCCGCCGAACCGGCGGTACGTGGGGTCGTCGAGCGCCTTCATCTCCTGGGACAACCGGGACAGGCGCTCCTGGATCTCCAGCGTGGCGAACGGGTCCGCCCGACCGGAGCCTCGAACCCAGGACGGACGCAGCTTCGCCAGAACGGCCCGCACATCCTCATGGTGGACGCCCTTGGCCGATTGCGCCAGACCTCGACGCGAACCTTGACACGTGACTGATTAGTCACCGGGGCGGCTGAGCACCTCGGGATCTGCGAAGACGCCGGCCTGATCACGACGCGCAAGGTGGGCCGGTCCAAGCACCACTACCTCAACCCAGTCCTCGTCGACATATCAGTACGACCGGCCCGACGGGACCATCGCGATCGTCGGCGAGGTGGTCGAGGTGGACGAGCCGGCCCGTCTCGTCATGACCTTCAGCGCCCGATGGGACGAGCCGCTGGTCGCCGATGCGCCAACCGGCGTGACCTTCGGGCTCGAACCCATGGGCGACTCGCTGACGAGGCTCACGCTCGTCCACGACCACGTCGATGGGGAGACGGCGACCTACGAGCAGGTGTCCGGCGGGTGGAGGCTGATTCTCGACGGTCTCAAGACCCTGCAGGAGACGGGTCACCCGCTGGCCGTCCCGGCTGAGTAGCGGCATTTCGCCAATTTGCGGCAGCTTGGGCGGGGCTGGCGGCAGGATGGAGCCATGCGAGTGGTCCACGTGGACGTGCAGGTGGTTCTCGACAAGCTCGAGGACTTCCTCGAGGCGACCCGCCGCAACGCGCACGAGTCACGACAGGAGCCCGGCGTGCTGCGCTTCGACGTCGTGCAGGACCGCAACGACCCGGCCCATATCGTGCTCGTCGAGGTCTACGGGGACGAGGACGCCCCCGCCGCCCACAAGCGGACCGAGCACTACGCGACCTGGCGCGACGCCGTGGCCCCGTGGATGGCTCGACCACGAACCTCGGCCACCTTCTCGCCGGTCGACCCGGGCAGCGAGACCGGCTGGCGTTCGTCAGCGTCGTGATCGGCAGGGCTTTCTCGTTCGCCACCGCCGGACGCATCACCTTCGGTGCCGGTTGCGCCACGGAGATCCCGGGGGCCGTGGTCGCGCACGGCAGGAAGGCCCTCGTGATCACCGGATCACACCCCGAGCGCTACGACGTTCTGGACGCGCTTGCCGAGGGTCAGGTTCAGATCACCCACGTCCGCGCGCACCGCGAGCCGACCGTCGACGACGTCCGAGCCGCGGTCGAAGCGGCCCGCGAGTGCGATGTCGTCCTCGGGATCGGGGGGGGCAGCGTCATGGACCTCGCCAAGGCGGCCGGGGCCCTCGTCGCGGGAGACGACCCGATGGACCACCTCGAGGTCATCGGTGGTGGACGGCCCCTACCGGGCCCCGGCTTGCCTGTGGTGGCCGTGCCGACAACAGCCGGGACGGGGTCAGAGGTGACGGCCAACGCCGTCCTCTCCTCACCCGAGCACCGAGTGAAGGTCAGCGTCCGCGGACCCACGGTGCTGCCTGCCGCAGCGATCGTCGATCCGCTGCTGACCCTCGAGTGCCCGCCCGACGTCACCGCGTCGAGCGGCCTCGATGCCTTCACTCAGTGCCTGGAGCCTTACGTCTCGCCGATGGCCAACGCGCTCACGGACGGGTTCGCGCGCACCGGCCTGACCGCAGCAGGGCGGTCGCTACGGGCGGCCTACGCTGACGGCGGCGATGTCGCGGCTCGCACGAACATGGCTCTCAGCTCGCTGCTCGGCGGACTGGCGCTGGCCAATGCGAAGCTCGGCGCTGTCCACGGCATCGCGGGCGTCGTGGGTGGCCTGACGGGCGGGCCGCACGGTGCCATCTGCGCAGCCCTCCTTCCGTCGGTCGTCACCGTCACAACGGCCGCTCTACGCAGCCGCAACCCCCACTCTCCGGCTCTGGTCCGCTACGCGCACGCTGCCGACCTCGTGACCGGGGAGTCGCAGTCCCGCACCGACGACCTCGTCGGGTGGATTCGGGAGACCAGTCAGGCGCTGTCGATTCCCGGGCTCAGCGCCTACGGCCTCGACGGGGACGACGTGGACCACGTCGTTCACGCCTCGTCTCGCTCCTCGAGCATGAAGGGGCACCCGATCGAGCTCACCGCAGACGAGCTTCGTCTGATCGTCGCGTCCTCTCGCTGACCTGACCGGATCCATGCGTCAGGCGACGGGCCGTCGGTGCGCGAGGGGGGAGTTGAACCCCCACGTCCTTGCGGACACACGGACCTGAACCGTGCGCGTCTGCCTATTCCGCCACCCGCGCGGGTGTGTCCGGTCATCGTGCGACCAGGACGAGCTCGATCGTGGTGAGCGTGCTCGGGCCGAGATTATCACGGCAAGACCCCGCTGGATGAGCGCGTCAACCGGCAGGAGGGCTGCTCATGGATACGATCGACCCACGACTGCCCAGGCGACGGGCAGATCCTGCACGAGCCGAGCACGAGGGAGGTGACCGTGGGCACCCTGCAGCGGATCGAGCAACGGCTGGAGTCCTTCGTCAACGGCACCTTCTCGCGCATGTTTCGCTCCGACGTCCAGCCGGTCGAGGTCGCCGCCGCACTACAACGTGAGCTGGACAACAACGCCCAGGTGCTCTCGCGCGATCGATCCCTGGCCCCGAACACGTTCACGGTGCGCCTCTCCCCCCGCGACCACGATCGGCTGTCGCCCTACGCGACGAGCCTGGTCACCGAGCTCACCTCGCTCGTCACCGAGCACGCCGACCTGCAGCGCTATGCCTTGCCCGGCCCGGTCGACGTCGTGCTCGAGCAGGACGACGGCCTTCGCACCGGTCAGTTCCGGGTCACATCGCGCGTGCAGGCCGACGTCTCGGCGCGGGCACCGGAGGTGAGCTCACGATCCGCCCCGGCCTACCTCGAGGTCAACGGCGAGGTCATCCCCGTGCTGGCGGCCGGGGTGATGGTCGGACGCGGATCGGACTGTGACATCCGCATCGACGACCCGGGCGTCAGCCGGCGCCACGCGGAGTTCCGAGTGCTGGGCGAGGGATCCGGAGCCGACGTCGTCATCGTCGACCTGCACTCCACGAACGGAACAGTCGTCGACGGCACGCAGGTCGCCCAGGCCCAGGTGCGGGACGGCAGCGAGGTCACGCTCGGCTCCACGACGATCACGGTGCGCAGCCGCGACCCCCGGAACGGGCCGGGCTAGCCGTGTCCGAGCTCACCCTCACCCTGATCCAGATGGGCTTCCTGGCCATGCTCTGGGTGTTCGCGTTCGCGATCGCCTCGGCCATCCGCGCCGACCTCTTCGGTGTCCGACCCCGGGCGCAGTCGGACTCCGCCTCGGCCAACGCGCAGCCCGCCGCCGCTGCAGCGGTCGCGGCCAAGCCCGCGAAGCCGGTGAAGCTGCACCGCGGTGCCCCGACCAAGGTCGTCGTCATCGAGGGTGGTGACAGCGGCACGCAGGCCGCGCTGGCCGGGACGATCACCATGGGTCGCGGCTCGGGCAATGACATGGACCTGACGGACGAGTACGTCTCCACCCGGCACGCCCGGTTCATCCCGCACAACGGGCAGTGGTACGTCGAGGACCTGGGTTCAACCAACGGGACGTACGTCGCCGGTGCCCGCATCTCGCGACCTACCCCGGTGGGGGCGAAGTCGACGGTGAGGCTCGGGCGCACGGTTCTCGAGCTCCGGAAGTAGCCGACGACACCCATGAACCTTGCGGTCCGATCAGTGGCCCAGTCGCACGTTGGGCTGGTGCGACAGGGCAACGAGGACTCCGGCTACGCGGGGCCCCGGCTCCTGGTCGTCGCCGACGGCATGGGCGGGCATGCCGCTGGCGAGGTGGCCAGCGCCGTCACCGTCGAGGCGCTCGCCGTCCTCGATGGGCCGGGGCCCGCGCCAGAGGACATGGACGCCGACGAGGCCCTGACGAACGCCATCGCCACGGCGAACCAGCGCATCAGGGACCTCGTGGACAGCGACCCTCGGCGCAGTGGGATGGGCACGACCGTGACCGCCCTGCTGTGGACGGGGCAGGGCTTCAGCCTTGCCCACATCGGCGACTCGCGGGCGTACCTGCTGCGTGACGGGGAGCTCGTGCAGCTGACGCGGGACCACACCTACGTGCAGGCACTCATCGACGAGGGTCGCATCAACGAGCAGGAGCGCGAGACCCACCCAGCTCGCTCCCTCCTGCTCCAGGCGCTGGGGGGCGACGACGTCGTCCCCGACCTCGGCCAGGTGGACGCACTGGACGGCGACCGTCTGATGCTCTGCAGCGACGGCCTGTCCGGCGTGGTGCACGCCGACGAGATCGCTCGCGTGCTGGCCGAGACGCCCGACTCTCAGCAGGCAGCCGACGCACTCGTCCAGATGGCCGTCGAGGGGGGTGGTCCGGACAACATCACCTGCGTCGTGGCCGACGTCCGGGCCAGCAGCCACGTCGGCCTCGACGACGACACCACCGAGGCGCACCTGGTCGGGGCCGCCTCCATCGGCGCCGCCCACCCGGACGCCTTGCGCTACGACGACGAGGAGGGCCCAGTCGAGCCGACGGCGGCAGCAGGGGCGCCGCCCCACGAGCCGGACGACCCGACCGAGGTCAAGGCAGTCGACGACGACGAGGTGGAGCGGTACGCACCTCGACACCGCAGCCGCACCCGGATCGCCGTGGCTGTCGTCCTGGCAGTGCTGGCCGTGGTGCTCGTAGTCCTCGGCTACCGCCTCGGATCGGCCTGGTACGACCAGCAGTACTTCGTCGGCGTCGATGGCGAGGACGTCGTGATTCGACAGGGAGTGCCGGGAATCCCCGGCAGCGCCGTGGTGTCCACCGTGCCCGACCTACCGCTCACCGCGCTGCCCGAGGTGTACCAGGAGAACCTCACCGACGGCATCCGCGCCGACGACATCACCGACGCCGGGGCCATCGCCGAGCGGGTTCGTCGTGAGGCGTGCCGCGCCAACAACGCTGGACCACAGATCAGTGGATTCCCGGGTCTGGACTGCTCGAGCGTGAACGGCGGTTCGGCATCGTGAGTGCGCAGACGACGAGCACTCGCCGCGGTGGCACGGGTCGCTGGACCGAGTTCGTCCTCGTGCTCGTGGCTGTCGCCATCGCCGTGGGGTCGTTCGCCGCCGTCGGGCTCGGAACCGACTCCGAGCTACCACCGCGGCTGGCTGCCTACGCTGTGGGCTTCGCCGGGGTGGGGATCGCCGCCCACCTCGTCGTGCGCTGGCGGGCCCCGTACGCCGACCCGGTCCTCCTCCCGGCCGCGCTCGCCCTCAACGGCATCGGTCTGGCCATGATCTACCGCCTCGACGTGGCGAACGTGACCCAGGCCGAGTTGAACGGCGTTCCCGTCCCCCCGCCGCAGGCCTCGGGTCAGCTCGTCTGGAGCATCGTCGGCCTGTTGCTGATGGGCGGCGTTCTCTGGCTGGTGCGTGACCACCGTGTACTGGCGAGATACACCTACCTGACCTTTCTCGTGGGCGTGTTCCTGCTCCTGCTCCCGCTGGTTCCCGGCCTCGGGGTCGAGATCAACGGTGCCAGGATCTGGGTGTCGGTGCTCGGGCAGTCCTTCCAGCCGGGGGAGGCCGCGAAGGTCGTCATGGTCGTGGCCTTCTCGTCCTACCTCGTCGCCCATCGTGAGGCGCTCGCCCTGGCGGGTCGAAGGGTGCTGCGCGTCGACCTCCCTCGCGGCAAGGACCTCGGCCCGATCCTCCTGGTCTGGGTGCTGGCACTGGCGATCCTCGTGTTCGAGCGCGACCTCGGTGCAGCAGTTCTCTTCTTCGGGGTCTTCGTCGTCCTGCTGTTCGTCGCGACCGAACGCGTGGGCTGGCTCGTCGTGGGTGCAGCCCTGGCGGCGGTCGGGGGCTGGGCGAGCTACGTGCTCTTCGATCACGTGCAGACCCGGGTGTCGGTGTGGCTTCAGCCCTTCGACGACCCCGACAGTGGCTACCAGGTCATCCAGAGCCTGTACGGGCTCGCCTACGGCGGACTCATCGGCACGGGCCTTGGCCGGGGTCAGCCCAACCTCATCCCGTTCGCGGAGTCCGACTTCATCGCGGCTGCCCTGGGCGAGGAGCTCGGACTCACCGGCCTGATGGTCGTGATCCTGCTGTTCGGGGTGATCGTGGCACGCGGCCTTCGCATCGCGATCGGTGTCCGTGACCCGTTCGGGACGCTGCTGGCGACCGGGCTCGCCAGTGTCGTGGGCCTTCAGGTCTTCGTCGTGGTGGGTGGCGTCACGAAGCTCATCCCGCTCACCGGACTCACCACGCCGTTCCTGTCCCTCGGCGGCTCCTCCCTCGTCATGAACTGGGTCATCGTCGCCCTTCTGCTGCGGGTGAGCGATGCCGGACGACGGCCCGCCCCGACGCCACCACAGCCTCTCGCCGAGGCACAGACACAGGCGGTGAGACTGCGGTGAACCGGGCTATCCGGCGCTGGTCGATCGTCATGCTCGTCCTGTTCACGGCTCTGCTGGGCAACATCACGTTCATCCAAGCCTTCTGGGCCGACGAGCTGAATGCGCGATCGGACAACCGACGGGTCCTGCTCGAGGAGTACGCCCGTCAACGTGGGCCGATCCTGGTCGACGACGAGGCCGTGGCCCGCTCCCAGGCAACTGGCGGGTTGTTCGAGTACCGGCGCAGCTACCCGGAGCCAGAGCTCTATGCGCACGCAACCGGCTACTACTCCTGGATCTACGGCCGATCAGCGACGGAGAGGGTCGCCAACGACATCCTGGCCGGGACCGACGACGCCCTGTTCGCCCGGCGCCTCATCGACTTGGTCGCCGGGCGTGCCCCGGAGGGCGGCAGCGTCCGCCTCACGCTGCTCCCGGAAGCACAGCGTGCTGCCTACGAGGGTCTGCAGGGCAAGGCAGGCGCCGTCGTCGCCCTCGATCCCAGCACCGGTGCGATCCTTGCCATGGTGTCGTCTCCCAGCTACGACCCCAACCCCCTGGCCCACCCGAACTCCGAGACTCAGGAGGAGGCGTGGACGGCGCTGGAGACCGACCCCGACGATCCTGGTCTCAACCGAGCCATCGCCCGTACCTACCCGCCGGGTTCGGTGTTCAAGCTCATCACGGCCGCCGCGGCACTCGAGAGCGGAGAGTACGACCCCGACAGTCCGATCCCGGGTCCAGCGCAGCTGCAGCTGCCGGGGAGCACGTCGGTCCTGCCCAACGCCACCGGCACCTCCTGTGGCCCCGACGACACGACGACGCTGGCGGAGGCGCTGCGCATCTCGTGCAACACGGCCTTCGCTCTCGTTGGGATCGATATCGGTGACGACGTGCTGAGGGAGCAGGCCGAGGCGTTCGGCTACAACAGCCAGCCTCTGGCCGCGTACAACGCTGCGACCAGTGTCTTTCCGAGCAACCTCGACCCGGCGCAGACGGCGCAGGCATCGATCGGGCAGTACGACGTGCGGTCGACCGCGCTGCAGACGGCCATGGTGTCGGCTGCCATCGCCAACAACGGGACGCTCATGGCCCCGTACTTGATCGCCGAGGCGCTGGCCCCCGATCTCGATCCCCTGCGGATCACCGAGCCGGAAGAGCAGTCCGACGCCGTCTCGCGGCAGACCGCCCGCGAGCTGACCGAGATGATGGTTGAGGTCGTGGACAGCGGGACGGGCACGAACGCGGCCATCGCTGGAGTCAGTGTCGCGGGCAAGACGGGAACGGCCGAGCGCGGACCGCAGGATCCACCCATCTACTGGTTCACCTCGTTCGCACCGGCGGAGAGTCCAGAGGTCGCCGTGGCGGTCGTGATCGAGGACGCCGGCGATGAGCTGGACATCTCGGGTGGGCGCCTCGCCGCACCCGTTGCACGAGCCGTGATGCAAGCGGTTCTCCTGAGGGGAGGCACACAGCCATGAACGAGACGCCCACCGGGATGGACCCGCCGGAGCACGACGACAACCGGACCAGAGCCAGTGACCCGGACTCGACCGGGCCGCACCAGGCGCCGCCCCAGGTCGACCCGCCGACGGCGACGACCCCCTCGTCGGGTCCCGGCAACGAGCCGTCGTCGCAGCGGTCAGCGAGCGACTCACCGGCCGGGCCGGTGCTGCTCGGCGGGCGCTACGAGATGGGCGAGGTGATCGGCCGAGGCGGCATGGCCGAGGTGCACCGCGGGCGGGACCTTCGCCTGGGTCGAGTCGTGGCCATCAAGGCCCTACGTGTCGACCTCATCACCGACGAGACGTTCCAGGCGCGGTTCCGGCGGGAGGCGCAGTCGTCAGCCTCGCTGAACCACCCGAACATCGTTGCGGTCTACGACACCGGTGAGAGCGAGGTGAACGGCGTCTCAGTGCCCTTCATCGTCATGGAGTACGTCGAGGGCAAGACGCTGCGCGAGCTTCTCCGCGAGGAGCAGGGCGTCACGACCGAGCAGTCGTTGCAGATCACCGAGGAGATCCTGCGCGCCCTCGACTACAGCCACCGGGCCGGCATCGTGCACCGTGATATCAAGCCCGGCAACGTGATGGTGACCGAGTCCGGCCAGGTCAAGGTCATGGACTTCGGCATCGCTCGAGCCATGGGGGACGCGCATCAGACGATGACGCAGACCTCGATGGTGGTCGGCACCGCTCAGTACCTCTCCCCCGAGCAGGCCCGCGGCGAGACCGTGGACGCCCGCAGCGACCTCTACGCCACCGGGTGCGTCCTGTACGAGCTGCTCACCGGGCGCCCTCCGTTCGTCGGCGACTCGCTGGTGTCCGTGGCCATGGCGCACGTGAAGGAGTCCCCGCGCCCGCCGTCGGCGCTCAACCCCGCGATCACTGTGTCGGTCGACTCGGTCGTGCTCACGGCGCTGGCGAAAGACCGCCTCCAGCGCTACCAGAGCGCGGCAGAGATGCGCGCTGACGTGGAGCGCGCGCGGACGGGGATGCCCGTGGCCGCCGTACCCCCCGTCGCAGCCGCCGACCCCACGGCAACCGCGCTCGTTCCCGGCATCGCCGACGTCGAGCCTGAGCCGGCCTCGTCGAACGCCGGCCGCTACGTCCTCATCACGATCGGGGTGATCCTGGTGCTGGGTCTGGCGGGCCTCGCCGGCTGGGCGCTCTTCCAGCCCAGCGCAGAGCAGGTAAGGGTCCCGAACCTCCTCGGGATGACCCTCGCCGAAGCCGAGGCCGCACTCGCCGAGCGCGACCTGGCGGTCGGGCAGACCTCTGAGCAGGCCGACCCTGATGCCGACCCGGGAACCGTGGTGGAGCAGGCACCAACGTCGGGTGAGCTGGTCGACCCACAGAGCTCGGTGGACGTGGTCATCTCCACGGGCCGTGAACGCACAGTCGTTCCTGCCGTGGTTGGCTTGTCCGTGGCCGACGCCAGGCCTCTGCTCACGGATGCCGAGCTGGTGATCTCCGACGTGCGCGAGGAGGCCAGCGACCAGCCCGAAGGAACCGTCCTGGAGGTGCTTCCCCCGGAAGGGAGCGAGGTCGAGGTCGGGTCGTCGGTCGTGCTGGTCGCCTCCAACGGCAAGGTGGAGGTGCCCAACGTCGAGGGCCTACCGAGTGGCGAGGCCCAGGCGACGCTTCGGCAGGCCGGCTTCGAGGTCCTCGTCAACGAGGAACCGACTGATGCCGAAGCAGCGGGAACCGTGGTGTTCCAGGCCCCGGCGCCGGGCACCGAGGTCTCGTTCGGCAGTCGAGTCGCCATCACGGTCGCGGTCGCACCGGATCCGGAGCCGACCCAGCCGCCGGCTCCGTCGCCGACCTCAACACCGACCCCGGCGGCGACGGCGACGCCCTAGACAGCTCTGACGTCTCAGCCGACCGGTGTCGGCAACGGAAGCGACGCCGGCCCCCGGTGCACGACCGGCTCGAGGCCTTGCGCGCGATCGGGAGCGTCGACGTCTCCGCAGGCCGCCAACCAGTTGGCGAGCATCAGGTGACCCGCCTCGGTCAGCACCGACTCCGGGTGGAACTGGACGCCTTCGACCGCCACGTCACGGTGCCTGGCCGCCATGACCACGCCGCTCTCGCTTCGGGCGCTGACGACGAGGTCTGCCGGCAGCGAGCTCTCCTCGATGGCCAGCGAGTGGTACCGAGTAGCGGTGAAGGGGTCCGGGACCCCGTTGAGCACTCCGGATCCGTCGTGGTGCACGGTGCTGGTCTTGCCGTGGAGCAGCTCAGGGGCGCGCGTCACCTCGGCCCCGTAGGCCACGGCGATCGCTTGCAGCCCCAGGCAGACGCCGAAGACCGGGACCTCACCGGCCACCGAACGGACCATGCTGACGCACACCCCGGCCGCCTCCGGCGTCCCAGGCCCAGGTGAGAGCAGAACCCCGTCGAAAGCGAGCGCGTCCTGCTCCTCGACTTCGTCGTTGCGCCGGACATCGCAGCGGGCGCCGAGCTGGCCCAGATACTGAACGAGGTTGAAGACGAAGCTGTCGTAGTTGTCGACGACGAGGATCCGCCTGGGTTCCACGCCGGTCATGTCAGTCCTGCCCCGCTGTCGGCATACAAGAGCGTGCTGGGGCCCGTGGCCGCCGGTAGGACAACCGAGTCGTGCTCGGTGACCGACCATCCCAGGCCGATGTAGTCGGCCCACTGCCGGTAGATCTGAACCCCGCTGGAGCGATCGAGGGACGAGGAGAGCGGGGCGGGGTTCCCGATGGCCGTGATGGTGAACGGCGGTGAGTAGACCTGCCCGTCCAGGATGATCACGTTGCCCACGCACCGGACGGCGCTCACGCTGGTGATGCGCCTGTCCATGATTCGCAGCGCCTCGGCGCCGCCGTCCCACAACGCGTTGACGACGGCCTCCACGTCCTGCTGGTGCACGACGTAGTCGTCGGGCGAGGTTCCGTCAGGCAGGTCAGTCAGGTCGTCGGGTACCGGGGCGTCGTCGAGCGTCACCGTGACCCCGGGCCCTTCCACCTCGGCGAACCCCGCCATCTCGGCCTGCTCGGCGACCTCGGCCTGTGTCTGGCGGACCGGCTCGTCGGCCGAGACGGCACCGAGGGTCTCGACCTGCTCGGTGAGGTCGGCGGCGCGTTCCTCCAGCTCGACGACGCGCGCGGTCTCGTCGTCGACGAGCTGGGGCAGGTCCGTTCCTCGGGTCGCGTCGACGTCGCTCGTGTCGGCCAGCGAGATACCCGCCGCGATGAGGATCCCGGCCACGCCGAGCAGCAGCACCGCCCCGCCGTGCCAGCCCTTCGTCGCCGCCATGAGCACACCTCCGTCCCAGCATCTAGGCTAGACGGGTGCCCGAGTCGCGTCGCCGCAAGAAGGCCTCCTCCCCCCGCAGCCCCACGCCCAGCGCAGGTCAGGACGACCAGCCGAGTGGGCGCTGGGTGCCGATCACCGGCTCAGCCCTGTTGATCCTCGGCCTGCTGTGGATCGTCGTGAACTACGTGGCCGGCAACGAGATCCCCGGCATGGCCGCCCTGGACAACTGGAACCTGCTCATCGGCATGGGGTTCATCGTTGCCGGCTTCCTCGTCTTCACACGGTGGAAGTGACTCGTCCACAGCCGTCATCCACTGCTGTGATTACACTCCTGTAGTTCATCCCCACTGGGGACAAGTCCTGTGGATAACTGGCTTCGTGTCCTCAGCCCAGGATGCTGAGAAGCTGGTCGGTGCGCCATGCCGCGATGGCTGTGACAGCCGTGAGCACGGCTGCGAGCGCACCCAACGTTCCCACCACCGCATGCCGTCGCGGCACCGCAAGCATGGCCGCGGTCGCGACGACGCCGGCCAGCAGCCCTCCCAGGTGGGCGCGCCAGTCGATGTTCGGGACCACGAAGCCGATGCCCAGGTTGATGACCAGCAGCACCACGACGCCGGACACGTCTCGGTTCAGCCGGCGCAGCGAGACGAGGATGGCCCCGAGCAGCCCGAAGACCGCACCGGAGGCGCCGACCGAGACGACGAGAGGGCTGCCGAACGCGTAGGAAGCGACGGCCCCGGCCACCGCGGAGATCAAGTAGACGGCCACGAAGCGCCACCGCCCGAGCAGCGGCTCGAGCACGCCTCCGAGGATCCACAGGGCGAACATGTTGAGCCCGAGGTGCCACAGCCCCGCGTGCAGGAACGGGGCCGTGACGAGCCGCCACCACTCCCCGGCTGCCACGGCTGCCCCGAACATGCCGTAGTCGAGAACCAGACGGTCATCGGTGACGACGGTCGCAAGATAGAGCACTACGTTCGCACCGATCAGCGCTGCAGTCGCTCGATGGGGCTGGGCGCGGGCAACACCACCCAGCGGCGAACGCACCGCGGGGACGGCTCGTCGTGCCTGATCGACACACGCCGGACAGTGGAAGCCGACGGGGGCGGGCACCATGCACTCCGGGCAGATCGGCCGTGAGCAGCGGGTACACGCGATGCGCGTCTCCCGATTCGGGTGCCGATAACACCGAGGTGGTGCCACCGACGAACCCGGGTCGTGCGGCTCGGTCAGGACTCGGACCGCTCGATCGACACCGACTCGATCACGACCGGATCGGCAGGCTTGTCCTGAGCACCCGTCGGCACGGCGGCGATCGCGTCGACGACCTTGCGGCTGGCGTCGTCGGCAACCTCACCGAAGATCGTGTGCTTGTGGGTGAGCCACGCAGTGGGCGCCACGGTGATGAAGAACTGCGACCCGTTCGTGTTCGGCCCGGCGTTCGCCATCGCCAGCAGGTAGGGGCGGTCGAAGGACAGCTCGGGGTGGAACTCGTCGCCGAAGGAGAAGCCTGGGCTGCCCGTTCCCGTTCCCAGCGGACATCCGCCCTGGATCATGAAGTTGGGGATCACCCGGTGGAAGGTCAGTCCGTCGTAGAACTTGTCCGACGATGGTCGGCGTGTTCTCGGGTCCGTCCACTCCTTCGTCCCCTCGGCCAGGCCGACGAAGTTGGCGACTGTCTTGGGGGCGTGGTTGGGGAACAGCTCGATGGCTACGTCGCCGTAGTTCGTGCTCAGGGTGGCGACAAGTCGCTCGGACACAGGGACTACCTTCCTGGTTGGGGGAACCCGCCCTTCGACGGCGGGGGTCCCTAGTCTGTCACCCCGCGACTGGACCTGCGGGGTCAGCGCATGATCGGATGGTCCAACAGGTCACGGGAGAAGGGACCCACTCAATGGGTGCATTCAAGAAGATCGTCTTCGTTGGGGCGCTCGCCGCCGCCGGTGCGGTCATCGCCAAGAAGCTCATGGACTCCTCGGACGAGAACGCCTGGGAGAGCGCGGGCGGCTGGGACAGCACGTCGTCGACCGACTGGAGCCGGAAGGCCTCCGACGCGGCCGGCACCGTGTCCGACAAGGCCTCGGCAGCAGCCGACACCGCCGCGGACAAGGCTGACGATGCGGCTGACGCCGTCTCGGAGGCGGCGGACGAGGCAGCCGGTGCTGCCAAGAAGAAGTCGAAGGCTGCGGGGGAAGCGGTGTCCGATGCCGCCGACCAAGCAGAGGCAGCGGCCGACGCTGCCGCCGACGAGGCGAAGAGCTAGGCGCGTCCGAGGGACGGGTTCGAGCCGCTGGCACTCCCGAGGGGCAGCGGCTCGAACTGCTCCGGGTGTCCGGAGCGTCAGTAGTCGTCGGCCTCGTACGACGAGTGGAGACGAGGGGACTTGAACCCCTAACCCCCGCCTTGCAAAGGCGGTGCTCTGCCAGTTGAGCTACGTCCCCGTTGCCATGGCACCTGCGGCGGCTGCTCTCATCGAAGGTCCCGCGGGGCGACAGGATCAGTCGCCTGCGACCAGACGTCGTTCTCTTCCCTCTGCCGCGACCACTTCTGGTAGCCGACGTAGCCGACGCCGACAAGGACAGCCATCACCACAAGCTTCTTCACGTGGGCCTAACTGGACTTGAACCAGTGACCTCTTCCTTATCAGGGAAGCGCTCTAACCGTCTGAGCTATAGGCCCGAACCAGCGGCAAACGGTACCCCACCGACCAGGGCCGCCACGAATCGCTTAGTCGTCCTCGGCCAGGGTGATCTCGAAGCCACCGAGCAGCGCCGCCGAGAGGTTGTAGAGAAACGCGAAGAGCGTCGCCAGGGCCGTCAGCAGCACAACGTCGATCACCGCGATGACGGTGGCAAGGCCGACGACGCGGGGGAGGCCGACATAGTCGGTCACGTCGACGCCGGCATTGGACTCCGACTCGGTCAGGTCGATCACCAGGTCCCCGACGACCTCGAAGACGCCGGCCGCGTCGATGACCGACCAGAGTGTGGCCGTCGCCACGACGAAGGTGATCCCGATCGCGATCGAGAGGACGAATGCGCTCTTCATCACCGACCAGGGTTCGACCCGAAGCAGCCGGAGCCGAGCCTTGCGCACCTTCCCCGTGCGTCGCGCCGCGCTCGTGATCGGACGGGCTGCCGGTGGCTCCTCGGGCTCGCGCGCGTGCGCACCGCCGGCGATCTCGACAGCAGGCTGATCGATCGCGTCCATGCCATGAGGGTCCGTCTGCGGCCCCGTGTCCTCGGAGGGCTCGGAGGCCTCGGAGCCCTCTACCTGCTGCACGGACTGCGTCACGTCCTCAGCGCCGACGTCGTCGGCGGCCGAGGTGACGTCGACATCGTCGACCGAAGGAGTCTCGTCATCGGACCCGACGCCGGTGGAGGGGCGTGGACTGCTTGTCACAACTCGTCATCCTCCCCGACGACGTCGCTGGGGCCAACTTCGTCGACGTCGCCGCCGGCCGGTTCGGTCTCGTCGAGATCGTCCTCGACAACCCGCGTGATCGCAACGACGGCATCACCCTCGCTGACGTCCACGAACGTCACGCCCATGGTGTCACGTCCCGTGGCCCGGACGTCGGCGACAGGGCTGCGTGTCACTCCCCCGGCTGCGCGGATGCTCAGGACCTCGTCGTCCGCGCCAACGGCCAGGGCCCCGACGAGCGCGCCCCGGGCCCGAGTGATCCGAGCCGCCTTGAGCCCGATCCCGCCACGTCCCTGGGGTCGATAGTCCGACAGCGCGGTCCTCTTGGCGAACCCGGCGCCGGTGACCGTGAACACGAACGTCTCGTCCTCATCGAGGTCGGCCGGGACGACAGTCATCGACAACAGGTCGTCATCGGCGCGAAAACGCATGCCCCGCACGCCGCGGGTGTCCCGACCCATCGGCCGCAGGGCCTCGTCGTCGGCCCGGAAACGGATCGCCATGCCCAAGCGCGAGACCAGGAGCAGGTCGTCATCGGACGTCAGCAGGTGAGCGCCGATCACCTCGTCGTCACCAGTGAGTGATACCGCCTTGATCCCGCCGGAGAGCCGGGTGTCGTAGGCGGTCAGCCTCGTCTTCTTCACCATGCCCGACCGGGTTGCCAGCACCAAGTAGGGCATCTGCTCGAAGTCCTCGATCGCCAGAACCTGGGCGACCGACTCGTCGGCGGGCAACGACAGCATGTTCGCGACATGCATGCCGCGGCCGTCTCGAGCAGCCTCGGGAGCCTCGTAGGCCTTGACCCGGAACACCCGCCCTCGGTCGGTGAAGAACAGCAGCGTGTGGTGCGTCGTCGTACTCAGAAGGTGGGCGACCACGTCGTCCCCGCGCAGCTGGGCACCTCGAACGCCCTTGCCGCCGCGCTTCTGGGACCGATAGAGGTCGGAGCGGGTCCGCTTGACGTACCCGCCGCGCGTGAGCGTGACCACCACGTCCTCGACGGGGATGAGGTCCTCGTCGGTCAGGCTGCCCTCACCCGGGATGATCCGGGTGCGCCGCTCGTCCCCGTATCGCTCGACGATCTCGTCCAGCTCGGAGCGAACGATGTCTCGCTTGCGCTCGTCGCGAGCCAGGATGTCTTCGAGGTCGGTGATCTCGGCCATCAGCTGGTCGTACTCCGCCTGCAGCTCTTGGCGCTCGAGGGCAGCCAGCTTGCGCAGCTGGAGGTCGAGGATCGCTCGGGCCTGGAGCTCGTCGATGTCGAGGAAGTCCTGCAGGGCCCCTTGTGCGGCCGCCGCCGACGCGCTGCCGCGAATGAGCGCGATGACCTCGTCGATGACGTCGATCGCCTTCAGCAGCGCTCGCACGATGTGCAGGCGCTCACGACGCTTGCGCAGCCGGTACTCGGTACGGCGACGAATCACGTCGATCTGGTGGGCGATCCAGTGCCGGACGAAGCCGTCGAGCGACAGGGTGCGCGGGACACCGTCCACGAGCGCGACCATGTTGCAGCCGAACGTGTCCTGAAGCTGGGTGTGCTTGAAAAGGTTGTTGCGCACGACCATGGGTACCGCGTCGCGCTTGAGGACGATGACCAACCGCTGACCGGTGCGCGTCGAGGTGTCGTCCCGGATGTCGGCGATGCCACCGACCTTGCCGTTGTTCACCAGCTCGGCGATCTTGACCGCCAGGTTGTCGGGGTTGACCTGGTAGGGAAGCTCCGTGACGACGAGGCTCGTACGACCCTTGCTGTCCTCCTCCACCTCGACGACAGCGCGCATGGTGACCGAGCCGCGACCGGTTGTGTAGGCCTCCTCGATACCGGCCCGCCCGACGATCAGCGCGCCGGTCGGGAAGTCGGGACCGGAGATTCGTTCCATGAGCGCGGCCAGCAGCTCGGGTCGGCTGGCCTCGGGATGGTCGAGCGCCCATGCAACCCCCGCTGCGACCTCGCGAAGGTTGTGCGGGGGGATGTTCGTGGCCATGCCCACGGCGATTCCGGCGCTACCGTTGACCAGAAGGTTCGGGAAGCGGGCGGGCAGGATCACCGGCTCGGATGCCCGGCCGTCGTAGTTGGGCTGGAAGTCGACCGTCTCCTGGTCGATGTCGCGCACCATCTCCATGGCCATCGGGGCAAGCCGGCACTCGGTGTAGCGCATCGCCGCCGGCGGGTCGTTGCCCGGCGATCCGAAGTTGCCCTGGCCGTCGACCAGCGGGTAGCGCAGCGACCACCGCTGCGCCAGACGCACCAAGGTGTCGTAGATCGCCGAGTCCCCGTGCGGGTGGTACTGGCCCATCACGTCACCCACCACGCGCGAGCACTTCGAGTACCCGCGATCGGGGCGGTAGCCGCCGTCGAACATCGCATAGAGGACGCGGCGGTGCACGGGTTTGAGTCCGTCGCGGACCTCCGGCAACGCACGACCCACGATGACGCTCATCGCGTAGTCGAGGTACGACCGTTCCATCTCGGCCTGCAGGTCGATCCCGCGCACGCGCGGGTTGTCCCCGTCCCCGCCAGCCGGGGACGGCGTAGGCGCGGGGGTGCTGGTGGGCTCGGTCACCGGGTGGTCCTCCCGCTCAGATGTCCAAGAAGCGGACGTCGCGCGCGTTGCGCTGGATGAAGGCCCGGCGGCTCTCCACGTCCTCGCCCATCAGGACGGAGAACGCCTCGTCGGCCGCAGCAGCGTCGTCCATGGTCACCTGAAGCAGGATCCGCTGGTCCGGATTCATCGTGGTCTCCCAGAGCTCGTCGGCGTTCATCTCGCCGAGGCCCTTGTAGCGCTGGATGGGGGCAGTGGCCGGCAGCTTCCGCCCCTTCTCCAGGCCCGCGGCGAGCAGGGCGTCTCGCTCGGAGTCCCCGTAGGCCAGGTCGTGCTCGCCCTGACTCCACTTGATTCGGTAGAGCGGAGGCTGGGCGAGGTAGACGTGTCCGGCCTCGATGATCGGGCGCATGAACCGGAAGAGCAGCGTCAGCAGCAGCGTCCGAATGTGCTGACCGTCCACGTCCGCGTCGGCCATGAGAACGATCTTGTGATACCTCAGCCGGGCCAGGTCGAAGTCGTCGTGGATGCCGGTGCCCAGCGTCGTGATGATCGACTGAACCTCGGTGTTCTGCAGGATCCGATCGATCCGGGCCTTCTCGACGTTCAGGATCTTCCCGCGGATGGGGAGGATCGCCTGGATCTTCGGGTCCCGCCCGCCCTTGGCCGACCCCCCGGCAGAGTCCCCCTCGACGATGAAGACCTCACTCGACTCAGGATCGGTGGACTGGCAGTCAGCCAGCTTCCCGAACCCGGCGCCGCCGAGCAGACCTTTGCGCGACCGTGCGATGTCGCGAGCCTTGCGCGCGGCGATCCGGGCTGACGACGCCTGCTGGGCCTTGCGGGCGATGTCCTTGCCCTCCGTGGGGTTCTGCTCGAACCACGCGCCGAGCTGCTCGTTCACCAAGGTCTGGACGAACGACTTGGCCTCGGTGTTACCCAGCTTCGTCTTCGTCTGACCCTCGAACTGCGGCTCGGACACCTTCAGGCTGACGATGGCGGTCAAGCCCTCACGCACGTCGTCACCGGTGAAGTTGGCGTCCTTCTCCCGCAGCACCCCCCACTCGCGGGCAAACCTGTTGACCAACGTGGTCAGGGAGGCCCGAAACCCCTCCTCGTGCGTCCCACCCTCGTGGGTGTTGATGGTGTTGGCGAACGTGTGCACGCGCTCGGAGAAGCCGGCGTTCCACTGCATGGCGACTTCGAGGCTCATGCCCCCCTCGGCCGCCTCGGCCGCCTCGAACGAGATGACGCTGCGGTGCGCGAGGTCCCGACCCCGGTTGAGGTGGGCGACGAAGTCGACCAGACCACCCTCGTAGCAGTAGGTGACCTCGCGTGGCAGACCGTCGACGCGCTCGTCGTCTGTTGGCAGCCCGGCGTCCTGCGCCGTGGCCACCTGGTCCTCGGTGATGACCGGGATGACGCCGGTGACCTCGTCGACAGCCTGGTCGGCGTCGACGGCCACCGGGCGCCAGTCGCGCAGGACGATCTCAAGACCCTTGTTGAGGAACGCCATCTCTCGGAGGCGGGTCTGCAGCGTGTCGAACGAGTAGTCCGTTGTCTCAAAGATGTCGGGACTCGCCCAGAAAGTGATGGTTGTGCCGTTATCGTCGGTCTCGTCGCCGCGAACAAGGTCGCCCAGCGGATCACCCAGGTGGTAGGCCTGCCTCCAGAAGTAGCCGTCTCGACGAACCTCGACCTCGAGGCGCTCGGACAAGGCGTTGACCACAGACACCCCGACTCCGTGCAGACCACCGGAGACCTTGTAGCCGCTGCCACCGAACTTGCCACCAGCGTGCAGGACGGTGAGGACGACCTCGACGGCCGGTCGTCCCTCCGCCGGATGCATGTCGACGGGGATGCCACGACCGTCGTCGGTGACCCGCACACCTGCGTCGGCCAGGAGGTCGATCTCGATCCGGCTGCAGTAGCCGGCGAGCGCCTCGTCAACGGCGTTGTCGACGACCTCGTACACGAGATGGTGCAAGCCCCGTTCGCCGGTCGACCCGATGTACATGCCGGGGCGCTTGCGTACTGCCTCCAGGCCTTCGAGGACGGTGATCGCGCTGGCGTCGTAGCCCTGTTCGGCGGCGGCCTCGACCGGAGCGTGCGTCACGGGCGAGAGACCTCCTAGGAACGGGTGAGAAGACGCGTCATTCTACGTCACTGACGTGCACATCAGCCGTACGTGTCCCGGGGTCCCCGGCCCTTGACTCGGCGGGGTCCTCGCACCCACGACGGCGCGTCCGGACCCTTCACCTGAACCGTCTTCACCACACCCTCGCCGGCCTCGTCCGCGAGGCGCCTCAGCAGCTGCGGGGCCAGCATCCTCATCTGGGTGGCCCACGCGGTCGAGTCGCAGCGAACTGTGAGCACACCATCAGCGAACTGCTCGACGACGCTGTGCTCGGCCACGGCGGGCCCGACGATCTGGTCCCATCGACCGGTCACAGTGTGGACGGCCAGTCGCTGCGTCCAACCGCCAGAGCTGACGATCGCATCCATTACTGCGCCGGCAGTGGCCGGGTCGCGATCGCTGGGACCGGCAGCGCTCCAGGTCTGCTCGACCGCGCCACCCCGGCGGCGGCGCCGTGGTCGCCGCGCAGTCAGCTCGACCTCCTTGTCCACCCCGGTGCGCGCAGTCACGAAGGCGCAGGCCAGCTCGACCCCGTCGGGCTGCCACTCAGTCGACACGCTCGACCAGCCCGGACACGACAGAGAAGCGACCCCCGGACACGCTGTCAGGAACGTCTGCCTCCACCGCAGCGGTGACGAGAACCTGGTCGGCCTCCCCGACCCGGTCAGCAAGGTGGGCGCGGCGACGGCTGTCGAGCTCGGCGAACACGTCGTCCAGCATGAGCACCGGAGGGCTCTCGGAGTCGTCGGAGAGCAGGTCGAAGCTCGACAACCGCAGCGCCAGCGCCAGCGACCACGACTCCCCCTGACTGGCATAGCCACGGGCCGGCAGTTCCCCGAGCCACAGGGGCAGGTCGTCACGATGCGGACCGACGAGGGTTTGGCCACGCTCGAGCTCGACCTGGCGCGACCGCGTAAGAGCCTCGGCGATGAGCGCGGTCCACTCAGCCGCGTCGACTCCGGCGGCCTGCGCGCGGTCATCGTCCACCCCGAACGAGGTCACGCTCGGACGGTACGTCACTCGCGCAGGCGAGCTTCCCGGGGCGAGGTCGGCATAGACCGAGGCAACCAGGGGCGACAACTCGTCCAGCAGCCCCACGCGACCAGCGACGAGCTCGCCTCCCGTGCGCGCCAGATGCCCGTCCCAGACTTCGAGGGTGCTCAGGTCCACCGACCCCGACCCCCGCTGGCGACGCATGGATGCCGCAGACCTCAGCAGGGCCGACCGCTGCTTGAGCACCCGTTCGTAGTCGGCACGCACCCCGGCAAGAAGCGGTCGACGCTGGACGAGGAGCTGGTCGAGGAAACGGCGGCGCTCGGAGGGGTCACCCTTGACCACGCTGAGGTCCTCGGGGGCGAACAGGACCGTGCGCAGGAGGCCGACAACTTCGCGGGGTGCCCGAACTGGTGAGCGATTGACGCGCGCCTTGTTCGTCCTGCCGGGGTGGAGCTCCACCTCGACAGTGAGGGACCGCTCGCCGGAGCGAAGCCTCGCGGCGACCGTGGCCTGGCGGGCTCCGGCTCGAACGAGGGGCGCATCGGTGGCCACGCGATGGCTGGACAAGGTGGACAGGTACTGGACGGCCTCCACGAGGTTCGTCTTGCCTTGCCCGTTGGGGCCGATGAACACGGTGACCCCAGGGTCGAGGCTCAGGTCGGCCGTCTCGTAGGAGCGGAAGTCACGGAGGGAGAGCGACGAGACATGCACGTCGCGTCCCTCAGCGGTCGGTGCGGGGCTCGACCGCGTGCCCGCCGAACTGCTCGCGCAGCGCAGCCACCGCGCGCATGGCAGGGGAGTCGTCCTGGCGTGAGGCGAAGCGCGCGAACAGGGCGGCTGAGATCACAGGTACCGGTACCGCGTTCACCACCGCCTCGTCCACCGTCCATCGCCCCTCGCCGGAATCGGCCACGACCCCTCGCAGGTCGCTCAGCCCTGGATCCTCCTCCAGCGCCGCCACCAGCAGCTCCAGCAGCCAAGAACGGATCACGGTGCCGCGGGACCACCCTCTCACCACGCCCGCCACGTCGGACACGACCGGCGAGGAGCTCGAGCAGCTCGTAACCTTCGGCGTAGGCCTGCATGAGCCCGTACTCGATGCCGTTGTGCACCATCTTCGCGTAGTGGCCCGCCCCCACCCCACCCGCGTGGGAGAACCCCAGGTCTCGCGGACCCTCGGGCCGCAGCGTGTCGAATGCCGGCATCATGCGGGCGACGTCCACCTCGTCGCCACCCACCATCAACCCGTAGCCGTACTCTCGCCCCCACACCCCGCCCGAGACCCCGCAGTCGAGGTAGCGGACACCAGGGGCCGCGAGGATGCGCGCATGCTCGGCGTCGTCGCTCCACTTGCTGTTGCCGCCGTCGATGACCAGGTCATCAGCCTCAAGCAGGGTGGCGAGCTCCTCGATCGTGAACCTCGTGGCAGCACCTGCGGGCACCATGACCCACACATGCCGAGGGCGGGCCAGTCGTGCCACCAGATCGACCAGGTTCTCCGCATCGCTGCGCGAACGGTCCTGGTCGTACCCGAGCACCTCGTGACCACCAGCGACGAGGCGATCACGCATGTTGGCACCCATGCGACCCAGGCCGATCATTGCCAGCTGCATGGTGTCTCCTCGCCTCGGACCCTGGGCACCTACCTGACAGGCAGTCAGCCGGCGAGTCGCACCGGCATCAGCAGATACCGGTAGTCGGGATGAGTCGGCCCTTCCATCTCGCCAGCACCCTGCAGAACTGCTGGTCGAGCCGGCTGGGTGAAGCTCAGGACAGCGATGGGGGCGTCGATGGCGCCCAGCCCGTCGAGTAGGTAGCTCGGGTTGAAACCAATGGTCAGACCCTCCCCGACGACCTGGCCGGGCAGCGACTCCGAGGCTTGGGCGTCCTCCCCGCTCGATGCCTCGAGGGTCACCTCATCCGTTCCAAACGTCATCCGTACCGGCGAGCTCCGATCTGCCACCAGAGCAACGCGCTTGACCGACTCGACCAGCCGAGCAGTATCGATCCGCGCCACCGTGGCCGACTCACTCGGGAACAACGTCCGGTACTTCGGGAACTCCCCGTCGATGAGTCGGGTAGTGCTGCGTCGGTCCGCGGTTGACAGTCCGAGCAGGCCGCTGGTGTCCAGCCCGATCTCCACGTCGCCGCCACCGAACGACTTCGCCGTCTCGGCCAGCGATCGGGCTGGTACGAGCGCCACGGCCGACGAACCCGGTCGCACGGGCTCCCATGCCAGCTCACGTACGGCCAGCCGGTAGCGGTCGGTCGCCGCCAACGTCAGCTGGTCACCGTCGATCTCGATCCGGATCCCTGTCAGAACCGGGAGCATGTCGTCACGGCCCGAGGCCACGACCACCTGGGCGACAGCTTCGGCCAGCACCGGGCCAGGGATCCGCCCGACCGTCTCCGGTACCTCGGGCAGCACCGGGTAGTCCTCGACGGGGAGGGACTGCAGCGTGAAGCGCGACGATCCGCACGTCACGGTGACCTTGCCCGCCTCGGCCACCAGGTCGACCGGCCGTGACGGTAGAGCTCGGGTGATGTCGGCCAGAAGTCGGCCAGAGACGAGCGAGACCCCCGCGTCGACGACGTCGGCGTCGAACGACACCTCACCGAAGTCCTCGTGGTCGTAGCCGGCCACTCGTACCGCGTCGGCGTCGGCCTCCACCCGTAGCGCCGCGAGCACGGGCAGCGTCGGTCGACTGGGCAGCGTGCGGGCTGCCCACGCCACTCCGTCGGCCAAGACGTCGCGTTCGATTCGGAATTTCACTGCTGTCCCTTTCTGACCAGCCTCGGCGTGCGACGCCGTGGCACTGGCGATCTTTCCACACACACCCCGGCCCCCCACGAGTCAGACATGTCTTCTGAGGATGTGTCTCTCGTCGTCGTCATAGGGGCGGTGGATTCTGTGGACAAGACCTACTTGCCCTGGTGAGGGACCTGTAGGCAGGGGAGAACTTGGGGACGGGCGGGCCGCTCACCGAGGATGACAAGCGGGCTGTCGTGGACAGGCAGACCACTCCGTCACACTGCCCGTTCTTATCCACAGGATTTCCACAGGAACATCCCCGGTGTAGCGGGGTGCGTCCACAGCATGGCTCGGCCAGAGTGAGGCTCACGCGCGCGAGCTCTGCCGGATCCGGTTGGTCAGCTCAGTCACCTGGTTGAACACCGATCGCCGCTCGGCCATGAGAGTCCTGATCTTGCGGTCGGCATGCATCACCGTCGTGTGGTCGCGGCCACCGAACTCCTGGCCGATCTTCGGCAACGACAGGTCTGTCAGCTCTCGACACAGGTACATCGCGATCTGCCGGGCGGTGACCAGCGTGCGACTGCGGCTCGTCCCGAGAAGGTCGTCGATACCGAGGTCGAAGTAGCCGGCAGTCTGGGCGATGATCGTCGCGGCGCCGATATCTGGTGCCGCGCTGGTGGGCATCAGGTCCTTCAGGACGACTTCGGCGAGCGGAAGGTCGACCGGCTGACGGTTGAGGCTCGCGAACGCGGTCACCCGCACCAGCGACCCCTCGAGCTCGCGGATGTTCGTGTCGATCCGGCTGGCGATGAAGGCCAGCACGTCCTGAGGAACCGCCAGGCGGTCAGCGGCAGCCTTCTTGGACAGGATCGCGATACGCGTCTCGAGGTCGGGTGGCTGGACGTCGGTGATGAGTCCCCAGGTGAACCGGTTTCGTAGACGGTCCTCGAGCTCAGCGAACTCCTTCGGCGGCCGGTCGGACGTGATCACGATCTGCTTGTTGGCGTTGTGCAGCGCGTTGAAGGTGTGGAAGAACTCCTCCTGCGTCTGGATCTTGCCTTCCAGGAACTGGATGTCGTCGATGAGCAGGACGTCGACGTCGCGGTACCGGCGATGGAAGGCCGAGGCACGGTCGTCGCGGATGGAGTTGATGAAGTCGTTCGTGAACTCCTCGCTGGACACGTACCGGACCCGCGTGCCGGGGTAGACCTCCGCGGCGTAGTGACCGATCGCGTGCAGCAGGTGGGTCTTGCCCAGTCCTGACTCGCCGTACACCAGCAGTGGGTTGTAGGCCTTGCCTGGCGCCTCGGCTACCGCCACGGCCGCCGCGTGGGCGAACCGGTTGCTCGCGCCGATCACGAATCGGTCGAAGGTGTACCTGGGGTTCAGGGCGACCACGTCACGCCGCCCTGCAGCGGGCGTCGTGAGCACAGTCGGCATGGGCGGCGGTTCAGGAGCCGCGGAGGAGGGCGGTGGCCCGGTGTCGTCGGGGGCGGTGGGCTCGGCCGCGACGAGGTCGTGACCTGCTGCCGACGTCGTGTCGGGTGAAGGCGAGGTGGGTGGCTGACCCGGCGGCTGAACCTGCGGGCTCGCCCCAGCCACGACCTCGATCACCACACCGATCGACCGGTCCAACCGTCGCGAGAGGGTGGTGACCAGCAGGCCGAGAGCGCGGCGCTCGAGCTGGCTCTTCGCGTACTCGCTCGGGGCGACGGCCACCACTGTGTTCTGGACCATCGTGACTGGTCTCGCCTGAGCGAGAAACGCGGCGACGGCAGGCCCGATGTCCGGTGAGATGGCGTCCACGGCGTCGTCCCACAGCCTGGACAGGTCGAGACCCGACGGTTGGGCAGGGCCGCCACCGTCAGCCGACGTCGCGGGGCGACCCTCGTCGTCTGAGTATTCGGAGTCGCCGGCTGCTCGTGGCTGGTCGGTCACCCATCCCCCGTCCACACCGTTGTCCACAGGCTGGGGACAGGTGATGGCAGCCCGCGCGCGCCAGCGCGCTCAGGGAGCCAGCTCCGACGTCGCCGCCGTGATCGATGTCTCGTTCATCGCTGCGTGCCCGTCACGTGGTCGCCACGAGCAGACGCGTGACGCTACCCGGGGTCAGGGCTCGTGGCAACGGTCGATCCACACGTGCGACGCGCTCGAGTGCCGGGCCGAGGACGTGTCGTGGCAGGGAGACGGTTTGACCCGCTGAACAGGGGTGACGTACCCTTGCTGGTCTTGTACGACATGCCTCACCCAGGCTCTTGTTGACCTGGTAGCGAACCAGCACGGCGCACGAGCCGCGACGGGGTCGCCGCTGGTCCACCCTGGCAGGCAACGACACTGCTGACCTACGGGAGCCCTGACGTGAAGCGCACCTTTCAGCCGAACAACCGCAAGCGGGCCAAGACGCACGGTTTTCGCGTCCGGATGCGCACGCGCGCGGGGCGGTCCGTCGTCAAGTCGCGTCGCTCCAAGGGTCGCACCCGGCTGACGGCCTGACCTTCGTGCTGGCGGCACGCCACCGACTCCGTCGTTCCGACGACTTTCGTCGCACCGTGCGGCGCGGGCGTAGTTCAGCTCGCGCGACCCTCGTCGTCCACGAGCTGATGGCGCCGACAGCCGAGCCGCGCGATCCGGCAAAGGTCGGTCTCGTCGTCGGGCGCGGGGTGGGTGGGGCAGTGGTGCGCAACACCGTCGCTCGGCGGCTGCGCCATCTCATGGCGCAACGAGTCTCCACCCTGGAACCGGGCAGCATCGTGGTGATTAGGGCAACCCCGAGGGCTTCCTCGGCAAGCACGAGCACGCTCGAGCGCGATCTCGACGCGTGCCTGCGCACCCTTCGGCACCACCGGTCAGCAAGCTCCCCGAGGCACCTGTGACCTGGCTTCTGACCAGGCTGATTCGCCTGTACCAGATCACGATCAGTCCCCTTCTGGGCCCGTCGTGCCGGTACCACCCCTCCTGCTCGTCGTACGCGATGACGTCGCTGCAGAAGCACGGGGCACTGCGTGGTTCATGGCTGGCAGTTCGCCGCCTCGGGCGTTGCCATCCCTTCACCGACGGTGGAGTCGACCTCGTGCCCGAGCCGGAGGACTACCGTTGGTGGGGCCGGTGCCCCGGGCACGACCCTGACACCCCGGCCTCGCCACGTCATCGCCACACCACGCAGCACAACGACGCTGCGGCAGCCGAAGGAGCCTGACCCACCCGTGGACACCGTTCTCGCCCCGCTCTACTGGGTCGTGTCGTGGATCATGATCGGCTGGCACGAGTTCTTCAGCCTGTTCATGGACGCCGACGCGGGCGGTACCTGGGCGCTTTCGATCGTCGGTCTCGTCGTCGTCATGCGGGTGCTGCTGATCCCGCTGTTCGTGCGCCAGATCAAGTCCATGCGCAACATGCAGCTGATCCAGCCTCAGATGCGTGAGCTTCAGGCCAAGTACGGCCACGACAAGGAGAAGCTCAGCCAGGAGATGATGAAGCTGTACAAGGAGACGGGCAGCAACCCCTTCTCCTCGTGCCTTCCTGTCCTGGCCCAGGCGCCGTTCTTCTTCGCCCTCTTCCGAGTCCTCAACGGCATCGCCGAGGACGTCCCACGCGGAGCCTTCGGCAGCTATCCCGAGCTGTTCGAGAGCCTGTCGAACTCGACGGTGTTCGGCGCCCCGCTGGCGGCCTCGTTCGCCACCGCGTTCGACTACCCGAACCCGACCACGACGCGGATCATCGCCGCGGTGATGGTCGTCCTGATGACGAGCACGACGTTCTTCACCCAGCGGCAGCTGATGCGGCAGAACATGCCCAAGACCGCTCTGGAGGGCCCCTTCGCCCAGCAGCAGAAGATCCTGCTCTACGTCCTGCCGCTGATGTTCCTCTTCTCCGGCTACTACTTCCCGCTCGGAGTCGTCCTCTACTGGCTGACCAGCAACATCTGGACCATGGGGCAGCAGTTCTACGTCATCCGCCGGATGCCTGCTCCAGGGACCCCGGCCGAGGAGGCCATGCGCCGCCGCAAGGAGGCGAAGTCGGGTCGCAAGGGCCAAGAGCTGCCGCCGGCTGACGCCTCGACCAACGTCGTCGTCGCCGAGCCGAGCCCGATCAGCTCCACACCGAAACGCCAGCAGCCGAAGAAGCAGAGCCGTAGCCAACGCAAGAAGAGCGGCAAGAAGTAGTGCCGCCGAGACTCAGGAGTATGTGTGACCGAGCCCGTGACCGAGCCCGACGAGGCGATCGCAGCGACGGCAGCCGAGGCCGACGACCTTGGCGCTGACCTGGAGCGCGAGTCCGACATCGCCGCGGACTACATCGAAGGTCTTCTGGACGTTCTCGACATCGCAGGTGACATCGACATGGACGTCGAGGGCGTTCGTGCGACGGTCTCCGTGGTCCCCGACCCAGAGGATCCGACAGCGCTGGATGCCTTGGTGGGGCGCGAGGGCGAGGTTCTCGACGCGTTGCAGGATCTCGCGCGGCTTGCCGTGGCCGCGCAGACCGGGGAGCGCAGCCGCCTGATGCTCGACGTCGCGCGTTTCCGTGCCATGCGGCGAGAAGAGCTCGCGGCCCTGGCTCGATCGGTCATCGACGCGGTAACAGCCTCGGGAGAGGCTGCCCGGCTGGAGCCCATGACCCCGTTCGAGCGCAAGGTCGTCCACGACACCGTGGCAGCAGCCGGACTTGTGAGCGAGTCCGACGGTGAGGAGCCCCACCGCTGCGTCGTCGTGAGGCCGGCGTAGCGAGCTCGACGCGGCGACGTTTCACGTGGAACATGGCCGCTGATCCCCTCGCGCCGCCGGCGCCCCCCGCGGCCGCCGAGGTTTTCGGGGAGTCGCTGGATGCCGCCAGGGACTACGCCGAGCTGCTCGCGGGGCCCGGTGTCCAGCGGGGCCTCATCGGCCCGCGCGAGGTCGACCGGCTCTGGGAGCGGCACCTGCTGAACTCGGCCGCAGTGTCCGTCGCAGTGCCGGACTCCGCGACGGTGCTCGACGTCGGCTCGGGTGCTGGACTGCCAGGAATACCCTTGGCCCTGGTCCGCGCTGATCTCACGGTGACGCTCGTCGAGCCTCTGCAGCGTCGCACGGCGTTCCTGGTCGAGGCATGCGAGCGGCTTGGCCTGGACTCGGTAACGGTGCGACGCTGCCGGGCCGAGGAGCTTGCGCAGCGGAGCACCGATGTCGTCGTGGCTCGGGCAGTGGCTCCGCTGGCGCGGTTGCTCGGCGTGACGCTGCCCCTGCTGCGCCCCGGCGGACGGCTGGTCGCTCTGAAGGGACGGTCGGCCGAGGACGAGGTGTCAGCGGCTGCCAACGTTCTGAAGGCCATGAATGCACGCTCCTGGGATGTCCGTGACCTGGTGCTTCCGGGAGGACTCGACGCGACTCGCGCAGTCGTCGTGGTTGCCGGGGACGCGCGCCGACACCAGTGACAATGGCACCTTCGAACTGCGGAGGTGACAGTCAAGGTGCAGCAGGCACGACCCGATGGGCTGGGATGGCCGACGTCGGAGAGCGACCCGGTGACGCGGCGATCCGGTGCGCCGGGACTGGGGTGGCCGACCTCTGGACCCGGCGGTCTGTCCGTTTCACGTGAAACGTCGCCGTCTCTCCTGGCTCGACTAGCCGCGTTGACGCCGGCCCCGAGCGCCACGACGGTCGCCTCGGCACCAGACGTCGGGGCGGAGCCCCCTGATGAGGCCCTCCCGATCGGTCGAGCGGCGGCAGCCGCCGTTCGCTCAGCGCGTCTGCTGCGCCAGCCGCTGCCGCGACCGACACGTACTCGGGTCATCGTCGTGGCGAACCAGAAGGGCGGCGTTGGCAAGACGACCTCGGCGGTCAACATCGCCGCAGCGTTGTCGATGCACGGTGCACGGGTTGTGCTTGTCGACATGGATCCGCAGGGCAACGCCTCGACAGCGCTGGGTCTGAAGCACCACGGGGACGTCGTGAGCACCTATGACGTTGTCGTCGACGGTGTGCCGCTGGCCACAGCCGTCCAGGAGTGCCCGGACGTGCCAGGCCTGCTCGGGGTCCCCTCCTCGATCGACCTGGCCGGCGCCGACGTCGAGCTGTTCTCCCGACCAGGTCGCGAGCTTCTGTTGCGCGAGGCCCTCGCTGCCTACCTGCAGTCGGAGAGGCTGGACTACGTCATCGTTGACTGCCCGCCGACTCTGGGGCTTCTCACCGTCAACGCGCTCGCGGCCGGGCTCGAGGTGCTGATCCCCATCCAGTGCGAGTACTACGCGCTCGAGGGGCTGTCGCAGCTGCTCACGACGATCGATCTCGTGCGCTCGAGCCTGAACCCTGCGCTGTCGGTCTCCCACGTGCTGCTCACCATGTACGACGCGCGGACGCGCCTGGCCGGCGAGGTTGCTGCGGAGGTACGAGAGCACTTCGGCGACCAGGTGCTGCCAACGGTCGTGCCGCGCTCGGTGCGTCTGAGTGAGGCTCCGGGATTTGCCCAGACAGCGTTGACGTATGCCCCCGGGAGCCCGGGTGCGCTGTCCTACCTCGAGGCAGCGCGAGACATCGCACGCCAGAACGACCTGGAAAGGGAGTCGGCATGACCATGGGCGAGAGTGCCACCGAGCGGCGCCGCGGGCTCGGCCGAGGTCTGGGGGCGCTCATCCCTCCCGGACCCAGCGAACGTCGCGCAGGGGCCCATGACGTGTACTTCACCCCGGCGGCGGGGCGCGCTGCGGCTGCCGCCGACCCTGGCCTGAGCCAGGTCGCCGGGCTCACGCTGCGCGACCTGCCCCTCGATGCCATCAGACCGAACGCGCGTCAGCCCCGGCAGGTGTTTGATCCCGACGACCTGGCGGAGCTTGCGTTCTCGTTGCGTGAGGTCGGGGTGCTGCAGCCGGTCCTCGTCCGCCCGGTGCCGGACGAGGAAGGGTTCGAGCTGGTCGTCGGCGAACGACGCTGGCGTGCCGCCGCGGAAGCCGGGTTGGACCGAATCCCGGCACTCGTCCGGGAGACGTCGGACGAGGCGATGCTCCGCGACGCCCTTCTCGAGAACCTTCACCGCGCCCAGCTCAACCCGCTGGAGGAGGCGGCCGCCTATGCCCAGCTTCTGGACGAGTTCGGCTGCACGCAGGACGAGCTCGCCAGCCGTATCGGTCGGTCGCGGCCCCAGATATCGAACACGATCCGGCTGCTCCGCCTTCCACCGATGGTTCAGCGGCGGGTCGCCGCCGGCGTCCTGTCCGCTGGACATGCCCGAGCCCTGCTCGGCATCGACGACCCGGTCGAGCAGGAGACACTTGCTCAGCGGATCGTGGCTGAGGGGCTCTCTGTCCGTACCGTCGAGGAGCTCGTCGCAGCAGGTGCCGACAAACCCCGACGTAGGCGCGCGGGTACCCCGGTGGAGGTCCCGGAGAACGTCAGCAGGGCTGCGGGCAGGTTGGCCGATCGGCTCGACACGAGGGTCACGGTCGGGATGGGGCGCACCAAGGGGCGACTCACGATCGAGTTCGCCTCATCCGAGGACTTCGACCGAATCCTCGCCGCACTGATGCCGGGCTAGGTCAGCGCGCCTTCGCCACCGCGAGGAGCTCGCCGAGAACGGAGCCCAGTGGCATGTCGGCACCGGCGACGGCCAGCGGGAACAGCGACGTCTCCGTCATGCCGGGCGCCACGTTCGCCTCGAGCCACGTGATCGACCCGTCTGCGGAGACGATCATGTCCGACCGCGACAGGTCGCGCAGGCCCAGCACCCGGTGCGCCGTGACAGCCACCTCGCAGACCGCAGCGAGGACCGACTCATCGAGCCGCGCGGGGACGAAGAACTCTGTTGCGCCGGCGGTGTAGCGCGCCTGGTAGTCGTAGAACGGTCCATCTGGGACAATCTCCACGGGGGGCAGAGCGACCGGACCGGACCCCGTGTCGATCACCGACACCGCCACCTCGGTCCCCGCCACGAACGACTGGAGCATGGCATCCTCGCCATAGGCGAAGCAGGCGACCATGGCCGACGGAAGCTCGCCGCCGTCAGCGACGATCGAGGCTCCGAGCGCCGAGCCACCCTGCGCGGGCTGGACCACCATCGGTAGGCCGAGCCGGTTCAGCACGCCGTCGAGCAGCGCTTCAGCGCCCAGGTCGCGGAACGTTGCGTGCGGCAGGACGATCGAGAGGGGGACACCTACCCCAGCCGCGGCGAGAACTCCGTTGGCGATGGGCTTGTCGAAGGCCGTGCGTGACGCCCGTGGCCCCGTGCCGACGTAGGGCAGGCCCATGATCTCCAGGACGCTGCGCAGCGATCCGTCCTCGCCCTGCTTCCCGTGCAGCAGTGGGAGGACGACATCGGGAGGGTCGACGGTCGCCTGCCTCACGAAGGCTGCGTCCGCGTCGAAGACCTCGACCGTGAGGCCGAGGTCCCGCAGCTCCTCGGCAGCTCGACCACCTGAACGCAGGGAGACGTCTCGCTCGTGTGACAGGCCGCCGGCCAGTACGGCTACTCGTCCCAGGTCAGTCACGATTGCTCCTCATGTCAGGTCGGGAGCCGGCAGGCCGAGACCTGTCCGTCCCGACAGGTGCCCAGGGCCGAACGTGTGCACCAGGTCGAGCTCCGCGTCGACCACGCCAGCGAGGCGATGCACGCCTTCACGGATCCGTTCCGGCGTCGGGAAGCAGTACGACAGGCGCATGGCCCGTGCCCCGAATCCGTCGGCGAAGAATGCGGTACCTGGTACGTAAGCCACTCGGTCTGTAACTGCTCGGGGAAGCATGGCTTGGGAGTCAAGGCCTTCGGGAAGAGTGAGCCACACGTAGAAGCCCCCATCAGGCCTGGTCCAGTGGCTGCCAGGAGGAAAGTGGTCGTCCAGAGCCGTCAGCATGGCATCACGACGGTCCCGGTAGAGCTCTCGAAAGACCTTGACCTGACCCATCCAGTCGTACTGCTCGAGGTAGCGGGATACGACGAGCTGGTTCAATGATGGTGGACAAAGGACGGAAGCCTCTGCGGCGAGAACAAGCTTCTCACGAACGGCATGTGGTGCGAGCGCCCACCCGACTCGTAGCCCTGGAGCGAAGGTCTTGGAGAACGAGCCGAGGTAGATGACTCCGTCGTCGGTATCGGCACGCATGGCTCGAGGCGGCGCGTCCTCGAAGCCGAGCAGTCCGTAGGGGTCGTCCTCGATCACCAGGATGTCCGCACGCTGCGCGATCTCGAGGATCTCCACGCGACGCTGCGCCGTCTGAGTGACACCAGCAGGGTTGTGGAAGCTGGGGATCGTGTATAGGAACTTCGGGCGGGTACCCGAGGCCTCACAGGCGGCGATGGCCTCGACCAGAGCGGTCGGGACAAGCCCAGCGTCGTCCATCTGGACGTGGTGGACGGCTGCTTGGTACGAGCGGAACGTGCTGAGGGCCCCGACGTAGCTCGGTGCCTCGACGAGCACGGTGTCACCCGGGTCGACGAAGATGCGGGTCACCAGGTCGAGCGCCTGCTGAGACCCCACGGTGACGACGACGTCATCCGGGTGACCCGCGATGCCCACGGTGCGCATGACGTCGATGATCTGCTCACGGAGGCGGGGGTCGCCTTGCCCGGACCCGTACTGGAGTGCCGTCTGCCCTTCGTCACGGATCAGGGCCTCGATCTGGCTCCCGATGACGTCGAGGGGCAGGCTGGCGATCGTGGGCATGCCGCCGGCGAGCGACACGACCTCAGGTCGGGAGGCCACAGCGAACAGAGAGCGGATCTGGCTCGCGGTCATCCCGAGAGTTCGCTCGGCGTAGCGATCGACGTAGGAGTCCAGCCGCGACCCGTGGCGCAGCGCCCGTCCGTGGTCGTGGCCAGCGGGCGGCGGGGTCCGCTCCGGCAACTGGCGGGGTGCGCTCACCGGTACAAGCCTACGATGGTGTTGTGGGCAGGGTCGTGCTGTGGGCGGTGGGGTCGCTTCTGCTCGGTGTCGTGCTGGGTCTGCTAGGCGGACTCCTGCGCAGACGCCCGGTCCCGGAGGTGACCAGCTATGTCGCCCCGCCGGTGGCCGATGGCCGGACCGCCGTGGGACCTCATCGCGCTGTTCTCCGCGCGCCGCAGCGCTGACCGAGCGGTCACCTCGTGGCGGCGATGTCCGTCAGGCTCATGGTCCCGGTCTCGGGGTCCGACTCGGCAGGCAGGTACAGCCGCTGCAGGGCGACCACGATCGACTCGGCGACCAGGTCTCGGAAGGCGGGGTCGCGCAGGCGCGCGGCGTCGTGTGGGTTGGTGAGGTAGCCCATCTCGACGCGCACGGCCGTCATCCGTGTTCGACGCAGCAGGTCCCACGTCCGTGGGTGTGTACGGCAGTCGGTGAGGTCGGTTCGCGCGACGATCTCGCGCTGGATGAGCGAGGCAAGGTGCAGACCGAGAGCGCTGCCGCTCGTCTCGTCGCGGCCGTAGTAGAACGTCGCGAGACCGTTGGGAGCCGGGCGCGGAGCCCGATCGACGTGCAGCGACAGAACCACGTCGGCGTCCGTCGCGTTGGCGAAGTCCGCCCGCTGCTGCTCGGTCAGGACCCCGGCGAGTGTCGGGGAGTGGCTCTGCCACACCTGGACCCCGGTGGCGGCCAGACGACCTTCGATCCGGGCCGCTGTGTCCGCCGTGACGCGTGCCTCCGTCAGCCCGAACGCGGTGACCCCGGGGTCGTCGCCACCGTGCCCGGGGTCTATCACCACGCGCTTCCCGGAGAGCCGGGGTCCGGCACGACGCAGCCGCTCCCTGGCTCGGAGTGCGTCGGGCTGACCTCCGGTGACCATGGGCGCGAGCCTGGTGAGGCTCTTGAAGGTGGCCGGACCAGCGGTTCCGTCCGGGGGAAGGCCCATGTTGCGCTGGTAGTCGCGCAAGGCCTCGACGGTCTGGGCTCCGAACTCACCGTCAAGGCGTCCGACATCGAACCCGAGCTCGGACAGCCGACGCTGAAGCATCAGGACGTCGTCGCCGGTCATGGGCCGGGTGGGCAGCGGGTAGAGCAGGCGGTCGCCGAGCCTCCACCGCGCCTCGTCGAGCACGCGGTACGTGGTGGCGTCCACGATGCCATCGGGGGTGAGGCCCCGGCTCTGCTGGAAGTGGCGCACGGCTCGATCGACCGCGGGGTCGTAGAGGTCGAGGTCCGCGGCCGAGGCGCCCGAAGCGGCGTCGAGCAGTCCGATCAGGGCTAGCTTGCTCCGGACCTCACGAACCGCCACGTGGCGATCGCCGGGGCGGATCGGCTCTGGGTCGGGCTGCATCAATCGCTCTCACTCGGCTCAGCGGGCCACGCCATCCTAGTGGGCGGCCACAGCTCTGCGAGAGCACCCAGCAGTGTCAGAGGTAGTCGCTCAGGTCGCCCTTGATCGCCGACTTCGGCTTCGCACCGATGATCTGCTTGACGACCTGCCCGCCCGAGTACACGTTGAGGGTGGGGATGGACGTGATGCGATAACTGGCCGCTACCTGCGGGTTCTCGTCGACGTTGAGCTTGACGAAGGCGATCTTGTCGCCGTGCTCGTTGGAGAGCTCCTCCAGGATGGGTGAGACCATGCGGCACGGCCCGCACCACTCGGCCCAGAAGTCGACGACGACGGGCTTGTCCGACATCAGCACCTCGGTGTCGAAGGTCTGGTCGGTGACGACGGTGACGCTCACGGGGGTTTCCTCTCTCAGACAGCGACAGGCTGTGCGGCCAGGGTGGTGTCGGCCAGGGTTGTCAGGTAGCGCTCCGCGTCCAGGGCGGCGGCGCATCCAGTACCGGCGGCCGTGATGGCCTGTCGGTACGTGTGGTCGACCAGGTCGCCACAGGCGAAGACACCGGCGACGTTGGTCCGAGTCGATGGCGCCTGCGCCACCACGTATCCCTCGGCGTCGACGTCCACCTCGTCTCGTACCAGCTCGGACCGAGGGTCATGGCCGATCGCGATGAACAGGCCGGTCACCGGGAGCTGGCGCTCCTGCCCCGTCTCGGTGTCGGCGAGCGTGACCGAGGTCAGCTTGTCGTCGCCGTGGACGCCGACAACCTGGGAGTTCCACTGGAAGGTGATCTTGGGGTCGTTGAACGCGCGCTCCTGCATCACCTTCGACGCCCGCAGCTCGTCACGACGGTGGATGATGTGGACGCGGCTGGCGAAGCGGGTGAGGAAGGTGGCCTCCTCGATCGCCGAGTCCCCACCGCCCACCACCGCGATCTCCTGGTCTCGGAAGAAGAAGCCGTCGCAGGTCGCGCACCATGACACCCCATGCCCGGACAGGCGCTTCTCGTCGGGCAGTCCGAGCTCGCGATAGCCCGAACCCATCGCCAGGATGACAGCCTTGGCCTGGTAGGTGCGCCCGTTGCCGTCCACGACGGTCTTCACGTCACCCTCGAGTGAGATCTCGACTGCGTCGTCCGTCACGAGCTCGGCACCGAAGCGCTCGGCCTGCCGACGCATCTGATCCATGAGCTCCGGGCCCATGATCCCGTCGGAGAACCCGGGGTAGTTCTCCACGTCCGTGGTGTTCATCAGCGCGCCGCCCGCGGTCACCGCCCCCTCCAGCACCAGCGGGGAGAGCCGCGCCCGGGCGGCATAGACGGCAGCCGTGTATCCGGCTGGACCGGAACCGACGATGATCAGTTCGCGCAAGTTGTCAGACACGTTTCGCTCACTCAGCTCGGTGGGGGTTCGCCAACGCGGGCGAACCCGCGCGTTCACGGGAAGCAGAACCGATCCTAGGCCGAGCGCATTCCCGCCTCCGACCAGAGCCGGCACGTCACGGAGCGATGCTCCTCGCGTAGGCCTGGGCCGCTGAGGACTGGCAGGTCGGTAGCCACCACACGGACCGTTGCCGGGCGTCGACCAGGACGACCAGGACGCCACCGGCCTCGCCGGCCTCGACGGAACGCCCCAGCTCGGCGCCCACCTCCTGGGCCAGCGGCTCCCCGCACGCGATGGGACCCGGGGTTGTCGCGGGGTCGCTCACCAGGGCCAGCACGTCGCTCGGGACCTCGGGGAGGATGGGGGTGGCAGCGTCAGCGTCGGCGGCTGGCTGACCAGACGACTCCACACGCTCGACTGACTCGGCGGCGAAGTCGCCACTGGCCACGGTGTCGGGTTGGCGTCCTACTACGCCGACGGTGATCGCGGCGACAGCGACCGTGGCCGCCACCACGGAGGCCGCGACCAGCAGCCGGGAGGCCCACGGACGCCGCGCCGCCAGCTCGCTGGACTCGCCGGGCACGAGACCTTGTCGGCGTGCCGACTCCTGCGCCAGGGCGTCGTTCACCCGCCGCTCGACGTCGACCGGGATCGTCAGAGCCGCCGCCGACTGCAGCCATTCGCGTACCTCTTGGTCGTCATCACCGGGGCGCAGCGCCTCGCTCACGTCCGGCCCCCCGTTCCGTCCGACGGTGGCGGGCCGGCGCTGGACGCACCTGCCCCGCCTGGTTGGACGTCTGGGCCATCGGCTCGGTTCCCACGCTGGGCCAGCGCGTAGTCGGACAACAGGGACGCCAGCCTCGACCGACCTCGCGAGCAGCGGCTCTTGACCGTTCCGGCCGGGCACCCAAGGGCCCAGGCCGCCTCGTCGACCGAGAAGCCCGCGAGGTCGACCAGGACCACTGCCGCGCGCTGGTCCGGCGGAACCGCTGCGAGCGCAGCAGCCACGTCGAGCTGGGTGGTGCGCGCTGCGACGCCGTCGTGAGCGTCGGCGACCTCGAGCGGCTCGAAGGGTAGAACCCCACCGCGCGATGACGCGCGAAGTGCGTCGAGGGCCGTCGTGACGACGATCCGGTGCAGCCAGGTCGCTACGGCAGCGTCACCCCGAAAGGTGTCGGCGCGACGGAAGGCCTTCACCAGGGCGTCCTGGAGCACGTCGGCAGCGTTCTCGTGGTGGCGCATCATCCGCAGGGCCACCGCCCACAGATGGTCCTGATGTCTCTGGACCAGCAGGGAGAAGGCCGTCGTCGAGCCCGCGACGTGCTCGCCGAGCAGCTCGGCGTCCGAGAGTCGGTCCGCCTCGGCCGAGGTCATCCACGAACCACGGCCTCGGCGACTCCGCCGCGCCACCCACCCTCGACCGGGGGAAGCCGGGTGAACCAGACCAGCACGTAGCGGGTGGTGCGCGCGTCGCCCGACAACGTCAACGCCGTACCCGCTCGCTCGGTGCGAGCCAGCTGGATGAAGCCCTCGGGTGACTCGGGAACACCGGAAGACTCTTCGGGAGCGACCCTGATCTCGACATCAGAGCTTTGGCCCGTCAGCGTCAGGTCCACCGACCTCACCTCGACGGGACTACCCAGGTCGAGCAGAAGGCCAACTCCCGCCTTCTGCAGCTCGAGGGGGTCGAAGTAGGTCTGGGTAGGCCAGATCGTTGCGATGTCGCCGTCCACGGCGAGCTGCGCTCGCTCCGGGTTCTCCGAGCCACTGCCCAGCGGGTCGTAGTCGCTGGCCGTGGTGACTGGCCTCTGTGTGGGCTGACTCGGTTCCACGGAAGAACCGGGTGAGGTGGCCGAGGCGGGTGGCGTCGTGGTGGTCGGGTCGTCGCTCACCGCGAGGTCAGGGACGCGGTTGGCAGCGATGAGCTCGAGGCCGAGGAGGAAGGCGCCGAGGCCCAGGACGACGGCCACCGCGATGACGGCGGCGCGCATCCAACGGGGCCGGGCGCGCCTGGTGCCGTCTCGCTCCTGAGTCTCAACCATCGGGACAGGCGGCGGGGGTGTTCCTGGTGCCGGGTCCAGCGCGGGACGGCCCGGTGGTGGCGCCTGTGTGGCCGGATGGGCGTCGGGCTCGCCCAGCCGGTGAGCCGTGACCATCTGCGGGAGTCGCGCCTCTCGCCCGATCTCGCCGGCGACGTGACGCAACGCCTCGGCTACCTCGCCCGGTGTCGAGTAGGGCGGAAAGCGGTGTGACCGCCCGGAGCCCAGTGCGCGGACCGTGACCGCGTCGAGCAGCGGGGAGACCCCCGCCCGCACCTGTCGAGGGGCGGGTACGGAGCCCTCCGAACCTGCCACCACGGGTAGTGGGGTCGAACCCGATCCCGGGCTCTTGGCGGTCAGCGCTGAGTACAGCACCCTCCCCACTCCTCGGGCATCGTCCCGGGCCGCTCCCTGAGCGCTGGGTTGCACACCGCGCAGTACGGCGGCGGTGCCCAGACCCCGCAGCCGCACTCCGCCGTCCTGGTCGATGTAGACACTCGTGGCGTCGACGCACAGGTGGTGCTGCCCGACATCGTGGGCGGCCTGCAAGGCCTCGGCCACGTCCCGGGCGATGGACAGCGCCGCGTCCTCGGGCAGTGGGCCGCTGCCGAGCAGGTCCGACAGGCTCTGACCGCCTGTCCACTCGCGGACGAGAAAGCCGGTCGGGTCGTCGATGTGCGCGTCCATGACCCTGATGAACCGGTGGTCGTGAACGACCGAGGCCGCTCGAGCGGCAGCGACGAGTGAGACTGCCCGCGGATCCTCGGGGTGGAACGTAGTGAGCAGCACGTCACGCCCGAGAACCTCGTCGCGTGCTCGCCACCCGCACACGCCCCAGTTCTCGTCGGTCTGCTCGTACACCAGGTACCGACCGTCGATGCGGTCACCCGGGTGCACTCGCACTGACACGCCTCCTCGAGGCAAGAGAGAACGAGACCCATGGTAGGTGGACCTTCGGTGGATCGGCGTAGGACGCGTCAGGCGCCGCGGCGCACCCGCGCCACCGCCCAGGACGCAGCGTCGCGTACGGGCGTGACGCGGAAGATCCAGGCCAGGGCGAGATAGGAGACCGCCGCCACGACCGACCCGACCACGATGGTCACCAGCGCTCCCATGCTGGACGTCACGGTGGTCTCGGCGTCGATCACGACCTCGCGCAGCACGAGCAGTGAGCCCGGCAACGCTGCGAGCGCCACGACCGCGAGATAGCCGGCGAATCGCCAACCGCCCACCCGCCCGACGCGTCGGGAGAGAAGTGTCAGGCTGAGCGCTGCGCCCAGCAGTACGGCCACCGACCACGACCCGGCAAGCCCGGCCGAGACGTAGACCGGGTCGAGTCGAGTCACCAGCGCGATCGACAGCCCGACCTGGACTGCTGACACGACGAGCTGGACGAGCACGGGAGTGCGGGTGTCCTCCTGGGCGTAGAAGGCTCGCTGCACCAGGTAGGTGACGGTGTAGCCGGCGAGTCCGGGCACGAACGCCGCGACCGTGATGGCGACGAGGTCGACGTCGCCGCTGGCGGCGCCGTAGCCGAACAGCAGACGCGAGACCGGGCCTGACAGGGCCAGGATCAGTCCAGCAATGGGGATGATCACGGCGAGTGCCGCGCGGAGGGCACTCATCACCCTGTCCCGGAGCGTGGCGAGGTTCGAGCCGGCAGCCAGGCGGCTGAGGTCGGGAAGCATCGCCGTGGCAAGGCTGACGGTGATGATCGAGTGCGGCACCATGATGATGAGAAGAGCGTTGCTGTACACGGCGATGCCGGCACCACGCTCGACGGCGTCGGACTCCGCTGCCAGTGCGGTCGCCGACGTCGCCAGTCGAACGACAACGATGTGGGTGATCTGCAGCAGCGACACGAGGCCGATGCTCCAGATGCCGAGCCGGAACGCCTTCCCCAGCCCGACCCCGCGCAGGTCGGTGCGAAGCTTGAGGCGCAGGCCCGTCCGCCACAGCACGGGCAGGAGCACCACGGCCTGAGCCGCTATCCCCACTGTCGAGCCCAGACCGAACCACACGGCCTCAGCGGTGGTGTACTCGCCCGAGTCAGGGTCCAGCGGCCCCATGAGCGCCAGGAAGCCACCGAAGACGGCGATGGCGATCAGGTTGTTGAGGATCGGAGCGAACATCATCGGTCCGAACCGACCCCGCGCGTTGAGCATCTGCCCCAGCAGCGTGTACATCCCGTAGAAGAAGACCTGCATGAGGGTGAAGCGGGCGAGCAGGATGATCGTGTCCAGCTGGGGTCGAAGCGCCGGGTTGTCGAACTCGGCACCCGTGTACAGGCGGATGACCCACGGGGCGGCCACCACCAACAAGGCCGTCGCGGCGGCCAGAACGAGGAGAACCGCGCTGGACAGTCGCTGGGCGTAGGCCTCGCCACCGTCGGCGTCGCGTCTCATGGCCCGCACCAGCTGTGGGACGAGGACGGCGTTGAGCACTCCTCCGGCGACGATGGTGTACATCGCGGCCGGTAGGGCGTCCGCGATCGCGAACATGTCGGCTGTCAGGGCGAGGCCCAGGGTCGCCGCGATGACGGCCGCCCGGACGAACCCCGTGACGCGCGAGAGGATGGTGCCGACGGCCATGATGGTGGCGGCGCGGCCCACCCTGTCCTGGGTACCGTCGCTCATGCGACCTCACTCACCCGGCGTCCTCGAAGTCGGGAACGCGCGAGCGCAGCGACGAGCAGGACGCCACCAGCGGCGATGACCGTCCAGCCCAATGCCCCGACGTTCGTGACGTCGACGATCGTGGAGACCGGCGCCCCGACGGGCGCCCTCTCGGTGCTGACGAGGGTGGCCGTCACCTGGAGCCGTCCGTTGGCGGTGGCGAGTGCAGTGGCAGTGACTGTCCGCTTCTCGCCTGAGGTCAGGACGATGGGCTCGATGTCCTCGACTCGTAGCCGGCTGCTGTTCTGGCTGGTGAACTCCACCCCGACGACCACGTCGGCGTTCGCGTCGTTGACCAGCGTGATGGGGAATCGTCCGGACCGGCTCGAGAGCGTTATCGATGGGGAGACGACGAGCCCGATCTGGTCCTCGACGCCGGTGATGGTGGAGGTCACGGCGCCCAGGTACGCGGTGCCGGCGGCTGGGTCGTCCTGCCAGGCGTAGGAGGTCGCCCGCGAAAGCGTGCCGGGCAAGGCGTCGTCGGAGAGGATGGGCTCGGCGAATAGCGGCTCGAGGCGTTGGGCGTCCTGCACCAGGGTGACCAGACCCTCACTGGTCTGTGGTGGCAGCGGTGTCGGCTCCTGCGCGGGCGCAAGGGTCACCGCGGGAACGTCACGACCGGACTGGCCTATCCCCGTCGTGACTGTTGCCAGCGACACCGGCTCGACCCAGTCGGCATCGCGCCACGCGGTCAGCAGCGCGCTCGCCGATGCTGGGTCGGGACTCCACCGCACGGGTGGGGCAACCACCATGCTCGGGTCGTCAGCCGACGCGAGTGCCGTCACCGCCGTCGCGCTGAGCATCCACTGCCGGGCGGCGAGCTCGGCGCGTGGCCCGGGTCCGGTTGCCGTGGCAGGAGGGACGCGAGCCACGACGGCGTCGACGGCCGGCCCCTCGTCGACGGTCAGAGTCACGGGTCCGTCGGCTCGGGTCGACGTGACCGATCCGGGTGACACGACGGCGGCTTCCACGCCGCCCCCGACGTACACAGCAAGCATCTGGCTCGTCACCGGACGGTCGACGAGATTGGCCAGCGCTGGTACCGCCCGGTCAGCGAGCCCGGCGACGGCCCCGTCCCCGGCCCCCTCGGCGATCGACTCCTCGATCGTCGCAGCCTGCCGGCCGGCGGCCAGCGACCCGCCGACGTCCACGTCCGCCAACGGGGTCTGGCGAACGTCCACCGCGCCCGACAGGGCATCGGACAGGTCGCTGAGGTACCGCGCCGCGTCGCTGGCAGCGCTGCTGGCTGTGCTGCCGGCTGCGTCGGACCCCACGGTGGTGGAGCCGTCGGCCATCGCCGCGGTCGTGATGACGAGGTCGGGGTCGACGAGCCACGTCACCTCCGAGCCTTCGGCGGCAGCGAGCAGCTGCGTCAGTCGCCCGCCTTGCGACAGCTCCTCGGCGAGTGTCTCGCCGGTCAGGCGACCGTCCGGCAGGAGTGTCGGAGCCGACGCCAGCGGCCACAGCATGGCGACGGGTAGGGGTGCGTCGACCTCGACGTCGATCGGGACGGTCGTGCGGTCGGAGGCAACGAAGACCCGCAACCCGTCGGGCAGGGTGGCCAGGACGTCCACGCCGACGACGTACGCGCCGGGGCCGATCGGCAGGTCGTCGAGCGGCACCTCGAGCGCGAACGCGGCTTCGTCGCCGGCCTCGAGGGTGGCGAGGGGGTCGGAGTAGCGGTAGTCGACGCGGCCGTAGCGAAAGAGCGGGTTCGTCGCTACCAGGTCGACCTCGTCGATTCCCTGCAGCGGGTCGCTGCTCCATCGCAACGCCGGAAGCGGGTCCACGAGTGGCGCGTCCCCGGTGTTGGCCAGCACCCCCTCGATGCGCAGGACGTCGGCCGTAGTCGCTAGACCAGGGCGCAGCTCAGTGATGGTCACGGTCGCCACGTCGGCTCCACCGGGTACCTGGGCTGTCGGACCGGCCCCGGCTGCCCACGCCGGCGCTGCTGTCGCGGCGAGGAGAGCCAGCACCATGCCGACAACGGCGGCCAGCAGGTGCGGTGTGACGTCGTGCCGTGGCCGCCGGGTGGGTTCCATCAGGGATCTGTCCCGCCGAGGATGTCACCTAGCCGGGCCACGAGGTTCTTCTCGTCGCGATGCCGAAGCAGGCTTGCCAGCTGGTCGAGCTCGAACCAGGCGACCTGCTCGACCTCCGCATCGGCCGTCGACAGCTCTCCGACCGGGTCGACGAGCACGTAGTGGTGAACCCACTTGTGGATTCGCCGGGACTCTGCGACGAACCAGTAGTCGGTGACACCCAGAGGTGCCAGGACGCGGGCGGACAGTCCGGTCTCCTCCTGCACCTCCCGCACGGCGGCGTCCTCGTGCGTCTCGCCCTGCTCGACGTGCCCCTTCGGCAGGGTCCAGGCCAGGCGACCTCCTCGCAGCCGGTGTGCGATCAGGACGCCCTGGCGAGGCGAGCTCGGGTCGTCGACGACCAGCCCACCGGCGGAGACCTCGCGCACGACGGGGAGTCTCCGTCGGGCAGCGGGCATGGTGGGCAGGGTAGTGCCGAGGCCGCCCTACCCTGGTGACCCGTGGCCCCCCAGACTCAGGCAGCCGCAGCTGCCGTGACGGTGGCTGCCGCCCAGGCGCGTGCAGCCCGTCGTCTCGTCGGTCTCGGCTCGGTGACCGCTGAGCTTGGGGAGCTGTTCGAGGGCTCCGGGCACGAGGTCGCCCTTGTCGGCGGCTGGGTTCGTGACGCCCTGCTGGACCGAGGTGACGACGACCTTGACATGGCCACGTCAGCCCGTCCCGAGGAGACCCTGCACATCCTTCGAGGCTGGGCTGACAGCGTGTGGACAGTCGGTCAGGCGTTCGGCACGATTGCGGCTCGCAAGGGCGGGCACACCATCGAGATCACCACCTATCGCCGGGAGGCCTACGACCCGAGCTCGCGAAAGCCCGACGTCGCGTTCGGCGACACCCTCGAGGGTGACCTGAGGCGGCGTGACTTCACCGTCAACGCGATGGCCGTCCGGTTGCCGACCCCTGAGTTCGTGGACCCCTTCGGCGGGCTCGGCGACCTGGCAGCCGGAGTGCTGCGAACGCCCGGCACACCCGAGGAGTCGTTCTCCGACGACCCGCTGCGGATGATGCGCGCTGCTCGCTTCGCTGCCCAGCTCAGGTTCGGTGTCGATCCTGCGGTTGTCGAGGCGATGACGCAGATGGCAGAGCGCATCTCGATCGTCTCGGCGGAACGAGTGCGCGACGAGCTGTCGCGGCTCGTGCTCGCAGCGCACCCACGCGTCGGCTTGGAGCTCATGGTGCGAACGGGTCTGGCCGAGCTGGTCCTGCCCGAGCTGCCGGCACTTCAGCTGGAGATCGACGAGCACCACCGCCACAAGGACGTCTACCAGCACTCGCTCACCGTTCTCGAGCAGGCCATGGCCATGGAGGACCGCATCGATGCCGGCGGTCCTGATCTCGTCCTGCGGCTGGCGGCTCTGCTGCACGACATCGGCAAGCCGCGCACCCGGCGGTTCGAGCCAGGTGGTGGTGTGTCGTTCCACCACCACGAGGTCGTCGGTGCCCGGATGGCGCGGCAGCGGCTGACCGCGCTGCGCTACCCGAAGCACGTCGTCGACGACGTCAGCGGGCTCACGGAGCTGCACCTGCGCTTCCACGGATACGCCGGAGGCGAGTGGACCGACTCCGCGGTGCGCCGCTACGTCCGCGACGCCGGACCGTTGCTGTCTCGCCTGCACGTGCTGACCAGGGCCGACTCGACGACGCGAAACCGGCGCAAGGCCGCGGCGCTGCAGAGCTCCTACGACGACCTGGAACGCCGCATCGATGAGCTTGCTGAGGCCGAGGAGCTCGAGCGGATGCGTCCCGACCTCGACGGCAACGCCATCATGGAGGTCTTGGGGATCCCTGCGGGACCCACGGTGGGACAGGCCTATCGACACCTGCTCGAGCTGCGCATCCAGAACGGTCCGCTGGGCGAGGACAAGGCCCGTGCGGCGCTGCTCACGTGGTGGGAGCAGCAGGGCTGACCGGGAGCGGCAGGGCGCGATAAGTCGCCCGGGACGTCGTCCGACCGTAGACGGTCGCGGTGAGAACCATGAGAACCCCGACGCCGACGAAGGCGGCGGGTGCGACGCCGTCTGCCGGCAGCACCAGCGCCGCGGTCACCGCCGATGTCACCAGGGCGAGGTTGAACAGCATGTCGTAGAGGGAGAACGCCCGACCCCGGACGTCGTCGGCGGTCCACTCCTGGACGAGGGAGTCAACGCAGATCTTCACCGACTGCGTCGACAGCCCCATCCCCAGGCTGGTCACGACGATGGCCCACGGTGTGAGGACGATCACCGGCAGCACGAGGACGACTGCACCGGCACCGAGCATGATCACGACCCACCGTTCCTTGCGCATCCGCCTGGTGGCCATCGGTGTGAGCAGCACGGCCAGGCCTGCACCCGCGGCCACGCCGGCTCCCGCCGTGGCGATCCCGCCCAGGGCCGGGTCGACCTCGTCCGGTGAGAAGAAGTAGTTGCGGAAGAGGACCACGGTCATCGCCACCACGAAGCCGAAGGCGAAGCGATGGGCGGCCATGACCAGCAGAGCGATGCCGGCGGGGTAGCGCTGTGTCAGGTGCCGGACGGCTCCGACGAGCCCGAGGACGACCGTGGCCACCGCCGAGCTGACGTGCGGGATGTCCTCGTCGGTGTCAGGACCGAGCCGAGATCGGTCCAGGCGCGTCATGAGCAGCGCCGTCACGACGAAGAAGCCGGCGGCCAACACTGCGACGGCGGCGTTACCGTTCCCCTCGGCCCCGCCTGCCGCCTGCGAGACGACCACGGCGAGGATGCCTCCGGCCGCGAACAAGACCGTGCCCAAGGTCGGGGTCACGGCGTTGGCCATGACCAGCTCGTCTGCCGGGACCACCCGAGGGATGGAGGCGCCCTGCCCGGCGAGGAAGAACCTGTTCAGCCCGACGATGGTGAGCACGACCGCTCCGAAGACCACGTCGGAGGTGCCCTGGGCCAGCAGAAGCGCCAGGACAACGGCGAGAACCGCCCGCACGGAGCTCACGACCAGCAGCACCTGACGCCGTTGCCAGCGGTCCAGCACGATGCCGGCGAACGGACCGATGATCGAGTACGGCAAGTAGAGAACGGTGAAGGTCAGGGCGTACCCCGAGGCCGTGGCCTGGCGGTTGGGGTCGAAGAGCACGTACGAACCGGCGGTGACCAGGAGCGTTCCGTCGCCGAGCTGGCTTGCCAGGCGAGTGGCGAGCAGCCTGCGGTAGTCACGTCGTCGCAGCACGACCTTCAGGTCATGGACGAAGCCGCGGCCCGCGCTCGTGGGAGGGTCGGCGGCGTTGCTCACGGCAGGGAGGCTACGCAGGCGCACCCGGACGCGTTCCGTCTCGGCGCCGCTTCGCGTCACAGTTGAGCGAATTGGCCCGTCCTGTCGCCCGTTCGTCGTTACGGTTCGCGCCAGCGGCGCACTCTGCGCCAGCGGGGAGGAGAGGTCATGGGACGGGTCTGGGCGCTTGCAGGCGCCATCGTCGCGGCCACCGCAGTCGTGTTCTTGCTCCAGGACTTCGTCGGGGCGGGCACGCTCCTGACGATGGGCCTGTGCATCGGGGGCGGTGCTGTCGCCGCCTACCTGCCCGGGGGGGCCTACCTCTCACGCGGCATCTGGCTGTTCGTGGGCGTGATCATCGGGACGCTGGGCTTCGTGCTCGGGGCGGCAGCGTTCCCGGACACCAACGTGGGCCTGTTCCTGGGCGGAATCGTGCCGGTGCTCATCCTGGCGCTGCTCACCATGTTCACCAAGCGGCAGTCGAACTTCCTCGCCGGGGTCATCGGCAGCGGCGCCATGGCAGGTGTGTACGCCAACGTCTTCAACCTTGACCCGCAGTCCATCAACATCAGCGCACCGATTGCCATTGGGCAGACGGCGTTGCCGCTGGGGTTCGGCTACCTGGCCGGGATGCTCATCATCCTGTTCGTCAAGACCGATGCTGAGGTGGAGGCGGAGAACGCGGCTCAGAAGGCCGCGGACTCCGGCGTTGACTCCGATGCCTCGGACCAGGACGAGCTGGAGGGGGCCCGATGAGCCGCACAGCGAGCCTGCGCAGCCGGTCTACCGGTGCCTTTGCGGTGGCAGCTGCCGCTGCTCTTGCGCTGACACCTCTGGCGGCGGTCGCCACGGAGACCCCGGAGGCGACGCCCGAGGCCATCTCGGCTGAGACGCCTGAGGAGGGCGCTGACACCCAACCGGCCCAGGCTGTCCCGCCTCCTCAGACGAACGAGTTCAGCCTCGGCCAGAGCCTGCAGCTGCGGGTCGGTCCCGACGGCGAGCCGAACTCGAATCTCGCCAACTTCCGCTGGTCGGTCAACCAGCTGACCGTCCAAGGTCAGGAGGAGGGGGATCAGGAGGTCCCGGTGCCCGACCGCGGTGACCTGATCCGGAGCCTTCTCGACTTCTCCAACCCGCCGCAGCAGGACGGTCTGGCCACGCTGACCGCGGACGTCCAGAATGGCGCCGGACTTGCCCGCACCGTGTCCCTCTTCCCGCAGGATGAGGAGCCGCCTGTCGCGCTCGAGGCCGCCTTCACACTCGACGGCGAGCCGATCGATGCCTGGGACCTCGTGGGCAAGAGCGGCGTGCTGACCGCCACCTACACGCTGACGAACCTCTCCACCCAGACCCTCCCAGTCGAGGTCGAGAACCTGGCCGGCGAGACGGTGACCGTAGATGTCGAAGCCGACGTCCCGATGGTGGGAATCGGCAAGGTGCTCATCCCGCAGACCTACTCTGGGCTGGCCCTCAAAGGCGGCACCTTCGGCGCCGACGGGCGCGGGAACAACCAGGTGCAGTTCATCGCCCTGCCGTTCCGGCCCCTCAGCAAGGACGGTACGTCCACGTTCGGTTGGTCGGCGAACGTCGAGAACGCCACCATCCCGAGCATGTTGCTGCAGGTGGCGCCCGTCTACATCCCGATGGACGACCCGGAGACGCCACAGGACGAATCGAAGGGGAGCGGCGGAGGGATCGCCCCGCCGCCGAACCTCGATCCGGCCGTGGCCCAGATCCAAGCGGGAATTCAGCAGCTGATCACAGGCGTGGAGCAGCTGACCGCGGACGACGGCGGACCCGATCCACTGAAGGTCCTGGAGTCGAACCTGAACGAGTTCTTCAGTGAATTCGGTCAGAACATCCGGACCGTGTCGGAGTCGATCGATCCTGCCAACCCCGACAGCTCGACTGCCCTGCTCATCAACGCGCAAGCGGCGATCCAGCGGATCGAGGAGGAGGGTTTGCTCGACAAGCTGAACGAGGCGGCCTCGTTGCTGACCCCGGAGCGCGCTCAGACTTTGGCGGATGCGGCTGACCCGATCAACTTCGTTGCCGACAACGCCGACGAGCTCAACGCGATCGCCGCAGGTGCCGATGATCTGCGGCTCATCGCCGACAACGCGGCGCTGATCGCGAATGGTGTGCGCGTGGGCTGCATCGATCCGCCGGGGCCTGGCGAGCCTGCCCTGCCGCCGGAGGTCTGCAACAACCAGGACGCAATCATCGCCGTCCTCGAGTCCCAGGAGCTCCAGCTGCTTGCTGACATCGCTAACAGCCAGGAGTTCCAGCAGCTGGCCCAGCTCGCCGCCAGTGCGGAGTTCCAGCAGGCTGCCGACGTGCTGGCCCAGATCGGTCCCCAGCTCGTCCCGCTGGCCAACGCCCTCCAGGTCGCAAACACCCAGCTGCCCGGTGTCATCACGGTGCTGTCGCCGCTGCTCGACTCCTTGGTGCCCGCGCTCACGGGGTTGTCCGAGCAGTTCTCGATCATCGCCGGTGGCCTGGAGGAGAAGAACGTGTCGCTTCCCACGGTCGACCAGGTCGTGGAGAACATCACGTCCGCCATCCTGAACTCGCCAGGTGGGCAGAACGTGACCTCGGGCCTCGACCAGATCGGCGCGGGCGTCGGCGACGCGAAGTCGTTGCTGGGCAACTGGCTGGCCGAGACGATTGCGACGGTCAAGGCCGGAGCCGCGGCCGCGGGAGATGCCGTGGCGGATGTGGACGCAACGGTGGTGAACCTGAAGGCCGAGGTCAGCGGTATGGTCATGGCCGCCCACCAGTCGCCCTTGCCATACGGCGGCGACCCACAGAACGCGCCCGAAGGCACCGTGCTCGCGGGGGCCTACGAATTCCGGGTGGACGCCGCCGACACGAACCAGCCGAACACGGGGCCACGTGTGCTTGTGGGGCTGGTCGCGCTGATCGGTGCCGGAGCGCTCTCCTACTTCGTGGGACGCCGCAGGGGCGACTCCCACCGAGCGGCAGCGACTTCGCCTGAGCCCGAGCTGGCGGGAGCAGCTGTGGGCGGGGCTGCCGCGGGCGCCGCAGCCGGGTCGCTTGAGGCCGCGGCCCCGGACGAGGTCGTCCCGCCGGGAGACGATCTGTCGAACGCCGACGCCCCGGACGCCGACCTCGGTGAAGACGTCGACCCGGATGGGGACGACAAGCCGGGCGCGAGCAGCTAGGAGAAGCGACAGGCGGGACGGGGACTGCTTGCGAGCAGTCCCCGTCCAGTCGCGTATCAGCGTCCCCGAGCCACTACAACTAGGCCAGGCCTGTGCCGCCCTCCCACGGCCTATCCGCTGTGCAAGGGCAGCCCCCGCCTACTGAACGTGGTCATTGCGCCGGGCCTGGTAGGGGCCGGACGCGAGACGGCGCCCGACCCCTCGGGGTGCGGGCGCCGTCTCGACTGGCGTCGACGTGAGGAGGCCGCGCGTTAGCGCTCGACGGTGCCGTCGATGAAGTCGGCCACAGCCTGCTTGGCCTCGCTGTCGTTGTACTGCACAGGCGGGCTCTTCATGAAGTAGGACGAGGCGGACAGGATCGGGCCGCCGATGCCGCGGTCCTTGGCGATCTTCGCCGCACGCAGCGCGTCGATGATGACGCCGGCCGAGTTCGGGGAGTCCCAGACCTCGAGCTTGTACTCCATGTTCAGAGGTGCGTCGCCAAAGGCGCGGCCCTCGAGCCGCACGAACGCCCACTTGCGGTCGTCGAGCCAGGCGACGTAGTCGCTCGGGCCGATGTGGACGTTGCGGGCGCCGATGTCACGGCCCAGCTGGCTGGTCACCGACTGGGTCTTGGAGATCTTCTTCGACTCCAGGCGCTCGCGCTCGAGCATGTTCATGAAGTCCATGTTGCCGCCGACGTTCAGCTGGTACGTCCGGTCCACGGCTACGCCGCGGTCCTCGAACAGCTTGGCCAGCACGCGGTGCGTGATGGTGGCACCGACCTGCGACTTGATGTCGTCGCCGACGATGGGGACGCCGGCATCCTCGAACTTCTTCGCCCACTCGGGTGTGCCCGCGATGAACACTGGAAGCGCGTTCACGAAGGCGACGTTGGCGTCGATGGCGGCCTGGGCGTAGTGCTTGGCGGCCTGCTCCGACCCGACGGGCAGGTAGCAGATGAGAACGTCGGCTCCGGAAGCCTTGAGCGCGGCGACGACGTCGACCGGCTCGTCGTCGGACTCGACGATCATCTCGCGGTAGTACTTGCCGAGGCCGTCGAGGGTGGGGCCCCGCTGGACGGTCACGCTGGTGGGCGGGACGTCGCAGATCTGGATGGTGTTGTTCTCCGATGCGACGATCGCGTCCGAGAGGTCTTGTCCGACCTTCTTGGCGTCAACGTCGAACGCTGCGACGAACTCGATGTCGCCGACGTGGTAGTCGCCGAACTGGACGTGCATGAGTCCGGGGACGGTCGAATCGGGGCTCGCGTCGCGGTAGTAGTGCACACCCTGCACGAGCGATGCCGCGCAGTTGCCGACACCAGCGATCGCCACCTTGACCGGGTTAGTGGCCTTGGTCATGCGGCTGTTCCTCCTCATTTAGTGGTGCCGGGCGTGCCGGCGATCGGCGGACGAGGGGACTCCTCGACCGCTTGACGTTCGTGGTCGATGAGCTCGTCGAGCCACCGAACTTCGCGTTCGACGGACTCCAGCCCATGTCGTTGCAGCTCGAGCGTGTACGCGTCGAGTCGTTCCCGTGTCTTGAGCAGCGAGCTGCGGAAGGTGGCGAGCCGCTCTTCCAGACGCGACCGCCGACCTTCCAGGATGCGCATCCGAGTCGCGGCGTCGGTGCGGGCGAAGAAGGCGAAGTGCACCCCGAAGGGCTCGTCCTCCCACGCGGCAGGACCGGCCTCGGAGATCAGCTCGACGAAGTGCTCCTTGCCCTCGGCCGTGAGCTCGTAGACGATCTTGGCCCGCCGGGAGCGTCCGACGGCTGGGTCGGCCGCACTCTCAGCGATGAGCCCACGCGAGACGAGGTCCTTCAGGCACGGGTACAGCGACCCGTATGACAGGGAACGGCCCCAGCCCAGCAGGGCGTTGAGCTGCTTGCGCAGCTCGTAGCCGTGCATGGGGGAGTCGTGGAGCAGCCCGAGCACGGCCAGCTCCAGGACTTCGGTCCGTTTGGTCAACGTGGTTCCCTCAGGTCGGTCGGGGCGGGAGGCCGATGCGCCAGTCGACGTATCGACGCGACCTGCCCACTCGATGTATCAACACGATACATCAGTCAGATAGACTAGTCCACTCCTGCAGGGCGTGTGCGCGACACTCCGCGTGACACGCTCCGCGATGACACCGACACTGAGAGACCTCATGCCATCCACGTCGCAGAACACGACCTCGAAGCCACCACGACCTCGGTGGAAACGCGTGCTGATCTGGGCCGGCGGGATCATCGCAGCTCTGGTGGTCGCCGGGCTGGCGCTGTTCGCCATCCTGTGGGCAACCGTGCAGATCCCCGAGCCGAACGACTTCGCCACCAGCGAGACGACGATCGTGTACTACTCGGACGCGACTGACGAGATCGGCCGGTTCAGCACCGAGAACCGGGTCTCGGTTCCGCTCGAGCAGGTTCCGGACCACGTGCAGAAGGCCGTTCTTGCGGCCGAGGACCGCACCTTCTACGAGAACAGCGGCATCTCGATCCCCGGGATCATCCGCGCCTTCTGGAACAACCTGACGACCGGCTCGACCCAGGGTGGCTCGACCATCACCCAGCAGTACGTCAAGAACTACTACCTCACGCTCGACCAGACCTACTGGCGCAAGCTCGAGGAGATCATCATCGCGCTCAAGATCGACGCGACGGTCTCGAAGGACCAGATACTCGAGGACTACCTGAACACCGTCTACTTCGGACGCGGCGCCTACGGAATTCAGACGGGCGGCCAGGCGTGGTTCCGTGCTGACGTCGCAGACCTCAGCATCAGCCAGGGCGCCACCCTGGCTGCCGTCCTGCAGTCGCCCTCGGGGTACGACCCCCGCAACGGACCAGATGCGCAGGCCGGGCTGGAGGCGCGCTTCGACTACGTGATCGACGGCATGGTGGAGCAGGAGTGGCTCTCGCCTGACGAGGCCGCGGCGCAGCGCGTCCCGGAGATCTCTGACCCGCCTCCGGGCAACGCGTTGGGAGGAGAGAACGGCTACCTGATGTCCATGGTGCGAGCAGAGCTGCTCGACCTGGGCTTCAACGAGGAGACTGTCGACAGCGGCGGGCTGCGCGTCACCACGACCTTCGACCGCCAGGCCCAGCAGGCCGCCGTGGACGCGGTCGAGGCGGAGTTCCCGACCGAGAATGCGGACGACGTGCACGTCGGGCTGGCGGCGGTGGACCCGAGAACCGGCGCAGTCCGCGCCGTCTACGGCGGGAGGGACTACGTGTCCCGCTCCCTGAACAACGCCACGCAGGCGTACATCCAGGGGGGGTCGACCTACAAGCCGTATGCGCTCGGCGCGGCGCTCGAGCAGGGCCTCTCCATGGAAAGCCGCTTCGCGGGCAACTCCCCCTACGAGATTCCCGGCGACACCAGCGAGACGCGTTTCGTCCGCAATGCCGGGGACGTCGACTACGGGGAGCTGATCGACCTGTGGCGGGCCACTGAACAATCAGTGAACACGGCCTTCGTGGATCTCACGGGCGAAGTCGGGCCTGAGTCCGTCTACGACGTGGCGGTTCGCACGGGCATCCCCGAGACGCGCCCGGACGGGTCCTCCACGGGGCTCATCCCGAATGTGCGAATACCGCTCGGCTCAGCCGCAGTGACGCCTTTGCAGATGGCTGCGTCGTATGCCACGTTCGCCGACGGCGGAGTCCTGCACGAGAGCTACTCGGTGGACAGCGTCCGCGATACCGACGGTCGACTGCTGCACGAGTCGTCCATCTCATCGAGCCAGGTGCTCGACGAGGACGTCACGCGTGACATCACCGCAGCCCTCCAGCGCGTCATCACCAACGGAAATGGCGGCGAGGCTCGCCGACTGCAGAGGCCGGCCGCCGCGAAGTCAGGAACGGCGGGCGGTGTTGATTCGACACCCGCAGCATGGTTCGTGGGATACACCCCCCAGCTCTCGACGGCGGTGGGCTTCTACCGGAACGAGGGGCGCCCCAGCGACGACCTGTCCTCGGTGGGTGGCGGCACCTCCTTCAGTGGTGGGGGCTACCCGGCGCGAACGTGGACGACCTTCATGATCGGCGCGCTCGAGGGCGAGCCGGTGGAGCAGTTCCCTCCCCCCGCGAACATCGGGTCTCCTCTTCGACCGACGCCGACAGCCACACCTACGCAGCCGCCGACCCCGACCCCGACCCCGACTCCGACCCCGACTCCGACCCCGACCCCGACCCCGACTCCGACCCCGACGCCGACTCCGACCCCGACGCCGACCCCGACTCCGACTCCGACTCCGACGCCGCCCGCAGCCTCTCCGCCAGCGGATCCGGCTGGTGGCCCGGCGGAGGGCGACGGCGCTGCGAACCCCGGCGGGTCCGGAGACGCCCCCGGTGGGGGCGCCGCGGTGGACGGTCCCCCGGGTCGATCAGCCGACAGTCAAGGCCAGGGAGCCGCGGTGGATACGATGAGCAGGAACTCTGGGGACCTGGCAGACGCCGGTTCCGCCGCCCCTGTCTAGCCACCCCGAGGATCGGATGCCTGACTTCGCCGAGCATGACTTTCGACCAGTGATTCTCGGGGGCGACATCACTGCCTACAGCCTGGTTCGCACGTTCTACGAGGCCTACCAAGTCAAGTCGATCGTGGTGAACATGACCCGTTCGGGCGGACCCTTGGAGGGCAGCTCCCTCTGCGACCACCTGTTCTACGACGGGCTGGACCGTGAGTCTGTTCTGGTCGATGCTCTCGTCGAGGTTGGACGTACCCACGGTGTGCGAGCGGGGAAGAAGCTGCTCGTCCTGGGGTGCGGGGACTGGTACGTCCGGATGCTCGTGGAGAACAAGCAGGCCCTGGAGCCGTACTTCCTGATCCCCTACATCGATCGCGACCTGTTGGACCGCATCGTGAGGAAGGACCTGTTCTACGCCACACTCGACGAGCTGGGCATCCCGTACCCGCCCACGTTCGTCTACGACGTCAAGGAACGAACACCGCTGGACTTCGACTTCCAGTACCCGATCGTGGCCAAGCCTGCCGACAGCGCGCTCTACCACTACGCCACGTTCCCAGGGAAGAAGAAGGTGTTCATCCTGCACTCGCGAGACGAGCTCGAGACAGTGCTGGCCAACCTGGAGACGAGCAGCTACGACTACAAGATGCTCATCCAGGAGTTCATCCCCGGTGACGACACGAACATGAGGGTCCTGACCTGCTACTCCGATGCCGACGCAACGGTTCGTTTCGCCAGCGCCGGGCACACGCTGCTGGAAGAACACGTGCCGTCCGCCATCGGCAACCCCTGCGCGATCATCAACGAGCGCAATGACGAGATCGTCGCGCACGCCACGCGCTTTCTCGAGCACATCGGCTACACCGGGTTCTCCAACTTCGACGTGAAGTTCGATCCCCGCGACGGGTCCTTCCGCTTCTTCGAGATCAACGTGCGTCTGGGGCGCAGCAACTACTACGTCACCGGCAACGGGGACAACGTGGCCGAGTGGATGGTTCGTGAGCTGGTGCGGGGCGAGTCGTTCGAGGGGATGACGACGGCCGACGGTGAGCACCTGTTCACCTTCGTGCCGAAGCACGTCATCAAGACCTTCGTTGCCGACGAGGACATGCGTGCTCGGGCGCTCCGACTGTATCGAGACGGGCAGTGGTCAGACCCGCAGTACTACCCACCCGACCTGACGCTGCGCCGGCGCGCCTACATCGCGGCTTACCGGCTCAACCAGGTTCGCAAGTTCTACCGGTACATGGGCCGACCGAGTGGATGAGCCTACGGTCGGCGTCCTCGGCGGGGTCGGTCCTGCGGCGACGGTGTACTTCATGCAGCGGGTCATCGACCTCACGCAGGCACAGCGCGACCAGGATCACATCAACATGGTGGTGAAGCAGCACGCCACCATCCCTGATCGGACAGCGTTCCTGCTGGGACGGAGCACGTCGAACCCGCTCCCGGTGATGGTTGAGGACGCCCGAGAGCTGCAGGCTGCCGGCGCCACCTTCATCGCGATGCCGTGCAACACCGCCCACTACTTCTACGACGAGCTGCAGGCTGCCGTCGACGTCCCGTTCGTCAACATCGTCGACGAGTCCATCTCGGCAGCCGTGGCGGCGACACCTGACCTCTCGCTCCTCGGCGTTCTGGCCACGGACGGAACTGTGCGCTCCGGCACCTACGAACGCGCGTGTCAGCGGCGGGGGCTGGAGTGCCTGGTTCCGGTGGAAGCCGTCCAGGCCGAGGTCATGGACATCATCTACGAGGGCGTCAAGGCCGGTCGGCCTGTTCCTCGAATGCGACTGGAGGCAGTGATCGCCCACCTGCGGGATCGCGGGTGCCAGGCCATCGTGCTCGGATGTACGGAGCTGTCGGTGCTGGGCCATCAGCTCGGAGTGCCGGGCGACGTGATTGACTCCTTGGACGTTCTGGCTCGGCGAACGATCGAGCTGTGCGGCAAGAACGTGGTCGATCAGTAGTCGAGCCTGGGCGGGACACATGTGCGGATTCGTAGGCTTCGTTCGTCGAGACGGAGCTGGTTCGGACGCTGAGGGTCTGATCCGGGAGATGGCCGACACCATCGCCCACCGGGGACCCGACCAGGACGACTACTACGTCGACCCGGACATCGCGCTCGGCTTCCACCGGCTCTCGATCATCGACCTCGGCGGCGGTGCTCAGCCTCTGTACAACGAGGACGGCAGCAAGGTTCTCGTCTTCAACGGTGAGATCTACAACTACCGCGAGCTGAGGGCCGACCTCGTCGAGAAGGGGCACGACTTCAGCACGCATACGGACTCCGAGGTCGTCCTGCACGGATACGAGGAGTACGGCCCCGCGATCCTGGATCGACTGCGCGGCATGTTTGCCTTCCTGATCTGGGACTCCGTTGCCAAGGAGCTCTTCGGCGCCCGCGACATCTTCGGCATCAAGCCGCTGTACTACTACGACGCCCACGGTGAGTTCATCGTGGGCTCGGAGATCAAGTCCTTCCTCCCACACCCCGGGTTCAGGCGAGAGGTCAACGAGGAGCGACTGCCTGAGTACCTGTGCTTCGAGTACCTACCCGACCGCGAGACCATGTTCCGAGACGTCCACAAGCTTCTCGCGGGGGAGTACTTCGTCTACCGGGAAGGTCAGCTCTCCCGCACCAAGTACTTCGACTTCCGCTACCAGATCGAGTCGGGCCGCAGCCTTCAGCAATGGGCGGACGAGGTCGCCGACGTCTTCGCCGAGTCTGTTGCGGCACACAAGATCAGCGATGTCGAGGTCGGCTGCTTCCTGTCCAGCGGTGTCGACAGCAGCTACGCGACGTACGAGCTGTCTCGCATCCAGTCGGTACGCAGCTTCTCGGTCGGCTATGCGGAGGAGCAGTACTCCGAGCTCTCCTACGCGCAGGACTTCTCCGGGCACATCGGAGTCGAGAACATCTCCACGACCATCTCCGCTGACGACTTCTTCGCGGCGACGGGCACGATCCAGTACCACATGGACGAGCCGCTGCCGAACCCGGCGGCGGTTCCGCTGTACTACTTGGCTCGTAGCGCGGCTGAGCACGTCAAGGTGGTGCTGTCGGGGGAAGGGGCCGACGAGCTGTTCGGGGGCTACAACCAGTACGCGGAGCCGCTGAGCTACGCGCCGTACCAGCGGCTGACCTCACCGAGGTTGCGCCGGCGCATCGCCCAGCGGGTCGCGTCCATGCCCGGGTTCAAGGGCAAGAGGTTCTTGATGCGTGCCGCCGAACCGATCGAGAGCCGCTTCTTCAGACACGAGTACAACTTCACCGTCGACGAGCGCGCCGACTACCTCGCCCGACCCCTGCCCTCGAAAGACCCGGCCCAGTTCACCCGACCTTACTTCGACAGGGTCCAGGGTCACGACGACGTGACCAAGATGCAGTACGTCGACTACTACACCTGGTTGCTGCACGACATCTTGCTGAAGGCCGACAAGATGTCCATGGCTTCCAGCCTCGAGCTTCGGGTCCCGTTCCTGGACCGAGAAGTGCTCAAGGTGGCGTTGCGGCTGCCGCCTGAGGCGCGAGTCGGGCGTCGATCTACCAAGGTCGCGCTTCGAGAAGCTGCTCTACGGCGGATCCCGGAGAAGACGGCGATGAAGCGGAAGCTGGGGTTCCCCGTCCCGCTGAACGACTGGCTCCGCCAGGAGCCCTACTTCTCCCAGGTGCGCGAGGCGTTCACCGGTGACGTCGCGGAGCGGTTCTTCGTCGTACCGAAGATCGTTGCCCTGCTCGACGATCACCGAGCAGGCGCGCAGAACATGAAGAAGATCTGGACCGTCTACAGCTTCATACTCTGGTACGACGAGTTCTTCGTGAAGAGATGACGAGAGGTCGCCGAGATGGCCCGAGCCCCCGGCGCTGTCGGGGGGAGGTCAGCGCAGGGGGCTCGGCGATCTAGAGAGTAGCGGGTGGGCTAGACCTGGCGCACTGCCTGAGCCTCGATCTCCAGGGTGACCTTCTTGCTCACCAAGACACCACCACTCTCGAGCGCGACGTTCCAGGTCAGGCCGAACTCCTCACGGTCGATCTCGCCGCGGGCCGTCAGTGACACGCGCTCGCCGCCCCACGGGTCGGTGGCGACTCCGTCGATCTCGACAGCCAGCTCGATAGGACGGGTCACGTCCTTGATCGTCAGCTCGCCCTGGACCGTGAAGATGCCGTCCTTGACGCCGGAGATTCCGGTGCTGCGGTACGTGACGACTGGGTACTTCTCGATCTCCAGGAAGTCCCCGGACTTGAGGTGAGCGTCACGATCAGCGGATCCCGTGGTGATCGACGCGGTCGTCATGGAAGCCTCGGCGCTGGCCTGCATCGGGTCCTCGGGGATGGTGACCGATGCCTCGATCTCGCCGAATGCACCTCGCACCTTGGTGACCATGAGGTGCTTGGCGACGAAGCCGGCCCTCGTGTGGGACGGGTCGATGACGAATGTGCCAGGGGTGGGGACGATGACGCCGTCGATGCGCCTTCCGGTCGAACCCTCGTGCATGGTGTCGGTCATGGTTCCTCCTCGTTGGTTGCTGACGGGATATTTGTATCGACAACAATCGGCCTTGTCAACTATTCCTGATACAATCACTCCATGTCCGTGACCTCGACCAAGTTGACGCCTGGTCTCGATGACCATCGGCTCACCGCTATGGGGCTGCTCGCTGAGACGTCCAAGGGGTTGTGGTCGGTTCTCGCTCCGCAGATCAAGGAGCACGGTATGAACGAGACCGAGTTCGAGGTTCTCCTACGCCTGCTCCGAAGCCCCGGCCAGCGGCTGCGGATGTCGGACCTCGCCGCGCAGACGGCGCTGTCGACGAGTGGGATCACGCGTGTCGTCGACCGCCTGGAGCGGGACGGGCTGGTGTGTCGGGAGACCTGCGTGAGCGACCGGCGCGGGTTCTGGGCCGCGCTGACGTCCGAGGGTGAGAAGCGGATCGCCGGCGCGATCGAAGGACACGTGGCCCTCGTCGACGAGTACTTCACCGGACAGCTCACGCCTGCCGAGCTCGAGGCGCTGACCAGCGCGCTACGCAAGGTCCGAGACGTCGTGCGCCCAGGGGCAGTGGCCGGAACCTGAGGCCGGCACGGGGATGGGTGGCGGTTCTGGTTCGGCCATGCCTCCGTGGATGGCGCCTGCGGTCCGCTGAGCGCACCACCGGATCCATCCAAGGTGCGGCTGTGGATGGCGGCAGCCGGACCTGCGCGCTCCTGTACGCTTTGCACGTCGCACTGTCATTCCGACGGACTGCCACCTGAGGTGGATCGTCGGTCGTGTGACATCGCATATGCCCTCCTGCCACGGAACGACCGTGGCCGCATGAGCCCATAGGAGGTGGTTCGGCAATGCGTCATTACGAAGTCATGGTGATCCTCGACCCCGATCTCGAGGAGCGCACCATCGGTCCCAGCATCGACACCTATCTGAACGTGATCCGTCAGTCCGGCGGTTCGGTCGACAAGATCGACGTCTGGGGACGTCGCCGACTGGCGTACGAGATCAACAAGCGCTCCGAAGGCATCTACGCCGTCCTCGACCTGCAGTGCGAGCCGGCCGCGGTGAAGGAGCTGGACCGACAGCTCACGCTCAACGAGTCGGTTCTGCGCACGAAGGTCCTGCGCCCGGACCTTCACTGACCTGGTCCACTACCGACACTGACGAAGGAGCCCGTTCGTGGCCGGAGACACCGTCATCACCGTCATCGGGAATCTCACCGACGACCCTGAACTGCGATTCACGCCGAGCGGCGCAGCAGTCGCCAACTTCACCGTGGCGTCGACCCCGCGCATCTTCAAGCGGGAGTCGAACTCGTGGGAGGACGGGGACACACTGTTCATGCGCTGCTCAGTGTGGCGCCAGTACGCCGAGAACGTTGCTGAGTCGCTGGTGCGCGGTACCCGCGTCATCGTGCAAGGACGCCTGAAGCAGCGCTCGTACGAGACGCGGGAGGGCGAGAAGCGCACTGTCGTCGAGCTCGAGGTCGAGGACATCGGCCCGGCGCTGCGCTACGCGACTGCCAAGGTTCAGCGCACGCAGCGCTCTGGTCCGGGTGGCCCCGGCGGTGCACCACAGCAGGCCTCCGGGCCTTCCGCAGGTGGGGCCGACCCCTGGGCGTCGTCCACTCCCGCGCAGGACCCCTGGTCGTCTGGTGCAACCAGCAGCGACGAGCCGCCCTTCTAGAAGCGATCGCCGGGCAAGCGCTCGGCTGCGGCGCCCTCCCCGCGGGTACCGCAATCCCTCACATCCGTCCATCCCGGCCCGAGTGCCGGGCCCAGAGACCTGGAGCACCACGATGGCGAAGCCACCCCCCCGCAAGCCCAAGAAGAAGCAGAACCCGCTGAAAGCAGCCGGCGTCACCTACGTCGACTACAAGGACACGGCACTGCTGCGCAAGTTCATCTCCGACCGCGGCAAGATTCGTGCCCGCCGGGTCACCGGCGTGACGGTCCAGCAGCAGAAGCAGATCGCCCGCGCCGTGAAGAACGCTCGCGAGATGGCGCTTCTGCCCTACACCTCGACGACGCGCTGAGGAGGCCGACGTGAAGATCATCCTCACCCAGGAGGTCGCCGGTGTCGGTTCGGCCGGTGACGTGGCCGAGGTCAAGGACGGCTACGCGCGCAACTACCTGATCCCACGCGGATACGCGATGCGATGGACCCGTGGGTCGGAGTCACAGATCGAGACGCTGCGCAAGAAGCGCCACGAGCGCGACCTGCGCGAGGCCGACTCGGCGAGCGAAGTTGCAGCACAGCTCTCGGAGTCCGCCGTCGTCCTCAAGGCGAAGGCCGGCGAGGGGGGACGGCTCTTCGGCGCCATCACCCCGGCCGACATCGCAGCGGCGGTCAAGGAGACCGCCGGCGTCACCGTCGACCGCCGCCGTGTTGAGGTCAGCTCACCGATCAAGACGCTGGGCAAGCACGACGTGCGGATCCGACTGCACCCGGAGGTCGTCGCTGACGTCCATCTGGACGTCGTCGAAGCCTGATCGCCCGACCACGCCGATGGGCGGCTGTCTCGGAATCTGAGATGGCCGCCCATCGGCTCTTCTCCACAGCCCTCAGCCTGAGGGAGTGCAGGTCACAGGGCAGTAACGACCGCCTCCAGGGCTCTTCTCCGGGCGTGTCATCCCCAGGTTGTCCTTGCGGGTGGGGACACGTGACCTGCGACGACGGCGCACTGTCCCCAGCCGGTCCACAACCCCTGTGGATGGCGACCTTCCTCTCTGGGCGGTTCTGCTCCTACGGTGCTCGGCGCTGGACCACCGCTGCAACTGGCCTCGCCGACGACATGTGTCGGACCCCGCGAGCAGGCTCGTAGCGTCAGAGCACGTCAGGCGTCGTGCCGGGGCGAAGGAGACCGATTGTGAGCGTCACCGAGCTACCCGTCTCGTCGGGTGCGCCGGAGTTCGACCGCACTCCTCCGCAGGACATCGCAGCGGAGCAGTCCGTCCTCGGTGCCATGCTTCTCAGCAAGGACGCCATCGCCGACGTGGTGGAGCTGTTGGCGGGCCCGGACTTCTATCGCCCGGCGCACGAGACCATCTTCGAGACGGTGCTCGAGCTCTACGGACGGGGCGAGCCGGCTGATGCCGTCACCATGTCGGCCGAGCTGCAGAAGAGAGGTGAGCTGAACCGCGTCGGCGGCGCTCCCTACGTCCACACGCTGGTCGCCGGCGTTCCTACGGCAGCCAATGCCGGCTACTACGCGGAGATAGTCCGGGAGCGGGCAGTTCTTCGCCGCCTCGTGGAAGCGGGCACCCGGATCGTTCAGATGGGCTACGGGGGCGAGGGAGACATCGACGCCGTTGTCGACCGGGCCCAGGCCGAGGTGTTCGGAGTCAGCGAGCGGCGGACGTCGGAGGACTACGCGCCCATCGCCGACCTGCTGCAGGGCACCCTTGACGAGATCGAGGCCATCAGCGGCCACGACGGTTCCCTCGTAGGCGTGCCCACCGGATTCGCCGACCTCGACTCGCTCACCAACGGCCTCCATCCGGGCCAGCTCGTCATCGTCGCCGCGCGCCCGGCGATCGGGAAGTCGACCCTGGCCCTGGACATCGCTCGCGCCGCCTCCTTGCACCACGGGCAGACCTCGGTGGTCTTCTCCTTGGAGATGGGCCGCAACGAGATCACGATGCGCATGCTGTCCGCGGAGGCGAAGGTCCCGCTCCACCACATGCGCAGCGGGACGATGACCGACCAGGACTGGGACCGCATCGCCCGCACGACCGGCTCGGTATCGGCCGCCCCGCTGTTCATCGACGACTCGCCCAACATGACGATGATGGAGATCCGGGCGAAGTGCCGTCGCCTCAAGCAGCGCCACGACCTGAAGCTGATCGTGCTCGACTACCTGCAGCTCATGTCCTCGGGCAAGCGCGTGGAGAGTCGCCAGGTCGAGGTGAGCGAGTTCTCCCGGTCGTTGAAGCTGCTCGCTAAAGAGCTCGGCGTACCGGTGGTGGCGCTCTCCCAGCTGAACCGAGGCCCCGAGCAGCGGACCGACAAGAAGCCCATGCTGTCTGACCTGCGCGAGTCCGGCTCGCTGGAGCAGGACGCAGACATGGTGATCCTGCTGCACCGTGAGGATGCCTACGAGAAGGAGTCGCCGCGAGCGGGCGAGGCGGACTTCATCGTCGCCAAGCACCGCAACGGCCCGACGGGCACCATCACGGTGGCGTTCCAGGGCCACTACAGCCGGTTCGTGGACATGGCACCCGGCGTGGCGTAGGTCAAGGCCACGGGACACCCCGCCTCGGCACGTCCCGCCTCCCGTCTCCTCGGGACAGTCGGCCGGCCTTGACATCGGTTGTGGCCTGGATCACGTTTGACGCCGAGGAAGAGGGGTGGCTGGGTCATGAAGGACATCCGGTGCAGCCTGGGGTGGCACAAGCGGCTCAAGAAGCAGGTCGAGGACTCCCAGTACTTCGAGTGTGCTCGCTGCGGCAGGCACATCGACTCTGGCGGTGTGGGCGGGGTCGGGAACAGGTTCTGACGGTCGGCAGAGCGCCGTCATGCCCCTCCGGCTACGGGCACGCGTGGGCCCTGAACACAGGCAAGTTCGCTCTGCATCGGGGTCCGACCCGCGGGGATCGACTCAACGCGGCCGGCCTGCCAGGACTCGTGACACACGCCGTCCCGCGGGACTGGGGCGGGTGAGTGGGTCGTGTTGCTCTATCGACCACAGGGGCCTGGTGGTAGCAGAGAGGGGCAAGCAGTCGACGGGCCAGGGCCAGGCTCGGCTTCGGGCGTGGCCGCGCCGTCGATGCGGCGGGTAGCGAGGAAGGACGAGTGCCATGAGGGCGACGACAGGCAAGGGCACGGTCTCTGCTCGGCAGTCCCGGCGGATGCTGCGCCGGTTCGACCGGTTCGTGCAGCGCGACGACATCCTCGTCGACCGGTACGGCGAAGGACACGGCCGCGGTGATGCGACAGGAGATGCGCGAGGAACTCGCACGCCTGATCCCGCAGGTTCCGTATGTCGGAAGCCGCCGCGAGAACCCGCTTGCACCTCAGTTGCCCCGGGCAGCCTGGGCGCTGGCGAGCTATCGGGTCGTGCTGGCACGCGGCGGCACCCTGGAGGACACCGGCGAGCTCATCCACCACCTCACTCGGGCCGAGGTGGAGCGGCTGCCACGCATGCTGCGCCCCCTGCTCCGGCGCTATCTTGTCAGCGGGCTACGCCGCCGGCAGGCGCAGAAGGAAGCCCGCTGGTCCCAGCAGCGTCGCTACGCAGACGACTGGGTTTACGAGTACGTCCCGGGCGACGGAACGAGTTACGACGTGGGACGGGACTACACCGAGTGCGCCATCGTGAAGTTCCTGCACGCTCAAGGTGCCGACGAGCTGTGCCCGTACCTGTGCGACACCGACTACGTCATGTCGGACGTGATCGGGGTCGGGTTCCGGCGGACCAAGACCCTGGCCTGGGGCTGCGACCGGTGCGACTTCCGGTACTCCAGGGACGGCAGCACCATCGCTCCCTGGCCACCCCGCTTCGCCGAACGAACCTGCGGGCAGGCACCCACCCCACAACCGGAGTCGGTTCGGGCCTCCTCCGCACGCTGAATCGCTCCGGAGAACCCGTGCCGCCGCCGGTCGGAGTGCCCCCACGATGCGCCCCATCACCGCCAGATTCGGGTGACCGAAGTCGCCCTCGGAGCGGCGTGAGCACTCGACGCGATTCCTGCAGACCCCTCCTGACGGACGTGCGATGACTGTCGTTCGGCCTTCCCGTCGCGAAGGCGTTGTGGTCTGCCCGCAGCGGACTTCACGCGGCCGTGTGGTGCCTCGCGCGCTTCTGGGGGGCTCGTTGCGCGAAGACCACGGTGAGAAGGGCCCACCCGGCCCCCAGCAGCCATGCCGGACGACCCGTGCGACCCGTGTCAGACGAGGCACGGCACGCGATGAGGATCACCGCCAGCTGAGTGGACAGCTGCATTTCAGCGCCGCGCAGCGTCGCCATGTGGCAGCTGGCGAGCAGCCGGGCGGTTCACTCAGGACCTGCTGCTGTGTCCGGCGCCCGTGGCTCGGTCGGCCGAGGGGCGGGTCAACTCTCGTAGCGCATCGATGAGCATGTCGACGTCGTCGGGACAGTTGTAGACCGCGAAGGAGGGGCGGACGACGGACTCGTGCCCGAGCCGCCGCACGGTCGGCTGTGCGCAGTGGTGCCCGGCGCGCAGCGCGATTCCGCGTTGGTCCAGGTGTCGGGCGACCTCCATCGACTCGACCCCCTCGACAACGAAAGGCACAGCTCCCGCGCGGACGGTGGGGCGACCCAGAACATGCACGTGCGGCACCTCGCGCAACCGGGCCTCGGCGTACTCGACAAGCGCATGCTCTGCGGCAGCCACGAACGGTCGCCCCAGTGCGTCGAGCCACTCGAGCGCTGCACCGAGCCCGACGATCCCTGCGATGTGTGGCGTTCCTGCCTCGAACTTCGCTGGCGGCGGGTTGAACGTCGACCGCTCGAACGTGACGTCGGAAATCATGCTGCCACCGCCCTGCCAGGGGGGCATCTCCTCGAGGATCTCTCGACGCGCCCAGAGGACGCCGATGCCGGTCGGCCCGAAGATCTTGTGGCCCGAGAAGGCGAAGAAGTCCGCACCGAGGACGTTGACGTCGACTGGCATGTGGGCCACGGATTGGGCACCGTCAACGAGGAGCTGTCGCTCCGTGCGACCGGGCAGCGTCCGCCATCTCCTCGATGGGCAGGACCGTTCCGACGACGTTGGACACGTGTGTGAGAGCGACGAGCTTGGTCCGTGGGCCGAGCATCCGGTGGTACGCGGCCAGGTCGATGTCACCGGCGTCGGTGACGGGGATCGGTCGCAGTTTGGCTCCTGCCGTCTGGCAGGCGAACTGCCAAGGCACGATGTTGGCGTGGTGCTCCAGCCAGCTCACGAGTACCTCGTCACCCGGGCGGAGGTTCACCCGACCCCAGCTCGAGGCCACCAGGTTGATCGCCTCGGTGGTTCCCCGGACGAAGACGACCTCATCGGCCTGCTGGGCCCCAAGGAAGCGGGCCACTTGGTGGCGAGCGCGATCGATCGCGTTCGTCGAGCGGACCGCCAGTGTGTGCGCGCTGCGGTGGACGTTGGAGTTGTCCCGCTCGTAGTAGCCCGACACCGCATCAATGACCTGCTGCGGCTTGTGGGTCGTGGCCCCGTTGTCCAGCCAGACGAGGGGGTGACCGTTGACTGATTGCTGCAGCGCAGGGAACTGTGCGCGCAGCTTGATGGCATCCAGGGGGGACGAGGCCGACGGGACGGGTGGCGCCGGGGCTGTCGGCGCAGCCACCTGCGGAATGGCTGGCGCGGACCGGGGCGTGGACGTGAGGAAGTAGGGGAGACTCCCATCGAGATCCCACCGGGGTGCCGCTGTGGGCCCGGGCTCCTGGGTGGACAGGCTCAGCGGCAGGAGGTCCGGGGAGTCGACCTGAACCCCCAAGGACTGTCTCAGATCCGCTGCGAGGGATGCGATATCGACAGGGCTCCCCGCGGCGGGCTGTGGGGCAGGCTGCAGATGCTGAGGCAACCTTCGTGAAGCCGGGTGACCCGGGTTGGGCGACAGTGGACCGGATCTGCTCCATCAGCACATCCACCGCTGCGTCGTCCCAGCCTTCAGGGGCGTCAGCGCCCGTCACGATAATGGCCAACCTCCACCTGCTCCAGTACGGCGAGAGCGTCGGCGGACAAGACAGCAACGCTCGAATACAGGCTGACCAGGATGTTGATGACGCCCCTCTGGTCGACGCCGTTGACGCGCACGACCAGGCTGGGCGTACGGGCGTCACCGAGGGCCGGCTGGTGAAGCCCGACGACGCCCTGGCGGTCCTCGCCCACACGCATGAGCAGGATGCTGGTCGAGAGGTTCTCCTCCGGCCCACTCACGGGGATCTTGTCCGAGGGGATGAGCGGAACGCCACGCCACGTGAGGAAGGACGTGCCCATGATGGTGCTGGTCGGCGGAGGAACGCCCCGGCTGGTGCACTCTCGACCGAACGCTGCGATTGCCTTCGGATGGGCAAGGAAGAAGGCCGGGTCCTTCCAGACGAGCGACAGCATCTCGTCGAGATCGTCAGGCGTGGGAGGGCCAGTGCGGGTGGTGATCCGCTGGGACCCAGACACCGAATTGAGCAGGCCGAACTCGCTGTTGTTCAGGAACTCCCACTCCTGACGCTCACGAACCGCCTCAATGGTCAGCCTCAACTGCTCGCGGGTCTGGTCCTGAGGGCTGGAGTACAGATCCGCGACCCGGGTGTGTACCCGCAGGACTGTCTGGACAACGCCGAGGGAGTACTCGCGCGGGTGCAGGTCATAGTCGATGAATGTCGCGGTCAGTTCGGGCTCGCCATCGTGGCCGGACGCGAGGGCGATCTCCTGCTCGCTCGGCTCACCCAACCGTTCTTCGACCGCGCTCTCGAGCGCCTCGCGGACGGACGGATCCGCCTCCACCATGCGCTCGAAATCGCCGCGGGGCAGCATGAGCAGGACCGAGGGCGTGACCGCGGTCACCGTCGCACTCCGCTGCTGCTCACGCAGCAGGGCGATCTCGCCGAAGTAGTCGCCACCACGCAACATCCCGAGTGAGAGGGGGGCTCCAGTGGAGGCGCGCCTGGTCACCTCGAGCTTGCCGTCCGCGACGACGTAGAACTGATCACCGCCGCTCCCCTCACTGATCACGGCCTCCCCCACCGCGACTTGGAGGCTTGTGAAGGACTCTGCGAGGCGCTCAGCTGACTCGGGGCTGAGCTCGCTGAACAGTGGGAGTTGGCGCAGGCTCTCCCCGGACATCAAGGCGCGGCCGGACTCCACGGGAATCCTCAACCGCTCGTGCTGCTCCCCGAGCACTCGCACCCTGTTCACCCGATAGGTTCCTGCCTCCACGTCCGCCCAGGGCAGCAGCCTCAGAAGCCATCGCGGCGTGATCGCCGCCATCTGCGGCGGGGTCTTGGTCGTGTTCGCCAGGTTGCGGGCGGCGCGCACGCCGAGCGAGCTGGTGGTCACCTCTTGGGTCATGTCGGCAGGCTAACCATGCATCCGGCCCGCGGTGCCGCATCCCACGTCGGGGGCCAGCCGGATGGGAGGTGGGCTCAGACCTCGCGGCATTCGAACAGGTAGTGCGTCGGACCGAGCCGCTCGCTGGCGGTGCGGACCTCCCGGAAGTCCTCGGAGTTCAAGGCGCCCAACGCGTTCTCGAGCGTGTCGAAGTCCGCCATCACGACGCGGGCGAACTCTCCGTCCCTAGCTCCCGGCCCCATGAGCGCGTCAACGCTCGTGGTGCAGGAACGGAAGCCAACGCTCTGCCGGAACACCGCAGTACTGCGTTGCACGATCTCCTCGACGCGCGCGGGGTCGGCCGACTTGGGGTACATCGACAGCGAGCGGTACATCACCGCACGCTAGCAACGACCAAGAATCCGCACCGTGCCCCAGGGCGACCGGCACTCTTGATCCCAGGGATCAGAACGAGCAAGTTCGACTCAGGCCGATACGTGGCGGCTGGACACGCCCGGAATTCGACCGGACGGAAGAGCCGACGTTCAGTTTGGCCGGGAGTCACTTGTCGGCGCCCACGATGCCCGTTATCGGATCGTTACCGCCGTCGTTGGAGGCGGTGTAAAGGAAGCGGTGGTGTCGGGGCTGTTAGAGGGTGACAGTGCACACAACCGGAGGCGGTGGCGCGGATGGGCCGGGAGGACGAAGTCCGCGACCTGTTCGACGACCACTACGACCAGGTGGTGCGCACGGCCTTTCTGATCGTGCAGGACTGGGGGCGGGCCGAGGAGATCGCGCAGGACGCGTTCGTCCAGCTGCTGCGCTACTGGGGTCGGGTGTCCGGGCACGACGTGCCCGCGGCATGGGTGCGACGGGTCGCGGTCCGGCTGGCGGTGCGCTCGGTGCGGCGGGAGCGTCGGCTCACCACGGCGATGGTCCGGTCGATGCCGCCCCCGGTGGTGGCGGACCCGGCCGAGGCCGCGGCGTCGGCGGACGTGCTGGCGGCTTTGGGCAAGTTACCGGCCAAGCAGCGGGCAGCCGCCGTGTTGTTCTACTTCGAGGACCGGCCGGTCGAGGAGATCGGCCAGCTTCTGGACTGCTCGACGTCCACCGCCGGGGTGCACCTGCACCGGGCGCGTATCCGACTTGGTGAGCTGCTTAGTGAGGAGGTGGTCGGCGATGTCGCTCGATGAGCGGATGCGTGCCGGTCTCCGCACGGCGGCCGGAGCCCACCCGATTGACACGCCGACGGCGTGGGAGGAGACACGAATGCAGGCACAACGCGAACACACGCGGCGCAACGTCGTTCTGGTGGCCGCCGCCGCGGCCGCCGTGGTGGCAGGGGTGGCCTGGGGGCCGGGGATAGTGGACTCGCTGTCGGGCAGCGGTGAGGCGACCCCGGTGGACCAACCCACCGACGAAGTCAGAGCCGACGACGGAACCGACGACGACGCGCAGGCGACCAACGCTGAGGAGGGGTCGGTGATCGAGCCCGGCACGTACACCTACACCAATGGCCCGTTCCCGGTGACGTTCACAACCACGGGCACCACGTACGACCCGTCGCGTGGAGGAGACCCGTACCGGATCGTCCTCGGTGATCCGTACGGCATGCTCCAGATGGACTTCCCGGTCACCGTCGCCGACCTGTCCCAGAAGGTCACCGCGGAGGAAGCGGCAGCCGGTGACGTGGAGGAGTCGGCTGTCGGTGAGCTGTTCGCCGGTCCGATCGACTTCCCCGCTGACATCGGCGCGTGGCTGGAGGGCGCCGTCTCGCTGCAGGTCGTCGAGGAGGGCACGCTGGGCCTCGCCGACGGCGAGGCGTCGTGGTGGGATATTGAGGTCTCCGACCCGTCGGCCAGGTGCTTCCTCGACGTAGACGAGCCGTGCGTGTTCCTGTGGGGCTACCCCGACGACCGGGATGATCCCCAGATCCGCCAGCTCGGGGCACCGGTCTTCGGCTCGGCCCGTGTGTACGCCATCGAGTCCGGCAGCGCGCCCGTGATGGTAGTGGCGTCGAACCGCGATACTCCCGACGAGGAAGTCGCAGGCTGGCTGGCCACCGCGGACGGCATTGTCTCCACGATCACGCTCGGGTGAGCTCACCAGTCAGGCGCCGAACGCCCGTCGGGACGTCCTGACGTCTCGCCCGGCTAGGTAGGTCGAATGGAGGGCGGACCCCGAGCCAAAGAAGGCCACGGCGCAAGCATCATCTTCATGCGTGATGCGCCGGCACGAACAGGGCCCCTGCCCCCGTGCTGATCGCGGGGACACCTGCCATCGGTCCGCCGCGTCGTGTCTCCGCCTCTGCCGGAGACGACATGGTCATCCCGCGAACTGCCTTGACCGCTGTACTGACAGGTTTGTGAGAGCTTCCGGGGTTGCCACTGTGGGTTGGCGGCTTCGGGTGGCGAGGGCTCCGTAGGCCGTGCCGAGGACGGCGAGGACGGCGCCGACGATGGCGGCGTTCATGTCGAGCCCGAAAACGTCGACGCCTTGTCCGCCCAGGGGCCAGATCAGGATGAGGATGGCGACGAGGGGGACGTAGCGCAGGAGGGGGTTGACCTTGCTGCTTGGGGTGCTGCTCGGGTCTGCCATGTCTGCTCCAGGCTGATTGCCGGTGTGAGTTGTGGTCGGCCGCTGAGCCTAGGTACCGAGGAGGCGGGCCTGCATCGCTGACGGGTCGGCGGCGAGCCGGCTGCCGGCCAGCCGGATGAGCCCCCAGCTGACCAGCGCTGCCGTGGTCACGACGCCGAGCGCGGCGATGATCGGGTCGGTCTGGGAGGCGATCGCCCACCACAGGCCGGCTGCCAGAGCGAGCAGCGCAAACATGGCGATCACACCTCCGAATGAGCCGACGATGGCCCGGATGCCTCCGCCGGAGCGGCGACGTTTGCCGGGGCTGGACCGGTCGTTGGGGGCCCAGACGGACAGGACCGCACCCGTCCCGAGCCCGAGGAGGAGGGCGGCGATACCGGCGGTGAACGCGGTGAAGATGTCCGACCAAGATCCGGTGATCGCGGCTTCGACCAGAACGAAGGCCGCGACGACTGGTACCAGGTAGAGCAGCGACGCGTACAGCTTGCCGCGCAGCAACTGCCCCAGCGGGGCCCCGCTCTGCATGAGGTAGGCGAAGCCGGGCCCGTCAAAGCCGAACACGTTGACCACGCTGCCGCTCAGACCGGCCAGCAGCACGGCCGCGAACGCAGTACCCAGCACCAGCCCGCTCAGCCCGAGCTCGCCCGCCACTCCGTCGGACCCCGTCTGGAGGGTGCTGTGACCGATGAACACGGCCGCGACGACGGGGAACAGGGCGCTCTGCACCGCCGCGGAGGACCGGAAGAAGAAGTAGCGCAGCTGCTGGGACGCGCCCGCCGTGGTCGGGGTGGCCTGCAGGGCGCTCAACGCCGCAGGAACCAGGTCCAGCCCGCTGGAACGGGCCGTCGTCCGACCCACGGCGCGGCCGCTGGAGGCGCCGTTCACGCGCCGTTTCAACGCGACCCACCACAGCCACACGAACACCCCGATCGCGGCCACGCCAACGAGCAGGTGCACCAGCCCGCCGACCCACGCCTCGTCGCGGAGGTCCAGCGTGCTCTGGCCCAGCGACCCGGGTGGCAACCATGCCATCGCGGTTTCCACCCCACTGTCGGCCAGCCCGAGGAAGGTCTCGGTCAGGTCCTGCGCGCTCTGGCTGAGCACGAAGACCCCCACGCCCAGCAGACCGCTGATCGCGATGGCGAAGTCCCGTCCGCGCCGCGACCGCAACGCCCCGGCGAGCAGCGCACCCACCGACCGGGACGACGCCACGCACAGCACCGTGAACACCACGGCCGTGACCAGCACCCCCAGCCGGGCCGGCACAGACTCACCGGCCGCTACTGTCCCCCCGGCCGAGACCAGGAACGTGAACAAGGCGGTCGGTGCGACCAGGCCCCCCAGCAGCACACCGGTCACCTGGTCGCGGGCACTGATCGGATACTGCTCGAGCCGCTCAGGGTCCACGGTCTGGTCGGTGGCGGCCGGCGCCAGGATCGGGCCCAGGAACCAGGCCAGGAAGATCGCGGTGAAGATGGTCAGGACGGTCAGGTCACCCCGGCCGTCGCGGGCCGCGTCCGCGCCCGCCACGAACGCCCCGCCGACCAGTCCGGCCCCCAGACCGAGCAGCCACGACAGCACGAACCACAGGCGTTGGGCGGTGTTCTCGCGAGACCCGCGTCGGATCGCCAGCCTCAGCCGGACGAGGACGCCAGCCACGACAGCTCTCCCTCCTGAAGATCGCGCCCACCGACAAGGTCGACGAACGCGTCCTGCAACGACCGCCCACCGGATAGCTCGGCCACCGTGCCCTCTGCGCGCAGCCGCCCGTCCTGGATGATTGCGACCCGATCGCACAGCCGCTCCACCACGTCCATCACGTGGCTGGAGAACACCACCGTGCCCCCACCGGACCGGTAGCGCTGCAGCATCTCCTCCATCACCTGCGTGTTCACCGGGTCCAGCGAGCCGAACGGCTCATCGAGCACCAGCACCGCCGGTGAGTGCAGCAGCGCCACCGCCAACCCGATCCGCTTGGTCATCCCCAGCGAGTAGTCCGCGATCATCTTCCCGGCGGCATCCTCGAGGTCCAAGACGCGGATGAGCTCGCTGGACCGCTGCGCGATCACGTCTGCGTCCATCCCCCGCAGCAGCCCCGCGTACTCCAGCATCTCCGGCCCCGTCAACCGGTCGAACAGCACCGGGTTGTCCGGGACGAAACCCAGCCGACGCTTGGCCTCCAACGGGTCCGGCCACACCTGCACACCGTCCACCACCGCGCTCCCGGCGTCAGGCTTCAACAGCCCCGTCACCATTCTGATCGCGGTGGTCTTCCCGGCACCATTCGGCCCGGCCAGCCCGTAGAACGAACCCTGGGGGACCGCCAGATCCACCCCATCGACCGCGCGCTTCGACCCGAACGCCTTCACGAGACCAGAACACGACAACGCCACCATGGGGGGGGATTCTGACAGACCCCGCCACGACGCTGACGACAGCCACTCCACCGCGAGTGGCCGCATCGCGACGGGATATCGGGCGATGGAGGTGCTGCGCGTCGTAGCTGGGGCTTCCCCGTCGAGGTGAGACGTTTCAGGCCGATGTATCGTTTGCCTCTTGTCGACAGACCTGCGGAACAGGCTCGGGCGGGAGAGCGCATGTGGGAACGCACATTCGGACGGTGGGGTGACCCAGCCCATCCGGTGACGGTCAAGCCCCGCGGTGAGCGGTTTCTGCTCGACACGCTCGGACGCCCGGCGCCACGGCCGGCGCGAAGCCCATCCAGCATCGACGCGTCCGAGTCCCGCCTAGGTCAGGACGACCTGGGCGCCCTGGCCGACTGCCTCGGCAACGCCTACGTGGACGCCTCCCGCACGGCTCGCCTCGCACATGCGGCCGGGTGCTCTCTAGGTGACTACGTCGACGTCCGCGAGGGTGCGCTCGACCAGCTGCCGGACGCCGTCGCCCGCCCCGGCTCGCACGACGACGTGCAGTCGCTGCTCACGCTGTGCCAGGAGCGCGGGATGGCCGTCGTTCCCTTCGGTGGCGGCACCTCGGTGGTCGGCGGCGTCACCCCGCTCGCCGGTCGGCATCGGGCCGTCGTGGCGCTCGACCTCACCCGGATGATCGAGGTGAGCTACCTCGACGAGACCTCGGGGCTATGCGTGGTGCAGCCTGGCCTCACCGGACCCATGCTCGAGCGTTGGCTCGAGCCGCGCGGCCTGCGGTGGGGCCACCTGCCGCAGTCGTGGGAGCGCGCCACTATCGGCGGCTACGCCGCCACACGCTCGGCCGGGCAGGCGAGCAGCGGCTACGGCCGGAGCAACGACACCATTGAGGCTGTCCGGCTGGCCACCCCGTCCGGCGAGGTGCGCCTCGGGCGCGGCCCAGGCTCGGCCGCCGGCCCCGACCTCCGCCAGCTCGTGCTCGGCAGCGAAGGCGTGCTCGGCGTCATCACCGAGATCACGCTTCGGCTGCGCAGGGTGCCTGCCTACGAGCGGTACGAGGGTCTTCTCGTGCCGTCGTTCGCCGAAGGTGTCGAAGCATTGCGTGAGATCAGGCAGGCGGGGCTGCACGCCACGGTGATGCGGCTCTCGGACGAGGCCGAGACCGCGAGCACGCTGGCTCTGTCCGGCCCGGGCGGCGCGGTGGGCCAGGCCCTCGACCGGTACCTCAGCGCCCGCGGCGTGGGCGACGGCGCCATGGTGGTGCTGGGATGGGAGCACTCCTCGAGTGCCGTCGGTCGGTCCCGACGCAAGGCGGCCTGGCAGATACTCAAGCGCCACGGCGCGACCACTCTCGGCAGGCGGATCGGTGAGGCGTGGCGCTCGCACCGCTACGACGGTCCCTACCTGCGCGACACTCTGCTCGACCGCGGCTACATCGTGGAGACCCTCGAGACCGCCACGCACTGGAGTGGGTTGCTGGACCTGCACGCCGACGTCCACGCGCGCCTCGAAGACGCGCTGCGCGAGGCATCCGGAGGTCGCGCCTTCGTGATGGCGCACGTCTCGCACGTCTACGACACTGGTGCCTCTCTGTACTTCACCGCCCTGGCTCCGGCTGCCGAGGACAGACGAGCACAGTGGTGGTCGGCCAAGCGCGCGGCCAGCGAGGCGATCACGGCGGCGGGCGCGACCATCACGCACCACCACGCCGTGGGCACCGACCACGTTGCCTGGATGACCGAGGAGATCGGCGATCGTGGCGTCGAGGCGCTCGCCGCGGTCAAGAAGGCCTGGGATCCGGCTGGAGTCCTCAACCCGGGAAAGCTCATCCCCTAGGTGCGACCGGTTGCGTCGTTACCGTAGGCGTGTGCCCGAGTCGCCTGCGGTGCGCCGTCCGCGGCGCGACGACGCCATTGATATCGCCGAGCAGATGCTGCGACGAGGCGAGCGCGTCGACATGCAGACCGTGGCCGATGCTCTCGACATCGGACGCGCCACTCTGTACCGCTGGGTGGGCGACCGCGAGAGGCTACTGGACGAGGTGCTCGGACGGCTCGTTGCCAAGAACTGGCGTACTGCCCGCGTCGAGGCGGGGGCGTCGTCGCTCGACGCCGTGCTGGCGACGATCGCCGGCTTCATGGCGGCGACAGCATCATGGCCCCCGGTGGTCGACTTCGCCGAGCGAGAGCCCGATCTCGCCCTGCGCATCCTGCTCGCTCCGGACGGCAACGTCGCGGACGGCATCCGCGTCGGACTGCAGGACACGCTGGCGCGACACCTGCCAGGACGTACCTTGCCGGCCGCCACCCTCGACGTGATGGTGAAGATCGGCGCCGCGCTGCAGTGGGCCAACGTCGCCGCGGGCAACCCGCCTGACATCGACACCGCCGTCGAGGCTTCCCGAGCCTTGCTCACCGTGGCGCTCAGTGACTGATCTGGCAAGACTTCATGTGCACCCGAGGGTTGCAGCGGATCATACGGGTTCGCCCAGAGTGGAACCCGGCGGTACTAGCACCCGAACCCCGAGCGGATGAACCTCGACGTCGATCGGCAGAGCGCCGACGCGCTCGCCGTCGGCGTACGCGAGCTGGTTCGGGGCCGTCACGCGAATGTGGCGTCCGGCGTGCTGGCTGACCCCAGGGTGGTGGATGTGGGTGCCGCTGAACACCTTGGGGAACGTGCGGACGAGCTCCCAGCGCGGCATCCGGTGGATCCAGGTCATGGTGAGCAGGCCGTCGTCCAGGCGCGCGCCGACGCACACCTTCATTCCGCCGCCGTAGCTCACCCCGTTGCCGATGGAGGCGAACATGGCATCGTCGCTCATCTCCTCGCCGTCGATCTGCACCTCGAAGCGCACGGGCGTGAATGCGCGCAGCTCGGAGACCAGGGCGCGGACGTAGCGTGCCTGGCCTCGGGGCCAGGTCATGGCGTTCGCGCGTTCGGTCACGAGGGAGTCGAAGCCGGCGCTGAGGACGCCGAGGAACCAGCGGTACTCGCCCTCGGCAGTCCGCACCGACGCCACGTCCACGGCGCGCACGTTGCCGGACGCGATGATGTCGGCGGCCGCCCGCACCCGCTTGACCGGCAGCCCAAGCCCCGCGGCGTTGTCGTTGCCCGTCCCGAGGGCGACGACGCCCAGGGGCGTGGCCGTTCCCGCCACGGCCTGCAGGGCAAGATGAACCGTCCCGTCGCCGCCCGCTGCGACGAGGCAGTCGACCCCCTCCTCGACGGCTGCTCGAGCCATCGATAGGGCCTCCTGCGGGCCGGTGCCCACCAGAACCGCGGTCTTGACGCCGCGCGAGTGCAGCGCTGCCACGAAGTTCGGTCCCTGGCTCCTTCCGCGACCGCGTCCGGCCTCAGGGTTCATGAGGATCCCAGCAGACCTCAGCACGAGGTGATGCTAGCGTGACGAGACGAATGCTAGTCAATGTCTCATTCGAGTGACAGGGAGGTCCATGTCTCACCGCAGCGGCGGCATCCGCTACCTGCGACCGGGAGACCCCGCCAGTCGCCTCGACGCCGACCGGCGGGGACGCGACCTCACGGCTATCCAGCGAGGCCAGGAGGTTGACGTGGTCGTGATCGGTGGGGGTGTGACGGGGGTCGGGGTCGCGCTGGACGTGGCGACACGGGGACTCGACGTCGTGCTGCTGGAACGGCACGACCTGGCGTTCGGTACGTCGCGCTTCTCCAGCAAGCTCGTGCACGGCGGGCTTCGCTACCTCGCCAGTGGCGATGTGGGCATCGCGTGGGAGAGCGCCGTCGAGCGGGCCCGGATCGGGGGGGTGATCGCGCCGCACCTGGTGCGGCCCATGCAGCAGGTCATCCCGGTCTACTCGGATGGATGGCGTGCCGCCGCGCTCGTGCGGACCGGCTACCTGGCGGCCGACGCCCTGCGCCTCGCCGCCCGCACCCCGGCGGACCTGCTGCGACGCGCGCGGACAGTCGGGGTTTCGGAGACGCTACGGCTGGCGCCGGCCATCCGCAGCGAGGGACTCGTCGGGGCCCTCGTCGGGTACGACCTGCAGCTGGTGGACGACGCTCGGCTCGTGGTCGCGCTCGCCCGGACGGCCGCGGCCTACGGGGCCCGGGTGCTGACCGGCATCCACGTGCTCGAGGCAAACCGGCGGGGGGTTGTCGAGTACCGAGACGAGGCCACTGGCGAGCTTGGCCGACTCCGGGCCAGGCACGTCGTCAACGCGACCGGCGTGTGGGCGGCAGACCTCGACGCGAGCATCGCGCTGCGGCCCAGCCGGGGGACCCACATCGTGCTGTCATCGGAGCTGCTCGGCGGGTCAGATGTATCTCTGACGATCCAGGTGGGGCTGGGACGTGCCGTCTTCACGCTGCCGCAGGCTGACGGGCTGACCTACGTCGGCCTCACCGACGAGCCGCAGGCCGGCCCCACCCCCGACGTGGCCGAGCCGAGTGAGGCCGACATCCGCTGGATCCTGGGTGTGCTGAACGGCGCGCTCGAACGACCGATCGATCGGGCCGACGTCCTGGGAGCGTTCGCGGGCCTGCGCCCCCTGCTTGCCTCGCGGTCTGATGCCGAACGCGGCACGGCCGACCTGTCGCGACGGCATGCCGTCCACGTCGACGGGCGGCTGGTCACAGTGTCGGGCGGCAAGCTCACTACCTACCGGCGGATGGCGCAGGACGTGGTTGACACCCTGACGGATCGGCCCTGTGTGACCCGTCGGACCGCGCTGGTCGGGGCTGGCCCGGCTTCCTCATCCGACGTGCCGCAACGACTCGTCGCCCGGTATGGGTCGGAGGCACCACTGGTGATGTCGATGGCCGAGCAGGCGCCCAGTCTGGCCGACGAGGTCGTCCCGGACGTGGGCGTCCTCGGTGCGGAGCTGGCCTTCGGTGTCGAGTGGGAGGGAGCACGAACGGCGGATGACCTGCTCGAGCGGCGCACTCGCCTCTCGATGGTGCCCGCACACGCCGAGGCGGCGCGTCCACTCGCCACTCGGTTGGTCGACCCCCTGGCTGACCGGGTCCGTCCCTGATCGGTGAGCCGACGACAGCGAAGCGCCGCTCATCTCTCCGGACTCGAGGGGCCGAGCCTCGCGGATGGCGGCTTGGACGCTCGTCAACTCCAGGGAGCGCTGCGCTCATGCGCTGCGGCAGATGTCTACAACTCCGCCGCGGGTAGCAGCGCCAACTCGGCCTCCCCAGGCTCACATCAGCAACCCAGCGACGGCTTGTGAGATGTTCGCCCAGGCCCAGCTTTGCCACCCGGCCTGGAGGAGCCCACGGATGCTGTCGTGGCTAGGCTCGCCCGCTCCTAGGCTGTGATCGTGGGCACTGTCGACGAGTACCTCGCCGGCGTTGACGAGCCCGACGAAGCGGCTCTGGGTCGAGTGCTCGCCCTCGCGATGGACGAGGCTCCTGAAGCCGAGCAGAGCACCAGCTATGGCATGCCGGCCCTGCGGTACCGAGGCAAGCCGCTGCTCGGGTTCCAGGCCGCGACGAAGCACCTGGCGGTGTACCCCTTCAGTCCTGCGGCAGTCGCTGCGGTGCGCGAGCAGCTCTCGGGCGCGAGTCTGTCGAAGGGCACGGTGCGCTTCACCGCAGAGGCGCCGCTACCGGAGCAGGCGATCCGCGATCTCGTTCGGGCTCGACGGAACGAGATCGACGGTTCCTGAACCCGCACCGGCTCGTCGTGGCCGTCAACTGCCGCTGGGCCAGCGTGTCTCCGGGGTGGACTCTGATCGGCATCAGATCGGCGAACAGGCCCCCGTTGGCGCTGGGTCGGTGTGGGTGCTCGACGGTCTGCCACTCCTGCAAGTCCTGGCTGAGGAGAACCACCGACTCCGTGCCCTGCTTGCCACCGAGGCCCGCCGCGACCATCACACCGGCCTGCCCGACCGCGTACCTGTCCGGCCCGAAGCCCATCTGCGCTGATGTGAGGACGTCGTCGGGGGCGCTCGCCAGAGGCCAAGACCCTGAAACCGGCGGCGCAGCCCTCGCCGCACCGGTGAAGGCGCCAAGCGCACGAACACTGGTGATCCTCATGGTGATCGCGATGCTCGCGTTTGGGCTACTGGCTGGCTGGGCTGCGGTTCGTGGGTCGCCGTCGACCCATCCCGGGGCAGTCAGTGCTTGGTGCCGATGACGAGGCGGGCCTCATCCCCAGCCCAGTCGACGGTGGTGACCGTCACGTCGTCGAAGCCAGCGTCGACCATCATCTGCCGGGCCGGCTCGTCGCCCCAGATCGGCAGCCCCCACGCGTTGCGTTCACCCGGTGCGGTCTCCTCGAGACCGCGGTAGCCCATCGTGACTGCTGCACGGCCCCCGGGCCGGAGGACCCGGTTCATCTCGGCGAGCGCCGCCGACGGGTCGGTCATGAACTCCAGGCTGCCCACGCAAGCAACCTTCGTGAATGCCTCGTCCTGCCACCGCAGAGCCGCGGCGTCGCCCTGCACGATCTCCGCTGTCCCTGCCGCCAGGCGGTCGGTCAGAAGCCGACGTGCTGATGCGACCTGCTTGCCGGAGGCGTCCACGGCGGCGACCCGGGCGACCCCGGCGGCCTGCTCGGTCAAGAACACGCCCTGCCCGCAGCCGATGTCCAGCAGCCGGTCATCGGGCTGCAGGTCGAGTGCTGCGGCCACGTGCGGGTACACCGGCTTGTGCATCCGGGTGCCCATCGAGTCGAACAGCCCGGCACCCGGTCCCTCGTACTCGGCCAGCCAGCGGAACACTGTCGCGCGCACACCCATGACAACCACCCACTCGAAGATCCCACCCGCTCTCGAACGTGGTCCAGGGCCAGACGGCTCCGGGGCCGGCCCACTGCTCGGACGGGACCGGTCGGGTGCCGGGCTGGGCCGCTGCGTTGGCGCGGCCTTCGAAGGCGTCGGTGATCCGGACGGGGTGCACCGGGGCGGTGTCCGAGGCGAGCTTCCCCGCTACGCGCCGGGCCTGGACCGAGCCAGAGGACGAGGTCGCGACCCACGGACCAAGGCAGCACCGACACGTTCGAGGCGGCCGGGCACGAACCCCACGCGCAGTGCAATCGATCCGACACCGGCGTCTTCATGGATTGGCTGGCCGAGGCTGGGCGATGGGGCGGTGGCGTCGGTCGTGTCGGTGGATGAGGACGAACGCTGCCAGGAGGAGGGGAAGCTCGGCGGCGAGCGCAGCGGCGTAGCTCAGGACGCCGGGTTGGTAGTCGGTCAGGCCCGCGGCCCCGAGCACAACGATGCTGTTGGTGGCCGCGTGGACCAGAGCTGCCGGCCAGACGCTACCGCCGAGCAGGACGAGCACGCCGACCCAGACGCCGAGCGAGGTTGCGATGATGACGCTCATCGCGGCGGTGCCGACAGAACTGCCAGCGAGAGCCTGAGCGAGATGCAGGACGCCGAACGCCGTGGCGCTCACGGCAACCGCACGAGCCCACACGTGTTGCGCGCTGGCCCACACCTGAAGGAGCCCGAACAACAGGAATCCCCGGAAGAACGTCTCTTCGGCCACCGCGACCAAGCCCTGATCCATCAGGATTGGCACCCCGGACGAGCCGGGCCACAGCGTCGTCGCTGGTTCCGCCGGTAGTCCGAAGAACGCCCACCAGTACGCCGCGCCCACGTAGGCGAGAAGCGCGCCGGTGATCAGCCAGGTCCGCATGCTTCCCGCTCGGCTCAGACCAGACCCTCGCAGCCAACCGAGTCGGGCTGCTGCTGCCACGACCAGCACTGTCGCGGTGATCCGGCCAACGATCTGGCTCGGGGTTGAAGCCAGCGGCTGACCAAGGAGTGCCGACCCGACGGCGACGCCGGCCATGTAGGCGAGCAGCCAACCACCCAGTGCCGCCGCGATGAAGCGCCCCGGACCGCGCTGCGCACTCAGCCACCAGCGCCCGGGGTCGACCGTCCTCACGCGCGACCTGCCCTCGGCCATCCGAGGCGTGGTCACGTCCCCCAGTTTCCGACGCGACCGCCTGGCTCGCCCGGGTCGGACGACCCGAAGCACCTTCGCCGATCGGTAGAGAATCGTGGCCATGATCGAGACGATCGATGCAGGGCCCGGCGGTCGCGCGGTCGCCGAGGCGGCACAACTGCTTCACGACTTCAACGTGGAGTACGACGAACCGGCACCTCCAGCTGCCGACCTCGCGACGCGATTGGAGACGCTCATCGGGGGTGAGCACGCCGTGGTTCTCCTCGCGCGCGTGCACCCAAGCGGGACTCCAGTCGGAGTCGCGGTGATGCGAGTGCACCCGTCGCTGTGGAGCAGCGCACAGGAGGCCTACGTGGCCGAGCTCTACGTCACGCCCAGCCGGCGTGGCCAGGGGTACGGGCGGGAGTTGATCACCGAGGCGATGCGGGCGGCCCGCGAGCGGCACGCTACGTACGCGTTCCTCATCACCAGTGAAGACGACCAACTCGCTCAACGGCTCTACGACGCAGCCGGGTTCCGACGTACGGAGGGCCAAGGCGGCCCGCTCATGCTTGCCTACGAACGGGAACTGTAGTTCTGGAAGGGCGCCCCACGTCCCGCCTGTCGACCAGCAGCGGTAGGAGAGGGCACATACTGCAGTGTGCAGTATGGTCGGGTTGTGTCTCGCATGACGACAACGTCCTACGCAGTTCTGGCCCTGCTCAGCCTCAGGTCCTGGACCGGCTACGAACTCACCCAACAGGCTGCGCGCAGTCTTCGGTACGCCTGGCCGAAGTCCGAGCGCCTTCTCTACAGCGAACCGAAGAAGCTTGTCGCACTCGGCTACGCGACGACCCACACCGAGCAGACCGGCAGGCGCACGCGCAACGTCTACACGATCACCGACCAAGGTCGTCAGGCGCTCTCCGAGTGGATCGCCACCCCCACGGCACCGCCACAGCTGGAGGCGGAGGCACTCCTGCGCCTGCTGTTCGCCGACCACGGCACTGTCGCCGACCTGACCGCCGTGCTCGACCAGCTCGACATCGACGCCCGCGAGCTGCACGACTCCGTCTTGGATCTGATGAACGGCTACCTCCGAGGCGAGCATCCCTTCCCGCAGCGCACTCACCTCTCGGTACTGTTCGCCACCTTCCAGGTCGAGCTGTTCACCCTGATCGAGGACTGGGTGGAGTTCGCTCGACGCGAGATCGCCGACTGGCCCAGTACCAAGGACCTCGGCATGGACGACCGAACCCGGCTCCTCACCCAGGTACTCGTCGCAGGCGAGTCCGTCCTCGACCACCCACGGCTCGCGAAGCCGCACGACCAGTCAGGATCCCAGGGCTCCTAGGGTGCTGGGCCTCGCACTCTTGAGCCCCGGCACCGACCTAGGTCCCGTGCTCGCACAGCTTCCCGGCGGTGACTGCTCGGTGCCGCACTGGGGCTACGTCATCGAAGGATCGTTCACGGTGCACTTCGCCGACGGACAACAGAAAACCGTCGACGCCGGGCAGCTGTTCGACATGCAGCCGCATCACGACCGTCTCACCACGGCGGCCGGCGTGCAACTGGCGGAGCTCAGCCCTGCCCCCGATGCCCGACAGCTGTTCCAGAACATCGCTGCGGCGATGCAGGCCGCCGACTGACAACGCGGCCCTGGTTCGATGGCACCATGACCACGGCAGTCGAGACAGCGCTGGGCGAGGCATCAGAGCACCTGAGAGTGAGCGTCGAGGCCGGCGTCGCAACGGTGCTGCTGGATCGCCCCGACAAGCACAACGCCATCTCCTACGCCATGTGGCAGGCCTTCGGACGCCTGATGCCCGTGCTCGCCGATGACGACGAGATCGACGTCGTGGTGATGCGGGGGACTCCTGGAGGCCCGTTCAGTGCCGGCGCCGACATCGCCGAGTTCACCACGCTGCGCTCCGACCCCGTCGGTGCCGAGCAGTACGGCCTGGCTGTCGAAGCCGGGGAGCAGGCGATCATCCGATTCCCCAAGCCCACGATCGCCCTCGTCGAAGGCTTCGCCATCGGCGGCGGCACTCAGCTTGCCGTGGCCTGTGACCTACGGGTCTGCGGTGAGTCCTCCCGATTCGGCGTCACGCCGGCCAAGCTCGGGATCATCTACGCGCTGCCGTCCACGGCTCGCCTGGTCCAGACCGTCGGGTCGGCGTGGGCGCGGTGGATCCTGCTGACGGGCGAGCTCGTGCCGGCTGACGTGGCGCTGCGCATCGGGCTGGTCCACGAGGTGGTGCCGGACGACGTCGTCGCGCAGCGCGTCGGCGCCGTGGCACGCACCGTGGCCTCGCGCGCCCGGGTGTCCCTCCGGGGTGGCAAGGCGATGGTCGACAGGTCGGTCGCCGGCCGGTTCGACGAGGACGGCGAGGTGCTCGAGCTGTACCACGAGTCGTGGACGAGCGCGGAGTACGCCGAGGGCGTCGCGGCGTTCCTGGGCAAGCGTCCGCCGGACTTCCACGCAGCTCGGCAGCGCTGACGACGCGCCTCAGAATCGTGGAGGGCGCTTCTCCATGAACGCGGTCACGGCCTCGACGAATTCCGGCGACTGAAGCCGATCCTTGAAGAGGGTCAGCTCGGTGCCGATCCGTTGGTCCAGGCCGGGAGTGTCATCGCGAAGAAGATGTTTCGTCAGTCGAACAGCGGCGGGAGGCTGTGCAGCGACCCGGTCGGCGAAGGCTCGCGCAGCAGCGACCTGTTCGCCGGCAGCCACCACCCGAGTGACGAGCCCGAGCTCGAGTGCCCGCTCGGCGTCGACGTTGTCGCCGGTGAGCAGGATGTCAGCAGCGCGCAGGTAGCCGACGATCCTGGGCAGCAGGAGCGAGCTTGCCGCCTCTGGAACCAGTGCCATGCTGACGAAGGGGAACTGCAGGACGGTGTCGTCGGCGGCGACGACGTAGTCGCAGTGCAGCAGCATGGTGGCGCCGATGCCCACGGCAGGGCCCTGGACCGCGGCGATCAGCGGCGTGCTTGAGCCGGCGAGGGCTTGCAGGAAGCGGAGCACGGGCGGGTTGTCATCGCCCATCCCGGACAAGAAGTCCTGCAGGTCGTTCCCGGCACTGAAGGCCTGGCCCGCCCCGCTGATGAGGACGGTGCGCACGCTCGCGTCGGCCTCGGCCTCCTGCACCGCGTCGGCCATGGCCGCGTACATGGCCGACGTGATCGCGTTCTTCTTCGTCGGCCTGTTGAGCTCGATCTCGACGCTTGACGGCGTCCGAGTGACGTTGACGAGGTCGGTCATTCGCGTCGCCCTAGTTCCGCGCGTCGAACGCGTTGGTGACCTCGCCGGCGAAGCGTTCCGCCACCTCGTCGGGGATGAAGAAGTCCATCAGAGGCTTCTGGCCGCTCCCAGGTCCGTAGCCGCTGAAGTCGGTGACACCCTCCTGGCGCAGCACCTCTTCGTCGATGAAGAAGTTGCCGGTGCACTCGCGCGACGGGCGGCACAGGATCGCGTGGGCGGCATCTGCGAGAACCTCGGGGGTGCGGCTGACCGAGGCCATCTGGTCACCGCCGAGCACGTTGCGCACAGCGGCCGTGTCGATGGTGGTGAGCGGCCACAGCGAGTTCACAGCCACCCCCTGGTCGGCAAACTCCGCGGACATGCCCAGGGTGCAGAGGCTCATGCCCATCTTCGCGGTTGTGTAGGCCACGTGGTTGGCGAACCACTTCGCCGCCATGTCCAGCGGGGGCGCCATGTTGAGGATGTGGGGGTTCTCGGCGGTGAGCAGGTGCGGTAGGCACGCCTTCGAGACGAGGAACGTGCCGCGTGCGTTGACCTGGTTCATCAGGTCGTAGCGCTTCATCTCGGTCGCCAGCGTGCCTGTCAGGCTGATGGCACTTGCGTTGTTCACGCAGATGTCGATGCCGCCGAACTCGTCCACCGTCTTCTGCACGGCCGCCAGCACCTGCTCCTCATGGCGGATGTCGCAGTGGACTCCGAGCGCCTGGCCCCCTGACGCACGGATCTCGTCGGCCGCGGTGGACAGCGTGCCGGGCAGCTTCGGGTGCGGGTCCACGGTCTTCGCCGCGATGGCGATGTTCGCCCCGTCTCGTGCGGCCCGACGGGCGATGGCGAGGCCGATGCCTCGGGTGGCACCGGTGATGAACAACGTCTTTCCAGCCAGGGACACAGCGAACTCCTCGTCGTGGTGGGTGGCGTCAGGGTAATATGCCACTTCACGCATATGCAAGGAGACGCATGGCACTGTCCGAGGCGATCCTCGTCTGCCTCGCGGACGAGGCGCTGACGGGGTACGACCTCGCCAAGACCTTCTCGGAGTCGATCGGCTTCTTCTGGCACGCCGACCACCAGCAGATCTATCGCGTCCTGCGCCAGCTGAAGGACGACGGCCTCGTCACTGACGAGCTCGTGGTGCAGCAGGGCCGACCCAACAAGAAGGTGTACTCGATCACCCAGGCCGGGCGCGAGCGGCTCCTGCAGTGGTCACGCCAGACGCACGCGGCTCCACCGGTCAAGGACGACCTGCTGGTCAAGCTCTATGGACTGCGCGACGTCGACGTGCTTGCGGTGCGCTCGCAGGTCGCCGATCGTCTCCAGCAGCACCAGCAACGGCTCGCCCTCTACGAGAGGATCGAGGCAACCGCCTACCGCGACGTCGCCCCCGACGACGCAGCTGCGACCGGGCGCCTGCTCGGCCTACAGCTGGGCCTGGCGTACGAGCGCAGCTGGATCGAGTGGTGCGAGCAGGCCCTGGGTCGCCTTGAGCAGCTCAGCGAGGGCTCGTGAGCGGATCCTCCCGGTATGGATCCAGCGCGGCTCGCATCATGGGAACCTGTAGCGGCAACCGCGCCCACACGGCCGCCTTCACGGCCGGATGGGAAGCCGAGCGCTGGGTGACGATCGCGTGCCACCAGTTGCCCGGCCAGACCGCGGCCAGAGTCACGGCGGTCGCGGCCGGCGCCCAGCGGTATCCCCGCACCAAGCCGACGGCGCAGGTGAGCTCGGCGACGCCCGTCGCGATGATCCACGCGTCTGGCCCCGGGAGCGTCGGTGGGATGAGTGGGCGGAACAGCGACGGCCGTAGCAGGTGCGCGGCGCCACTCACCGAGAAGGCGACTACGACGCCGGCGGCGCCCATCCGCAACGTCGGCATCCTCATCTCCTTCATGATCACCTCCGTCATCGCGGTCCGCCGGGTCGGGCGCGCGTCGCCCGGACGTGCCTCGCAGCGAGTATGCCCGGATACTTGAGCGGTGAGCGCACCGCAGGCGCAGTCGAGGGGTCGACTGGCGAGTATTGCCGCTCCCGTGCTCGTCCTGGTCGCCCTCATGTGGGCAGCCGAGCTCGTCGACGCCATCCTTCCGCTCACCCTGGACCAGTGGGGGATACGACCTCGGACGGCGTCCGGCCTGTTCGGCGTGGTCCTGGCGCCGTTCCTGCACGCCGACCTCGCCCACCTGGTGGCCAACACCGCTCCCTTCGTCGTGCTGGGTCTGCTCGTGGCCTGGAGAAGCCGGGACCGGTTCTGGGCGGTCCTCGCCCTCATCACGGTCGCGGGAGGCCTGGGCGTGTGGCTGCTCAGCTCACCCTCGACCATCACCATCGGCGCGAGCGGTGTGGTGTTCGGACTGGCGGCGTACCTGGTCACCGCCGGGGTGCTCACCCGGCACTGGCTGGACATCGTCATCGCGGTCGGTGTCGTCCTCGTCTACGGGACGATGCTCACCGGTCTCCTGCCCTTCGCGGTGTCAGCCGGGGTCTCCTGGCTGGCTCACCTGACCGGGGCGCTCGCGGGGGTTGGTGCGGCGTTCGCATTCGCTCGCCGCTGACCTGCGGGCCGGGCCCGGCTACGGCGTGGGGTTCAGCCGCGTGAGCACCTGGCTGACGACGACGGACCCCTCGCCCACGCTGGCTGCGACCCGCTTCACCGACCCGGAGCGCACGTCGCCGACGGCGAACACCCCCGGGAGCGAGGTCTCGTAGGGAAGCGGCGGCTGCTCGAGCGGCCAGGCGTCGCTCGGGACGTCCCTGCCGGTCAGCACGAAGCCACGGGCATCGCGCAGCACAGCCTCGGGAAGCCACTGGGTGTGCGGCACCGCGCCGATCATGATCAGCAGCCCCTCCACGTCCAGGTGCTGTGTCTCGCCAGAGCCTCGGTCTCGGACGGTCAGCCCACGCAGCCGGTCCTGCCCGTCCCCGTCGACCGCCTCGACGTTCGTCCGTACGGTCACCTTCGACTCGGCGGCCAGCTCGTCGATGAGATAGGCCGACATCGAGGTCTCGAGGTCGGCGTCACGAACCAGCAGCGTCACGTGGCTGGCGTATCGGGCCAGGTACATCACGGCTTGACCGGCGGAGTTCCCGCCGCCGACGACGGCTACCGGCACCCCGGAGAACGACCTCGCCTCCGAGGGGGATGCGCCGTAGAAGACTCCTGACCCGAGGTGGCGCTCGATGCTCTCCACGCCCAGGCGCCGGTAGGCGACGCCCAGGCAGAGGACGACGCTGCGCGTGCGCACGTCGCCCTGACCGGCGATGCTCAGAACCAGCTCGTCCCCGTCCTTCGTCATCGCGCTGACCTCGTGGGTCATCAGGAAGCGAGCACCGAAGACCCACGCCTGCTGGTAGCCGCGCTGCGCCAGCTCGGCTCCGGTCACCCCACGGTTGAAGCCGAGGTAGTTGCGGATCAACGTGCTGGTCGCCGCCTGTCCTCCGAGCGCCTCACGCTCCACGACCAGGGCCTCGAGGCCCTCGGCCGCCGAGTACACGGCGGTGGCGAGCCCGGAGGGGCCGGCGCCGACGACGACCACGTCCACCGTGCCGATCCCGTCGACGTCGGTGCTGACCCCCCACCCACCCACGACCTCGGAGTTGGACGGGTCGCGGAGCACGCGGTTGCCGAGGGCGGGCATCACCATGACGACCTCAGCGGGGTCGTCGAGCTCGACGCCCGCATCCAGCATCAGGCGGGTGGCCTGCTGGCTGTCGCGTGCGACGAGCGCGTGCGGCACTCCGTTTCGAGTGAGCAGGTTGTCGATCTCGTGACCGCGCGCGTCCCACTGACCGGCGATGACGGCGATCTCCGGAGGGCCCTGGCGCTGGCTGCGGCTCCACTCGTGGAGAAACTCGGCCACGGTCCGGTGGAAGAACTCGTCCGGGCTCTTCCACGGCTTGAGCACGTAGTAGTCGATGGACCCGACCGCCATGCCGCGCAGGATCAGGTCAGCCATCGATCGGTCGGCCCACCCTCCCCACGGCATCAGCAGCGCGCGTCTCGCCTCGGGGAACCACGTCCTGGTATCGGCGAGCAGCGGCTCGACCTCGGCCTGCGGGAGCTCGGTGTCGAGCAGCAGCAGCGCCGTCTCTCCGCCGACGGCTGTGGTGGACTCCAGCACCGACCGCGCCGCTGCGATGGTCGATTCCCCCCGCACTCTGAAGTCCCCGCCGATGCGCGAGGACAGGGCGCCCTCGGCTCGGTCGAGGGCCGCCGGGTCGGGGTCGACGACGAGCACCAAGGGCCTGAGCACCCCCGAGACACTAGTCACTGGAGGTCACTCAGGCGGGCTGCTTGTCCGGACTCGCGCCATACCCGGCTACGTCCCCGCTAGCGGTGGGAGCCCCGGACCTCCAGGGTGTCGAGCAGAGAACGCGTCGTGGCGGCTACGTCACGGACTGCCGCGTCGAAGGCCACGGCGTTGTGCGCGGCGGGGCTGCGGAAGCCGCTCACCTTGCGCACGTACTGCAGCGCCGCGGCATGGATGTCGTCGTCATCGACGTCGTCGGTGTAGGGAGGCCGCAAGGTCTTGATGCTTCGGCACATCACGTCAGCGTAGGACGACGGGGCCGGCAGGCCCTGCCTGATGTCTCGGGTCTGAGCCGCCCCGGTCGGCGGCGTGAAGGGGAACGAGGAGCGTGCTGACGCCTCGAGCGGCCCGCTGGGTAAGGAACTCCAGCGGGCCTTGTCCGACGAACCGGCGCCAGGCCATGGCCACGGTGGTGGCCACAAGCACATGCCACCAGTACGCGTGCGGCAGGCTGGGTGGCAGCCAGTCGTCCAGCAGCACGACGTGAAGGCTGTAGAGGGTCAGCGACATGGCCCCCACGGCGACCAGCGGCGAGGCCCACAAGCGCGGCCGTGACAGCACCAGCAGGAACAAGCCGAGGACGGCCATGGACGAGCCGATGGTCGCGGCGAGGTCGAATGGCGTCGCGGTGTGCGGGGTCGCGACGGTGAGCCACCACCACGAGCCGGTCGGTGTCGTACCGAGCAGCCCCGCGCTCAGAGCGGTCGACAGGGGCTGGCCGAGGACCTCGGGGTGCTGCCCCTCGAGCGCGCTCAGCCCCCCGAGCCGGGACACCAGCACATGAGAGGTCAGCGTCGACGCGATGGTCAGCGCGAGGCCGCCACCCAGAAGCCCGCGCGCGACGCGCGGACTTCGCAGCGGCAGCTTGCCGATGGCCAGCCCCGCGAGCAGGTAGGCCAGCCAGGGCAGCGCCGGGTAGTACCCGGTCAGCGTGAGCTCGCTGAGCGCCGCCCACAGCGAGCGGTCGAAGAAGTCGAGGGTGGGCACGGCGTAGGAGGCCGGTGGCAGCGAAGGCCTCAGAAGGTGTGACAACACGGGGACGACGATCGCGATGCCGGCGGAGCACGCGGCCAACGCACGACTGGACAGGCCGAGGAAGGGCAGCGTCAGCACGAAGAGGACGCCGTAGTACACGAGGATCACCGCCACCCCGCTGTCGAGCATGCCGAGGGCAAGCCCGATGGCCACCAGCAGGAGGGCGCGGGTCGCGACCGCCACCCGGTCGTGCACCCGGCGCCGTGCCGTCGTGGTCGGCGTCCAGCGGGTGAGCAGGGCGAGCCCGACCCCGGCGAGCACGGCGAACAGGGCCGACGAGCGACCCGCCGCCAGCCGGAACGCAAGGCTGACCTCACCGTCGGGCGTGACCGCGGGCACGATGTGCACCGCCATCATCCCCAGCAGGGCGGCACCGCGAGCGGCGTCCACGCCCAGCACGCGGTGCTGGACCCAGGTGCTCACAGGCCGACCGTAGATGCCTGCCGGTCCGGTGGCCTGCTGCACGGTGTCCACAGCGGGGTCGACCCCGGTTTCACTCCCGACAACCGATGCTGCTTCTATGTGGCCATGCGCCTGGACCACGTCGTGTACGCGGCTGAGCCCGATGGTCTCGACGCGACGGCGGCTCGACTGGGGGACGCGCTCGACGTCGAGTTCGTCGATGGCGGCGTTCACCCCGGCTTCGGTACGCGCAACAAGATCCTGCCCCTGTCCCGCGGGCACTACCTCGAGGTCGTCGAGGTGCTCGACCACCCGGCCGTGGACAAGATGCCGTTCGGCCAAGCGGTTCGCGCCCGCTCGAGCGAGGGCGGCGGGTGGCTCGGATGGGTCGTGGCTGTCGACGACATCGCCCCGGTCGAGCAGCGCCTTGGCCGGGCTGCCTACGACGGCCACCGGACTCGCCCGGACGGCGTCGAGCTGTTCTGGAAGCAGATCGGGGTCACGGGGCTCATGAACGATCCCCAGCTGCCCTTCTTCATCTCCTGGTCGATCGACGCGTCCATCCATCCGAGTGCCGAGGCGTCTGGGGCGGTCGGGCTCTCGCGGCTGGACATCGCCGGAGACCCGCAGCGGCTGGTCGACTGGCTCGGTGAGCCGGAGAGCCACCCGCTCGACGACGTCGATGTGCAGTGGCTGGCGCCGCACGGGACCCCCGGCCTGCTGGCGGCGCACTTCACGACGCCGAACGGCGCGGTGAGCATCTAGGCCCGCTGCGCCACGCGGCTCGACCGCGACGTCTCAGCCCGAACCGGCTCCGAACAGGTCGAGCAGGTCGGCGACCTCTCGTCGTGCCTCGAGCGGGTGGCGAAAGCGGCCGCCGGGCAGCACCTGGTAGTGGTTGCGTCGACCCTGGCGTGTCACGACGAGGTAGCCGTCGCCGGCCAGGTCGTGGACGATCTTCTGAGTCGCCCGTTCCGTGATGCCGACCCGGTCCGCGATGTCTCGCAGCCGGATGTCGGGGTCGGCAGCGATGCACAGCAGCACGTGGGCGTGGTTGGTGAGAAAGGTCCACTCTCCGGCAGCCACGAGCGTTGACCGTAGCAACCCGACGCCGACCCCGGCATCGTCCGAGGCCCGCGTGGGCTGCGAGCTGCTGCGCTGCTACGTCAGTGCCTGAACCACGCGGCGGGTACGCCCGACGTAGGACGAACCGAACAGCACCACGTGGACCAGCAGCGGGTGCAGCCAGAAGAGCGCCTTCCGCTCCCGCCATCCGTCGGCCAGGGGACGAAGCTCGTGGTAGGCCGAACGAAGTCGCCCGAGGTGGTCCAGCCCGAACAGCTCGAGCATGGCCAGGTCGGCATCCGGGTGACCGCCGTGGGCCGAGGCAGCGTCGATCAGGACACCACCTCCCGACGTCCACACCACGTTGCCCGACCACAGGTCGCCGTGGATGCGCGCCGGCCGGCTCGTCGGCAGCGCCGTCCCATGCCGCTGGACTGCTCTGCTGAGCGCGGCGGCGTCGTCGGTGCTCAGCAGACCCCGGTCCACGGACGCGCGAAGGTACGGCTCGACACGACCACGCCACCACATCTCGTGCCACGATCCGAACGGGCCGTTGGGCAGGTGCAGCGGGCCGATGAATCCCTCGCCGTCCGCTCGGCCCCATGCGTTCCCATCCGCCTCATGGGTGCGGGCGAGCCGACGTCCGAGATCCTCCGCGTCTTGTGGGCTGGGGGTGACGTGGTGGAGTCGTTGCAGCACGATCTCCGACGGCGAGACGTCGAGCACGGCGACCACGTTGGCGCCGCCCTCGACCTCGCCGAGCCATCGCAGACCTCGTGCCTCGGCCTCGAAGAACCCCTCGGGCGCTGCCGGGTCCCTCTTGGTGAACGTGGAGCCGGCGCGGGTACCTGTCATGGATCAGCGAGACAGGTCGAGATGCGCACGCAGCTGCGCGACGAGCCCGTCCACCGCGTGCTCGATGATGTCCAGCGCGGTCTCGAAGTCGCGGTCGTCGCCGTAGTACGGGTCGGGGACGACGTGGTCGTCACCGTCCGCCGCGTCGGCGTCGAAGCGGCGCAGCAGCACCGCTCGCTCGGCGGCCGCCTCGTCGGGGGCCAGCCGGCGCAGCGTTCGGAGGTTGTCGTGGTCCATGGCCAGGATGAGGTCGCGGTCGTCGAACCACTCGCCCGCGAACTGCTGTGCACGGTGCTGCTCGCCATCGTGGCCGCGACGGGCGAGGGCAGCGCGAGCGCGTGGGTCGGCTGGCTCCCCGACGTGCCAGGAGCCGGTGCCGGCGGAGTCGACGACGATGTCGTCGGAGATCCCCTCGGCCTCGAGCCGGGACCGCAGCACCGATGCCGCCATCGGGGAGCGGCAGATGTTGCCCAGGCAGACCATGCTGACGCGGTAGGGCCTCCCCTGCGACGCGGGCAGGGTCATCAGCCCTCCAGCACCTCATCGAGCGACCGGCGAGGTGCTGAGACGGTCGGCTCGCCGAAGCCCAGGCGCATCACCATCTGGGGGTGCCCGAACCCGGTCGTCGCGTCTCGGACCCTCCAGCGGTGAGCCAGCATCTCTAGGGGCTCGTTGCGGAAGGACGCCTGCACGCCGTCCAGGGTGGCCTCCAGGAGCACGCGCTGCAACGCCTGGCCGGCGCGCAGCCAGTCGGTGCGGCTGTCGCCGTAGGTGGAGAGCACCGCGATCGTGGGTGCGGCCTCGTACTCGGTGGCAGGCTCGGGTGAGAGCACCCCGTCCGGGTCGAAGTCGCGAACACCCGTTCCTGCCGTGGTCGGAGGTGGGCCGATCGCCTGAGCGGGGATGCCGTCAGGCTCGGGGCGGGTGTGTACCCAGGAGCTCAGCTCGTCGTGGCGACGGCCGTCCCTGGTGATCTCCATGGCTGCCTCGTCCGCGATCTCCAGGACGCGGCGTGCCGCCGCCGCGTCCAGCACGCTGAGCACGGCGCCCTCAGCGGCAGCAGCGTCCACGACGCGGTGGATGAGTCCCTTGCCCATGGCGCGATCGTGGAAGGGACCGCGGTTCGTGTGCCTCTCCGGGATGGCCCCGTAGAGCCAGCGCTCCTCCGGGGTTGGTGGCTCGCCCGGGGTCGCCGTCACCCGAGCCAGGAGGCGCGGCTCGTGCGGGTCGGGGCTAAGCCGCACCAGCGGTTCGAGCCCCTGGTTACGCAGCGCGAGCCGGGCGTTGAACAGTCCTGCTCCGCAGGAGATGACCAAGAAGCGGCCCAGGGGGTCGGTGACCCGCAGCACGCGGGCCGAGTCGGCGGAGAGCTCGAACACAGTCCCGTGCTCGTCGGAGATGACCTGCCATCGCCAGGGCTGGGTGTTCAGGACGCTGGGCGCGCGAGTCGCGGCCTCGACCACGGAACGCACGCCGGCGTCAGCGAGGCTCGTGGTCACGTCTAGGACGATCCGGTCCGGGCCGGGGCAGCCGGGAGGGTCGAAGGTCCCCACGGCGGGGGGAGTACGGGACAATCACCGGGTGACCAACTCTTCCTACCGCTCCGACACCGAGCCGACCGACGCAGTCGACGCCGACGGCTCGACGATCCGGGTGTTTCTCCTTGACGACCACGAGCTCGTGCGGCGAGGTCTCCATGACCTTCTCGAGGCGGAGCCGGACATCGCCGTCGTGGGGGAGTCGGGCCTCGCCAAGGAGGCGGCGCGGCGCATCCCGGCCCTGCGGCCCAACGTCGCGATCCTTGACGCGCGCTTGCCGGACGGCAGCGGCATCGACGTCTGCCGCGACGTTCGCAGCGTCGACCCCAGCATCAACGCGCTGATCCTGACGTCCTACGACGACGACGAGGCGCTCTTCGCCGCCATCCTTGCCGGCGCAGCCGGCTACGTGCTCAAGCAGGTGAAGGGTTCCGACCTGATCGACGCCGTGCGCCACGTCGCCGGCGGCAAGTCGCTGCTCGACCCGGCGGTCACGGCTCGAGTGCTCGAGCGGGTGCGCCACGGTCGCAGCACGCCCGCTGAGCTGGAGTCCTTGACGGAGCAGGAGCGACGGATCCTTGCGCTGATCGCCGAGGGCCTGACGAACCGCCAGATCGCCGAGCGAATGTTCCTGGCGGAGAAGACCGTCAAGAACTACGTCTCGAGCCTGCTGGCCAAGCTCGGTCTGGAGAGGAGGACCCAGGCGGCAGTGCTGGCCTCCCGACTGCTGCGCCAGGACGGCTGACGGTCAGGACAGGCCCAGCGGCGCTCGCCACATGAGGCGAGTTCCACCACCCTCGGCCGGGCGAAGCTCCAGGCTTCCGCCGAGCTCCACCGCTCGGGCGCGGAGGTTGCGCAGCCCGCTCTCGACGACGGTGTCAGGCAGCCCCTTGCCGTCGTCCTGCACGGTGACTGCCACCTCGCCCTGACCCACGGCGACCTTGACGTTCACTCGGGCGGCGTCGGCGTGCCGGGCTGCGTTGGCCAGCGCTTCGGACAGAACGGCGATGAGGTGCGGCCGGACATCATGGGGTACCGACGACTCGACGGGCCCTTCCAGAGCCAACGCGGGGACGATGCCGAGCTTCGCCGCTGCCTCGGAGACGAGGTCGAGCAGCTCTCCCCGCAGGTCGTCCGTGCCGGGCCGCCGGTGCAGGCGGAAGATCGTGGCGCGGATGTCGCGGATCGTGACGTCAAGGTCCTCGATCGCCGCCTCGATGCGCTCGCTCACTTCCGCGCGCACCGCCAGGCGTGCGGCCCCCTGAAGGGCGAGCCCAGTTGCGAACAGGCGTTGGATGACGAGGTCGTGGAGGTCGCGGGCGATGCGGTCTCGGTCGGCGAGGACGGCGAGGCTGGCTCGGTCCTCCTCGGCCTGGAGCCGGTCGAGAGCGAGGGCCGCTTGAGCGGCGAACCCGCGCACGGCCTCAGCGGACACGTGTGCGCGATGGCGCGACTCCGGGCTGGACCAGGCGAGCACCAGCCGTCCCTCCGCGCCGGCTGGGGCTGTGAAGGGGACCGACAGCGCCGGGGGAGTGTGCTCGGTGCTCAAGGCGCCGGAGTCGGTGAGCACGTCGCCTGGTTCCAGCCCGTCGACGTCACCACCGTCGACCACCTCGACGACCAGCCGGCCGTCGTCGTTCTCGACGGCGAGTGCGGCGACGTCGGCATCGGAGAGCTCACGGGCCTTGCGCACGACGAGAGCTACTGCCGCTGACGGGCGGACGCGGCCCAGCAGAGCCGTGGTGATCTCAGCGCTGGCCTCGACCCACTCGCGACGTCGCTCGGACTCCGCGTACACGCGCGCGTTGGCGATGGCCGTTCCTGCAGCCGTCGCCAGCGCGACGACGGTCCGCTCGTCCTCGTCGGTGAACGGAACGGGCTTGTTCGTCAGGTAGAGGTTTCCGTAGACCCGTGAGCCGATCTGGATCGGCACACCGAGGAATGACGTCATCGGGGGGTGATGAGCCGGGAACCCGACCGATCGGGTGTGCGTGGAGACGTCGTCCAGGCGAAGTGGTCGAGGATCGGAGATCAGGACGCCGAGCACTCCCAGACCGCGTGGACGTTGTCCGATCGCTTCCTGCTGGCCCTCGGTCATGCCGTAGGTGTGGAACCGCGACACCGAGCCGTCCGGGGCCAGGACGCCCAGGGCCGCGTACTCGGCTCCCGTGAGCCGGGAGGCGGCCGACGTGACGCGTTCGAGGACCGAGCCCAGGTCGAGGTCGGCGCCGAGCTGCATGACCTCCGTCAGCAACGCCGAGAGCCGGTCGCCCGCGGAGTCGGCGTCGCTGGGCATGGGAGAAGCGTAGGCGGGTCGTGTGACTTTGGTCCTGTCGCCCTGAGGCGTGCGCCGATGGAGCGGGCCACCCGGCGGGCCGATCATGAAGGGAGCACCCGAGGAGGTGTCACGTGAGCACCCTGACCGGCAGCCCCATCGTTGTTGGGATCGACGGGTCGGACGAGTCCTTGGTCGGTCTGGCCTGGGCGACGCACGAGGCAGCACACCAGAGGCGCCCGCTGCGCCTGGTGCATGCGTGGGAGGTCCCGGTGCCCGGGTACGTCCCCGTCCCTGCATCCGTCGAGCTGGTTCGCGAGTCCGCGGAGTCTGTCCTCGCCGAGGCCGTGGCCAAGGCGCAGGAGTGGGCCCCCGACGTCGATGCCGAGGGACTGCTGATGCACGGCCCAGCCGGTCGTGTTCTGCTCGACCAGGCAGCCGATGCGCTGATGCTTGTGGTCGGCAGCCACGGACGCGGAGGATTCGCCCGGCTCATGCTCGGCTCGTCGTCATCGGCCGTCGCGGCGCACGCGGACGTCCCGGTGGTGGTGACTCGCGGTACGACCTCACGAGAGGCCTGGCGTGCGGCGCCCGTGGTGGTCGGGGTGGACGGCTCGGTGGTCTCGGAGTCGGCGATCGACTTCGCCTTCCAGGCCGCAGCACTGCGCGGACAGGGTCTCGTGGTGGTGCACGCCTGGGCGCAGCCCGACCCCTTCGTGGACGAGGCCTACGCCGTCCTCTCGGAGTCGGCGACCCGACAGACCGAGGCTCGTCTGGCCGTCTCGGAGAGCCTCGCCGGATGGCGCGACAAGTACCCCGACGTGGCCATCACGGAGGTCATCGCCGACGGGCACCCGGTGGATGCTCTGCTGGCGGAGGCCGCATCGGTGGATGCCGCCCTGCTGGTCGTCGGCTGCCGCGGTCGAGGCGGGTTCAAGGGGCTGCTGCTCGGGTCGGTGAGCCGCGGCGTGCTCCACCACGCGACCTGCCCGGTCGCCGTGGTGCGTCCGGTCAGCCAGGCCGGCTGAGCGCAGCTGCCGGCAGCGGCGCTGGGACCCGGATCCGTCGGGACCGCAGGGCCAGCACGATGCCGGTGAGCACGAGCGCGACGCCCAGGAGCTGGGCCAGCGTGAGGCTCTCGTCGAACCACCACCAGGCGAGCAGGGCTGCTCCCACGGGCTCGAGGATGGCCACGACGGTGACTGTGGTTGCGGGCAGGTAGCGCAACGCTGCGGTCGCCGCTGCGAAGGGGACGAGGGTGCCCAGGACGGCGACCCACACCACGAGCAGCACCAGGGGCACGCTGCCCCCTCCGATAGCCGCCGGCAGCGTCGTGGCCTGGCTCGTCGACGCCGCGAGTGGTGTCCACCAGGGGACCACCAGGCTCCAGAGCACAGCGGCGACGGTGAAACCCCAGAACGTCGTCGACACGGGGTCGCGGTGCACCACCAGCCGCTCGCCGACGAGGAAGTAGGTGGCGAAGCAGACCGCGGCACCGACGCCGGCGAGCAGCCCCACGGGGTCGAGGTCGCGAGCGTCGCCGCCGACCTGGGCAACCAGGGCAAGTCCCGTCAGGGCCAGCCCCAGGGCGGGCCACAACGTCGGGCGCACCGGCTCACGGCGGACGATCCGAACCCACAGCGCGACCAGCACGGGAGCCAGGTACTCCAGGAGCAGCGCGAGCCCGATCGGCAACCGCTCGATGGCAACGAAGTACGTCATGTGCAGCAGGGCGACGCCCACGACCCCGTAGGCCACCAGCGGCAGGACCTCGTGTCTGCTCACCCGAAGAGTCGACGCGCGCCCGGTCACGACGATCGCGACGAGGAGCACCAAGGCCGTCCCCACAGCCCTGATCGCGGACAGCTCGGTGGCGCTGATGCCCGAGGTGAGGACGAGCCGCGCCACGCCGGCGTTCACGACGAAGCAGGCGACCGCCAGGAGCACGAGTCCGTACCCGGCGACCGGACGCGGGTGCCGACTGCCGTCCACGATCGCCACCATGCCGACGCTACCTGCGTGATCGATACGCTCGTTGTCGTGGCTGGTGCGCGCGTGCGGCAGGATCTCGACACCGTCCCCGCGTACCGGCCTGGTCGTCCACTGACCGGCACCGGCGGTCCGGCCTACCGGTGTGCGTCGAACGAGACCCCCGACGCTCCGTTGCCGGGCGTCCTCGCCGCGATCGCCGCGCAGGCCGAGTCAGCCAACCGCTACCCCGACATGGCAGCCGGGGCTCTCACGTCGGCCCTCGCGCAGACCCTTCAGGTGCCACCCGAGCACGTCGTCCTCGGCCCCGGCAGCGTCGGGGTGCTCCAGGCGATGCTGGCAGCCGTGACTGCGCCCGGCGACGAGGTCGTCTACGCGTGGCGGTCCTTCGAGGCCTACCCGATCGTCACGCGGGTGGCCGGCGCGACCCCGGTGCAGGTACCCGTGCTGGCCGACGGGCGGCACGATGTCGATGCCATGGCGGCAGCCGTCACCGACCGAACCCGCATGGTCGTGGTCTGCACCCCGAACAACCCCACGGGGCCGGTCGTGACCGCCGCCGAGCTCGACCGACTGCTGGACGCCGTCGGCGACGACGTCCTCGTCGTCGTGGACGAGGCCTACGTCGAGTTCGTCCGGGCCGATGACGCGGCGGACGGCCTGGCTCGGTACCGGTCGCGGGCGAACGTCGCCGTGCTGCGCACGTTCTCCAAGGCGTACGGTCTGGCGGGGTTGCGCGTCGGCTACGGGGTCGCCCACGAGCCGGTGGCGACCGCCGTGCGCAAGACCTCGATCCCGTTCGGTGTCTCGTCGCTGGCTCAGGCGGCGGCGCTGGAGTCGCTGCGGCATGTCGAGGCGCTCCGCGAGCGGGTCGACGCGGTCGTGGCCGAGCGTGAGCGCGTCGTGGCCGGGCTGGCCGCGTCCGGCTGGGAGGTGCCCGACCCGCAGGGCAACTTCGTCTGGTTCGGGCTGGGAGAGCGCGCCGAGCTGATGGGTGACGCCTGCGCTCGTGCCGGTCTGGCGGTCCGGGTGTTTGCCGGCGAGGGAGTGCGCGTGACGATCGCGGAGCCGGCCGCGAACGACCTGCTGCTGGACGTGGCCGCGGCCCTGCGCTGACCGCTCCGCCCTGCGCTGACCGCTCCGCTCAGCGCCGCGGCTGCTGGCCGCCTGGCTCTTGTGGATGGAGGCTCTGGCGCCCCGCGGGGGTGGTGGATGGAGCGGATGGTGCGCTGAGCGCACCGTGGGCGCCATGGATCATGGGGCGGGCGCGCCAACCGCTCCATCCATCCGGCGTCTCGCCCGTGGCCGGGGCATCCGAATTCCGGCGAGCCCCGCTGACCGGGCGGAGGGTCGATAGTGTCGTGACAGGTGTCACCGGCGGCGACCCCCTCGGACACCCTGAGCACGAGCGAGGAGAGCCATGAGCGATCTCGTCCAGATGTTGACTCCCGAGGGCGTCCGGGTGCCCGACGACGACTACGACCCCTGGGTCGACGACGTCGATGCCGACACCGTGCGGGGGCTGTATCGCGACATGGTGCTTGTCCGGCGCTTCGACGCCGAGGCGGTGGCGCTGCAGCGCCAGGGAGAGCTGGGTCTGTGGGCCAGCCTGCTCGGTCAGGAGGCCGCCCAGATCGGGGTGGGCCGGGCGATGCGGCCGCAGGACCACGCCTTTCCTACCTACCGCGAGCACGGGGTGGCCTGGTGCCGAGGTGTGGATCCCGTTGACCTGCTGGGTCTCTTCCGCGGGGTGACCATGGGTGGCTGGGACCCCGCCGAGCACGGCATCCACCTGTTCACGATCGTGATCGGGGCACAGACCCTGCACGCCACCGGCTACGCCATGGGTATCCAGCGCGACGGGGCCGTCGGCACGGGTGACTCCGACCGTGACGCCGCCTCCCTGGCCTTCTTCGGTGACGGAGCCACCAGCCAGGGAGACGTCAACGAGGCTTTCATCTGGGCAGGGGTCACCAACGCCCCTGTCGTCTTCTTCTGCCAGAACAACCAGTGGGCGATATCCGAGCCGCTGGAGCGTCAGACCCGCATCCCGTTGTACCGGCGTGCACACGGCTTCGGGTTCCCCGGTGTCCGGGTGGACGGCAACGACGTCCTCGCCTGCCTCGCCGTCAGCCGCGCGGCCCTCGCCCGCGCCCGGGAGGGGTCCGGCCCCATGCTGGTCGAGGCCTTCACCTACCGGATGGGTGCCCACACCACGTCGGACGACCCCAGCCGCTACCGGGTCGCCGCCGAGCTCGAGCAGTGGCGGCTGAAGGACCCGGTCGAACGGGTCAAGGCCTGGCTGCTTCGCGGTGGCCACGCGGAGGGCGGCTTCCTCGCCGCCGTCGAGGCAGAGGCGAACGAGCTTGCGGTGCGGGTCCGAGAGGGCTGCCGAGCGCTCCCCGAACCCGATCCGGTGCGCGTGTTCGAGCACGTCTACGCCGGGCTCGACCCCGACCTGCGGGCGCAGCAGGACGAGGTCGCCCGCCTGGTGGCGCTGACCGAGGACGGGTCGGAGGCGGTGACCCCATGAGGGACACCGTGGAGCTGCCCCTCGCCAAGGCCATAAACGCTGGTCTGCGACGGGCGTTGGAGTCGGACCCGCACGTCATGCTCATGGGGGAGGACATCGGCAGCCTCGGCGGTGTCTTCCGGGTCACCGACGGGCTGGCCAAGGACTTCGGCGAGGACCGCGTGATGGACACTCCGCTGGCCGAGTCCGGAATCGTGGGCACCGCCGTCGGTCTGGCGCTTCGGGGCTACCGACCGGTCTGCGAGATCCAGTTCGACGGGTTCGTGTACCCCGCGTTCGACCAGATCGTCAGCCAGGTTGCCAAGCTCAGGTTCCGGTCGTCAGGGCGCCTGTCGATGCCGATCGTCATCCGCATCCCCTACGGGGGCGGCATCGGGGCGGTCGAGCACCACAGCGAGAGCCCAGAGGCCTACTTCGTCCACACCCCAGGGCTCCGGGTGGTGTCGCCGGCCACGCCGGACGACGGCTACTGGATGGTTCAGCAGGCCATCGCCTCCGACGACCCTGTCGTGTTCCTCGAGCCCAAACGGCGCTACTGGGACAAGGGCGTGGTGAGCGTGGATGCCGACCGCGCACCGCACTCCCTGTACGCCGCCCGAGTGCTGCGGGAGGGGACCGAGGTTGTTCTGGCCGGATACGGCCCGACGGTGCGCACGTGCCTGGACGCGGCGGACGCCGCCGCCGAGGACGGTCACAGCCTCGCTGTCGTCGACCTCCGGAGCCTGTCGCCGCTGGACTGGGCAACGCTCGTGCGGGTGACTCGCGAGGTCGGACGCGTGGTCGTCGTCCATGAGGCGCACCGCACCCTCGGACTCGGGGCCGAGGTCGCGGCCCGGCTGGCAGAGGAGTGCTTCTACTCGCTGGAGTCCCCGGTGCTTCGGGTGACGGGCTACGACACCCCGTACCCGCCGTCGCGGATGGAGGACACCTGGCTGCCCGACATCGACCGCGTGCTCGACGCCGTCGACGACGCACTGGCGTTCTGAGGAGGGGCGGACATGGCGCAGTTCGAGCTACCCGACGTGGGCGAAGGGCTGACCGAGGCCGAGATCGTCTCGTGGAAGGTGCAGCCCGGTGACGAGGTCGCCGTCAACGACGTCCTGGTCGAGATCGAGACGGCGAAGTCGCTGGTCGAGCTGCCCTCGCCGTATGCCGGGACGGTGACCGGGCTTCTGGTTCAGGAGGGTCAGACCGTTCTTGTCGGCACACCGATCATCGACGTGGATGCCCGGGGCGAGCCGGCTCCAGCCCCCGCCGAGGCGGGCGAGGGGGAGGTTCGAGAGCCCGTCCTGGTCGGCTACGGGCCGCGACCGAGCCGGCGCCGGCGCCGGCCGTCCGTCCCGGCGGGTGAGGGAGTCCAGGCGCTGCACGGTGCCTTCAGCACGGGTCACGGCGTGGGGCTGCCGGTGGCTCCACCGCCGGAGCCTCACCCGGTCAGCCCCGCGGGCGAACCGGCACCGCAGTCGCTACCCCCCGTCGGGGGGTTTCCCGACGATGTCGATGGGGCGTCCGGCGCAGCCGATGCGACCGGGGCGAGGCTTTCCTCCGCGCTGACCGCTGCAAGAGCTCTGGCCAAGCCGCCGGTTCGTCGACTCGCTCGCGACCTGGGGGTCGATCTGGCCGAGGTCGCGGCCAGCGGGCCGGCCGGAAGCATCACCCGAGCTGACGTGGAGGCGCACGCCGGCGCACGCCGCGCCGCGGGTCAGCCCCACGTCGAGGGAACCGGGTGGGACGGCATGCCGCGCGAGGAACGCGTGGCCGTGCGCTCGGTGCGCAAGGCAACCGCGCGAGCGGTGGTGGCGTCTGCCTTCAGCGCGCCGCACGTGACGCAGTTCGTCACGATCGACGTCACCTCCTCCATGGAGCTTCTCGAACGGCTGCGCACCGACGAGCGGTTCGCCGACGTCCGGCTCTCACCGCTCACGCTGGCGGCCAGGGCCCTGGCCCTGGCTGTTCGACGAACGCCCGAGGTGAACGCTGTCTGGGACGGCGACTCCGGCGAGATCGTGCTTCGCCGATACGTGGACCTGGCCGTGGCCACCGCGACTCCGCGGGGCCTGCTGGTGCCGGTGGTGCGCGACGCCGACAGGCTCGACCTCCACCGGCTGGCGGAATCGATCTCGGACCTGGCTTCGCGGGCACGCGACGGTCGCACGACTCCGCAAGAGACATCTGGAGGAACGATCTCGATCACCAACATCGGCGTCTTCGGCATGGACTCGGGTACGCCGATCATGCCGCCCGGTCACTCAGCGATCCTCGCGCTGGGGCAGGTCGCTCGCCGGCCCTGGGTCGTCACCCGCGACGGTCAGGAGGTGATCGAGCCGCGATGGGTGTGCACGCTGGCCCTCTCGTTCGACCACCGCCTTGTCGACGGGCAGCAGGCTTCAGCGTTCCTGACCGATGTCGCCGCCGCACTCAGTGATCCGGCCATGGCGTGGGCCGTGGGATGACCCAGACTTTTGTCCCGTTTCATCCTATTCTCACGTAACAAGTTGGTAACCCAATCGCGTCGGGACTTTCGGATGTTGGTGTCGTGGGGTCCGGTGCGCTTGAGTGAGCCAAATCTGGCAGGGCGCCCGCCCTACCTGAGGCATGTCAGGAAGGAGTCGAACCAGATGACGGTTCGAGTAGGAGGAAAAGCGGCAGCAGTCGCCGGTATTGCGGCGTTCTCGCTGGTGCTGGCTGCCTGTGGCAGCGATGACGACGGCGGCGACGCAAGCGCGACCGGCGATGCCGCCGGAGGCGACGCCAGCGCCGCGGCGTCGTACGAGATCGACTGTGCAGCTTACGAAGGCGTTCGGTGACCTCAGCGGCACCACAGTGACGACGTACTCGAGCGTTCTGGGTACCGAGGCGGAGGCGTACGAGGAGTCCTTCGTGCCCTTCGAGGAGTGCACCGGGATCGACGTCCAGCCCGAGTGGTCCAGCGAGTTCGAGGCCCAGGTCATCGTCCGTGTGCAGGGTGGCAACGCCCCCGACCTCGCGCTGTACCCACAGCCGGGCGGCATCTTGCAGCATCCAGGACCGAGACCGGCGCGGTCCTGCCGGTTCCCGACGAGGCCCTGACCGTCCTCGAGGAGAACTTCGACCCGTACTGGGCTGAGCTCGTGACACAGGATGGGGACGTCCTGGGTCTGCCGAACTCGTCGAACTCGAAGTCGTTCGTCTGGTACTCCCCGAGCGCCTTCGCCGACGGCGGGTACGAGATCCCGGAGACCTGGGAGGACATGATCGCGCTGTCCGACCAGATCGTGGCCGACAACCCTGACGGCGCGGTCAAGCCGTGGTGTGCCGGCATCGGCTCCGGTGAGGCCACCGGCTGGCCGGTCACCGACTGGGTCGAGGACGTCATGCTCCGCGAGCAGGGGCCCGACGTACTACGACCAGTGGGTCGACCACGAGATCCCCTTCAACGCACCCGAGGTCGCTCGAGGTCTGGGACAAGGTCGGCACCATCCTGCAGCAACCCCGACTACGTGAACGGCGGGCTACGGCGACGTCACCGACCATCGCGTCGACCACGTTCCAGGACGGCGGTCTGCCGATTCTCGACGGCAGCTGCTACATGTACCGGCAGGCCTCGTTCTACGCGGCCAACTGGCCCGAGGGCACCACGATCGGTGAGGACGGCGACGTGTACGCGTTCTACCTCCCGGCCAACGAGGGTGCAGACGTGAAGCCCGTCCTGGTCGGCAGCGAGTACGTGGACGTCGTTCGACGACGCGTCCCGAGATCACCGCGTTCCTGACCTACCTGGCCAGCCCCGACTACGCCAACGCTCGCGCGCTGGCCGGTCAGGGATTCGTGAACGCGAACCTGAATCTCGACCTGAACAACGTCGAGTCGCCGATCAGCAAGCTGGCCGGCGAGCAGTTCCAGGACCCCGAGGCGGTCATCCGCTTCGACGGTTCTGACCTGATGCCGGCCGAGGTCGGTTCCGGGTTCGTTCTGGTCCGAGACGACCGCGTGGATCGCCGAGGGCAAGGACACCCAGGAGGTTCTCGACGCCATTGAGTCGACCTGGCCGTAATGAGGCCGATTCGGTGACGACAACCACCGGAGAGGCGTAGCGTCCGGGGCCAGGGCTTTGCATCAGCAAGGCTCTGGCCCCGGTGTCCTTGTAGGACCTAGATCTTGGAGGTGACGTCGGTGTCGAGTACCCAGACACCCGACCAGCTCGCCACATCCGGCGATTCGAGACCGCCGCAGTCCAGACCGCCCAGCCTGAGCATCGGCGCACTGGTCGTCGGCGTCATCATGATCCTGGTCTTCGTCGGGATCGTCGCGCTGATCGTGCTCAGCTTCTTCGACGCCATCCCTTCGATCACCTGGCCCGAGTTCCTCGTCAAGTCCGAGACAACGGTCGAGAAGTTCGGCCTGATGTTCCTGGCGATCGGGCTCTTCGTCGCGGTGATGTCGATGCTGCTGTTCCTCGTGGACAGCAAGAAGCGGGTCCCCAACTGGACCGTGGCCATCGCGTTCGTCGGGTCCGGCGATCGCCGCGCTGCTCCTGGGTCTGCTCTGGCCCATGATCAGCACGATCATCCAGTCGTTCTACGGCGGCTCGCCCTGGTACGACCGCGAGCGCGGTGAGTTCGTCGGCCTCGACAACTTCGTCACCATCTTCACCACCGAGCAGTTCCAGATCGTGCTGCGCAACACGCTCCTCTGGGTGCTGCTCGTCCCGATCGTCTCGGTCGCGCTCGGCCTGATCTACGCCGTGCTCGTCGACCGCACTCGCGGTGAGGCGCTGTCCAAGGGCCTGATCTTCCTTCCGATGGCGATCTCGCTGGTGGGCGCGTCCATCATCTGGAAGTTCGTCTACGAGTACCGCGACGCCGCGCGTCCCCAGATCGGCCTGGCCAACCAGATGCTGGTGTGGCTCGGATTAGATCCGTACCAGTTCCTGCTCACCGCGCCGTGGAACACGTTGTTCCTCATCGTCGTGCTGATCTGGATCCAGACCGGTTTCGCCATGACGGTGCTGTCGGCGGCCATCAAGGCGATCCCCGACGACATCATCGAGGCGGCCCGTCTGGACGGCGTGACGGGCATGGGGATGTTCCGCTACGTGACGGTGCCCAGCATCCGGCCTGCGCTGCTGGTCGTGTGGGTGACGATCACGATGACGACGCTGAAGGTCTTCGACATCGTCCGGACGATGACCGGCGGTAACTTCCAGACCAGCGTGGTGGCCAACGAGTTCTACACGCAGAGCTTCCGCCAGTTCAACTTCGGGCTCGGTGCTGCACTCGCGGTCATCCTGTTCATCCTGGTGATCCCGATCATCATCTACCAAGTCCGCCAGCTGCGGCTCTCGGAGGAGATCCGATGACCACGACACCTCCCACTACTGCCGCGGCGTCGCCGGATGCCAAGGAGCCGCGCAAGCTGACCCGGGCGGAGAAGCGTGCCGTCGAGGCGAAGACCAAGCTGTCCTCGCCGTGGGCCACCGGGATCGCCATCGTCATGGCGGTTCTCTGGACCATCCCCACGTTCGGATTGCTGGTCACGTCGATCCGGCCGCAGGCGTCGATCCAGAACAGCGGGTGGTGGACGTGGTTCACCAACCCGGAGTTCACGCTCGACAACTACGACCAGGTGCTGTTCGGTAGCTCGACCGGCTTCTCGACGTACTTCATCAACACCATCGTGATCACAATCCCCGCAGTGGTGATCCCGATCACGATCGCGCTGCTGGCGGCGTACGGTTTCGCCTGGATCGAGTTCCGTGGACGCGACCTGCTGTTCGTGGCGGTGTTCGCGCTGCAGATCGTGCCGCTGCAGGTCGCCCTGATCCCGCTGCTGTCGATCTACGTCGACGTCGGGCTGGCCGGGTCGTTCTGGACGGTGTGGCTGTCACACACCCTGTTCGCCATGCCGTTGGCGATCTTCCTGTTCCACAACTTCATGAAGGACATCCCTCGCTCACTGATCGAGGCAGCCCGAGTCGACGGCGCCGGGCACGTCCGGATCTTCTTCACGGTGCTCATGCCTCTGCTCGTGCCGGCCATCGCTGCCTTCACGGTGTTCCAGTTCCTCTGGGTCTGGAACGACCTCTTGGTGGCGCTGACCTTCGCTGGTGGGACGCCGAACGTGGCACCTCTGACGGTTCGGCTCGCAGAGCTGTCCGGGTCCCGTGGGCAGGACTGGCACCTGTTGTCGGCGGGCGCGTTCGTTGCGCTCATCGTCCCGCTGATGATCTTCCTCTTCGGGCAGCGCTTCTTCGTGCGCGGCCTGCTGGCGGGAGGCGTCAAGGGCTGACCGGGCAGGGGCTACCCCAGCCCCGTTGATCACGGCAAGCAGGTTTGGGCGGGGTTTGCCAGGCGGATACGCCTGGCGAACCCCGCCCTCACTGTGTGAGGGCCCGACGTTCACGAGCCGCGTGCCGGCTCCTCGGTAGCTCGTCGACGCGCGATCTCGTCGGCGAACCATCGGTAGGACGCCTTCGGGCGGCGGTCCTGGGTGACCGGATCGACCTCGACGATCCCGAACCGCTGGCTCAGGCCCCGCGCCCACTCGAAGTTGTCCAGCAGAGACCACAGCGTGTACGTGCGAACGTCGATGCCGCTCTCTCGAGCCGCGTCGATCACCCCCAGGTGGCGTCGGACGTACTCGATGCGGTCCTGGTCGTCGATCGTCCCGTCGCTCTTCCGCGTGGCATCCGGATACGCCGCGCCGTTCTCGGTGATGTGCAGCGGCATCGATGGGTCCCACATCCGAAGCCGCTCGAGCAGGTCTGACAGGCCCGACGGGTCGACCTCCCAGCCCATGGCGGTGAGGGGAGGACGCGGGCTCGGCGAGTACTCGCCGACCCCGGGAAAGGCCTCCGGCTCCTGCCCGGGCCCGCCCACGCCCTTGCCGGCTGCCGCAACCCGCAGCGGCGAGTAGTAGTTCACCCCGAGCCAGGCTGCCGACCCCTTGATGGCCTCCAGGTCTGCGGGTCGGACCAGAGCAGGGTCGGCGAGCTCCGGGCCGGTCTCGACGGCGAGATCGGGGTAGCGCCCGTCCCGAAGGGCACTGATCCATAGGTCGTTGTGCTGGGCGTCGATCCGCTCGCTGACCTCCATGACCAGCTCGTCCTCGGCGATCACGCTGGTGAGGTTGAGCACGATCCCGACGTCGGAGCCAGGGACCGCCGAGCGAACAGCCTGAGCCCCGAGTGCGTGCGCGAGCAGCAGGTGATGGGCCGACCGGAACGCCTCGCTCGGGTCACGGTGCCCGGGGGCATGCGCGCCCAGGGCGTGACCCTCGAAGGCCGACACCCACGGCTCGTTGATGGTGGCCCATCGGGCCACCCGGTCGCCGAGGCGCTCGGCGACGATCCCGGCGTAGTCGGCAAAGCGCAGGGCCGTCTCGCGCGCCGGCCAGCCACCGGCGTCCTGAAGCGCCTGCGGGAGGTCCCAGTGGTAGAGGGTCACATGCGCGTCGAGGTCGTGCGCCAGCAGCCCATCGACGAGCCGTTCGTAGTGGTCGAGCCCACGAGACTCCACCGCGCCGCTCCCGGTGGGCTGGATGCGCGGCCACGCGATCGAGAACCGGTAGGCGTCCGCACCCAGCCCGGCGACCAGGTCGAGGTCCTCGGGCCAGCGACGGTACGAGTCGCAGGCGAGCGAACCGTCCGAGCCGTCGGCGATGCGTCCCGGCTCGGCACAGAACGTGTCCCAGATGGACGGGCCGCGCCCGTCGACGTCGAGCGAGCCCTCGATCTGGAAGGAGGACGTCGCAGTCGCGAACTGCAGCGGGGCCCTCACGGGGTGACCGACATCGCTGCCAGGACGGCAGCGCCGAGGGCGGCGTCCCCGTCGACGGTCGCGTCCAGCTGGTCGGGCGAGCGTCTACCCCCACACGCCAGGACGAAGTCCTGCACCGACATCGACAGGTGCACGTCGGCGTCATCGGCGCCCACATCCACGACGCGGGCTCGACCGTCCTCACCCACCGCGATGGTCACCTCGTCGGCCCCCGCCGGGCGGGTGACGGTGAAGGCGACGGTCGTCCCCGCCGGTGGACGCACCTTCTTCCCCACCACGTACGGCAGCGCTGCTGCGAACTGGCGAACGGTGAGCTCCGCCCCGGGGGAGTCCCACCCGCCCGGGTGCCCGACGGCCCGACGGATGTCCTGCTCGTGCATCCAGTAGTCGAGCGTGCGGTCGCGCAGCAGCGGCTCCCATGTCGTCCCGGGGCGGGGGAACGATGCCGGTGGGTCGCCGGGTTCATCGGCCTCGAGGGTCTGACGCAGGACGTGAACCGCGCGCTCGAGCTCCGCGATCAGCTCGGTCGTCGTCCTGGCGCGCCGAGCCGCCACGCCGCGCTCTGTGTAGGCCCGGAAGGGGTCGTCCCGGGCGTCAGCCGGGATCTCGCTCTCGTCGGCCAACGTCGAGGCTTCGCCTGCCAGCTCGGACTCCAGGTGGGCGAGGTGGGCCAGGATGTCGCGCACGTTCCACCCCGGAAGGTCGGTGGCGGCCACGAGCTCGTGGTCGTCCAGGTGCCCTACCAGCTCGAGCACGGCGTCGGCGCTGGCGGACCAGGCCTGGACGAGGTCGGCCGATCGGGTCGGTGTGTCAGGAGTACCCACCAGAGCACGCTACTGCCACGTCCCCTAGTCGATCCCCAGGGCTTCGTGGCGACCGCCGAGGACGAATGGCACTGGATGCGATGCATGGCTAGGAACACGCTGGCGTGAGAGGTGGAAGGCCATGTCGTTGTATGCAGGCCCAGAATCGGCGGTGGAGAGTGAACGGACGAGGGCAGCGGGTGACGAGTGGGGTGCGCCCGTCGCCGCCGTGGAGAAGTCGAGACCCCGTCGTAGGACTCTCGTCGTGGCGACCGTGGCTGCTCTGGTGGCACTGCTCGTCGGAGGAGTTGGCGGCGGGTTGATCGGGTCGGCGATTGGCTCGGCCGTTGCGGAGGAAGAGCAGGCCCAGGCCATCGCTGATCTGCGCGACGACGTTGCCGAGCTGGAGTCAGCCAGCGCCACGCTCGAAGACGACAACGCCTCCCTCCAGGAGTCTCTGGCCTGGATGGAGGACCAGATGGGTGCGTGCCAGGTCGCCGCGATGTTTGCGGCGCAGATCATCGCGAACCGGCAGGAAGCCCTCGATCTCGAGATGGACGAGACCGTGCCCCTGGACGAGCTTGGCGTCCAGCTGCTCGAGATGGACAGCGAGTTCGCGCGCTTGACCGGGCAGTTCGACCTCGCCAGCGCCGTTTGCGGAGCGCCCACTGGAGGCACAGACACCTAGGCCCAGTCCACGGGACTCGACGAGCGCGAGGAGCGGTCGGCTCCCATACCCTGGTGACGGTGGCCCGCATTCGCGCCCCCGAGCTGGTCGGCCGAGGCTGGTACAACACTGGCGGGCCAGACGTGTCCATGGCTGATCTGCGGGGACGCTTCGTCCTTCTCGACTTCTGGACCTTCTGCTGCATCAACTGTCTGCACGTGCTGGACGAGCTGCGTCCGATCGAGGAGCGATGGCACGACGAGCTGACCATCGTCGGGGTGCACTCCCCGAAGTTCCGCCACGAGGCCGAACCTGGGGCGGTGGCCGATGCCGTCGCGCGGTACGGCATCAGGCACCCGGTGCTCGACGACGCCGATATGGCGACATGGCAGGCCTATGCGGCCAAGGCTTGGCCGACGCTCGTGCTTGTCGACCCCGAGGGCTTCATCGCGGCGCGCTACGCGGGGGAGGGGCATGCGCATGCGATCGACGCGCTCCTGAGAGAGCTGGTGCCCCGAGCTCGCGCTCGCGGCACCCTCAGCCCGGATGGTCGGACGGTGCCGCCTCCCCAGCCGAGACGGGACGGCCTGCACTTCCCCTCCAGCGTCCTGCCGCTGCCCGACGGGCGGGTCCTCGTTGCTGACACCGCTGCGCATCAGCTGGCAATCGTGGGAGATGACGGGGATCAGGTACGGGCTCGATTCGGCACAGGCGAGCGGGGTCTGAGAGACGGCGGTCCGAACGAGGCCCAGCTCAACGAGCCCCAGGGCATGTGTCTGCTGCCGCCGGAGGTCTCGCAGTCAGTCGGGTACGAGGTCGTCGTCGCTGACACCGTCAACCATGCCCTGCGAGGGCTGAGGCTGGCCGACGGCAGGATTCGGACGGTCGCTGGGACTGGACGGGCGTGGACGCCCCTCGAGGAGCGGGGCCTGTCCTCGCCGTGGGACGTCGCCTGGTGGAAAGGCCGCGTCTGGGTGGCGATGGCGGGCATCCACCAGCTCTGGACGTTCGACCCCCTGACTGGGCAGGCCGAGGCGGTCGCGGGCACCCGAACCGAGGGCCTGCGGGACGGTCCGCTGGCGCAGGCCTGGTTCGCCCAGCCGTCCGGACTGGCACCCGACGCCGACGGCCTGTGGGTCGTGGACGCCGAGACGTCGGCTCTGCGCCGGGTCAGCGATGCAGCGGTGCGCACCGTGATCGGCGCAGGACTGTTCGACTTCGGCTTCCGCGACGGGGGACCTGACGTCGCCCGACTCCAGCACCCCCTCGGCGCCGCCGTCCTCGGTGACGGCTCTGTTGCGATCGCCGACACCTACAACGGTGCGCTGCGCCGTTTCGACCCAGCGACCGGCCGGCTCAGCACGCTGGCCGTCGGTCTGAGTGAGCCCAGCCAGGTCGTCGCGACCGCTGACGGGCTGCTGGTCGTCGAGTCGGCCGCGCACCGCCTCGTGACCGTTCCTCGTGCGGCGCGCGCCGACGCCAGCGGTGATGCCGAGCGCGCCGAGCGGGCGCCCTCTCCGGTCGCCCCAGGTGACGTCGAGCTCGTCGTGGAGTTCACGGCGCCCCCGGGCCAGAAGCTGGACGAGCGCTACGGCCCGCCGACCCGAGTCACCGTCTCGTCCACCCCGGCCGCGTTGCTGAGATCGGGGGACGGGACCTCCAGCGAGCTTCACCGGTGGATCTCGGTCGACGCCGCGGTGGGCGCAGGAGTACTGCATGTGACGGCATCAGCGGCCTCGTGCGACGAGGAGGACGCGGTCGGAAGCGCCTGTCACCTGCACCAGCAGGACTGGGGCATTCCGGTCGTCGTCGAGTCCACCGCGCCCGCGGTTCTCAGGCTCGCCCTCGGGTCCACGCAGCCGCTGCCCGACGGAGACGACTAGCGGGCGTCCTTCTTGCCGGGGGCGGAGTTCCCGTAGGTCAGTGCCATCATGCCGGTGAAGGCCACGATCCAACCGGCCAGCACCATCCCGGGAATGGAGTCACCGAGCACGAACGCCGTGAACAGCCCCACGCCGATCAGGATCACCCCGAAGCCGGATGGGACGTGCGGGCTCGTCATGTCAGATTCCTACTCCGGGTGCACCCTCGGCGCGACTCGGGGGCACTCGCGTCACGCACCCGGCGTGGGGCGCACCCGAAGCAGGAGCCCAGCGATCGAGGCCTAGAAGGACTCGATCGGCAGGTCCATCACCGCGTTGTCGGTGGACTCCGCGATCGCCCGCTCCGCGGTGAGCTTCGGCAGCATCTGGCGGGCGAAGAACTGGGCCGTCGCGACCTTGCCCTCGTAGAACGCCTTGTCGGCGTCCGACACGTCACCGGACAACGCGGTGAGAGCCACCTCGGCCTGGCGCAGCAGCAGCCATGAGACGACGACGTCGCCCACGGCCATGAGCAGGCGTGTGGTGTTGAGGCCCACCTTGTACACGTTGCGGATGTCGCTGTCGTCGGCCTGCGGGTTGGCGCTCATCAGGAAACCGAAGACCGCACCGAGCATGCCCTGGGTGTCCTCGAGCCCCTTGGCCAGGAGCTCCCGCTCGACCTTGAGGCGCCCGTTGCCGGCCTCGCTGGAGGCAAACTCCGTGATCTGCCCAGCGAGCCACGTCAGAGCCTTGGCCTGGTCCTTCACGATCTTGCGGAAGAAGAAGTCCTGACCCTGGATCGCCGTGGTGCCCTCGTACAGGGTGTCGATCTTGGCGTCCCGGACGTACTGCTCGATCGGGTAGTCCTGCAGGAATCCGGACCCTCCAAGCGTCTGAAGGCTCTCGGTGCCCAGCAGAACCCAGGCCCGCTCGGATCCGTAGCCCTTGACGATGGGCAGAAGCAGGTCGTTGACCCGCTCGGCCATGTCGTCGTGCTCGCCCTTGGCGCTCGCGAGCTGGACGGCGTCCTGCTGAGAGGCGGTGAACAGCACCAGCGCCCGCATGCCCTCGGCGAACGCCTTCTGCGTCATGAGCGATCGGCGCACGTCGGGGTGGTGGGTGATGGTGACGCGGGGGGCTGTCTTGTCGGCGGCCTGGGTGAGGTCGGCGCCCTGTACTCGCTCCTTGGCGTACTCGAGCGCGTTGAGGTAGCCGGTCGACAGCGTCGAGATGGCCTTCGTACCGACCATCATGCGGGCCTGCTCGATCACCCGGAACATCTGAGCGATGCCGTCGTGCACATCACCCACGAGGTACCCGACCGCAGGCTCGCCGTCTCCGAAGGTCATCTCGCAGGTCGCCGACACCTTGATGCCCATCTTGCGCTCGACATTGGTGGCGTAGACGCCGTTGCGCTCCCCGATCTCCCCGGTGTCCCAGTCGAAGTGGTACTTGGGCACGAGGAAGAGCGACAGGCCCTTGGTGCCCGGGCCGCCGACGCCCTCGACGCCGACGGGCCGGGCGAGAACGAGGTGGACGATGTTGTCGGACAGGTCGTGGTCACCGGAGGTGATGAAGCGCTTGACCCCGGTGATGTGCCACGTGCCGTCGGCCTGCGGGTGCGCCTTGGTCTTGCCGGCACCCACGTCCGAGCCGGCGTCGGGCTCGGTCAGCACCATGGTCGCGTTCCACTCCTTCTCGACCATGAGGCGCGCGACCTTCTTCTGCTCCTCCGTGGCGATGCTGTCGAGGATCGCGGCGAACGAGGGCCCCATGTTGTAGAGGTAGACGCCGGGGTGGGCGCCGAGGACGAGTTCGCTCATGGACCAGACGAGGGTGGCGGGCGCCGGTTGGCCGCCGATCTCCTCGGGCAGGCCCAGGCTCCAGAAGCCGGAGTCCATCCAGGTTCGGTAGGCCTTCCTCATCCCCTCGGGGACGGTGACCGTGCGCGCCTCGGCGTCGTAGACCGTCGTGTTGCGGTCGTCCTCGACGAACGACTCGGCCAGGTCCTCACGCGCCAGGCGGTCAACCTCAGCCAGGACATGGCGGGCAGTCTCGCCGTCGGTCTCCTCGAACGGGCCGTGGCCGAGAACGTCGTCTCGCCCCAGGACTTCGAAGAGGTTGAACTCGATGTCGCGCAGGTTCGAGCGGTAGTGCCCCATGCTGTCCTCCACCTTTGCTGGGGGCGCACCAGACGCCCCGGGTTACTCGCCGGTAACCCCATAGTCCTACTCGCGGGTAACTTTCGCAAGTGCCCTGTGGCACAAGGGGATTTCGCGACACGACCCATCGATGGAGCGGATGGTTCGGCGAGGGGCCCATGGATGGCTCCGATGGTGCGCGTGGAGCACCATCGGGTTCAGCCACGGTCAGGCGGACGTGGCCTCGCCGGCCAGCAGGTCCTTCAGCCGAGTTGCCGCGCGGTCCCAGGTCCACTCGCGCTGAACCCAGGCCCGCCCGGCCGTCCCGTACGCCGCACTGCGCCCGGCGTCGGCAAGCAGACCCGCAACCGTGGCGGCAACCTCTGCGACGTCGTGGCCGTCGACGACCTCGCCGGTTCGCCCGGGCAGCACGGCGTCCGGAGCGCCGCCGGATCGTCCGGCGACGACGGGCAGGCCGACGGCCGAGGCCTCGAGGTAGACGATCCCCAGCCCCTCGACGTCCAGGCCGAGGTGCCGGGTGCGGCAGGGCATGGCGAAGACGTCACCCGCCGCGTAGTGCGCCGGCAGCGCCGCGAAGGGCACCGACCCGGTGATCACGACGTGCTTGCCCATGCCCGTGTCGTCGGCCAGCCGTTGCAGCGCCGTTCGGTGCGGCCCGCCGCCGACCAGCAGCAGCGCAGCGTCCGGCACCTCGAGCCGGATCCGAGGCAGGGCCTTGATCAGGGTGTCCTGCCCCTTGCGCGGCATGAGCCGCGAGACGCAGACCACCACGGGACGCTCGTGCAGGCCCAACGAGTGCCGTACCTCCTCACCGTCCACCCCTGGGTGGAACACGGTGGGATCGACCCCAGGCGCGAGCTGCACCATGCGGGACCCGGCAGCCGGTGACAGGGCTCCGGCGATCCGCTCGCGCGTGTACTCGCCGAGGTAGGTCATCGCATCGAGCCCCTCGCCGACCCGAGCGCAGCACCTGGCGCGCTCCTGGGTAGCCGGCCCAGCCCGCCTCGTGCCCGTGGGTGATCCCCACCGCGCGCGCGACCCCGCTCGATCGAAGCGCCGGTGCCAGCAGCCCCAGCGGCGCGGCCGCACCGAACAGGACGGCCTGCGCCCGGTGGGCGCGCGCCAGCTCGACGGCCCGGCGCCGCACGGAGCGGGTCGGTAGCAGCACCGTCGTGTCCTCGCGCACGACCTCGAACGATGCGGCGGCGTCGAAGTCCTCCCAGCCGGAGAACCTCGACGCGTACACCAGCACGTCGTCGCCCGGCAAGCGTCGGACGAGCTCGTGCACGAAGGTCTGGATGCCCCCAGGTCGGGGCGGGAAGTCGTTGGTCACGACGAGCGTGCGGGTCAAGGCGGTACGTCCTGGTCAGCTCACGACGCCGTGCGTACAGCTGATGAAGCCCGCTGGAAGCCCGGAGAAGTCGCGGTCCATCCGAGCACGCTACGGGTCGAGCGCGGGGAACACCCGGCCCGTCGCTTCGCCGAACTCGTAGATCTCGTGAGGTGGGCCGACGATGTGCGGGTCGGGGGTCCCGACGATCGACTCGTCCTTCTCGTCGTAGGGGAGCTGGTCGAGCAGGAAGCGCATGGCCTCGATTCGGCCCCGCTTCTTGTCGTTGCTGCGCACGACCGTCCACGGTGCCCACGACGTGTCGGTGTAGTAGAACATCGACTCCTTGGCCTCGGTGTAGGAGTCCCACCTGTCCAGCGACGCCAGGTCCATCGGGGACAGCTTCCACTGCCGAACCGGGTCGATGCGCCGGATCGTGAAGCGGGCGATCTGCTCCTTGCGGGACACCGAGAACCAGAACTTGATCAGCGTCACGCCGTCGCGTACGAGCATCCGCTCGAACGCGGGCGCTTGCCGCATGAACTCCTCGTACTGCTCGTCGCTGCAGAAGCCCATGACCCGCTCGACGACGGCGCGGTTGTACCAGGACCGGTCGAACAGCACGATCTCACCATCGGTCGGCAGGTGGCGGATGTAGCGCTGGAAGTACCACTGGCCCTTCTCGCGCTCGGTCGGCTTGGTGAGCGCCACGACCGTCGCACCGCGGGGGTTCAGGTGCTCCATGAAGCGCTTGATCGTGCCGCCCTTGCCGGCGGCGTCCCGGCCCTCGAAGACGATGACGATGCGCTGCCCCGTCTCCTTGACCCAGGTCTGCATCTTCAAGAGCTCGATCTGCAGGAGCCGCTTCGTGTACTCGTAGTCGCGACGGCTCAGCCGTGCCTCGTAGGGGTAGCCCTCCCGCCACGTGTCGACCGGACGGCCGTCCGGCCCGAGCAGCACCGGGTCGTCGACCTCGTCCCAGGTCCCCTCGACCGACAAGCCCTGCAGCACGAGCTCCTCGGCCGTCAGGTCCTGCAGCGACGAGATGATGTCGGCAAGGTCCATCACCGTCTCGACGTCGACGGTGTGCTCGTGGCTCTGCTCGCTCGTCATGACCAACCTCCGCGGGTCAGTGTGTCGTACCGGGGTGCCCGGACGGCTACCCGGGCTCGACCGAGGACGCCCCGGAGACGTCGCTTTCGACCGACTCCGGCGCGCCGGAGTAGCGCACGGTCGATGCCCCGGCTGCCCGGGCGCTCAGCGTCTCGCTCACCGAGACGTCGACCCGGCTCGCACCCTCGGCGCTGACCTCGGCGGTCGTGGCCTCCAGTCGGGCCAGCTGAAGCGAGGATGCTCCGACGGCTTGGGCGTCGAGCACATTCGCGCGTCCGGAAAGGTTGACCAGGCTCGCGCCATCCGCGCTGACCGAGAGCTCCTCGACCTCGACGACCAGGAAGGCTCGACCCGCCCCGGACACGTCCACCTCGAGCAGGTCGGGGCTCAGCACCTCGGTTCCGGTGATCGAGGCCGCTCCGGACAGCTCCACGGAGGACAGGGCATCCGCCGGCACCGTGATCTCGGCCTCCAGCGTGGCATCGAGGACGGTTCTGCCCAGCATGATCGAGAGCTCGCCGTCGTTGACGTCCACCTCGATCTGCTCGACGAGGTTGTCGTCGGTGCGCAGCACCAGGGCCGGCTCGTCGCCTGCTCGAAGGTTGACCTGGAAGGCCGACCCGACAGATACCGCGCGAAGCGCGGGGATCTCGGGGGTGGTCTCGACCACGACCCCGGAGCCCCTCGACATCGGGCCCGCGACGCAGCCGGCCAGAGCGAGGGCCGCCGAGGTCGTCGTGAGGGCCACCGCCAAGGCTGCAGCAGTGGTCTTCATGACACCAGGGCCATCTCCTCGGCAATGGCTGCCGCGAATGCGTCCACGTCGTCCTCGCTGGTGTCGAACGCACACATCCATCGCACCTCGCCCGTGTGCTCGTCCCAGGTGTAGAAGCGGAAGCGCTTGGCAAGCCGCGCCGTCACCTCGGCGGGCAGCGTCGCGAAGACAGCGTTGGCCTGCACCGGCTGCGTGACCTGCACACCAGGTACCTGACGGACCGCCGCCTCAAGTCGCTGGGCCATGGTGTTGGCGTGGCGTGCGCTGCGCAGCCACAGGTCACCCTCGACCAAGGCAAGTATCTGAGCTGAGAAGAAGCGCATCTTGGACGCGAGCTGCATGGATGTCTTGCGAAGGTAGGTGACCCCGTTGACCGTGGACGGATTGAGCACGACAACGGCCTCCGCCGCGAGCAGCCCGTTCTTGGTGCCCCCGAACGACAGGACGTCGACGCCCACATCGGTGGTGAAGGCACGCAGCGGCAGGTCGAGCCCTGCCGCGGCGTTCGAGATGCGAGCCCCGTCCATGTGCAGCGTCATCCCACGCTCGTGTGTGGCCTCGGCCAGAGCGGCGATCTCTGCAGGGGAGTAGCGCGTCCCCATCTCGGTCGTCTGGGTGATGGAGACCACGGCCGGCTGCGCCCGATGCTCGTCGCCGTAGCCCCATGCCTGCCTGTCCACCAGGTCGGGCGTGAGCTTGCCGTCCGGGGTCGGGACGGTCAGCAGCTTGAGACCGCCCATCGTCTCCGGTGCGCCACCTTCGTCGGCGTTGATGTGGGCCGTCTCGGCGCAGATGACCGCCTCCCAGCGCGTGGTGAGCGCCTGGAGGGCAACCACGTTCGCACCGGTCCCGTTGAAGACCGGGTAGGTCTCTGCCCGCTCACCGAAGTGCTCGCGCATCACCTGCTGCAGGCGCTGGGTGTAGACGTCCTCGCCGTAGGCAACCTGGTGGCCCTCGTTGGCGGCGGCGATGGCCGCCAGTGCCGCTGGGTGGATTCCGGCGTAGTTGTCGCTGGCGAACCCGCGGACGGTGGGGTCGTGCAGGCGCCTCGCGTGCGGGTCGGTCGTCACGGTCTCTCCGTCATCCAGATGCGCGCACCGTTCACGGCGCCGGTCGGCTTGTCCCAGAGCCGGACCACCTCATCGGCCAGGTCGCTGACGTGGGTGAAACCCTCGAACGCAGCGTCCGGCTTCTTCTCCTGCATCGCGGGCGTCAGCAACGCCTTGACAACGATGATGCTCGCCGCGGCAGACGAACCGTCGAATGCGTCGGCCAGGGCGAGCGTCCACGCCTCGGCTGCAGCCTTGGCCGCGGCGTAGGCGGCGTTCGTCTGACCCGGCTTGGTGGCCTCGCGGGACGACACGAGGACGAAGCGTCCGGCGGACGACGCGAGCAGGGCGTCGTGGAAGGCCTGCGACGTGCGCTGAACGGTGCCGACCAGAGGGCCCACCAGGGCGTCCCAATCGGCGAGGTCGGCGCTGCTCAGCGATGTTCCCCCGCGCCAGCCGCCGACCAGGTGGACGAGGCCGTCGACCTTGCCGTACCGAGCGAGCAGGTCGTTCGCCCAGGCGCGGGTCGCAGTGAGGTCGAGCAGGTCGAGCCCGACAGCCTCTGCGCTGCCCCCGGAACCGGTCACGTCGTCAGCCACCCGCTGGGCACGATCGAGCGAGGCGTCGGCGACAGCCACGTGGGCACCGGCAGCCGCGAGGCGCCGGGCCAGCACCGGGCCCGCGCCTCCCCCTGCTCCCGCGACGGCGACGACGCCTGCGTCGAGAGCCGTCATGCGGTGATCCCCTCGGTTGCGGCGACAGTGTCACCCAGCTTGCGGCGGAGGGCCTCGTAGAACGTGTTGAGCGGGAACTCGTCGGGCATCACGAGGTCGACCAGGGCCTTCGGCTCCTGCTCGAGCGGCAGCTTCTCGACACCCTTGGCCCACGTGGACGCCGGGTTCGGCGGCACGTAGGCCGAGACGAGCTCGTAGGCCGCGACCCACTGGGCAACCTTCGAACGGTCGATGCCGTCGTGGTAGAGCGTCGACACCTTCTCGTGCAAAGAGACGACAGCCTCGGGCAGGGCAGCCCAGTCGATCGTGAGCCGGTTGTCGCTCCAGCGGATGACATCGCCCCGGTGCAGGTACGCGAAGAGCAGCTGCCCGCCCAGCCCGTCGTAGTTGCGCACCCGCTCGCCGGTGATCGGGAAGCGGAAGAGCCGGTCGAACAGCACCGCGAGCTGAACGTATGCCCCGTGGGCCACGCCGTCGTCCTCCAGGCGGACCGCCTCACGAAAGGCGGTCAGGTCGCAGCGCAGCTCCTCCAGCGCGTACATCCAGTAGGGCATGCGCTGCTTGATCATGAAGGGGTCGAAGGGCAGGTCGCCATGGCTGTGCGTGCGGTCATGGATGAGGTCCCACAGCACGTAGGTGTCCTGCGCCAACGTCTGGTCGGCCAGCAGCCGGGCCGCCTCGGGAGGCAGCGCGAGGCGCAGGGTCTGTGCAGCGGCGCCGCACACCTGGCGGAACCGGGCCGCCTCACGGTCGCAGAAGATGGCGCCCCAGGTGAAGCGCGGTACCTCGCGCACGGCCACCGTCTCCGGGAACAGGACGGCGGAGTGGGTCTCGTAGCCGCCGGTGAAGCCGGTGAAGGTCACCGGCACGAACGCGGCGTTGTCGTAGCGGGACTTCTCGAGCTCAGCCACCCAGTCGGGCCACACGACGCGCAGGGCCACGGCCTCCATGACGCGGTTCGGGTTGCCGTTCTGGGTGTACATGGGGAAGACGACGAGGTGCTCGAGCCCGTTCACCCGGTGCTGCTCGGGGCGGAACCGAAGCAGGGAGTCCAGGAAGTCGGGGACACCGAATCCCGCGTCGGCCCAGCGGACCAGGTCAGCGCGCATGGCTGTGAGGTAGGGCTCGTCGTGGGGGACGAAGCCGGTGAGGGTCGCAACCGCGCTGTCGATCGTGGCAACCAGTCGGCGAGCCGCTGCCTCGTCGTTGGTGGTCAGGTCGATGGAGCCGTCCTTGTGCTGCATCGATCGCAGCTCGGTGACGGCACGAGTCAGCTGGTCCCACGCGGGGTCCTTGGTGAGAGCGCTCTCGGCTGTCGAGCTGGCCTGGTCAGGCGTCGCTCCTGCAGCCCAGGTGACGAGGTTCGTCCAGAGGCGGCGCTGGTCGTTCTCGTCGAGACTGTCGTCTCCGAACAGGTCGGAGTCCGCCAGTGCCACGACTCGGCCGGCCCCTGCCGTGACCGCGACCGCCAGCGGTGCGTCGGGGGCCGAGGCGCCGGGTGAGGTGCGCAGGGGCACCAATGCCTCGACGTCGTCGGCCACGTCGATCACGCCCGCGCGGTAGAAGCAGGCCTCCTGGACGCCGGCCGTGAGGTCGTCGAGCTCCGGCAGGGGGCCGATCCGCGCCATGACCCAGGTGTCGACGTCGTGCGCTCGGTGTGTCGGGTCCAGCACCGTCGTCGTGCGGATGTTGAGACCGAACCTCCCGAGAAGCTCGTTGAGGTTGTTCCCGTACTTGTCCTGGTCACACTCACCCAGGACGACGAGCCCCCCACCAGCGCGTACGAAGGCCTCGATGGCGTCGAGCTCAGGACCGTCGAGCTTTGCTGCCCCGCCAGGGACGACGCGTTCCCAGGTCGGCTCCGAGGGATGGGCAAGGACGAGAACGTCGACCGGGCCGAGATCGTCGGCAGTGATCGGCGCTGAAGCCGCATGCGGGGTCACCACGTGACCTCGGCGGCGTAACTCGTTGGCCGCCCCGACGTATGACGCGTCGGCCGGCTTCACCGGATTGATCTCGGCGGCAACAGCGGGACGGATCGTCCAGGCCTGGCTGTGCGACTCGTCGAACAGCACGGTGGGGAACGCGCTCACGACAGGCTCCCTCGTGTCGGGTGGTGGTCACCGGTCAGCGTAGACGCCGCGGGCGAGGGAGGGCCCTGCCCAGGGTCAGCGGCTATCCGCGCTTGGTGTCCGTCCCCCGACGTCCGGCTCGGGTCGATCCGGCGGCTCGAGCGCAGTCGACCCGCCGGCGTCCTTCGCGCCTTCCTGTGGCGCCCGCGCTGCCTGCTTGGCCGCCTTGTTGCGGCCGTGTCGTCGCCGCGCCTGCCACGTCAGCAGGCCGGCCATGCCCAGCAGCGCGCCGGCAGCGATCGACAGCCCAATCACCGTCCAGAGCGGTACCTCGGCCTGCCACCCGAGGAACTCGACCGTCGTCGCCTCGAGGTTCGACAGGGCGAACACCGTCGCAGGAATGCCCACGCCGACGCCCACGATGAATCCCAGGCTGCCGCCCCGCCGCTGCTTCGCGCCAGTCATGACTTCTCGCCGTCCGCCGGGGTCCGGCCGGTGAAGCCCGACATGACCGACATCAGTCCCACCTTCTCGGCGACGGCGTCGTACAGCCTTGGTGGGAGACCCCGAAGGGTCAGGGCCATCACCCCGAGGGGGGCAGGACCACGCGAGCGCGGTTCTTCTCGACGGCCTCGATCACCCGCTGGCCGACCTCACGCGGCTCAAGGTGGGCGGTGAAGAACGGGAGCTTGACCGTCCCGGCACCCTCGAACATCCCGGTGCCGATGAAGAACGGCATCACGACCGTGGTGCGGACACCTGGTGCCTGGGTACGCAGCTCGGTGCGCAGCGTCTCGGCGAATCCGTAGGCGGCGTGCTTGCTCACGGTGTAGGTGGCCATCCCGGGGGTCGGCACCACGGAGGTGATCGAGGCGATGGTCACGACGTGGCCGTGACCCCGTTCGGCCATCCCCGGCACGAAGGCCTTGGTGCACCAGAACAGGGACATGAGGTTGACGCCCATGACCCGATCGAGCATCTCGTCGCTGCCGTCCAGGATCGACGCGTTGTCCACGATCCCCGCATTGAGGATGATCACGTCGACCCCGTCGATCGCATCGTCGACCGAGGCGGCCGCCCGGTAGACCGCGGCTCGGTCGGTGACGTCGACAACCGCCGTGAGCACAGTGGCCCCGAGCGCCGAGAGGTCGCCCGCCAGTCTCGCCAGCCCGGTCTCGTCGATGTCCCACGCAACGATCTGGGCGCCCTTGGCGGCGGCGGCCAGGGCCATCTCGCGACCGATGCCGCTCGCGGCACCGGTGACGAGGACGCGTGCATTGCGGAGCTCGGTCACGGGCTACTCCTTGCTGGTCGACATCGAATCGTGGCACTGCGCGCACCGCCCCGACAGGGCCACGTGGGCCGGATCGAGGTGAAAGCCTGCCACCTCCTGAAGCCGCGCGCTGACCTCATCGAGCACGTCGTCGGGGACGTCGACGACCGACCCGCAGCCCTGGCACTGGGCATGGAGGTGAGCCCGGTCGTTGAGGTGGTAGGCGGTGGCCCCGTGGCCGACGTGCACGTGAGTCACGATGCCGAGCCCGGTGAGGGTCTCCAACGTGCGGTACACGGTCGCTCGATGCACCTCCGACGGCGTCGCCTCGACCGCCGCAACCACCTGCTCGGCAGTGGGGTGGTCCGGCAGCCGGGCCAGCGCCCAGAGGACGGCCCGGCGAGGCTCGGTCACCCGCTCGCCGCTGCGGCGTAGCACGGCGAGGGCGGTGTCCAGTCTGGCGGTGGCGCTCACCCGGCCAGTCTGCCCGAGGCCTGCATCCTGCGGGCTGTCAGGCCGACCGGCGCGGCCGGGTCCCCGCGTAGAGCGCAGCCGCAGGTCCGACGACGAACACCGTCCCCAGGAGCAGCAGGCCAGCGCGAACCGCAGCGCCCGATGTGGGATCGGCCAGGGCCATGAGGAACAACCCGGCGACAAGCGCGGCGAACCCCACGCCCAGGATCGCCCACGTGGTGCGCACCTGCCCCGGCGTCCACCGTGGGGTCGAGGCCATGAGAAGGACGCCCACGGCGGGGGCGATCAGCGGGAGGGCGATGCCACCCACGCCGATGAGCAGCAGCGAGGCGATCTCGGCCCCCGAGGCTCCCGCTGAGCCGGGCTGTGCCGGTGGTGGCGGCAAGTCAGCGGACGCTTCGGCGACGACGGCGTGCGGGTCACCCAACCGCTCGAGAACGGCCCTCGCCTCGTCCTCATCAGTCACGGCGTCCAGCTCGGTGCGCAGGTGGTCACTGATCTCGCTGAGCAGCTCGGCCCGCCGGTCGGGCGGCAGGAGCGCAGCCGCGCGGTCGAGCTCGGTCAGGTAGGCGCTGCTCCAGCGCTCGCTCGTGGTCATCACGGGGTCTCCTCGATGGTGGTCGTCAGTATGGCGGGCCCGCTCCGGGCTGCGCTTGAGTTGTCGGTGGAGCCACCGCCGGCTGCTCGTACGCCGTCGGCGACGATCGAGTCGACACCTGGGCGGAAGACCTGCCATGCGGCCGCGAACGCGTCGACGGTCGCGTCGCCCTCCGGCGTGAGCTCGTAGTAGCGCCGCGGCGGGCCCTGGGGGCTCTCCTGCCACTGGGTCTGGACCAGGCCCTCACGTCGTAGCCGGGACAGCAGCGGGTAGACCGTTCCCTCGCTCGTGACCAGCCCATCGACGGAGGCGAGCGCTCGCACGACGTCGTAGGAGTAGGCGCGCCCACCTCGCAGCAGCGTCAGCACGCAGTACTCCAGGGCCCCACGGCGCAACCGGTCGAGGGCTGCGTCGGTCCGTGTCTCACCGTGGTGGGCAGAGCCAGGTTCCATGTGCCACATAGTACCTGGTTGGGTCACCACCGGTCGACCTGCCACGATCGACGGTGTGAGTGAGGTCGACGCCGTCGTCGTGGGGTCGGGCCCCAACGGACTCGTCGCGGCCGCCCGGCTTGCGCAGGCCGGGATGCGGGTCCTGGTCCTGGAGGCAGCCCAGCGCCCCGGAGGCGGCCTGCGAACCGAGGAGCTGACCCTGCCGGGATTCCTCCACGACGTCTGCTCCTCGGCGCACCCGTTGGCGCAGGCGTCCGAGGCCTTCCGCACCCTCGGCCTGCACCAGGAGGGGCTGGCCTTCGCTCAGCCCGACGCTCCCCTCGGGCATCCGCTGGAGCCCGGCCGTTCGGTGCTGCTGTGGCGCGACCTCGATCGGACAGCTGCCGGCCTGGGCGAGGACGCCGCGCTGTACCGGCGGGTCGTCGGTGGGTTGTTGCGGCACTGGCAACCGATGACAGACGGAGTGCTGGACCCGCTGGCCATCCCTCCGCGAGCACCACTGGTGACCGCCGCGTTCGGGATGGCCGGGGTGTGGGGGACCACGGGGGTCAACCGCGCGGTGCTGAGGCAGGAGCCCGCGCGTGCGCTGCTGGCCGGGCTGGCCGCGCACTCGACACTGGACCTGTCGCAACCGCTGACCACCGGCGTCGGCCTGCTGCTGGGGGTCCTGGGGCATGCCGTCGGGTGGCCGGTCGCCGTCGGAGGTTCTCAGTCGATCGCCGATGCGCTCGTGGCTCGGCTGCATCGCCATGGCGCAGAGCTCGTCACCGGCCACCGGGTGACGAACGTGGACCAGCTTCCGTCGCACAAGGCCGTAGTCCTCGACCTGACCCCACGGCAGGTTCTCGACGTGGCCGCCCACCGGCTGCCCCGGCGGTACGTGCAGCGCCTGGCCCGATGGCGCTACGGCGCAGGCGCGTTCAAGGTCGACTGGGCGCTCGATGCACCTGTCCCCTGGGCTGATCCGCAGCTGCTGGACGCGGGGACCCTGCACCTGGTGGGCAGGGCGGCCGAGGCCGTGGGAGCGGAGCGCGCCGTCGCGCGTGGCCGCGTCCCTGACCGCCCGTATGTTCTGGCTGTCCAGCCAACCGGCGTCGACCCGTCCCGGGCCCCGGTCGGCAAGCACACGCTCTGGGGCTACTGCCATGTCCCCCACGGGTGCGACGTCGACATGACCCAGGCCATCGAGGCGCAGGTGGAACGGTTCGCCCCGGGCTTTCGAGATCGCATCCTCGCGCGCCACGTCATGCCACCAGCCGCGATGCAGGCACACAACGCGAACTACGTCGGCGGTGACATCGCCGGCGGGGCCTCGGACTGGCGCCAGATCGCGGCCCGTCCGGTCCTCGCCAGACGACCGTGGGCAACGCCGAACCCGCACATCTACGTGTGCTCCTCGTCCACAGCTCCAGGCGGAGGGGTGCACGGGATGGCGGGCTGGCACGCGGCGGAGGAGGTCCTGCGTCGCCACTCGTGACGCGATCAGGGTCCAGATGGGCTGTCGAGGGCTCTGTCACGGCCCATACTGCGGGGGTGAGCGAGTCCGAGCGCCTTATCGCCGAGGTGGAGGCCCACACCGCCCGCAACTACCTGCCTCTGCCGGTCGTGATCGCCGCAGGGGAGGGCGCGTGGGTCACCGACGTGGCCGGTCGGCGCTATCTGGACTGCCTCGCCGGATACTCCGCTCTCAACTTCGGGCACGGACATCCCGCGATTCTCGCCGCCGCCCGAGACCAGCTAGAACAGCTGACCCTGACGAGTCGTGCGTTCCACCACGACAAGCTGGGGCCGTTCGTCGCCGGTCTAGCGCGCTTGGCCAGCAAGGACATGGTGCTGCCCATGAACTCTGGTGCCGAGGCCGTCGAGTCCGCGATCAAGGTGGCCCGCAAGTGGGGCTACGAGGTCAAGGGGGTGCCGGACGAACAGGCGGAGATCATCGTGGCCAGCGGTAACTTCCATGGCCGGACCATCACGATCATCTCCTTCAGCGACGACTCGGACGCGCGCGGGGGCTTCGGCCCCTACACGCCCGGGTTCGTCACCGTTCCGTACGGCGACGCCGACGCGGTGGCCGCCGCTGTCACAGCCCGCACAGTGGCTGTCCTGCTCGAGCCGATCCAGGGGGAGAGCGGGGTCCTGATACCGCCGGACGGGTACCTCGCAGCCGTCCGGGCGATCACGGCGGCCAACAACGTTCTGCTGATCGCCGACGAGATCCAGTCCGGACTCGGGCGCACCGGGCGGACGTTCGCCTGTGACCACGAGGGCGTCGTCCCCGACGTCTACGTCCTCGGCAAGGCGCTCGGCGGCGGAGTCGTCCCGGTGTCGGCCGTGGTTGCCGATGCCGACGTCCTCGGGGTGCTGCAGCCAGGTCAGCACGGCAGCACGTTCGGAGGCAACCCGTTGGCCAGTGCGGTCGGCAGCGCCGTGGTCGGACTGCTCGAGTCGGGGGAGATGCAGTCGCGGGCAGCCGGGCTGGGACAGGTTCTGGAGGAGGCCCTGATCCCGTTGGTGGGCCACGGGCTGACCGCCGTCCGAGTACGCGGGCTGTGGGCCGGCATCGACATCGACCCCGCGGTGGGCACGGGCCGGCAGACGTGCGAGCGGCTGCTGGACCGGGGGGTGCTGGCCAAGGACACCCACGGGAGCACCATCAGGCTGGCGCCACCGCTGGTGATCGAGGAGCGCGACCTGCGATGGGCTGTGGCTCAGCTGGAGCACTGCCTGCAGGCATGACCTGCGAGGTCGTGTGCTCAGTCGACGATCGCCTCACGAAGGCGCACGGAGATGGACCTGACCTGGCCAGTGCGACCGAAGATGGTGGCGCTGACGTCGCGGTCGAGGATGCCGCCCGTCCCGGGGACAACGGTCCCGTCCGCCATGTGCGCAGCGACCTCGGGGACCTCCCCGCGTTCGACGAGCACAGGAACCTGGCAGAACGTGAAGGCGAAGGAGTCCGGGGGTAGCTGGATCGACCGGGTTCGCCCCGCCACGTCCTGGTACTCGAAGGTGCCCCCGGCGCTCCACTCAGCGCTTCGCAGCAGCGTCGGGCGAACGACGATCCTGCCGTCGTCGACGCGCAGGCCCAGCTCACCCAACCGGGTCAGCACCTCTTCCTTGACCTGGCCGGTCATGCCGGGCTGACGGGCGCCGCGCCCAGCGGGGGTGTGCGAGTAGGGATCTGTGGGGAAGGCTCCGTAGACGTCGGGGGCCTTGCAGTACCCGAGGCCGGCGCGAATGTCTTCGTAGGCGGCGACGAGGCCGTCCGTCGTCTGCTGATCGGCTCCGTCCGCCACGGCACGCTCGAGAGTCTCCTGGACTGCCAGGAGCAGCTTGGACACCATGTGCCAGTAGATGCTTCCCAGCCCCTCGAAGGCGAAGAACGTGCCCGATCGTCCGGTGAACTCGGCGTGCTGGAACACCTCCTCGAAGAGCTCCAGCAGGCATGCACGATCCCGCTCGACCGCCTCGTGCCACACCGGATCCGTGCTCAGGCGGTCCAGCTCGTCCTCGACCCCGCGAGCGTTGCGGATGTGAGCCGCGAAGTGCAGGTCGCCATGGATGTCGCGGCGCACGAGGGTGCGATCCCCGGCATCGACCAGCGCTGCGACGAGCCCGCAACCGCTCGCCTGCTCGGCGCTGAGGCTGTTGCGCTCCAGAAAGCCGGGCAGGTCCTTGTCGGGGTAGAGCAGGTAGCTGTTCTGGTCGGCGCGGTACAGCGAGCTGTGCCGCAGGCTCGTGAGCAGGGTGAGCGACTGCTGCGCGGAGAGCAGCCCGCTGGACAACGCGGCGACCTGACCCTCGAGCATCGTCGCCAGCCTCCGAACGGCGGCAGTGCCCGGGCCCAGCTCGAGGACGTTGTAGGAATGGGTCAGCCCGTCCGCGCGCATGTTGCTCTGCAGGCTTGCTTCGACGAACCTCAAGGACATGGTGAGCAGGTCCGCGACCTCCGCCGCGGCTAGCGAGGTTCGGGTTCCCGAGATCCCCGAGTAGACACGCTGGCGGTATGCGGTCCCGGCACGCCCGAGCGCGTCCATGACGCTGTGGCGCCGACGGTCGTCGAAGCCCGAGTCCAGTCCCTCGGCGTGCTGGACGAGGACGTCGTGCACGCTCCTCGCCAGCTGTGCGAGCTCGCTGCTGATCTCGACACCCTCGTTCAGCAGCTCTCGCACGAAGGACAGGTAGCGCCGCAGGTAGGCCAGCGTGACGACGGACAACCCGCGACCGACCAACGCGTTGTTGGCGTCGTTCCACTCCGGTCGTTGGGTGTTCATCCAGATGCCGCCGTCGGGGACAAGGTTGACGAGCTTCGCCAGCGCCAGCAGTAGCAGCTTGTCCGCCAACGTCACCCGGACCAGGTCACCGTCGGGCGCGTGCACGAGCCGCCCGTCGGCGCCCTCCCGGCCGACACGCTCCGCGATGGCGGCGTGGTGGGCCTGGTCGAAGGTGATCGTGTCGTAGGGGTCGGCAAGCGTCTGCTCGTACGAGGCGATCCGGTACGGGACGTCCGCATGGGTGAACACGGCACGGGTGAGCATGGCGTCGATGCGACCGGGGTGGAAGCGCTCTGATGTCTCGAGGAGCTTGAGCAGGTAGACGATCTGGTGGTCGCTCCAGTAGCCGATGTTCGACCAGGGGTTGTCCGGCTCCGGCACCTCCCAGTCCACCCCGCCCCGCGAGATGCGGTAGGGGTTGTACCCGTCTGCGGTCGTGGCGTCGACGAACACCGTCACCATCGACTCGATGAACTCCGGGTACGACCAGGCCAACGCCTCCCAGTTCTGGAAGATGTCGCGCCAGTTGCCCTGGTAGTCCAGGCGCTGGTGGCCGTGCTCGTCGCGCAGGACGATCTGGAACTTGTTCCACGGCCGGCTCGGATCCCCGTGGCGGCGACTGAAGGTCAGCGGCAGGTACTCCCTGCAGAGCCGGTAGAGGTCGAGATCCCCGGTCGCCTCCGCAGTCTTGACCAGCTCGTCGGCGCGCAGAACGTCGGGAAGCCGGTCGAGCACGCCCTTGCAGCGCCGTGCGGTCGCGGTGCTTCGTTGGGCGATGAACCTGCGGACGTCCGTGGCCTCGACGAGGTACCCGTGCGCGGGGACTCCTCCCCGCATGTCGTTGAACAGCACGTTCGCCGCGTGGTGGACCGTTGCCAGCTCGTCGCCGGTGAGCTGCAGGCCGTCGGTGGCGGACAGGATCGACTCCAGGCCGGCACGGGTGTCGACGATGTCGTCCTCGAGCTGATCGGCAAGGCCAGCCGGGTCGCGCAGCTGCTCGCGCAGCGCCACGACGTCGGTCGAGTCGTAGTGGACGTCGGCGACGACGCGCCAGCGGCGCCGCTGGCCCGGGGTAAGCGTGAGGCTGGCGTGCACCAGGTAGGCGCTCCGCTCGCCGCGGACGTCGGACTCGGCCTCGACGACACCCCCCTCGACGAACGACCGCAGCTGGCGGGTGGACAGCAGGTAGTCGACGTTGCTCAGCCCCAGCTGCCAGGCGACGTTGGCCTGCAGGCACTCGCTGGGTTCGGCCAGGTCGGTGAGAGTCGAGCTGAGGGCGATGAGACCAAGCCCGGTCTCGACGTCCAGCTCGCATCGCTTGTAGGCATCGAGCAGGGTGCTCAGCTCGTTCTGGACCTGCGCGCTCACCGCGGCGGGCAGCAGGTTCACCAGCCCGTCGAGCAGCTCGACCTCGCGAGGCTGGTCGGTCACCGATGTCAGCTCGCAGGTGCGCACCACCCCGAAGCGAGCACTGGACTGCCAGAAGACCCGCAGTCGCAGCCCCAGGTCGGAACGTGCCTCCTCGAAGACCAGCGTCGTGCCGAGCACGTCCTTGTACAGCGACCGTTCCACCGGAGGGTCCCCGGGGCGGGTCTCGGCGAACGGCTGCCAGACGGCGACCGAGCCGTCGTCTCGAGTGACCCGCAGGATGCTGAGCCCCCCGGTTCGACCGGCGCTCTCAGTCACCTTGTCGTCGGTGTAGTAGGGGAACAGCGCCCGATCGGCGTCGACTCGTCCGGCGGTCAGGCCACCGGTGCTGGAGATGAACATCCAGATGTCGCTGGACCCGACGATGGTCATGAAGAACGGAGGCATCTGGTCGTACGAGGAGATCCGGTAGAAGCGGTCTCCATCGAGATCGACGAGACTTCCCTCGACGTGCGCGTCGGTCACGAAGCCTCCATCAGGCCGTGGTGCGAAGGACGAGCTGAGGCGCGTAGAGCACGGGGTCGTTGCCGCGGTCGTTGCCTGCCAGTAGGTCGAGGAGTATGCCTCCAGCCTTGTCGGCCATCTCGGTGACCGGGTGGGCGATGGTGCTCAGGGGCGGATCGGTGGATTGGGCGATGTCGAAGTCGTCGAAGCCGATGATGGCGACGTCGCCTGGCGCCCGGCGGCCATGGCCGGCGAGCTCGCTCAGGGCGGCCGCGGCCATCAGGTCAGAGGCGACGAAGATCGCGTCGACGTCGGGGTGGCGCTCCAGCAGCAGACGGGCGGCCTCCCGTCCGCCCTCCTGGGTGAAGTCACCGTAGGCAACGGCGTCGTCGGGAAGGCCAGCGGCCCGCATCGCCTGGCGCCAGCCCTGGAGTCGGTCGACACCGGCCGTCATGTCCTGGGGGCCAGCGATGGTGGCGATCCGCTTGTGTCCCGTGGCGATGAGGTGGTCGGTCGCGAGACGGGCGCCCGAGACGTTGTCCATGTCGACGTAGTGCGCGTTGGACACTCCCAGCGGTCGGCCGATGAACACGCAGGGCAGCGACGTGTGCACCACCATGCTGTTCAACGAGTCGTCGCGGTGGTGGGACGCAATGATGGCGCCATCCACGTGTCCTGCCTCGAGGTACCTGGTGATCCGGCCTGCGCCCTCACCTGGTCGCGCGATGAGCAGGACCAGCTGCTGGTCCTGCTTCCTCCAGGCACGATGACAGCCCGAGGATGATCCGGGCGAAGAAGGGGTCGGTGAGCACGCGAGAGTTGGGTTCGGGAAGGACGAGCGCGACGGCGTCAGACCTCCCGAGGGCAAGACTGCGTGCCGCCGCGCTCGGGGTGAACCCGAGCTCGGCGATGGCGGTCTCGACGGCCGCACGCGCGTTGTCGCTCACGAGGGTGCTCCCGCTGATGACTCGCGAGGCCGTCGCGCGTGACACCCCCGCCGCGGCTGCCACCTGGCGGATGGTCACCTTCCCGCGGCGGGACAGATGCGGCGGTTGGGCAGAAGGCGGCGCCTCCTGTTGCGCACGTGTCATGGCCGCACGCTATCGATTGCGCCCGTGCGGCCACGAGTGGTCCTCACCCCTTCACGGCCCCCTGCATGATGCCAGCCACCAGCTGGCGGCCGGCCACGAAGAACAGGACGATCAGCGGCACGGTGGCTGCCACAACGCCGGCCATGATCAGTGACATGTCCTTGAAGAACGACGCCTGAAGCAGCTGCAGAGCGACGGGCAGCGTCGGGTTGTCCGGTCCCAGGACGATGAACGGCCAGAAGAAGTTCACCCACGATGCCACGAACGTGAACAGCGCCAGCATGGTCGCTGCTGGCCGCGCGGCCGGGAGCGCCACGTGCCAGAAAGTTCGGATGAGCGAGCACCCGTCGACGCGTGCTGCCTCCACCAACTCGTAGGGCAGCGCGCTCTCGAGGTACTGCGTCATCCAGAAGACACCGAAGGCGGTGACCAGGCCAGGGACGATGACGGCCTGGAGCTGGCCGACCCACCCGAACTCGGCCATCAAGATGAACAACGGCACGACGCCGAGCTGGGTGGGGACGGCCATCGTTGCGATCACGAACACCAGCAGTGGTCCTCGCCCGCGGAAGCGCAGCTTCGAGAACGAGAAGCCTGCCAGCGTTGCGAACAGCACGACCGACACCGAGGTGATGACGGCGACGAGGAGCGAGTTGAAGAACGCTTGCCAGAAGGGCATTTCCTCGAACACCCGAGCCAGGTTCTCGAACAGGTTCCCTTCAGGCAGAAGAGCCGGGATCGGGTTCTGCGCGATGGTCACGGCGTCGGAGGAGGCAAGCTGGATCGAGTAGTAGATCGGGTATGCCGAGATCGCTACGACAGCACCGAGGATGGTGTACGTCACCCAGCGCGGGCGGCGTTCTGCCCCGTAGCCGGATCGGCGACGTCGGCGCGCAGCGGCACGGGCCGCGCCGGCACCAGCCGTCTGCTCGATGACGGGGATCGAGGGCTCGGTCTTGTTGCTCATCACTTCTTCCCTCCCGTGCTGGCGACGCGTCTGGTGATCATGAAGTTGATCAAGCCGATCACCACGATGATGAGGAACAAGATCCAGGCAACCGCGGAAGCCTGACCGAAGCTCTTCTGTGGCCCCCACCCGAGCTCGTACAGGTACATGGTGAGCGTCAGCCACTGACGGTCCGCACCGCCGTCACCTGACTGGTTGAACATCCGGGGCTCGTCGAAGATCTGCAGGCCACCGATGGTGGCGGTGATGATGACGAAGATGAGAGTCGGGCGCAGCATGGGGATGGTCACGGAGAAGAACGTCCGCACTCGGCTGGCGCCGTCGATGATGGCCGCCTCGTAGACGTCCCTGGGGATCGCCTGCATCGCCGCGAGGAAGATCAGGGTGTTGTACCCCGTCCATCGGAAGTTGACCATCGTCGCGATCGCAACGTGGCTGGGAAGCACGTCGGCGTGCCAGCGGATCGGCTCAATCCCCACCATCCCCAGCAGCTCGTTGATCATGCCCGACTGGTCGGCGAAGAGGCGCGAGAAGATGAGCGACACGGCGACCGGCGCCACCACGTAGGGCAGCAGCACACCCATGCGCCAGAACGTCTTCGCCCGGATGTTCTGGTCCAGAACAGCAGCGATGGCGATCGCGGCGATCACCTGGGGGATGGACGAGATCAGGAAGATGCTGAAGGTGTTACGGGTGGCCTTCGCGAAGTTCGTCTGGCCGATCACGCTGGTGTAGTTGTCGAGGCCGACGAACTCCTGACGCCCTGAGATCAGTCCCCACTCATGCACCGACACGAATGCGGTGTAGGCCAGGGGGAACAAGCCCACGAGCAGGAAGAGGATGAAGAACGGAGAGATGAACAGGTAGGGCGAGAACTTGACGTCGAAGGCGGCCATCCGCTGGCGGAACGAACGGCCCGTGGGCCGGGGATCGGCCGGCGGCGGGCTCGAGACGTCTTGTGGCGCTGCTGTCGTGGACATGGCACTCCTTCTCGCCTGACGTGAGGTGGAGGTGGGGAGGTGGGGCCGGGACGTCCGTCCCGGCCCCACCGATGGACTAGCTCAGACCGAGCTCCTCAAACGCTGTCTCGGCCTTGGCCCACGAGCTCTCGGCGTCGTCGGTCTGCTCGACATCGACCCGGGTGATCGCGTCCGCGACCACCGTGTCGATGGCGAAGTAGTTCTCGCCCTTGAAGGGCTGGACCGTGACGGCTTCGGCGCGGTTGGCCATGATCTGCCCGGCCGGCGCGTCGTTGAAGAACTCGCTCGTCACCTCGAGCAGAGCAGGGTCACTGAGTGCGTCGACCTGGCTCGGGAAGGTGCCCTTGGCCTGGAACGCCTTGATCTGCTGCTCAGGTGCGGTCAGCCAGGCTGCGAGCTTCTGGGCCTCTTCGAGGTTCTCGCCCTGGGTCGGCACCGTCAGGAACGACCCGCCCCAGTTGCCGCCCCCACCGGGGAACGTGTCGGCGATGTCCCAACCCTCGACTCCGGCTGCGTTGCCCTCGATGACGCCGAGCATCCATGCGGGGCACAGCATCGTGGCGAAGCCGTCGGTCTGGAAGGCGTTGACCCAGTCCTCGCTCCACTGGTTCAGGTTGGCCGACAGCCCCTGGTCGGACGCCGCCAGGACGGCGTCGTAGACGGCCTTCGTCTCGGTGTTCTCCGACAGCGGGATCGGGGTTCCGTCGGACTCCTCGTAGGCGTTCTCGACCTGGTTGATCATGCCCTTGTAGATCGCTCCGGCCGAGTCGAACCACGGCACGTCCGAGTTCGCGGCGAAGTCTGCGCCGACGGCGAAGTAGTCGTCCCAGGTGGATCCGAGCAGCGCCGCGACCTCGTCGCGGTCGGTGGGCAGCCCGGCAGCCTCGAAGAGGTCAGCGCGGTAGCAGACGGCCTCGGGCCCGATGTCGGTCCCGTAGCCGATGAGTGCCCCGTCCTCAGTGGTCGCCTCAGCCGTCTTCCAGTCCAGCCAGCGGCCCTCGAGCTCAGGGTCGCTCAGGTCAACGAAGACGTCCTCGTAGACCTTGAGCTCGGGAAGCCAGTCGACCTCGATGGCCTCGATGTCGGCCAGCCCCGAACCAGCAGCCAGGCGGGTGTTCAGGTTGTCGCGCGCCTCGCCGGTCGTCGCGGCCTTGCGCTGCTCCACCGTGATGTTCGGGTTCAGCTCCATGTACTCGGTGATGAGGTCTTCGTAGCCGAACTCGTTGAAGGTCGCGACGGTCAGCGTGATGGCGTCGCCGCTGGACTCACCCCCGCTGTCTCCGGTGGCGGAGGTGGACTCGTCGCTGTCGCTGCCGCAGGCAGCGAGGATCAGCGCGAGGCTGGCAACGCCGGCGGTGGCGGCGAGCCCTCTCGATCGTGGGTTTCGCACGTACAACTCCTCTTGCTCGAGGGGTGGCTCCTGGCACCACCCCGGTTGTTCACCGCGGTTCGCGCGATGAACTGGCACCGGACCCAGCCGAGTGGGTCAGGCTGGGACCGGTCCCAGTTGAGACGAAACTCTGTCTCACCGACCACCGCCCGTCAAGCGTCGTTACCGAATTGCGATTCAAGGCAAGGAATATCCTCGAGCTGGGGTAGCGCACGGCGGTTGAGTCACCTACCCCGGCCGAGACGAGTCGGGCGCGGTCGTATCGTCGGGTCGTGACCGGCTCCGATGGTGCGTGGCTGGGCGTGCTCCCAGGCGACCCGCGGTCGTGGCTGCGCCACAGTGACGAGCCGTACGCCCGATGGGTGACGCGAGTGCGCCTCGACGACCGCCCCTCGGACGACCCGACGGTTCATGCGGATCACCGGGCGACGATGGACGATCCTGTCGTCCGGGCGCTGATTGGGCGGCTGCCGGCATGGACGGACCCCGTCCGCTCGCACGGCGCACCCACCTACGCGCCCAACCTGCTGAATCTGCTCGCCGACCTCGGCGTAACCGAGGAGGACGAGCTACCCGCGGTCCAGCGGCTGCTCGACGAGATGCTGGAGCACCGCACACCGGAAGGCCGGTTCCTCGCCTTCGCCAGCTTCATCCGCCAGCCCGAGCCGGCGTGGTCGACAGTGGCGTGCGACCACTACGCCATCACCGAGGTGCTCGTCCGCTACGGGCGTGCCGACGACCCGCGAGTGCGAACCGCCCTGGCCCTCATGGCCGACGACATCACCGACACGTCGATGGGACGGGGGTGCCGATGCCTCCCGCACAGCCGGACGGGCGGACGCGGCCCCGGACGGGTGGCCGACCCCTGCCCCCAGGTGACAGCGGAGGCGTTGCGCACGTTCGGGCGCCTGGGTGCGGCCAACAGGCCAGCGGGGCTCGACGACGTTGCCCGGACGGTGCTCCGGGTGTGGCGCGAGCGCAGCGAGGCGAAGCCCTACATGTTCGGGCACGGAGCGCACTTCAAGGCGGTGAAGTGGCCCAACATCTGGTACTCCGACCTGACTGTGCTCGAGGCCCTCGCTCCGTACCCCGAGGTGTGGACGGGTGCGAGCAACGACAGAGACGACACGGCCGCCGCGGCCGAGCTGGTCGCCTGCCTGGCCGCCTACAACGCCGACTCAGATGGACGCGTGGTTCCCCGCTCGATCTACCGAGGCTTCGACGACTTCTCGTTCGGGCAGAAGAAGAAGCCCTCCCCGATTGCCACGGCGTGGGTGTGCGCGGCGCTGCGCTCCTTCGACGCGATAGGCGACACGGCTGCGGCGGTCGACGTCACCCGGCTGGGGAGCGCGAAGGGCGGCACGGGCGTCCCTGTCCCGCCGCGGTCCCGACCCTGACGCATCAGCGCTCCGCACCCGAGCGGGTCAGTCGAGAGGCGGTAGCCCGATGGCGACGCGCAGTTGAGGGACGACGGTCATGCGCCCGGGCCGTGTCGACGACCGCGGAGGTCGGTGGGGAAGGCCTAGGTGGGTTCCGGATCCGGGGCAGTCCGCCGCCAGCTGACGCCGCGGCCCTCGTGGCGCTGCCAATGGAGGAGCACGAGGAGCCCGAGGATGAACGGCGTCACAAGAGTTGCCAGCCGCCACAGCATGAGCCCGGCGGCGATCTGCGCCTCGTATGCGGCACCGCCCTGTGCTGAGAGGATCTCGAGGATCAGGCCATCGAGAATCACTAGGCCGCCGAACGGCAGCATGTTGAGTGGATAGGTCACCAGAAAGGCCCCCGCGATCTCGACCGTGGGTACCGCGTCGCCAGGGACCTCGACGAACCTCAAGGCGACGACGAGGATGATCGACTCGACGACAAAGAGCGCAACGAGGGCTACGGCGGCCCCACCCCAGCCCCGCCGCAGCCGGTCGTTGACCTTCTCGCGAAAGGAGAGGGTGGCCTGTTCCCAGTGCTCTGGGTCGATGTCGCGCACGCGTGCCACGAGACGGCCCGCGGTCCGACCCAACCAGGCCGCACTCCGCTCAGCGCGGGAGATGGTGATGAGGGCACCGACGATCAGCAGTGCCACCGCCCCGGCGATGACGGTCATCACGAGGTACTCGTCGTCGAAGCGGCGAGTGAGGAGGATCAGGGTGAAGCCCAAGAGAGGTGCGGTGAAGCGGGCGGCATAGAACAGCAGCGCGGAAAGGCTCAAGGCCGCCATCGCTTCTGCCGCGTTGACCTTCCAGCTGCGGAACATGGCGTAGCGAATGCCCATGTCGGCCGGCGGTGGCGCGAAGTTCGCGACCAGATTGCCCGCCAGGTCGCTTCTCGTCGCCCGCAGAGCCGACACCTCCCGCATCAGGGCGCTCAGGGGCAGGGCCAGCACAACCGCGCGCACCAGGACGAGACCCAGCAGGACAAGCAGCTGGCCGAGGCTGACGTCACGCAGCGCCTGCCCGATCTCAGCCCACGGAAGACCAGCGAAGACGAACCAGGCCACCGCGATGACAGCCGCGACCAGGAGGGCGCCGATGAGAAGGCGTCGTGCCCGAGCGCTGCCTGCTGGCTGATCGGTCACACGCTTCCGCTCCGTTCAACCCGACACCCGCCGGCGTGGTCAACTCCACACATGTGGCCCCGTCGCCGAGGCCCAGTTCCACGTCCCCGGCAGGGAGAAACGTATCCCACACAGAAGGCGAACCCTTGGCGCCGACGGAGGCGGGGGAGTCGCTCACCTGCCGCATGCTCCGTTCGCCGCTCGCTCGGTTCGACCCGGTAGCCTCAGTCGCATGCGGACGCCGACGCGTCTGGTCCTCGAGCGCCGGGAGAGGTTTCTGGGGGCCTCAGACTGCGAGTCGGTGCGGGACGTCGTTCTTGCCCAGCCGGTTGCGGCTGTCTCGAGCCTGGGCTACGTCGCTGCTGGGGGGTGGCTGATCTGGGAAGGGCGTGGTCTGGCGGGGTGGCAAGGACGCTCGGCTCGCACCTACGCGTCGCTGCTGGTGCTTGTGGGTGCCGGAAGCGTGCTGTACCACGGTCCGCAGGGACCGGGTGCTGAGCTCCTGCACGATGCTCCGGTGGCTGTGCTGGTGGGGCAAGCCGTCGCCGTCCCCGTTCTTCGGTGGTTGCGCGGGCGACCCATGCGTCGCGCGGGGACAGGTCGTCGGGTGATGGCCACCGGCGGGCTGGCTGCTCTGGCAGCCGTGGGGTTTGTCGCCGGCCGCACCGGCAGCCCTCTATGTGACCCGGACTCGCTGGTGCAACTCCACGCTGTCTGGCACCTTGCCGGGGCGGCAGCGTTGGCGATCTGGGGCACCGTCCTGTGGCCGGCCGCGGAGGTGGCGGGGTGACCTCGGTCGCGATGTCTGCGGTACGTCGGGTGGCGGAGGCTGCTGCTCGGCTGACCTACCGTGACGTCCAAGTCGTGGCTTGGGGGGGAGCGAGTGACGGCCCAGTGCTGCTGGTGTCCAACCACTTCGGCGGGGTGGCTGACGCGGTGCTGCTGGTCTACCTGGCACCGCGCTTCCCCCGGATCGTGGCCCGCGATGTGATCTGGAGCGTCCCTGTAGCCGGTGCCCTCATGAAGCGCATCCGCGCGATTCCCGTGCACAAGTCTGACGACCCGGGGGAAGGCCGTTCGACCAACGACGCCATGTTCAGCTCGTGCTACGAGGCGCTCGCCGAGGGATCGCTCGTGCTGATCTTCCCGGAGGGGGTCACCCAGGACGACCCCAACCTTGCGCCGGTGAAGACGGGTGCGGCGCGTATCGCCCTGGGCGCTCGGGCGGCAGGGGTCAGCGGGATCACCATCCAGCCGGTCGGCATCCACTACGAGGACAAGGCGGCGTTCCGTAGCCGGGTGGTGGTGGCCTTCTCCGACCCCATCTCGGTCGATGATGCCGTGGCGGAGGAACGCTTCGATGCGCCGGCCGGTGCGGACGACCGGGCCGCTGTGCAGATGCTCAACGACCGGGTCGCCGCGGGTATGCGCGCGGCGGCCCCGGACTACCGGGACTGGGACGAGGCGCGTGAGATGCAGCTAGGCGCGTCCGTCGCGCTGCGCCACGTTGCTCCCGACAACCCGGTCAGGGATGTCGACATGGCCCAGCGCGAACAGCTCGCCGTGCGGCTCGCCAAGCGCGATGAGCCGCGAAAAGACGCGGTGGCGCTGGCAGCGCGGCGCTACCGGGCGGCGCTCGACGGGCTGCGCATGTCGGACTACGAGCTGGCCGGCTCGGGGTCCACCCCGCGACTGCTCGGCCGGCTTGCGCTGGATGGCCTGGTCACGGTCTTCCTGCTGCCCTACGCGCTGGTGGGGCTGGTGCTCGGCATCGTCCCGTACGCCCTCACCCAGGCGACCCGCCTCATCCCGGCGGCTCCGGCCGTTCGGGCAACAGTGCTCCCCCTCGTGGCGTTCGTCGTGTTCCTGCTGGAGTGGGCCGGGCTGTCGGTGGCGCTCGGCTCTCGCTGGGGGTGGCAGATGGGTGTGCTCGTCGCCCTGCTCACGCCCGCCTTCATCGGCGCAACCGTGCTGGTCGCCGAGCGCGTAGTCCTGCTGTGGCGCACGGCGCGCCAGTGGGTCGGCGCTCGCCGGGGCGGGCAACCCGTGACCGCGGCCCGCGCCGACCGGGCGGCTCTCCTCGACGCCGTGCGAGAGGCTTTGTGACGACCACGATGCAGACGGACGAGGTGATCTTCTGGTTCTTGGTCATCCCAGCGATCGTCGTGTGGGTCGGCGTTGTGGTCGACATCGCCCGCCGGCGGGGACTCACCCTCACCTCCCGCGTCGCGTGGGTGGCTTCCGTGACCCTTCTGCTTCCCACGGCCCTGGTCTGGCTGCTGGTCCGGCCTGCCGGCGACCCGATGGCCGAGGCCAGCACCAGGGGTGACCCCGACGACCCACAGGAAGCCCTGGTGGCGTTGGTGGTCGCGCACGACGTCGGGGATGTGGACGACGCCACGTTCGCCCGGCGTCGCGACGCGCTCTTCCGCCTTGCGCCCTAGCCCGGCGACCGGCGACCGGCGACCGGCCGTACGCGAATCCACACATTCGCCGTCGTCCGGGGCCAAGTCCATCGCGAACGTGCAGGTCGCCGCCAGCCCCAGCACGCGAATGTGTGGATTCGCGTACGCCAGACCGTGAGAGGGCAGGGGCGCTGGCCTCTGGCTACCCGACCCGGAGCGGCGTGGCCCTCAGGGGGAAGGAAGGCGTGTGATGTATCGATCGATGTGGGCAGTGGCCGCGGCCGTTCTGTTGGCGGCGTGCGGGTCCTTGCAGCGGTGGTGACTCAAGCCGGCGAGGTGGAGCTGGAGTGGCGCGACGCTTGGAGCCACTCGATGCGGAAGCGGGCGTAGAAGGCGCAGACGAAGATGATGGCGGCCATGACGGGCCAGCCGATGAGGCCGCGGGCTGCGACGAACTCCACGGCGTTGGCGTGCTGGAGGTGCCATGCCTCCCAGCTGGCGACGGCGAGCTCGGCGACCGCCCAGACCGCGGTGACGTGGGCGCTGATGCGTCGGTAGGTGGGGTTGGCCGCAGTGTCGGGCCGGAGTCGCCCGCGCATGAGCATCGGGAGCAGGTAGGCCGCGAGCGGTCTGCTGCTGAACGCCGTGGCCAGCACGGCTACGGCGACGGCCATGCTCGCGGCGACGCTGATGCCGAAGAACACTTGGTGCGAGCCGGTGAGGGCGCCGGCGGCGCCGCGGATGAGGACGTAGCCGAGTAGTGCCAGCGCCAGCCAGCCGATCTGCTCGCCGCGGCGTCAGTCGCTCCAGGGTTACCAGGGCTGCCGCGGCGGTCGACGCGATCATGCCGGCAACGAGGCCCCAGACGGCGTTGGCCAGCAGGAAGACCGCCACTGGCGCGACGGATCCGAGGAGCGCCGGCCGGTGTCGGTGGCCGGGTGGGGAGCACGACTGAGGTGTGCGTCATGGATCCAGCCTCGCGTCGGGGACGGTCGCGAGGTAGTGCGTCGCATCACCACCTGTGGATGACGATCGTCATCCCTCGGCTGGGGGCGGCGGTCGCGGTGTCAGAGCCAGCCGCGGTCGCGGGCGAGGCGGGCCGCTGCGGTGCGGTTGCTGGCGCCGAGCTTGCCGATGGCCTCGGACAGGTAGTTGCGCACGGTGCCGTCGGACAGGTGCAGGCGGGCGGCGATGTCGGCGTTGGACAGGCCGTCGCCGGCCAGGCGCAGAACCTGGCGTTCCCGGTCGGTGAGCGGGTCGGGCTCGGCCCAGGCGTCGGCGGCGAGGGTGGGGTCGACGGCGCGCCCGCCCTGGTGGACGGTGCGGATGGCGTCGGCGAGGGTGGCCGAGGGGGCGTCCTTGAGCAGGTAGCCGCCGACGCCGGCGTCCAGCGCGCGGCGCAGGTACCCGCTGCGGGCGAAGGTGGTGAGGATGACGACCCGGGTGGCCAGCCCGCGTCTGCGGATCTCCGCGGCCACGTCGAGGCCGCTCTGGCCGGGCATCTCGATGTCGGTGAGCAGGATGTCCGGCTGCAGGGTCTGGACCAGACGCAGCGCCTCGTCACCGTCGGTGGCGGTTCCGACGACGTCGATGTCGGGTTCGAGTCCGAGCAGGCTGCCCAGGGCGCCGAGGACCATGCGCTGGTCCTCGGCGAGCAGGACGGTGATGCTCACGGCTGGGCCGCCGGGCTGGGAGCCACCGCCGTGGTCGGGGTGCGGGGCAGGACGACGCGCACCGTGGTGCCGGGTCGCTCGCCCTCGGAGCGGGCCGGTGCTGCGGCTGACGTGGCCGCCGAGAGCGGCGGCGCGTTCGCGCATCCCGGCCAGGCCGGAGCCGTCGGGCCCGCGGGTGCCGCGCCCGTCGTCGCGACCTCGAGCCACACCTGCTCAGAGGTGGCCTCGGCGCGGATGGTGGCGTGGTGGGCGTCGGCGTGGCGCACCACGTTGGTGACGGCCTCGCGCAGGGCCAGCGCCAGGGCGGCCTCGTGCTCGGCGGGCAGGACGGGCAAGTCGATGGTGGCCTGCAGGTCGACACCGGCGGCCGAGAGTGCCCGTCGTGCGTTGACCAGCTCCGCACCCAGCCCTTTGGCGCGGTAGCCGGCCACGGCCGAGCGCACCTCGGCCAGGGCGGTGCGCGCGGTCTGCTCCACCTCGCGCACCTCCTGCTCGGCCCGGTCCGGGTCGGATCGGACCAGCCGCCCGGCGAGCTCGGACTTCAGCACGACCACCGACAGGGTGTGGCCGAGCAGGTCGTGCAGGTCGCGGGCGATGCGTTCGCGTTCGGCGATCGTGGCCAGCCGTTCGATCTCCTCGTCCGCGCGGCGCAGCCGGGCATGGGTGCGCTCGCGCTCGACCTCCACGACTCCGGCCGCACCGATCACCAGGACGAACACCAGGACCGGCAGCACCGCCAGCAGCCGCCACGGCATCGGCACCGGGGAGATCACGAGACCGAGCCCCGGCGACCGCGGCCAGGCCCGCGATGGCCAGCCAGGCCCGCCGGACCGGCTCGAGCCGTCCGGCCAGGGCGGCGGCGTACACGACGAACACCCCGGCCCCGGCGTTGACCAGCGACCCGAGCAGCCCGAGGCCGGCCAGGGCCGCCAGCAGCAGCCCCAGCCGGCGCTGGTCCCGGGTGCGCAGGCTGGCCCGGTACAGGGGCAGGAAGACCGCGACCATCGCCGCGGTCGCGACCCAGTCCGCCGCGGTGGTGTCGGGGTCGAACGCCGGCTGGAAGACCAGCGCACCGAGGTAGACCAGCCACAGGTAGGGCGCGTAGCGGGTGATCGGGTGGTTCACCGCGGCCCTCGTCTCATCCGTAGGTGCGTCCCTCGTCGCGACGGAACCCCCAGGCTGCCACGAACAGGAACAGGACGGTGAACCCCAGCACCGCGGCGACGTGCACGACCGGCGAGCCGCCCTCGGACGCCCCGATGGTGCCCAGCGCCAGCTGGACGAAGTGGTACGGCGGCAGCGCGACCGCGACCGACTGCACCACGTCCGGCAGCTGGGAGATCGGGATCCACAGCCCGGACGCGAACGCCATCGGCAGCCACACCAGGTTCAGCACCGCCGGGGCGGAGTTCGGCCCGACCAGGTAGCCGAAGGCCAGGCCCATCGCCGAGAACGGCAGCGCCCCGGCGACCAGCGCCAGTCCCACCGCCACCCACTGCCCTGCCGCCAGGCGCACTCCGCCCAGGGTCGCGGCGAGGACGAACATGGCCAGCACGATGATCGAGGCGACGGCCAGGCTCATCACCACCTTGGCGACGAAGTACGCCAGCGGCGGCATCGGCGCGACCCGCTTCAGGCGCATCCAGCCCTGCCCACGCTCGACGGCCACCGACACCCCGAACCCGAACAAGGCCGCCCCGATGACCCCGAACGCGCCGTAGGTGACCAGCATGTAGGTGGTCACCCCCACGCCGCGGGCCTGCTCGCCGGCGAAGGTGATCCCGAAGATCACGTAGAACATCAGCGGCAGGGCGACCGTCGTGGCCGCGAAGATCGGCAGCCGCATCAGCTTGAGGAACTCCTGCCACGCCTCGGTGCGGTACACGCGCAGCATGCTGCGGCGGGTGTGCCGGGCGGCGCCGCGCGCGGCACGGTGGCCGGTGCGGTCGGCGTGGCTGTGATGGTGTGTCATGCTGCCTCCTCGGTCCGCTCGGTCAGGGTGAGGAACGCGTCCTCGAGAGTGGGCTCGGTGACCGTCACGCCGGTCACCGAGCGGTCCCGGTGCAGCAGCTCTCGCAGCACGGGTTCGGGCTCGCTGACCAGCAGCTCCAGCCGGGTGCCGTCCCGCTGGGCGTGGTGCACCCCGGCCCAGCCGGACGCCTGCTGCGCCCCGATGCTGGACTCGGCGGTGATGCGCCGCCCCGGCACCAGGGACTTGATCTGCGCCGGGGTGCCCTCGGCGATCACCCGCCCCTGGTTCAGCACGACGATCCGGTCGGCCAACGCGTCAGCCTCCTCCAGGTAGTGGGTCGTCAGCACCACCCCGCGTCCCGTCGCCGGCCAGATCGCGCAGCGTCGCCCACAGCGTGCGCCGCACCTCGGCATCCAGGCCGGTGGTCGGCTCGTCCACGAACACCAGTTCTGGGTCCCCGCACAGGGCGATGCCGAACAGCACCCGTCGCTGCTGGCCGCCGGACAGCGTCCCGAAGAGCCGCCCCTCCAGCCCGTCCAGACCGGCGGCCTCGCACCACCGACGCGACGGGCAGCGGGGCTGGGTAGTAGCCGCGGAACGCGGTCAGCAGCTCTCGCACCCGCAGCGTGTCCGGAACCCCCGAGGACTGCAGCATCACACCCATCCGCTGCCGCGCCGCCAGGTCCCGCGGATCACGCCCGAACAGCCGCGCGGTCCCGCTGGTCGGCGTGGTCAGCCCGGTCAGCATGCCCAGGGCGGTCGTCTTGCCCGCACCGTTCGGGCCCAGCACCGCCAGCAGCTCCCCGGCCCGCACGCTGCAGGTCGACGTCCTGGCACGGCGAGCATCGCCGCCCCACCCGACCCGTACGTCTTCGATGCGCCGAGAAGCTCGGCCAGGACGGCGCCCGGCGTCTCGATGTCTGTCCGTCGCTCTGTCATGCACCCACGCTCCCGCGCCCGCCACGCTCCGCGTAGTGCACCCGATCACCGGATCCAGGTGACAAACGTCAGGCCGGTCGGACTCCGACCCGCCCGGGGCCGGTCCGGGTCGCGGTCCAGGTCGCGAGCGAACGCCCTCTTGACACTACTGCACATTGCAGTAACGTTCCCGGCAACGTGCAGCAGAAGGAGGGGCAATGAGCACAACTGGGACCCACCATCAGCCCGGCGTGGACGCGGCAACGACCCCGAGGTCGGTCGCGGAGCACACCAAGGTCGTGGAGACCGAAGCACAGAACTTCGCGGCGGCGGCGCGACGCGGCGCGTGGGAGGCCCCGGTGGCGGCGTGCCCGGCGTGGAATCTGCGTGACCTGGTCCGGCACCTTGGCGAGATCCACCTGTGGGCCGCTGCCAACGTCGCCCAGCGCCCCGGAGCCACGATCGACCTGGACGACCGCTCCGAGCTGGCGACGTCATGGCCCGACCTGGCGGTGTTCTGGCCGAACGACGACGACCTGATCGACTGGTACCTGCAGACCAACGCGAACCTGGTTCACGCTCTCGAGTCCGCCCCGCCGGATCTGCAGGCGGAAACGTTCCTGCCCGCGCCCTCACCTCTGGCGATGTGGGCACGTCGACAGGCTCACGAGACGTCGATCCACCGCTACGACGCCGAGAAGGTCACCGGGGAGACGACCGAGTTCGACCCGGTCTTCGCCGCCGACGGAGTCTCCGAGCTGTTGTATGCGTTCTACGCAGACGTCTCGCGCCCGGAGCGCAAGGCGTTCCCGCTCGACCGGGACCACACGATCCACGTCCACGCGCACGACACCGGCAACGACTGGTTCATGACGATCGGACATCGAAGCATCACGCGAGGCCGCGCCGGCGTTCCCGTCGACCTGACTCTCACCGGGACAGCGTCCGATCTCTATGTAGCGCTGTGGAATCGCGGCAACGACTCCACGATCGCCGCCACCGGAGACCACCACCTGCTCGAGACGTGGCACACCTTCACCGGGGTCCGCTGGAACCTGGACTAGCGGTGCGGCAGCACGACTGCCGCACCCCCCGGATCCGCCGCACGCCCTGGTGCTGCTCGGGTCACCCGCCGACATCGGGACCGACGCCAGCTGGGGCATGTCGACCTGGCAGTTCGTCGTCAACCCCAGTCCCAACGGCGCGAGCCGGCTGCTGACCCCTGGCAGGTACGACCACGCCGACGACTGGATGAGCCGACTTGTGTTCGGGCGGTTCCCCATCGAGGTCGGGTCGTTGGGGCTCGCGACGCATGCCCATCCGGGGGGTCCGAGCAGTCCGTCCCGGTCGGCGCGGGGTCGTCCGCTCGCTGACGGCGCGCGTTTCCCAGACTAGGCTCCAGGTAGCTCAAGGGCTGGCTGTCGTGGTCGCCGGCGCGGGCGCGGATCCCCGCCCGGATGTCTGGGCGTTGAGATCGGGGCGGAGGTGCCGGCAGAGCATGAAGTTCGCGGAAGGCGTGGGGACGAACAAGCCCGTCTCGCGGATCGGGCTCGGGACGTGGCAGTTCGGATCACGCGAGTGGGGTTACGGCGACGCATACTCGTCGCAGGACGCCGCGCGCATGGTCGCGCGGGCCGTTGATCTCGGGATCACGCTGTTCGACACCGCCGAGGCATACGGCTTCGGCAGGAGCGAGCGGATCCTGGCCGACGCCCTGGCTGCGTGTGGTGCGCTGGAGGACTCGTTCATCGCGACGAAGATTTTCCCGGTCTTTCCCATCGCTCAGGTCGTGGCGAAGCGGGGTCGGGCCAGCGCGAGCCGGCTCGGGGTGTCGACCATCGATCTGTACCAGGTGCACCAGCCCAACCCCGTCGTGCGCGACGGCACGACGATGGCCGGGATGCGGGTGCTGCAGGACGGCGGCACTGTCGCCCACGTTGGAGTGAGCAACTACTCGCTGGCCCGGTGGCAGGTTGCCGAGCGGGAGCTTGGTCGGCCGGTGGTGTCCAACCAGGTGCAGTTCAGCCTCGCGCACGCGGGTCCTCTCGACGATCTCGTGCCGTACGCCGCGGCCAAGGGCCGGTTCGTCATCGCCTGGAGCCCGATGGCTCAGGGCATGCTCTCCGGGCGGTATGACGCGACGCACCAGCCGTCGGGGGCCGTCCGTCGGATGAATCCGCTTTTCCTCGAGGAGAACCTCGAGCGGGCAGCGGGGCTCCTCGACGCCGTTCGCGACATCGCTGCCGCGCACGACGTCACCCCGGCCCAGGTGGCGCTGGCGTGGCTCATTCATCATCCAGGCGTCGTGGCGATACCGGGAGCCTCGAGCATCGAGCAGGTCGAGAGGAACGCTGAAGCAGCCGACCTCAGCCTGACCGACAGCGAGGTCACCGATCTCACCAGACAGGCACGGGCCTTCAAGCCGTTGTCACCGTTGACGGCCGGCCGTGCCTTGATCCGACAACGCCTGCCCTGGTAGCCCACGGGCTCCGCGGGTGCCCCCGCGACGAGCCCTACAGCGATGCCCTAGCCGGGGCACGCGGGCTCGTAGGGCTCTCCCGCGCCGATCGACCGTGACCACTCCTGCTGCGTCAGGGCCCGCCCCGCTGACTCGCAGGCCGCGGCCACCAGGTCGTCCGGGCGTAGTGACAGGGCGAAGGCCGAGCCGTCGTCGCGCCAGAGGAAGAGCCGGTCGCCGGTCGGGTCGAGCACGGCCCCATCAACCCCCATCGGGCCGGCCAACACCAGTGGACGACTCGGGTCCCACAGCCAGTAGGACCCAGGCAGTCCGGTCAGCAGGAGCGACGAGTCGCTTGTTGCCGACCGTGATGCGGTGATGCCGTCGGTCCCGCGGCTCTGTGCGGCCTGCTGGAGGACATCGGAGGCCAGGATGTCGCCCTGCTCGAAGGGGTCGGGGTAGACCGCGATGGGCTCACCGCCGTCGGCACCGTAGGTGCGGAAGGCGTCGTACTCAGCAACCAGCACCGCATCGTCGGTCAGGGACAGGGCGCCGTACGCGATGGGGTAGTCGCTGAACGCCAGCCCTGCGGGACCAGCCGTGTCCGCCACCAGCAGGTCGGCCTCACCTCCCAGTCGCCAGGCCGCCAGGGACCGAGGCCTGAGCGTCGAGACCGTCAGCATGCGTCCGTTCGGTGACAGCGACAGACTGCTCGAGTCCGGCTCGTCCGGCGCATCCGGTGCGCGCAGACGCTCGGTGGGCTCCAGGGTCCGCGGGTCGCGCAGGGTGACGGTGGCGGCGGCGTCCACGGTGGCAACGACATCCGTGGCGGCCACGATCGTGGCGCCCTGGGAGGGACGGGCCGGCCCGGCATCAACTGGACCGGTGACGATCGTCCCGTCGCTCGCGTAGGACGTGAGGACCGAATCGCACGGCTCCCAGGTCGGCTCGGGTGTCTCGGAGCAGACGTGCGTCACGAGACGGTCGCTGTCGGGCACGAACGCGGCACCGAGGACGACGGCTCCCGGTGTCGGGAGGTCAAGAGTCGCGGTGGCGTCGAAGGTCGTTGCGTCGAGCAGCTGGGCCTCGACGTCGTCCCAGCGCAGCAGGAGTCGCCCGTCCGGTGCCACCACGACACCCGCAGCGCCGTCCAGGGGCGGCGTGCGCGACGTGCCGGCGAAGTCCGCCTCCCCGGGCACGCGCCACATGGTCACGCTTCCGTCCGAGCCGACCGTCACGGCCGTGCCGTCGGCGCGCACGTCGACGTCGACGGCGTTCCAGTCCACGTCGACCCCGCGGAAGGGCAGCCCCTGGCTATCGGGGCGGAGTACCTGCATCGACGAGCCGGTGACGAAGACATGACCGCCGTCTCGGGTGACCGCACCGCCGAGTGCACGCCCGCGGCCGCCCCGGAAGCCGATGAGCTCGAAGAACTCCAACGGCGCCGTGTCGACCCAGAAGAGCCCCTCGCGCTCGGAGATGACCGAGATGTAGCCCTCGCCGGGGATGAACTCCATGTCGACAACGGCCAGGTTGGTGGCGACCGGTTCCTCGGTGCCCGCGAGCACGCTGCGTGCCGACACGGCACGCCTGGCTGTCGGTGGGGCGGGACCGGGTTCATCCGGGTCGGAATCCAGGTCCCAGGAGAGATACATGCCCGCCTCGTCGAACGCATGCAGCGACCGAGTCGAGTCGGCCCAAGCGATCTGCTGGATCGGGCTGGCAGTGGTGCCGGCGAGGGATCCTGCCTGCTTCCAGGATCCCATGGCCAGCAGCTGAACGAGACCGGACGAATCAGCAACGGCGACCTGCTGTCCGTCCGGGCTGATCTCGATGTCGGTGACCTTCACGCCGCTCGGGAGCGTCGCCACCACGCGGTCCCCGGTGTCGTCCAGCACTCTTACTCGCCCGCCTTCGCCGGTGAGGTCGCCGAACACGAGCGTTCCGTCCCTCAGGTCGAAGCCGGCTTCTCCGCGCGCCTGAGCGCCGCGGACGCGACGACCCTGGTCGAGATCGATGACATCGAGGGGTCCTCCCACCCACTGAACGGCAGCCCAGGTCGTCAAGGGGTCGACGACGACTGAGCGCAGGCTCTGCTCGCTCGACCACACCGCCGTAGGGACGGGTCGGGCCTGCACGAGCGTGGCCAGCAGATGGCGCTCCGTGTCCGGGGACGGGTTGACCCGGTGAGCCTCGACGGCGAGCAGCAGCGCGCGCGCCCAGTCCGACCGCAGCGCCTCGTTGGAAGCCGCGACCAGTGACGACGCGCCGGCGTCGGCCCGTCGGCTCTGCTCCTCGGCCGCCGCGACAGCGGCTCCGCGCTGGTCGATGGCGACCCAGCCGACCGCGATGGCAACGACGAGAGCGACGGCGAGCATCCGGCGCTGTCGTCGCAGTCGGCGCGACGTCCGCTGCTCAGCCATCGCGGCGTCGGCGGCCTGGTGCTGCTCCTCGGTCCGCAAGGCCTGAGCATCGGCCACGTACTCCTGCACCAGCGATGGAGCGACCGTCGCGCGGGTCAAGTTCTCGGCCTGCTCCAGCCGGCCTCCTCGGGGCAGGGCGGCCGGATCCCGGCCCAGGTCGGCCCACTCGTGCGCCGCCTGCGTCAAGCGTGCCAGGGCAAGCAGACGCTCCCGATCCTCGTCGACCCACTCACGCAGTCGGGGCCAGCGGGTCAGCACCGCCTCGTGGGCCAGGGTGACCGTCGGCTCGCGGGTGTCGGGACGGCGACCCGTTGCCAGGAGCCGACCCTCCACCCAGTCCTCGACCAGCGTGTCGGCCCCTGGTGCGAGGGCCGCAAGGTCGGCGCGCGGCACGGTCCGACGTGACGGCTCGCCTGCCTCGTCCACGACCACGAGTCGCTGCAGCGCCTGCCGCAGGGTCTGCTGCTCCGACGGGCCGAGTGCTGCATACATCTGCTCGGCGCGGTGGGCGATGGCGCCGTCGACGCCCCCAAGGTGGCCCAGGTCGTCACGGCGCAGCGCGACGCCGCCCCGGTCGGCCAGCTCACGTAGCGTGAACTGCAGTGCCGGGAGTGCACCCGGTTGGCCGACGACCGCGCTGACGAGCTCAGTGGCGAGTCCATCGTCCACCTGCAGCCTGCCCGACGCCGGGCCGAGCACTGTCTGCTCGAGGTCCGCGGCACTCATGGGCGGGACAGCCAGAGCTGCCTTCGCGGCGATGGTGCCGAAGACGGGATGGTCGAGGGGCTGATCGAAGTAGTCGGCCCGCACGGTGGCGACCACGCGCATGTCCCCGGCGAGACCGTGGGCACATTGCGCCAGCACCGCGAGGAACCTCTCGCGCTCGTCCGGCTCGGAGACGGTGAACAGCTCCTCGAGCTGGTCGACGACCAGCAGCAACCGCCCCGACGCGCGTTGAGCAGCCTCCGCCAGTCCGAGCCCGACGCCGACGGTCCGCGTCGTGTGGAGTGCGTCGGTGGTCCTCACTCGCTGTAGGGCCTGGGCCAGGTGCTGCATGGGGCGGGACCCCGGCACCATGACCGTCGGCGTCCAGGGCGGATCCAGCCGGCGAAGGTGCGGGACGAGGCCGGCGCGGACGATGCTGGACTTGCCGCTGCCAGATCCCCCCACCAGCAGCACGACCGGGTCGGCCATGACCCGGTTCACCAGGTCGGCTACCACGTGCTCACGCCCGAAGTAGCGGTCGGCGTCGGCGGCCTCGAAGGGACGAAGCCCGACGTACGGGTTCTCCGGAGGCAGAGTCGGCGCCTCGAGGCGGGCCAACACCTCGGTGACCAGCGCGACTGTCCCGAGGGCGTCGGGGTCGAGGCCGTCCCACCAGCCTGTGGGACGGCCGGGCATGCATGCCTGAGCAAGCCTGACGAAGTCGGCGGCATCGCCTGCGTCGGGGGTCGGGTCCGCGGGACCGGCCGACGGACGAGGTCCGCCGTGGCCCAGCACCGGCTCCGACAGGTAGGCGCGTCCGACCTCGTCCAGCAGCACGCTGCTGGGCTCCACTCGCCCGTGGCTGCGTCCTCGTCGCTCCAGCGCGACGAGCGCGTGCCCGACCCGCTGGACGACCTCGCTGCCTTCGTCCGGCGCCAGCGACCCGGAGGCGATCCGGTCGGCCAACGTGCCAGACATCCGGCGCATGACCAGGGCTGCCGACCCCGGCTCGCGCCAGCCGTCGTACACCGGGAGAAGCGCCGGTTCGTCCATGGTGACGAGCAGTCGGACGTCGGCGTCGAACGAGGCAACCATGGTGGGCGCGTCGGCGACGTCGGGGTCGTAGACGCGAATCGCGTACTCCCGGTCGACCCCGGGCATCCGCGCCGACCACACCGGGCCCTGCCGCCCTCGGCCGAGTCGCTCGCGCAGTTCGTACCCACGCAGCGACGGCGCGGAGCCAGCAGCGTCCAGTCCAGGGTCGCGCGCCAGAACCCGCTCGTGAACTCGCTGGAGAGCAGGCCCGGGATCGATGCCGAGGTCGTCGGCGACGCGGTCAGCGAACTCGCGATAGGTCGCCAGCGCGTCGGCGGGGCGCCCTGAGCGGTACAGGGCCAGCATGAGACGTTCGACGGCGCCCTCCCGGTAGGGGTCAGCGCCTAGGAGTGCGCGCAGCACCGCGACGGCGTCGGAGGAGCTGCCGGCCGCCGTCAACGCCTCGGCCAGGAGCTCCTGAGCCGCGCGACGCTCCTCGTTGAGACGGCGGGCCTCCGGTGCCACCCACGTCTCGTCGGCCAGGTCGGCGTAGGCGTCCCCGCGCCACAGGTCCAGGGCCGTGTGCAGAGCCCCGACCGCCTCGCGGGGCTCGCCGCGGTCGAGCGCGCGCACCCCGGCGGCGACCTGGTTCGCGAAGCGTGCCGCGTCCACCGTGCTGTGGTCGAAGACGAGGCGGTACCCCGACCCCTCGCGGACGACGACGTCGGTCTCGGCCGGGGCGAGAGCCCGCCTGAGCCTCGTGACGTAGCTGCGGAGCGTGTCGCTGGCGCTGGGCGACGCGTCCTCGCCGAAGACAGCCTCGACCAGGCGGTCGACGCTCGCCGGCGCGCCATCGGCGAGCACCAGGGCCGCCAGGAGCCGCCGCTGCCGCGGCCCTCCGAGATCCAGCGTGCGGCCCGAGTGGACCGCGCGCACCGCCCCCAGCACCTGGATCTCGATGGTTCCTCCCTTCGACCACGTCAGGTTCTCCCGAGGATGTTGCATTCCCGTTGCAGCGTCAACAGGAGCCGTGACCTGCACGTCTCGGTTCGGGGCCAGACCGGGTCCCGGTGTGGGCCCTAGGTCTTGCTGCAGATCTGCGACTGCCGAGCGCGACGGTCATGGCAGTCGACGCCACCGGGGCGTCACAAGCAGGAGGAGGGGCCATGTCCCGTCTGTCGTCCACCGTCAAGGGTCGCGTTGCAGTAGCCGGCGCTGCGGCACTCATCACCGCCACCACGTTGCTGGCTCCAGCGTCAAGCGCCGAGACTCTGCAGGTTCGCGAGCCCAGCCGCCCCCACAGCGCCGATGCCGCCGAGCGCTGGTGGGCCAGCTGCGTCGACGGCCTGCCGCGCAGCGCCGATGGCGCCGAGCGTTGGGCAGCCCACTGCTGGTAGTGGAACACCTCACCGGCGGGCTGTCATCGTTGGCGCGATCCAGCACCCGTCGGGAAGGAACTGCGATGAAGGAGACGCTGCAGCCCGGAATCCGTCACGAGCACCGGTTCGTCGTGACCGACAGCCAGACGGTGCCGCAGCTGTACCCGGTGGCGGATGAGTTCACCGCCATGCCTGCTGTGCTCGCCACCGGGTTTCTCGTCGGGTTCCTGGAATGGGCCTGCATCGCCGCGGTGAATCCCCACCTGGACTGGCCGCGCGAACAATCCTTGGGGACGCATGTCGACGTCAGCCACGAGGCAGCGACGCCGCCAGGTATGGAGCTGACCGCCAGTGTCGAGCTCGTGGAGGTCCAGGGCCGCAGACTGGTGTTCGCCGTGGAGGCCTCTGACGGCATCGACGTCGTTTCTCGGGGCCGGCTGGAGCGGGTGGTCGTGGCACGCGCCGACTTCGATGCCCGTCTGCTCGCCAAGGGCAGGTGAGTCGGCTACGGGCGGAATCACCTGGAGGGCTCGCAGCACATGTCGCGAGCGCCCGCCTCCAGCCCGGACTAGTGAGGTCGCCGGGCTTGGAGGGTGTAGCTGTGGGGGAGGCGCCACGGTCGGTCGGCCAGCTGGTACTCGCCGCCGCCGATGGGACGCATCTGTCCCGGCAGGGCGTCCCAGGGCAGGCTGTCGTGCTCGACCAGCCCGGTGATGTGCAGGCCCTGGTCGAGCAGGGCTGTGATGATCTGGCCGAGGCCGTGGTTCCACTCGACGGTCACAGTGGTGGTGAATGTGGCGTCGGTGCGCACGTAGGTGCCGTCGTCGGCATCGATGACCGTCGGTTCGTCGATCTCGAAGTAGGGCCGGTCGATCACGACCAGCCCATCGGGGCGCGCATCGGACAGCGCCCACACGACGGGGTGGGCCTCGCGCAGGAACAACCGCCCGCCCGGGCGCAAGAGCCCGGCGACCACACCGGCCCACCTGGTGATGTCGGGCATCCAGCACAGCGCCCCGATGCCGGTGTAGACCAGGTCGAAGCGGCGCAGGCCCAGCAGATCGACCGCCTCGTAGACCTCGCCGTGGATGAAGGACACCTCGACCTCGGCCAGCTGGGCAAGCCGACGGGCCTGGGTGAGCGAGGCCGGGGAGAAGTCCAGTCCCGTCATCCGAGCACCGAGCCGGGCCAGCGAGACGGTGTCGCTGCCGATGTGGCACTGCACGTGGATGCCGTCCAGGCCCGCCACGTCCCCCAGCAGTGGCAGGTCGAACCGGACGGTGTCGCTGATCCGTCTGGGGTCGGTCGCGTAGTCGTCGAACGCGAAGTCCGGAGAAGCTGCATGCGCGGGTGCCCGCTCGTCCCAGTAGGCCTGGTTGACCTCTCGGTAGTCACTCACAGACCCCACCGTGCCAGGAAGATCGTGCGGCCGCGGGGCAGGGCGGTTCAGCGAGCAGCGCCGCTCGCTGAACCGGCGGTCGCCGACATGCGCTGGAGCGCCTCGAGGACGACCGGCACCGCCAGATCGACTGCCTCGTTGAGCACCAGGTGGCAGTCGGTGTCGAGCACGACGAGGTCCACGCTCGAGGCCACGAGGCGGTGGGCGACAGCCTCGATCCCCGCCAGCGGGAACAGCGGATCACCGCGGGCCGCCAGCACCGTCACCGGCACGGCCAGGCTGCCGTCGTAGAGGCTCCGGGTATCGACACCGGCCAGGTCTGCCACGAAGCGCAGCGGGTACGACCGCAGGACGAGTGGGTCGCGCTCGAACAGCTCTCGGGTCCACGGCGCGCCGAACACTCGGCGGGGGTCCAGGTACGCGGTGATGCGCACGGGCGCCCGCGGCGTGATCCGGGCAGCCGCGTCCAGAACTCTTCGGGCCAGCTGCTGGACCGGCTGTGCCGTGCCGAATCGGGTGACCATGACCGCGTCCGGGTCGTTCGGGTCGAACAAGTTGTGCGCGATCACGCCCTGTACCGCCGACGGCTCCGCCGCTGCTGCCAGCAGGGCCACCAGGCTCCCTTGGCTGGAGCCGACCAGCACGATCGGCAGCCCGAATGTGTCGGCAGCCCATCTGGTCGCGTCGATCGCGTTCCCGACGAGGTCGTCCCATCGCAGCACTCGAGAAACGCGCGGACTCCTGCCGTGCCCCTGCGGGTGCAGCCCGACCACGGTTCGACCGTTGGCGGCGAGTGCGTCGAGGAACTCCTCGTAGAAGAGGGGGTGGACTGCGGTTCCCGGCACGAACACCACAGCCTGCGTGGGCTGGCTGGCCTGCCAGACTGACAGGGCCACCGGCTCACCACGCGACTCGAGCAGCGACTCGACGTAGCGGTCGGGATGCTGCACGTGACCGAGCAGCCGGTCCTCGCGCGACCGTCGCCCGACGACGGAATCGCCCCTCGCCATGATCCCTACGCTCCCAGGTCCTGGCCGGCGGCTGCAGGGGCCGACGACCCCATCGGGACGCTCGGCTCAGCGGTGTCAGGTTCGACCGAGAAGGCGGTCGATGTCGGCCATCTCGTCGGCGTCGAGCCGACCGTGCGCTAGTGCGGCGGCGTTCTCCTGTACCTGGCCCACGGTGCGGAACCCCGGGATGGGGATGGTGTGCGGGCTACGTGCCCACAACCAGGCCAACGAGCCCTGTGCCAGGGTGCGCCCGCCCGTTGTCAGGATGTCGCGCACTGACGCCACCCGCTCCAGCCACGCGGCGTCCGGACGGCCATCGGTGAAGTACTGCATCCACTCCGGGGCCTTCCGTCCGCGGACGTCGGCGCCGGTCAGCTCGGTTGCGGCGGAGTACTTGCCGGTCAGCAGGCCCATCGCGAGCGGACCGCGGTTGATCGAGGCGAGGTCGTACCGGTCACAGACGCCGAGCACCTCCGGGGCGTCCGACAGCACGTTGAGCTCGTGCTCGATGGCCGCGCACTTCTCGCCCTCCGCGAAGACCGTCGCCCGCTCGGCGGAGTCGGTACTCCACCCGTAAGCGCGGATCTGACCGGAGTCGACCAGGTCCTCGAGGGTGTCGCGGACCGGTGCGGCTTGTTCTGGCGGGTAGCCGTTGTCGTGGAAGAGGTAGAGGTCGATGTAGTCAGTTCCCAGTCGTTCCAGCGAGTCATGGCACTGCTGGCGGACCGACGCAGGTTCAGCGCTGCTTCCGGTGACCTGCCGGGTGCCCTCGTCGAACAGGTTGCTGAACTTCGTGGCGATCACGACCTCGTCGCGCCGGTCGCCGAGCCCGCGTCCGAGGATCCTCTCGCTGTGTCCGGCGCCATAGACGTTGGCCGTGTCGAAGAAGGTCACACCGAGATCGAGTGCGGTCCGGATCGCTCGGATCGACTCGTCGTCGTCCACCTCTCCCCAGCCAAGCGGCTCGTCTCCGTGCCACAGGGGTCCGCCGATCGCCCAGCAGCCCATCCCCAAGGCCGACACCTCGATGCCGCTACCCCCCAGGAGCCGAGTCCGTTCGTTCATGAGCCCTCCGGGGTTCATCTGCACCTGGTCGGACCCTAGGGGGTCGGGTGGCTGTCGCAGGGGCTGACGAGAGTGCAGGGCGTGCAAACCCGGCGACGTTGCCCGCAGGCCCCGACGCGGCCGGCCGCTGGATCGCCGAGTGCTGGTAGCCCCACGCATCCCCACGCAGGCCAGGCGTGGATGGAGCCAACGGTTCACCCCACCTTCCCTGGATGGAGCCGGTGGTGCGCTCAGCGCACCGACGCGTCCATTCATGTGTGGCTCCGCGGTCCAACGGGTTCATCCATCGGGGGTGTGGACGGTGTGGTGGTCGGGGCCAGGGGAAGGCACCCCCAGCGAACGAGCCGGGGCGTGGTGGGGTCCTTGGCCCCTTCCGTCCCTCGCCCCGGAGGAGTCCGGTGGAGGGACCTACGAGGAGGCAACGATGGAACGTGACCCTGCGCTGGCGTTGGCAGAGCAGCACGTGAAGGCGGTGCGCGACTTCTTCTACCACCTGATGGTGTTCGTGATGGTGAACGCGTTGATGGTCATCATCGATCTCCGGGCCACGGGTGATCAGGCTGTTCTCGGGCTGGACTGGGCCTACTGGCTCATCCTGTTCTGGGGCCTGGGGTTGGCCGGCCATGCGATCTCGGTGTTCTTCGGCAACTACCGCGTCGCCAAGGAGTACGAGGAGCTGAAGGCGCGGGAGACCAGCACGCCGGTGGGCTGACCCGCTGGAAGGATCGTTGTGGTCGTTCTCCGTCGCGAGGCGGCGGTCGCGTTCGATACTGAGGCGTCGCCGCACATCCCAGGAGAGGCAGGTGGCCATGAGCATCGCCGAGCCGCACGACGAACGTCTCGACCCCGTGAAGCCAGGTGTCGGCTGGTCCTACTGCGACGTCCGGCCGCAGTCCGTGCCCGCCTTGCGGCCCGACCTGAACCCACGGCGATCGTCGCTCATCGTTCGTACCCGGTCGAAGTGGGTCAACGCAACGGTGCTCAAGTACTACCTGTTCGGCGCCGATAGCCACCCGGCCCTCGGCGGACCCTCCCAACAGCAGGACGCGGTTCGAGAGGCGTTCGAGCACTGGAGGTCGCTCGGCATCGGCCTTCAGTTCCGCGAGGTCACCGACATCCGGGAGGCCGAGATCCGGATCAGCTTCGATCAGTCCGACGGCAGCTGGTCCTACGTCGGGCGGGACGTCCTCGGGATCGCAGCCGACCAGCCCACGATGAACTTCGGGTGGGACCTCACGACGGACTGGGGACGTGTCACGGCTCTGCACGAGATCGGGCACACCCTCGGGTTCCCGCACGAGCACCAGAACCCGAATGCGGGCATCGAGTGGGACGAGCCGGCTGTGGTCAGGGAGTTCTCCGGCCCCCCGAACAACTGGCGGGAAGACCAGATCCGGCACAACATCCTGCGCAAGCTGGACCCCGCTGAGGTGCAGGGATCCGACTGGGACCCGCTGTCGGTGATGGAGTACCCGTTCGAGCCGGGTCTGATCCTTCGTCCACCCGAGTACCGCGACAACGGCGTACCGCCGCCGACCGGGCTGTCGGCACGAGATCGGGACTGGGTCCTCACGTGGTACCCGGGCCTCGGTAGCGAGGACCCGCCGCTGCTCAAGCCGTTCGAGTCTCGCCCGCTGTCCCTGCAGCCCGGCCAGCAGGCGGACTTCCTCGTCGTCCCCGAGTCGACGGGCACGCGCGAGATCGGAACGTTCGGGTCGGCCGACACACTTCTCGTCGTCTTCGAGGAGATCGACGGCGAGCCTGTCTACCTCACCGGCGACGATGACTCCGGCCAGGAGCGCAACGCACAGGTGAAGGTCAAGCTGCAGGCTGGGCGCCGCTACGTCGTTCGCGTCCGCCTGTACTACGCCTGGGCATCCGGGCAGACGGCCGTCATGCTCTGGTAGGCCCGGGTAGCTCGGCGAGAGCATCTCGCGCCGCGTCGGGTCAGTGGCGGCGCCCCAGTTCAGCCCCCGAGAGCACCATGCCCAGCACGAGGCCCACCCCCAGGAAGGCGGGGAAGAGGGCGAACGTGTCAGTTCCGAGCCAGAGCAAGAAGCCCGTGGCGGCGCCGAGCAGCATGCCGGCTGCCATGGGTATCGGCCTCAGCTGCTGTCGTTGGTCGCTGTCTGCCATCCGATCCTCCCCACGGTCAGAACCAGTGTCCTGCGATGGCGCGCGCCACCCCTGGGCCTTACTGCCTGACTGTGGTGGCTCCCGGTCGGCCGTTCGACAGTTCGAGGCTCACGCGCTCGGTGTCAACGATCGCCGGCAGGGCGAGGCTGCTCTCCAGGGTGGCGGACGGTTCGCCGACACCCAGCCGTGGTGCGTCAGATGCTGCCGGCGCAGAAGGGCCGCTCCGCCGAACCACCACACCAGCGGGAGCAGCCAGAGGGCGGCACCGCGGGTCAGGACGACGACGGCAACGAGCAGCAGGACAAGCGGCGGCCCGGACCTCGGCATCGGTCGGGGAGGTGCCGGCTGGGAGGCTCTCGGGACCGGCTGCCACCGGGGGGAGGCGCCGGGAAGGTCGGCGAGCAGCGCTTCGAGCTCGTCGTGATGGATCGCCCCGAGGGCCAGGGTGGTTCGCTCGTCGAACTCAGCAAGGCTCAGCCGTCCATGGGAGTAGTGCTCGGCCAGCAGCGTCGCGACGCGCTCCCGGTCGGCGTCTCCGGCGCGGACGCGGCCCGAACGGCTGGCGCGGCTGTCCGGGTAGGGACGTTGCACGGACGTCACTGCTCGGCCCCCGCGTCGTCGTCCTCATCAGGCACCGCCAGCAGGCCGTACAGGTCGTGCCGTACCTGGGCCAGCAGTCGTCGCGCGGCAGCCATCTGCGCCGGAGTGCCGGTGCGCGCGACCTCCACGGCGGCTGCGCCGACACTGAACATCAGCCGCCCGTAGTCCTCATCGCGCCCGCCGTCGGAAGGCGCGGCGTAGGGGGCGAAGACCGCTGCCAGCTCCTCACGTCGCTCAGCAACGTGCGTCCGGCCCGCTTCGGTCAAGGAGTACACGCGACGACCCTCGATCTTCTCGTCGTCGACCAGCCCCTCGTCCTGAAGCGCGGCGAGGGACGGGTAGACGGAGCCAGGGCTGGCGCGCCACGCTCCGCTGCTGCGCTCGGCGATCTCCTGGATGATCTGGTAGCCGTGCCGGGGCCCCTCGGCGAGCAGGGCCAGGATCGCACTGCGCACGTCCCCGCGCCCGGCGCGGGGCTTGCCCTGGCCTGCGCCCCACCAGTCGCCGGGCCCCGACCAGCCGGCTGCCCACGGGCCGCCCCAGGGTGCGCCGCCCCAACCCCGTCCCCCGGAGGACCGCTTGCCGCTCATGGCGGCTCGACCTCCGCAGGTCGCCTCGCTCACCATTCGGCTCAGCCAGTCTCCCGGCCCGAACGCCGCTGTCGTCGACATGACATCATCCCTTCCGTCCGACAGTCGGACGATATATCGGCGAGTTGGGGGCCGCAAGAGTGCCGGAAGGCGGTGGGGTCGATGGGTGTCTCGCCTCCCCTTGACGCGCGGCAATGAGTCAGCAAGTATTGACGCAATGGCCATTGATGCAAGCCTCGCGCGTCGGGCTGCTCTGCATGCGGCGCTGAGCGACCCGACACGACTGGCCATCGTGGAGAAGCTGCGGCTGGGGGACGAGTCGCCGGGGGTCCTGGCCGAGCACCTGGCTATCGGCACCAACCTGGTGGCGCACCACGTGAGGGTGCTGGAGTCGGTACGGCTGGTGACCCGGGTTCGGTCGGAGGCCGATCGGCGTCGCTCCTACCTGCACCTGGACGAGGGTGTGCTCGCCGGGCTGATCCCGGCGATGGAGCTGCGTGCCTCCCGCGTCGTGTTCGTGTGCACGCACAACTCGGCGCGCTCTCAGCTGGCAGCAGCACTGTGGCGGCGCAGCAGCCGGGTGCCGGTCGCGTCGGCTGGCACCCACCCGTCCGCCCGGGTCCATCCCCGAGCCGTCGCAGCCGCCCGACGTCACGCGCTGGCTCTGACCCAAGCCAGGCCCGCGTCCGTCCAGGCCGTCCTGACCGAGCACGACGTCGTCGTGACGGTCTGCGACGCCGCTCACGAGGAGCTGGCGCCCCACCTATCCCGGCGCCGCCTACCGGCGTTGCACTGGTCCATCCCCGACCCAGCCCCCGACGACAGCGACGAGGCGTTCGAGGCCGCCTTCGTCGCTGTCGAGGAGAGGGTGGCCGCGATGGCGCCCTCTGTCCGACCTGTCACCGCGTCCTGAGCCCTGCGGCCGTCACGAGGAGAGCGCCATGTCCGCTGAAGCCCCCGTCCTTCTGTTCGCCTGCATCCACAACTCCGGCCGCAGCGTCGCCGCGGAGGTTCTGGCGCGCCACTACGGCGGGGACAAGGTGACGGTCTCGTCCGCGGGGAGCGAGCCTGGCAATGGCGTGAACCCTGCGGTTGCCGAGGTACTGGGGGAGCGGGGTCTCGCGGTCGACCGTCACACCCCCACGCTGCTGACGCGGACGGCGTTCAGCAAGCCGACGTGGTGATCACGATGGGGTGCGGAGAGACGTGCCCCATCTTTCCAGGTAAGAGGTACGAGGACTGGCAGGTCGACGATCCCAAGGGCCAAGACCTGCCGACCGTTCGACGCATCCTCGACGACGTCGATGCGCGAGTGAGAGCCCTGCTGACCGATCTCGACGTTCCTGTCCGCGGATGAGCACCGGGCCCCGGGGGGCGGTCGAGGGGTTGCTCGGCACGTGAGTCGCCCAGCCGTTCTGCACCGCCGCAACGCTGCCGAGACCCTGGGAGCGGGGCTGCTCGTGACCGCCGTCGTCGGCTCCGGGATCATGGCCGCCTCCTTGACGGATGACACCGGCCTCGCGCTTCTGATCAACGCACTGGCGACGGTCGCCGCTCTCGGCGTGCTCATCTGGACTCTCGGACCGATCTCCGGGGCGCACTTCAACCCGGCCGTCACCTTGGTCGCCGCCCTGCGGCGGGAGATGCCGGCTAGCGAGGCCGGCGGCTACGTCGCAGCCCAGCTTGTGGGGGCAACCCTCGGCGTCGCGCTCGCCAACCTGATGTTCGACCTGCCCCCGTGGCAGATCTCTCGCACCGAGCGGATGGGTGCCGGGCTGTGGCTCGGCGAGGTCGTGGCGACCGCCGGTCTCGTGTGGGTCATTGGAGCGCTGACTCGCACCGGGCGCGGCCACCTCGGGCCGCTGCTCGTCCCCGCGTGGATCGGCGCTGCGTACTTCTTGACCTCCTCGACCTCGTTCGCTAACCCGGCGGTGACGTGGGGCCGGCTGTTCACGGACACGTTCACCGGGATCTCGCCGGCATCCGCCGTGCCCTTCGTGCTCGCTCAGCTCGTCGGGGCAGCCGTCGGCGCCGGGCTCACCGAGCTCTTCCACCCGCGACCCGGCGTTGTTCCCGAGCCGCTAGATCTCCCCGACCCGGTTCACCACCCAGACCACGACCAGCCGGGCTCGGACCACGTGGATGGCACGGGGTCGCCCTGACCGGTCCTGCCGGCAGCTCCACCGCACGCGTCAGTCGTCGTCCCAGTCGTCCTCGGCATCCGCGCTGCCGTGGTCGTCGTCCTCGAAGCCCTCAGCGGTGTCGTGGTCGTCGTCCTCGAAGCCCTCCGCGGAGTTGTCGGTGCCGACGAGGTCGTCGGTGTCCCGGTCGTCGCCGGGTTCCACCCGAGCATCGCGGTCCAGCTGACCTCCGCCGTCCTCGGCGGTGAGCGAGGTCGCGGCCGGTGCGCTGGCCCCGGCCTCCGCGGACGACTGGCTGGCGTAGGCCCCCACACCCACGATCGCGGCGGCCACGGCAACACCTGCGGCAGCAAGTACAGCTCGCATGATTCCTCCTCGCCCGTTCCTGGCCGTCGGATGACGACCTCGTTGACGATCCCGCCTGCTGCGCAACAACGGTCTCAAGACAGCGTCAAGGGCAGGCACGGCATCTGTTGACGAAGCCTTGACATCGCCCGAACCCCGCCCCATGACGTCGGGGCACAGGCTGTGGGCATGAGCAGAGCATCGGGTCCACGCAGAGCCGCGGCATCGGCCGGCATCGCCGTCGCGCTCGCGGCGGGGGCGGCGGGCGGACTGGTAGCCGCCGACCTGGAACGAACGTCGGTAGCCGCGGGCGCAACGGTCGCCGCGGAGGTCGCCCTCGCCCCACAACCCAGCCCGCTTGCAGGGCTCGAGGCAGTGCCGTCGCTCACCCCGGCGCCGGCCCCGCAGAACCCGAGAGCCGGTCAGGCGCCTCACACCACGACGAGGGCATCGTGACCAGCACGGTGGCGTTCACCGCAGACGCGTTGGGCACGACGGTGCGAGTGGTGCTGACGCAACCAGACGCGATGACTGCTGTCGCCGCGCTCACCCGGTCGGCATTGGCCGCGCTCGACGCAGCGGCGAGTCGATTTCGGGACGACTCCGAGCTGTCGCAGGCCAACAGGGCTTCGGGGACTCGGACTCGGGTCGGCCCGGTCATGCGCGACGCGACTGCGGCAAGTCTGCGGATGGCCAGGGCGACGGGCGGGCTCGTCGACCCGACAGTCGGTGCTGACGTGGTTGCCGCCGGCTACGACCGCCGCTTTGCCGACCTCGACAGCACTACCCCCCGGACCGTCGCACCCTTGCCGGCCCGGCGGGCCTGCTGGGCAGACGTGGTGCTCCTGCCCGACGACTCGGGGGCATGGCTCACCGTCCCCGCCGGCACCCGTCTCGATCTCGGCGCCGTCGCCAAGGCCTGGCTGTCTGACTCTCTTGCCGCAGCAGCCACCACGCTCGTGCCCGGCGGGGTTCTCGTCGACCTGGGTGGTGACCTGCGAGTGACCGGACGGCCACCGCGCGACGGTTGGGTGATCGGTCTGCCGCCGGGGGCCGACGGCCAGCGCGTGATCGCGATTCAGTCCGGCGGTCTCGCCACCTCCGCACAGGATGTCCGGCGGTGGGCCACGACTGATGGCCCGGCCCACCACGTCGTGGACCCACGGACCGGAAGACCGGCGGTCAGCCCGTGGCGGGCGGTGAGCGTCCATGCCGCCACCGCCACCGAGGCCAACGCGGCGAGTACGGCGGCCCTGATCCTGGGGGAGGCCGCCCCCGCCTGGCTGGGACGCCAGGGTCTGTCTGCTCGCCTCGTACCCTGCGACGGCAGCCCGGCTACCGTCGTCGGCGCCTGGCCGCGGCCGGCGCTCGCGGAGGCCCGACATGGGTAGCGAGACCATCTGGCTGCTGCTTCGTGTCGCCGGGATCGTCGCCCTGGCGGCTCTGACCGTCTCGGTGGCATCCGGGCTCTCCGGCCCGGCGGTAGGGGCACCAGCCTGGCGCGGCGTCCTCGTTGCCGTTCACCGCTCGGCAGCGCTCGTCGGCCTCTCGCTGACCGTCGGGCATGTCGCGCTCGCCGTACTCGACCCGTGGGTGGACGTCTCCGTCATGGCGACGGTCGTGCCGGGCGTCTCGTCATGGGAGCCTTGGTGGACCGGCGTCGGAGCCGTGGCCGTCGACCTGTTGCTGGTTCTGGCCGTCACGTCGGCCTTGCGTGGGCGGACTCCGCGCACTTGGTGGGCCGTGCACGTGCTCGCCTACCCCGCGTGGCTGCTGGCCACCGCCCACGCGCTGGCGATCGGCACCGATGCGTGGCGCGAGCCCTACCTGATCGTGAGCCTCGCCGGGGGGCTCTGGTGGCGATCTCGGCAGCCCTTCGGGTGCAGGCGAGCCGGTCGGGACGACCCGCCGGTGTACCTGCCCGACGCGAGCGGGCGGTCCTGAGATGAGCATGGCTTCTGCCGTCACGGCCGTCGCAGGCGCCTCCGCCGACCCTTCGCTGGTGACGATGCTGCCGGGCGTCCCGGTGCGTGGGCGACCTGCGGGTCCACGTCCGGACCTACTGGTGGGCGCCGGGTCGTTGCTTCTGGCCGAGGTGGTCCCGGGGTCGCGTCGCAGCTGGCGGGAGCACGTGGCGCGGCTGGGGCCCCTACCAGAGCTCGACCTCGACGCACTCGGCGACGCAGCCGAGGCGGCAGGCCTGCGGGGGTTCGGAGGCGCCGGGTTCCCGACCGCGACCAAGCTGCGGTCGATGCGCGATCGCGGACCGGCTCTCGTCGTGGTCAACGCCGCCGAGGGGGAGCACGCCAGTGGCAAGGACGGCGCTCTGCTGCGGCACGTGCCGCACTTGGTGCTCGACGGGGCCGCTCTGGCCGCTCGCGCCCTAGGCGCGGGCTTGGTCACCGTACGGGTCTCGGCCGACCGACCCGACCTCCCGGACGCGGTGACCGAGGCTACTGCTGAGCGTGGTCACGTGCCCCGCGTGCAAGTCTCGGTGGGGCCGGCGACCTTCACTGCCGGCGAGGCGAGCGCGGTGGTCAACGCGCTGGCCGGAGGCCCGGCGTTGCCCTCGTCGCTCGGTCGCCCGCCCCGCGTCCCGTCCCGGCTGCTCCGGCGGGGCAAGCCGGTGCTGGTGTCCAACGTGGAGACGTTCGCCCGGCTTGCTCTCGCCGCCCGGTCGTTGCCCTCGGCCAGCGCTCTGCTCACCCTGAGCGGCGCCGTATCGCGGCCCGGGGTGGTGGAACTGCCCGAGTCTGCCCGGCTCGTCGACGCCGTTCGTCTCGCCGGCGGGGCGTCCGAGCCCATCGCCGGAGTCGTCACGGGTGGCTGGCACGGCCGGTGGCTTCCCTGGGGCGAGCCGGTGGCCGAGGCAACCCTGTCTCGCGAGGGCCTGGCGGCCGTCGGCGGACGTCGGGGAGCGGGGGTCGTCGTGGCGCTGCCGTCGTCCGCATGCCGGATGTCCGTCGTCGCGGCCGTCGCCCGCACGCTGGCGGATGCGAGTGCAGGTCAGTGCGGGCCCTGCCGGGCGGGCCTCCCGTTCGCTGCCGCTGCACTGTCGCAGGCCGCGGCGTCCACGATGGTGCTCGGACCCGCGCTCGCAGACGCCGAGGACTCCCTCGCCTCGCTGAGTGGGAGGGGGCTGTGTGCGCACCCCACGGCTTCGGTGGCGGCTCTGAACTCGGCGATCGCCTGGGCGCAGCCCGACATCGAGCTTCACCGGCACGGCCGGTGCCTGGCCCGATGAGCGGCAGGCGGGAGGCAAGGTTGGCCGTGGACTGGCGGCTGTGCGCGGGGCACGGCGTGTGCTCGGCGGTGGCCCCGGAGCTCATCACCCGGGACCGCTGGGGGTTCCCGGACCTCGGTGGCTCGGACGACGCGTCGGTTCCCCCCGAGCTCGAGTGGGCCGCACGCTGGGCCGTGGCCAGCTGCCCGGCGGCCGCCCTGGCGCTGCAGCGTGATCGGTAGGGGTCAGTCCTCGGCCCTGGCTGCCTCGATTACCGTCGGCACCCCGTCGGCACACGCGACCGTGACCCGCACCTCGTCGTCGCCAGCCTCGAGGCGCACTGTCAGCTGGTCGTCCTCGCGTTCGACCTGCTCGACGCGCCAGCCGGCATCGGGCACCGACCACGCGAGCTCCGGCACCTCCTGCTCGCACCGAAGCCCCAGCACAGCGCCAGGAACTCGGCGTTCGACGTTCTCGGCGAGGCCGGAGGGGAGCGACGTCGAGGGGGTCGGGCTCGGCTCGGCCGACGGCGCACCGTCGCCGGGGTTCGCCAGCGCCATGGCCTGCGCCGGCGTCAGCACGGTGGCCGAGGAGTCGGGCCCGGCCGAACGCAGGGCCAGCACTCCCAGCACCGCGGCCAAGGGCACCGCCAGTGCCCAGACCACGACAAGCACTCCGGCCGGTCGACGGCCGCCCGGCGAGGTCTGCCTGGTCACCGGAGAAGCATGTCACCCACCTAGGGTTCGATCATGGCGCACCTGCTGCTGATCGAGGACGACCCCACGATCCGCAGCGCGCTCATCCGTGCCCTCACGAGCAGGGGGCATGCTGTCGACTCCGCTGCGGACGCGATGAGCGGTCTGCGGCAGATGGTCGCCGACCCTCCCGACGCGGTCGTGCTCGACCTTGGGCTGCCGGACCTGTCGGGGGAGAGACTCCTGCCCATGATTCGGGCGGTCACCGACGTCCCGGTGGTGGTGGCGACCGCACGCGACGACGAGGGTCTCGTCGTCCGCCTGCTCGACGCCGGGGCCGACGACTATGTGGTCAAGCCGTTCGACCCGTCCCAGCTCGAGGCCCGCCTTCGGGCCGTGCTGCGTCGGGCGGGGGGTGGAGCCACGGCCGCTGCCAGCCTCGTCTACCGGGTCGGTGGGCTGAGCGTCGACCCCGCGCGGCATGTCGCCGAGGTCGACGGCCGCCTCCTGGACCTGACCCCGCTGGAGTTCGACCTGCTGGCATACCTGGCGGCCAACCCCGGACGCGTGGTCACTCGACGGGAGCTGCTTCGCGAGGTGTGGCAACGCACCGACACCGGCAGGACGGTGGACGTGCACCTGTCCTGGCTGCGGCGCAAGCTGGGGGAGACGGTGCAGCGGCCGCGCTTCCTGCACACCGTGCGCGGCGTCGGCGTGCGGCTGGAGGACGGGGACCTGCCGTGACCCGGCGACTGGTGCTGTTCGGGCTCCTCGTGTGCGCCGCCGCCGTCGCGGCGCTGGTCGTGCCTCTCGGTGTGGCGGCTCGTGACACGCATCGGGCCGGAGTCGTGGACGCAGCACAGCTGCGGTCTCAGGAGACGGCGGTCCTGCTGTCCGGGGCTCGGGCGGACGCAGTCGGAGCGCTGCTGCCGGGCGCACCCTCCGGCGCCGGGACGCTGTCGGTCGTCCTGCCAGACGGCGCCATCGAGGGGGATGAGCCCGACCCCGGGGTCGCGCCAGCCATCGAAGCATCCCGCACGGGATGGACCGTGAGCGTTCAGACGACCAGTGGCGTCGTTGCAGCCTCGCCGGCTACCGGACCGGACGGCAGATCGGTGGTGCTCGTCGGGCTCGACGCGACCGACCTGCGCGCTGGGCTCGGTCCGAGCCTGGTGGCCCTCGCTGTTGCCGGGACGGTGCTGCTGGTGGCCGCGGGGGTGACGGCGGTCGTGCTGGCCCGCCGCACAGCGGCTCCGCTGACCGACATCGCCGGCGTGGCCCACGAGATGGCCGACGGTGACCTCGACGTGCGCGCCTCGTCATCCGGTGTCCCCGAGGTTGCCGAGGTGGGGGTGGCACTCAATCGGCTGGCCGGGCGAGTGCAGGAGCTGCTCGCCGCCGAGCGGCGGTCCTCAGCCGACCTCGCTCATCGGCTGCGCACTCCGCTGACGGCCCTGTCCGTGGACCTCGACTCGGTAGCCGACGGTGAGGCACGAGCCAGGCTGCGCGATGATCTTGACGCCGTGCAGGCCAGCGTCGACGAGATCATCACCAGCCATCGCCGCCCCGAGCGAGAGGGGCTTCGGGCGTCCAGCGACGCTGTCGAGGTGGTGGCTGCCCGCACCGCGTTCTGGGCTGTGCTGGCCGAGGACCAGCAGCGCCGTCTCGAGGTGCGCCTTGCCCCGGGCCCACTGTGGGTGCGCCTGTCGCGTGCCGACCTCGAGGCCGCGGTCGACATCGTGATGCAGAACGTGTTCGTGCACACCCCGGAGGCAACCGGGATGACGGTCCAGGTGAGTCCCCGCGAGGGCGGTGGGTGCCTGGTGGCGGTGGAGGATGCCGGCCCTGGGTGGTCGAGCGTCCCGACGCGTCGAGCGGGCAGCACGGGGCTTGGCCTCGACATCGCGGCACGGGCCGCGGAGGCCTCCGGCGGACAGCTGACATCGCGAGACGACCGCCCACGGTGGCGCGCGGGTCGTTCTCGACCTGGGACCTCCGGCTCACTGACCTCCGGCCCTTGCCCCGGGACCTGCAGGACGCGATCGTTAAGTCGTCGAGAGGAGAGACGGATGACTGGGTACCTGACGACGCTGGAGACCGTCCTGGCCATGGAGCCGGCGTTTCGCAGGGTCCTGGCGACGGCTGGTCACTGCCAGCTGGTGTCGATGACCCTGCTTCCCCACGAGGAGATCGGCTCGGAGGTGCACCAGGACGGTGACCAGATGTTCCTGGTGGTCGCTGGGTGGCAGGTGGAGATCACCATCGGCGAGGAGATCCACGAGTGCTCCACCGGGACCGTGGCGGTCGTCCCCGCGGGCGTGCGGCACAACGTGCTGAACCGCGGAGACATCCCTGCCACCGTCCTCACGGTGTACGCCCCACCGGAGCACGAGGCCGGCGTCGTCGAGCTGACCCGCCCAGGTTCCTAGGCGAGCCGGAACGGCGGGTAGCGGTCGGTGACCAGCAGGGTTGCGTAGGCGGTGACGCGCAGCGCCCAGCGTCCGACCCCGACGACGTAGTCGAACAGGCCCCGCGGGTAGCGACCGGTGAAGAGGATCGCGAACCAGGCGACGACGATGGCGAACAGGGCGCCGACGAAGAGGAAGCTCAGCACGATGATGTGCGGGATCACGAGCAGCCACTTCACCAGGGGCATCCAGCGGTTGAGGTCGCGTGGGACGTCGGGGTAGTCGATGTCGAGGTGCACCGACTGCTCCTCGACCGTCGACGGGTAGGTGTCGGTGAGCAGGGCCCCGTAGGCGGACACGCGGGCAGCGAACCGGTTGAACTGCAGGGCGAAGTCGAACCACCAGCGGGGGTAGCGCTGCCGGAACAGGATCATGAGCAAGGTGGCGGCGAACAGCGCCCCGACGATGCCTCCCGCGTTGCGACTGACCTGGGACACGATCTCGCCGGTCTCGGTGATGACCGTGACCGTGGACGTGGCTGTGGCCGACAGGATCCCCAGCACGGCGGCGATCGGGATGATCCAGATGATGCGGAACGCCGTGGTGACCCTGTCCAGGGACTCGGGGTAGTCCACGTCGAGGCGGGCGGGGTAGTGCTCGGTCTGGGTCGTCATGCTGTCTCCCTCAGACGCAGGTGGCCCGGATAGGCACACCCTGCGCATCTGTGTCACCGCCACCGAAGACCTCCGATGGTCGCCGCGCCAGGGCAGAAGGTCACGCGGCCTGCGCCAGCGCCTCGACCGCAGGCCCACGCGCATGACTCAGCAGCGCGAGAGCGGACGCGTGCGCCGCCCGCGCGATAGCAGGGCGACGCCGCGCGTCGAGCGCTGCTCCGCTCATCACGTCTCGGTCGGCCGGCGTCGGATGGACAACAAGAACCGGCGTCCCGGTGCGTGCGACACGTCGCACCTCGACGGCGAGCTGGGCTCGGGCTGCCGTTCGCCAGGCCTGGTCGAGGCTCAGCCTCAGCCGGTCGCTGGTCGACATGGGGGCGCTGACCACCACGACGTCGAGCCCCTGGTCAGCAACCAGGTCAGCGTTGCACAGCGAGTGCATGCCGCCATCCACGTAGCGCTCTCCGGCGATGGTGACCGGCTCGTAGTAGCCCGGGATGGCGCAGGACGCGCCCACAGCCTCGGCCACGGTTGCTGATCGGTGGCCGACGTGGTCGCGGCCGAACACCACCCGACGACCATCGGACAACCGGACCGTACAGATCCACAAGTCATCCGTCGGCCACTGCTGGAACAGCCCCGCGAAACCGGCGCGCAGATCGCCCGTCGACTCCCGGCCGGCCGGAAGCAGCGCGGAGGCGACCGACCCGGGCCGCACGGTCCAGGGCCGCCGCGCTGCCTGGACGAGCATCCGCGGTGCTGCTGGGCGAAGACGTGAACCGCCGGCGGATTGCGCTGGCCTGCTGCTGCCCATGGACGACGACGTCGGCATGCCTCGCATGATCTGCTGGCCCGGGCGGCTCAGTGGCTCTCCCGTCATGCGAGGCAGGAAGTCCTGCGGCGGGAATCCCGCACGCAGCAAGGCCGCCGAGGTCGACCCGGCTGAGGTGCCGACCACGACCGACGCCGTGCGGGCGTCCCAGCCGATTGCCTCATGCAGGGCGGTGATGACCCCGGCGTGAAACGCCGTCCCCGCCAGGCCCCCGCTACCCAGGACCAGCCCGACCCGCGTCACGAGCCACCCGCCCCGGCGGCGCAGCCCAGCCCCCTAGCGCGGAGCACGCCCCTCGCGCTCCCCTCCCCGTTCGTTGCTCGGCGGCTGCGGCCTGTCTTGTCCGTAGTAGCCCGCCAGCGCCACGACGACGGCCAGTCCGAAGATGCCGACGTTGCCCAGGATCAGTCCCACGACCGCCAGGAACAGGCCGAGGGCGAGGCCGACGCTCAGCGCCGAGCCTGCGATGCTCGTCACCCTCCGATGCTAGGCACGCGCCACACCCGCCGGTGGGGTCGTAGGTCCCGGTCGGATCGGGGGGCGACGACGCACGCTCTGGCCGTTGGCAACGCCTGCCACCTAGGGTCGCCGCATGGCTGCATCGATCGAGGCTGGTCGTCTTCGACGTCAACGAGACGTTGTCCGACATGAGGCCCATCGGCGGTCGGTTCGCGGCCGTCGGGTTGCCTGAGCACGCCTTCACGACCTGGTTCGCCTCCGTGCTGCGCGACGGGTTCGCCGCTGCCGCGGCCGGAGGGATGATCACCTTCCGTGACCTCGCTGCCGGAAACCTCGCGGCGATGCTCGAGGCGCATGGGCTCCCGCCGGAGTCCCGCGATGCGCAGGTCGCACACGTCCTGTCCGGCCTGGCGGACCTGCACGTCCATCCGGACGTCCCGCCAGGCCTTCGATCCCTGGCCGCCGCCGGTATGCGTCTGGTGACGCTCACCAACGGGTCGTCAGCTCTCAGCGAGACGATGTTCGCTCGCGCCGGGGTGCTCGATCTCTTCGAGCACCGACTCTCGGTCGAGGACGTCGGGCGGTGGAAGCCCGCCCCCGAGCCGTACCGCTACGCCGCCGAGCGCTGCGACGTTGACCCGCAGCGAGTTGCGCTGGTCGCCGTCCACCCCTGGGACGTTCGCGGTGCGCAACAGGCGGGGCTGCGCGGCGTCTGGGTGAACCGCAGCGGTGGCACCTATCCGGCCTACCTCCCGGCACCGGACGCGACAGTTCCGTCTGTGGCCGAGGTCGGCCACGCCGTGGCACGGCTGAGCGAGGAGGGAAGGGACTAGCTGAAGGCTGCCTCGCAGGCGGGAGCGACCTGCTCGAGGGCGGATACCGCGGCGTCGACGTCATCCTCGGCGATCAGCGAGACGGCGTTGAGGGAGCCCGCGGCGCAGAGCTTCGCGTTGTCTGCAACGGCCTGTGCCTGGTCGCGTTCCGCCTGAGCCGTCTCGAGGTCTCCCTCGGCCTGCTCGACGGCCTGCTTCGCCTCATCGAGACTTGTCGTGGCGTCGCTGACCTGCTGGTCCTGGACTGACAGCTGGTCTGCGGCCAGACCCAGGGCATCGACGGCCTGCGTCAGCGCGGCTTTCGCCTCGTCGGTGAGCTGACCCGTCTGCTGCTCGGCGTCCGCCTTCTCTTGCTCGAGGGTGGCGTTCGTCGCCTCGAGGGCGGCGACCTGCTCGGTGAGGGTCGCGTTCTCGGCCTGCAGGGTGGCGATCTCACCCGTGGCGGCATCCTCGCTGGACTGCGCGTCGCTGTTCAGCGTGAACGCCCAGATGCCCAACCCGACCGCGGCGGCAGCGAACAGTGCGGTGAGCACCTTCCAGACGGTGCCGCTCTGACCGCCCGTGGTGGGGGGTGCGTTGGCGGGCGGGGGTGGCGTGATGGGCTGTGTCGAGTCGCTCATCGGTCACTCCGTTCAGTCGGCGAGGGCATGCCGCGCCACCCTAGGCCACGGCGGTAGCCGGTCTCACGCAGCCGGCCACCGCCGTCCCCGCCTGTCGGCTAGAGCTTGATGACCGGGCAGACGAACCGACGAACGTCCTCGACCACGCTGAGGACACCGGCCTCGATGGCCTCCTCCACTGCCTCGTTGCTCACGAAGGCGGGCTGTCCGGCGTGCATGCCATCGGCGTGCATCTGCCACCCCGGCTCGTACGAGACGGCGTTCACGATCCAACGCCCACCGTTGTAGCCGCGTTGCCCGGGAGCAGCCTCGGCAACCGCCGGCTGAGCGCTGCCGAAGTTGTAGAGCACGTCGAACGAGTGGTCAGGCGCGCGGCTGGGCAGGTCTCGGGGGGTCAGGACAGTGCGGTAGGCCTCGCCGTCGACGTAGAACGCCTGGTCGCGAATGACCTGGGCACCTTCCGCGGGTTCGGCAGATGCAACCATCCCCGTTCCGGTGAATGCCAGTGCGGCGGCGGCGGCAACCGTGCCAAGACGTGTGAGTGGGCGCATGGTGAGCTCCTCCTGTCGGGACGACGCGGCTCTCGCGTCACCTCCAGACAAGAGGGCCGTGGTTCACAACTCCATATCGCAGTGATGACCGACCTCTTACGGACCCGTGACGTGCTGGGCTTTCGTGGCGCCGGAGCCTCCCCGCGATGCGCGTCGAGGCTCAGACCGACGCGCCTGGCGTGGACTCGTCAGTCGACATCAGGCTCTCCATCTGCTTGCGGACGAACAGGATCGCCTGGCGAGGAGCGATGCGAATGGCGATGTTCGCGAGCCGCGCGACACCGCCGACGTAGATGTGCAAGCGGCCCTTCTCGATGCCGGCCAGGATCACGCGGGCCGCGTCATCCGGCTCCGTCATCGGCATCCGGGAGTCCTCGCCGCCTTGGGGCGGCGCCACGCCGGCGCTGGTCGCGATGGTGGTCCGAGTCGGCCCGGGCATCACCACCGACACACCGACGCGGGTGCCCTGGAGCTCCCCGAACAGGCCCTCGGTGAGGAGCTTGACCCCCGCCTTGCTGGCCCCGTACATCGTCTGGTTCGGGAACGGGAAGTACCCGCCCATGCTCGAGACGTTGGCGATGTGAGCCTCGGGTCGTTCCAGAAGCAGCGGTAGGAACGCTTTGACCATGTAGATCGTGCCCATGAGGTTCACGTCGAGCACGTGCCGGACGTCGGCAAGGTCGAGGTCGTTGAACGCCACGAAGGGCTGGATGATGCCGGCGTTGCTGATCAGCCCGTCGACGGCTCCGTGTACGCCGACGACATCGCCGACCAGCGCCTCGACGGCACCGTGGTCGGTGATGTCCACGACGTGGGTCGACAGCCGCGCACCGGCCTGGGCGAGCTCCGCCGTCAGCGCCAGCCCCTGCTCGTCGATGTCGGCCGCCGCGACACGTGCACCACGCCGGAGCAGCTCTCGAACGAGCTCGCGGCCTATACCCGCACCCCCGCCAGTGACGACCCATACCTTGTCGTGGGCCTGCATGCCTGCTCCCTATCGGCTGGGTGGCGCGCGGATCGACGGCGCGTCACCACGGTAGCTCCGATGACCTCGCCCCGGTCGTCGGCCTTGGCGCCCTCCTTCGGCATCCGCGGCCGGTTGGCGCGGCCGTATGGGGGTTGCCGTACGCGAGTCCACACATTCGCGTTGCACGGCACTTCTTGACCTGCGGTGATGCCCCGCGAGGGCACTGCGAAACGGGCGAATGTGTGGACTCGCGTACGCGGGTGGCATCACCCGGGGTCAGGAGGGGCGGGTGACTCCGGAGTCGTCGCGGTAGAACGACCAGAACCTCGGGGGAGCGAAGGCATGACGCACGCAGACCTCGGGGGGGAAGACCCGACAGACTCGCCCGCTGCACCGGCTTGTGTAGGTCGAGCCACCCGCGACGCCAAGCGTCTGGTCGACCAGGAACAGCACCGGCAGATGGGTGGGTGTGCGTGCGTCGATGCGCTCGGCGTGGCAAGCCGCCTCCCACGTTCGGGGCAGGCCCCACGCAGAGTCAGCGACGGGAAGTGGTCGCCCGAACGCCTGGCGGCAGAACTCGTCGTAGGTCGGCTCGGTAGCGATGGCCTCCCAGCATCGGCGGACCGCCGTGCTGGGCAGCCCTAGGGGCCAGCGACGCGTCGGCTGGCGCACGTGAACCTCGAACCATTGCCGGACGGCGGCGTCAAGCAGGCCCTGAGGGTCTCGGTAGCTGGCTGCCTCCGCGAGGGGCCAGCCAGGCATCGTTGCCGTGCGGACGAAGGTGACCGCCGACGCTCGGTCGTACCTGGCGAAGGCCATGTGGGCTCGACCCCGGTCCGTCAGCCGTCGCCGCGGGTCGGTGCGACGTGCCGTAGCCGCAGGCAGTCGGTGACGCCCACCAGCCGCAAGCTGCCGCGCGAGTCCGCGGGGAACTCGTCGATCGCCGTGCCGATCGGCACCACCACCGGGCACTCCACCTCGAACTCCCGCCCCTCATGCACGATCGTCGCTGACTCGGCGGCCAGGACGTTCTTCAGCCAGTCCGACTCCCGGCCGTACACGAGAGCGATCACGAACCCGTCGTCGGTGGGCTCGGCCCCCACCGGAGTCTCGTACGTGCGTCCCGACGTGCGGCCGGTGTGGCGGACGACGGCGGCGTAGGCCCCCGGCCGGCCCGCGGTCTGCATCTGGGTGGGGTTGAAGACCGCCTTGTTCACCCGTCGCTGAGCGCGCACGACGAACGACCCCTTGTTGCGCATCCCGAACAGCCACCCGGCGGCGAGCGTGAGCGCAACGACGAGCAGGGTGAATGCCAGCTTGGCCGCTCTCGTCAGCACCCTCCACCTCCTCGCCGCCACCAGTCTGACCCGTGGGAGCCGACCCGTCCAGGCACCCGGCGTCGCCGGATCGCGGGTACCGTGGTGGGAGTGAGCACTGCAGAACGGCTCGCCGGCCTAGCCGCCTTCGACCGACCGAGGATGCGCGGGCTGCTGCACGCCTATGCCGCACCGGTCGCAGCTGTGATCGGTTTGTCAGCACTCGTGCTCGCCGACACCGTGAGGGCCCGTGCCGGCGTCGCGGTCTGGGTCGCCACGATGGTGGCGCTCTTCGCGGTGAGCGCCACCTACCACCGGGGGCACTGGCGGCCCACGGCTCGGGTGTGGCTGCAGCGGGTGGACCACTCGATGATCTTCGTGTTCATCGCGGGCTCCTACACGCCGTTGTGCCTGCTGCTGCTCGAGGGCTCCAAGTCCTGGCTCGTTCTGGCTGTCACGTGGGGCGGAGCCGCAGTGGGTGTCGTCACTCGGCTGACCTGGCACACGGCCCCTCGTTGGCTGTTCGTCCCCATGTACCTCGCCTTGGGCTGGGTGGCGCTGACGATGCTGCCCGACCTGGCGCGAACGGCGGTCCCCTACGAGAACGCGCTGATCGTGGCCGGTGGCCTGCTCTACACGGTGGGTGCGGTCGTCTTCGCGACCAAGCGACCCGACCCCGCGCCGCGCACCTTCGGCTACCACGAGGTATTCCACGCGTTGACCATCGCTGCGGCAGCGTGTCACGCCGTGGCCATCATGTCGGTCGCTCTGGGGCACCCCGCGCTCTGATGCTCGCCCACATCCTCGAGCGAGATGGGACGACATGCGTCTGGTGCCGCCGAGAGATCGGGACCGGCCTCGTCGAGGCGACCGTCGAGCACGTCGTTCCCCGCATCAAGGGCGGGCCGACCTGGCCGGAGAACCTGGTGGGTGCCTGTTCGCGCTGCAACCGCGCTCGGGGCCATCGGACGCCGGCCGACTGGCTTGCGGAGTGCCGCGGCCGAGGTTGGGAGCCCGACGAGTCGCGCATCGTGGCCTCGCTCGAGGCGTTGGCCGGCGCCATCTCGCGACGCGGTGGCCAACGCCGTGCTCGCCCTTACCTGGCCGCTCAGCGCCGACGTCTTCAACCGGCCGGCGCGGGCTGAGGACGCCGTGCCCGACGTCACCTGCCCCTCCTGCGCCGAGCCCGACCGCCTCACCGGAACGTCGAGCTCGGACGGCATCGAGATCACCTGCCATGCGTGTGGTCACCGGTGGCTCCGCGGCGAGCGGCGTTGCCGCGCCTGCGGAGCGGCCGAGGCGGTTGTGGCCCGCCAGCGCATGACGACCCACCCGCGCGGCAACCAGCTGGCCGTGCTCGGGATCCGCGAGGTGCTGCTCTGCCCGGAGTGCGACCGCGAGGTGGTCGCTGGGCTAGGTACCGACCGCATGGCCCCCGAGGGCTACGTCCCGCGGTTCAGCCGGGGCGCGCCCGACGACCAGCCCACGACATCGCCGCGTTCGGCCCACGAACCCTCGTCGAGCCCCACCAGGGTCGTCGCACGTGCCCCCTCCGCCGCGAGCAGCGCGGAGCAGGCGAACGCCGATCCCGTCCGTCCCGGCGCCCTGCCGGTTCCCTCACCAACGGTCCGCACCGCTGTCGCGTCGTACCTGCAGACGACGAGCGACCCCTCGGCTGCAGCAGCGATGCTCCTGCTCGGGCCGAGCCTGGGGATCGCGACTCGGCTCGACCGGCTCGACGCGAGCCGTGCGGGTCGGGAACTCACGGCTGCCCTCGACCGCTCCTGTGGCGAGGGCCCCGGCCAACGCCGGCTGGCCCTCGTCTACGCCATCAGGGATGCCCTGGCAGCCTGGGTGTCTCGGGGATGGCTGCCCCATGAGACCGTCCAGGCGATCGAGTTCCGCTGAGAGGCTCGGCGCCGTCGACGAGCGGCCGACGCGACGACGGGCGCTTGCCGATGGGAGACAATGAGTGACGCGCACAGACAACCGAGGACGATGATGGACGACGACGACCAGGCCCCAGACCCGATGGCGGCGCAGCCCGCAGGTCGCTACCCGGGGCACGGCGACCCGCTGGAGTGGGAACGCCTCGTCCACGCGTTGGGCGTGCGCTTCGCCCCGCATCTCGAGGCTGCGGCTGGCGCCGTCCGGGAGGCCGAGGACGAGCTCAGCGCCGCCCGCGACAACCTCGCGCGGGCCCGCAAGGCCGAGGAGGACCAGCGCTACCAGTCAGACCGGTTGGTGTTCATGCGGGCCTCGCTGGCCGACGAGGTGGAGGCGCTGGGGCGCAAGTCGACGCCGAAGAAGCTGCGCGTCGCCTACCGCTACCTGGTCTCACGCGCCGCCGAGCTCGCCCAGGGCGAGGTGCAGGGCTACCTCGCCGACCAGGCCGCGCAACGACGTCACCGCGAGGAGAGCGTTGCCGCATGCATGGAGGCCGAGCGGCGCGCCTCGGACCGACTCGACGCCGCCGCTGCCATGCAGCAGCGCGTCCTCGCCGCTGAGAGGACGGCGCTGCAGGGCCTTGCCGTCCTCAGTGAGAAGCTCGCTGGCCAGGGCGAGTCGCTGGCCTCAGTCTGACGCCCTCGACGAGGGCGGGGCGGGTTGGGCCCACGGCCGCACGAGAGCCGTCGACAGCAGCAGGATCGTCGAGGCCAGCGCCCAGCCGGCCAGCACGTCCGTGCTCCAGTGCACACCGAGGATGATGCGCGAGACGCCGATCAGGATTCCGACGGCGAACAGCGCGCGACCGGCCCAGAGCAGCCCTCGCAGCTGCCGCCGCGAGGCCACGATGACGAGCAGGACGGCGAGTGCGGCGTAGACGTAGACACCCACCGACGCGTGGCCGGAGGGGAACGAGCGGTCGAGGCCGTGGCTGATGAACTCGTCGGCCCCAGGGGGTCGCATCCGCCCCACTGTTCTCTTCAGCATCTCCACGACGGCGACGCCGACTAGCCCACTGCAGGCCACGAGCAGGGCGAACGCCCAGTGCCGGCGCAGCGCCATCCACACTGTCGCCACGACCCCGAGCACGGCCGAGGGCACGACATCCGTGACGTCGCCGAGCACCGCGGCGGAGTCGACGACCCACGGAACCCGCGAGGTCCAGTCGGTCGTCACGTCGAAGACCCAGGTGTCCAGGGCGGTCGGCGCCGCTCCACCCGGGACGACGACCAGAACCGTCGCCAGGGCGAGCAGGCCGGCGATACCGGCGCCACCGAGCAGCCCGCGGCTGGGTGAGCGGGGATGGTCCGGAGCCCGCGCCACCCCCGTCCGGTCTTCGTCTACGAGCTCAGCTCGTGTTCGTCGTCCAGGGCGGCTGCGACGCGGTGGTGGGCCTCCCAGATCTCCTCCGGCAGCCCCGCGAACTGGTGCAGGTGAACACCGCGGTGCTCCATCTCCTGCCGCCAGCGGGGGACGTCGATCGTCAGGATCGTCTCCAGATCCTTCGGCGAGATCTCGAGGCCCTCGAGGTTGAGCTCGTCCTCGGTCGGGATGATGCCGACCGGGGTCGCACGACCACTGACCTCACCGTTCTTGAGCTGCATCAGCCAGAGCAGCGGACGCAGGTTCTCCCGGTAGCCGGGCCACAAGAAGTGCCCGTCCTCGGGGTCACGCTGGAACCAGTTCACGTGGGCGAACAGCGGCTGGTCGGTGGCGGCACCGACGATGTTCAGCCAGTGCCGGGCGTACTCGCCCTCGGGGTAGGACATGAACGGCCGCATCGACATCGGGTCGTAGCGCAGCTCGCCTTCCTTGCCCTCGGCTGCGAACGTCGCCTCGGCGCCGAGCGTCAGGCCGTCGTACACACCCTCGGCCAGGTCGGTGATCGCCCTGATCAGGGGCTCACGGTCGCGGGTGCGTCCGCCGAAGATGATGGCGTCGATGGGGACACCCTTCGGGTCGTCGAAGTCCGCGGCGACGTTCGGCACGTTGGCCAGCGTCGTGGTGAAGCGGCTGTTCGGGTGGGCCCACGCGTCCGTGCTGCCCTCGGGGCGGTCGGCGATCAGCTCGCCCTTCCAGTCCCGCCACCCCGTGACGTCGGTGGGGGGCTGCGCGGTCTTGCCCTCCCACCAGACCTCGTGGGTGATCTCGTTGTAGGCGATGTTGGTGAACAGGGCTCCCGTGCCCGGGTTGATCGAGTGCAGGGCGGTCGGGTTGGTGGCTTCGTTGGTGTCCTTCGCGACGCCGAAGACCCCGTACTCGGGGTTCATGCCGTAGAGCTTGCCGTCCTCCGGGCTCACCCACAGCCAGGCGATGTCGTCTCCGTAGAACGACACGTGGTACCGCTCGCCGAGGGCGTCCGGGGCGAGCATCATGGCGAGGTTGGTCTTGCCCGACGCGCTCGGGAAGCCGCCGCAGATGTGGTACGTCTTGCCGGTCTCCTTGTCCTCGATGCCGATCAGCAAGAACTGCTCGACCAGGAACTTCTTGGACGCCCAGCCGTCGTAGGAGGCCTGCCGCAGCCCATGAGCGATCTTGCCGAGCAGGGCGTTGCCGCCGTAGGACGAGCCGTAGTGAAGGATCGTCCGCTCGTCGGCGACGGTGACGAAGTAGCGCTGGTCCTCCGGCGTGCCCTGACCGAGGTTCTCCAGGTCCCCGGTGACGTGCACCGCGCGGACGAAGTGGTCGGGGTGGGGGAGCTCGTTGAGGTACTTCACGCCGACACGGGCCATCCGGATCATGTGCAGCACCACCGTGCGGTGGTCGGTGAGCTCGACCCCGGCGGACCAGTGGGTCAGCGGCGACCCGGGAGGGGCCATCAGGTAGGGGATGACGTACATGGTCTTGCCGGCCGAGGCGCCCTTCATCCGCTCCTCGAGCATCGGGCGCATCTCCGACGCCGGCCGCCAGTTGTTGTAGACGCCCTTGTCCTCGGGGTTGTTGGTGGCCACCACGGTGCGCTCCTCCGAGCGGGCGGTGTCCTTGTAGTAGCTGCGCGAGTAGTACAGCCCCTCACCGGCCGGCAGGATCTCGCCGGCGTCCAGGGACTCCTGGATCAGGCGCGCGTCGTCAGAGGCATCGACGACCTCGACCCTTTCCGCGCCCGTGACGTCCGCCCAGTAGCGCACGTACTCACGGACCGACTCGTTCGTGAGGCCAGCCTCATCCAGAGCCTTCTCAACATCAGCCATGGTGCTCCAACACCCTTCCCACCATCGGGCAGCGAGGACGCCGCCACCGTACCTGCCGAGGTTCACGCCGATTCCTGCCCCTCGGAGGGCCGGTGGGCTCTCGCAAGCAGCGGGGCACAGCAGTGTGACTGACTCGGTCCGGACGGCGTCCGCCCTGGTCAGCGCACAGGGCACAGGCAATCGTCTCCGCTTGTGACCTGCCACGGTCGACAGGCCCTTGACCCCTTGCCGAAGGACCCTCGCACATGCCGTGTGCCGTCCCTCACATCGCACGCACCAGCGGGTCGGTGCGCACGCGAGCCCCGTCAGCGGCGGCGCTGGGCCGGGTCACGCACCTCGCCGATGATGGTCTCCAGGGCGTCCTCGAGGGTGACGACACCGATCGTGGCCCCGGCCTCGTCGACAACGCTCGCCAGGTGGGACGCATCGGCGCGCATCCGCTGGACGACGCCGGACAACGCCAGGTCGGGCGCGATCTGCGTGAGCGGGTGCAGCGGAAGGTCCCCGACCAGGCCCGCCTGCAGCCACACGCCGGTGGAGACCGGGTTGTCCGACGCGAGGGCGTCGTGGATGTGGACGTAGCGGCGCAGGGCGCCGTCGGCGTCGCGCACCGGGAACCTCGAGAAGCCGGACCGGACGAGTGCGTCGTAGAGGGCCGCTGTGCTCTGGTCCGCCTCGACCGTGACGAGCGCGTCGGACGGCACCAAGATGTCGCGAGCGACGGCCGTCGAGGAGTGCAGTGCGCGCTCGAGGATGGTCGTCTCCTGCTGGTCCAGCAGGCCCTCGCGGGACGACTCGCCGATCATCGTGGCCACCTCGTCGCGGGTGAACGTCGAGGTCACCTCGTCCTTGGGCTGCACGCGGAGCAACCGCAGGACGAGGTTGGCGATCGCGTTGACGACGGCGATGACGGGGCGCAGCACCGTGACGATGCCCGCCAGGGGCGGGCCGAGCAGAAGGGCCGAACGCTCGGGTCCGGCGAGCGCGATGTTCTTGGGGACCATCTCGCCGAGCACCATGTGCAGGTAGACGACCAGGGACAGGGCCAGCGTGAACGCGATCGGGTGGACGAGACCGGTGGGTAGCCCGAGCGACTCCAGCACGGGCTCGATCAGGTGGGCGATCGCCGGCTCCGCGGTGGCCCCGAGCCCCAGCGAGCAGACCGTGATGCCGAGCTGGGCGCCGGCCATCATCTGCGAGACGTCCTCCATCGCCCGGACGGTGATGCGCGCGCGGCGGTCACCGGCGTCAGCCAGTGGCTCGATCTGGCTGCGACGGGCGGAGATGAGGGCGAACTCCGCGCCCACGAAGAAGGCGTTGCCGATCAGGAGCACCACGGCGAGCACGAGAGCGGTCGTGTCACTCATGGGCGTCATGCCTTGGTGGCTCGACCCGCAGCAGGTCGACGCGGCGACCGTCCATCTTGGTGACGGTCGCGTGCCAGCCACCGACATCGAACGTGTCGCCGACGGTCGGGACTGACCCGATGGCCTGCATGGCCAGCCCACCGATGGTCTCGTACTCCGGCGCGTCCTGGGCGGGAACTCCGAGCTCGCGGGCCTCGTCCGGACGCAGCAGGCCCGAGAGCAGCATCGACCCGTCCTCGGCGCGTTGGGACTGGAACTCCGGCTCGTCCGACTCGTCCTCGACCTCGCCGATCAGCTCCTCGACGATGTCCTCGAGGGTCACGACCCCTGCGGTGCCGCCGTACTCGTCGACCACGACGGCGAGGTGTCCGCGTTCGCGCAGCACCTCCAGCAAGTCGTCCACGTGCAAGGTCTCGGTCACGACCAGCGGGTGGTCCATGACCTCACGAACCCGGGCCGTCCCCGCGAGGGCGGGGTCAACCCGCAGCGCCCGGCGCAGGTCGATGACACCCACGACGTCGTCGATCCCGTTCACCCCGACGACCGGGAAGCGGGAGTGGCCGGTGTCGCGCGCGGTCGCAAGAACCACGGCGACCGGGGCCGCCGCCTCGATCGCGTGCACGCTCGTGCGAGGCGTGAGGACGTCGGCGACCAGCCGGTCGGTGAGCTTGAGGCTCCGGTCGAGCAGTGACGCGACGGGGCGGTCCAGCGTGCCCTCCGACGCCGAGCGGCGGATCAGCGACTGAAGCTCCTGGGGGGACCGGGCGGAGGAGAGCTCCTCGGTCGGCTCGATGCCCATGGCCCTCAGGAGCTTGTTCGCGCTGCCGTTGAGCACCCTGATCAGCGGCCCGGTCGCGGTCGTGAACGCCATGTGTGGCGGCGTCACTGCCTTGGCCACCCGCATCGGCTCAGCAATCGCCCAGTTCTTGGGAACGAGCTCGCCGAACACCATCTGCACGACTGTGGCGATGAGCAGGGCCAGCGTCAGGGCCAGCGGGGTGACGCCGCCGCTGCCGAGCCCGAGCGCCTCGAGGGCCGGTGCCAGGAGCGCGGCCAGGGACGGCTCCGCCAGGAACCCCACGACGAGGGAGGAGACCGTGATGCCCAGCTGGGCCCCGGACAGCTGCGTGGACAGCCCTCGCAGGGCCGTGAGCACTCGGGCCGCGGCGCGGCTTGTCGGTGCCTGTGCCTCCACCGTCGTTCGATCCACCGTGACCAGGCTGAACTCGGCGGCCACGAAGAGCGCGTTGGCGCCGATCAGCAGCATCGCGAGGCCCAGCAGGGCGGCGACCTCCGCAGTCATCGCGACCGACCCGTGAGCACGTGACGATCTTTGCCTACGTCTGTCGCGTCTGCCAGACGCGGCCTACGCCCGCGCCGGCAGGTGGCCTCAGGAGCTCCAGCGCAGCACGGCTGGGGACTCCTTCTCGCGGCCCAGGACGGGGACGCTGGCGACGTCGAGGGAAGGCTCTGGCCGACGATGGTCGGGAAGTCCAGCCATGCCAGAGCCAGGACGCAGTGCGTGCAGATGCCCGCTGGGGCCTCGGCCTTGACCAGTTGGGTCTCGGCGCGCTTCGTGCTCGTCGACGCGATCACCAGCGCGGCCGCCACGACGGTTCCAGCGGCGATCGCCAGCAGGGTCAGCCCGAGGTCGTGGGCCCGGTCGCCGAGCTGGTCGAGGGCTGCCGGGAGCGAGCTGGACTGCGTGGAGCCGACCGCGAGCGCGTTGAGCCGATCTGCATCCTCCAGGCAACGCCTGCGCTGATTCTCCGGCAGGGTACGTGGCCGCACGCCAGCGCTCAGAGCGCGCAGCCAGCACGCGGTGAGGCTGGTCAGCGTGCTTCGAGCGGCGTCGGTCAGGCTCCGTATGCGTCACCTCCGCACACGCCGGCGAGCCACGGGCGATCACCCTACGACGTGCAGGTGGATCGCCCGTGGCTCACTGATGCGTGGTGCCGGGAGTGCCTAGATGAAGAGCAGCTGCGCTCCGTCGGTCATCGTGATGAAGTCCGCGGCGTTGATGATGTCGTCGACGCCCTCGTAGAGGTCGTCCATGTCAACCTTGTTCATGTCAGCGCTCATCTGGCAGGCCCACAGCTGGCCGCCGGCGGCGACGATCTGGTCGAGGAACTCGCGCACCGGCGGGATGTCCAGAGCGTCGAGCTGCTCCTTGAGCATCTTCGTGGCCATGCTGGTCATGCCCGGGAGCGGCATCACGGCCTGCGGGACCCGGATCTTCTTGTCCTTCACCGGGAAGTGCATCGCGGTGTTGCCGGCAGGGGAGAACTGCAGGTCGTCCATGCGGCTGTCGATGATCATGTCGAAGCCCCAGAACGTGAAGAACAGGTGCACGGCCACGCCCTCGCCCAGCGCGGCGTTGGCGAGCACGAGCGCGGGGTAGGCCATGTCGAGACTGCCCTTGGAGCAGATGATGGCCAGCGAGCGGTCGGTCTCGTCGTCGCCGAAGTCTGGGACGATCATCGGGGCGGCAGTCGGTTCCATGGTGTCGGTCATGCTCACACGCAACCCTTCGGCTTGGGCAGGCCGGCGACGTAGCTCATCTTGCGGCCGGGCTTCTTCGGGAACAGCTGGAACTGCTCCTTGGTGGGGATGCCGCCGACGTTCTGCACGCGGCGGGTCGTGGGCGTCTCGCCCTTGACCTTGAAGTCCTCGCGGATGAACCGGACCACGTCCCAGTGGCGGTCGGTCATCTCGATACCGATGTTGGCGGCCAGAGCGGAGCCGATGTCTTCGGACCACTCGTCGTACTCGGTCAGGAAGCCCTCGTCGTTGACGTGGACCTCCTTGCCGGCAATGGCGGTGACGGGCATGGGTCAGCCTTTCTCTCGTGGACGGTTCTCGGGGGTTGGGTTGGTGGGTTGTTCGTCGCCGACGGTGCGCAGCAGGGCCAGGGTCCGGTTCAGCCCGCGCCGCACCCGGGGGTCGCGCATCTGCCTCACCAAGGCGAAGGCAGTCGGAGGCTCCTCGCCCGCGTCGTCCTGCATCGACTGGAGCGAGACGCCCGTCCGGTTCAGCAGGGTCATGACCTCGGGCTGCGTGAGCTCCTTGACGGTGTTCAGGATGAGCACGATGTTCTCGCGCAGGGCCACGACGTCGTCCTCGCTGAACGAGGTGACGACCTCTTCGACCATCTCGGCGCCGTGGCGGGCGAAGGTGAAGTACCCCTTGCGCTCGGCGTCGGCGAGTGACTCCGACAGCCTGGCGACCCCAGCACCGGCGATCGAGTTCACCTCATGCGTGAGCTCGGCCATGCTGTCGAGCTGGACCAGCATCGCCTGCAGCTTGGGCAGCGAGACCGCGAGCGTGCGGGCGAACTCGGAGACGTCGTCGATCGTGACGTCCCGGCTGAGGTCCTGCAGCTCCCGGCTCGCGACGTCCATCGCGTCCCGGGCCACCGGCGCGAGCTCGTGGGTCAGCTCCGACCACTGCTCCCGGGACTCGCGTTGGCGGCGCATCTCGGCGACAAGCTCGTCGACTTGGCCGGACAGGTGGTCGAGGCGGTCCTCGACGGTCAGGGTGGCCCCGGAGTCGGGGGCCTCGGTCACGGCCGTCATGACGCCAGGTCCTCGGTCTCCTTGCCGGCCATGGACATGAGCGCCGGCAGCGGCAGCTCCTTGCCGGGCAGCAGCACGTTCCAGTACATCCAGCGGAACATGACCTTGCCCCAGTGGTTCATCTCGGTCTCCTTCAGCAGGCTGAAGGGGCCGATTCCGGGCAGCGGGTACTTGCCGGGCAGCGGCTCGGTCTCGTAGTTGAAGTCGATCAGCAGGCCCTTGCCGTGGCCTGTCTCGATGAAGCAGTTGGCGTGGCCGTCGAACTTCTCGGTCATCGCCAACCCCTGCACGTGGCGCAGGAAGTTCTCCGGGAACAGGTCCATCGCGAAGTGAGCCACCGAGCCCGCCTTGGAGGCGGGGATGTCGGAGGCGTCCCCGATCGCGAAGATGTTGTCGTACTCGGTGGAGAGCAGGGTCTCGTTGTCGACCGAGACGTAGTTGAGGTCGTCACCGAGGTCGGAGCGGGCGATGTAGTCCGCCCCCATGTTGAGCGGGATCGTCACGAGCAGGTCGAAGTCGATCTCGCGCTCGTCGTAGGAGATCAGCTTCTTCTCCTCGGCGTCGATCTGCTCGACCATGAAGTCGGGCTCGAGGGCGATGGAGCGCTCGTCCAGCATCGTTCCCAGGTACTTGCTGGCCACCGGCTTGGTGAACGCGCCCTCGAGCGGGGTGACGTAGGTGATCTCGACGTTGTCCCTGATGCCCTGCTCGTGGAAGAACGCGTCGGCGAGGAACGTGAACTCCAGCGGCGCCACCGGGCACTTGATCGGCATCTCGGTGACGTGGACGACGAGCTTGCCGCCCTCCCACGTCTTCAGGACCTCGGCCAGGCGGGAGGCGCCCTCGTAGGTGTAGAACTCGTGCACGCTGGTGCCCATGTCATCGGCCATGCCGGGAGTCTCCTCAGGGCGAGGGGTCGTGCCCGTGGCGATGATCAGGTAGTCGTACGGCAGCTCGCTGCCGTCCTCCAGCAGCACCTTGTTCTCGTCGGCCACCACTCGGTCGACGCTCGCCTTGACCAGGTCGACCCCGGAGGGCATGAAGCGCTTGGTGGGCTTCACGACCTCGTCCGGCTGGTAGATGCCGAACGGGATGAACAGGTAGCCGGGCTGGTAGTAGTGCGAGTCGCTGGGGTCGACGACGGTGATCTTCCACTCGTCGCGCCCCAGCTTCGGGCGGAGCTTGTTGACCGCCATCGTTCCGGCGGTGCCCGCCCCGAGCACCAGCAGCCTCTTCATGAAGATCTCCTTCGTTCGTTGCGGTCAGGACGGGGTTCGCGCGGGCGCGCGGTCCTGGGAGGTACGTGCGGTCGTGGCCGCGTGGGCCGCCGTGGACAGGGCGGCCGACACCCGCGGCAGTGCCTCGAGAACGGCTCGACGCTGGGCGGCGTCGAGCCGGTGCAGGCCCTCGGTCTGGTCGCCCTCGGGGGCGACGCCGCCGGCCAGCACCATGCCGACGAGCTCGGAGCCTGAGCGGATGAAGACGCGCGCGCACTCGAAGCCCAGCTCGGCACGCTGGAAGTGGGGTGCGAAGTCGAGGTCGTCGGCCATCGTGCGCCACTCCTGGGTGCAGGCGGCCAGAGTCTGCTGGTCGTCGGCGTTCTCGGCGAACCACGGGCACGGGTTGGCGACCTGGGAGATCGGGTGCCCCTCCATGTCGGTCGCCACCATCATCACGCCGAGCATCGGCGCCGAGACGTCGAGCACGGCCTGCACGGACGCCGGGTCGATCCGAGGCGAGTCGTGGGACTGGGGGCCGGAGAGCAGTGCGTCCACTCCCTCGGCCGGGAATCGCCACTGGCGGCCGACCTTCACTGCCGGGAGCCGGCCGTCAGCGGCCATGCGGTAGATGGTCGTGGCGTCTACGTGCAGCCGTTCCTGCACCTGGCGAGCGGTCAGAAGGGTGGCGCTGGTGCGTGCATCAGCATGCAGGCCCTGCATGGGCGGCACGGCCTGCTCGTTCTGCACACTATGCAGGTTATGCAGGTTTCGGGTCGCCCGGCTGGGCCTTTGGTCCCGAAACTCCTGGGACCACTGGCGCGACCTCGAACGACCTCGGGCGTACGCGAAAGCACACATTGGCTCGCCGGCGCGGAACGTGACCTGCGCAAACACGATGATGAACGGCCCGCACATCACGCGAATGTGTGCAGCCGCGTACGCCCGAGCGCGGCGAAGCGGCGGGCCACCCACGCGGGCTGCCCGGACAGGTCACCCGACCCTTCTAGCCTGGGATCGTGGCCCGCTACTTCGATGTTCACCCGCGAAACCCCCAGCCGCGCACCGTGGCGCAGGTAGCGGCCATGATCGCCGAGGACGACGCCCTGGTGGCCTACCCGACCGACTCCGGCTACGCGCTGGGGTGCCGCTTCGGCAGCGCACGGGGCCCGGAGCGCATCCGAGAGCTGCGCGGCCTCGACGAACGGCACCACTTCACCCTGGTCTGCTCCGACTTCGCGCAGCTCGGCCAGTTCGTGATCCTGGACAACACTGCCTTCCGCGCCATCAAGGCGGCCACACCCGGGCCGTACACGTTCATCCTGCCGGCGACCAAAGAGGTGCCGCGACGGCTGGCCCACCCGAAGAAGCGAACCGTCGGAGTTCGCATCCCCGACCACCGCTTCGTGCGTGCGCTGCTGCGTGAGCTCGCCGAGCCAATCGTGTCCAGCACGCTGCTCCTGCCGGGCGAGCAGGAGCCGATGACCGACGGCTGGCTGATCAAGGAGGAGCTCGACCGCCAGGTCGACGCCGTCGTCGACACCGGTGACGCCGGCAGCGAGCCGACCACGGTCGTGGACTTCTCCGAGGGCTACCCGGACGTGCTTCGACGCGGAGCCGGTGATCCGGTGCCGTTCGAGTAGCCCCTCATCCCTCGTAGGTGTCGTAGAAGGCCGCCAGCCGGGTGCGAACCCGCGTCTGCAGGTACCCGGTGTCGAGCGCGTGCTGCACCGCGCTGCGGGCCACCGGCAGCGCGGACTCGACGACGACGTCAGCGCTGACCCCCACGTCCGCCAGGACGTCGGCGAGCGGCCGAGCCCCCTGCCGCGCGAAGAAGGCCTCGACCGACTCCGCCACGACCCGGCGAACCAGAGCGGTGTCACGCAGCGACGACCACTGCTGTGCCACCAGGTCGACCAGGGTCGCGATCTCGTCGTCGGTCAGCACCGTCGCGAGCGAGGCCACCGGCCGGTCGGCGGCTACCGCCCACCCTTCGGCGGTCATCGTCGCGATCGTCTCCTGGTTCATCATGCTGTCGATGAAGCGCCGACTGTCCTTGATCGTGTCGGCGATGTTGGAGTCGACGAAGGCGATGAGCTGCCGGTCGACGTTCTGCTCCAGCCCGGGAGCCGCCGCGCCGAGGCCCCGCTGCCCCAGGCGCACGAGCGAGGACGCCCCGGGGATCCGCTTGGCGAGCACGTTCTCCTTCAACAGGTAGCTCTTGACGCCTTGGTAGACCACATGGGCGACCAGGCGGCTGTACGCCTTGCTGGTCGTCAGCTGATCGATCAGCTCTCCCCGCGCGTCGTCCATCCCGGCCAGGGTGGTGGCCCAGCGGACGGCGTCGGCCTCGCTCACGACGTCTTCCACAGTCTCGCCAGAGGCGGCGAACGTCTCCTTGAGCGACACCAGCGCATCGACAACGATCGCGGAGGCCTGCGGCCCTGACACGGTGTCGACCCACACGAGCGCGGCGTCGGTGACCGCCTCCGGTGACGCCAGGTCGTCGAGCCGAACGCCGGCGAACCAGTCGAACAGCGACTCCACCTCGGTGTGCACCGTCTCGTCCAGACCGTCGCCTGTCAGCCGGGTCATCTCGAACTGGACGTGGGCGTCGAGCATGGCGTCATGCGCAGGCACGAGGTGTCACTCCTTGGTGGGGGACGGCGGCCGGGCAAGCATGTCCTATGCCGCGTCGACGCGCAGGTCACATGCTCCCGGTGGCGCCGTGGCAGCAGCCGGGATCGGACCGACTTCGCTGCGACTGGCGGTGATCCACGGTTCACTAGGGCCGCGGCTCGACAGGGACGTCCTGCTGCACGGCCGCGTCCCGAGGAGGAGGACACGATGGCCATCACGACGACGCCGCCTCCCATCCCCGGCGAGCCTCTCGACCCGCCGCCCAAGGCCACCCCGGACAAGGTGCGCGACCTCGACGCGCAGGCCGGCAAGGTCGGCACCAGCGTCGGGGTCGGCTACCGCGCCTACACGCGCTTCTCGCACGCGAAGGCGACCTTGCTGGCCGCCGGAACGACGTACTACATGTTCCTGGCGATGTTCTCCATCATCGCCTTCGGGTACGGCGTCGCGGCCTTCTTCGGTGCCGACCAGCTGTCGGAGTACCTCACCGAGGCGATCGGCGAGGCGTTCCCCGGGCTGCTGGGGGACGAGGGCATCGACCCGGCCACGCTGCGAGCCGTCGGGCAGACGACCGGGATCATCGGCCTCATCGGCCTGCTCTACGGTGGTGGCGGCGCGGTGAACGCGGCGAAGCAGTCGATCCACCTCATCTACGGGGCGCCCAAGGACTCGCGCAACTACGTCGTAGCTCGGGTCATCGGGGTGCTGTGGCTGCTCGCGCTCGGTCCGCTGATCCTGCTCTCGTTCGTGGCGTCCTCGTTCACCGCTGACCTGTCCGACCGCGCGTTCGAGGCGATCGGCATCGAGTGGGACGGTCCAGGATTCCTCCTGAACATCGCCTCCGCGGTTCTCACGCTGGTCGTGAACTTCCTGGTCGTGTACCTGCTCCTGGGCAACTTCGGTGGAATTCGTCCGGAGCGCAAGGCCCGGGTGATCGGCGCGGTCGTCGGCGGCCTGGTCATCGAGGTCCTCAAGACCGTCATGGCGCTGCTCGTCGGCTTCACCATCGACCAGCCTGAGTACGGCGCGCTCGCCGCGCCCATCGGCATACTCTTCGTGCTGTTCCTGCTGTCGGTCGCCCTCTACGGGGCTGCCGCGCTCACCGCAGGTATCGCGGACCGGGACGTACCGCTCGAGGTCCTCGAGGCCGACGCGGTCGAGGACGCGCAGGCTGCCGTCGAGGACGCCACAGGCGAGATCCAGGCGATCACCGACGACGCCGCCTCCCAGGACTGACGCGGGACACACCACGATGCCGGCGCTGTCCGTCCAGCGGGAACGCCTTCGCTCGCGGCTCTGGCCGATCCCGGCAGTGGCTGCCCTCTGCGCGGGCGTTCTCGCCGTGCTGCTGTCGAGGGTTCGCCCGGGGACCGACAGCGGCCAGGTCTGGTGGCCCGGTGAGCCCTCCTCGGCGCGTGGTCTGCTCGAGGTACTCGCCGGCTCGTCCCTTACCGTCGTGGCATTGGTCTTCAGCCTTCAGGTCGTGGCGCTCCAGCTGGCCGCGACCCAGTACTCCCCACGGCTGCTGCGTACGCACGCCCGAGACGGCTGGATCCAGGGCTCGCTGGCCGTCCTGCTCTCCACCTTCGTGTTCGCTCTGGTCACGCTGGCGCTGTTCGGGACGGTGGACAGGCCCCCACGGGTGTCGGTGACCGTCGCCGTGCTGCTCGGCCTCGCCAGCGTCGCCGCGCTCGTCGGCGTGGTCGCCCACATCGTGGTATCGCTGCGCGTCGAGACGATGCTGGCCGAGATACATGCCGATGCCGAGGTCGTCGTCCGAGCCACGCTGGAGCACGACATCGGCCCGGCCCCTACCCAGTGGCCGCCGCCGCACCGCGCTGGGGACGGCTCGGCGGCGGTCCGCTCGAGACACTCGGGGTTCGTCCAGGCAGTCGACCGGGACCGCATCATCGCCTGGGCCGAGGAGAACGACGGACTTGTGCGCCTGGACGTGGCGCCGGGGGACCACGTGCTCACCGACCAGCCGGTCGGGCGAGTCTGGGCCGCGACATCCGACACCGACGCCGTGGTCGAGTCCATCCTCGTCGGCTTCGAGCGGACGCCCGACGAGGACCCCGGGTTCGGGCTGGTTCAGCTGACCGACATCGCGATGCGTGCCCTCTCGCCAAGTCTCAACGACCCGACGACGGCGGTTCACACCATCGGGCACCTGGCGTCGCTGCTCGGCCTGGTCGCCCAACGAGACGCCGGAGCCGTGCGTCGGGTGCAGGGCGAGCACGAGGTGCGGCTCCTGGAGCGCGTGACGTCGCGGGAGGACACCATCGCCGGAGTCTGCCGCCCGATCGTGCGCGCGGGTGCTTCGCACCCGGAGGTTCTGCTCGCGGTCGCCGACATGCTGACCTACCTGCGCACTCGAGCCCCCGACCTGGCGCCGGCCCTAGCCGACGAGGGTCACTACGTCGCTCGGGCGGGCGAGCGCTCGTTGCCCGATCCCGACGACCGGGCGATGGTCGTCGCTCGGCTGAGGGGGGTCGCGAGCCCCCGGCGATGACGACGTGGCTGCTCACGTCGAGGGCCCCTGCCGGGCGCGGGCTGCATCGAGGCGGGACATCGCGGGCCCAGCGCTGATGCCGTGGATGACGACGGACAGCAGGACGGTGAACGCCACGGCCGACCACAGGGCCTCGTACTGAGCCAACGCCGTCTGGCCGGCGGCGTAGGCGAGGTAGTAGAACGAGCCGATCCCGCGCACGCCGAAGAACGCAACCGCCCACCGGTCTCCGGCCGGGAGCCCGCACCCGGCCAGCGACAGCCAGCCGACCAGGGGGCGGACGACGAAGACGAGTGCCACCGCGACGACGACCGCGCCAGGCGTCAGGGCCGCCAGCAGACCCTCGGCGCAGGCGTAGCCGAGGGCCAGCAGCACGGCAAGCGTGAGCAGGCGCTCGATCTGCTCCACGAACTCGTGCAGGACTCGGTGGTAGTCGTGCTCGCGCTCGTAGGCGCGCAGCACGAGAGCAGCCACGAAGACGGCGAGAAAGCCGTACCCACCGACGACCTCGGTGGTCCCGTACACCACGAAGACGGCTGCGAGGGCGACCAGCGCCTCAGACGTCTCGGCGAACCGCAGGTAGCGCGCCGGTCGGGCGAAGGTGAGCCTGGCGAGGACCCATCCGGTGGCCATGCCGGCGGCGATACCGATCGCGACCTTGCCGAGAAGCTCCCACGCCAGCCACCCGGGCCCCCAGGCAGCGATCCCCCCGGTGGTGAGAAAGACCGCCGCGTAGACGAAGGGGAACGCCAGGCCGTCGTTGAGGCCGGCCTCGGACGTCAGGGCGAAGCGGACGTCGTCCTCGTCCTCGCGCTTGTCGTCCGACGGTCCGCCGACCTGCACCTCGGAGGCCAGCACAGGGTCGGTGGGGGCGAGGACAGCCCCGAGCAGCAGGGCACTGGCCGGAAGCAGGCCGGCCACGCCCCAGCCGAGCACGGCCACGATCGCGATGCACAGCGGCATCGCGATGCCCAGGAGCCGCCAGGTCGTCGCCCACCGCCGCCACCCGAACGGCCTGTCGATCGCGAGCCCCACACCGAAGAGGGCGACGATGACGACGACCTCCGTCACGTGCTCGATGGTGGCCCGCACGGCTTCCTGGGACAGCTCTGCCAGTCCCAGCGTCGGCAGGTCCAACGGCAGCAGCCCCAGCAGCAGTCCGGCAGCCACGAACACCATCGGCGCGGAGAAGGCCCGCCCTGCAGCGATGCGCGGCAGCCAGGCACCCAGCAGCAGTGCCAGCCCTGCGACGAGGAACAGCAGGTCCGACGTCGCGACGTTCAGGCTCATTGCAGGCTCAGGGCGTCGAGCGGAGGTCGGGCACGGCGCCATCCAAGCACCCCGACATGGCTCCCTGGGTGGCGATGAGTGCCAGAGTGCTCCCTCGTGGGACACGACGCCGCGGTGGCGACCGGTCCGGCGCCGGTCGACCGAGCCTTCATCGGCCTTCTCGGACGCGCCGCCGTCGTCGGCCCCGTCGCTGCCGCGGCGGCGACCGCCTTCGTCGTCACCGAGCACGAGCTCACGTCCCTGATCTGGGAGCACCTGCCCACCCGGCTGGGCTTCAGCGAGGTGCCGTGGTGGTGGGCGGTCGCGATGCTGAGCGTTGGAGCCCTCCTGACGGCGCTGGCGCTGGGCCTGCCCGGGCACGGGGGTCACTCGCCGCTGGACGGCTTCGCCTTCGACGTCGGCCCCCGGGTTGCGGTGTCGGCGGTGGCTGCCGCACTGGCATCCCTGAGCTTCGGGGCGGTGCTCGGACCTGAGGCGCCTGCCCTCGCCATCGGAACGGCGACCGGCTTCGTCGTGGCGGGGATCGGCAAGGTCGACCCGAGCCGACTTGACGGCCATCGACGGTTGTTGATGATGGCTGGGGGGATGGCCGCATTCGGCGCCGTGCTCGGGAACCCGATCGCGCTGGCGGTGTTCATCCTGGAGGCCGCCCTTGTCGCCCGACGCACGGCCGGCGCACCGTTGGCGCTCGCGCCCGTGGCCCTGGCGTTGGCAACGGGCTACCTGGTTCAGGTGGGCGTCGGTCAGTGGGCGGGCCTGGGAGAGGTCGTCCTGGCTCTGCCCACGGCGCCGGCCTACCCGACTGTGCTGGCTGCCGACATCCTTGTCGCAGTCCCGCTGGGCCTCGCCGTGGCCGTCATCATCCACGTCGCCTTCCTCGGTGGGGGGCGGATGGCTCACGCCATGGTGCACAGACCCCGCGTGCTGCTCCTCGTCCTGTCCGCGTGGGGGATAGCGGGGCTGGCACTGATGGCTCGAGCGCTCGTGGACGCGCCGCTGAACCAGGTGCTCTTCTCCGGCCAGGCAACGGTGGGTGGTGTGTTGACGGCAACCTCGGCGTCAAGCCTGCTCGTCGTCGTTATCGCGAAGTCGTTGGCCTACTCGATCTCGCTCGGGAGCGGGTTTCGCGGCGGGGCGGTCTTTCCCGCCATCTCCATCGGGGTCGGCGTGGCCGTCGTCGCAGCGCTGGTCGTCGGCCCGGCCAGCGTGACCGGTCTCGCGGCTGCGGGTGTCGCCGCGGCCGTGGCAGCAGTCATCCGGCTGCCGTTCTCCAGCGCCCTGCTGGCGACGCTGCTCCTCGCTCAGGCGGGGCTGGCGGTCACCTCGCCTGCGCTGGTCGGGGCGGTGGTGGGCCTGCTCACCGTGCTCGTGCTCGACCGACGGCTGGGGCCGAGGCTCGTCGGCCCTACCCACCCCGCTGACTGAGCAGGGACCAACAGACTCTGGCCACCGCGGTCACCAGGGCGTTCACTAGCGTTGTTGGAGGTGATCCGACGTGGTCGTCGAGTCCGCCCACCCGACCAGCGCCTGGCACACGCGGGACGACGGGCGCATCCAGTGCGACGTCTGCCCGCGTGGCTGCGCGCTGAACGACGGTCAACGCGGTCTCTGCTTCGTCCGCCGCCGGCTGGGTGACCAGATCGTGCTCACGACGTACGGGCGCAGCAGCGGGTTCTGCGTGGACCCCATCGAGAAGAAGCCGCTCAACCACTTCCTCCCCGGCTCGGCGGTGCTCTCGTTCGGGACGGCGGGCTGCAACCTGACGTGTCGGTTCTGCCAGAACTGGGACATCTCGAAGAGCCGCGAGATCGACACGTTGGCCGACGCTGCAACTCCTGGGCGGATCGCTGCCACGGCGGCTGAGCTCGGCTGCCGGTCGGTCGCGTTCACCTACAACGACCCGACCATCTTCTACGAGTACGCCCGCGACACCGCGGTCGCGTGCCACGAGGTCGGGCTGCGGGCGGTGTCAGTCACTGCCGGCTACATGCTTGCCGGACCGCGGGCGGACATGTACGCGCACATGGACGCCGCCAACGTCGACCTGAAGTCCTTCGACGACGACGTCTACCGGCGGGTGTGCTCGGCCCGGCTGGCCCCTGTTCTGGAGACGATCGAGTACCTCGTGACGCAGACCCCGGTGTGGGTCGAGCTCACGACACTTCTCATCCCCGGGCTCAACGACTCCGACGCCGAGATCGACTCCATGACCTCCTGGGTCGTCGACCGGCTCGGCGCAGACGTGCCCATGCACTTCACGGCCTTCCACCCCGACTTCAAGATGCGCGACCGGCCGCCGACCCCACCGGCCACCCTCACCCGGGCCCGTCGTATCGCGATCTCGAACGGGGTCCGCTTCGCCTACACCGGCAACGTCCACGACGGTGACGGCGGGACGACGACGTGTCCGTCCTGCGGCCTGGTCCTCGTCCGTCGCGACTGGTACGTGCTGAGCGAGTACCGCCTCACCGACGACGGCCGCTGTGGGCGCTGCGGCGAGTCTCTTCCCGGCGTCTTCGACGGACCCGTGGGCGACTGGGGTGCGAAGCGCCTGCCGGTACGCCTGGCCGAGGCAGCGCCGTGAGGGCCCGCGCTGCGGTGCGCCGGCCCGCGGTCGCGGGGCTCTTCTACCCAGCAGATCCCGCTGTCCTGGACGCCGCTGTGCTCGCGTACCTGTCGGCCCCCGCGCCCGAACCGCCCCCGCCGGTCACGCGCCTGCGCGCCCTCGTCGTGCCGCATGCCGGGTACGTCTACTCCGGCCCCACCGCGGGCGTCGCCTACCGGCTGCTGCCTTCCGTGGCAGCGCGGGTCAGGCGGGTGCTGCTGCTCGGACCTCCCCACCGGGTTCCGGTGTGGGGGGTCGAGGCGAGCGGCGCCGACGCCTGGGAGTCCCCGTTGGGCGTTCTCCCCGTGGACGCCGCGGGTCGCCGTCACCTGGTCGAGGCCGACGCGGCATCGGGGCGAGCGCTGGTCGCCGTCGCTGATGTCGCCCACGCACCTGAGCACAGCCTGGAGGTGCAGATCCCGTTCCTGCAGGCCACGCTGCCGGGCGTGCCAGTGCTGCCCGTCCTCGTCGGGGACGCTGACCCGAACGAGGTGGCCGACCTGGTCGAGCCGTGGTGGGTCGACGACTCGCTCGTCGTCGTGAGTACCGACCTGTCGCACTACGAGCCTGATGCCGCGGCCCGTAGGCATGACGCACGGACCAGCGCGGCGATCATCGCCTGCGACACCTCGCGCATCGGCGATGCCGACGCGTGCGGGGCCCAGGCGCTGCGGGTCCTGCTGTCCGTGGCCCGTCGGCACGGCGCTGTCGTGCACGAGCTGGATCGTCGGACATCGGCCGACACGGCGGGGTCCGCAGACCGGGTCGTGGGCTACGGCGCCTTCGCCGTGGAGGGTTGATGCTGGAGCAGCAGGACCGCGACGAGATGCTGCGCATCGCCGTGCGGGCCGTCGCCGAGCCTCTTGCCCACGGGCGTCGATGGCTGCCGGACCTCACCGAGATGGCGCCCGCCCTGCGTGACCCGGGCGCCTGCTTCGTGACGCTGCGCCGCAGCCAGCGTCTGCTGGGATGCATCGGGTCGCTGGTGCCGCACCGCCCGCTCGGGGTTGACGTGGCCCACAACGCGGCAGCCGCCGCCTTCGACGACCCTCGACTCCCGGCGGTCACGGTGGCCGACATGGCTGCCCTCGACGTGCACGTGAGCGTCCTCGGTCCACTGCGCGTGCTTCCCGTCGCCGGGTGGGCCGAGCTCGCCGACGCGCTGCGGCCGGGTGAGGACGGGCTGCTCGTGACCGACGGGCGACACCGCGCCACGTTCCTTCCGTCGGTATGGGGCGAGCTGGCGACTCCCCAGGAGTTCTTGGACGCCCTGTGGGTCAAGGCGGGCATGCGCCCTGGGGTCTGGCCGGCCGACCTGCAGGTCAGCCGGTACTCCGTCGAGGAGTTCGGCAGCCCGGCACGCGACGTGCGTGAGCTCGGCGGAGCCACGTAGCCGCCGGCACGCCAGGCGCTGCGCCGGGGCTTTTCCGGGACCAAGTACCTGCCCGCGGACAACGCTGCGGGATACAGTCACCGCGTGGGGGAGAGAGAGCGCAGAGAAGTCCAGTCGGTCCTGCTGCAGATGGCCCAGCTCCGGCTCATCCTGGGCGCCGCCGCCGAGGGGTCGGCACGCGACCCGGACGTCGTGTCGGACCTGTCGTCGACGCTGCTCTTCGCCCTGGACAACGAGGGAGCCATGCGGCCGACGGCGATCCAGGAGATGACCGGGTTGTCCAGTGGCGGAGTGACAAAGCTGGTGGAACGCCTGGAGCAGAAGGGCCTGGTCACCCGCAAGACCGGGGCGATCGACGGTGACCGCCGAGGCGTCCTGGTCGAGCTGACCAGGCGCGGCCGCAACACGGTGCGGTCGGTGTCCGACGCGATGGCCGATGCCCTCAAGGCCTCTCGCGCCGAGGCGGACGAGCTCGCCCGCACCCTGCAGGGCTGAGCCTTTCGCCCCTGGTGGCGAGTCGGGCTCCGCCCTACTGTCGTGTCGAAGGTCCCTCGGTTGGCCGGGAGTGGATCATGGCAACTCGGACAGACGCTGCCGTCGAGTCGGCGGCCCCTCCCAGAACGCTGCGCCAGCTCGGCTACGGAGTCGCTGCGGGGGTGAACGCGGCGCTGCTGTACCTGATCAACGGCGCCCCGGGATGGCAGGCGCTCAGCTTCGTGACCGACGACGTGCAGTCGGTGCTGGGCATCGTCAACGCCTCCCTGCTGGCGGGGCTCGTCGTCAACCTGGTGTGGTCGCTCGCCGACCCTGCCTGGTGGCGGGCGCTCGGGCAGGTGGTGCTCTCGTCCATCAGCCTGGCCGCGACCCTGCAGGTTCTCGATGTCTTCCCCTTCGACTTCACGGGGTGGGCCTTCGACCCCACGTGGCTCGTTCGCCTGGTGCTCGTCGTGGCGGCGTTCGGGACCGGCATCGCGCTGCTCGTCCAGGTGGTCACCCTGGTGCGACTGGCGGTGACAGGCGGGCGTAGCGCCTAGGCCGTCGCAAGCAGCCGGTCGAGGTCGCCGTGTACCTCGAGGCCCGCGCACTCGCCAGTGTCGTCGAGCAGGATGCTCCCGTCGGCGGCAAGGAGCCGGACAGCCACGCTGGCGTCCAGCGTCTCCTCCACCCGTCGGTGCATCTGCGTACGGATCGGTGCGTGCAGCAGGCCGCCACGGCGTCGCTGCGCGGTGATCTGCAGCGCCGCCCCTGATCGCGAGCGCAGGTGCCAGCGCACATGCTCGTCGTCGATCGACAGCGCGGTCGTGCTCGCCCCGTTGTGCGTGGCGAAGCGGTGCAGGACGCCGTCCACCCACAGCCCGACGATGAACCCGCGGAACTCTCCGCGCAGCCATGGGATGAGTGCGACCGAGGCCGTCAGGCTCACCCGTGGGCGGGAGAAGTGGTTGGTCTGCATCCACACGTAGCCGGACGGGAAGGCACGCCCCCAGTCCTTCTCGAGGTAGCCGCGGCCTCCGTCGAAGGAGAGCTCGCGGCCCGCGTGGGACAACGAGCCGGTCAGCCCGTGGTCGAAGGAGACGACCCCGTGGTAGCACTCCATGAAGGGCACCCAGCCGTACCAGCCCATGATTCCCGGTGAGCGGACGGTGACCGGCCAGGGGTGCAGGGGCTGGTTGAAGCTCACCTGCCCACGAAGGTCGGCCTCTGGCAGGTCGAGGTCGACGCCGGTGCTGCTGAAGCGGTTCTTCCCCACCCGCACGTCGAAGCCGTCGGTGCTGGCAGAGAAGTCGGCCCGGTCGAAGCTGACGTACACCGACTCCCCGGTCGCACCGTTCAGCACCTGGACGAACGCCTCGTCCCCGCCCTCGAGCCCGAGGAAGACACCGGGGATCAGTGCCCACCTCTGCACGCGGTCGGCACTGACGAGCTTGACGTACCAGCCCTCGAAGAAGCCGCTGCGCTCGTGCTCGCCGTGGAATGCCTCTGGGTGCATGGTCGTGCGCAGCCGGTCGATCACTCGTCCGGGCAGGCTGGGCAGCGACGGGCTGATCGGCACGCCTGCGACCGTACCCGGGGGATGGATGCGTCGAGCCGCGTCCTGCTCGTCGGCCTGGCTCAGTCGGGGAGGAGGCAAGCCTGCAGCGTGACCACGGTTGACGCGGCAGGGGCCGCCTGGGCGTCGCGGGCGATGACGACGCGGTGCTCACCGTGCTCGAGCGCGAACGCGTCGTGTCCCTCGTCGAAGTACGCGACGGCTCGCCGGTCGATGCTGACCCGGGCACGCACGCTCACCCCGGGCGCCGCGCTCACCCGGGTGAACCCGGCGAGCTGTCGTCGCGGGCGCACGACCTCGACACCCGGGGGCTCGACGTAGACCTGCACGACCTCGTCGGCCGCGACCGCACCGGTGTTGGTGACGTCGACCTCGACGATCAGGCCGTCGTCGGTGCTCGTCACCACGAGGTCGTCGTAGCCGAAGGTCGTGTACGACAGGCCGAACCCGAACGGGAACGCGGCCTCGACACCGTCTCGGTCGAGCAGGCGGTACCCGTGCCACAGGTCGTAGGTGGTCTCGTGCGCTCGCGGGTTGAACGGGGGAAGGTGCGCGTGCTCGGTCGGGACCGTGAACGGCATCCGGCCGGAGGGCGCGACGCGCCCGAGCAGGATGTCGGCGAGCGCGTGACCGCCCTCCATGCCCGGGTACCAGAGCAGGACGAGGCCCGCGACGTCGTGACGCCAGCTCTCGGTGATCACCGCACCGCCGGCCATGAGCACGACCACCGTCCGGGGGTTGGCTGCTGCGACGGCGCGGACGAGTGCCTCGTCACGGGGGTCGAGCCGCAGGTTGGTGCGGTCCCCGGCCGTGAACCCGTCGGCCGCCGCGGCCGCGGGACCCACCGGCCGGTGAACCACGGCGGCAGCAAGAGCCCTGGTGAGCGCAGGCCAGCGTCGTTGGAGGGTGCGAGCGGGTACGCGCCGGCGCAGCCAGTCCGGTGCTGGGGCATGGCGGAGGGTGGGGCCGATGTCACTCAGCTCGATGTGCTCGCCCTCGTCCCGCCAGGTGAGCCCGACGACCACGACCGCCGCATCGGCCCGCGCGGCCAGGCCGGCCGCCCGCTGCTGGTCCTCCCCTGTGCTGAAGGTGACCTCCAGCTCCGGGCCCGCGGCCTGCTTCAGGCCGGCCAGCGGGGTCACCACGTGGGTGGGGCGGGTGTCGGACGAGCCCCGGTCACCCAGGTTGGGTTCGTCGGCGAGGCGCCCGATCATGGCGACGGTGCCCGTCGCGGGGAGTGGGAGCGCGGCGTCTGAGTTCTTGAGCAGGACGATCGACGAGGCTGCCGCGTCCCGCGCCAGCGCCCGGTGCTCGTCGCAGCCCAGGAGGGAGCGGGGGTAGCCGCCGGCGGGGATCTCGCGTTGAGCCCGCAGCATCCGCTCGACGGCGTCGTCGATACGCGAGCGTGGAACCCGGCCCGCCGCCACGGCCTCACCCAAGCCGGAGTCGAGCACCAACCGGTGCGGCATCTCGAGGTCGAGACCGGCGTTGACACCGGCCTCGGCGTCGCGGACCCCGAAGAGGAAGTCGGTGACGACGAAACCTCGAAACCCCCATCGCTTCTTCAGGATGTCGGTGAGCAGCGTCGCGTTCTGGCCGCACCAGTCGCCGTTGACGCTGTTGTAGGCACTCATGACTGCCATCGCGCCCGCGTCGACGGCAGCCTTGAACTGAGGCAGGTACACCTCGTGCAGCACGCGCGAAGTCGCGCGCACGTCGAGCCTGAGCCGCGCCGAGTCGATGGAGTTCAGGGCGTAGTGCTTGGCGCAGGCGATCGCGTGGCGCTGCACCCCGGCCACCAGTGCCGACCCCATCGCGGCGAGGTGGACTGTCTCCTCGCCGTAGGTCTCCTGGGCGCGGCCCCAGCCGGGATGGCGAAGCAGGTTGAGGCATGGCGCGCCCAGAAGGTTGGCCCCGACGGCCCTCGTCTCACGTCCGAGCACGTCGCCGATGCGCTGCTCGAGGTCGACGTCGAAGCTGGCGCCCCGGGCGATCGGGGCGGGGAACGTCGTGGCCCCGCCTTCCAGGGCGACTCCGCGCGGGCCGTCCACGAAGTGCAGTCCCCCGATGCCCAACCGGGTGACGACGCCGGCGGGCCAGGGGTGGCGGTGGTAGGCGTCGTGGCGGATCGTGTCGATCACGCCGGACCAGAAGTCCGTGTCGCCGTCCAGCATCTCGAGCTTCTCCTCGAGCGTGAGCCGGTCGAGCAGGTCGGCAATAGCGCGCTCGGCGCGCTCGTCCGGTTCCCGATGGGGGCTCGCCATGTGGCCACGCTACGGTGACGGACGTGAGCCTTCTCGACCACTCCACGTCGCTGCCTGAGGTCACCCGGCAGGCCGGCGAGATCCTCATCATGGAGGGCGACGCGGTCTCCGAGCTGTTCGTGCTGGTTCGCGGCACCGTGGTGGTCGAACGCGACGACGTCGCCGTGGCCCGCATCAACACCCAGGGCGCGATGTTCGGTGAGATGTCCCTGCTGCTGCGCAAGCCCGCGACGGCGACGGTGCGGTGCGAGAGCGACGTCGTGCTGAGGGTGTCCGACGACCCCGAGACGTTCCTGGTGCAGCAGCCGGCAGCTGCGCTGGAGGTGGCCCGGGTACTGGCCGGGCGGGTCGACGGGCTGACCCAGTACCTGGTCGACGTGAAGCATCAGTACTCCGACCTCGAGGGTCACCTGGGCATGCTCGACACGGTGCTGGGGGCCCTGACGTACGGCCAGCGACCACGCGCCCGGCCCGGCTCGGTTCGCGACCCCCAGGGCTGATCCAGCGCCGACCACCCTCACCAGAGGTTGGTCGTGTCCTGCTCGCCGAGCCCCGTCCAGGTGGCGGTGTTGGCGTCGGTGTCGATCCAGACGTGGGGCGGAGCGCGTCCGATCTGCTTTCCGGGGTTGATGACGAGAGTGGAGCCGAGGCGGTCGTACCAGCCGCCACCCTCGACCCATGGAGCCTGGTGGATGTGGCCGCAGAGAACCACATCGGGGCTCAGCTCGGCGATCCAGCCGGCGAGGTCCTCATCCGGGAACGTCCGTCGTCCGTCGAAGCACAGCCGGCTGCCCGCGGGCGGTGCGTGGTAGAGCCAGACCCAGCGTTGCGGGCGCTCAGCTGCGGCGGCCCGCAGCTGCTGCTCGACCTGCGAGCGCGTCGACGGCCCGTCCCACCAGGGCGCGATCGTGACGCGGACCCCATCGAGGTCGATGCTGTGCCCGTCGGTGTGCAGCCCGGCTACGCGCTGGCCGGCGAGCCAGCCGGCAACCTGCTCGCCGAGCGCGCCGGGCCCGTCGAGGTCGTGGTTGCCCGAGCAGGCCGCCACCGTCGTGCGGTCGGCCAGGCGCTGCAGGTAGGCCCCGACCACGACCGCCTGGGCCTCGTGCGGCACCGCGGCGACGATGTCGAGCAAGTCGCCGGCGATGGCGACCAGGTCGGCCGCGCCTGCTGCCTCCACCAACCAGTCGTAGGCGGGCAGGCGGTAGTGAAGGTCCGAGACCGCCAAGACGCGCACGGGCGAACGATTCCACAGTCCGACGGCGGCATCGGCCTCCGCGTGGCACGGTGGCTCAGGTGAGCGCGAGCCGTCCGCTGCTGCTGCTGGACGTGGACGGGGTGCTGAACGCCTTCGGCGCCTGGGAGCGGATCGACCACCGCCTTCCCCTCGGTCGCGGCAACGTCCGTGTTCCGCCCGGCTTTGCCGCTGCCCGCGCCGACGGCTACGAGCTGCTGCTGCGACCCGAGCACGCCGAGTGGGTCCGCGGCCTGGAGCAGGTGTTCGACATGGTCTGGGCCACGATGTGGCAGGAGCGGGCGCCAGTGGGGCTGGCGCCGGTCGTCGGGTTCGGCGCCGACTGGCCGTGGATCGACTTCGCCGCCCATCAGACCCGCACCACCACGCAGCGAACGGGGTGGGGGGTGGGCAGCTACAAGTTCCCCGGGGTGCGAGCGACCGTCGGGGACCGCCCGACAGTGTGGATCGATGACGACCTCGAGCCGGCGATCTACGAGTGGGCGGCCCAGCGTGACTCGAGCGGCATCCCCACACTCCTCGTCCAACCCCATCCGGACGAGGGCTGGACCGCGAGCGAGCGCGACGCCGTGCTGGCCTTCGCCGACGCGCTGCAGACCTGACTCACACCGGCTGGTCGACCCGGCAGGCGATGTCTCCGCGCAGCCGGACCAGCAGGGCCCACGTCAGCAGCACCACCCCGAGCACCGCAAGGTAGGGCTGGACGGGGGCGAACCACTGGATCGCGCCGGTGGTGCCCAGGGCGAGCAGCACCAGCTTGTTGCAGACCGGGCAGCCCACGGCGAGGTAGGCCACGAACCCACCAGCAGCACCCAGCCTGCCGGGGCGGTCGACCTCGGCGCTGCGCGGGTCGCCCGTTCGCACGTAGGTAGCCGCCAGCAGGCCGCCGAGCAGTGCGGCCAGCACGAGAGCGGGGTACGACCACCAGGTGACCTCGATCGAGCGACCGAAGACCGGGTTGGGGACGACGTCCGTCGGCAGCCCGATCACCAGAAGGGTGACGAGCGCGGCTGCGAGGGCGACCCACCACCGTCGGGCGGGCCACTGGCGAAGGGCCGTCGCGGCGTCGCTCAACGAGGTAGGCACCACGTCAGGATACCCCACGGGGTATATGTGGAGCGGGTCAGTGGCGTGTCCGGCCGCGAGCCTTCAGGCGCGAGTTCGGTAGCTCGGGGGCGTGCAGCCACGGACCGTCGTAGCCATGGACGGTTCCGAAGCGCTCGTCCTGGGCCTCCCATTGACGGCGCGCCTCGACGATGGCGTCGTGGTCGGTGCCGACGAAGTTCCACCACATGACGATGTGCTCGTCGAAGGGCTCTCCGCCGATCAGCAGCGCTCGGGCCGGTGCATGAGCCGAGAGTGCGACGTCTCGTGGACCCGGTGGCAGGTAGAGGAGCTCGCCGAACCGGACGGTCCGTCCGGCCACCTCGATGTCGCCCTCCATCGCGAGCACGGCGTGCTCGAACGAGGCCTCGAGCGGCAGGAGCCCCGCGCCGTCGGCGTCGAGCGTCACGTCGGCTCCGACCAGGGGTGAGTAGGCCCTCGCCGGCGACTGGGCGCCGTCCATCGAGCCGATGACCACCTGGGCGCGGACGCCGCCGACGTCGAGCACCGGAAGACTCGAGTGGTGCTCGAAGTGCGGGTCCACGTCTCGGCTGGCCGACGGCAGCGCGACCCACAGCTGGACCCCGGCCAGCCGCTGGGTGGTGCGCTGAGCCGGGGCCGGCGTCTCCTCGGAGTGAGCGATGCCGCGCCCGGCCGTCATGAGGTTGAGCTGCCCGGGGGCGATCATCTGCTCCGAGCCGAGTGTGTCGCGGTGCAGCACGTCGCCTTCGGAGAGCCACGAGACGGTCTGCAGGCCGGTGTGCGGGTGCGGAGGCACGTCCATTCCCGTCGTGCCTGTCAGGTCGTGGGGCCCGTAGTGGTCGACGAAGCACCAGGCCCCCACCATGCGGCGGTCACGGTGCGGGAGCGTGCGACGCACCGTCATGGCGCGCGGGCCGCCCAGGGGAACCTCGCGGGGGCCCAGGAGCTCCGGGGAGTCGTCGACCGTCGCTCCGCCCGCCGAGGTCTCGGTGGGGCGCTGCTCGAGGTTGCTCATGCTCGGACGCTAGGCCAGCGCACGGGCTACAGCACGTCGTGGCCCGGGTGCGGCTCAGCGGGGATCGTGCCGAGCTTGCCCGCCTGGTAGTCCTCGAACGCCTCGACGAGCTCAGCCCTGGTGTTCATGACGAAGGGTCCGTACGCGGCCACCGGCTCACGGATGGGCTCGCCACCCAGGATCAGCACGTCGAGGTTCGGGCTGCGCGACTCCTGGGCTGCGTCGGCGCGCACCGTGACGGTGTCGCCGGAGCCCAGGACGGCGAGCTGGCCCATCCGCAACGGCCGGGCAGCGGTGGTGACCGAGCCCTGGCCGGCCAGGGCGTAGACGAGCGCGTTGAAGTCCGGGCGCCAGGGCAGGCGCAGCTCTGCGCCGGGGGAGATGGTGGCGTGGACGAGGGAGATGGGCGTGTGGGTGCTGCCCGGTCCAGCGTGTTCCCCGACCTGGCCGGCGATCACCCGCACGAGGGCCCCACCATCGGGGGAGCGCACCAGCGCGACGTTGCCGGCCTTGATGTCCTGGTACCGCGGGGCAGACCACTTCTTCGCCCGTGGGAGGTTGACCCAGAGCTGGAAACCATGGAAGAGCCCGCCGCTCATGACGACGTGCTCGGGTGGGGTCTCGATGTGCAGGAGCCCGCTGCCGGCGGTCATCCACTGCGTGTCCCCGTCGGTGATCAGCCCACCACCGCCGTGGCTGTCCTGGTGGCGCAGCAGCCCGTCCAGCATGTACGTCACCGTCTCGAAGCCGCGGTGCGGGTGCCAGGGGGTGCCCTTCGGCTCGCCGGGGGCGTACTCGACCTCACCCATCTGGTCCATGTGGATGAACGGGTCGAGAAGGCGCAGGTCGACGCCGGCGAACGCGCGACGCACCGGGAACCCCTCACCCTCGTACCCGGACGGAGCGGTGGTCAGGGAGACGAGCGCACGGTCCTGTGTCGACGCCGGCGCACCGACGGAGACGGAGGGGACGGCAAGGACGTCGTCGACGGTCACAGCAGGCATGGGCGCTCCTTTGGGATTCAAGGTAGTTGCGGGGTCAACAAAAGGGAAGCCGGGGTCATTCCCCGATGTTGGTGCCCGGCTACGGTCGGCACATGCGAGTCGTGGTGCTGGGCGCAGCGGGTCAGACCGGGCGGATGGTCGTGGACGGTCTGGTCGCCCGAGGAGACGACGTGACCGGAGTGGTCCGCTCGGCGGAGAAGCTCGACGAGCTGCACGACGCGGGAGCCTCGACGCTGCGGGCCGACCTCACCGAGCTGGCCCCGACCGAGCTGCGCGCGCTGCTCGACGGCGCTGACGCGGTGTTCTGGGCGGCGGGCTGGCTTCGGCGACGACCCCGCGCTCATCGACGGTGACGCGTGCGTCGCAGCTCAGCAGGCCGCCGACGAGGCCGGAGTCGGGCGCTGGGTCCAGGTCTCGTCCATGTACGCCGACCGCCCCGAGCACGGTCCAGCGTTCATGTCGGCGGTCCTCGCCGCCAAGGGCCGATCGGACGCCTCACTCGCCGCCACCGCGCTGGGCTGGACGGTCATCCGCCCCGGCGGCCTGACGAACGACGTGGGTACCGGCCAGGTCGAGGTGGGTCACCAGCTGCACGGCGGCACGGTGTCGAGGGCTGATCTCGCAGCAGTGGCCGTCGCGTGTCTCGACGTCCCGGCGACGGCGCGTCGTGGCTTCGACCTCGCGAGCGGGTCGACCCCGATCGAGACCGCCCTCGACGGCCTCGCCGTGGCGTGACGCGGATGACAGGCAGGAATGGACGGCAAGGCTGCCGGGTTGCGCGCCTATGAACGCTGACCGTGGCAGCATCCCCGAATGGTGACGACCACCCATCGGTCGTCCTCTACGGCGCCGACTGGTGCCCTGACTGCCGCCGGTCCAAGCGGTTTCTCACCGAGCAGCGGGTGGGCTTCACCTACGTCGACCTGGAGAAGACGCCGGAGGCGACCGCCGAGGTCGAGCGGCGCAACGACGGCAAGCGCATCATCCCGACCATCGTGTTCCCGGACGGCAGCCACGTGTCCGAGCCCACCAACGCCGAGCTGGCCGACGCCCTCGGCCTGCCCCGCGAGGCCGCCCAGGACACCTACGACGTCATCATCGTCGGCGGAGGTCCGACGGGGCTCACGGCGTCGATCTACACGGCCCGCGAGAACCTGCGCACCCTGGTGATCGACCGCTCGGCGCTCGGCGGGCAGGCGGGAGTCACCGAGCGGCTCGACAACTACCCGGGGTTCCCGGACGGCGTCGGGGGAGCCGAGCTGGCCGACCGCATGGTCACCCAGGCCAGGCGCTACGGCGTCGAGACGCTGCAGGCTGTCGACGTCGAGTCGATCGAGGCCGACGGCAACTCCGTCCGAGCCGGGCTCTCGACGGGGCAGAACCTGAACGCCGGGGCCGTGCTGCTCGCCACCGGTTCGACGTATCGCCGAACCGGAGCCACCGGCGAGGAGGACCTGATCGGGGCCGGTGTGCACTTCTGCGCCACCTGTGACGGGCCGTTCTACTCCGGCGCCGAGGAGGTTCTGGTGATCGGCGGTGGGAACAGCGGCCTCGAGGAGGGGCTGTTCCTGACGCAGTTCGCCCAGCACGTCACGGTCGTGGAGTACGCCGACGAGCTCAAGGCCAGTCGCCTGCTGCAGGACAAGGTGGCCGAGCACGCAGGCATGACCGTGCTCACCGGGACTGAGGTCGTCGCGTTCGAGGCGGCCGAGGGCGGCGGCTTCGCGGCTGTGCGGCTGAAGAACCGGGCCACCGGCGACGAGCGGCGCCACGAGGCGTCCGGAGCCTTCGTCTTCGTCGGGCTCGACCCGAACACCGGGTGGCTGGGCGGCGCGGTGCAGACCGACTCCCGCGGGTTCATCGAGACCGACCGGACGTTCGCGACGTCGATCCCGGGTGTGTTCGCCGCCGGGGATGTCCGGGAGGGCTCGACCAAGCAGCTGGCTTCCGCCGTCGGTGAGGGCGCCGGTGCTGCCCTGCAGATCCGATACCACCTGGACAGCCTCGCCCAGGTCCGACCGGCGGGGGCGAGACGCTAGCCCCCTGGCTCCTCCCGCCGGTGCGGGGTCAGGACAGGCCGTGCATCCAGGTGCGAGCCCGGCTGCCCTCGCCTCGCACCCACTCGAAGCGGGCTCCGGTGACGACGAGCAGCACGCCGGCGAGGCCCAGCGCCATCCACCGCGGTAGCGCGTCCAGCCCGGTCCACAGCTGGGCCGCCGCCGCGACCAGCAGCGAGGCTGCCGCGGGCAGGAACAGGCCCAGGGAGTGCCGGCGGGCCCCGGCGATGCACGCGACGGTCCCGACGACGAGGACTGCGACCAGCCGGACGAGGTGAGCCGTGGGGTCGTCGTTGCCGTCCTGCACCCACGGCGCCGCCCAGGCCATCACCGCGGACGGCAACAGGGCGACCGTCAGGGCCGGCCCGACGCGCTCGAGGCTCGACACCGTTCGTCCGCTGCTTGCCAGCCACCCGGCCCCGAGCAGCGCGACCGCCAGTGGGACGGTCCACGCCTCCAGCAGCTCGGGGTAGCCCTCGGGCACGAGCGCCGCCGCTCCGGCGAAGCCGACCGGGGCTGCCGCCCACGCCAGCGCGGCCGCCGCGCCGCTGCCGCGTCCGGCCCACGCAGCGGCCACCAGGCCGACAGCGACCGTGACCAGCAGCGCCCCTGTCGCGTCCACGGCGCGATCCTCGGCGAGACGCTCGGCCGCCGACGTGCTCAGCAGCAGGCCCAGCCAACCCAGCCAGAGTGGCAGGGCGACGACGAGCCCGACCGCACCCCTGCCACGGTGCATGGGCAGGACGAGCGCGACCGCACCCGCCACTCCGGCGCAGATCGCCAACGCGAGTGGGGCGCTCGGTAGCGCAAGCGCCAGGAGCAGGGCGGCGCTCGCGCCGACCAGCGCACCCGCTGCCACGAGGAAGGCCACCGGACGCGGTCTGCTCATCTGGCTCAGCGCGGCGAGCAGCACCGTCGTCGTGGCGACCGCGAAGAGCGTGCCGGCACCAACGGCGGCGGAGTCGAGCGTCGTGCCGACGGCCACGGGGCCTGCCACCAGCATGGCCACCGCTCCCGCCGTCACTGTCGGGCGCCGGTCGCGGACAAGGGACTGACGCACCCACGTCATGGTGAGCAGCACGACTCCCACCACAGCGGTCAGGGTCAGGCTGAGCACGATCGCGGACGCTCCTCCGCCGGCCCGCTCGGCGAGCATCGCGGCCCCAGCACCGGCGGCCGCCGTGACGCTCGCCCAGCCCAGCCACACCCACGAGCGAAGACCTGCGAGGTGCCCGGCCGCCAGCGCCGCGACGGCCAGAAGCGTCAATGCTGTGCTCGCGTAGGGCGAGGTCACCTCCGTGAACGAGTCAGGCACCACGCCGAGCGTGGGCGCTGCCACGAGATCCACCACCACCAGCCCGAAGCCGAGTGCGGCCAGGGCTTCGGCCGTGCCGTGCAGCCGACGCCGCAGCAGCACGGCCGCCGCGGACACACCGAGGGTCGCGGTGACAACGACGAGCAGCTGGCCGGTCGGGCCGATGCGCTCCCAGGCGACTGCGGTGAAGACCGAAGCCGCCACGACGAGGAGCAGCGCGCCCAGTCCCAGCAGCACCGTCTGGACGCCGACGCCGCGGGGCCGCGGCTCCCCGGCACCCGTGGCGATCGGCGTCGTTGGGGACCGCGGGTCCCATACCTGGTACTGCTGGATCACGTCGGTGTCCGGGGGTCCGTCACCGGCCTCGATCCGATCGTGCAGCCACTCCTCGCGCTGCTCGAGGTAGGAGGCCTCGGCGATGAAGCCGGCGAACACCTCATGACCGCAGGCGCATCGCACCATGCCGGTGTCGGGCTCCATCCGCTCGGTGGACAAGACCCCGACTCCGCAGGCGGGACAGGTGATCTGTGAACGGGTGAGGGTCGCCATCACCACCACCTCCCTCTTCAGCAAAGCCCGGGTAGGTCTCGGCGTCCAGTGGCATGAGGCCTGGGGCTGCCTGGTGGTGGTGCAGACGCCCGTTCTAGGAGCAGCAGCCTCCGCCGCAGCAGCCGCCGCCACCCGACGGAGCCGGCGCGGACACCGGAGCCGAGGCACCGGTCAGGGCTCCTGCCATCGACAGCAGGCGGACGGTGTCGGCGTGGCCGCCGGGGCACGTCGCCGGCGCTGAGGACTCCGCCATCGGTCGCTGCTCGGTGAAGGTTGTCCCGCAGGAGCGGCACCGGAACTCGTACGTGGGCATGCTCCACAGGGTATGCGGTGGCGATCCGTGGTGTGCTTCAGGCGTGAGCGCCGTGGTGTCACCCGTGACCGCCCAGCAGATGCGCGATGTCGATCGCCTGATGGTCGACGAGGCCGGCATCTCGCTGGTGCAGATGATGGAGAACGCCGGGCGTGCCCTGGCCACCGTGGCCAGATCCCACCTCGACGGTTCCGTGCACCGCCGGCACGTCGCCCTCCTGGCCGGCCCGGGCGGCAACGGAGGCGGCGGTCTCGTGGCCGCTCGGCGGCTCACCTGCTGGGGTGCCACCGTGACGGCGTGGACGTCTCGGCATCCGGACGAGCTGACCGGGGTACCGAGGCACCAGGCAGCCGCGGCCGAGGCCAGCGGGGTTCATCTGCGCTCCGGCCCGCCCGGTGCCGCGGACTTCGACGGTATGGACGTCGTCCTCGATGCCGTCATCGGCTACAGCCTGCGCGGTGCTCCGTCGGGCGTCGCCCGCGAACTCGTCCGCGCAGCACTGGCCGCCCGGGACCGCGGTCTGCCGGTGGTCTCGCTCGACGTCCCGTCCGGCCTCGACCCCGACACCGGGCGCGCACCAGGGACAGCAGTACGGGCCAGCCACACCGTCACCTTGGCGCGCCCCAAGCCTGGCCTGCTCGACCCCGCCGCGGCGGACCACGTCGGCGCCCTGAGCCTGGCCGACATCTCGGTGCCCGGTTGGGTCTACGCCCGCCTCGGCCTCGACCCGTCGTCGCCGTTCGGGGCGTCCGACATCGTTCGGCTTCGCTGAGCCCTCGCTGACCACCTCGGGGAACCTCGGGGTCAGACCCGGGTTGTCTCCGGGACGATCCCGGATGGCCCGGCTGCCGCCCACCCGTCGTCTGGGGCACCTGTGACGGGTTAGCACTCGTGGTGTCTTGTGTGCTAGCCGCTGGTGTGCGCATAGTTCCCTGGTCAGCCCCGCTGATCGGGAGGTGCGCCGTGGACGACTCGACGTCTTTGCCGGTGGTAGGTGTCGCGCCGTACGCCCACAAGGACATGACCCTGGCCGGCTTCGTGATGTCCGGGCGCTGGCCGGCCAGCACGCGGGAGTGGGCCCAGGTTCTGCTGCTCGCGGTGCGCCTGGCGGCCGTCCCGGGCTTCGTCCCCACGACGTCGCTGTTCCGAGCGGTCGAGGATGTGCCGGACGAACCGGCGCCGCACAGCGTCGGCCTGCTCACGAACGAGGGGCCCCTGCTGGGCGAGGTGACGCTACGCCCGGGGTCGCTGGACTACCCCGCCCGCGCTCTTCGTCCTGCACCCGCCGGACGAGACCCGGCACTCGACCCCGGAGGCCGAGGGTGCCGCGAGTGGCTGCCTGCTGCTGCCGGGCCTGCCACACCTCGGGATCGAGCACCGGGCGACCTGGGTCGAAGCCGAGTCGGACGGCACCGTCACGAAGCTGTTGAGCAGCGTGGGCGTGCACGTCACCGACGACCCGGACCTGGCCGTGATGGCCTCGCTGCTCGCAGCCTGAGGCCTATCGGGCGCCCAACCAGCCTGCGACGCCGGCGACGAAGCTGCGCAGGTCGGAGAGGTCGTCGAGCCTGCGCTCGACGATCGAGTCGTCGACGTCCACGTAGTCGTGGACGAGCACGTTTCGAAAGCCGACGGCCGATCGAAGCTGATCGGCAAGAGCGGCGTCCACGACTCCGTGTCGCGACAGCAGCCGGATCGCGTCCGCATTCGTGTCGGGCGGGCCCCACCCCTCGCTGGCGCACATGTGCTGTGCGATGTCGATGCAGGCCTCGATGGCGGTGATGAACTGGTACTTCACACCACTCAGCCAGAGGGGGTCGGACGACGTTCGGGCGACGCGAGGGCCTCCCGATGCGCAGGACGGACAGGTCGTCGGCCACCGATCGAAGCAGCCTCGCCACCCGACGCTCGTCAACCATGGCGGACCGCCTCCAGGAACTCCCGGTGAGCTCGGTCGATGCGGGGCCTCTCGTCGAAGTAGATCTTGCGGGTCATGGCCTGCCACCGGACTCGCTCTTGCGGGTCGTCTCGAACAGCAGCTCACCTGAGACCGCGACGGGACCGGCCATCTCGAGCGGGCGCCGTGTTCAGCACGAGCAGGTCGACGTCCGGGGAAGGCTCACCTCGAACGAGGCCGGCGCGGGCAGCGCCCACCAGGCGGCGACGTCGAGGTCGGAGTCCGGCCGCGCTCCGCCGGCCACCCTGCTGCCGTGGACGAACGCGAACGACGCATCCGCCTGCCCGCAGCACGTGCTCGGCCGGATTCCGGGCGCCTGACCGGGTGCCCTCGGCGCGCTCACCGGTAGCAGTGTCGCAGCGATCGCCAGCCCGCTCCGGCAGGCTGTCGTGCCGTGCAGGGGATGACCGACGAGGGCCGCGACGTCGTCGCGCCGCTGGTGCTCGGGGCGTGGGACGACTTCCTGTCCCTCGTGGAGCCGCTCGACTTCGACGCGCCGAGCCGCCTGCCCGGCTGGCGGGTGCACGACGTCTGCGTCCACCTGGGTGCCTGGCCCGAGCACGACGCGCTGGCCGGTGTGCTCGAGTCGGCCCGAGCGGGGCAGCTCGACCGGCTGCCCGACAGCGACGAGATCAACGCACGCCTGGTGGCGGAGTACGCCGAGGCATCGCGTGCGGAGGTGCTCGACGCGCTCGTGCCGCGCCCGGGACAACGCGGCCGAGTACTTCGCCGAGCCCGACACCTCGCTCGACACGGCGCTGACCGGGTCGGTCGTCGGCCCGCTGCCCGTGCTGTCGGTGCTGCTCGGTGGCACCTACGAGCTGGCCGTGCACGCGCTCGACCTGGCCCCCGCCGGCGCCGCCGACGCCGTCGGACCACCTGCTGCTCACCGGCCTCGGTGCGCTGGCCGAGGTCACCGGGCGCCCTGGCGGCGCGGGTCGGCGTCGAGGGCGGGGCGTCGTTGCACTCGCCCATCGGGGGCTGGGAGTTCGCCGCTCACGACGGCGGCTGGACGACCCGACGGCTCGGTCCCGAGCCGCCCTCGGGCACCGCCGTGGAAGGCGATGCCGCCGGCCTGCTCGACCTGTCCGCCGGTCGCATCAACCCGGTCGCCGCCATCACGAGGGGGCACCTGCGGGTTCATGACCTGCCTGGGCTGCTGCGACTGGCGCCCATCGTGGAGTCGGTGCCGGGACTGCCGGGTGGTCCGGTGCTGAGCGTGGCGGCTCGCACCCTCGCCGTATCGGTCAATTGGCGGAGATTCTTCCGCAAGGGCTTGACCGGCCCTGGGCACCGCTCCGTACTTTCGACGCGACATGTCCCATTTTCGGGGGTCGTGACGAGCCGCCAGCAGTGCGGCGCTCGAGGCGACGGCCCGGTGCTGCTGGTTCTTGCCGCTCTGCTCTCGGTCCCGCTCGTTCCCATCGACCTCGTCGGGCTGGCGGTCACCGGGCCCGACGGTGCACAGCAGCGTGCCGAGGCGGCCTCGTCCTCGATCACCATCACGCTGGGCCCGGATGACTGGACGGCGTCCGTCCCGCCTCGTCCTCGAGCCCGGCGGCGACGTCACCTGGCGCAACCGCTCCGGTCGCACCCTCGCGATCACGTCACCGGACGGGCTGCTCGACTCCGGCCCCATCCCGGACGGCGGATCCTTCGTCGCGTCCCTGCCCGAGAACGGCAGCTACGCCTGGACAGCGACGTCGGGGGCGCCGCGATCGTCGTCGGCGGCGCCCTCGAGGGTGACCCGGCAGGCCCGGCCGCCGACGCGATCCCCGACCTGCTCTACCCGCCGGTCTCCGAGGACGACCTCGCGCTGCACCCCGATGTTCGTGGTCGACCTTCCCCAGTCGCTGGCGCTCATCGGCTTCACGCCCACGGCCACGGTGGCGCAGGCGAATGCCGCACTGGGCCCGGACTGGGTCGTCGTCGGCGGCATCCCCGAGTTCGGGCACCTGTATGTGCAGACGGCCCAGCCCGTCGACTCCTTCGACGTGCTGGACGAGGCCCTCGCCGCATGGCGCGCCGACCCCGCGATCGAGTTCGCCTCCTACGTCTTCCCGTGGGAGGAGACGGCACTGCCCGACCCGGTGTCGCCGCTCGTGGCCCCGCCAGGACCGTCGGAGTGGTTCTGGGAACCGCCCAGCGTCGCGCCCATCGGATCGGGGGGCAACTGGGGCCAGGAGCTCATCCGCGCTCCTGCCGCCTGGAACCTGCTCGAGGCGGCGGCTCTCGACGGCGCCCAGGGCCGGTCCACGACGGTGGTGCTCGACTCCGGCTTCGCCGACCACGTCGACCTCGACCGACTCGATCGCCGCGTGCTGTGCGACCCCGGGTCGCCGTCCGTCTGCACCGGCACGGGTGCCGACGACCACGGCAACGAGGTGGCCGGCATCATCGGCGCCGACCGCGAAGCGCCGGGGCTCAACGGCATCGACCCGCTCAGCGACCTGGTCGGCGTGGTCTGGCGCGGGTCGGGCAGGGTCGGCTCGTACGGGTCGTCCGACAGCGCCCTGGCGCTGGTGCTGCGCAACATCGCGGCGGGCAACCTCGGCGACGTCAACGTCGTCAACCTGTCGATCGGACTGTCCCCGCCCGAATCCGGCGCTCTGGTGGGCGCGCTACGCGCGGCGAGACCTGCGGCCCCGGGCGTGACGACGACGCCGGAGCGACCGGCACCTGCTACCCCAGCACCCACGACGCGACGATCGAGGAGTACGAGCAGTACGCCAAGGCAACCCGCGGGGTCGTCGAGGCGTTCGCCACGCAGCTGGCCGATCCGCCGCTGCTGGTTGCCGCGACCGGCAACTACTCGGCTCAGTACTGCCGAGACAAGTCGGTGTCGTGCACCGGCGTGGAGTTCCCCGACACCGAGCCGCAGGGCAACCTCGGCTCCGGCTTCGCCTGGGCGAGCGACAACTGGCAGATCAGCGCGCCCGACCCGGTGATCGCCGTCGAGTCGATCGGCTACAGCGCGAACGGACCTGTGCGCGATACGTTCCCCGAGCGCCCGAGCCTCGCCGCGCTCCACCTACTCCAACGTCTCCGGCGACGTCTCGGCACCGGGCTGGACGTCGTCCACGTGCGGCGCCGAGGGCCCGCCCGACACCTACTGCACCAGTCGCGGGCACGTCGTTGGCGGCGCCGGTCGTCGCCGGCATCGCCGGGCTCATGGCTTCGTGGGACCCAGCCTGTCGGCCGCCCAGACTCAAGCAGCGCATCATCGAGTGGTCCGATCGCCGACACGACCAACGGTGCGGCTCCGCGGGTCGACGCGTTCGCCCCGCTGCTCAGCCTCGACGGTGCGGCGCGCGCGCTCGTCGACGTCAACGACCCGTCCAACGACGGCAACCGGCGCATCGCCTACAACCGCGACGGCACGATCGCGCTGGTCGACACGGTCGAGTCCGAGCGAGATCGGAGTTCTCGACCGACCCCGACGGCGTGATCGACCTGCGTGACTTCCGCCGCTTCCGCGACGCCTGGCTGCTGCGGTGCCTCATCGACGCCGAGCCCGGATGCCCCACCGACATCGATCTCGACGGGCAGCCCGACCACCCCAAGCGCGACATCAACCTCGACGGCCCGGTGTCGCTCATCGCCCCGGCCGCGGGCCAACCCAACCCGTCGGAGGCGACGTTCCCGCGGTTCGACTTCAACGGCGACGGCGAGGTGTCGGCGACCGCGCCCGCAGCGGTTCCCGTGGACGGCGGGGCCGTCCTCACTGACGTCGAGGTGCTGGCCAGCCAGTGGGACGACGCCGACGAGCCCGGGTTCGGCGTCGAGGCCGACGATCTGGCCGACCTGCATGGTCTCCGGCGACCTGACGCTGGTCGCCGACGACCTGGCCGGCGACCGGCGACGACGCGGCCGAGGTCGACCGTCGTCGACGTCAGACCGACACGAGCACGCCGCGCTCTGAGCATCCCCATCCCGGACGTCGACGAGCTGCCGCTGGCCGACCACCCGGTGCTGACGCTGCCGGCCAACCGGCCGTTCCGCCTCGACGTGTCGGTGGACGGTCCCGACGGCTCGTGCGAGATCGGGATCGGCCCGATCGTGGTGCGTCCCGGCGAGGACCGCCGCGTCGACCTCGACGCGGCGCTGGCGCTGTCCGTCGACCCCGACATCGTCCGCCTCGGCGGGTCCGCCGAGGTGACGGTGACGGCCGTGACGTGCGCGGGATCGGCCGAGGGCAGCCTCGTCGACCTGGCCATCGAGCCCACGAGTCGCGACCGGCGCCAGCCTGGCCGACAGCCAGCTCGTGCTGGACGCAGGACGGCGAGGCCACGACCACCCTGGCTGCCGGCGACGACACCGCGGTATACACGCTCACCGCCGACACGACTCTCGTCAACGGAGCCCAGCTGGTACCGGCGTCGGCGAGTACCACCGTCGCGGTGAGCGAGACCTACGACCTCGAGCGTCGCGGCCGTCGACGGACCGACTCGCTCTACGACGCCGTGGACGACTTCTTCGCGCCAGGCACTCCGCTCGGGCCTTCGATCAACGGCGACGGCGACGTCGCCTTCGGTGCCCTGCCGGTCGACCTCGACCGCTACGGCGCTGTTCGTGTCCGAGCCGGGCGACAGCCCCGTCGACGTCGCCGACGCCGACGAGCGTCAGACGGCCTGCCCATCGACGCGTCAGACATCTTCGTCAAGGGTGAACCGCAGCTCAACGACTCCGGGGAGGTCGTGTTCACGACACAGGAGACGTTCGGTACGAACGACATCGCGACCATCGTGACGCGCAGCAGCGGACCCGGCGCGACAGACGCTGTCGACCTTGCGTTGGGCCTCTCGGCATTCGGCGCGACCGGCGAACGGTTCGAGCAGGTCGGACGCCCGACCATCAACGCCGACGGCCGCGTCGTCTTCGTGGCCACTCCGCAGGGGGCCACCGACGTGCTCGCCGAGAGGCAGGGGGACGCCGTCGTGGAGGGCCCGTCCGCCTCTTCGGCGCCCGACCGCGTCTCGCCGACGACGGCACCACCGTGGTCCGGGCGCAGCATCTCGCGTGACTGCGCCGACTTCCCGGGCGTCTGCGGGCCCCTCCAGGTACTCATCGACCCGATCGTGCTGGTCGGCGAAGGACTGCTCGACACCGGCGGCGTCGTCGTCGCGGAGGGCCGCGTCGACGGCTGGGAGACCATCGGGGACGCCGACATCAGCGACACCGGCGACGTCATCGCGTTCGTCGCCGACCGCGACGGCGAGCGGGGGCTGTGGATCGCCGTGCGCCGTCCGGACGGCGTCGTACCAGACCGCCCATCGCCGTCGCCGGACCTGCCGCCTCGACGGCAGCAGCCCTGATCGAGCTCGATCTCGACCGCCCCAGCCTGGTCCAGCGTGCGGTCGCGCCCGACGGGCCCTGGCGGCGACCGGGTGATCCTTGCGTCCGCGGCACGGCCTACGCGAACGCCGGTCCGGCGAGCGAACGGCATCCACACCATCCCGCGTCGACCTGATCCCGACCGACGACGACAGCGATCCCGTACTTCCCTCGGGTGCAGCGCCGCAGCAGCTCGTTGCGCAGGTCGGCGACAGCGGTGCGACGGCCGCACGATCGCCTCGCTGCGGCTCGGCGACTCGCTCGCCGCCGCCGCGGAGCCGGAGTTCGCCGACGACCACTGGGTCGCCTTCTTCGCGCGCACCGACGACGACCGCAGCATGTACGTGCGCGCCCGCGCGCTGCCTCCGCCGACCGCACCGCCGGCCGGCGCTGCGGCGGCCCGCCGGCCGCTGCCTCCTGCTCCAGCGGCCGACGGGCCTCGTCGCCGTGATCGCGAGCGACAGCGGATCGCGTAGCCAGGTGGTCAGCCAGGCCATCCCCGCCGTCGCGCACGCCGTCACCTCCTGGCTCCCGTCCGTGCTCGTCCAGGACGTCCCACCGGGCTCGTCCCCGACCGAGCCGGTCGACGGGCCGCACGTCGCGGCGCTGACGATCGACGACGACACCCCTGTCGCCGGGAGTGCCGGTGCGGGTCGTCAACCGCAGCCGGGCGCTCGACGGCAGCGCCGTCCTGGGCAGTCGTGGACGAGACCCGGTCCGATCCCCGTGTGCTGACCCAGCCGCTCGTCCTCGCCCCGGACGCCGAGGGCACGATCGTCTACCCGTCGGCCGCGTCCTGGACGCTCGAGGTGGGGGCACCACTCGTCGCCGGAGCACGGAGCCACGACGGCGGCCTTCACCGTCGAGGCGGAGCGCGGCGCCAACCGTGACCCGGTCGCCAGCGTCGACGGTCCCTACCTGCTCGGCCCCGGGCAGCAGCTGCGACATGCGGGTCACGTCGTCGGACCCGGACGGGGACCCCCGCTCGATCGCCTGGGACCTCAACGACGACGGCGTCACCGACTCGACGAGCAGCAGGGTGCGGCTGACCGGCGCCGACAGGTCCAGACCGACGTCTGCGGCGGGACGTGTGTGCTCGACCAGCCCTACCCGGTGTCGGTCACGGTGACCGACGGGCAGGGTGGATCGACCACGCTCGACACCACCGTGACGGTGTCCGAGCTCGACGACCTGACGCTGCGACTCGGCCCCGCCGTCACGACGATCAGCCAGGGCACCGACGGGTTCACCTACGCGTTCGTCGACGCCCCCGACGGCAGTCCGAACGTCCCTGTCGAGCTCTCCGCCGAGAACGTTCCCGAACGGGTGGCAGGTGATCACGCCCACGGGGACGGTGCTGACCGGCAGTGGCTACGAGGTGCGAGGTACGGGTACCGAGCGGGAACGCCGGACGACACCTACACCCTCGACGTCGTCGCCACGTCGGGAACCGTCACCAAGCGCGCGACGCTGACGGTGACGACGACCTTCGCGCTCATCCCGCAGTGCGAGGCGACGATCGCCGGGGTCGTCACCGACCAGTCGACGGCACGCCGATGGAGGACGCGCGTGTCGACATCAGCGGGCTGACCGCACGACGTCCGTTCGGCCGAACTGACAGCGCCGGTCAGTACGAGCACGGCGCCACGCTCGAACCGGGGCTACACGACGCAGAGCATTCGCTGGGACGCCGGGGCCGCGGGTTCCTCTCGGCCGGGGTGGCCAGCCGGTCGGGGCGGCACCCGTCTACCTGACGTGCGGTGAGACGACCACCATTGATGTCACGCTGGAGCGCGATTCCGACAGCGGATGGCATCCGGGCCCGGGCCGTCGTCGGCACGGCCAACCCCGTCAACCCGCAACGACCGGTGTCGACCGGCATCCCGCTGGACGGCGTGCCAACGTGTCCATCAGCCCGGGAGGATCAGGGGTCAGCCCCGCCGACGGCGTCGTGCAGTTCGACGCCCAGATCGAGCTCGGTGACTGCCAACGGCAACCCGGCCGAGCGTGTCCGTGACGGCGCGAAAGTCGGGCTTCTGGCAGCTCAACCGCTTCCCGGCGCTCGACCCCGACGACGCGGGGTCGGTTGTCGACCTCGGGGACCTGCCGCTGGTCGAGCAGTGCTTCGGCGTCGCCGGCGGCGGTCGCGTGGTCGACCAGAACGGCGACCCCATCGAGGGCGCCCGCGTGCGACCTGCAGACCGCCGTCGCCGACGACGTGCTCACCGACGCCGATGGCGCCTTCGAGCTTCGACACTCCGCAGCTGCTCGGCGAGTTCAACCGGGCGACCGCCGTCCAGTTCCGTGCCTTCACCCCGCCGTACTTCTCCGAGTCCGACAACGACGTCGAGCAGTCGGCCCTCGGCGGCTGCGGCGAGCGCAGCGAGCCCGTCACGATCGTGCTCAACCGGCCCGAGCCGCAGCCTGCGGACATCGACCTCATCGGTTCGCGGCACGGTGACCGACGCCGACACCGGCGAGCCGCTGCCGTCGGTCCGTGTCGACATCACGGCTCGATGCGATGGGGTGCTTCGCACCGGGCGGCCGGGACACCTCCGACGCCACAGGTGCCTACGAAGATGTGCTCACGTTCCGGGGGATCGTGCCGCCGCTCGCCGCCGACGTCAAGGTGCGCGCCGCCGAGCAGGGCTACTTCGTCGAGGAGACGACGGTGCGCGTCGTCGGTGACGACGCCGTGGTGGTCGACGTGCAGCTGCGTCCGCGGCAGCCCGTGTCGCTCACCGGCCGAGTCACCGACGTCGAGACCGGTGAGCCGATCGAGGGCATCCGCCTGCGCACGTCGAACGGCTTCACCAACGTCTCCACCGACTCCGAGGCCGACGGGACGTACGCGTTCGACGAGCTCTTCCTGCTGATCCAGGACGGCGAGGACGTCGCTCGGTCGGCCTCTGTCGAGGTGTTCGAACCTGCCGTGAGCCGGGCAGGACCCGCAGTACTACGCCACCGACCTGCGCACCACGTTGTTCCCCGACCGGCCGAACGTCCTCGATGTCGAGCTGCTGCGCATCTGCGAGGGGTTCTCGGTCAACGGCGTCGTCCTCAACGCGGCGACCGGAGAGCCGATCGAGGGCGCAAGGGTCTCGGCCCGCAACACGTCCACGCTGCACCGACGCGAACGGGCGCTACGAGCTCACCGACATCGAGGTCAGCCCGCTCAACAAGCCGCTGACCACGACCGTGCGGGCGAGCGCCGAGGGCTTCTTCGACGGGTCCGTCGAGATCACCGGGTTCTGCGGCGCCAGCATCAGCGCCGACTTCGGCGTGCCGCCCGGTGGCGTCGGCACCGTGAGCGGAACGGTGACCGACGCCGCCACCGGCGACCCGCTCGCCGACGTCTTCGTCGGCTCGTCCTGGGGTCGAGGTGACGTCCACGGACGCGGCCGGCGAGTACTCGTTCGACGACGCCCCGCTGCAGTCCGACGGCAGCCCGCGCGACTGGGTGATCACCGCTGAGCGCGACGGTGACCGTCAGGACAAGCCGGTCACGGTCAGCGCCGACGCCGCCGCGGTCGTGGACTTCGACGTTCAGCGACGCAGGACGCGCCACCCGTCGCCGACGACCAGACGGTGCAGACCGAGGCGGGCGTGCCGCTCGACGTGACGCTGACGGGCCGCGACCCCGACGGCGACGAGGTCACGTTCGACCGTGACGTCGCCACCGTCGGGCGGCGACCTCACCGGTACGCCGCCCACGCTCACCTACACGCCGCGGGACGGCGTCGACGGCACGGACTCGTTCGAGTTCACCGCCACTGCCAACGGCGTGGTCAGCGAGCCCGCCGACGGTCACCATCGAGGTGCTCGAGCCGGTCACGAACCCGCCGACGATCGACCTGCCGGCCAGAGCGTCGAGGTGCTGGCCGGGCAGTCGGTCGACATCCCGGTGGCCGGCAACGACCTCGACGGAGACGCGCTGGCGTTCGCGCCTGATCGGTGATGCCGGCGGACGGGCCTCGCTCGCCGACGGCGACCCGGGCCGAGCGACCGTCACGTTCGACACGACCGAGGCCGACGCCGGGTCGTCGTTCGACGTCACCGTCGAGGTCGAGGCCCAGGACGGCACGGCCGCGGGCACCGTGCGTGTCGAGGTCACCGCGCCGGTCGTCGAACGCGCCGCCGGAGCCCGACATCACGTTCCCGACGCCGGTCGATGGAGGGCGACACGGTGACCTTCGACGGCTCGGGCTCGAGCGACCCGGAAGGCACCGACCTGGACCTACGCCTGGACACTGGTCGACTTCGACGGCGCACCCGTCGCCACGGGCACGGGGCCGACACTGGACGTCACGTTCGCCGACGACTTCGTCGGCGGCGTCCAGCTGACGGTGACCGACCCGTCCGGCAACGACGCCATGCTCGAGCAAGGCGTCGTCGCGGCCAACGTGGCGCCGTCCCCGAGCATCGACACCGTGACGTCCGACAGCGACCCGACCGTCGGGCAGCCGGTGTCGCTGCAGGGCACGATCGCCGACGCCGGGCCTGACGACACGCACACCGTCACGGTCGACTGGGGTGACGGGACCTCGGAGCCGGTCATCCCGAGCGGACGTGCCTGGGGCGCGTCGCACACCTATCGGTTCCAGGGCGAGGTGACTCTCACCGTCCGCGTGACCGACGACGACGGCGACGACGGCGCCGTGAGCCGAGTTCTCACGGTGGCTGCGGCCCCCGACGACGAGTCAGGCGAGAACGCCGCGCCGACCGCGCAAGACGTCACGGTCGAGACCACCGCCGGCGAGCCGGTCGACCTGCGCCTCGAGGGCGATGACCCCGACGGTGACCCGGTGACCTTCGCCTTGCTGACCCAGCCGCGCGACGGCTCGTTGTCCGGGACGGCGCCGAACCTGCGCTACACCCCCGACGACGGGTTCGACGGCATCGACACGTTCACGTACATCGCAAGCGACAACCTGCTGGACAGCGATCCAGCCACGGTGACAGTGACGGTCACTGCCGGCGACAGCAGTGCCGCCCAGCCCAGCGTCGCCGACTCCGCGGCGCCCCCTGTGCGTTGGCCGAGCGCGGGCCCCACGTCAGGGCCATCGACTTCGAGCTCGCCGCCGCCTGCTGCCGGGGTGGGGTCAGACCCCCACCCCGAGTACCTGGCCAGCACCGGGGGTTCGGTGCGTCAGGCCCTGCTGCTCGCGATGGTGCTGATCGGGGCCGGGGCGGGCATCCGCATGCTCCGTCCACGGCCCCGATCCGGATAGCTCAGGCGTCGGAGTCGGTCTCCGCGTCACCGCCTGGGCCGAACCCGAGGCCTGCGCCCATGCCCGGAGAGCCGGCGTCTGGCCCACGGCCGTGCCCGCCACGTGGGCCACCGGGGCCGAAGCCCTCGAGCCCGCGACCCTCACCGTTCATGAGGGCCTCGACGTGCTCGGCGACGTTGGCCTCGGCTTCGGCAAGGCGCTCCTGCGCCCGCTCAGTGAGCAGCTGGGCGACCGCGTCGGCGTTGTCACCGGCGATGTCGGACAGCGTCTCACCGTCGCGAAGCCTCTCCTGCAGCTGCTCCGGTGTCACACCGGCCGCGTCCGCAAGCTCTTGCATGTGCTGCTCGCGCAGCTGCTCGCGCTCCTGCTGGCGCTGCTGCCGCTCCTCCTGCGCCTGGTCCCGAACGCGCTCGAAGGCGTCGGCGTCCTCCTGGGTGATGGTGCCCTCCTCGACCCAGGTCTGCAGCCGCTCCTGAGCCCGCTCCTGGCCGCCACTGCCGGCGGCCACCGCCACGCCGGTCACCCCGGCCACGGTCATGCCGCCGACGGCGATCGCTGCGATCGTCCTCTTGGTCCACATGGTGATCTCCTCTCGTCGTATGACACGAAGGTCCCGCGGCGAGGCAAGGATGATGTGCCGTCCGTGGTGAGAAGCCGGTAAGAACCTCGACCCGTCCCGGCTCGGGCGAACCCAGCGAGCCTCCGACGCAGCACAATGGGCTCGTGGTGGGACACGCGCGCGTGCTGGTGGTCGACGACGACCGTGCGCTGCGCGACGCCGTCACGCGCGCTCTGCGGCTGGAGGGCTACGAGGGCATCGACGCGGCGGACGGCGCACAGGCGCTCGCGCAGGTCGAGTCGCAGCGACCCGACGCGGTCATCCTCGACCTGGGCCTCCCGACGATCGACGGCATCACGGTCTGCCAGGTGCTGCGGGCGCGCGGTGACCGCACGCCCATCCTGGTCCTCACCGCGCGCACGGAGGTGAGCGACCGTGTCCAGGGCCTGGACGCCGGCGCTGACGACTTCATGTCCAAGCCCTTCGCCCTCGAGGAGCTGCTCGCCCGGCTGCGGGCGCTGCTACGCCGCACCTCCGTGGCCGACGACGACGGCGCCTCGCCGGGTGGCGACGATCTCGTCCTGGCCGACCTGCGGGTCAGCCCTGGCCAGCGGCGGGTCTGGCGAGGTGAGCGCGAGATCGACCTGACCAAGACCGAGTTCGACCTGCTGGAGCTCCTTGTCCGCAACGCCGGCATCGTTCTCGACCGATCGACGATCCATGACCGCATCTGGGGTTACGACTTCGGGCCTGACTCCAAGAACCTCACCGTCTACATGGGCTACTTGCGCTCCAAGACCGAGGGCGACGGTGAGCCCCGGCTGCTGCACACCGTCCGTGGCGTCGGCTACGTGGCCCGCGAGGGCTGAACGATGAGCTTTCGCGCGCGCATCACCCTTCTCGTCGCCGTCGTCGTGGGGCTGGCCGTGGCGGTGATGGCCCTCGCGTCGCTGCAAGCGACCCGGGCGCAGGTCTACGGCGAGCTGGACCGAGCCCTGGCTCAGGTGGCCCGGGTGGCCGACAACGGTGCCACCGTGCGGCCGGGTCCCGGCACGTCACCCGGTCCCGGCCCCGGCGGGATGGGGGTGCTCTGCCGGGAGTGCTGCGCGTCAGCGACGCCGTCGTCGTCCAGGTGCACGGGCCTGACGGGGGAGTGCGGCTGGTGTCAGGAGCTGCGACGGTGCCGGTCGACGAGGGCGTTGTCGCCTCTGCGGTGTCGGGCACGGTCACCACGTTCACCTCCGAGGTTGCCGGGATGCCCGTTCGTGGCCTGGCCCGGCCGGTCCTGGGTGACAGCGCGCTGGTCGTTGCTGTCGATGCCAGCGAGCAGCAGCGAGTGCTGCGGGCGCTGCTGGTGAGGTTCTGGGTCATCGGCCTGATGGTGGCCGGGGCGGCGGCGGTAGCGGGGTGGTTCGCGGCAGGACGACTCGTGGCCCCGCTTGCCAGGCTGACGTCAGCGGCCGAGCACGTCAGCGCGACCGGCAACCTGGAGGTCGACGTCCGGACCGATCAGCCGGACGAGGCGGGCCGGCTCTCTCGCGCCTTCGACGAGATGCTGGCCGCGCTCGCCTCCTCCCAGGCTGCCCAGAAGCGCCTGGTCGACGACGCCGGACACGAGCTGCGCACGCCGATCACGTCCATCCTCAGCAACGCCGAGGTGCTCAAGCGCCACCCCGAGATCGACGCCGGGACGCGTGAGCAGATCGCCGACGACGTGATCGCTGAGTCGCAGGAGCTCACCCGGCTGGTGAACGCACTCGTGGACCTGGCTGGGGTCGCTGGTGACGCCGAGGAGCCGCAGACCATCACCGTGGCCGATGTCGCCGAGGCGGCTGTGCGTCGGCTGCCGCCGCAGCAGCGATCCCGGGTCTCGGTCGTGGGGGGTGCTGACGTGCCAGCAACGATGCGCGTCGGACAGGTGCAGCGCGCCCTGGTGAACCTGCTGACGAACGCGGTGAAGTTCGACCCCTCAGGCGGCCCGATCGTTCTCGAGGTCTCGTCCGCCGGCGGCTGGGTCGACCTCGCAGTGCGCGACCACGGACCCGGGATCGACGAGGGCGACCTGCCACACGTGTTCGCCCGCTTCTACCGCGCCGAGGCGGCGCGCAGCACCCCCGGATCCGGCCTGGGCCTGTCGATCGTCCGCGACGTCGCCCAGCGCAACGGTGGCGGCGTGAGCGCCTCGAACCATCCCGATGGGGGCGCGGTGGTGCGCATGTCGCTCCCGGTGCGGGCGCCGGACTAACCTGCCCCGTCGTGCGTGACCTCCTCGCGGCTGCTGGGTCGCTCCTCTTCTGGGGGTTCCTCGTCGTCACGTCCGTGCTGCTGTTCCCCGTGGCGCTGCTGCTGTGGGCGCTGACGCGCCCGTTCGACCCGCGCACCCGTGCGCTGCACTGGTTCACCTGCTTCTGGGCCTCGCTCTACACCTGGTGCAACCCGTTGTGGCGCGTGCGGATCAGCGGCAAGGCCCACATCCGTCCGGGCGCGACGTACGTGATGGTGGCCAACCACCAGTCGTTGGTCGACATCCTGGTGCTGTTCCGGCTGTTCGTCGCGTTCAGCTGGGTGAGCAAGGAGGAGAACTTCTCCGTCCCGTTCATCGGCTGGAACATGCGCCTGAACGGCTACATCCCGCTCAGGCGCGGCGACAAGGCCAGTGCCGCGGTGATGATGGACGCCTGCCGGGCGACGCTGAGCGAGCAGACGTCGGTCATGATGTTCCCCGAGGGCACCCGCTCGCGCACCGGAGAGCTGCAGGCGTTCAAGCCCGGCGCCTTCCAGCTGGCGCTCGAGACCGGCTGTGCTCTGCTGCCCATCGTCCTGGACGGGACGTCTCGGGCTCTCCCCAAGCGCGGTTTCGTGCTGCGCGGGCGACAGCGCATCGAGGTTCGGGTGCTGCCGGAGATCAGCGTGGACGTCGACGACGCCCGCAGCCCGGTCGAGCTGGCCGAGTCGACCCGGGCGGTGGTCGCCGACGCGTTGGCCGTGATGCGCAGCGGTGCGGCGCGCGAGTTCGGCAGACTCGCGCGCATGAGCACTCCCGCCCTGCCCCAGCGCCGTCTCGGTGAGCGCACGGTGTCGGCTGTCGGGCTCGGCTGCATGCCGCTGTCGAACGGCCGGATGGTCGGCGTTCGCGACGAGGCCATCGCCGTCGTGCACGCCGCCCTGGACGCGGGTGTCACCCTGCTCGACACCGCCAACATCTACGCCCCGTCCTGGGATGCCGTCGGGCACAACGAGACGCTGACAGCGCAGGCTGTCTCCTCGTGGGCGGCCTCGAGCGAGGACCGTGACCGGGTGCTCGTCACGACCAAGGGCGGCATCACCCGCTCGCCCGGGGAGGTCTGGGGTCGTGACGCCTCGCCCGAGGGTCTGCGCCGCGCGTGCGAGGAGTCCCTACGGGCGCTGGGCACCGACGTGATCGACCTGTACCAGCTGCACCGCCTCGATCCGCGCATCCCGGTGGCCGACCAGGTGGGGGCCCTGGCTGACCTGCAGACGGCGGGACTTGTGCGCATGATCGGCTTGTCCAACGTCATCGGGTCCGAGCTCGAGGTCGCCTTCGAGGTGGCTGGGCGGCCCGGCGAGCCGGGGTCGACGGATGCTGGCCAGGGCATCGTGTCGGTCCAGAACGAGTTCTCGCCGCGGTTCCGGGCTGAGGCCGACGTCATGGCGACGTGTGCCGAGGCCGGCGTCGCCTTCTTGCCGTGGTCGCCGTTGGGTGGGGCTGCCGGAGCCGCCGATGTCGGGTCGCGCTACGCGGTGCTGGCCGAGGTCGCGGCCGAGCGGGGGGCCACTGCGCAACAGGTGGTGCTCGCCTGGCTGCTCGGACGCTCGCCGAGCGTCATCCCCATCCCGGGCAGCACCCGTCCGGCGACGGTGCTCAGCTCGGTCGCCGCGGCTGACCTCACGCTCACCGATGACGAGATGGCCCGGATCGAGGCCTCGGCGGCCGAGCCGTCCTCGATGTACCCCGACGACCAGCCGCGCCCGCCGCTGCGCTGACCCCGATCCGGCTGGGTGATGGCTGAACCCGTTGGAGCGCCGCCAGCCGGATGGGTGAACCCGTTGGTGCGCTGGGCGCACCAACGCATCCATCGATCGCGCGGTGAGTGCGCCAGCGCGTCCATCGACGGCTTAGGGGACGAGGGTGAACTGGGCCTCCGCGTTGCCCTCCACAGCCGTGCGCTCGATGACCATGGGGTGGTAGTCGCCCCGTAGCCAGGGGCCGATGCCGTCCGCGTAGTGGGGGCTGCCCACCTGCCCGGACTGGCCCGGCATGAGCTGCCCGCGGCTCTGGCCCAGGTCGGCGAGGTCGGCGATGAACCGGAAGGGCGGCCCGATCATCACGCCGTCGGCGGTCACGTCGTGCCGAGCCACCTGGGAGTTCCAGATCGTGTCGCCGTCCCCGCCCATGGGGTAGGGGCCGCGGTTGAGAAGCCGGTCCAGCGGCGACCTCGTCCCCAGCGCGTGGCGCAGGGTCAGCATGTGCAGCCGTCCCCACCGCCACCGGACGGGGTCGGCGCCGAACCGGCCCGCCAGCTCGGCAACCGTGTCGGCCATCACGGCCAGCACCTGCTCCTCGCGACTCTCGCCGCCGCCGGTGTCCCACCAGTGCGACTCCGGGTCCTCCAGCGTCCGGTCGATCCACTCCCGGCAGCGTTCGCCCATCATGGACGTCTCGGCGATCACCGGGGTCAGGCCCTGCCCGGTGTACAGCTCGGTCACGTCGCCGAGCCTCGGGCGCAGCAGCCGCTGCGCCAGCGTGATGCTGAAGACCTGGTAGATGGACGCCGCCGGCGAGTCCGACCCCAGCGTCCCGTCCCACTCGGCCAGCAGACGCAACGCCTCGTCGACCGCGGGGTCCTCTGCCGCCAGCCCCCGCACGGCGGCCGCGACGCGACGTCCGGACGGCGAGACCTGGTCGAGGTGCATCCGGCGAATCGTGGCCACGTCCACCGGGTCGGCCTCCTCCAGCATCTCGGCGATGCGCTGGGCCCGGTTGCCGGTCACGAAGTCAGACCCCAGCCAGTACGGGTAGTCGTCGTCGACCACGCGGTTGTTGGCTGTCGCGATCACACCGGACTCCGGGTTCTCCTGGTGCGGGAGCTCCTCGTACGGGATGAACCCCGTCCACTCGTAGTCACTCGTCCAACCCGGAACCGGGGTACGGCCGTCTCCCGCCGCACGGATGGGGATGCGCCCGGCGTAGCTGTACCCGATCGACCCGTGGACGTCGGCGTACACCACGTTCTGCACGGGTGTGTGCCAGTCGCGCAGCACCTGGCGCATGTCGGCACACGACTCGGCCCTGTTCATGGCGAACAGCACCTCTGCCATGGTGTTGGGCTCGTGAGCCGTCCAGCGCAGGGCGAGCGGCTGCTCCCCGGCGTGGTCGGGGGCAAGCCCGTTGATCACCGGCCCGTGCCGCGTCGTGACGACCTCCTCGACCACCGGCGCCGCACCCTTGACGGCGATGGACTCCCGCCGCACATCCGCCGGGTGCCACGAGCCGTCTGCCTCGTACTCGACCCGGGCGCCGTCGCGTCGCAGTCGTTCGACGTAGAGGTCCTGGACGTCGGGGAACCCGTTCGTGAACCCCCACGCCACCTTGCCGTTGTGGCCTGACACCACGCCGGGCAACCCCGGAAAGCTGATCCCGGTTGCCTCGAAGCCCGGTGCGGACAGGTGGTTCTCGTACCAGATCGAGGGAATCGTCAGACCCAGGTGCATGTCGTTGGCCAGCAGCGGCATCCCGGTGGCGGTGCGGCTGCCGTGCACCGCCCAGTTGTTGCTCCCGAGCCCGTCGACCGCAACCGGCCCGCTGATCTGCTCGGCCGCGGCACTTCGTTGCAGGGCGGACTCGCCGATGCACGAGTAGTCGACCCCCTCGGGCACGACGTAGGGCAGACCGGCGGCGTATGGCGGCTCGAGCTCGGCGGCCAGATCTGCCCCGATGCGGTCGACGATGCGGGCCCGCACGATCTCGGCCTCCCAGTTGACCGAGAGGGTGAGCGCCATCATCTTGACCCAGGCCAGCGAGTCGACCGGCGTGTACGGCTCGGGCGTGTGGCGCAGCAGCGTGAACTCGATCGGCAGCCGACCCTCGTCGATGCGGGCATTCACCCCGTCGGCGTAGGCCTGCAGCAGGTCACGGGACTCCGGTGTCAGCAACCCGGGCTCCTGCGACGCGACGTGGCGCAGGCTCAGGGTGCGCATCCAGCGGTCCAGCGGCACGGCGACCTCTCCGACGACCTCGGAGAGCCGTCCGGACACCACACGTCGGTTGAGCTCGAGCTGCCACAAGCGGTCCTGGGCGTGCAGGTACCCCTGCGCTCGAACCAGGTCGCGCACCGAGGCTGCGTAGATGTGCGGGACCCCCCAGGTGTCGACGACCACCTCGACGTCGCCCGCCAGCCCCGCCAGCCGGACCCGCCCCTCGCGGACGGGCAGCGGACGGCGAACCACCCCGGCGTACAGGCCCCCCACGGCGCCGGCCAGGGCCGCTCCCACCGCCCCTGCGGCAGCTCCCACCTTGGCCCAGTCGCCCAGATCCACGTCGTCTCCCTCGTCCGCCGTCCCCGTCGTCCACGCTAGTCCGCCGCGCCGGGCTGGATGCGCGAGCCGAGACAGAGCCGGCCGGCCTGCTGGCTAGTCGAGGACCTCGCGTCTGGCCGTCGCCTCGGTGGACCGGTTGACCAGGTCGTCGAGCTGGCCGTTGAGTGCTGCCGCCACCGCGTCACGAGCAGCCTGGGCTGCCTCGAGTCGAGGGACGAGGACGTAGTCGGCCCCGGCGGCATACAGGGCGTCCCGCTCGGGGAACGTCGTGGCCGTCGCGATCAGCGTCGCCTCAGGGTTCACCTCGCGCACGACGTGCACGACGTCGAGCGTCGACGCCGAGGCCAGCACCTCGTCGGGGATGGTGCACAGCACCACCCGAGCCTTGTCGACTCCCGCGTGGTGCAGGGTGTCCGGGCTCGTCAGGTCTCCGTAGGTGACGTGCGGGCCGAGCTCGGCGATCTGCGGGTGGATCGCGACGTTGAAGTCCACGACCAGGGTGCGACTCGAGCAGCTCGGCATCGGTCTCGCCGAGCTCGTGCAGCAGCGAGGACGCCGTGCGGTGCACCCCGAGCAGGGCCAGGTCGTACTCCTCGACGTCTTCCCGGGTTGCCTGGTCAGGGGCTTTGATGCCGACTCTGGACAGCCACGGGGCCAGCCAGTCGTGGATCGGGTCGGCCTTGGCGAACAGCATGGGTGTCAGGACGGCCGTGATGACGAATGCCAGGATGATCGCCGAGTTCAGCGTCGCGTCGATGTGCCCGAGCTGGAGCCCCAGGAAGGCGATCACCAGGCTGAACTCAGAGATCTGGGCGAGCTTGGTCGAGGTGAGCGTGGCGATACGCCGGTCCAGCCCGGTCGCGTAGAGCAGCGGCAGCATCACCACGAGGCGGGCGGCGATGGCGAGCACCGCGAGCAGGACGGCGACCGCGATGACGCCCACGCCGTCCGGGGCGGGGATCGTCATGCCGAGGCCGACGAAGAACAGGGTGACGAAGAAGTCCCGGACGACCGACACCTGACGCACGATCTCGGTGCTGAACGGAAGGCTGGCGATGGTCGCTCCGGCGATCAGGGCACCCATCCCCGCGCTGACGTTGAACTGGGTGTCGAGGCCGGTGACCGACTCGACGACCGTGTCGAGGTTGATGCCGGCGATGACGACGGCGAAGCACCAGGCCAGCGAGGCGACCAGGATCGTGGCGGGCTGCTTGGCGATCCAGCGGAACCCGATCGGCAGCACCGTCTGCGCGACTCCCAGCGATACGCCTGTCACCAGCAGGATCCCGCCGAAGTGCGGACACGATCGGCAGTACCTGCGGGTTCTCCAGGTTGGGCTGCAGGGCCAGCACGATGATGGCCCAGATGTCCTGGAAGACCAGCATGGCCAGCGCCATCCGCCCGGTCTGGGTATCGAGGGTGAACGACTGCTGGAAGAGCGCCACGACCAGCAGCGTGGACGAGGCGGCGACGGCCAGGCCGATGTACAGGGCGGCGTACTCGCCCTGCAGGACGCCGAAGGTCAGCCCGACCAGGATGGCGCCTTGGGCGACGAGGAACCCGAACACGGCCGTGAGCGGGTACTGCAGCGACGCCCGAGACGATCACGGTTCGGCCGCTGGCGAGCAGGCTGCGCACGTCGATCTCGAGACCGATCAGGAACAGCAGCAGGATCAAGCCCAGCTGGGCGATCGTGTCGATGTTCGCTCGGTCGTCGATGAGGCCCGTCCCGATGGGGCCGAGGATCACCCCGGCCAGCAGGAAGGCCGCGACGGTCGGGATCTTGATGCGCGTGAACAGGATCGCCAGCACACCGGCGGCCACCAGCGCCAGCCCGATGTCCAGGACGAGCTCGGGCAACCCCGCGTCGGCGCCTCCGGCGGCCAGGATGTCCATGATCGGACCGTAGTCGGTCGGTGTGACAGCCGTGCGTCAGACCGAGCCTCTCGACGTGCCCGAACGCCGGTGCTCTGGCACCGTGGGCGCCCGTGAGTGATCTTGCTGGACGTTCCATCCTCGTGGCCGGGGCCACCGGGGGCCTCGGTTCGCGCGTGGCCAGGCGACTGGCTGACGCCGGCGCACTGCTGACGCTCGTGGGTCGAGACCTCGACAGGCTGCAGGCGGTCGGGTTGGACGCGACGCTCGTGCCGGCCGATCTCAGCAAGGCCTCCGCGGCCGGCAAGGTCGTGGCGCAGGCCGTCGAGGTGAACGGCGGTCTGGACGGGGTTGTCGTCGCATCCGGTGTCGTCGCGTTCGGGTCAGCCCTGGACACGCCCGACGACGTCCTCGTCGACGTCTTCACGATCAACACGCTGGCCCCCATTCGGCTGCTGCGGGCCTCGGCCGATCACCTCGCCGCGTCAGCCGCGGCGGGTCACGACCCCTTCTTCGTGACGATCAGCGCCGTCGTCGCCGAGCAGCCGGTGGCAGGCATGGCCGGCTACTCGGCCAGCAAGGCTGCACTGTCGGCGTTCGACGCCGCGGCCGCCCGCGAGCTGCGCCGCGCCAAGGTGCGCCTGCTGGACGTGCGTCCGCCGCACACCGAGACGGGGCTGGCCGACCGTCCCGTCCACGGGACGGCACCGCGGCTGCCCGAGGGGCACTCCCCGGACGCTGTGGCCGACCGCATCGTGGCCGCGATCCGCGACGGCGAACGGGACCTGCCGGCGAGCGCGTTCGGCTGATCGGACCCCTCGTCCCATCGCTCCTGTGCACGACTCGGTGGACAAGATGTGCACGATGTGTGGACGAGACTCGTTTGCCCAGCATGTGGTTGGGGACAACCTTGTGGACGCAGATCCCCATCACAGACGTCCCAAGAAGGGTGTTGCCCCTGCGGCCCTGCCGGAGCAGAGTTCTCCTCGTCACCACAGCGGTGGATCAGCCACCTGAGGGGTTCGCTCCTCGGAAGGCGGGAGACACGAGACGGGGCTTCGGCCCCGACAACGGTCGCCAGTCGGCAGGTCGACCTCCGTGGAGGCAGTTCGGCCAAGTCGAAGGACGCAAGCGGCGCGCGAGCGCCGGGAGCGACCATCGAGCAACCGGACACCCGAGGCCCCTTCACCTCCTACGTGAAGGGGCCTCGGCCCTGTCTGGGGGTAGGTGCGCGACTCGTCCTACGCCGAGGGCTGGGCAGCCCCGGCCGGCTTCTTCGATCGGCGCAGCGCACCCGACTGGACGAGCATGCCCACCAGCGCCGTCCCCAGCCCGATCCACAGCGTCGTAGCCGACGCGAGGTCGACATCGGTGGCACCCAGACCCGAGGCGACGTACCAGCCGCCGCCGAGGGCAGTCGTGACCACGATCCCGACGTCGAAGAGAACTCGCACGAGCAGCCACCCGAGCGCTCCGGCGCCGGCGAAGACGAGCCACTGCCACGCGGAGTCGTCGACGTAGAGCACGAAGAGCGCCCGCCCCACGACGGCGAGCAGCAGGGCCGCGGCGATCGCGGCGACGAGACGCAGGCTCTTCACCGTCACGATGGCTCCGGCCGCTCCCACCGCCAGGGCCAGCACGGTCACGACCGTGGGGTCGAGATCGGGCAGCAGCGCCCGGACGAGACTCGAGGTCAGCAGAAAGCCCACGAGGCCGACGGCCAGCCAGAAGACGTGTCGCCCGACGAGGGCGAGCACCACCCCGGCCCCTACGAGCATCCAGCCCAGCACCGCAGAGTCCATGCGCCACCTCCGCCGCCAGCCTATCCGCGGGCGATCCGGCCCCGGGAGCGGCGGATTTGACCACAACCTACGGTTGCGTAAGTTAGCGCCCGTGGGTCGCGCCGACACTCTCCCGGAGATCATCCAAGGCGGCATGGGTGTTGCCGTGTCGCACTGGCGGCTTGCCCGAACAGTCGCGCGGGCCGGGGGGCTCGGGGTCATCTCCGGGGTCGGCCCCGACCTGATGGTGGCCCGCCTGCTGCAGGACGGAGACCCCGAGGGTGACGTGCGACGCGTCCTGGGTCGCTACCCCGACCAGTCCTTCGTCCAGGCAACGCTCGACCGATTCTTCCGCCCCGGCGGGTTGGCGCCCGGGCAGCCCTACCGACCCATCCCCAAGCTCGACCTGCATCACAAGGCTGACGCCGTGCGACTCAGCGCGCTCGGCGCCTACGTCCAGGTCGCCCTGGCGAAGGAGGGCCACGAGGGGCCCATCGGCATCAACCTGCTGGAGAAGGTGCAGATCTGGACCCCGTCGGCACTCCTCGGGGCCATGATCGCTGGGGTCGACGCGGTTCTCGTGGGGGCGGGAGTGCCGTCGCACCTCCCCCGACTGCTCGACTCCCTGTCCCGGCTCGAGCCGGTCACCCTGCCCATCGACGTCTCCGGCGCGACCGCTGACGACGACTTCTCGATCAGCCTCGACCCCACTGCGGTGGTGGACGGCCTGCCAGCCTCGTTGCCGCGTCCGGCGTTCCTGGCCATCGTGTCCGCGCACGTCCTGGCCACCTACCTGGCGCGCAGCGACGACACTCGCCCGGACGGGTTCGTCATCGAAGGCCCCACTGCGGGCGGCCACAACGCGCCGCCCCGTCGCCCGGAGACCGACGAGAGCGGACAGGTCATGTACGGGCCACGCGACGTGGTCGACCTCGCCAAGGTGGCGGCCACCGGGCTCCCGTTCTGGCTGGCGGGCGGGTACGGCGCACCCGAGCAGGTGGCGGCGGCGCGCGAGCAGGGCGCTGCCGGCGTCCAGCTCGGCACGGTCTTCGCGCTGTCGGCCGAGTCGGGAATGCGCCCCGAGCTGCGCCAGACGCTTCTCGACGGTCTCGCCGACGGGACCCTCGACGTCCGCACGGACGGTCGGGCGAGCCCCACGGGCTTCCCCTTCAAGGTGGTCCAGCAGGCCGGCACCGTCGCTGATCCGGATGTGATCGGTCAGCGGGAGCGCATCTGCGACCTCGGATACTTGCGCACGCTGTTTCGTCGTGAGGACGGGACCGTCGGCTACCGCTGCCCCTCCGAGCCGGTGGACGCCTTCGTCAAGAAGGGTGGTGACGCCGAGGAGACCGAGGGACGCATGTGCCTGTGCAACGGGCTGCTGGCCACCGCCGGACACCCGCAGCGACGCCCCGCGTCAGCAGGTCTGACCGAGGAGCCGGCCCTGCTCACCCTGGGCCAGGATCTCGACGGCGCCCGTCGGCTGCAGCAGATGTACCCGGACGGGTGGTCGGCGGCGGACGTGGTCGCCTGGCTGAGCCCGACGTCGGTCACGCCCGGCTGAGGTCGGATCGGACCGAGGTCAGATCAGGTTCGTCCCGTCGTGGGCCCGGACGGGCGGCGGGCCGGGCGTCCGGCCGGCGCGCAGCGCCGTCCACACCCCGAGCGCGTCGGTGAACCGAACGGCCCAGGCCGGGGGCATGAGCCCGTCGATCTCGTCGGGGCGCAGCCACCGCCAGTCGCTGGTCTCGTCGCTGGTGCCCTCGGTGCCGCCGATACGGGAGCACAGGAAGACCAGGGCCACCGGGCCGAGCGCCATGTTCTGGTAGACGCCGCTGAGCGCGACGGGCTCGACCTCCAGCCCACTCTCCTCGTGCACCTCGCGGACGAGTCCGTCGACCACTCGCTCGTCATGCTCGAGCGCACCGCCGGGGAGCTCCCAGCGAGCCGGCGTGCGACGGCGCACGGCCAGGGCGCGACCGGCCTCGTCGACGACGACGCCGGCCACGCCCACGACGTGTCGGGGCAGGCCCGACACCTGCGCCTTCTCGACGGGGGAGGGAGTCACGGCTGGCTGGGCCCCTCGCCCTCGCCGTCCTCCGGACCGTCCTCGCTCTCGCTGATGGCGTCGGCGTCGGTGTCGGCCTCGTCGAAGGCCGCACGCTCGGCAGTGGAGTCACCGGCCAGCACGCGGTAGAGGGCGCGCTTCGTCTCCACGAGCACCTCGGTCGCCTCGGCGATCTGTCCCTCGTCGCCGGACTGGGTCACCTGCCACAGGGCTCCCGCAGCCTGTCGAGCCGCATCGAGCAGCTGCAGCGTGATCTCGGGAGGGGTGTCGATGTCGGCCCAGGGCTCGCCCAGGCTCTCGGCGTTCTCCTCGACGAACTCACGTCCGGTGTCGGTCAGGTCGAAGACCCGGCGTTCGCCGTCACGCTCGGCCTGCACGAGTCCCTCGGCGGCAAGCCGCTTCAGAACCGGGTAGACCGAACCGGGGCTCGGCTGCCAGCGTCCTTCGCTGCGCTCGACGAGCTCGGTGATGATCTCGTAGCCGTGCCGTGGCTGCTCCGCGAGCAGCAGCAGCACCGCCGCGCGCACGTCGCCGCGTCCGGCTCGACCACGGGGGCCGCCGAACGGGAAGCCGAATGCCCCGAAGGGCGCTCCACGGAATCCAGCCGCCCACGGCGGCGGACCGCCGGGGCGTCCACCGCGCTCGCCGCGGCCCGAGCCGCGCCGCCCACCGTGTCCGCCGTGCCCGGCGTTGGTCATGTAGGTCATGAACAGGGGGTTCATGGTTGCTCCTTTCCTATCGCGAACCTGTCGCGATGTAGTAACGATATATCGCAACTGTCCTCCGACGCAATCCATTCCCCGGCAGCGCACAATGTCGGTGTGAACGAGTTGCAGACTCGGCTTCAGGCCGACCTGACCACCGCCATGAAGCAGCGCGACGAGCTGCGGACGGCGGCGCTGCGCATGGCTCTTGCGGCGTTGTCGACGGAGCAGACGTCCGGCAAGGTGGCGCGCGAGCTGACCGACGACGACGTCGTCACCGTCCTCGCGCGCGAGTCGAAGAAGCGTCGTGAGGCTGCCGAGGCGTTCGAGACCGCCGGACGTGCCGACTCCGCCGAGCGTGAGCGTGCCGAGGAGGCCGTCCTGGCGCAGTACCTGCCGGCTGCCCTGGGTGAGGCTGAGCTCGACTCGCTCGTAGCCCAAGCGGTGAGCGCTGCCGCGGAGTCGGGGGTGTCCGGGCCCAAGGCCATGGGCGCGGTGATGAAGACCCTGCAGCCGCAGGTGAAGGGTCGAGCCGACGGGGCAGTCGTCGCCGCCAAGGTGCGTGTGGCACTGCAGGGGAGTTGATCGGGGGCTACTCCACGATCTGCTGGTCTGCCAGGTCAAGCAGCCGACCGGCAGCGTCGTCGGCCTCGCCGCGCGTGCCGGTCACGACGACCGCGCTCTGCACGGCGGCTGCGACGGCGCTCATCGCCGTCTCCGGCCGGCTACGGGCGCACACCGTGTTGTCGAGCATCTCGAGAGCCCCGCGTGCCCGTGACACACGCGTGATCCGCCAGCCGTCGGGGTCGAAGGTGAGCCGCGCCACAACCGACAGCGGGAGGGGACCCATCTCGACGGCGGATCCGAGGTCGGCCGGACTCACCTCGGACCATCCAGCCGCGCGGCGCATCCGCAGGCGTCTCGGGTAGGCATGCACCCGGCCGTCGAGCCCCAGCACCGCGTACTCGTCAGACATGTATGCCGCGCCGCGCCTGAGCAGGGCGGCGGTCAGCGTTGACTTGCCTGCGTGGCTGCGACCCGGGATGACGACGGCGCGGCCGCGCCACGCCACGCAGCCGGCGTGGACGAACGCCTGCTCGTGGGCCCATTCGGCGACCCACAGCTCTAGCTCTGGGAGCACCCGCGCCAGAAGGTCGCTCCTACTGGCGGCCGTCCACGATCGTTCCGGCTCGACCTCAGGCTCGGTGCTTCGAAGCGCGAAGCCCGGCGGCAGCCGGTCGATGAGCAGGCGTTCTGCCGACTCGTCGCTGACGTCGACCCGAGCCGAGCGACCGTACGCCGTCACCTCGATGGACCGAACCGACACGCCGCCAGGCTAGGCCTGCCCGATTCCGTCGAACTGGCAGGTTGTGCCCCCTATCGGTATCTTTTCGCCTCGTGTCCGCAGTCCCCCGCCCCTCGAGTCGTCGTGGCGACCTCATCGTCCGCGAGATCGACGACGAGGTTGTGGTGCACGACCCAACCACCGATCGCATCACCCATCTGGACCGGGTGACGGCTGCCGTCTGGTATGCCTGCGACGGTCGACGTGACGTCGCGAGCATCGCGGCTGCGGCGGGGGTGACGCTCGACCAGGCCGAGACCGCCGTCGACCGACTGGTCGAGGGCGGACTGGCCAGTGGTGGAGGCTTGTCGCGCCGCACCCTCCTGGCCCGCGCCGGGGCCGTCGCGTGGACCGTACCGCTGGTGAGCATCGCGGCACCGAGTGCTGCCTACGCCGCGTCCCCGGGTACCCCGCCCGCCGTCCCTGAAGTCGGAACCATCACTCACACCTGTCGTGGCGCCCACACTCGCGTCTTCACGATTCCGGTGACAGGGCTGCCGGCGAACACGTCTGTCGCCATCACCGCAACCTTCTCGCCCGGCGGAGTGATCCCCAACAGCCCAGTTCTGGTCACAACTGATCAGAACGGGGCAGCGACATACAGGCATGAGTTCCGCAGCGTGGGCAACCCGGTTCGGTGCCGCACTGTCGTTGCCGTCTCGTACAGACCTGCTAGCGACGCGGTCGCACAGAACATCCCAGTGACGCCCTACGAGGGGTGCTGTCCCTAGTCGTTCCTGGCAGCCGATCATCCAGACGCCCGACGCGGTGATCCGGCTGGCATGATCCGTGCGTGAACGCGCTGCGAGCCGCTCTGAGCGAGCGAGCGCTGCGGCGGGCACTGCTGGCATTCCTGAGCTTCAACATCCTCGAAGAGGCGGTCTGGCTCGGCCTTCTCCTCTACGCGCACACCGTCGGCGGAGCCTCGGCAGTCGGCGCGGTCGCCGTGGCGCAGCTGATCCCCGCGACCCTGCTCGCCCCCGTCACGGCTACGTGGCTCGACCGGCACTCCGTCCGGGCGGGGCTTGCGTTCGCCTACGGGGCCACCGCCGCGACGACCCTGGTCGTCGCCGTCCTGCTTCTCATGCAGGCGTCGGTGGTGCCGATCGTCCTCGCCGCCGTGGTGCAGAGCGCAGCCGTCACCATGGGTCGCCCGGCCCACTACGCCGCGCTGCCGCGGCTGTCCGAGCTGCCGTCCCACCTGGTCGCCGCCAACGCCGCGACGGGCACCGTCGAGTCCGTCGGGGTGCTTCTCGGACCGCTCACCGTGACCGTCGCGCTCCTGGCGTGGGACGTGGCACCCCTGTTCGTGGTGTTGTCGCTGCTGCTGGGCCTGGGGGCAGCGCTCATCGCGTCATCCCCAGCCGGTGCACACGTCGCCCTGGGTGATCAGCAGGAGTCGGCAGAGCCCTTCCTTCGAGCCGCCACCGAGGGCGTGCGCGAGGTGCGGCGAATCCCGGGCGCCTTCGCCCTGCTCGTGATCATCGGACTCGTGTGGGTTCTGCAGGGCGCGCTCGACGTCTTGGGTGTCAGCTTCGCCATCGACGTGCTCGACGCCGGCGACGAGGGAGCCAGCGTCATCGCTGCCGGCAACGGCGTGGGGCTGCTGCTCGGCTCGCTCGCCGCCGTGGCACTTGTCGGTGTCGCCCGGCTGTCGCGGGTCGTCGTCGGTCGGAGCACGTGCTCGGAGGTGCCGCACTGGCGGCCGTCGGCCTTGTCGACGTCCTCGTTCTCGTCGTCGTGTTCGTTGCGCTGTCGGGGGTCGCGCGGCAGTTCGTCGATGTGGCGGGGCGGACGCTGCTGCACCGCAACGCGAACGAGCGGGCGATGGCCCGGGTCTTCGGAGTCCAGGAGGCGGTGCTCACCGGTGGGATGGCGATCGGGGCCACGCTGGCGCCCATCGTGATCGCGCTCGCCGGCGATCGGGTCGCGTTCGCGGTGACCGGCGCCGTGCTCGCCATTCCCGCGGTTCTGGCCCTTCCGCTGCTGAGGGGCCTCGACCGTAGCGGCGTCGTGGCGGCCCAGCAGATCTCGTTGCTGGGCAGGCTGTCGTTCTTCGCTCCGCTGCCCCCGCCCGACCTGGAGCGGCTGGCCCTGTCCAGCGGCCGGCACGAGGCGGTCGCCGGCGAGATGCTCATCGAGCAGGGTGACGTGGGGGACCGCTTCTACGCGGTGCACTCCGGCACCTACCGGGTGGACAAGAACGGTGAGACGGTCGCCGTGCTGGGGCCCGGGGACTACTTCGGTGAGATCGCGCTGCTGCGCGACGTCCCGCGGACGGCATCGGTCACCTGCGTCTCCAACGGCGAAGTGCTCGTCCTCGACCGCGAGCCGTTTCTGTCTGCGATGAGTCGCACGCGGCCAGCAGTGTCTGACGACTAAGTTCGTCCTCGTGGTCGAGTGGACGTACGGGCCGGTGATCGCCGGCATGAAGGTCGGCTTCGCTGCGATGGGCCTGCAGTTCGTCGAGCGCGGGTACGAGAACGTGCCGCGCGTGGGCGGCGGCGTCATCGCCATCAACCATGTGAGCTACTTCGACTTCATCTTCGCGGGCAAGTCGGCCGAGCCGATCGGCCGCTACGTCCGGTTCATGGCCAAGGACGTCGTCTTTCGGCACAAGGTCGCCGGCCCGCTGATGCGCGGCATGAAGCACATCCCCGTCGACCGGGAGGCAGGGGCCGGCGCCTACTCGGCCGCCGTGCAGTCCCTGCGCGACGGGGAGCTCGTCGGCGTCTTCCCCGAAGGGACGACGAGCCGCTCGTACACGATCAAGGAGTTCAAGACGGGCGCCGCCCGGATGGCGTCCGAGTCCGGCGTGCCTCTGGTGCCGCTCATCACCTGGGGCGGGCAGCGCATCTACACCAAGGGCCGCAAGCCCGACTTCAAGACGCGTGGCAGAGCGATCTCGGTCTCCGTCGGCGAGCCCATCGACGTGGCGCCCGACGACGACGCGCGTGAGGTGACCGAGCACCTGCGCGGGGTCATGGCCGTGCTGCTGGACGAGACGATCCGCGCGCACCCGCAGGGCCCCGACGGGCCGGACGACACCTGGTGGCTGCCGCCGCAGTACGGCGGGACGGCACTCACCCGCGAGCAGGCCCACGAGATCGAGGAGGCCGAGCGCCAGGCCCGCCTGGCCGCCCGCCGCGCGAAGGAACAGTCCGGGGGCGACGCGACCTGACCCCGCCGCCCCGGCGCGGCACCGGCCCCAGGCCGCAATGACCACGTTTGGTAGGCGTGGGCTGGCTTCACACAGCGGAAACGCCGTGTGAAGCACCCCCTAGCCTGGCAAGGGCCGGACGGAGCCGCTCTCAGGCTCCCGTGTTCGTCTCGTCCTCGCTGTAGGTGATGACCGGAAGCGCCCGGCGTCCGACGGGCTCCGGCCCGCGGTGCACGGCCTTGAACGTCAGCTCGCCCCCCGACAGCGTCGACGCGCTGTACCCGTGCTGCCGCAGCAGCCGGTAGGCGAGGTACGACCGGAACCCCGAGCGGCAGTAGACGAAGACCGGCTTGTCCGAGGGCAGCTCCGACAGGCGCGAGCGCAGCTGCTTGAGCGGGATGAGCGTCGAGCCCCGGATGTTCCAGCGCTCGTGCTCCCGCGTCGACCGGACGTCCAGCAGCACCGCCCCCGGGGGAAGCGCCGGCCACTCCTCGGCGTACCAGAGGTCGAGGTCACCGCGAAGCAGGTTGGCGGCCTGGAAGCCGGCCATGTTGACCGGGTCCTTCGCCGACCCGTACGGCGGGGCGTAGGCGAGCTCGACCTCCTCGAGGTCCTCCACGCTCATGCCTGCGCGGATCGCCATCGCGAACACATCGATGCGCTTGTCCACGCCGTCGTAGCCGGCGCCCTGGGCACCGAGCACGGTTCCGTCGGACGGGTCGAACAGCACCTTCAGGTGCATCGGCGCGGTCCCCGGGTAGTAGGACGCGTGCCCGTTCGGGTGCAGGTACACCTTCGCGTACTCGCGTCCGGCCCGTTGCAGGGTCTTCTCGGTCGCCCCGGTCACGCCGGCGGTCATGTCGAAGACCTTCACGACCGACGTCCCCTGGGTCGTCGTGTAGCGGGCCGACCGTCCACGCCCCCGCACGATGTGGTCGGCGGCAACGCGTCCCTGCCGGTTCGCCGGCCCGGCCAGCGGCACCACGATCGGGGCACCCGTCACCGTGTCGCGCACCTGCACCGAGTCGCCGACCGCGTACACCAGCGGGTCGGACGTCTGCTGGTGCTCGTTGACGATCAGGGCCCCGCGGTCGGTGACATCCAGCCCCGCCTCGCGTGCCAGCGACGACTCGGGCCGCACACCGACGGCCAGCACGACGAGGTCGGCCGTGACCGTCCCGGCGTCACCGAGGTCGACGACCACGTCGTCGGAGCCCTCGACGGTCTCGAACCCGCTCGCTGTCGTCTGCAGGTAGAGGTGGACGCCGTTGGCCTCGAGATGGTCCTCCACCTCGCGGGACATCTCGCTGTCGAGCACCGCCATCACGTGGTCGGCGGCCTCGACGAGCGTGACGTCCAGGCCCCGGTGCCGAAACGCCTCGGCGACCTCGAGCCCGATGTACCCGCCCCCGACCACGACGGCCCGGCTGGCCCCGGTGTCCACGACCGACTTGATGGCATCCATGTCCGGGATGCTGCGAAGCGTGAACACCCGCGGGTGGTCCACGCCGGGCAGCGGCGGCTTGAGCGGCGTCGCACCGGTCGCCAGGACGAGACGTTCGTACGACTCGGTGTACTCCCGTCCAGAGGCAAGATCTCGGACGGTCACGACCTGGGCATCGCGGTCGATCCCGACGACCTCGTGCCCGGTGCGCACCTCGAGGGCGAGGGAGTCGGCCAGCGACTTCGGCGTCTGCAGCAGCAGGGACGAGCGCTTCTGGATCTCTCCGCCGATGTGGTACGGCAGCCCGCAGTTGGCGAACGACACGTAGTCGTCGCGCTCGAGCACGACGATCTCGGCGTCCTCGGCGAGTCGCCGCAGCCGGGCGGCGGCGGACATCCCACCGGCGACTCCGCCGACGACGACGACCTTGCCCGAGAACCCTGTGGGGACCGGAGTGGTGCTGGCGAGCGATGCTGTCACGGGGTCCATCGTGGTGGTGGTCACAAGAGGACAGCATACCCCCCGGGGTATGCTTGCGATGGTGAGCACGACAACGGCCCCGGCGTCGTCGACGTCCCGCGTGCGAACCCTGCACCCCGGATGGTTCGCCTCCGTCATGGGGACGGCCGTTCTCGCGGTCGTCACGGCGGGCAACCCGCTCGGCACCGACACGCTCCGCCCGGTCTGGGAGGTGTTCGCCGCGTTCTTCCTCGTGGTGGCCACCGCGCTGGCTCTCGGCTTCGGGGCGATGTACGTCGCCCGGTGGATGAACCACCGCGACGCGGCGATGGCCGACCTGCGCAACCCCATCCCCGGACCGCTCGTGGGCACGGTTCCTGGCGGGCTGCTCGTCCTGTCCACGGCGTTCTCCGCGGCCGGACCGCTGCTGCTGCCCGACTCCGTGGCTCGCGCAGTGGCCACGGCGCTGCTGATCATTGGAGCCCCCCTCGCGATCCTCGTCGGCATCGTCTGGGCAGCCGAGGTCGTCGACAACGCCCCGATCGGCCTGGAGAAGGTGACGGGCACGTGGTTCCTGCCGCCCGTCATCGCCGTGCTGGTGCCGCTGGCCGGGGCTCCGTTGATTGCCGACTGGCCGGCGCCGGAGCTCTGGCTCTGGCTCGGGTACGCCTTCGCCGGCGCTGGACTGCTCCTGTTCCTGCTGGTCGCTGGGCTCGTGATCGCCCGGCTGGCGCTGAAGGGTCCACCTCCGCCCCCGCTGGCCCCCGCCGTCTGGATCGCTCTCGGCCCCCCCGGCGCCGGCGGCGTCGCGCTCATCCGGCTCGCGCAGGCGTCGGAGGCAACCGGGGTGGCCCCCGGCGATGCGCTGCGCGTGCCGACCGTCGCCCTGGCGAGCGCGATGCTCGGGTTCGCCTTCTGGTGGCTTGCGTTCGCATCCCTGGTGCTGCGGCGCCAGCTGGCGCGCGGGCCCATCCCCTACTCGCCGGCGTGGTGGGCGTGGACCTTCCCGCTCGGCGCCATGACCGCCCTCACGCTCGTGCTCGGGGCGCAGTGGGAATCGCTCGCCGTCGAGGTCGTCGGCGTCGTCCTGCTGCTCGCAACGATGATGGTCTGGGGCGTGGTGGCCGGGCGAACCGCCGCGGCGATGCGCAGTGGCGCCGCCTGGGAGAGGCACGGCTGATGGCTGCGGCTGGTGGCTCGGCACAGCACCTCGACCTGCTCGAGCGCGCGACCGACCTGCGCGCGGACGCGACCAGGCACCTCACGGCGCTGGCCGGTGACGCGTCCATGTGTGCGATCGGACGCTCTGGCAGGTCGTTCCCGGCCGCGAAGTACCACGAAGGTCGCCAGGCTGCCGCGAACGAGGTGCGTCGGGCCCTTCGCAGGGACCCCGGTGCGCACGTGCTGGCGGGCATCACCGACGTGTGGACGACGCGTGCGGACGAGGCGTCCGAGAAGGGTCCCGACTGGGTCGCCTACTTCGCCGGCGGCTTGGACGCGCTCGCCGAGCTCGCGGCCTCGGGCCCCCCGACGCTTGCGTCCGAGAGCTGAGCACCTATCCGTCCGAGTTCCTCGGACGCAAGGGTCACTCTCGGACGCAGCGGAGCGACGACCCGGCCTGATTCAGCCGAAGCGGCCTGAGATGTAGTCCTCGGTCTCCTTGTTCGACGGGTTGCTGAACATCGTCTGCGTCTCGTCGAACTCGATCAGCTTGCCGGGCTTGCCGGTGCCCTCGATGTTGAAGAAGCCCGTCTTGTCGCTCACCCGGGCGGCCTGCTGCATGTTGTGGGTGACGATCACGATCGTGTACTCGCTCTTGAGCTCCTCGATCAGGTCTTCGATCGCCAGCGTCGAGATGGGGTCCAGGGCAGAGCAGGGCTCGTCCATGAGCACCACCTCGGGCTGGATGGCGATCGCCCGAGCGATGCACAGGCGCTGCTGCTGCCCACCCGACAGCCCTGACCCGGGGTTGTCGAGGCGGTCCTTGACCTCCGTCCAGAGGTTGGCCCCGCGCAGGGACTGCTCGACGAGGTCCTCCATCTCGCTCTTGGAGGTCTTCTGACCGTTCAGCCTCTGCCCCGCGATGACGTTCTCGCGGATCGACATCGTCGGGAACGGGTTCGGCCGCTGGAACACCATGCCGACGTTGCGGCGCACCCCGACCGGGTCGACGCCCTCGCCGTAGATGTTGATGCCGTCGATCTCGACGGTCCCCTCCGCGTACGCACCGGGGATCACCTCGTGCATGCGGTTCAGCGTGCGCAGGAACGTTGACTTGCCGCACCCGGACGGCCCGATGAGGGCTGTCACCGCCTTGGGCTCGATGGTCATCGAGACGTCCTCCACGGCTTTGAAGGCGCCGTAGTAGATGCTGAGGTTCTCGACGTCGATCTGCTTGGCCACGTCTCAATCCTTACCTGTTCATGCCTTCTTCGGGGAGAAGCGCACGGCGAACAACCGGGCAATCAGGTTGAGCCCGAGCACGATGATGATGAGCACCAGCGCTGCTGACCAGGCCCGCTCGTAGCCCGGCTCCGGCGGGAAGCCCGGCGTCACGTAGGAGTAGTACGAGTACACCGGCAGCGCCGTCATGCGCCCCTCGAACGGGTTCCAGTTCACCGTCGAGGTGAACCCCGCGGTGAGCAGCAGGGGCGCGGTCTCGCCGATGACGCGAGCGATCGCCAGCACGACGCCGGTCACGATGCCGGCCAGCGCCGTCGGCAGCACGACCTTCGTGATCGTGCGCCACTTCTGCACGCCGAGGGCGTAGGACGCCTCGCGCAGCTCGTTCGGGACGAGCTTCAGCATCTCCTCGGTCGCGCGCACCACGGTGGGGATCATCAGCACCGTCAGCGCGATCGCCCCGGCGAACCCCGACTTGTACCCGGGCCCGATCAAGAACGCGAACAGCGCGAAGGCGAAGAGCCCGGCGACGATGGACGGGATACCGGTCATGACGTCCACCAGGAACGTGACCCAGCGGGCGAGCGGGCCCTTGCCGTACTCGACGAGGTAGATGCCGCACAAGATGCCGACGGGAACCGAGATGGCCGTCGCGAGCAGCGTGATCATCAGGGTGCCGACGATCGCGTGCAGCGCACCGCCGCCCTCGCCGACGACGCCACGCATGTCGGAGGTGAGGAACTCCGCGTCGAAGCGCGCCCAGCCTTCGCTGACCACGGTGATGATCAGGGAGAGCAGGGGTGCGATCGCGATGGCGAAGGCGGCCGTCATCACCGCGGTCCAGAACCGGTCGGTGGCCCGGCGCTTGCTCTCCCGCACGCGCGAGATGACGTAGAGCGGGATCAGGTACCCGAGAAAGACGCCGAAGCCGGCGGCCACCCAGTTGGAGGCCAGCAGGTAGGCCCCCACGCCGACGGCCAGCGCGAAGAGCCCGATGCCGACGAGCGTCGGACGCGACAGGCTCGGCTGGATGACATCGATCCGGGTCTCGCCTGCTGGCGCCGGGGGGCGAGTGGAGACGGCCATGTCAGTTGGCTCCTGAGAACTCGGAGCGTCGCGCGATGATCGCGCGGGCGGCGAAGTTGACCGCGAAGGTCACGACGAACAGCACCAGCCCCGTCGCGACCAGGGCGTTGACGGCCAGGCCGGACGACTCGGGGAACTTCAGGGCGATGTTCGCGGCGATCGTGGACGGGTTCTCCGAGCTGATGAGGTTGAGCGACACCAGCCCGCCGGTCGTGGAGAGCACCATGGCGACGGCCATCGTCTCGCCCAACGCGCGTCCGAGCCCGAGCATGGAGCCGGAGATGATGCCGGAGCGCGCGTACGGGAAGACCGTCATGCGGATCATCTCCCAGCGCGTGGCGCCCAGTGCCAGCGCAGCCTCTTCGTGAAGACGAGGCGTCTGCAGGAAGATCTCGCGGTTGATGGCCGTCATGATCGGCAGCACCATGATCGCCAGCACGAGTGAGGCGGTGAGGATGGTCCGCCCGGTCACCGATGCCGGCCCGGCGAAGAACGGGATGAAGCTCAGGTTCGCGGCCAGCCACTGGTAGAAGCCGACGAGCGCCGGGGCGAACACGGCGATGCCCCACAGCCCGTAGACGACGCTGGGGATGGCAGCGAGCAGGTCGATGATGTAGCCGAGCGTCTGGGCGAGCTTGCGTGGTGCGTAGTGCGAGATGAACAGCGCGATGCCGATCGACAGTGGGACGCTCACGAGCATCGCCAGCAGCGCCGCCCAGATCGTGCCGAAGAGCAGGGGCCCGGCGTAGGCGAGGAACCCTTCACCTCCCGGCAGGTCCTCCGCCTTCGCCGTGAACGCCGGAATCGACTCCACGGTCAGGAAGATCGCGACGAACGCCAGGGTGATCAGGATGAAGACGCCGGCGCCCGTCGCGAGGCCCGAGAAGGTGCGGTCGGCACGGTGGCTGATCTTCTGGTCGAGGCGGGGGGGTCCGGCGGTGCTCGTGGGGGTCGACACCTAGCTCTCCTCGAGTCGTCGACGGTCGGGGGACGCGAACGTCGTGGGGACAACGTAGAAGGTCCGGGTGCTTCCCGAAGGAAGAACACCCGGACCTTCGACAACCATCAGATGACCTGTCGAGAACCTCAGCCGGCCTGGATCAGGTCGATCGCGCCTTGCGCGGCCTCCCGGGTCGAGTCCGAGAGCGGTGCCGACCCGGCCGCCTGCGCGGCAGCCGACTGGCCCTGCTCGCTGATGATGAACTCCAGGAAGCCCGCGACGTTGGCCGCGGTCTCCGCGCTGTCGTAGGACTGGCAGGCGATCTGGTAGGAGACCAGGACGATCGGGTACACACCCGACTCGGTGGTGTCGCGTTCGAGCTCGATCGCGAGGTTGCCCTCGGCGGCGCCCGCGACGGGCTCGGAGGCGTCCACGATGGCCGCAGCAGCCTCGGGCGAGAACGGGACGAACTCGTCACCGACCCCGACGGCCACGGTGCCGAGCCCAGCCACCTGGCTCGCGTCGGCGTAGCCGATCGAGCCCTCGCCGGCGGTGATGGCCTGGACGACGCCGGAGGTGCCCTGAGCGGCCTCGCCGCCGGACACCGGCCAGTCCCCGCTCGCCTCGTACGGCCAGCTGTCGCCGGCCGCGGCAACCAGGTACTCGGCGAAGTTCTCGGTCGTGCCCGACTCGTCCGAGCGGCTGACCGGCGTGATGGCCGTGGAGGGCAGCTCGGCGTCCGGGTTGAGGTCGGCGATGGCTGGGTCGTCCCAGGTCGTCACCTGCTGGTTGAAGATGTCCGCGATCGTCGCGGCGTCCAGGTTCAGCGTGTCGATGCCTGGGAGGTTGAACGCGACCGCGATCGGCGAGATGTAGCCGGGCAGCTGGACGAAGCCGCCGCCGCAGCGCTCCTCGGCGCTGGCCGCCTCCTCCTCGTCGAGGGCCGCGTCGGACCCGGCGAAGTCAGATCCGCCCGCGATGAACTGCTCGCGGCCGCCACCGGAGCCCACGGGGTCGTAGTTCACGGTCAGGTCGGGGTTGAGGTCCTGAATCCCGACCTGCCAGGCCTGCATCGCAGCACCTTGGGCGCTCGAGCCGGCGCCGTTCAGCTGGCCGGCGAGCTCGCCGCTGGCCGAGCCGGCGTCACCCGTCGAGCCGGTCCCGCTGTCGGCGCCGTCGTCGCCACCGCAGGCGGCCAGAACCAGGGCCAGCGACGCCACTGCCACCAGGGGGGTGGCGCGTCGAATGCTGGAGATGGTCACGTGAGGTCCTCTCGTCCGGTGAACGTTCGCAGGCAGCCTGCTGCCAGGCCACAGATACCGGAGTGGACGCTAGACCCTGTGAGTAACCAGCCGGCCCGTCCTGCGTGAACGCACCGTGAACGATCTTCGCCCGTTGAGGTGCAGCGGCGGGCTCAGGGATCGTGTCGCTCCACGGCGACGACCTGCGGGCCTGAGGGCGTCATCCGACGATGGACGACGACGAAGGAACCGGGGCTCAGCGGACTCTGCAGAACGGGGGAGCGGTCGAATGGGCTGGCCGGGAGGTCACCCAGGGCGGCGAACAGCGTGGGGAGAACGGGTCGGTGCGAGCAGACGACGGTGGGCACGGGGTCGCTCATCAGCTCGAGCGCGGCGTTGGACGCCCCGGCCGGGGCCTCCTCGTGCCCGTCCTCGGTCACCCGCGGCTCGTGCTCGATGTGGGCTCGCCGCGATGTCGCATACGGGCGCACGGTGTCCACGCAGCGCAGGGCGTCGGAGCTCACCACCCGTTGCACGCCGAAGCAGCCCAGCAGGACGGCAAGCCGGTCGGCCTGCGCGCTGCCCTTGGCCTCGAGCGGGCGGTCGGAGTCGGTGCCCTTCCAGCGCTTGCGGGCCAACGCCTTCGCATGGCGCAGGATGACCAGCGGCGAGGTGTCCTCAGGGGGGCGTCCGATGACGGAGACGGCGGCGGTGACCAGCTCGGCGTCGCGCGGGTGGCTCAGGCGGGACGCCGCTCGCTGTGCCGGGACGAACTCGAGCCGGTCGATCTCGACCGTTCCGGGCCAGGGGGCCGCCGTGTCGTCCGCACGAGCCGCCCAGTAGACAACTTCCTTGGTCGCCCCCTGCACCGGGTAGTGCTGGACGCCGACCGGAGCGCCGAGCGAGATGGCGTGCCCCGTCTCCTCCAGCACCTCTCGAACCCCGCAGGCCACGATGTGCTCGCCGGGGTCGAGCTTGCCCTTGGGCAGCGACCAGTCGTCGTACTTGGGTCGGTGGACGAGGGCTACCTCGACGTCGGTGCTCCCGGACTCCCGAGCCGGCCGCCACAGAACCGCGCCGGCGGCCCGCACGACGGGGGTGGATGACCTCTCGGCAGCCATGGCCGCGTCACTCCCTCGTCAGTAGGGCGATGTCGTGCGTCAGGTGCTCAGCCAGCGCCGCCAACGCCGTCGGCTCACGTCTGGCCACAGCGTAGAGAAGTCGGTGCGGGTGTCGGCCACCGAGTCGTGCTCGACACTCAGCAGCGCGCCCAGTCCGAACGCGGCCGCGGCTGTCACGCCCTTCTCGGCGGCGAGGCCCTTGATGCGCTCGATCGCGATCGCCGCGTCCTGGTGGTCGCCCAGGATCTCGGTGACCCTCGACAGCTGCTTGCCGAACGCGGCTGCCTCCTCGCCGAACACCGGGGCGGCCGCCTCGACGGCGTAGCGCGCCTTCTTCGCCGTGATCCGCGAGGCGTGCCACTCGGAGTCGGGCGCACCCCCGGGGACGTCCTGCTCGTCGGCGAGCAGCTGCTCGGCCTCCTTGGCCAGCTTCTTCCACGCGCGCCGCACCAGCGGTGGGATGACCTCCCGCGCGGGCAGGTCGGCCTCGGCCGTGGTGACCGGGTCGTCGGAGGCGTCGATGAGTCGCGCCTGCAGGTCGAAGTAGCGCTTGGAGTCGAGCATCTCCAGCGCGCGTTCACGCGCCGCGCCCAGTCGCGCCGTCAGCACCTTCTCGACGTGCTTGCGGGCCGGACCGGGGTCGACGCCGTCCGGGACCAGGTCGAGATGGCGCTCCAGCCGATCCAGCAGCACCTCGGTGTCGCGGTAGTCGCCGAGCTCGCCCGCCACCCACGCCAGCTCGGTGCGCAGGGAGTCGGCCCACTCGCGGTCGAGCAGCGGCCGGAAGACTCGCAGCCCGCTGCGCAGTCTGCGCGCCGAGACGCGCATCTGGTGGACGGAGTCGTCCAGGTCGCGGCGCACGGCGAGGTCGGCAGCACGAAGCCGCCTGGTGTGCCGGGCGATGTGGGCTCGTACGGCGTCGCGCCCCGGGTCGTCCGGGGTCACGTCCGCCGGTTCGGGCACCTCCGGCGGGGATGCGGCGAACGGGCCGAGCGCGCGCACGGCCTTGGAGACGAACTCCCCGGTCACGGCGCCGGCGCTGACGAGGGTCGTCGACACCGATGCGGCAGAAGCCTCGGCCTGAGCCGGGTCGACGTCGGGAAGGTCCTCGAGCTCGAGCTCGCGGAAGCGCGCCACCAGGGTGCCGTCGTTGTCGAGCACGCTGACCACGTCGTCGGTCAGGACGGCGACGGGCTCCTGGGCGTCGACCGGCGTCAGGCGAAAGCCGTGCCGCTCGGTGTGCAGCGTGGCGACCGGGCGCAGCTCGTCCGAGCGGACCATCGCGCCCACCAGGTGGCGAAGCTGGTCAGGCACGTCGTCGGCGACGTCGCCGGCCTCCAGCGGCAGCTGGATCTCCTCGCGGGTGCGCGCCGCCCCGATCGTCGAGACCGGCAGCTTCAGGTGCCAGCCCTCGTCGTCACCGCCGCTTCGCCGGCGCAGCGTGATGCCCTCGCGAGCCAGCCGCAGGTCGTCGGTGTCGTAGTACGTGGCGTCGAGCATCACGACGCCGAGGTCGTCCACGCCGGCGACGGCCCCTGAGCTCACCAGGTCGGGCAGCCGGTAGAGGCCGTGCACCCGAAACTTGCGCTCGGTCTCCATCACCGACTGCGGTGCCGTGGCGGCCTGCGTGGTCGTGGCGGGCTGCTCGTCGGGCAAGGCGTGTCCCTTCCGTTGGTCGTGGCAAGATGCGGGTCGTCGCGGCCGGCTTCAGCTCTTCTTGCGACGTCGGGTCGTGCGCTCGATGAGCACCTGCTGGGAGTCACGCAGCGGCGCCCCGTCGGAGTCGTGGTGCACGCGCGTCCACTCTCCGTCGGCCCCGAGGTGCCAGCCGGAGACGGAGGGTTCGAAGCCCAGCTGCACCAGCTCCACGAGCTGGCGGACGTGGGCGCGGTTGCCGAGGCTCACCAGCGCCTCGACCCGTCGATCGAGGTTGCGGTGCATGAGGTCGGCCGAGCCGATCCAGACCTCGGGGTCGCCGGCGTTGGCGAACGCGAAGATGCGCGAGTGCTCCAGGAACCGGCCGAGCACGCTGACGACACGGATGTTCTCGCTCAGCCCCGGGATGCCGGGCTTGAGCGCGCAGATGCCCCGAACCCAGACGTCGACCTGGACCCCGGCCTGCGACGCTCGGTACAACGCGTCGATCGTCTTCTCGTCCACGAGGCTGTTGAGCTTGAACCGCACCCACGCCTCACGGCCTGCCTGGTGGTTCTCGATCTCCCGCTCGATGCGCTCGACCAGCCCCCGACGGATCGAGTGCGGAGCCACCAGCAGCCGTCCGTAGTCGGTGCGGTTGGAGTAGCCCGACAGCGCGTTGAAGAGGTGGTTGACGTCCTCGGCCACGACCGGGTCGGACGTCAGCAGGCCCAGGTCTTCGTACAGGCGAGCCGTCTTGGGGTGGTAGTTGCCGGTGCCGATGTGGGCGTAGCGGCGCAGCCCGTCGCGCTCTTCGCGCACCACCAGGCACAGCTTGCAGTGGGTCTTCAGGCCCATGAGCCCGTAGACCACGTGGCAGCCGGCGCGCTCGAGCTTGCGGGCCCACGAGATGTTGGCCTTCTCGTCGAAGCGGGCCTTGATCTCGACCAGCGCCAGCACCTGCTTGCCCGACTGCGCGGCGTCGACGAGGGCGTCGATGATGGGGGAGTCCCCCGACGTCCGGTACAGCGTCTGCTTGATCGCCAGCACCTTCGGGTCGGCGGCGGCCTGCTCGATGAAGCGCTGCACCGAGGTCGAGAACGAGTCGTAGGGGTGGTGCACCAGCACGTCGTCGGTGCGCAGCGAGCTGAACATGTCGGCGGGGGAGGCGGACTCGACGTCAGGCAGGTCGCGGTGGGTGGCCGGGATGAACGGCGGGTACTTCAGCTCGTCGCGGTCCAGGTCGGCGATGGCGTGCAGACCGGTCAGGTCGAGCGGGCCCGGCAGGGTGTAGACGTCCTCGGACTCGACCCCGAGCTCGCGAACGAGCAGGTCGAGGATCTGCGGGTCCATCGAGTCTTCGATCTCCAGGCGCACGGGCGGGCCGAAGCGACGTCGGATGAGCTCCTTCTCCATCGCCGTCAGCAGGTTCTCCGCGTCGTCCTCCTCGACCTCGAGGTCGGAGTTGCGGGTGACGCGGAACGTGTGGTGCTGCAGCACCTCCATGCCGGGGAACAGGTGCACGAGGTGCGCGGCGACGATGTCCTCCATCGGGACGAACCGCTGCTTGCCCGTCGGGACGAAGCGGTTGAGCAGCCGGGGCACCTTGACCCGCGCGAAGTGCACCGTGTCGGTTCGCGGGTTGCGCATGACCACGGCGAGGTTCAGCGACAGACCCGAGATGTAGGGGAAGGGGTGCGACGGGTCGACGGCCAGCGGCGTCAGGACGGGAAAGACGTTGTCCTTGAAGAACTCCTGCATGCGCTTCTGCTCGTCGTCGTCGAGGTCGTCCCAGCGCAGCAGCTCGATGCCCTCGTCGGCCAGGGAGGGCACGATCTCGTCACGGAACCCGTGCGCGTGGCGCAGCATCAGCTCGCGCGACTGGACCGTGATGGCGTCGAGCACCTCGCGCGGCAGCAGCCCGGACGCGGCGCGGCTCGCCACGCCGGCGGCGATGCGCCGACGAAGCCCGGCGACGCGAACCATGAAGTACTCGTCGAGGTTGCTGGCGAAGATGGCGTAGAAGCGGGCCCGCTCGAGCAGGGGCACGTCCGGGTCCTCGGCCAGCTCGAGCACTCGGGTGTTGAACTGCAGCCACGACAGCTCTCGATCACCGAATCGGTCGTCGGGCAGGGCATCGGGGGCTGCGTCGTCGGCCTTCGCGCTGGTCACGGCCTCGGTGGTCATACCCTGCATCGTTTCACGGACGGCGCGCGGTGGCGGCAGGTACTTCGCGACGGCCTTGATCAGGCGCGTGCGTACATCACGTCGGTGTCCCAGTGGGTGAAGCCCAGCGACTCGTAGAGCCCGATGGCGGCCCGGTTGGACTCGTCGACGTAGAGCATCACCTCACCCAGGCCCAGGCCGCGCAGGTAGGCCAGGCCGAGCGTGGTGAGGGCGTGCCCGATGCCGGTGCCCCGCTCGGACGGGTCGACGCCCAGGACGTACACCTCGCCGATGGGGTCGTGCCCGTGCTGCCCACGCCCGTGACCCTCGTGCGTGTAGCCCGCCATGCACCTTCGTCCAGTGGAAGCCCACCATCTGTGATGAGGCGTCGGCTTGACGCTCGGCGACGAAGAACCCGCGGGGGTCGAACCAGGCCTCCGACATGCGCCGGTGCAGGTCGTCGGCCGTCCATCCGCCCTGCTCGGGGTGCTCGGCGAAGGCGCGAGCGTTGAGCTGGAGCCAGGCGGCGTCGTCCTCGGCGGGGCGGAACGTGCGGACGGTGACACCGTCGGGGAGCGGCGCCTCCGGGATCGGGGCGTAGAGGCTGCGGCGCATCTGCCACAGCGAACGCACCGTGGTGAACCCCATGCCGTGACGCCAGCGCACGTGCTGAGGGGTGGGAGCCGTGGGACCACAGGCGCATCCCGTTGTTGCCGGCCCCCTCGGAGGTGCTGGTTGCTGCCTCGACGAGGGCCCTGCCGTGACCGTGGCCGCGGTGCATGGGGTGCACGACCAGCTCGACGCTCGGTCCGGCCACCTCGTCCGTCACGTCGAGGTGGGCGTAGCCGGCCAACGACCCGTCGACGGCGCGGGCGAGCAGGTTGCGGGTGTCCTCGTCGCCGCCGTGGCGCAGGTGGAGCATGACGTGCTCGTTGAGGGGGCGAACCCCGTCGGCAGCCGGTGGCCGCGTCGATGAGGTCTCTGACCTGGTCGAGCTCCTCGCCGGTGAGCCGCCGCTGAACCTCGACGGTCGACGCTGCGGTGGTCACCCCACGAGCCTACGGTCGCCAGGGGACGATGGGAGTGGCGCTGCTGTCGTGATCCGGCTGGTGGGAGTGGCGCTGCTGTCGCCACGGCAGCAGTAGCGCCACTCAGCCTGGCTTCGAGCCCGCGCAGTAGCGTGGCCGAGTGCCCGACCTGACCCTCGACGCGATCGGGACGCACGTCAGAGTCTCGGGTGACGCTGATGCGCTGCTCGCCATCGCCGCGGACTGGTCACGATGCGTGCGCCAGGAAGGGCCGGCCGACTCAGGCGTGGTGTCGGTGGACGCGGTGGGCCAGGGCAAGCAGGCAAGCACGCCCTGGCTGGCCAGCCGTATCACCCGCGAGGGCATCGAGGGGCTGGCGGGACGGCAGGTGCTGCTCCACGCCTGCGGGCTGTCGTTGGACGACGGTCGCGTCCTCGTTCTCGTCGGGCCCTCGGGTGCGGGCAAGTCGACTGCCTCCGTCGCGCTGTGCCGCCGCAGCTTCGGCTACGTCAGCGACGAGACGGTGGCGATCGACTCCGACTTCGCCGTGACCCCCTACCCGAAGCCGCTGCTCATCCGCAACGACTCGACCGCGCCGAAGGACGTGGTCGGGCCGGACGAGCTGGGGCTGCGCCCGCACGCGGAGAACCTGTCGGTCACTCGGCTGGTCTTGCTGCGTCGTGACGGAACCGACTTGGCCCAGCTGTCGCCGGCTGCCACTGATCGATGCGATTCTGGCGCTGGTCCCAGAGTCGTCCGCGCTGGCCAGACTGGACGACCCGCTGGCGTCGGTCTGCCGGCTCATCGACCGTTGCGGGGGCCTTCGGACGCTGCACTACAGCGAGATCGCCGATGCTGAGCCACTGCTGCGTCACCTGATGGATGAGGACACGGGCGTCACGCAGGAGTGGGTTCAGCTGTCCGTCCACCCGCGGGCTCGGCCAGGTGAGCTGGAGGCTGGGACGCCGTGGTTCGTGGCCAGTGCGGTGCAGGATGCCATCCAGGTCGGGGACGAGGTGCTTCTGCTTCACGGCAGTCGCCCCGTCCGGTTGCAGGGGATTGGCGCCACCCTGTGGCTCGCCTGCCGAGAAGGTGCGACCGAGAGTGCACTGAGCGACGCGGTGATCGCGGCCCATGGCCATCATCCGGAGGCCGAGCGCATCGTGGCGGCTGCGATTGCGGAGCTGGTCGAGCGGGGCGTTCTCCTCATGGACCCACCGAACTCGGAGGGCTAACGCCCTTGCCGGGACGGACGGCCGCGGCATGCCAACAGCCGTGGTGGCGCCGGTGTGTCGTCCCCAGGCGAGCCGCGGGAGATGGCGGTCGCCTGGCACGCGCGCGTGGCTTGGCGGATGCATCTCACCGATGTCGTGGCGCGTCAGGACGGACTCGTGACACGCCAGCAGGCCCTGACCGCCGGGATGAGCGAAGGGGCTATCCGCCATGCGATCCGGCCGGGAGGTCCCTGGCAGCGCGTTTCGCGCGGGCTGTACGCGACGTTCACGGGACGCCTCACCCCGCGACAGCGGCTCCAGGCAGCGCTGCTGCATGCGGGGCCGGGCTCGGCGCTCTCAGGTGCGGACGCGTGCCGCGCCCATGGGCTGCGCTACGTGCCCGCGCAGGGTCCGATCACCGTGCTCGTTCCGAACGACCGCCAGCCGGGCAGCCTGCGTGGTTTGTGCGATCATCCGGGTGCGGCGGATGCCGCGAGTTCGGCTGATCGCCGGCCTGCCAGTGGTCGACCCTGCTCGCGCCGTGCTGGATGCATGCCGAGTGGTGACGTCGCTTCGCGACGTCCGCGCCCTGGTGTGCGAGGCCGTCCAGCGCGGCGTGACCACGCCAGAGCTGCTGGTTGCTGAGCTGCAGCGATCGGCTGCGCCGTGGGCGGCGGCTGACGAGCCGGGCCGTCGCCGATGTGCAGGCCGGGTGTCGCAGCGCGCCGGAGTGCGAGCTCAACGACCTGCTCGCACGGTCGCGGGTGCTTCCGGAGCCGCGTCGGAACGCGCCGCTGCCGGACGTGGCTGGGGTGGTGCCGGACTTCTGGTGGGCCGACGCCCGCCTGATCGTCGAGGTGGACTCCCGGGAGTTCCACCAGCTCGGGACCGCCCCCGAGGCCACCCAGCGTCGACACGCGCGGCTGGCTGCGTCGGGGTGGGTGGTGCTGCCGATCAGCCCGCGTCGGATCCGGGACGACCCAGCGGGGGTGCTTCGAGACATCGAGGCGGCCTACCTGGCCTCGCTGCTCCGGGCGTCGTGACGGCTGGACTGTCGGCGTCCGGCCCATGGGAGTGGCGCTGCTGTCGTGGTCTGACGGATGGGAGTGGCGCAGCTGCAGCCATGGCAGCAGTAGCGCCACTCAGCGGGGGTCCGAGCGGCTGGCGCGAGGCTACGGCGTCGGGGGAGCGGTCTCGCGCGACTTCTTCGAGGCGGGCTCACGGGGTGGGACGAAGCGGTAGCCCACGTTGCGCACGGTGCCCACGAGCGCATCGTGCTCGGTGCCGAGCTTCGCTCGCAGGCGGCGGACGTGGACGTCGACGGTGCGGGTGCCGCCGTAGTAGTCGTAGCCCCAGACCTCTTGCAGCAGCTGCGCTCGGGTGAACACCCGCCCCGGATGCTGAGCCAGGTACTTGAGCAGCTCGAACTCCTTGAACGTGAGGTCCAGCGAGCGCCCGCCGACCTTGGCCGAGTAGGTGGTCTCGTCGATGATCAGCTCGCCCCGCTGGATGGGGGCAGTCAGCGACCCGTCGTCCTCGCCGCTGGAGGTGAGGCGCCCGGACGTCAGGCGCAGTCGCGCCTCGACCTCGGCAGGGCCGGCGGTGTCGAGCAGGACGTCGTCGATCCCCCAGTCGGCGGTGACGGCCGCCAGCCCTCCCTCGGTCGTGATGAGGAACAGCGGGACGTCGACGCCGGTCGTGCGGATGAGGCGGGTGAGCCCGCGTGACTGGGCCAGCTCGCGGCGCCCGTCGACGAGGATCGCGTCGTTGGCCGGAACCTCCAGGAGCGCCGAGGCCTCGGCGGGAGCCACCTTGACCTGGTGCAGCAGCAGGCCGAGCGCGGGCAGCACCTCCGCAGCGGGCTGCAGGGCGTTGGTGAGGAGCAGCAGCGTGGCCACAGAGACTCCTCACGACGGCGGTTCGACGCCCCAGGGTACCGGCGGTTCTGGCAGAGTGATCGGTCGTGGCAGCGCTGTTGGCCTCGGCCGTCGCCGGAGCCCTCGTCGCGGCGTCCCTCGGTGGCACCTACGCCGTGGCAGCCGGAGTGGTGGCGGTGCAGGTTCTCCTGCTCGTCGGACTGGTGCGAACCGCTGCCGTACCCGCCGGACGGGTGTCGGCGCTGCTGGCCCTCGTGGCCGGCCTCGCGTCGGGCGCGACGGTTGTGATCACGGCGGAGGGTCCCTTCGACGGGACCACGCTCGAGCCGGTGCTGATCGCCGCAGGGGCCGGCTTCGTCGCGATGATTGTCGTCCAGCTTGCCCGTCGCGACGGACGCGACCGGCTGACCGCGTCGCTCACGTTCGGCGTGACAGCCCTGCTGCTCACCACGGCGGCGGTGGGCTGGCTCGCCCTCGGTGACGACAGGGTCGGTGAGGCGATGCTCGTGCTCGGCCTCACGGGGGTGGCGGTCGCTGCGGCGATCATGATCTTCCCTGGCCCCGGCTGGCTCTGGGTCATCGGCGGCACGATCGGGGCAGCAAGCGTCGGGCTCATCATGCAGGCCTACATCGAGCCGGTGGATGACGCCAACCTTGGCCCTGTCGTGGCAGCCGTTGTCGTCCGGCGCCGCCGGGTTCGCGGCCACGATCGGGGTGTCCGCGGCACGCAAGATCCGCGACGATCGCGACGAGGCCGGGTCCGGCGCCGTGGAGGTGGAGCCGCCGTCCGGCGTCAACCACGCGCTGGTGGTGTGCTCGCTGCCTGTGGTGCTGGCCGCTCCCGCCGTGGTCACGGCTGCCTGGGTTGTCGCTGAAGGCCTGCTGACATAGGCCGAACTAGCCGCGGCTACGAAGGCCGGCCTGGAATATCTCGGGGACGATGGGGTTTGCTACGGCCATGGTGGAAGTAGCCGTTCTCGTCGCGGTGCTGGTGGGCGCCAGCGCGTTCGGGGTGTGGCGCCGACGCACGGATGGACGCGTGACACCGACGCCAAGCCGGCGCTCGGCAGACGCGCGACGACTCAGACGGGCTGACGCCGCCAGCGCAGATCGGGCAGCCGCTGGGCGAGCGCGCCACGCTGGTGCAGTTCTCCTCCGCCTTCTGCGCCCCCTGCCGATCGACCCGACAGGTGTTGGGCACCGTCGCGGATGCCGTCCCCGGAGTCGTCCACCTCGAGGTGGACGCCGAGGCGAACCTCGACCTGGTCCGGCGCCTCGACGTGCGGCGCACCCCCACGACGCTCGTGCTGGACGGCGAGGGTCGCGAGATCCGCCGCGCCGCCGGCGTGCCGCGCAACGACGAAGTACTGGCCGCGCTCGGGGAGGCCGTGGCATGATCCGCGCCGTGCCCACCGCCTGCCCCTGCATCAAGCAGGGCCACGTCTACGGTCGACTGACCCGCTGCCGGGTCGTCGACTACGGTGTCGTGCACTCCGCCACCTGTATGCCCTAGGGGGTCGCGCCCCCTCTCGCCGGAGACGGTCCCGCCCGGCATGCTCGCGACTCCCGATCGAGGACGTCCTCGCGCGCCGCCGTGCGCTGTCGCGCTCGCCCTACGCACTCCCCCCACGGAGAACCCATGATCGACCCTCGCGGACAGCGCTTCGCTGCCACGCTCACCACCGTCGTGCTGGCGGTGGTTCTGCTCACCGGCAACCTCTGGCTGCTGCTGGCCCAGGCCGGCGTCTTCGCCGTCGGCGTGCTGGCCGGTCCGGCCGCCACCCCGTACGCCTGGCTGTTCCGGACGGCCGTCCGGCCGCGGCTCGGCCCCCCGGCCGAGCTCGAAGCCGCCGAGCCGCCCCGCTTCGCGCAGCTGTGCGGGTTGACGTTCACCGCCGTCGCCCTGCTCGGCGTGGTGAGCGGGCTCGGCGCGGTGACCACCATCGCCGTGGCGTTCGCTCTCGCTGCGGCCTTCCTCAACGCCGCCTTCGGGTTCTGCCTGGGATGCGAGATGTACCTGTGGATCCGCCGCGCCGGTATCCGCATTCCCACCTTCGCCTGATCCCCCTCATCTCTGACTGCGACTAGGAGCACACCATGACCGCTAGCCGTGACCAGGTACTGGTCTCCGCCGACTGGGTCGAGGAGCACCTCGACGACCCGTCCGTCGTCCTCGTCGAGGTCGACGAAGACGTCTCGGCCTACGACAAGGGGCACATCTCCGGCGCCGTGCGCCTCGACTGGACCAGCGACCTGCAAGACCCTGTTCGCCGCGACTTCGTGACCAAGGCCCAGTTCGAGGCGCTGCTCGTCGCGCAAGGGCATCGGCAACGACGACACGGTCGTGCTCTACGGCGGCAACAACAACTGGTTCGCCGCCTACGCCTACTGGTACTTCCGCCTCTATGGGCACGGCGACGTCCGCCTGCTCGACGGCGGGCGCAAGCGCTGGGAGCTCGACTCGCGCGCCCTCACGACCGATGTCGTCGACCGGGCGCCGACCCAGTACGTGGCCTCGGAGCAGAACCCCACCATCCGGGCCTTCCGTGACGACGTCCTCGCCGCGATCGGGTCGCAGAACCTCGTCGACGTGCGCTCGCCCGACGAGTACGCGGGCCGTCTGCTGGCGCCCGCACACCTGCCGCAGGAGCAGTCACAACGTCCGGGCCACGTGCCGACGGCGATCAACGTCCCGTGGAGCAAGGCCGCCAACGACGACGGAACGTTCAAGTCCGACGCCGAGCTGCAACGACATCTACGGTGCCGCCGGCTTCGTCCCCGACCGCGACACCGTCGCCTACTGCCGCATCGGCGAGCGATCGGCGCACACGTGGTTCGTGCTGCACGAGCTGCTGGGCTACGAGAACGTCAAGAACTACGACGGGTCATGGACGGAGTACGGCTCGCTCGTCGGCGTGCCGATCCAGCTCGGTGCCGAGCCCGGCCCGCCGGACGGCGGCGGGTCGATCGAGGAGTCCGCATGACCTGCGGCCCGCTGCCGGGCGAGGCGGCTGCGCCCGTGCGTGCCCTCGGCAGCGACCGAGCGGTCGTCGAGGGCGTCGTCGTGCGTGAGGGGGAAGTGGTCGCCGGGGCTTATGTGCGGTTGCTGGACGCCGCAGGCGAGTTCGTGGCTGAGGTGCAGACCGACGGGGCAGGGCGGTTCCGCTTCTACGCTGCGGCCGGCGAGTGGACGCTGCGCACGCTGGCGCCCGGTGCGCCCATCACGGACACGTCCGCTGTGGTGGGCCCCGGCGAGGTGCTACCAGTGCAGGTCACCCTCGACTGAGGGTGCGCAGCTGGACGGCGAGGCGGACCTCAGCTGACCGGCCATGAGCGGACGAGGCTGTCGACGTAGGCGTCGACGTCGGCTGCCATGGCTCGATAGCGGCGCAACGGGCCGCCGACGGGGTCGGCGATGTCGTCCCCGCGGTGACGTGAGCGCTCGGACAAGGGGACGTCGGCCACGAGCGCGCGGGCCCACTCAGCGAACGTCGTGGCATCGCTTGAGGCCACCCGCGCCTTCCACGACGCGGGTCGCAGAAGGGCGGTTCGCTCGGCGGCGGCCTCGTCGAGCTTGGCTACCTCATCCCGGTGGCGATGGGTCATCACGACGATGAGGTCCGCCTGGGCGAGCATGTCGGTGGTGACGGGTCGACTGCGGTGCCCGGAGACGTCGACACCGTGCTCCTCGGCCACCCTCAGCAGGTTGCGGTCGGGCTGACGGTTCTTCGGAGCCGCCAGGCCAGCGGAGGCGACGTCGGCGTGCAGGCCTGCCCGGTCGAGGCGGTCGATGAGCAGCGCCTCGGCCAGTGGCGATCTGCACAGGTTGCCCGTGCACAGCACCAGCACGCTGGGCTGCCAGCGGGCACGCCGGCGCCGGGGGGTCGACTCAGCCACGGGCATCGGCGGTCTTGATCACTTGAGCCGGTACGCCCACGACGGTCGCGCCCTCTGGCACGTCCTCGATGACGACGGCGCCCGCGCCCACGCTGGCCCAGGAACCGATGTGTCGACCCGGGATGATCCGCGCACCCACTCCCACGAGGGCACCCTCGCCGACGTGGACGTTGCCGGCCAGCGCCGCGCCAGGAGCGATGTGGGCGAAGTCGCCCACGACGCACTCGTGCTCGACGATGGCTCCGGTGTTGACCACGGCACCCCGCCCGATGGTGACGAGCGCGTTGACGACTGAACCGGGCATGACGAGGCTCCCCTGACCGATGGACGCGGTCGCTGACACTCGCGCCCCGGGGCTGACAGCCGTGACGAGTCGGCCGCCGGCGCTCAGTGCGGCCTCCGTCAGTCGCCGGCGCGCGTCGTTGGCACCGACAGCGACGAACACCGCAGGGCTGGCGGTCAGCAGACCGGGGAGATCGACGTCCGAGCCCAGCACAGGAACCCCGAGCCGGTCGAGCCCCTCCGCGGCACCGACATCGGAGGCGACGCAACCGCGCACAGCGCGCCCGGTCTCGCGCAGCACCTCGATGCTGACCAGAGCATGCCCACCGGCGCCGACAACGAGCACCGGCATCTGGTCAATCACACCACTACGGTAGCTATCCGGAGCCACCAGATCCGAGTTGGATAGCCGGCGAGCGCTCGAGCCTTGTTCTGTTCTTGCTGGCCAACTGCGTCCCGTGCAACAGAGTCGGTGGGTTACGGCCGGAACTGCCGAGGCCGCGGGAGCACGCCCGCCGTGACACACTCGCGAAAGGCTGGTTCGAGTCAGTGATGCTCGCGCAGAGCATCAGCAACGACGACCCCGTGGCTCTTCGCGGGGCCGCAAGCGCTGGCAGCTCGACTCGCGCGTACAGGTTGGCTCGTCGATGTGCAGATCAAACTCGGCGCCGAGCCCGGAACAGCTGGGGTCGGCGGCTCGCTCGAGGAGACATTGTGAGCTGTGGTCCTCTATCGGGCGAGGCATTGACGCCTCCGCCAGCACGTCGCGGTAACCGCGCCGTCATCGAGGGCGTCGTCGGCCGTGACGGCGAGCTGCTGCCGGGCGCGTACGTCCGCCTGCTGGACGCCGGTGGCGAGCTTGTCGCCGAGGTGCAGGCCGACTGGGCGCCTTCTTTTCTCCGCCGCCTTCGGCGTCTGGACGCTGCGCACGTTGTCGGCGGGAGCCGACGTGACGGACGAGCGGGTCGCGGTCGGGCCGGGTGCAGTGGTGCCGGTCGAGGTGCTTGTCGACTGACCTACGCAGAGTCACGCTGGTTGTCCGAACCCTCCAGGCTCCGTAGGACGGAGCAGACGAGAAGCGTCGGACCGGGTTGTCCTGTACTTGATCATATCGACGGTTTCTCGACCAGTGCCGCGGCAGGTTCGACGGGTGCAGAAGTACTTCATCGGCAAGCAGTCGTCAGGCGGGAGGGGCTGGATCCTCCACACACACCCCACCACGTTCGTCGCAGCCGAGGCCAAGGAACTGCAGCGTAACGATGTCGCCCCCAAGCGAGTTGCAGTTCCCGCGCACACTCGTCACGGCCTGTGCCGCGCAGCTGATCGTGATGCGGTCGCCTGATCGGTCGGTGCACGTCACTTCGATGTCCAACGGGAAGGTCAGCAACTGGTTTCCCGGTCTCGGGTTCGCGAAGACCTGGCCGACGAGCTCCTCGCCATTCGAGAGGATCTCCGGAGTGCCGCCGCACGGACATGCCGACGTGCTCCCAGCAGCCGGTAGGAACGAGGTGATCCGTACGCGTACACCTTCCTGCCCGGGTACGCTGCCAGCGCAAGGGAGGACTTCCGCCGAGCCGACGCCGAATTGCAGCCCCAACGACACTTGCGGCGTGCACTTGGCCGTGCACGTGGTGCCGGGAATGAAGTCGACCGCGTGGGCCGACTGTGCGACCACGCTGGGGGCGACCCAGGCAAGAGCACCAGCCGCGGCCGAGCGCTTGATTAGCGTGCGACGGTCGATCGTCGAAGTCGCGTTGGTTCTGGACACCGTGCCCCCCCTCTGTTTGAGAAGGAGCAACCGTAGCATGAAGTGCGCGCGCATTCAGGTGGTGCTTCGGATCGCGTACGCCTCGCCCCGCGTCGATGGCGATCCCCAGGGCGCTGAGCAGCGTGCGAGTCGGCCTTGGCGTGCCAGCAGTCCGCTGCGGTGACGGGCGGTGACACCGGTGCGGGCGCATCCGTGATCGTCGTGCTCGGTCGCTGCGGGCGTCGGTAGTGCAGTGGGGTCAACAACTGCCGCCAAACCGACCCGATCCGTCCAGCCGAGACCGTGCATGGGTATCGAGTTTCTGCGCAGGGTGCCGGCGAGAGCGGCTCGCTGGTCGTTGATCACAGCCACCTCGACGTCGACCCCACGGCGGCGCAACGCGACGGCGACGTGGATCAGCACACGCTCGAGCCCGCCGATTTCGAGCCCCTTGGTGAGGCGGAGCACCCTCAGTGGCGACGGGGTCACGATGCCCCCCGCGACACTCGGGGCGGCGCTCGAAACTGCTCGCCCACTCGGCGAGGTCGTGTGGCTTCCCCGGGTTCACCACATGCGGTGTCGGCGGGTCGAGTCTGGGCGCACGGTGGGCAACTCATGCGCGGGGGCGATCACGGGGGATCCGGCTGCTGCATGCGCTCGCTAGCCTGATCGGGTTCCTGAGCAGGGGAAGGTCCGTGAGTCGTTGAGGGTCGGCTTGCTCGCATCCGAGCCCCGGCCCACCGCGTGGCAGGCACTTGCGCTGCAGGACCTCGCCGAGTCTGGGGATGCCCGCCTTCACGTGGTGGTCGTCGAGACCCTCGTGGCTTCGATGTCACAGACGCCGCGCACATCGTCGAGCCGCCTGCTGTGGCGGGGCTACAACAACGGCTGCGTCGCGCGGCGCGCGGTGCCCGTGAGACGCAGCAGCCCGAGCCTCCTGGCCGATTCGCCGTCGGTCATCAAGGTGCGACCCGAACGAGTGGGCACACATGGGCAGGCCTTTCCGTCCGAGGCGATCGGGGCCTTGCGGGAGCTTGACCTTGACGTGCTGCTGCGGTTCGGGTTCAGGATCCTCCGCGGCGAGATCCTCGATGTGCCGCGCTACGGCGTGTGGTCGTTCCACCACGACGACGACCGGGTGATCCGGGGAGGCCCGCCGTCCCTCTGGGAGGTCTACGAGGGGCGACCGACCACAGGCGTCCTCCTACAGCGGCTGACTGATCGGCTCGACGCGGGCATCTCGCTCGAGCGCGCGGTCTTCCGTACCGTCCAGCACTCGTATCCGCGCAACCGGGACGAGGCGGCGATGGGTGCGGCTGTGCTTCCGGCGAAGGTTGCCCGCGCGGTGCGCAACGGCTGGCTCGACCCGAACGAGCCGTCGCCCGCCGTTGATCCGCTGCCGCCGATTCGCCGCAACCCTACGAACCGTCAGATGCTGACGTTCGTCGCCAGGCAGTCCCGCCGAGCCGTGGTGTCCCGCACCAAGGCCGTCGTGGTCGGCGACCGTTGGGGAGTCGGCGTGGCGGACGCGCCTACGAGACCGACCTCACCGGATCCGCGCGACCCCCTACCGGCACAGTCGGTGCAGAGGTGCCGCCCGTCGTGCAGGCGCGCCCCCAGGACCAGCCACAGGGCGGCTGCTAGCCGCCCCACCTGGTGGTCTCGTTCGGACCATCGCTCACCGTAGGACGGCGCACGACCCGTTCCGCTATCGTGACCTCGTGATCAACAAGGCTGCGCCGCATGCAGAAGGAGGCCCTTCCCGCCGTTCGCTGATCCGCGGTGCAGCGGCGGCCGCTGGGATCGTTTGGGCGGCTCCCGTCATCTCCGCGACGCCAGCGTTTGCCGATGGGGGACCCTCTCCCAGTTGCCGCCCATCAGTTGGCAGCATCGCGCTCAGTTTGACCTCAACGACCAGAAGCACGATCACGGTCTCGGCGACCTTCGGTTCCCTGCCGCAGACTTGCCCGTGCGACGACGGAGCGCCGAAGATCGAAGGGCGGTGGGACGGGCTGGGGGGTTCGAGCGGGTTCCAGCCACTTGCAGCCCTTGACAACCCGATCACCGTGCCCCTCGGCCAGAGTGGCACCGGAACGCTGACCCTCACTCTGCGAGCAACCTGCCTAGACGGCAGCAATGAGGTGCATTGGGCATGCGCTGCTGCAGGACAGTCCTACCGACGCAGGGGCAACTCGCAGAACGTATCCGCGACGCCGATTCCCGCCTCCCCCGTCGCCTGCGACAGCCCTCCGCCGACGTACCCCTAGGGCTTTCCGCCAAGCCCCTCCGACAGCGCCCCGGCGGCCGTGACGGCTGCGGGCGCTGCGAGGGCAAGGGGCAGCGCGGCGACCATCAGCACGTGAGTCAGGGGTGGCACGGGCGAGGGGTGCCGGAGAGGTGTCCGACCCTTGCGAGTGCCCGTCGCGCAGAAGGCGTGCAGCCCAGACCCCGACCGAGCTCGCGAACCCGGTCGATCCTGCCGTGACCGCCGCGGCTACCGGCCGCAGGTCAGCAGCATCGATCGGCTGGAGGTAGGTCTGCAGGATCAGCCCCACACGCTGGCAGCGGCAATGGTGCCGCCGACGAGCCACAGCGGTGCCGGCCCGGGAAGATCATGATCGCGGCTCCGACCGCCGCGCCGGTCAGGCCGACGAGCAGCACTGCCGCGCCGACGGCGACGAGCACCGGGGCCGTCGTCTCGGGGTCGAACGGGCCCACCGGCGTGGCGACCACGTAGCCGCCCGCTCCCAGGCAGACGAGCAGGGCGAGGGCAGCGGAGGTACGTCCTGCGGGGACCTCGACGGGGCGGGCGAACCCCACGACGAGGAGCACCTGCACGACGGCCACACCTGCTGCCAGCGCCTAAGGCCTAGCGTCGCCCGAACCACGAGGCCGCGACGAGGGCACCCGCGAGTGCCGATGCCACCAGCGCCGCCATCATTGATCACTCTGCCCGACACGCCGGTGCCCTTGGGCGTCCGCATCGCCGTCGTGACGATTGTTGTGGCCACGCTGCTGCTGCTTACGAGCACCCTTCAGCCGGCTGCGGAGGTGCTACCCGCTCTCGGACTGCTCCTGCACCAGGTCAAGGTGGCGCCGGCCGAGGCGTCCGCTCTGCTGGAGGTCCCGGCCAACGGCGCGATTCTCGTCGACGGCCGTCGCGAGCTGGCCCAGTCGCGTGGACTGACCCGCCTCATCCGGACGACGGGCGTGGACATCCCGCTGTTCCTCATCACGACCGAGGCGGGGCTGGCCGCCGTCACGGCCGACTGGGGCATCGACGACGTCCTGCTGGAATCTGCCGGCCCACTCCGTCACGAGCAGGCGGCGTCTCCACACCCCGATCAGATTTGAGTGAGCATGCCTTGGGTGAGCATCTCGTCGATCGCAGCCGCCACAAGCCGGGCTGCATCAGGATGGGCATCGTGTGCGCGTTCCACCTCGCGGCGCACGTCAGCCTCAGGGATGCCACCCATGGCAGACACCCAGATCGTCGATCCGATGCCCTGGAGCCACACGGGACGCCCGTCGTGCAGCGCCAGCACCTCGTCACCGACGCGGATCGCGTCGTGGACGGGAGCGGCATGCAGGGTGCTGGCCGCCGCTGGCTCGTCGGGCTCCGGCGGTGACTCAACAGTGAGTGGCTCCCACGGCTCCACGCTCGCAGCGTCCGCGGTCATCACCCCGGTCAGCAGATCTGCTGCCTCGGCGATCTCGGTGTAATGCAGGGCATGCACCCCGCCGCACGCTTCGACCGTGCGCGCCAACGTGCTCAGTGGACGTGGCATGCGAGCCATCGCCGACGTCTCCGGGATGAGCGCGAGAAGCCCAGCGACAAGAGACACCTGCTCGAGCCGCGCGGGGCTGGTGCCGTCCCGGCGCAGCAGGACGATGCGGTGGGCGGTGAGCCGGTCAGGATGGGTCGCCAACCCCAGCTCGTCCGGACTCACGACGTCCTTCGGCGTGGTCTGCGAACGCCTCAGCAGCAGCGGCTTGGGATAGGCGGTGATCGCCAAGTGCTCGTCGATGGCCACCGTCTCATCGGTGGCGTAGCTGAACTCGGAGCGACAGAGCTCCAGGCAGGCGGTGGTCTTGCCGGTGCCTGACGGCCCGACAAGCACGAGTACCCGTCCGTCGTCCGTGGACAGCCCTGCGGCATGCAGCAGGATGCGCCGTCCAGCCAACCCTTCGATCGCTTCACGGGTCACGCGGCTGGTCAGCCAGGTAGTGGATCTCTCGCCGATGTCCATGCGCGTGGATGGACCGCCGACAGAATCGGCGACGACACACCTCGACCAGTCCCTGGCGACTTCGTCCACCGCCTCGGGCGAGCCCACGAGGTCGATGGGTGTGCCGAGGGCGTCGATGCGAACGGACGGCACGCGCACAGGCTACTGACCGCGGGGATGCCGTTGGTGCGCAGCGCCGTCGCCCAGTAGACGGTGGACTTGCTGTCGTGGAAGACGAAACGCGCACGGGCAACGATGTTGCCGATCTGCCCCTGGTCCCAGGCAAGCCATTCGTTGACCCCACCGACACGTCTGCCGTTCTCAGTTCGCTCGACGAGGACGACTGCGGGGCCAGCCGTCAGACGTAGCAGGCATCCGCGCTGTCGACGCTCGTCCCCAACCCCCGCGCGGGCGGTGTGCCGCACAAGGGCGACCCCGTCGGCGGACGCGTGAGAGACCGCGGTGGCCATGGCGGCATGTCCAAGCTAAGTCAGGTTCCACGCCGGAC
>CAVQGZ010000009.1:0-176828 GCA_963712175.1 uncultured Actinomycetota bacterium
GCGCCAGCAACGCACCCACCAACGACCTACCACTGTGACCTGCAAGAACACCACCACACAACGCCCCTGGACACCCCTCGACGGGATGCTCATGCACGCTCAGCGGGTTCGGGGTTCGAGTCCCTGACGGCGCACACCCCGCAGGTCAAGGCGCATCGCCAGAGGCCAACCAGGCTGTGCGACGCACGACATCACGCCCCGGAGGGCCAGGGCCCCTTCGTGCAGCCGTCGAGCGACTTCGTCTGCTGCACCATCACGGGTGCGACGGCTCCCGGCGCTGGGCAGCCCTCATGCTGGTGGCCCAGGTAGTGCCCCATCTCGTGCGAGACGAGGTAGCGGCGGTAACCGACGAGGTCAAGACCGTAGCTCTCGACGCCAGAGAACCAACGCCGCGCGTTGAGGACGGTGGCGGATCCGTTGAAGCAGGACAGCCACCCACCGGTGCCCAACGGCGCACACAGCTCGTCGGTCGTCTCCGGTGAGGCGAGCACGACGTCGACGTCGGAGTCAGCGGAGGGCACGCGCTGGAACACGACCCCTTCGAGAGGGCCCCACCCCCGGCTGTCGGTGAGCACATCGTGCACGATCGCTGCGACCTCGGTGCCGTCGACGGGATCGCCACTCACCGTCAGACCGTCCTCGACCATGACCCGGTAGCGCACGACGCCGGTGGACTCATCCGACTGGTCCTGCGAGGTGCTCCCTGCAACGACGCTCAGCTGTCCGGTACCCGCCTGGGACACCAGCGCCTCGTCCACCGGTGTGGGGGCCGACGGCACCACGGCCGGCGCGGCCACGTCCTGGGACTCGCTGACGGGATTCTCGCCGCCTGCCATCAGGTACGGCGGAGCCGCTGCTCCGTCCAGCTCACCGGAGACTGCATCCGGTCGCCCTGTCGAGCTCAGGCTGCTGGCGAGCGCTAGCGCCACGACCAGAACCGCCACCACGACGACCGACACAGCCAACCTGCCTCGGCGAGTCAGTCGCAGCGATGTCGACACGTGCTGGCTCACGAGCCTCCTCTCGCTCTCGTCAGGTCCCATGGCCGCCCCCACGGTAGGCCCGAGGCCGGCGTTTCCCCGTTACCGTCCCCATTGTCATCGATCGCGGCCCCAGAAGGCGCCTAGGTGCGTTCTCGGCCCGGAAGGCTGGGGGGGTCGCCGTGGGACGGGAGGAACTGCCGCAGTGGTGGACAGCCAGCGGGTAAGCGTCACCGTGGAGGGGCGGACGCTGTCGCTGTCCAACCTCGCCAAGCCCCTGTACCCGGACGGGACGACGAAGGGTGACGTCATCGGCTACTACTCCGGCGTCGCCGCCGTGCTGGTGCCGCACCTGGCCGGTCGGCCGCTCACGCTGCGACGCTGGCCAGAGGGCACGACCCGGCCTGGCTTCTTCGAGAAGAACGTGGCACGCACGGCACCGGACTGGATGAGACAGGTCGAGCTGCCGGTGCCAGGCAGCACCCGCGATCGCACGACGATCAGGTACGTCACGGTGGACGACGCACCGACGCTGGTCTGGGTCGCCAACCTCGCCGGTCTCGAGCTGCACGTGCCCCAGTGGAGGCTCAGCCCCGACGACGAGCCGGCCAACCCCGACCGCCTCGTCATCGACCTCGACCCCGGGCCGCCGGCTGACGTCGTCACGTGCTGTCAGGTGGCTCTGCTCGTTCGAGACCTGCTGGCGCCGCTGGGCCTGACGGCCCGCGCCTCGACCAGCGGCAACAAGGGGATGCAGCTCTACGCCGCCCTGGACGGCTCACTGACCTGGCACGACACGCGCCGCCTGGCCCAGCAGCTCGCCGAGACGCTCGAACGCCACCATCCCCGGCTCGTGCTGTCGTCCATGGACACCCGGGCCAGGCGCGGCAAGGTCTTTCTCGACTGGAGCCAGAACCACGGCGGCAAGACGACCATCTCGCCCTACTCGTTGCGCGGTCTGGCCACCCCGACGGTGGCGGCTCCGCTCGCCTGGCACGAGGTCGAGCGGGCCTCGGCAGCGAGCGACCTACGGTTCTCCCCTCAGCAGGTGCTTGCTCGTGTCGCTGCGCAGGGGGACCTGCTGGCCGACTGAGCTGCGGCTGACCGGGACCGGCAGGTCCGGCAGAAGGTCGACGACGTCCTCGGCCGTCAGACCGGTCGCGTAGAGGATGTCAGCGGCCACCGAGCGCACCTGACCCGCGACGGTCTGGGCGAGCATCCCGGAGGTGTGCTCAACGGCTGTGCTCGCGGCCTGGGCAGCGCGGATGGACGCGGCCCGAGCCGCTGCCACGTCGTCCTGGGAGTCCAGCGATCGCTGCAGCGTCCGTACTGCGATAGCGCACTCATCGATCGCAGAGTCGAGCCCGGGCGGGATCGCGTCGCCGCGCTGCATCGCCGCCAACGCCTGGCGCGCGAGGACGCGCGTGTCGCGGACCGCTGCATCCAGGTAGGGCAACGCCACCTCGATGTGGGCCAGGGTGACCCGAGCGTTCCAGCGTGCCGGGGCCAGCAGCGCGATCTCGTGGCTGGCGTGCACGGTCTGCGCCAGCTGCTCGACGCTGACCTGCAGTCCGTGGGCCTCGGCGAGCGCGGTCGACGCCATGGCCTCGTCGTGCTCGCGCAGTGCACTGGACAGCTTGCCCAGCGTCTCGGACAGGCCGGCCACCATGGGGCTGCCGACCCTGGTGACTTGTCGCAGCGGGTTGGCCGGGAGAAGGATCGACAGGGCCAGCCCGAAGGCCCCACCGATGAGGGCGTCCCCGAATCGGCCCAGGGCGTACGCCGACTCGCTCACCGGCGGCAGGATCGTGGCGATCACCACTGCCGTCGAGGAGGCCTGCAGCACGACGATCGGCCCGCCCTGGACGACCACGGCAGCGGTCATGGCCAGCGCGACCACGAGGCCGATCTGCCAGGTACCTCGGCCGGCCCAGGCAATGAACAGGTCGCCGACGAGAACACCGAGGGCGACACCGAGCACCATCTCGGCAGAGCGGCGGAGCTTGCGCTCCAAGGAGACGCCGATGGCGCTCATGGCAGCCAATGGCGCGAAGAACGGCTCAGGACGGTCCAGGACGTAGCGTGCGAACCACCACGCGAGCATGGCGGCCAGCGAGGCCTGCAGGATGGTGAGCCCGGCGGCCCTCAGCCGGCGCGCCGGTGCGGCCCAGAGTGATCGCACGGCCGGCACGAGAAACGATGCTATTGCCCCCCGGTGGCCCGTCGATGGACTTCCAGCCACAGTCCGCCCTTCGGACGCAGCGTGACGAGCGCCTGGACCTTCGGCGGTGCCTGCTCCCGCGGCCGGCGCATCACCACCGTGGCGGCGAGCGTGGCCAGCATCAGGACACCCTCGACAAGGGCGAAGTCCTTGCCGATGCACTGGCGGATCCCCGCCCCGAACGGCAGGTAGGACCAGCGCGGCCCCACCTGCCCGTCGATCCAGCGCTGGGGACGGAACGCGTCCGCGTCCGCCCACAGCGAGGGGTCCCGGTGCAGCGTGTACGTACCCATGAGGACGAGGGTGCCGGGCGCGAGGCTGTAGCCGCCGACCTGGTCGCGCTCTGCCGCCTTGCGCGTTATCACCCACGCAGGCGGGTACAGGCGAAGAGCCTCGTCGAGCACGGCTCGCGTGAACGGAAGGTGGGCGAGGTCGTCGATGCCGGACGGGGGGCCGCCCATCGCGTCCACCTCGCCGAGCAGCCGCGCATAGTCATCGGGATGGGTCGTGAGCAAGTGCCAGGCCCAGGTCAGGGCCGATGCCACGGTCTCGTGCCCGGCGATCAACAAGGTCACGACCTCGTTGCGCACCCCGGCGAGCTCGTCGTCGGTCAGCTCGTGCAGCCGCTCACCGAGCAGGAGTCCGAGCACGTCGTCGCCGGGCTCGTCGCGACTGCGTCGCTCGTCGACCATCGATGCGACAGCCGCGTCGATCGTGGAGAGAGCCGAGCGCAGCCGGAGGTTGCCGGGGGTGGGAACCGAGGCCGGTGGCAGCCACGGGGAGCGCGCACGCACGACGACCCTGTCCAGCGCGGTGAGCACCGCCGGAACCAGCTGACTCGCTTGGCCGGACAGGTCGGTCGAGAACAGCGCCGCGCCCACGACCTGCAGGGCAGCCCTCATCATGGCCTCGTCGACGTCCACCGGTCCGGGCACCTCGAGCAGCCGCTGCGCCTCGGCACGCGCCGCGACGACCGTGTGCTTCGCGACGTCGTCGAGCCCCGCGCGGTGGAAGCCCGGCTGCACCATCCTCCGGCGCCTCGTCCACAACGGCGGGTCGGAGACCAGCAGCCCGTCCCCGGTGACGCTCGCCAGCGTGTCGTACTGCACCGTGCGCTTGGTGTAGGCCCGGTGGTTGGCGACGAGCACGTGGTGGACGTCGTCGGGATCGGAGAGCAGGACGGCGGGTGGGTCGGCAACGGCGAAAGACGCGACCGGTCCATAGGTGTCGCGCGCGAAGGAGAGGTACCCGAGCGGGTCGGTGAGCATGCGACGCAACGAGCGCAGCATCTCGGCAGGAGACGGCCCCGGCGCGTGCTCGACGGGCGTCACAGGTAGAGCCCGGGCTGCCCGTCCCCGAGCCGCTCGGCTGCCACGGCATGGATGTCGCGTTCGCGCAGCAGCGTGTAGGAGTCGCCGCGCAGCTCGACCTCAGCCTTGTCCTCGGGGTCGTAGAGCACTCGGTCGTCCTCCTGGACGAGCCGGACGTTCGCGCCGACGGCGACGACGCGGGCCCACGAGAGCCTCCGACCCACCTCAGCCGTTGCCGGGATCACGATGCCCGACGACGACCTGCGCTCGCCTTCCGCGGCGTCCGAGGAGACGAGTACTCGGTCGTGGAGCATGCGCACCGGAAGCCGGCCCTGGCCGAACGGAGCACCCACGGTCACCACCCCATCGTCCCTGGCGCTCCCTTGAACGGCCCGACGACCCTTGACGTGATCCACCCGCCGTAGAAGCCGCCCGGCTGGGGGGTCACCGCTTCGCCGTCGACCCAGCAGGCATCGACTCGTCCGGGGTAGAACGCCACGTGCCCGACCAGCGCCTCGTATCCGGCGACCGGCCGCGGGAAGCTCCAGGCGACATCCGCGACGCGCTCACCGTCCACGACGAGGTCCCAGAACTGCGCCTGACCCTTGAACTCGCACAGCGTACGGAGTCCGGACCGAGCCGGGTGCAGGACGCCCTCGGCGACGTCTGCCATCGGCACGTAGTAGGTCGGCGGGTGACTGGTCTCCAGGACTCGTAGTGCGGCAGTGGAGTCGGCGACGCGTCGACCCGCGTGCTCGACGACGACGTGCTCGCTGCTCGCTTCGACACGCGGTGGGCGAGGGTAGTCCCAGACCGACTCGGTCATGCAGGTCTCAGACGGCCTCGCCGCCGAGCCCACGGGGCACCTTGCGACCTCTGGCGCGCACGAGTACCTCCTCGAGCGCGACCTGGTCGTTGGGCAGCATGAACTCGTACGACACCGTGCTGCGGCGCGAGCGCCACAGCAGGATCACGATTGCCAGCCCGGCACCTGCCAGAGCACCGATCAGCTCGGGCCGCGGCCCCGAGGACTCCTCGGTCAGCCCCGCCCACTCCTTGGCGCGGGTGACGCTCTCGCTGGCTGCAGCGCTGGCGACCTCGGAGACGTCCTGACCGAGCTCGTCGGGCTGGACCCGCACCGAGAGCTCGTCCAGCGTCGCGGTGAAGCGGGCGCGCGTAGCGGCGAGATCCTTCTCGATCTCCTCCGGAGACCGGCTCTTCTTCGGCTGCGGGGTCGACGTCACGTCGCGAACCCTACCGATCAGACCGACTTCGTGGGCGTCGCCCTCGGGTCGAAGCCGAACGGCAGCTCGAGACGGTGCTCGGCCAGCAGCGCGTCGTTGGTGAGCAGGTCCGGTGTCGGGGCGTCGGCGGCGATGACGCCGCCGGAGAGCACCAGTGACCGCGGGCAGAGCTCGAGCGCATAGGGCAGGTCGTGAGTGACCATCAGGACCGTCACGTCCAACGAGCGCAGCACGTCGGCCAGCTCGCGCCGCGACGCCGGGTCGAGGTTGCTGGACGGCTCGTCCAGGACGAGGATCTCCGGGCCCATGGCGAGCACGGTGGCCACTGCGACGCGCCGGCGCTGCCCGAACGACAGGTGGTGCGGCGGGCGGTCGGCGAACTCGGCCATCCCCACCTGGTCCAGCGCCTCGTGAACCCGGTCGTCGAGCTCGGAGCCGGAGATGCCCAGGTTGGCCGGGCCGAAGGCCACGTCGTCGCGCACTGTGGGCATGAAGAGCTGGTCGTCAGGGTCCTGGAAGACGATGCCCACCCGGCGACGAACCTCGCGCAGGTTCTGCTGCGTCACCGGGAGACCGGCGACACTCACCTCTCCAGCCCCGGCGGTCAAGATGCCGTTGAGGTGCAGCACCAGGGTGGTCTTGCCGGCGCCGTTCGGGCCGAGCAAGGCAACGCGTTCACCGCGATCGATGGCGAAGCTCACGCCGAACAGGGCCTGGTGCCCGTCCGGGTAGGCGAACGCCAGGCCGTTGACGTCGAGCGAGGGTGTGCTCACAGCGTCATCCACGCCGCGACTGAGACGACCAGGGCGCTCAGCGGCAGCAGCGCGGCGCCCGCCCACTGGACCGACTGGGCGTGCTGCACCTCCAGGACGGGGAGCGCCCCCGCGTAGCCGCGCGACAGCATCGCAAGGTGGACGCGTTCTCCCCGCTCGTAGGAGCGGATGAACAACGCCCCGGCCGAGGTAGCCACGACCCGCATCTGGGCGCGGGTGTTGCCCTCGAACGCCCGGGATTCGCGGGCGATCTTCATGCGCCGCATCTCGTCGGTGACCACGTCGGCGTAGCGAACCATGAACGAGGTGATCTCTACGAGCACGGGAGGCACCCGAAGCCGCTGAAGGGCGAGCAGCAGCGACCGCGCATCGGTGGTCGCAGCGAGCAGGATCGAGGCGACGACGCCCAGGGTTCCCTTGGCCAGGATGTTCCAGCCGGCCAGCAGACCCTCCTCGGACAGGGAGATCCCGAGGACGTCGATGCGCTCCCCCGCGGCCAGGAACGGCAGGAGCAGCGCGAAGACGACGAACGGGATCTCCACGACCATCCGTTTCGCGATGAAGGGCAGGGGGACCCGGGCCGCGACGGCGACGGCGGCGAGCAGCGCCGCGTAGACCCCGAAGGCCCAGAAGGCCTCGCGTGGCGTAGCCACGACGACCACCACGAACCCCACGAGCGAGACCAGCTTGACGTGCGCCGGCAGCCGGTGGACGGGGGTGTGCCCGTGTCGGTACAGCCGGTGGACGTGGCCAGCCCCCACCTCAGGCGCCCACGGTCGCGCGGTCCCGACTACGCCGGGCGAGCAGCCGGAACAGGGCCAACCCGATGAGGATGGTGAGGCCCACGCCGAGGAGTCCGGCAACCCCCACCGGGATCCCGCCGACGGCTCCGTAGTCCGCCAGCGACCACCCGCCGACGGCAGAGTCCTCAGCCGCCTCGATGAAGCCCTGGTCCTCGGCCACGAACTCGAGCCCGTCGGGGTTCGACGAGGCGAAGAAGCTCACGACGCCCGCGACGACGAGCGTGACTCCCAGCCCGCCCACGAGCAACGGCCAGACGGACCGCGACGACTTCTCCGGGGCGACGTCGACCTCCTCGGCCGGGATCTCACGCCCATCCGGGGTGCGCAGCACGAGCTGGGTGCTCAGCCCCCGAGCCGCGTAGACGAGGTCGGGCCGGACGGCGACGACGGCACCGACCGTGGCGGCGGTGATGAAGGCCTCCCCCAGGCCGATGAGGGTGTGCCAGCCGAGCATCGTCGCCATGAGCGGACCGAACGGCAGCTGCGTCGCTCCCCCGATCGTGTAGAGCACGACGAAGACGCCGGCCGCGGCGGGCACCGACAGCAGCGCCCCCACGAACGCTGCAGGCACGACCGACGTGGGCCGCTTCGGCATCACGGCGAGGACGAGCTTCGTCACCGTCCATCCCACCAGCACCGTGACCAGCCCGATGAGGGTGATGTTCGTGCCCAGCGCCGTCAGCCCACCGTCGGCGAAGACGAGGGCCTGCACCATCAGGACCACGCTGACGACGAGCACCGCCGTCCACGGCCCCACCAGAACCGCAGCGAGCGCACCACCCATGAGGTGTCCACTCGTCCCCACCCCGACGGGGAAGTTGATCATCTGGGCGGCGAAGACGAAGGCGGCGGTCAGGCCGGCCATGGGCGCGGTCTTCTCGTTCAGCTCGCCGCGCGACTTCTTGAGCGCGACTGCAATCGCGCCGGCTGCCACCGCACCTGTCACGATCGAGGTGGGGACGTCCAGGAAGCCGTCGGGTACGTGCATGCCCGCCACTCTAGATGCGACTGTGTCGCGTCTGCACCCTCAGATCGCGGAAGAGCGCTCGAACCTAGACTTGGGTGACTGTGAGCAGACTGCAACCGGGCGACATCGGCCCCGGCTTCACGCTGAGCGCCGCGGACGGCACCACCGTGTCCTCCAACGACCTTCGTGGCCAGCCGACCGTCCTGTACTTCTACCCGGCCGCCGACACCCCCGGGTGCACGACACAGGCCTGCGACTTCCGCGACAACATCGCATCGCTGAGCAGCCACGGCTACCAGGTCGTCGGAGTCTCCCCGGACCCGCCGCCGGTGCTGGCCGCGTTTGCTGACAAGTACGGCCTGCCCTTCACGCTGCTGGCCGACCCCGATCGCGGCGTCATGTCCGCCTACGGTGCCTACGGGGAGAAGACGCTGTACGGCAAGACCGTCACGGGCGTGATCCGGTCAACGGTGGTGCTCGACGCCGACGGAGTGGTGGAGCGGGCCCTGTACAACGTGCGGGCGAGCGGGCACGTGGCCAAGCTGCGCCGCGATCTGGGCCTGGACGGCTAGTCCCCGCTCCCTGCGTGCCACCGCCGTCGCCTACCCTGGCGTTCCCGGGCGGGAGTGGCGTAACTGGCAGCCGCGCTGGACTTAGGATCCAGTGCCCTCGGGCGTGCGGGTTCGAGTCCCGCCTCCCGCACCGAGCAGCAGCTGATCAGCCCGAGCCGATCAGCGCGGCGATCGCACGCAACGCCTGCCCCCGGTGGCTGAGCTCGTCCTTGCGCTCCGGCGGCATCTGAGCCGTCGTGAGCTCGTGCCCCTCGGGCACGAAGATCGGGTCGTAGCCGAAGCCGCCCTCTCCGACGGCCTCGCGCAGCAGGTGCCCGACGACCCGGCCCTCGACGACATGCACCTGCCCACTGGGCTCGGCCAGCGCCGCCACACACACGAACGCGGCTCCTCGGCGGTCGTCGGGTACGTCGGCGGTCTGCTCCAGCACCAGGCGCAGGTTCGACTCGTCGGTGGCGCCGGCTCCGCTCCACCGAGCCGACAGCACACCCGGCATGCCGTTGAGGGCGTCCACGGCAAGACCGGAGTCGTCGGCGACCGCCGGCAGGCCGGTGGCGGCAGCCGTTGCGGTGGCCTTGATGACGGCGTTCTCGGCGAACGTGGCCCCCGACTCGACGACCTCGGGCACGTCGACGTCGTCGAGCGTCAGAAGGCCCACCCCGACTCCGGCGGCACGCAGAATGCGGTCGAGCTCCTCGAGCTTCTTGCGGTTGCGGGTGGCCAGCACCAACCGCCTCATCGAGCCGCGGCCTGCATCAGCGTGAGCGCGGCACACCCCGACGTGGCGAGGTCGAGCATGCCGTCGAGCAGCGCGCGGTCGAACGCTTGCCCCTCCGCGGTTCCCTGGACCTCCACGAACCGACCGCCGCCGGTCATCACCACGTTCATGTCGGTCTCGGCGTCGACATCCTCGACGTAGTCCAGGTCGAGCACCGGCGTACCGGCCACGATTCCGACGGACACCGCGGCGACCGATCCGAGCAGCGGCTCCCCCGACAGCGCCCCCTTGCGGCCAAGCCAGTCCATCGCGTCGGCCAGGGCGACATAGCCCCCGGTGATGGCAGCGGTCCGGGTACCGCCATCGGCCTGGAGCACGTCGCAGTCGACGACGACGGTGTTCTCGCCGAGTCCGGACAGGTCGACGGCGGCTCGCAGCGATCGGCCGACCAGCCGCGAGATCTCCTGCGTTCGCCCCCCTGGGCGGCCCTTGACGGACTCACGGTCCGAGCGAGTCGTCGTAGCCCGTGGGAGCATCGCGTACTCGCCGGTCACCCACCCCAGCCCCGAGCCCTTGCGCCAGCGCGGGACCCCCTGCGTGACCGAGGCCGTGCACAGCACCTTCGTGTCGCCGAACGACACCAGCACGGAGCCTTCGGCGTGCATCGACCAGTCTCGCTCGAACGTCACGGGCCGCAGCTGGTCGGGTTGGCGTCCGTCATGCCTGCTCACGCCGGACGAGGGTACGCGGGCGATCAGACCTCGACGGTCAGCCCCGGCGAAGCAAGCTCGAGCGGCCCCTCGTAGGTCTCCTTGGCCTCGGCCAACGCCCTCGCGGGATCTCCCCAGGGTGGGACGTGGGTGACGATGAGACTGCCCACACCGGCCTCGGTCGCCGCCTCGCCGGCTTCACACCCGGTGAGGTGCAGCCCCTCGGGGTTCTCCCGGCCGGAGAGAAAGGCCGCCTCGCACAGGAAGACGTCTGCGCCCGTGGCGATCTTCGCCAGGGCCGGCGTGGGGCACGTGTCCCCGGAGTACACGAGGGTGCGACCGCCGTGCTCGAGGCGGATGGCGTAGGCGTCGACCGGGTGGATGACGGGGACGACGGACACCCGGAAGGGGCCCACGTCGAACGGCTCGTCCGGGTAGGTCCGGAAGTCGAACTCGTGCGTCATGCCGGGGTTGTAGGGCAGGTCGTAGGCGCGTGCCATGCGGTGGGAGCTGCCGTGGGGTCCGTAGACCGGCAACGTGGGCATCTGACCGTCCGGGTGGTAGCGGCGCACGACGTAGTACGAGGTGAGGTCGATGACGTGGTCGGCGTGCAGGTGGCTGAGCAGCACCGCCTCTGGCTGGTCGAGCGACGTGTAGCGCTGCAGCTGGCCGAGCGCGCCGTTGCCGAGGTCGAGCACCACCTGGAAGCCGTCGGCCTCCACCAGGTACGACGACGCGGCGGAGTCAGGGCCCGGGTACGACCCGGAGCACCCCACGACTGTCAGCCTCATCGGGCCAACTCCACCACGTCCGACGTCTGGACACCATCAACCATGCTGACCTCCGGCCCGAGAAATCGCCGCGCCACCCTCGCGAACGCCACAGGGTCCCCGGTCGCCAGGAACTGGTGCTGCGGAGGCGGAAGGTGGTCGGCACGCATCAGGTCGTTCTCGCGCAGGGTACGGAACACCTCGCGAGCAGTCTCGTCAGCGCTGGAGACCAGCGCCACCTTGTCGCCCATCACGTAGGAGATGACACCTGCCAGCAGCGGGTAGTGGGTACACCCGAGGACGAGGGTGTCGATGTCGGCCTCCTTCAACGGCTCCAGGTACTCGCGCGCGACCAGCTCCAGATCGGGTCCATGGGTCACGCCCGCTTCGACGAAGTCCACGAACCGGGGGCAGGCGGTCGACGCCACGTGAAGATGGGGAGCGGCCGCAAACGAGTCCTCGTAGGCGCGGCTGCTGATCGTCGCCTGCGTGCCGATGACGCCGATGCGCCCGGCGCGGGTCGTGGCCACCGATCGGCGTACGGCAGGAGCGATGACCTCCACCACGGGCACGCCGCGGGCAACGGCGTACCGCTCGCGGGCGTCACGCAGCACGGCGCTGCTGGCCGAGTTGCACGCGATCACCAGAGCCTTGACGCCGCGGTCCACGAGCAGGTCCATGACCTCGAGGGCGTAGCGGCGAACAGTCGCGATCGGCAAGGGGCCGTAGGGACCGCGCGCAGTGTCGCCCAGGTACAGCAGGGGCTCGTGAGGCAGCAGGTCCAGGACGGCCCGTGCAACCGTCAGGCCGCCCACGCCACTGTCCACGATGCCGATCGGGGCGTCAGCCACGGCGCGCACCCTACGCCCACAGCTGGCCGTCCAGCGCCTCCTCGGCGTCGTCGAGATCACCCGAGTACACGCCGGTCGACAGGTACTTCCAGCCGCCGTCGCAGACGATGAAGGCGATGTCGGCCCGACGACCCGCCCGAACTGCCTTGCGAGCGACTCCCAGCGCCGCGTGCAGGATGGCCCCCGTCGAGATGCCGGCGAAGATGCCCTCCTCGTCGAGCAGCTGGCGAACGCGGCGCACGGCGTCGCGCGGACCCACCGAGAAGCGCGTCGTCAGCACATCGGGGTCGTAGAGCTCGGGGATGAACCCCTCGTCGATGTTGCGCAACCCGTACACGAGCTCGCCGTAGCGCGGCTCTGCGGCCACGACCTCGACACCGGGGACCTTCTCGCGAAGGAACCGGCCCGCCCCCATCAGCGTGCCGGTCGTCCCCAGCCCGGCCACGAAGTGCGTGATCGTCGGGAGGTCGGCGAGGATCTCCGGCCCGGTCGTCTCGTAGTGGGCCCGAGCGTTCGCCGGGTTCCCGTACTGGTAGAGCATCACCCAGCCAGGGTTGGCGTGCGCCATGCGCTGGGCCACGCGTACGGCCTCGTTCGAGCCCCCGGCCGCCGGGGAGAGGACGACCTCGGCGCCGTACATGGCCAGCAGCTCGCGCCGCTCCGGCGACGTGTTCTCCGGCATGACGCACACGATGCGGTAGCCGAGCACCCGCGCCGCCATCGCCAGGGAGATCCCGGTGTTGCCGCTGGTGGGCTCCAGGATGGTGACGCCCGGCTTGAGTCGGCCCTCGGCCTCCGCGGCGCGGATCATCGACAAGGCGGCCCGGTCCTTCACCGAACCGGTGGGGTTGCGGTCCTCGAGCTTGGCCCAGAGCCGCACGTCCGGCGTCGGCGACAGCCGAGGAAGACCCACCAGGGGCGTGCCTCCGACGGAGTCGAGGAAGGTCTCGTACCGCATGAGAAGGTCGGTCAGCCGCCCGCGACAGCAGGCAGCACGGTCACCGAGTCCCCATCGGCCAGCTCCGCTGCGAGCCCGCCCAGGAAGCGCACGTCCTCGTCGTTGACGTAGATGTTGACGAAGCGACGCAGCGAGCCGTTGTCGACCAGACGACCCTTGAGCCCGGGGTGGTCGGCCTCAAGGTTGTCGATCAGGTCGGCGAGGGTTTCGCCCTTCGCCTCCACCGTCTTCGACCCATCGGTGTAGGTGCGAAGAATCGTGGGTATCCGAACCTCGACAGCCATCGTCGTCCTCTCGCTCGTTCTCGTCGCGAAACAGTCGTGCTTGCCAACGTCAGACGACCCGAACCTCTTCCTCGCGCACCTCCCCCCCGACGATGCGGTAGCTGCGAACCTCCTCGCGTTCGGGGTCTCGTGTCGAGACGAGCAGGTAGTGGGCGTCCGGGTCGCTCGCCAGGCCGATGTCGGTGCGCGAGGGGTACGGCTCGGTGGCGGTGTGGGAGTGGTAGATCACGACGGGACGCTCGTCGCGGTCGTCCATCTCGCGCCACACCTGCAGCTGCTCGGAGGGCTCGAAGCTGTAGAACGTGGGCGAGCGCTCGGCGTTGGTCATGGGCACGTGCCGGACGGCCTCATCGCTGTCGAGGGGGCCGGCAATGATGCCGCAGGCCTCGTCGGGGTGGTCCGCACGGGCGTGGGCCACCACGGCCTCCAGGACCCCCTGAGGGATGATCAGCACCCGGTCAGGGTAGCCACGAGGGTCGACCGAGCAGTGCCCCGCCGGGCCGCGACCGGCTTGTTCGCCCGCGCCCTGGTCAGCGCATGACGGCGCGCACGAGCGTGTCCTGCAGCCAGCCCAACCACTCGTAGACGCCAAGGACGTAGCGCCGCGGGTCGTCGGGCTCCTCGATCCAGTCCGGCTCCTCGTCCTGCTCGAGACCGAGGCGCGTGCCCAGGGCCAGCCGAAGGTCGGTGAGCGCCCGCATCCAGGCCAGCGCATCGGCTTCGTCGATCCGTACGACGTGGCGGGTCTCGGGCTCGCGGCGGGCCGGTTCGGCCCGCTCCAGAGCCTCCAGGACGACCAGCGCGTTGCGCTGCTTGACGTCGCGCAGGCCACGCTCGGTGTAGCGGCGGAAGTCCCGGGCAGAGCCCTCGTCGTCGGCGTACGCGTCCGGGAACAGCCGCTTGAGGACCGGGTCGGACGGCGGCTCCGGAGATGCCAGGTCGAGCACCTGCTCCAGCGGGTCGGTCGGGCCGGTGGCCTGCGGCTCACCGTCGGCGAGCAGCTCCAGCAGCTGGCCGACCAGGCTGCTCAGGAGGTCGATCTCGGCAGGGTGCAGCGTGGCGCTGAAGGAGCCGTCCCTGCGTCTACGGAAGGCGGTTCCCACTCAGTCATCCGCCTTCTGCAGCGTCGCCCAGAGCCCGTAGGAGTGCATGGCCTCCACGTCACGCTCCATCTCTTCGCGTCTGCCACTGGACACGACGGCCTTGCCCTTGTGGTGGACGTCGAGCATGAGCTTCTCCGCCTTGGACCTCGAGTAGCCGAAGTAGGACTGGAAGACGTAGGACACGTAGGACATGAGGTTGATCGGGTCGTTCCACACGATGGTGATCCACGGCGACTGGGTTTGCACGACCTCCTCGGTCTCGGGCTCGTCGAGCTCCATGGGGGCCGTGGTCACGGTGCCCATCGTGGCATGCGACCGCGGCACTACCGTGGGGTGCGTGGGCACCGCACCGCCACCGGCGGACACATTCGACCCACTCGCGCCGTCCGGGTCGAGCGCGCTGCTGACCGACCACTACGAGCTGACGATGGTGCAGGCCGCTCTGACCGACGGCACTGCCCACCGCCGCTGCGTCTTCGAGGTGTTCGCCCGCAGCCTTCCGGCCGGGCGCCGCTACGGGATCGTCGCGGGCACGGGTCGCGTGCTCGACGCCATCGAAGCGTTCCGCTTCACCGACGACCAGCTGGCCTGGTTGGAGTCCGCCCATGTGGTCGACGACGCCACCCTGGGCTACCTCCGTGACTACCGGTTCACCGGCGACGTGTCCGGCTACGCCGAGGGTGAGCCCTACTTCCCCTACTCGCCGGTGCTGACCGTCCAGGCCGAGTTCGCCGAGGCGGTGCTGCTGGAGACGGTGCTCCTGTCGATCCTCAACCACGACTGCGCGATCGCCTCCGCGGCGTCGCGCATGGCCATGGCTGCCGGCGACCGTCCCTGCATCGAGATGGGATCGCGCCGCACCCACGAGGCGGCTGCCGTGGCCGCGGCCCGTGCGGCCTTCGTCGGTGGTTTCGCCAGCACGAGCAACCTGGCGGCAGGGCATCGCTACGGCATACCCACCCGCGGCACTGCCGCCCACTCCTTCACCCTGCTGCACGACGACGAGCGGGCGGCCTTCGCCTCCCAGGTGGCCGCGCTGGGCGTCTCGACGACGCTGCTCGTCGACACCTACGACGTGGCCGCGGGCGTGCGCACCGCCGTGCAGGTGGCCGGCACCGGCCTGGGGGGCGTGCGCCTCGACTCCGGCGACCTCATCGACCAGGCACACCGGGTACGTCGACAGCTGGACGAGCTGGGGGCACGACAGACAGCCATCGTCGTCACCAGTGACCTGGACGAGTACTCCATCGCTGCGCTGGCTGTGGCTCCTGCCGACGCCTACGGGGTCGGCACTCAGCTCGTCGTCGGGTCCGGCGCTCCGACAGCCGCGATGGTCTACAAGCTCGTCGCACGCGAGGACCGCGAGGCGACGATGGTCCCGGTCGAGAAGCGCAGCTCGGGGAAGCCCAGCCGCGGGGGCCGCAAGACCGCTGTGAGACGGCTCCGCCACGGCACGGCCCATGCTGAGGTTGTGGTCGTGGGTGAGGTCCCCGACGCTGCGGGCTACGACGACCGCCCCCTGCAGGTGCCCCTTGTCCGGGCGGGTGAGGTCGTCGGGCGCGAGCCCGTCGCGACAGCCCGCACCCGGCAGCGCCGAGGGGTGGATGAGCTCCCGGACGACGCCCGCAAGATGTCCGATGGCGAGCCCGCCATCCCGACCACGGAAGGACGGACATGACCAGAGCTCTCATCGTCGTCGATGTTCAGAACGACTTCTGCGAAGGCGGGTCGCTAGGCGTCGCCGGTGGCGCCCAGGTCGCGCTCCAGATCGGCGAGGAGCTGCGACGCTGGCACGAGACCGAGGCGTCGCAGCGCTCCTACAGCCACGTCGTCGCGACGCGGGACCGACATGTCGACCCGGGCGGCCATTTCGCTGAGAGCCCCGACTTCGTCGACTCCTGGCCGGCGCACTGCGTCGCCGGTACCGACGGGGCGGCGTTCCACGCGAACCTCGACCCGCAGCCGTTCGACGCGGTCTTCGACAAGGGCGCCTACCAGGCCGCATACTCGGGCTTCGAGGGAGCCGACCGGGACGGCCGAGATCTCGCGGACTGGCTGCGCGAGCACGCGGTGACCGGCGTGGACGTGGTTGGCCTCACGACCGACCACTGCGTGCGGGCCACCGCGCTCGACGCCGTGGCAGCGGGGTTCGACACGCGCGTACGGCTCGACCTGACCGCCGGTGTCGCCCGGCCCACCACCGTGGCGGCGGTCGCGGCACTGCGCGAGGCCGGGGTGGACCTGGTCGGACACCCGCACGGGATGGACGATGTCTAGGAGGAGCGCCGTGCAGATCACACCGCGCGACCCGGGCCTGCCCGAACCCGCGCTCCTCGCCCGGATCCGCGAGTCGGTCATCGGCGACGACCAGGTCGTGGACGGCCCGTACGGGCCGCGGCGGGTCACCTACGCCGACTACACGGCCAGTGGTCGGGCCTTGGCCTTCCTCGAGGAGTTCATCGCCGGGGAGGTGCTGCCCCGCTACGCCAACACCCACACCGAGTCGAGCGGGACCGGCCTGGCGACGACTCGGCTGCGCGAGGACGCCCGGGCGGTCATCCACGATGCGGTGAACGGGGACGAGTCGACGGCCGTGATCTTCGCCGGCTCCGGGACCACCGGGGCCATCGACCGCCTCATCGGCATCCTCGGGCTTCGCATCCCGTCCGCCCTCGAGGACGCGTTCCACCTGAGCGAGCACATCCCCGCCGAGCAGCGCCCCGTCGTCTTCGTGGGCCCGTTCGAGCACCACTCCAACGAGCTGCCCTGGCGGGAGTCGATCGCCGACGTCGTACGCATCCCCGAGGATGGCGACGGGCATGTCTGCCAGGACACCTTGGCCCGACGCCTGGTCGAGTTCGCTGACCGACCGCTCAAGATCGGGTCGTTCTCGGCTGCCAGCAACGTCACCGGCATCATCACCGACACGACGGGGATCTCGGCGCTGCTGCACCGCCACGGAGCCCTGGCTCTGTGGGACTTCGCTGCGGCGGGCCCCTACGTCGACATCGACATGCAGGCCCCGGCCGACGAGCAGGCGGCGTACAAGGACGCGGTGTTCCTGTCCCCCCACAAGTTCGTCGGCGGGCCCGGGACACCCGGTGTGCTCGTCGTGCGGCGCGAGCTGCTGACCAACCGCGTGCCGGACGTGGTGGGCGGAGGCACCGTCGCCTACGTCAACCCCGCTGAACACGTCTACCTCGACGACCCGGTGCACCGCGAGGAGGGCGGCACCCCGGCGATCGTCGAGTCCATCCGCGCCGGCATGGTCTTCGGCCTCAAGCAGGCGGTCGGCACCGAGGTCATCCGCGCACATGAGGACGACTACGTCGCGCGGGCCATCGACGCCTGGTCGGGCGACACCGGGATCGAGATCCTCGGCAACACCGGTGCGGACCGACTGTCGATCGTCTCGTTCGTCATCCGCCGCCCTGACGGCCGCTACCTGCACCACAACGCGGTGGTGGCGCTGCTGAACGACCTGTTCGGCATCCAGTCACGCGGCGGCTGCTCCTGCGCCGGCCCCTACGGGCACACCCTGCTGGGCATCGACGTCGAGCGTTCGCACGCCTACGAGCGGGAGATCGCCCTGGGCTGCGAGGGGATCAAGCCCGGGTGGGTGCGGGTCAACTTCAACTACTTCATCGCCGAGGAGGTCTTCACGTTCGTCGTGCAGGCCGTCGCCTTCGTCGCCAGGCACGGGCACCTGTTCCTCGCCGACTACGACTTCGACCCGACCAGCGGGATCTGGCGGCATCGTTCCGGGCCGGCCGACCCCCCGCTTCGCCTGACCGACGTCACCTACGGCGACGACGGCCGGCTCACGTACCCGCACCACGACGACCGCGCCCCGGTGTCGGTGCTGCAGGACTACCTGGCCGAGGCCGAGACGCTCGCGGCCGAACGCGCCGCCCGGGACGAGGACGACCGCGGTGGGCTCAGCGACGACTTCGAGGCGCTGCGGTGGTTCGAGCTGCCGAGCGCCTCGGTGCGCGCGACGTAGTGTCACCGGCATGAGGACCGTCACGATTCGCCAGCCCTGCGCTGCACCGGTGGATGTCGTGTGGGACGTGGCCACCGACCTCGAGCACGCGCCGGAGTTCATCCCCGGCATCAGCGGCACCGAGGTTCTCACCGACGGAGGCTTCGGTGTCGGGACCCGCTGGAAGGAGACCCGGACGATGCTCGGCCGCCAGGCCAGCGAGGTCATGACGATCACGGCGCTCGAGCCGGGACGCTCCTACACGGCCGAGGCCAGCTCATCCGGCATGCACTACGTCACGCGTTGGGAGTTCATCCCGGTCGAGGGCGGCAGCGAGATCGTCATGAGCTTCGGCGGCGAGGCGACCGGCACGCTGGCCAAGGTCATGAGCAAGGCCATGGGATTCATGGTCGGCTCCGTCCAGAAGACGATGCAGCGCGACATGGCCGAACTTGCCGCCAGCGCGGAGCGGCGCACCAACACCTGATCGGTGTGGCCCAGGGGCACGCAGGCGTGTCCGCGAGCCACATGGGCGTCGATGCGTCCGACGTCGGGGACAATGGCGGCCTGATGGCCGCCTCCTCGACACCGAGCCGCACGCCGGTCGTGCTCACGCTCCTGGCGGCAGCACTCATCGGCTTCCTCGTCGGCGCCCTCGTTGCCACAACACGTGACGGCGCCGACACCGTCGCCACGGGCGGGGCGGCGGCGACGCCGACCCCCTCGACCAGCCTGGCGACACCCTCGCCGACGTCCACGCCGACGCCGACGTCCACGGCAACCGTCGACGCCACGCTGACGCTGGCGGCCGATCGCTCCACCGCGAGCACGCAGGAGCTGATCCGACTCACCGGGACTCTCGATCCCCCGCAGGGGACGGTGCTCCTTCAGGTCCAGCAGTCCGTCGACGCGATGGGATTCCTCGATTTCCCCGTCACCACCATGACCCTTCCGGACGGGAGCTTCGGTCTCTGGGTGCGCACCCGCCGAGTGGGAACGAGCGAGTTCAGGGTGCTCGCCTACCTGGAGGGCACCAAGGTCGCGTCCAACGCGGTGACCGTCCAGATCAGCTAGGCGAGGCCCGCCAGGTGGCTGACTCCCCGGGCGCCAGCACGTGCGCCTGGGGACAGAGGCCGGCGAACTCCTGGCCAGGGCTGTGAAAGGACTGCTTCGCTCGCATGCCCGAGGGCCACATCGTGCCGTAGTGGACAGGGACCGCCATGGACGCGTGAACCCGCTCCGCGAGGTCGGCGGCCTCACGGGGGCCGAGGTGCTGGCCTCGGACGGACCGCCGCGACACCGGTCCCCAGCCGCCCACCGGGACGAGCACGACGTCGGTCGTCCCCACGTCCGCACCCAGCAGGTCGGCAGGTCCGCTGTCACCGACGAACCAGGTGCGCGCGCGGCCCGCGACCACGTAGCCGAGGGCGGGGCCCGACCAGGACGACCCCGGGTGGCGGCGACCGTCGTGGACGGCCCGCACTGCTTCGACCGTCACGGCACCGATCCTGACCTGGTCACCAGGGGCGACCTCGATGGCCTCCACGTCCAGCGAGCTCAGCAGACCGGCGCCACCGACAGGGAGCACGACCACCGTCCCGGCCGGAAGACGCCGCAGCGACGGCAGGTGCAGGTGGTCGTGGTGGAGGTGGGACACCACGACGGCGTCCGGGACCAGACCGCGTGGCGCGGCTCCCCGACGCCGAGTCAGGTGCGCCACTCGCTCGGTCAGAAGCGGGTCCGTCAGCAGGTGGGTGCCGTCGTGGCGGATCGACGCCGTCGAGTGACCCCACCAGGTCACCTCGACAGCGGGCACAGCTCAGCGACCCGCGGCTTTGAGCTGCTCCTCGTACTGGGTTCGCACGGTGTCCATGTCGAGCCCCTTCACCTGCGTGATGAGGTCTTCGAGCACGTTGCCGGGCAGGGCGCCGGGCTGCATGAACACCGGGATGTTGTCGCGGTAGATGACGAGCGTCGGGATGGAGCTGATGCCGTACTTGCCGGCCAGCGCCCGCTCCGCCTCGGTATCCACCTTCGCGAACGTGACGTCAGTGTGCTCCTCCGACGACTTCTCGTAGACGGGGGCGAACTGGCGGCACGGGCCGCACCACTCGGCCCAGAAGTCGATGAGGACGATGCCGTCAGCGACGGTCTCGTCATGGTTGGCGTCCGTCATTGTCAGCGTTGCCATGGTGCTCCGCTTTCTCTCAGGTCGTCGGGCTCGTCCAGATATACCCCCAGGGGTATTCCTGGACACGTCTCGCTACGGAACACGGGGACTCGTGGGGTCATTCCCGCCACTTGATGGAGCAGCCCATGCTGGGTCGATGCGGCTCGGGGACGGGCTCGCCTCGCAGCACCCTCTCGATGGCGTCGGCCAGCAGCGCGCCCGTGACAGGTTGACCGTTGCCCGGGGTCGAGTCGTCGAAAGCCCCGCGGTAGGCGAGCCGGCCGTCGGCGTCGTACAGGAAGAAGTCGGGCGTACAGGCGGCGCTGAACGCGCGCCCGACCGACTGGTCGGCGTCGACGAGGTACGGGAAGCCCCACCCCGCCCGGCTGGCCTGCGCTGCCAGGTGCTCAGGATCGTCGTCGGGGTAGGCCTGCGCGTCGTTGCTGCAGATCCCCACCACCGCGAGATCTTCGTAGCCGCTGACAACTCTGCCGAGCGCGGACTCGACGTGCTTCACGTAGGGGCAGTGGTTGCACAGGAACGCCACCAGCAGCGCGCCACTGAGCTCGTCACGCCGCACCCGCCGACCGGCGAGATCGGGCAACGAGAAGTCGGGGGCCGCTGATCCCAGCGGCACCATGACCGACGCGACGGCCACTACTCGCCGTCCTTCTTGGGCTTCCTGCCCTTCGGAAGCTTCGACCACAGCTCCTTGCAGGTCGGGCACACCGGGTACTTCTTCGGGTCGCGGCTGGGCACCCACACCTTGCCGCAAAGTGCGGTCACCGGTGTACCCATGACCATTGCCTCGGTCAGCTTGTCCTTGGGCACGTAGTGCGAGAACCGCTCGTGGTCGCCGTCGTCGGTCACCGGCCGGGTGCGCTCGTCGACGACCGTCTCGGCGCCTGGGCTCAGCTGCGTTGCCATCGCAGCATCCTACGACTCAGTTCAAGGCCGGGTCGGCCGGGAAGGACGCCACCAGCGACAGCGGAGGTGGTTGGCGCCGCAGCACGCGCCGCCACAGGCCGTCGGGCTCGGTGGTGAACGCGTCCTCCGGAAGAGCATCGACCACGAACCAGGCGCCCTCGTCGATCTCGGCGTCGAGCTGACCGGCGCTCCAGCCCGCGTAGCCGGAGAAGACCCTCATCGACTGCACGGCCTCGGCGACGAGCTCCGACGGCGTGTCGAGGTCGACCAGCGCGACGCCGTGCGGCAGGCGGCGGACACCCAGCACGTCCTTGCCGATCGTGCGAACCAGCCCCAGAGCCGAGTCAGTCGAGACGGGCCCGCCGTGGAAGACCAGCGCCGGAGGGGCGACGAGAGAAGCCCAGCTCTGCAGGATCTCGGCGACGTCCAACCCCGAGGGTCGGTTGAGAACCACGCCGAGAGCTCCCTCGTCGGAGTGCTCCAGAACCAGCACAACCGTGCGGTGGAAGTTGGGGTCGACGAGCATGGGCGCGGCGACCAGCATGCGCCCCGCGGTGCTCATTCCCCCATGATGCTGGGCGCCGCCACCTCCGTGGGCCGATCCGCGAAGTAGGTGCCCTCACCCTTCACGAACACCGAGACGCCGGTGCCGGCGCTCAGGTGCTCGGGCGCGCCGAGGACCCTGGAGCGAACCAGGGTGGTGCCGTCCCCGAGAGCGACCGTGACCAGCGCGTCGTGACCGAAGAACTGCGTCATCACGACCTCGCCCGGCACACCGGCGCCACCGCGCGGCAGGACGACAACCTGCTCGGGACGAACCACGAGGTGGCCGGTCCCGTGCGGGGACGGCGGCACTCGCACCGACCCGAGCGCTGACTGGGTGTGCACCCCGTCGCAGGAGGCCGCCAGCAGCATGGCGTCCCCGAGGAATCCCGCGACATCGGTCGACGCGGGGTGGGAGTACACCGACATGGGTGGACCCTGCTGCGCGACCCGACCGTGCTGCAGGATGGCCACCTCGTCGGCGACCGACAGGGCCTCCTCCTGGTCATGCGTCACGAGCACGGCGGTCGCCCCCACAGCCGCGATGGCGTTGCGCACCTGGGCTCGAACAGATGCGCGCAGCGCCGTGTCGAGGGCGGCGAACGGCTCGTCGAGCAGCACCAGCGCGGGACCCGGGGCCAGGGCTCGGGCGAGCGCCACTCGCTGCAGCTGGCCGCCGGACAGCTCGTGCGGCATGCGCGAGCCCAGTCCCGCCAGCCCGACAAGCTCCAGCATCTGCTCGACCGTTGACGTCCGGCGGCTGCGCGCGAGGCCGAAGCCGACGTTGCCGGCCACGGTGAGGTGCGGGAAGACCGCACCCTCCTGCGGGACGACACCGATGCGGCGACGCTCCGGGTGGACGTGCACGCCTTCGCCACTGACCACCTCGCCGTTCAGCTCGATGCTGCCGGCATCGGGCCGGTCGAAGCCAGCCACCAGGCGAAGGAGGGTCGTCTTGCCGCAGCCGGAGGGACCGAGCACCGCGACCAGCGAACCTTGCTCCACCCGGAGGTCGGCACCGCGCAGCACGTCGACCACAGGTGAGTCCGGATGGCCGGCGGAGAAGGACTTGCGCAGGCCCTGCAGCCGCAGCGTCGTCGTCATCGCTGCTTCACCTCCGTCCGCGCAGCCAGGAAGCCCGCCGGGATGATGGCGACGAGCATGAGCGCAGCAGCGTAGGGCGCGGCGGCGGCATAGGCGCCCGAGGCCGTCGCCGACCAGAGCTCGGTCGCGAGGGTCTCCACGCCGATGGGTCGAAGGATGAGCGTGGCCGGCAGCTCCTTCATGACGGTCACGGCGACCAGCGCCGCGCCGGCCAGCACACCAGGGGCGATCACCGGGAGCGTGACCGAGGTGAACGCCTGCAGCGGAGGCCGGCCAAGGGAGCGTGCGACCTCCTCCAGCACCGGTGGTGTCGTGCTCACGGCCGCGCGGATCGAGCCGACGGCCATCGGCAGGAACAGCACCAGGTAGGCGAGCAGGAGCATCGTCGTGGTCTGGTAGAGCGGGTAGACGACGCGCACGCCGAGGTAGACCAGCGACAGCGCGACGACGATCCCGGGGAGAGCGAAGCCCACGTAGCTGAGCCTCTCCACGCGCCCCGACGAGCGCGACGGGTACCGGGCCGCGAGAAAGCCCACGGGCGCGGCGACCAGCGTCGTCAGGGCGGCAGCCGCCACCGCAAGGCCGACCGTGACGGCTGACGCGCTGATCACCTCACCCAGCACAACCCCCCGGCTGGATCCACCCAGCCACCACAGCACCGTGACCAGCGGCACCACCAGGGCTGCCACGACCACGGCCAGCATCGCGGCGTGGACGCCCGCTGCACCGGCCGGCCCGAGTGTCACCAGCCGGGCGCGCCTGGCCACCCCGGAACCGAGACGTGCCTGACGGGCTCGTCCCCGGCTACGCAGCTCCGCGGCAGCGATCACCCCCGTCACGACGACCAGCACGACGCTGAGCACGGCGGCGGGCACGGGGTCGAAGCCCGCCCGGTAGGAGGTGTAGATGACGCGCGTGAAGGTGTCGAGACGCAGCAGCGCGACCGCGCCGAAGTCCGACAGCACGTAGAGCGCCACAAGCAGCCCACCAGCGACAGCCGCGGGGCGAACCTGGCGAAGCGTGACCGTGAGCAGCACCCGCAGCGGACCTCGACCAAGCGAGCGCGCCACGTCCTCAGCGGCCGGGTCGACGCGCGACAGCGCGGCAGCCACCGGCAGCAGGACGTAGGGGTAGCAGACCAAGGTCAGCACCACGGCGGAGCCCAGGAAGGGGGGCAGTCCCGGCACCAGGCTGAGCCAGGCGTACGCCGCCAGGTACGAGGGAACGGCAAGTGGGAGCACACCGAGAACCAGCCACCATCGGCGTGCCGCCAGCGCAGTCCGCGTGACCACCCACGCCCAGGCCACCCCGATCACCAGACTGGCCAGGGTCACGACCGAGGCAAGACCGAGCGATCGCGCCAACAGCTCGACGGTGCGCGGCCGCCAGAGGATGTCGACGACCGCGTCGAGCCCAGCACCGGCCGTGCGGATCACGAGGTACACCAGGGGCAGGGACGCCAGGACCGCAGCCGGGAGGGCCGCCACCCGCAACCAGCGGGGGGCGTCGGTGGCGGCAGGTGACGCCGTTCGGGTCAGCAGGGTCAGAGCAGCCCGACCTCCTCGAGCATGGTGATCGTCTCACCCAATGCGTCGAGGTCACCCAGGTCGATGTCCGGTCCCTCGACGGACTCCAGGGCAGGCAGGCCGGCTGCCGGCTCCACGGTGCTGACCAGCGGGTACTCGAACGTCTCGGTGGCGAAGAACGTCTGGGCATCGTCGCTGAGCAGGTACTGCACGAACTGCGCCGCCTCGTCGGGCTGGTCGCTGCCGGCGATGGGCGCGACGCCGGCCACGTTCACCAACGAACCAGGGTCTCCGCCGTCGAGGAAGGCGAGCCGTGAGGGAACGTCGGCCTCGCCGACCTCGGCGACCTTGCGGAACCAGTAGTAGTGGTTGATGAGACCAGCCGAGACGACGCCGTCGTCGACCGCGTCCAGAATCGGGGTGTTGCCCTCGAACACCTCCGCGTCGTTGGCCACCATTCCCTCGAGCCACGCCCGCGCGGCCTCGTCGCCCTCGGCCACCCGGTACCCGGTGACGAAGGCCTGGAACGACGCGTTCGTCGGAGCCAACCCGACCTCACCGGCCCAGCGGGGGTCGGTCAGGTCGTCGACCGACCCGGGCACCTCGTCGTCGGACACCTTGCCGGGGTCGTAGACGACGACGCGGGCCCGACCCGAGACGCCGACCCACGAGCCGTCACCGGCCCGGTACTGCCCGGGGACGAGGTCGAGCACGGCCGCATCGACCTGCCCGGTGAGGCCTGCCTTCGCCACGGCACCCAGCGCGCCGGCGTCCTGGGAGAAGAAGACGTCGGCCACGGTGCGCTCGCCCTCGTCGATGATCTGGCTGGCCAGCGTGGCGCTGTCGGCGTACCGCACCTCGACCTCGACCCCGGTCTGCTCGGTGAATGCCGTGATCACCGGCTGGACAAGCTCCTCAGACCGGCCCGAGTACACGGTGAGGGCCTCGCCGCCCTGTGCCGCCGAGCAGCCTGGAAGGGCGAGGGCAGCCGCCGCAAGCAGCACGGGGACCAGCGCCCTACCTTTTGTCAACACACCCATACCATAATTAGGTAAGCCTTACCTAGCCAAATTCTCGCGGACGGACGCGGCCTCCTCGTGCCACGATGGTGGCGTGGACGAGATGACCCCAGATGCGCGCGCGCCCGTCGAGATTGCCGTGCCGTGGCCGGAGAGCGACGACCCCCAGGTTCGAGTGAGCGCCGGCGCGTGTCGCCTGCGAGTGCACTCCTCGAGCGAGGACGCCCTGGTCACGGGTAGCTACGACGACCCGACCGGAACGCTTCCACTGACCGTGACCGAGGAGTACGGCACCGTCCGGGTGTCTCAGCAGGCTCGCCTGAGCGATGTCCGGGGCTTCAAGGCCGCAGTGCCGACGCTCGACCTGGGGCTGGGTGTCGGCCGCCGCCTGTCGCTTCACCTGGCGACTGGCGCGTCGGACGTCCACCTGGACCTCGGGGGACTCGGCCTGCGGGTGGTGTCACTGCGGATGGGAGCCGGCAGCGCCACCATCACGTTCGACTCGCCGGTGACCGGCGCCCTCGAGAGGCTCGAGTGCGAGGCCGGGGCCGCGAGCGTCTCCGTCACAGGTCTTGGCAACGCCAGCCCGGAGCAGGCCACCGTCGTCGGTGGGGCGGCGAGCTACGACCTCTCGTTCGACGGAGCGCTGACGCGCGACGTCAACGCCAAGGTGACCACGGCGGGCGCCAACGTGGTGGTCCGGATCCCCGAGAGTACGGCCGCCCGGGTCGGGATCGTGTCCGTGCTCGCCGGCCTCACCGTCCGTGACGGGTTCCAGACGTGGGAGGACTCCTACTGGACGCAGGCAGGGGCCGATGGCGTCCGACCGCTCCTGTCCGTCGACACCAGCATCACGCTGGGTGGACTGGAGCTGATCGCGACGAGCGACGTGGAGCCGCCGGGAATCGAACCCGGGTCCCGTTGAGCCGTCACCGGTCTTCTCCGTGCGCAGTCACGTTGGTGTGGTCTCAGCTACTCCGCGTCGTGTGACACAACGGAGAACACAGCCCAGTCACTGTTCGATGTCCCGTCCATCCCCGTGACCGAGATGGTTGGTCAGTTCCCTGGATGACGCCAGGCACCGGGTCGGGAACTCCCCGGGCTGACGACGTTCGGGCTCGCTCAGGCGGCGAGGTCGAACGTGTTCTGCGACTTGTTGGCAGATGTGTTTTCCGCGGCATGGTTAACGAGGTCAGCTACGGATCCTCGGCACGCTTCACCGGCTTCGACGTCAGCGGTCGAAACCGTTCGGCCCCTCTGTTCAGTTGTCAACACCTGCGAGTCTACTCGCCCTCACCCGTGTTCTCCGGCGCGATGACCTGCAGCGATCCCGTGGCTACCGGGAGGATTGCCAGGAACGTACGTCCTGGTGGCACGCCGACCTCGCTCTCACCACTGGTGAACGTCCAGGGGGCGGTCTCGGATTCCTTCGCCCACTCGATCTCGACGACCTCGCCCGCGTGCGCGAGCCACCCTGTTCCTGTGCCCTCCGTGATGTTGATCGGCACCGGGGCCCCACTCGGGTCCAGGTAGTCAGCCGTCCCCTGTGCGACCGAGAGCGCGATGACCGTGTCGGCACTGAAGCCATCCGGGGTGGCCAGCTCGCGCGTCCATGCCCCGGAGCTCCCGACCAGGCGGGTGGCCTGCTCAGGTGAGTAGACCAGCACGAGGTCCTCGACCGGGGTGCCGTCGGGCAGGCCCGCCGCGTCGGCGAAGTCGAAGAACGGTCCTGGCGGGCCGGGCTCGTCCAGCGCTGCGTAGGCCTCGGCGAGGTCGACGAACAGGTTGTGCGGGGCAACGCGACCAGCGTCTCGAGTGAAGCCCGGTGTCCCTTCGAACCGGGTCTCGATCCCGGCCTCGTCGAAGTCGTCGAGCGCTTCGGGCGCACCTCCGGAGGCGAGCATCACCGCACGCGCCGGTGAGACGATCCCCACGTCGCTGCTTCGAATCGAGCGGACGGGACCAACCGTGCCCGTCACCGAGGAGTGGAAGAACACGGCCAGTCGGGTCACGCCGCCCTCGACCGGCTCCTCGACCATGATGTCGGCCTCGGCCAGCCCTGTCTGGGGCATCGCGGCGGCCACGTTGTCGACCTTGACCGTGACGACGGGGCCCTCGACGTCGACCGAGGGGTCGTCAGAGGGGAGGCCGGTCAGCGGCCAGTCGGGTCCGGGCGTCGGCAGGTCGGCATCGCCGGAGGACGTGCTGCTCGAGGAGCAGGCGGCCAGCAGAAGAACCGTCACAGCGATCACACCAGATCTGCGCACTTGCGCAGTCTGCCTCATGCCAGCGGCGTGGTGACGGCGACCAGCATGGCGAGTGCCGGTGCCTGGCTCAGGGCTCCGGCCAGGCCTGACCCGCCCAGCCTCGTCACTCGAGCGCCGTAGGAGCCGAACCACGGCAGCAGCACCGCCACGAGTGGAAGCAGGAGCAGCAGGAACCCCGGAGCCGCGCCGGTGAGGACAAGCACGGCGAGCACGGCGGTGACGAGCAGCCGGCCACCGAGCACGGACGGGTAGCCGACTCGGTCTCTCAGCACGAGCTCGGCCCACGAGAACAGCACGAACGCCCCCAGGAGTGCCGCAGCGGCCGCACCGCGTGGCCCGGCCAGGCTGACCTGGGCCCAAGCGAGCTGCGCCGGGACGGCAACCGCAGCCGCGGCATAGGCGCCCAGGACCACACCTTGCCCGAACGAGCCCACGACCAGGCGCTCGCGGCGTCGTCCGACGACCCACACAAGCAGGCCTGAGATGGCCACGAACGCGGCCAGGTACCCGCCGACGAGCAGCGGCACCACCTCGGCCAGGCCGGGCAGCACCGCCAGCATCGCCCCGGCCACCAGCGCGGCGGCCGGCAGGGCCAACCATCGGGGGACACGCGGCTGTCGGCCGGTCACCACCTCGCGGCGAGTCCGCACCACCCATGCCGACAACGGCCAGAAGAGCAGCGCCGACCCGACGTAGGCCGCGGCCACTGCCGGCATTCGCCGGTCGGGCGACACCGGCGCGCTCGTCCTCCCGAGGCGGTCGTCCAGCCATGCCACCGACGTCTGCAGGGTCTGGGTACGAAAGAGGATCGAGATGTGCTCGGCCCCGGCCACGGTCTCGGTCTCGTAGCCCAAGGCGGCGGCCTGTGCCGCTGCGGCGCCGAAGCGCTCCGGTTCAGCGCTGCCCACCAGGAACAGCGCGTCGAGGTCGTCAGACAGGTCGTCGGCCGAGGGCAGGGACAAGGCCACGACCGGAAGCTCCTTGCTGCTCGCCGCTGCCTGCGTGACCGCCCCGGCCCCCATCGAGTGACCGAGCAGCGCCACATCGCTGACGTCCTCGCGCTGCTGCAACCACCGAGCGACGTCGGTCACCTCACCTGCGAGGTCGGCGCCCTCGAGCCCGCTGCGGTTGATGCCGTGCCCGGACAGGTCCGGCAGCGCCACCGCCCAGCCGTCACGCGCAAAGGCGATCCCGATGCCGTCCATCAGCCGACTGCTGCCCGAGAACCCATGGGCGACGACGACGCCAGGGAAGGGCCCGGTGCCCGGCGGGCGGATCAGCGAGACGGGCACTCCTGCCCCCACAACGTCCTCGCGGACGAGGCCGTCGTCCGCGCGCACCAGGCTCACCAGCCCGAGCACCATGAGCAAGGCTCCAGCCAGGGCGAGGAGTCGCGATCTCACCGTCGGCGACGAACAGCCCGCTCCGCCTCGCGTCGCGCGTCCCGCTCGGCCAGCGTCTGCCGCTTGTCGTACTCGCGCTTGCCGCGCCCGACCCCGATCTCGACCTTGGCGTACCCGCCGGAGAAGTACAGCGCCAACGGGATGACGGCGAAGCCCTTCTCCTGCCCCGCCTTCGCAAGCTGGCGGATCTCCTTGCGGTGCAGCAGCAGCTTCCGGGCCTGGCGCGGGGGGTGATTCGTCCATGTCCCCGACTCGTAGGCGGGTATGTGGACGTTCTGCAGCCACGCCTCGCCGTCGCGGATGCTCACGTACCCGTCGAGAAGGCTCGCCCTCCCCGCGCGCAACGACTTGACCTCCGTCCCGGACAGGACGATGCCGGCCTCGTAGGTGTCGGAGATGGCGTAGTCGTGGTGGGCACGCTTGTTCCGAGCGACCATCTGGCGCTCGTTGTCGGCTGCCACAGCTCCTCCTCTGCTCCCCCTACGCTGTGCGGGTGCTCATTATCGCGATCATTCTGCTCGGCATGGTTGCCGGCGCCATCGCCCGCTGGATCGTGGCCAGCCTCACGACGGCCGACTTCTCCATCTCGGAGGCGTTCGCTGCAGGACTTGCGGGCTCGTTCGTCGGTGGTCTGCTGGTGAGCCTGCTGGCCGGCGACGGCTTCAGCATCAGCGCAAGCGGCATTCTCGGGTCGACTCTTGGCGCAGCCATCATCCTTGCCGTCTGGGGCGTTGTTCGCAGCCGTCGCGCTGGCTAGTAGAGGTAGTTCGCCGGGTTCGTGTGCTGACCGTTCCGGTACACCATCCAGTGCAAGTGGCAGCCTGTCGACGAGCCCGTCGTCCCGATGTAGCCCACGACGTCGCCGCGTGAGACGTACTGACCGGGGCGAACCGCGAAGCCGGACAGGTGGCTGTACGACGTGGCGAGCGGGGCACCGTTGACCCAGCCATGGTTGACCAGAACTTGGTTCCCGTAGGAGTACAGGTACCGAGCCCACGCCACGGTTCCTGACGCCGACGCACGGACGGGGGTGCCACACGGTGCCCCGATGTCCATGCCCGAGTGGCTGTTCCAGGCACCGGTGATGGGGTGCCGGCGTCCACCATACGACGACGTCACGGGCCCGGACACCGGGCGCAGGAGTGCCCCGCTCGAGGGCGCCGGGGGCGGCGGCGGTGGTACCGGCGCCGGCGCCGGCGCGGGTACCGGCGTCGAAGGCGTAGTGGTGCGACCGCTGTTGCGCGACACGTCAGCCTGGCGCTGCCGTTCTGCCTCCAGCTGTCGCTGGCGCTCCGCCTCGGCCTGGCGACGCCGCTCTTCCTCTGCCTGTCGACGCCGCTCTTCCTCGATCCGAGCCAGCTCGGCTCCCTCGGCCTGCTGCTGGCGACGGACCTCTGCGGCGAGAGCCGCCACCTCCGCTGCGACACGATCCTGCTCCGCGCGGTACTGGCCCACCTGCTGCTCGTCCGACTGGACGGCACCAAGGGCTGACTGCCGGGCGGCGTCGCGGTTCTGAACCAGCACGCGAACGCTCTGCGCGGCGGACGCGGCAGCCTGCTCGGCCTGCGAGGCTACGGCGGCCTCCTGCTGGGCGACGGCCTCCTGGGACTGGGCGAAGGCCAGCGCCGCTGCCGACTCCTCCCGGGCAGCAGCAGCCGCCAGTCGGGCCTCTCTGGCTCGGGCCTCGGCCTCCTGCAGGGCGACCCGCGCGTTGGCCTCGGCGGCGCGATTGTCCTGCAGATCGTCGATGACGCTGCCCTCAGCGTTGATGGCCGACTGCACGTAGGTCACGCGGGCGTTGAAGGCATCGACGCTGTCAGCCCCGAGCACCAGGGACAGGGCTTCGAGGTCGCCGAGCGCCCCACGTTGGTACGCCTCGGCAGCAACCTGGCCCAGGGAGTCCTGCTTCCCCGTGATCTCGTCGCTGAGGGCGGCGACCCGCTCCTTGGCGGCCTCGACCTCAGCCTCTGCTGCGCGAAGCTCTTCGACAGCAGCGGCCTCTCGCGCCTGAGCCGCCACCAGCTCAGCCGCCGCGCGTGCCGCCTGCGCCTGAGCACTCGCCAGGATCTCGCGTGCGCCTGCCAGCCTCTGCTGAGCGGAGGCAAGGGCCTGCTCGGCCCCAGGGATCTGGGCTTCGGCCTCGCGGAAGGCAGCGGTCGCCTCGGCGAGCTTGCTGCTCGACCGCTCGTACTCCTGGATGGCCGTGTCGATCTGCTGCTGCGTGGACGCAAGATTGCCGCGCGTGTCTTGCAGGGCCCGCTCAGCGGCCGCCTTCTGCCGTCGGATCTCGTCGAGGGATGCCGAGGCCGACACCATCGGCAGGAGGGAGAGCAACAAGGCTCCGGCGACCGACACGACAAGCAGGCGCGGTCGACGACTGGTCACCCTTGTCACAGGAGTCTCCTGTCATCACCTCAGTAACACAACGGCGCGACCGTACACGGTCAGACACGCCGCGCAAAAGGAGGTGTGACGGGAGACTCAGACTCGCAGGTGGCGGCGAAGCGTGATGAAGGACGCGATCGCTGCGATCCCGGTGCCCGTAAGAAGCAGGATCGGAACGATGCGCCACACGTCGACCCAGTCCACCCACGCGGTGAACCGGAACGCCGGGACGAGGATGTCCTCGATGAAGAAGGCCTGGAAGGCGACGAGCACTCCTGACGCCAGCAGGCCGCCGATCAGCCCGGCGATCGCCGCCTCGAGGATGAACGGCAGCTGGATCGACCAGTTCGACGCTCCGACGAGCCGCATGATCCCCGTCTCGCGCCGTCGCGAGAACGCTGCGACGCGAATCGTGTTCGAGATCAGCAGAACCGCGGCGAACACCTGGACCGCAGCGATGGCGAGCGCAGCCACCTGGAACCCGTTCAGCAACCGGAAGAACCGGTCGAGCAGAGCGCGCTGGTCGACGACCTGGGCGACACCCGGCAGACCGGAGACCGAGGAGACGACGCCCTCGAACTCCTCGGGGTTCACGAGCTTGACGCGATAGGACTCCTGCAGCTGTTCGGGCGTGATGTTGTCGGCGATGGAGTCCTCGAAGCGGTCGCGGAACAGGTCGTAGGCTTCCTCCTGCGACTCGTAGAACACCTCCTCGACCTCAGGGTTGCTCTCCAGGGTGTCCAGGACGACGTCCTTCTGGTCGTCGCTGACCGCCCCTGACGCGCACGTGGCTCCCGAGTCGAACTCGTTGCAGAGGAACACCGATATCTCGATGCGGTCGTACCAGAAGTCCTTCATGGTCTCGGCCTGTGCCCTGATCAGCAGGCCGGCGCCGAACAGCGCGAGTGAGATGGCAACGGTGACGACGACGGCGACCGTCATCGTCAGGTTGCGGCGGAGACCGGTCCCGATCTCGCTGGCCAGGTACTGCACGTGCATCGGTTACCTCGCGTAGCCGTAGACACCGCGCGACTGGTCGCGGACCAGCTCGCCGTCGGACAGCTCGACCACTCGCTTGCGCATCTGGTCGACGATGGACTGGTCGTGGGTCGCCATGACCACGGTCGTCCCGGTTCGGTTGATCCGGTCGAGCAGCTTCATGATGCCCACGCTCGTGGCCGGGTCGAGGTTGCCCGTCGGCTCGTCGGCCAGGAGGATCAGCGGCTTGTTGACGAAGGCTCTCGCGATGGCCACGCGCTGCTGCTCACCCCCGGAGAGCTGATGAGGCATGCGCTCTTCCTTGCCGTCCAGACCGACGAGCTCGAGCACCTCGGGCACGTCATGACGGATCTCCTTGCGCGACTTGCCGATGACCTGCAGCGCGAAGGCGATGTTCTCGGCAACGGTCTTGTTCGGCAGAAGGCGGAAGTCCTGGAACACGGTTCCGATCTGGCGACGGAGTGCCGGCACCTTCCACTGGGCCAGCTTCGCCAGATCCTTCCCCGCGACCTGGATGTACCCCGAGCTTGGTCGCTCCTCGCGCAGCACCAGGCGGAGGAAGGTCGACTTGCCCGATCCGGAAGCACCGACGAGGAAGACGAACTCGCCCTTCTCCAGCTCGACGGAGAGGTCGGACAGCGCCGCGCGCGAGGTCTTCGGGTAGACCTTGCTGACGTTGTCGAATCGGATCACGCGTCAAGAGTAAGGCCGTGCGGGCGCAGAGCCGCCATTCAGCCCGCGCGCCGCCAACGGATCGCCGACTCGAGGAAGCCGTCGATGTCGCCGTCGAAGACCCCGGTCGTGTTGCCGACCTCGTGCTCGGTCCGCAGGTCCTTCACCATCTGGTACGGGTGCAGCACGTAGGAACGCATCTGGTTGCCCCACGACCCGCCGGAGTCCCCCTTCAGGGCATCGAGCTTGGCCTGCTCCTCCGAGCGCTTGCGCTCAAGCAGCTTCGCCTGCAGCACCTCCATCGCTCGAGCCCGGTTCTGAAGCTGGGAGCGCTCGTTCTGGCAGGTCACGACGATCCCGGTGGGCACATGAGTGAGTCGAACCGCGGAGTCGGTGGTGTTGACACCCTGACCGCCTGGGCCTGACGAGCGGTAGACGTCGACCCGGATCTCGTCGTCGGGGATGTCGATGTGGTCGGTCTGCTCTACGACGGGCAGCACCTCCACCTCGGCGAAGGACGTCTGGCGGCGAGCCTGGTTGTCGAACGGGCTGATGCGAACGAGGCGGTGGGTGCCCTGCTCGACGCTCAGCGTTCCGTACGCGTAGGGCGCGTGGACGACGAAGGTGGCCGACTTGATCCCCGCCTCCTCCGCGTAGGACGTGTCGTAGACGTCCACCGCGTACCCGTGGCGCTCCGCCCAGCGCAGGTACATGCGCAGCAGCATGTCGGTGAAGTCGGCGGCGTCCACGCCCCCGGCACCGGCTCGCAGGTTCACCAGGGCGGCCCGCGCGTCGTACTCACCGCTGAGCAGGGTGCGGACCTCGAGGTCGGACACGGCTGCGGTGACCTCGTCGAGCTCGGTCTCCAGCTCGGTCATGGCCTCAGCGCCCTCGACCCCTCCCGCCTCCACGGCCATCTCGAGCAGCACGGGCAGGTCGTCGACCTTGCCCCGCAGCTCCTCCAGGCGCCTGATGTCGCCCTGGGTCGACGACAGCTTGCTCGTGACTCGCTGCGCATTCGCGGGGTCGTCCCACAGCCCGGGGTCGGACGCCTGGGTCTCGAGCGCAGCCGCGTCCTGGCGCAGGCGGTCGAGGTCGAGCACGCTCTCGATGCCACGCAGGGTTGCCGAGATCTGCTCGATCTCAGCGGACACGTCACGATCAGCCACGAGACATCAGACTACGTGCCGCGCGTCACCCCTCGTCGCACGAATCCTGGTTCGGGTTTCCAGCCAGCTCGGCGTCGCCGGCGACCTCACCGCACCGGTGAGGTCGCGCTTGCCCGCGCCACCACGGTCGTGCCCTCGAAGGCCGAGGTCACCGCTCCGACCAGGGGGAGATCCGCCCGAGCCGACAGCGCCACCGTGACCCGGTCGGCCGACACCGAGACATCGACGACCGTGACGTCCAAACCGGACGAGGCCACGTAGTCCACAGCTGCGGCACGCGAGGCGGCCGGGTCCAGTGGGAGCCTCTCGATGAGCCGGCCTGCGTACAGATCCTGCTCGGCGAGCTGCTGGGCGGCGCTCAATGCTGCCCCGTCCGCCATGGAGGCCAACGTGCGGCGCAGCAGTACCACCTGCGAGGCGTCCACCACGACGGCCACGAGGGAGACGAGGATGACAGCGAAACCGATCACCAGGAGCGTGATCTGCCCCCGCTCGCCCCTCATGCCCGATACCTGTCGATCGGCGACGTGTGGGTCGCGCTCACCGGGATGGCCGCGACGTCGGCCAGCACCTCGGGCAGGAAGGGCAGCCAGACACGAGTGGACACGGCGACGGTGATGCTCGCGCCGGGTGTGGTGCACCCGGACGGACACCTGAAGGCCACATCGACAGCGGACGGGTCGACGCCTTGGTCACGCATGGCGACGGCAGCGGCGTACCTGGCTGCCGGCTCGCTGCCCGTGCTTGCCGCCACGCGGCCCGCCTCCCGCGCGGCCTGCGTGGCACCGAGCACCGTTCGCTGCACGTCGAGCGCGGCCAGCAGCACGTACACCAGCGGTACGAGCAGCAGGATGGCCAAGGCCTGGAACTCGACCAGCGCGCTGCCGCGCTCCCTCACGACTCCTCCACGGCGTGTGCCGTCACGGTCAGCGAGCGGCTGGGACCCGCGAGCCCCACGAGGGGGAGAGTGGTGGTGACCTGGACTCGCACGTCGCGACCAGCCGGACTGGGCACGTGCGTCGCACTCACCTGGCCGACCATGGACTCCGACAGCGCGGTGGCGATCAGGCCCCGGGTGAGGGCGACTCCGTCAGCGAGGTCCCGATCGGCGTTGGCCGCCATCCGGGCACCCTCGGCGGCACAGGCGACGAGGGTGTTGCGGACGTGGATCGCCATACCGAGCTGCGCGATGGACAGCACCAGCAGCACGAGCAGGCCCGCGACCAGCGAGAACTCGGCGACCGCCGAGCCGCGCTCCCTCACCGTCCGACGGTGGCGTCCAGCGAGTCTGCCAGCACGTTGCGCAGGTACGGCTCGGCGAACTGCCACAGAACCGCCACGATGCCCGCCGTCATGATGGTGATCAGCACCCATCCGGGCACATCACCCCGCTGGCTGGACAGGCGTGCCTGGGCACGGACGAGAAGCTCGGTCATGTCGTTCCTTTCAGGGTGCGAGGACGTCGAAGTGGGCAAGTCCGGGGTAGAGCGCGAAGAGAACGGTGATCGGCAGCACGAGGAACACCACCGGGATGAGCATGAGGATCTCCTTGCGGCCCCCGATCTCCATGAGGGTGCGCTTGCGCACCTCGCGTGCGTCGGCAGCCTGCGACCGCAGGACATCGGCCAGAGGGGTACCGCGCTCGACCGCGACGGCGATGCCGTCGACGAACCTCGTGACCGCAGGAACCGCGACCCGTCGAGTCATGGCGTCCAGGGATTGGATCAGACCGACACCGGAGCGCACGTCGTTGAGCACCAGCTGCAGCTCGTGGCCTAGCTCGCCGCGGCTGACGCGGGCTGTGCGCTCGAGGGCCGCTGCGGGGGACTCACCGGCAGCGACGCTCACGGCCAGCAGGTCGGCAACCGTGGGGAGCTCGGAGACGATGCGGGCCTCGCGCCGACGGATCTCGCGAGAAAGCACCTGGTCACGCGCCACGACGCCGGCGACAGCCGTACCGGCGGCGAACACGAGAAGAAGAGCCGGGGAGCGTGCCGAACCGCCGGCCAGCATGGCCATGCTCAGCGCGGCCGCGACGCCGAAGAACAGAGCTCCCCAGAGAACCTGCTGGATCCGGAACTCCTGCAGGTCGATGTGACCACCGGCTCTCAGGAGCCGGCGCTGCACGGACGACCCGCCACCCATCACCCGCTCGAGGTGACCTGCGACGCGGCCGACGTACGGACGCAGCAGGCCCTCGACGGTGGAGCCGACCGACCCCTCGAGCAGCGGCGCGTCGAGAGCCGGGCGCCGCAGGTGCAGCGCCACTCGGTCAGCGAGGTTGGGCGGGCCGAGGGCCGCGATCCTGGCCGCGACGGTGGCCAGGCCGAGCCCGAACCCCAGACCCAGGAGCACCCCGACGTTCACCGCAGCACCCGCTCGTCCTCGGGAAGCCTCCCCATCGCCACCATGACGCGGTAGGCGACGACCGAGACGACCGCTCCCACGACGAGGACCACCACGCCGGCGGGCTGCTGGTATGCCTGGATCGACGTGGATCGCAGTGACAGCAACGCGAGCAAGATCCAGGGCCCGGCGACCGCCAGCTTGGCGGCGTTCGCGACCCAGCCCTGCCGGGTCTCCAGCTCACCTCGCACGCGTAGCTCATCACGCAGGAACGCCGACAACGTGCGCAGGAGCCTGCCGAGATCAGTGCCGCCGACCTCTCGGGCGATCCGCAGCGACTCGACGATGCGATCCCCGGTCGGGTCGGCAAGGCGCTGCTTGAGCGCGTCGAGGCTCTCGGCGAACCGTCCGGTCGTGCGGTAGTCGTCGGCGAAGCGCGTGAAGGGACCGCGCAACGGCTCGGGACCACGCTCCCCCAGCTGGGCGAGAGCGTCCGGCAGGGACATGCCGGCGCGTACCGCAGAGGCAAGGTTGTCCACGACGTCCGGCCAGACCTCCCGAAGCTCGGCACGGCGCCGATGCGCTCGCTGGCGCAGCAGAACGGTCGGCGCCGCCGCGGCGATGAGCCCGAACGCCGCTGCGACCGACCAGGTCTCGGTCAGCACGTAGAAGCTGACACCCACCAGCACGGCGGCTCCGACGCTGGTCAGGACGACCCCGCGGGGGCTGACACCCTCAAGCCCGGCCTCGGCCGTGAGCTGCCCGAGGCGACTGCGCCGGCGAGGGGTCGTCGCCTCCGAGTCGTCCGTCAGTGCAAGCAGCACCAGCAGCCCGCCGACGCCCAGAGCGATTCCGAGAAGCACCCCCATCAGGCGGCCGACTCCACACCCGCGTCCAGGAGATCGCGCACATCGATTCCGACCGCCTCGAACCTCTCGACGTGAGGAGGGAAGCCGTCAGCCCTCACCAGACCCCCGCGACGTTGGACGAACACCGGTTCCATCGCAACGACAGGCCCTTCGACCCGCCCCGGGACCGCGGCGATCTCGCGCACCTGCCGACGTCCGTCCTGGTCGGTGACGATGTGCACGACGAGGTCGATCGAGCCGGCCACGGTGGGCACGACGAACCCCGACCCGATGTTCTCCCCCGCAAGCAGCGGCAGGGTGCACATCTTCGTGATGGCCTCACGAGCCGAGTTCGCATGGACGGTGCCCATGCCGGGGACTCCCGAGTTCAGGGCGATCAGCAGGTCCAAGGCCTCCTCACGCCGCACCTCCCCGACCACGATGCGGTTGGGTCGCATTCGCAAGGCCTCCGTGACCAAGTGGCGCAGCGTGATGGCGCCGGTGCCTTCCAGACCCACCTGACGCGTCTGGAGAGCAACCAGGTCGGGCAACGGAGCCCTGAGCTCGAACACCTCCTCGGCCGTGATCACACGTTCGTGCGCCGGAACTGCCGCAAGCAGGCAGTTCAAGAGCGTGGTCTTGCCCGCCTGCGTTCCACCCGAGACGAGGACGTTGAGCCCGGCGGCAACGCTCGCCCGCAGGAACTGGGCGCCGTGCGCCGAGAGGGTTCCCAGCGCCACCAGGTCGTCCAGGTCGACGGCGCGCACGACGTGCTTGCGGACGTTGACGGCCCAGTGCGACCGGGTCACGTCGGGGATGGCGACGTGCAAGCGGCTTCCGTCGGGGAGCATCGCGTCGACGAACGGCGAGCTCACGTCCAGGCGACGCCCCGACCAGCGCAGCATCCGCTCGACGAGGTCACGAACCTCGGCGTCGGTGAGGATCGTCGACGTGAGCTCGGTTCGGCCACCGCGTGCCACGAACACTCTCGACGGCTCGTTGATCCACAGCTCCTCCACCTCGGGATCGTCGAGATAGCGCTGCAGCGGTCCGAAGCCAGCGACGGCGTCGACGACCTCCTGGACGACGGCCTCGGTGCTGCCCAGCGGCGGCATAGAGGCGACCAGCGCTCGCTGCTCGTACGCGGCCACGACGGCCTCGGCGATGCTGCGAACCTCGCGGCGCTGGGCGGCGGGATCGATGCCGCGCTGGCGTACCTGGCTGCGGACCTCCGCATCGATGATGCGCTGCGCCTCGCTCATGCACGTCCCCCGGAGCTCACTGGCCGCGTCCGCGTCCCCACCAGCGGATCACCCGCCGTACCAGATCATGCCATACCAGGTCTAATAAGGACAATATGCGGGTCCGCGACCATGCACCTGACCGTAGGCAGAGTCGCCCGCACGTGTCGGTGGCTGTCCACAGGAGTCCTTGGCATCGCGTTGTGAGGCGACCGCGACCCGCAGGCGTGCACGAATCCACACATTCGCGCCTCCTGAGTCCGATCGCGACCAAGAACACGCAGGTCGCAGAGGCCGGCCAGAGACGAATGTGTGGATCCGCGTACACCGCCGGGCCGACTGCCTAGAGCGACACCCCGACCAGCCGTGGCTCCGGCTCGAGCACGACCCCGAACGTGTCCTGCACGCCGTCTCGGATCTCGCGCGCAAGAGCGACGACATCCGCAGCGGTGCCCGTACCGCGGTTCGTCAGTGCGAGGGTGTGCTTGGTCGACAACGACACCGGGGCTTGTCCGCCGGGATAGCCACGACCGAATCCAGCCCGTTCGATCAGCCAAGCCGCGCTCGTCTTCACCCTCTCCCCGACCGGCCACGTCGGAGCGCCCTCAGGAGCCGCGCGCACGAACGGGTTCGTGAAGAACGACCCGGCGCTCCAGGTGTCGTGGTCGAAGGAGTCCAGCACCATGCCCTTGGCCCGCCGTAGGCCCAGCACGGCGGGGGGGACGTCGGCCAGCGCCGTGCGGCCGCCGACCTCGACGCCGAGCCTGCTCGCCAGCTCGCCGTAGGCGACCGGCTCGCTGCGCCGACCCGGTCGCAGCTGGAAGGTCACGTCGAGCACCACGTAGCGATCCGTGTGCTTGAACCGGCTGGTGCGGTACCCGAATCCACACTGCTCGTTCACGAACGTCCGGACCGTGCCGGCCTCACGGTCGTACGTCCGCACCCGCGCCACGGTGGCGGAGACCTCCTGCCCGTAGGCACCGACGTTCTGCACGGGTGTCGCCCCGGTCAGGCCGGGGATCCCGGCGAGGGCCTCGACACCCGCCCAGTTCTTGGACACGGCGTGGGCCACGAACCCGTCCCACGGCTCTCCGGCGGCCACGGTCACCATCACACCGCCGCATGCGTCGACCGCGAGGACCTCGATGCCTCGAGTGGCGATGCGCACGACGGTGCCCTCGAACCCCTCGTCCGACACGACCAGGTTGCTGCCGCCGCCCAGCAGCAGGACAGGGTCGGCCGCCTCGTCGGCGGCGCGCACGGCGCTCACCAGCTCCGCCTCCGTGTGAGCCACCACCATGCGCCGGGCCGGACCACCGACCCGCAGCGTGGTGAGCTCAGCGAGGTTGGACATCGCGCACGAGCGCGCTGGCTCGGCCGAGAACGGCCTCACCCAGGCAGGTGGCGGTCACGCTGACAGGCACCAGTCCATCAGCGCCGGGTTCCCCGGGCTCGACGGAGAACACGACCTCCACACCGTCATCGTCGTCAGGGACGACGACCATCGACGTGAAGCGCACGGAGAACGAGACCACCCGGTCGGGGCCGCCGGCCCACTCCCCCACCGCCCGGGCGGCCAGCCCCATGGTGAGCATGCCGTGAGCGATGACGCCGGGCAGACCCATCGCGGTGGCGATGCGGTCGCTGTAATGAATGGGGTTGAAGTCACCGGAGGCCCCGGCGTAGCGCACCAGGTCGCCGCGGCGCACCCGGTAGGTGGTGGAGAAGCTGCTCATGCACCCTCCCCCCGGACGACGACGACAGAACGGGCCGTCGTCACCGTCTCGCCAGAGGCGTCCGACACCCGGCAGGACACGGTGACGAAGAGGTTGCCGCCGACGTTGCGGATGCGCTCAGCCGTCGCCGTGGTGGTCAGGACGTCGCCGGCCACGATGGGACGGTGGTGGGTGAAGCCCTGCTCCCCGTGGACCTGGCGCTCCAGCGGAGCCCCGATTCGGCCCATCACCTCGCCGAGGCCCCGGAAGGCCGGGATGACAGCGAAGGTGGGCGACGCGACCAGGTCGGCGTACCCCGCAGCACGCGCAGCATCGACGTCGAAGCACAGCGGGGAGGTCTCCCCGACAGCCCCAGCGAACTCCCGGATCTTCGCGCGGCTGACCTCGTACACCCCTGCAGCCACGAGGTCGTGGCCGACGAGGTCGTCGAGCACGGGATCAGCGCGTCTCGCGGTGCGCGGTGTGCTTGCGGCAGCGCGGGCAGTACTTGCTGAGCTCCATGCGGTCAGGGTCGTTCCGCCGGTTCTTGCGCGTGATGTACGTGCGCTCCTTGCACTCCGTGCAGGCCAGAGTGATCTTGGGCCGGATGTCGGCGCTCTTGGCTGCCATGGTGCTGTCTCCTTCAGTACTGGTGCGTAGCGGTGGCCGGACTCGAACCGGCGACACAGCGATTATGAGCCGCTTGCTCTACCGTCTGAGCTACACCGCCGCGATGGGGATTGGGACCCTCGAGCCCCACTACGGAATCGAACCGTAGACCTTCTCCTTACCATGGAGACGCTCTGCCGACTGAGCTAGTGGGGCGCGCAGCGCACTATCGTACCGTGCTGCGTGGCAGGTGTTGGATTCGAACCAACGTAGGCAATGCCGACGGTTTTACAGACCGCTCCCTTTGGCCGCTCGGGCAACCTGCCGCAACGAGAAAGGATAACGGACATGGCGAGCGACTCTTCCTTCGACGTCGTCAGCAAGATCGACCGACAAGAGGTCGACAACGCACTCAACCAGGCGAGCAAAGAGCTCGGCCAACGATTCGACTTCCGCGGGACCGGCGCATCGGTGTCGTGGCAGGGCGAGTACGGCATCGAGCTGGAAGCCTCGACCGAGGACCGGGTCCTCGCGGCCCTCGATGTCTTCAAGGACAAGCTTGTCAAACGAGGCGTCTCCCTCAAGGCACTGGACGCCGGCGAGCCACGCGCCTCCGGCAAGGTCTTCAAGATCGGGGCGACGCTGCAGAACGGGCTGACCTCCGAGCAGGCGAGGCAGGTGTCCAAGGTCATCCGGGAGGCGGCTCCGAAGGGCGTCAAGGCCCAGGTCCAGGGCGAGGAGGTTCGGGTGTCGTCCAAGAAGCGCGACGACCTCCAGGCAGTGATCGCCCTACTGAAGGGCGAGGACTTCGAGTTCGCCGTACAGTTTGTGAACTACCGCTAGGGAGGGTCGTGGCCAAGCCGCGCGTGGAGGTTGACCGCGTAGCCATCCGATTCGCCGGTGACTCCGGTGACGGCATGCAGCTGACCGGTGACCGGTTCACGGCACAGAGCGCGGTCTTCGGCAACGACATCGCTACCCTTCCGGACTTCCCGGCCGAGATCCGAGCTCCGCAGGGCACCCTTCCCGGCGTCTCGTCGTTCCAGGTGCACTTTGCTGACCATCACGTCACGACACCCGGCGACGCCCCCGCGGTGCTGGTCGCGATGAACCCTGCGGCGCTTCGGGCGAACCTGGACGCGGTACCCAAGGGCGGCACGCTCATCATCGACACCGCCGACTTCACCACCCGCAACCTGGCCAAGGCGGGGTACGGCACAGACCCCCTGACCGATGGGACACTCGAGAGCTACCAGGTGCACGCGATCGACCTGACTGGCATGACCCAGCGGGCCCTTGACGGCTTCGGGCTTACTCGCAAGGAATCATCCCGAGCAAAGAACATGTTCGCGCTCGGGCTGCTGTCGTGGCTCTACCACCGCCCCGTCGACACGACCGAGGCGTTCTTGCGCCGCAAGTTCGCGTCCAGCGCGACCATCCGCGACGCCAACATCGCCGCGTTCCGAGCCGGCTGGAACTTCGGTGAGACAACCGAGGAGTTCGCGTCGTCCTACGAGGTGCCGTCCGCCTCGCCGGCCCCCGGCACCTACCGCACGATCACCGGCAACCTGGCGCTGGCCTACGGCCTGATCACAGCCTCGCGCCGGGCCGACCTCCCGCTGTTCCTGGGCTCGTACCCGATCACCCCAGCCAGCGACATCCTGCACGAGCTGAGCAAGCACAAGAACCTCGGCGTCCGCACGTTCCAGGCCGAGGACGAGATCGCCGGGATAGGCGCGGCGCTAGGCGCGGCCTTCGGCGGCGCGCTGGGCGTGACCACCACGTCCGGGCCGGGCATCGCGCTCAAGAGCGAGACGATCGGGCTGGCGGTCGCCCTCGAGCTTCCGTTGGTCGTCATCGACGTCCAACGCGGCGGACCCTCCACCGGTCTGCCGACCAAGACCGAGCAGTCCGACCTGCTGCAGGCGATGTTCGGCCGCAACGGGGAGTCGCCGGTACCGATCGTCGCCGCGTCGACTCCGAGCAACTGCTTCGACGCCGCGATGGAGGCCGTGCGCATCGCCACGACCTACCGCACGCCGGTCTTCCTGCTCTCCGATGGCTACCTGGCCAATGCTGCCGAGCCGTGGCAGGTGCCCGCGCTGGATGACCTGCCCGAGCTGCCGGTCGAGTTCGCCCATGACCCCGAAGGCTTCCAGCCGTACTCGCGTGACCCGGTCACGCTCGCCAGACCCTGGGCCATCCCGGGCACACCCGGGCTGGAGCACCGCATCGGTGGGCTGGAGAAGGCCGACGGCAGCGGGACGATCTCCTACGACCCCGACAACCACGACCGCATGGTGCGCCTGCGCCAGGCGAAGGTCGAGCGAGTTGCCGACTCGATGCCTGCGCTGCAGGTCGACGACCCGGGCAGCGATGCCGCTGTGCTCGTCATGGGGTGGGGGTCGACCGAGGGCACGATCGACTCCGCTGTCGAGCAGGTCCGGCGGTCAGGCAGCAAGGTCGCCCGGGTGCACCTGCGTCACCTGAACCCCTTCCCGAACGACCTGGGCGACGTGCTCGCACGGTATCCGCGCGTGCTGATCCCGGAGATGAACCTTGGCCAGCTGGCAATGCTGGTTCGGGCCAGGTACCTGGTGGATGCCGTGGCGCTGAACCAGGTGCGCGGGCTTCCCTTCCGCACCGACGAGCTGGTGTCGGCGATCGAGGAGCTGAGCCGTGACTGAGACAGCCCCCCCGGTCACCCTGACGCGCAAGGACTTCGCGAGCGACCAAGAGGTGCGGTGGTGCCCAGGGTGCGGGGACTACGCCGTCCTGGCAGCCGTGCAGGGCTTCCTGCCAGAGCTGGGCATCGCCCGCGAGAACATCGTCTTCGTCTCTGGTATCGGCTGCTCGTCACGCTTCCCCTACTACCTCAACACGTACGGGATGCACTCCATCCACGGACGGGCGCCCGCCATCGCGACGGGGCTGTCCGCGACGCGGCCGGACCTGTCGGTCTGGGTCGTGACAGGAGACGGCGACGCCCTCTCGATCGGGGGCAACCACCTCATCCACGCCCTGCGACGCAACGTCAACCTGACGATCCTGCTCTTCAACAACCGCATCTACGGCCTGACCAAGGGCCAGTACTCCCCCACGTCCGAGCTGGGCAAGATCACCAAGTCAACGCCCTACGGGTCCCTGGACCGCCCCTTCAACCCGGTGTCGCTGGCACTCGGCGCCGAGGCCACGTTCGTTGCGCGCACGATCGACTCCGACCGCGCACACCTCACCTCCGTGCTGCGGGCGGCGGCCGCGCACCGGGGGGCGTCGCTGGTGGAGATCTACCAGAACTGCAACATCTTCAACGACGGCGCCTTCGACGTTCTCAAGGACCGCGAGACGCGTGAGTCGGCTGTGATCGCGCTCGAGCACGGCCGGCCGGTCCGCTTCGGAGACCAGGCGGTGACCCGAGACCTGCGCGTGCGCCGGGCGGACGAGGTGGACGAGGCGGACGTGCTCGTCCACGATGTCGCGGCAGACGTCTCGGTGCCCTTCGCACTCTCCCGCCTCTCGGACCCGACGACGCTGTCGACCACCCCGATCGGCGTCTTCCGAGACGTGGCTCGCCCGGTGTACAACGACCTCATGGACGAGCAGATCTCGACCGACGGAGATCTCGCCGCGCTGCTGCGTGGACGGGACTCGTGGACGGTCGGCTGAACGTCCGAACCGCCACTCCCAGGGACGACGCCACACTGCTCGACCTCGACGTCGGCGAGCCGGGAACGGGGTTCCCCTCGGTGTTCGCGCGTGAGCGCGCCTCGTTCTTCGGCACGGGCGACCCTTCGGCCACGCTTGTCGCCGAGCTCGAGGGGGACGTCGTGGGCTACCTGAGGCTGGGCCACCCGACGCCACTGGCCGAGAACGCCCACGTGGTCTCGATCGAGGGCTTCAGCGTCGCCGGCTCCCGACGCGGCACCGGAGTGGGACGCGCGCTGCTCGAGCACGCCAAGTCGACCGCCCGCCGGCGTGGGGCCACCAAGCTGTCGCTACGTGTGCTGTCGACCAATGCTCGAGCGATCGCGGTCTACACGGCCGCCGGCTTCACCCTCGAGGGGGTGCTGGTCGCCGAGTTCGTGATCGACGGCCGCCCGGTCGATGACCTCATCATGGCCGTAGCCCTGTGAGCTCGCACCGTACCGGGCTGCTGCTCGGCGCGGTGGCCTACGTCATGTGGGGCCTCTTTCCCCTCTACTGGCCGCTGGTGGACGCCGCCGCTCCGGTCGAGATCTTGGCGCACCGGATCGTCTGGTCGCTGGCGCTGCTCGGGCTGATCCTCCTCGCCCGGCATCGGCTCAGCCACCTCTCCGCCATGCCGCGTCGGTCGGTGATCTACCTGGCTGTGGCAGCCGCGCTGATCTCGGTGAACTGGGGCACCTACATCTACGGGGTGAACTCCCAGCAGGTGGTGGAGACATCGCTGGGGTACTTCATCGGACCCCTGGTGACGGTGCTCGTCGCCGTTGTCGTGCTGGGCGAGCGGCTGCGCCCGGCGCAGTGGGCGGCGCTCTCGCTGGCAGCGCTGGCCGTTGCGCTGCTCACGCTCGACTACGGCCGGCCTCCCTGGATCGCCCTCACCCTCGCCTTCTCGTTCGCCACCTACGGGCTGCTGAAGAAGAAGGCCAACGTGGGCGCAGCCGAGAGCCTCACCGTGGAGACCCTGGTGCTGGTCGTCCCGGCGGTCGGCTACCTCTGGCTGCTCGACGCCGCCGGCGACGGCACCTTCGGCCGGCTCTCGGTCGCTCACACGCTGCTGCTGGTCGGAGCCGGCCTCGTCACGGTGCTGCCGTTGCTCGCGTTCTCGGGTGCGGCAACCCGGATCCCGCTGTCCACCCTCGGGCTGCTGCAGTACATCGGCCCGTCGCTGCAGTTCGCGATCGGCGTGTTCCTCTACGACGAGCCGATGCCGACGTCGCGGCTGGTCGGGTTCGTGCTCGTCTGGGTCTCGCTGGCGCTGTTCACGGCCGAGGGGCTGCGGCACCGTCGGGTGGTTGCTACACCGTCCGTGTGACGACCGAGTCGCAGATCTGCAGCAGCGCCTGCCGCGCCGGGCTGTGGGGAAGCTGGAGCAGCTCCTCGCGGGCCAGGTCGGCCCACCGACGCACCTCGCGACGGGACTCATCGAGCGCTGGATGCGCACGCAGCAGCGCCAGGGTCTCCTGGACGTCGGCCTCCTCGACCTTCGCCGACAACAGCTCGACCAGGCGGGCGTCGGCCGGAGCCAACGACCGACGGGCGTACAGCGACGGAAGCGTCGGGACGCCCTCACGCAGGTCGGTGCCCGGTGTCTTGCCCGATTGCGAGCCATCGCTGGCGATGTCGATGACGTCGTCAGCCAGCTGGAAGGCGATGCCGATGGCCTCGCCGAAGCGGGTCACGATCTCCACCTGCTCGCCCGGTGCGTCGGCCAGCCAGGCACCGAAGCGGGCGGAGGTTGCGATGAGCGACCCGGTCTTGTCCGCGAGCACGTCGAGGTAGTGCTCGACCGGGTTCTCGTCCTGCCCCGGTCCGAGCGTCTCGCGGATCTGCCCGCGCACCAGCCGGGCGAACGTCGACGACTGCAGGCGCACCGCCTCCGGCCCCAGGTCGGCGACGAGCTCTGAAGCCCGGGCGAACAGGTAGTCACCGGTGAGGATGGCCACCGTGTTGCCCCAGACGGTGTTCGCGCTGGACACTCCGCGCCGCACAGCAGCCTCGTCCATCACGTCGTCGTGGTACAGCGTCGCGAGGTGCGTGAGCTCGACCACCAAGGCAGACGGGATGACCCCGGCAGCGTCAGGGTCACCGAGCTGGGCGGCGAGCAGGACCATCATCGGCCGGAAGCGTTTGCCCCCGGCATCGAGCAGGTGGCGTGCGCTGGAGTCCAGCAACCCGTCGTCGGACGTGACCGCCGCGGCCAGCCCCTCCTCGACCCTCGTCAACGCCTCCCCGACCCACTGCGAGAGCTGGTCGTCGACGTCGGGGACCGCGATGGATCGGGTGTTCTCCACGGCTATCGGACGAACTCGGCAGCCGTCTGTGCCAGCTGAAGGACCGGACCCGGTACGACCCCCAGCAGGACGGTGAGCAGCGCGGTCGCGGTGATGACGGCCGTCGTGCCGGAACCGGGAACCCCGACGGCGGCCCCTCCCTCGACCGGGTCAGAGAAGAACATGAGGACGATCACCCGGACGTAGAAGAACGCGGCGATGGCGCTGGAGACCAGGCCGACGATGACAAGGGCACCCTGACCGGCGTCGAAGGCGGCCGAGAAGACCGTCAGCTTGCCGATGAATCCGCTGGTGAGCGGAATCCCGGCGAAGGAGAGCAGGAACAGCGCGAACACCCCCGCCAGCAGGGGCGAGCGACGACCGAGCCCCGCCCACTGGGCCAGGTGCGTTGCCTCTCCCCCGGCGTCGCGCACCAACGTCACCACCGCGAAGGCGCCGATGGTCGCGATGCCGTAGGCGAGAAGGTAGAAGAGGACGGCGGCAATGCCGGCCTCGTCAGCGGCAACGATGCCGACGAGCAGGAAGCCGGCATGGGCGATCGAGGAGTAGGCGAGCATCCGCTTGACGTCGGTCTGGGTCAGCGCGAGCACCGAGCCGACCAGCATCGTCACGGCCGCGATGACCCACAGCAGGATCGTCCAGTCCTCGACGAGGCCGCCGAGACCGACGTAGAACAGGCGCATCAGCGCGACCACGGCGGCGGTCTTGGTGGCGGCGGCCATGAAGCCGGTGACCGGTGTCGGGGCGCCCTGGTACACGTCCGGTGTCCAGAACTGGAACGGAACGGCGCTGATCTTGAAGAGCAGACCGACGGCGAGCATCCCCATCCCGACGAGCAGCAGGCTGTCCACCCCGACGCGGGCGCTCACACCCGCGTCGATCTCGGCGAGGTTCAGCGAGCCCGCGGCGCCATAGACCAGCGCGGCTCCGTAGAGGAAGAACCCGGAGGCGAACGCACCGAGCAGGAAGTACTTCAAGCCGGCCTCTTGGCTCAGCAGCCGCTTGCGGCGCGACAACGACGACAGCAGGTACAGCGGCAGGGACAGCACCTCGAGGGCGACGAACATGGTGAGCAGGTCGTTCGAAGCGACGAAGATCATCATGCCGCCGGCCGCGAAGAGGGTCAGCGGGAAGACCTCCGTCTGCTGCACCTTCTGCAGCGTCAGGACACGCTCCATCTCGCTGCCTGGCGTCACCGCGCCGGACGGGGTGAACGGGTCACCGGTCGGGTCCAGGCGCCTCTCGGTGTACAGCAGGATGCTGAGCAGGGTGAACAGCGCGATCGCGCCCTGGGCGAGCAGCGCTGGGCCGTCGACGACCACGGCGCCGTTGAACGTGACCACCGGCGAGCCGCCGATCTGGCCGATGGTCCAGCCCAGGGCCACCACCAGCGCGACGACGCTGATGGTGAGGTTGATCGGGGCTCGGCGTCCGGCGGGGGCGAACGCGTCCACGAGCACGCCGATGACCGCGGCACCCAGGACGGCGATGATCGGGACGATCGCACCGAGGTCCATGCTCGGCTCGACGAAGTCCTGGACAGCAATCACTCTGTCCCTCCTTCAACCGCGAACACGGGTTCCGGGTCGCTCACGCCCACCTGCTCGAGCGTCTGTGACGTCCCGTCGTTGATCGGGTCGAGCAGCGGAGCCGGGGCCACACCCAAGGCGATCAGCAGCACGAACAGCGGGGCCACGACCAGCACCTCACGACCGCGCAGGTCTGGGGTGCCCTCGGTCTCCGGCGTGGTCGGCCCGGTCATCGTCCGCTGGTACATGATGAGGATGTACAGCGCGGCGAGCACGATGCCGAACGTCGCCAGCGCTGCGGCCACCTGGTACCGGGAGAACGTCCCGACGAGAACCAGGAACTCGCTCACGAATGTCGCCAGCCCCGGCATCGCCAGGCCGCTGAGGCCGGCGAGCAGCAGGAACCCGGACAAGATCGGCGCGGGCTTCTGCAGGCCGCCGAAGTCGGCGAGCTGACGTGACCCACGGCGGGCGATCATCAGCCCCGCGACGAGGAACAGAGCAGTCGTCGAGAGCCCGTGGCTGACCATGTAGAAGGTCGAGCCTCCCGTCGCCTGACTCGTGAGCGCGAAGATCCCCAGAACGATCACACCGAAGTGGCTGATCGAGCTGAACGCGATGATCCGCTTGATGTCGGTCTGACCGATCGCCAGCAGGCCGCCGTACAGGATGCTGATGACCGCGAGCGTGACCACCACGGGGGCGAAGGTCTGGCTCGCGTCCGGGAACAGGGGCAGCACCAGGGCGACCATCCCGAACGTTCCGACCTTGTCCACGACGCCGGACAGGTAGGCGGCCTGCGACGGGGTCGCCTCGGTCGCGGCGTCGGGCAGCCAGGTGTGCAGCGGCCACAGCGGAGCCTTGATCGCGAAAGCGATCATGAAGCCCAGGAACAGCCACCCCTGCGTGGTGCTGTCGATGTCCAGCGCCACCAGGTCGGCCAGCAGGAAGGACCGATCGCCGGCGGGTGCCTGCAGGTAGAGGCCGATGACGGCGGCCAGCATGAGCAGGCCACCGAAGAGGTTGTAGAGCAGGAACTTCATCGCGGCGTACTGGCGCTTGTCGCCACCGTAGACGCCGATGAGGAAGTACATCGGGATCAGCATCGCCTCGAACAGGATGTAGAAGAGCAGCACGTCGGTGGACAGGAACGCACCGATCGTCATCGACTGGAGCACGAGCACCAGGGCGTAGAACGCCTTGACGCTCCGCCCGCTGGCGTCGGCCTCGTTCCACATCGCCCCGAGGACGATCGGTGTGGCAACCGCGGTCAGCGCCACCAGCGCGAGCGAGATACCCGACAGCCCGAGCGACCAGTAGACGCCGAACGGCGCGACCCACGAGACCTGCTCCGTCAGCTGGTACAGCGGACCACCGATCTCGTACTGGAGCGCGACGACGACGGTGATCAGCAGCGTGACGCCCGACGCACCGATGGCGACGACCTTGGCCGTGCGGGCCCCGGGGACCAGCGCGGTCAGGACGGCACCCAGCAGCGGGACGACGACGAGTGCAGTCAGCACGGGGAACGTCACAGCCTTCCTCCCATCAGGAGCAAGGCAGCGATGACGACCGCCGCGCCTGCGAGCATGGACAACGCGTAGGAGCGCACGAAGCCGGTCTGGATCTTGCGACCCCGGGCCGACAGCCCACCGATCCCGGCGGCGACGCCGTTCACCGCCCCGTCGATGCCCCGGCTGTCGATCCAGACGAGAGTCCGGGTGAGGTACTGGCCAGGACGCATGAAGACGGCCTCGTTGACGGTGTCGCCGTACAGGTCGGCCCGGGCAGCGCGAGTAAGCGCCGAGCCCGCCGGTGGGGTCTCCGGAATCGGGTCGCGACCGTAGACGAGCCAGGCCCACCCGACCCCGACGGCCACGACCGCCATCGTGATGAGCGGGTAGGCGCTCGCGGGCAGGAGGTGCTCGATCTCGGCATAGCCGACCGCCGGCTCCAGCCACGGCTCGATCCCACCACCGGGCAGGAAGCCCAGCTCCATCGCGCCACCCAGGGCCGAGAGCACGGCAAGGACGACGAGCGGGCCGACCATGACCGGGGGCGACTCGTGGGGGTGGGCGTCGTCGCGCCAGCGCCGGTCGCCGAACCAGGTCATCAGCATGACGCGAGTCATGTAGAAGCCGGTGATTCCGGCGCCCAGCAACGCGGCCAGTCCGGCGGCGATGCTCGTGTCGAACGCCACCTCGATGATCTTGTCCTTCGACCAGAAGCCGGAGAAGGGTGGCACTCCGATGATGGCCAGGTAGCCGACGGTGAAGGTGACGAACGTCCAGGGCATGACCTTGCGCAGGGCTCCGTAGACGCGCATGTCGACCTCGTCGTTCATGGCGTGCATCACCGAGCCAGAGCCCAGGAACAGGTTGGCCTTGAAGAAGCCGTGGGCCAGCAGGTGGAAGATGGCGAACACGTAGCCGACCGGACCCAGGCCGGCTGCCAGCATCATGTAGCCGATCTGGCTCATGGTGGAGGCGGCCAACGCCTTCTTGATGTCGTCCTTGGCCGTGCCGATGACGGCCCCGAACACCAGGGTGACCGCTCCGACCGCGATCACGGCGTTCTGCGCGACAGGAGCAGCCTCGTAGATGGGGCCGGAGCGGACCACGAGGTAGACGCCGGCCGTGACCATCGTCGCCGCGTGGATGAGCGCGGAGACCGGCGTCGGGCCCTCCATGGCGTCCAGGAGCCACGACTGGAGTGGCACCTGCGCAGACTTGCCGCAGGCGGCCAGGAGCAGCAGCAGGCCGAGGGCGGTGAGCCAACCGGTGGACATGCGCTCCGTCGCCCCGGTCACCGCGAGGATCTCGCTGGTACCCACCGCGGCGAACATCGCCATGATCGCCAGCGACATCCCCACGTCACCCACGCGGTTCACGACGAATGCCTTCTTCGACGCGGTTGCCGCCGATGGCTTGTGCTGCCAGAAACCGATGAGCAGGTACGAGGCCAGGCCGACGCCTTCCCACCCGACGTACAGGATGAGGTAGTCATTGGCGAGCACCAGCAGCAGCATCGCCGCGACGAACAGGTTCAGGTAGCCGAAGAACCGGCGTCGCCGAGGGTCGTGCTCCATGTAGCCCATGGAGTACACGTGGATCAGTGTGCCGACCCCGGTGATGAGCAGGACAAAGGCCATGGAGAGCTGGTCGAGCAGGAGCCCGACCTGCACCTCGTAGCCCCCCACCGCGAAGAACTGGTAGAGCACCTGCTCGATCGCGCGGTCCTCGGCGTCACGGCCGACCTCGGCGAAGAACAGGAAGCTCGCCACGATGAAGGACGACAGCACGGTCAACGTACCGAGCAGGTGACCCCAGCTGTCACCCCGTCGGCCGACGAGGAGCAGGATCACCGCCCCGGCGAGCGGGAAACCGATCAGAAGCCACATGAGGGAGAAGACACCCTCAGCAGCGGCAGGTACCTGCTCGCTCGCGAGCAGGCCGTTCAACACGGTCACGTGGTCACCCTCACGTCCGTCGCGCTACAGCTTCAGCAGGCTGGCGTCGTCGACCGAGGCCGACCGCCTGCTGCGGTAGATCATCATGATGATCGCCAGGCCGACGACCACCTCTGCTGCGGCCACCACCATCACGAAGAAGGCGGTGACCTGGCCGTCCAACGCCCCGTTCGTCCGGGCGAACGTGACGAACGCGAGGTTCGCCGCGTTCAGCATCAGCTCGACACACATGAAGACCACGAGGGCGTTGCGACGAAGCAGCACACCCACGGCACCGATGCTGAAGAGAACTGCCGACAGGACGATGTAGCTGCTGGGGTTCACTGCTGGCCCTCCCCGTCCTCGAGGGCCTCTCGGGCGCGCAGCACCCGGGAGTAGGAGGCCTCGCTCGGCGTTCCGTCGGGCAGAAGCGCCGGAGTGCCCACCGCGTTGTGACGGGCAAGCACGCCCGGGGCCGGCAGCCCGGTGGCCCCGCTGAAGTCGCCGTCCACCGGCCGGAACCGTTCGATCGCCTGCTCGCGCTGGCTCTTCTTCGGAAAGACGTTGGGTTGCAGCGCCAGCACGAGGGCGCCCACAGCAGCTGTGATGAGCAGCGCGCTGGTCACCTCGAAGGCGAAGAGGTAGTCGGAGAAGATCAGCGAGGCCAGGCCTTCGACGTTGCCCGCAGCGTTGAGCTCCTCGCCCGGCACCGGGTCGCCGATGGTGGCCCGGCTCACAGCGCTGACCAGAACAGCAGCGAAGCCGAGGCCGGCGAGCACCGCAGCGACCCGCTGCCCGCGCAGGGTCTCGACCAGCGAGTCCGAGGCATCCACGCCGACGAGCATGATGACGAACAGGAACAGCATCATCACGGCGCCGGTGTAGACGATCACCTGGACGACACCGAGGAACGGGGCGTCCTGGCTGATGTAGAGAACGGCCAGGCCGATCATCGTGACGGCGAGCCAGAGTGCCGAGTGCACCGCCTTGCGGGAGGCCACGAGGCCGATGGCCCCGAGCACGGTGATCGGCGCGATGATCCAGAACGCCACTGCCTCGCCGGTCATGACGACTCACCTGCCCCCAAGAAGTAGTCCTTCTCGCTGTCGCCGAGTCGTCGCGGGTGCGGCGGCTGCTCCATGCCGGGCAGCAGCGGCGCCAACAGGTCCTGCTTCTCGTAGATGAGGCTCGCGCGACTGGTGTCGGCCAGCTCGTACTCGTTCGTCATCGTCAGCGCACGCGTCGGACAGGCCTCGATGCAGAGCCCGCAGAAGATGCAGCGCAGGTAGTTGATCTGGTAGACGCGTCCGTAGCGCTCACCCGGGGAGAACTGCTCCTCCTCGCTGTTGGCGGCGCCCTCCACGTAGATGGCATCGGCCGGGCAGGCCCAGGCGCACAGCTCGCAGCCCACGCACTTCTCCAGCCCGTCCGGCCAGCGGTTGAGCTGGTGGCGACCGTGGAATCGCGGCGCCGTCGGCACCTTCTGCTCGGGGTAGGACTCGGTGACCACCGTGCGGAACATCGTCCGGAAGGTGACCCCGAACCCGGCGACGGGGTCGAGGAACTTAGGCACGCTGATCCTCCTGGGCTCCCGGCAACGGCGGCACAGGGTATCCGGGCGCGACCGGCGCCTCGTCCTGCGGTGTCTCGGCGGCGGGGGCGCCGCGCCTGCTCCATGGCAGGAAGCTGACCAGGACGACGGCGACAGCGACCCCGGCCACGACGACGATGAGCTGGGTCTGCCCGAGCTCGGAGCTGGCCAGGCGCAGACCGGCGACGGCGAGGATCCAGACCAGCGACACCGGGATGAGGACTCGCCAGCCCAGCGCCATGAACTGGTCGTAGCGCAGCCGTGGCAGCGTGCCCCGTAGCCACACGAAGCCGAACAACAGCGTCAGCACCTTCGCCAGGAACCAGAAGAAGCCGAGCCACCCGCCGTCGGGAAGGCCGAACGGTGCCTGGTAGCCGCCGAGGAAGACGGTGACAGCCAAGGCGGACACGTTGACCATGGCGATGTACTCAGCGAGGAAGAAGAGGGCGAACTTCAGCGACGAGTACTCGGTGTGGAACCCACCGACCAGCTCACCCTCGGCCTCGGGAAGGTCGAAGGGGGCTCGGTTCGTCTCACCGACCATCGAGACGAGGAAGACCAGGAACGAGGGAACGAGCGCGACCGCGTACCAGAGCGTGTCCTGGGACTCGACGATCTGGCTGGTCGACATCGACCCGGAGTAGAGGAAGACCGCCACGAGGGAGAGTCCCATCGCGATCTCGTAGGAGATGACCTGGGCAGACGAGCGCAACCCACCCAGCAGTGGGTAGGTCGAGCCTGACGACCATCCCGCCAGCACCAGCCCGTACACGCCGATCGCGGTCACCGCGAGGATGTAGAGCACCGCGACCGACATGTCGGTGAGCTGGAGGCGCGTCGTGACCCCGAAGAGGTTGACCTCCCCGGCCATGGGGATGACCGCGAAGGTCATGAACGCCGTCACGGTGGAGATCACCGGCGCGAGCCAGAACACCACCTTGTCGGCGTTGCGCGGTACCACGTCCTCCTTGAAGGCCAGCTTCACACCGTCGGCGAGGCTCTGCAGGAGGCCGAAGGGGCCCACCCGGTTGGGACCCACCCGGTGCTGCATGCGTGCCACCACGCGACGCTCGGCCCAGACGTTGAACAGGGTGAACAGCACGAGCACGACGAAGATGAAGACGACCTTGAAGGCGACGACCCAGAAGGGGTCCTGTCCGAAGCCAGGGATGGCGTCGGGGCTCATCGGGCACCTCCTGCGGCCAGCGTGACGGCGTCACCGGCGGTGGCGCCGAGGTCGAGGTGGACGCGGCTGCCGGGAGAGTTCTGCGGCACCCAGACCGCCTGGTCGGGCATGGCGGTGACCTCGGTGGGAAGCGTGATCGCGCCGTGGTCCGTGCTCACGGTGACGGGGTCACCGTCCTTCACACCCAGCGACTGCGCTGTCACCGCCGAGATCCGGACCACCGGCGCTGGAGCGGTTCCTGCGAGGTTCGGCTCGTCATCCTGCATTCGGCCCAGGTCCAGCAGCATCCGCCAGGTCGCCAGGACGTGGCCGGGCGCAGCGGCGGCTGGGGCGACGTCCGGGGCCGGGGGCCGAGAGCCGTCCCAGGGCCCCAGCTCGGCCAGGTCGTGGGCAGCGTCGGAGGTGTCGGCGACGCCGAGGCTGACCCCCAGCTCGGCGGCGATGGCGTCCAGCACCCACCCGTCGCTGCGGTGGGTGCTCGACACGGCGCGCTCGAAGGTGCGTGGCCGGCCCTCCCAGTCGGTGAAGGTTCCCGACTTCTCCGGCACGGCCGCAACGGGGAAGACGACGTCGGCGTGCTCGTGGACGTCGCTGGCCCGGATCTCGAGGCTGATGGTGAAGGCCCGGGCGGCAGCGTCGGCCACCAGAGAAGGTGTCGGCAGGTCACCAGGTTCCACACCGCCGAGGACAAGTGCGCCGAGGGATCCGTCGGCGGCCGCCCGCAGCATGGAGCCGGTGTCGAGGCCTACCGAGTCGGGCAGGCCGTCGACGCCCCAGGCCGCGGCGACGTCGACGCGGGCAGCCGCGTCGACCACCGGACGGCCGCCGGGCAGCAGCGCGGGGAAGGCCCCAGCGTCCAGAGCCCCCCGCTCGCCGGCTCGACGCGGTACCCAGGCCAGGGCAGCACCTGTGTCGGAGCTGAGCCGCGCGGCCGACGTCAGTGCGCCAGGCGTCCCGGCCAACCGCTCGCCGACCAGGATCACCGCGCCGTCAGCGCGCAGCGCCGCGACGACGTCCTCGGGCAGGGCGGCCAGCACGCCGGCCTCCGTCCCAGGCACAGCGGCGACGAGGCTCGCCGACAGCTTCTCGCTGCCCCGGCTGAGGAAGGGCGCGATCGTCGCCACCCTCGTGCGGCCAGAGCGGGCCGCTCGACGCAGTCGCAGGTAGACGATGGGCGACTCCTCCTCGGGCTCGAACCCAGCGAGGAGGACGAACGGGGCCGAGGCGAGATCGTCGTAGGACACGCCCGACTCCGGCGTCTGACACACGACGTGTGAGGCGAGGAACTCCGACTCCTCGTCGCTGTGGCCGCGGAAGCGGAAGTCGACGTTGTTCGTGCCCAGCGCGACACGGGCGAACTTCGAGTAGGCATACGCGTCCTCACCCGTCACCCGACCGCCGGTGAGCACGCCGGCCTGCCCCGCAGCGCGCAGCCCGTCGGCAGCGACCCGCAGGGCGTGCGGCCAGGACGCGGGGACGAGGTCGCCGTCCTGGCGGATCATCGGGTGGGTCAGCCGGTCTGCGGCGCTGGCGTAGGTGAACGCGAAGCGACCCTTGTCGCAGCTCCACTCCTCGTTCACCGCTGGGTCCTCGCCGGCCAGCCGGCGCATCACCTTGTTACGGCGGTGATCGGTTCGCTGGGCACAGCCCGAGGCGCAGTGCTCGCATGCGCTGGGCGTCGACACGAGGTCGAAGGGACGTGCACGGAACCGGTACGTCGCGCTCGTCAGAGCCCCGACGGGGCAGATCTGGATGGTGTTGCCCGAGAAGTAGCTCTCGAAGGGCTGGTCCTCATAGATGCCGACCTGCTGAAGCGCGCCACGCTCCAGCAGCTCGATGAACGGGTCACCCGCGACCTGGTCGGAGAACCGGGTGCACCGGGCGCACAGGACGCATCGCTCGCGGTCCAGCAGCACCTGCGAGCTGATCGCGATGGGCTTCGGATACGTGCGCTTGGCACCGTCGAAGCGCGCCTCGGGCCGACCATTGCTCATCGCCTGGTTCTGCAGCGGGCACTCACCGCCCTTGTCACAGATCGGGCAGTCGAGAGGGTGGTTCATCAGCAGGAACTCCATGATTCCCTGCTGGGCCTTGTCGGACACCGTGCTGGTGAGCTGGGTCCTGACCTCCATCCCCGGCGACACCGGGATGGTGCAGGACGCCTGTGGCTTGGGCATCCACCGAAGGTTGCCGTCTCGGTCCGGCGTACCGATCTCGACGAGGCACTGGCGGCAGGCGCCGACCGGGTCCAGCAGCGGGTGGTCGCAGAACCTCGGGATGGCGATACCGAGCTGCTCGGCGGCCCGGATCACCAGGGTGCCCTTCGGCACACTGACCTGGTACCCGTCGATCGTCAGGGTGACGAGCTGGTCGACCTCACTCATACCGCCACTGCCTCCAGGGCCGAACGCTCGTACGGGAACATCTCCCATGCCGGCGTGGACGTGCCTGCCTCGAACTCGTCGCGGAAGTGCTTCACCGCGCTGGTCACGCAGGCTGACGTGCCGTCGGCCAGCGCGCAGAACGACCGTCCGGCGATGTTGTCGCACAGGTCGAGCAGCGTGTCGATGTCGTCATCGGAGGCGGTACCGGACTCCAGACGGCGCAGGATCTGCACGAGCCACCAGTTGCCCTCGCGGCACGGAGTGCACTTGCCGCAGGACTCGTGCTTGTAGAACTCGACCCAGCGCAGCGTCGTACGCACGACGGACGTTGTCTCGTCGAAGATCTGCAGGGCCTTGGTGCCCAGCATCGAGCCGACCCCCGCCATGCCCTCGTAGTCCAGCGGGACATCGAGGTGCTCGTCGGTGAGGATGGGCGTGCTGGAGCCACCCGGCGTCCAGAACTTGAGGCGGTGTCCCTGGCGCACCCCACCGGCAAGGTCGAGCAGCTCGCGCAGGGTGATGCCGAGCGGGGCCTCGTACTGGCCGGGGTGAGCCACGTGCCCACTCAGCGAGTACAGCGTGAACCCTGGGGACTTCTCAGTGCCCAGGGAGCGGAACCAGTCCCGGCCGTAGCGGACGATGGCAGGCACACTGGCGATCGACTCGACGTTGTTGATGACCGTCGGAGACGAGTAGAGCCCGGCGACGGCCGGGAACGGCGGGCGAAGCCGCGGCTGACCGCGCCGTCCCTCCAGCGAGTCGAGCAGCGCTGTCTCCTCGCCGCAGATGTAGGCGCCGGCTCCGGCATGGACCACGACGTCGAGGTCGTAGCCGCTGCCGAACACGTCCGAGCCGAGGTAGCCGGCCTCATACGCCTCGGCGACCGCGGCCCGCAGACGACGGATGACGTGGAGCACCTCGCCACGGACGTAGATGAAGGCCCGGTTCGCGCCGATGGCGTAGGACGAGATGATCACGCCTTCGACCAGCGTGTGCGGCGAGGCCATCATCAGGGGGATGTCCTTGCACGTGCCGGGCTCGGACTCGTCGGCGTTGACGACGAGGTATGTCGGGTTCGGGCTGTCCTTGGGGATGAATCCCCACTTCAGACCCGTCGGGAACCCAGCGCCGCCGCGACCGCGTAGTCCCGCGTCTCGGACGAGCTCGATCAGTGCCTCAGGGTCCTTCTCCAGGGCCGTGCGGGCCGCCTGGTACCCGCCGACCCGCTCGTACCCGGCCAGCGTGTAGGCGTCGGGGTCATCCCAGTGCGCGGACAGGACAGGCAGCAGCGTGGTGACCGACGTGCTCATGCCAGGGCCTCCTCGCCGTCGTCCAGGTCGCGTCCACGCGCGAGCTCGAGGCCGCGCAGGGACGCCGGGCCGGCTGCCGGGCCCTGCCCGGCCAGCCCGTCGGAGAACCCGGCGATGACGCGCTCGGCCTCCTTGAAGGTGCAGATCCTCGCGCCACGAGTGGCCGTGACCGGCTCGCCGGCGGCGAGGGAGTCGACAAGGGTGACGGCGGAGTCCGGGGTCTGGTTGTCCATGAACTCCCAGTTGACCATCACGACCGGCGCGTAGTCGCAGGCAGCGTTGCACTCCACTCGCTCGAGGCTGACCCGGCCGTCCTCGGTGACCTCGTCGTGCCCGACGCCGAGGTGGTCGGTGACCCGCTGCCAGATCGCGTCGCCGCCCATGACGGCGCACAGGGTGTTCGTGCACACCCCGACGTGGTACTCGCCCATCGGATGCCGCTTGTACATCGTGTAGAACGTCGCCACCGCCGTCACCTCGGCGGCGGTGATGTCCAGCTCCTGGGCGCACATCTCGATGCCCGCGGGGGTGACGTAGCCCTCGTAGGACTGCACGAGGTGCAGCATGGGCAGCAGCGCGCTGCGCGGCTCGGGGTAGGCGGCGATGAGCTCACGCATCTCTGCCCGGGCCTGCTCGGTCAGCGCGCTCATCGGTCTACGCCTCCCATCACCGGGTCGATACCGGCGACGGCCACGATGATGTCGGCCACCTGGCCACCCTCAGCCATGGCCGACACTGCTTGCAGGTTGTTGAAGGACGGGTCTCGGAAGTGTGCGCGCCACGGCCGCGTCCCGCCGTCGGACACCAGGTGTACGCCGAGCTCGCCCCGCGGGGACTCCACGGCGCTGTAGACCTGGCCCGCCGGCACCCGGAAGCCCTCCGTGACCAGCTTGAAGTGGTGGATGAGTGCCTCCATCGACTCGCCCATGATGTGGCGGATGTGGTCCATCGAGTTGCCCATCCCGTCGGATCCGATGGACAGCTGCGCCGGCCAGGCGATCTTCTTGTCCTCGACCATGACCGGCCCCGGCTCCTCCAGCCGCTCGACGCACTGCTCCACGATGCGCAGCGACTGCCACATCTCGTCGACGCGGATTCGGAAGCGCCCGTAGGAGTCCATCGACGTGCGAGTGGGGATGTCGAAGTCGTAGGTCTCGTAGCCGCAGTACGGCTCCGACTTGCGCAGGTCGTGCGGTAGTCCGGTGGCGCGCAGCACCGGGCCGGTCATTCCCAGGGCCATGCAGCCGGCGAGGTCGAGGTAGCCGACCCCGACGGTGCGGCGCTTGAAGATGGGGTTCTCGTTGCAGAACTTCTCGTACTCGGGCAGATGCTTGTGCAGCCAGGCGACGGCCTCGCGAACCTTGTCCAGGCCGTCGGCCGGGAGGTCCTGGGCGACACCGCCGGGACGGATGTAGGCGTGGTTCATACGCAGCCCGGTGAGGTCCTCGAACAGGTGCAGGAGCACCTCGCGCTCGCGGAAGCCGATCGTCATGACCGTGAGGGCGCCGATCTCCATGCCGCCGGTCGCGATGGCCACCAGGTGCGAGGAGATCCGGTTGAGCTCCATCATCATCACGCGGATGACGTTGGCTCGGTCAGGGACCTGGTCGGTGATCCCCAGCAGCCTCTCGATGCCGAGGACGTAGGCGGCCTCGTTGTAGAACGGTGACAGGTAGTCCATCCGGGTGCAGAACGTCACGCCCTGCGTCCAGGTGCGGTACTCCATGTTCTTCTCGATACCGGTGTGCAGGTATCCCACGCCTGCTCGGGCCTCGGTCACCGTCTCGCCGTCCAGCTCGAGGATGAGCCGCAGCACGCCATGCGTCGACGGGTGCTGGGGGCCCATGTTGACCACGACACGCTCGTTGCCGACGATCTCGGCCGTCATGGCGTCCCAGTCCTGCCCGGAGACGGTGTAGACGGGGCCCTCGGTCGTCTCCCGGACGCCGGCGGTGAACGCGACGTCCTCGCCGAGGGGGTCGGCCTGGCCCGTGGAGTACGTGTCGGTCATCAGCTGTACTTCCTGCGCTCGTCCGGCGGCGGGATGGTGGCGCCCTTGTACTCGACCTCGATGCCACCGAGCGGGTAGTCCTTGCGCTGCGGATGGCCGTCCCAGTCGTCGGGCATCTCGATGCGGGTCAGTGCCGGGTGGCCGTCGAAGATCAGGCCGAAGAAGTCCCACGTCTCGCGCTCGTGCCAGTTGTTCGACGGGTAGACGGACACGATCGACGGGATGTGCGGGTCGCTGTCGGGGGCCGCGACCTCGATGCGCAGCCGACGGTTGTGCGTGATGGACAAGAAGGGGTAGACGGCATGCAGCTCGCGGCCCGCCTCGTCCGGGTAGTGGACGCCGTTGACCCCGAGGCACATCTCGAAGCGAAGGGTCTCGTCGTCACGCAGCGTGCGCACGACGTCCAGCAGCCTCTCACGCACGACGAAGACCGTCAGCTCGTCGCGGTCGACCACGACCTTCTCGATCGCCCCCGCATTCGCCGACTCGAGCGTGTCGACGACGGCGTCGAAGTACGAGCCGTAAGGACGCGGCGTGCCCACGACAAGGTTGGCGGGGTTGGCCACCCGTCGGACGAGCCCGCTGAACCCGCTGGTGTCACCCGACCCGTGCGCCCCGAATGCGCCGCGCTGCGAGGGGTGCGCGGGCAACGGCTGCGGCGTGGCCTCTTCGAGCTGGGCCTCGTTCTCACTCATCTAGCGCAGCAGCCCCTTCATCTCGATCGTCGGGGTCGCGGTGAGCGCGAGCTGTTCCGCCTCGTCCTCGGCTGCGATGCGGTTCGGTCCGAGCGGCGTGTCCTGGATCTGGTCGTGGATCTTGAGGATGGCGTCCAGAAGCATCTCGGGTCGCGGAGGGCAGCCCGGCAGGTACACGTCCACCGGGACGACGTGGTCCACGCCCTGGACGATCGCGTAGTTGTTGAACATGCCCCCTGACGAGGCGCACACGCCCATCGAGATGACCCACTTGGGGTTGGGCATCTGGTCGTAGACCTGCCGGAGGATGGGCGCCATCTTCTGGCTCACGCGGCCCGCCACGATCATCAGGTCGGCCTGGCGGGGCGAGGCTCGGAACACCTCCATGCCGAAGCGCGACAGGTCGTAGCGCGGACCGCCTGTCGTCATCATCTCGATGGCACAGCACGCGAGGCCGAACGTCGCCGGCCACAAGGAGCCCTTGCGGAAGTAGCCCGCGAGGTCCTCGACGGTGCTGAGCAGGAACCCGCTCGGCAGCTTCTCTTCGATACCCATGGTTGTCTCTCCGGTCAGTCCCAGTCGAGTCCGCCGCGACGCCACTCGTAGACGTAGGCGACGGTGATGAGAACGAGGAAAAGCGCCATGGCGTAGAACCCGAACAGCCCCAGCGCGTCGAAGTGCACGGCCCAGGGGTAGAGGAAGACGATCTCGATGTCGAAGATGATGAACATCATGGCCGTCAGGTAGTACTTGATCGGGAACCGTCCGCCGCCCTGGGCCTGAGGGGTCGGCTCGATTCCGCACTCGTAGGCGTCGAGCTTGGCGCGGTTGAACCGGCTCGGTCCGGTGACCTTGCCCGCGACGAGGGAGAACAGGGCGAACGCGGCGGCAAGACCGGCGAGGCCGAGCACCGGCACGAACGGGTTCACCATGTCCTCCAAGAGGTCGTGAAGGCCTTCACAAACCTTTCCGACCGCATCCTAGGCCGCTCGCGGCGCGCGGTTCGAACGGGTGGCGCGATGAAGGGTGACGATTCCACCGGACAGGTTGCGCCACTGCACCTCGCTCCATCCGCACTCGCCGATGGCCGCGGCCAACGAGGGTTGGTCGGGCCAGTCCTGGATGGACTCGGCGAGGTAGACGTAGGCATCGGGCGCACTGGAGACGCGGCGCGCGATCGCGGGAAGCGCCTGCATGAGGTAGTTCTCGTAGACGGTGCGGAACGCGGTGTTCGTCGGGTGGCTGAACTCACAGACAACGAGCGTCCCGCCCGCACGGGTGACTCGCGCCATCTCGGCCAGGCCGACGGACGGATCGACGAGGTTGCGCAGCCCGAACGAGATCGTGACCGCGTCGAACGACGCGTCGGCGAAGGGCAGCCGCAGGGCGTCGGCAGCGATGAACGTCAGGTGCTCGCGGCGAGGACGACCCGCCCGGAGCATGCCGAGGGAGAAGTCGGCGGCCACGACCTCGGCTCCGAGAGCGTGAATGGCGTCACTCGACGTGCCAGTTCCAGCAGCCAGGTCGAGGACACGGTCGCCCGGACGCGAGTCGACGGCTGAGACGACCTGGCGACGCCAGCGACGGTCCTGACCTGCGGACAGAACGTCGTTGGTCAGGTCGTAGCGGCGCGCGACCGCGTCGAACATCGCCGCCACCTCGTGCGGCTTCTTGGACAGGTCGGCGCGGTGGCTCACCGTGCCAGGCTACGCAGAACGGCCGTAACCTTTGCCCTCGTGTCCGTCGTCGCCGAGGTCCCCAGCGCACAGCTGGTGGTCCGCAGCCGTGTCGTGGACGACCCCGGCCCGCTGCTCGACCTGGTTCCCGACGACGGCCTCGTCTGGTTGCGCCGCGATGACGGCATGGTTGCCTGGGGCGAGGTGATCAGGTGGGAGCTGTCCGGCCCGGACCGTTTCGCAGAGGCTGCCCGCACCTGGAAGCAGGCACTGGCCGGTGCAGTCGTGCGCGACGACGTGGGTGTCGCGGGGTCGGGTCCGGTGGCCTTCGGGTCGTTCACCTTCGCCGAGGACGCCCCATCCGTCCTCCTGGTGCCGGCCGTCGTCGTCGGGCGGCGCGACGGGGTCAGCTGGGTGACCACGATCAGCAGCGGGGACCGCGTCCCTGAGTCGGCGCAGCCGCGTCCGACGGATGACCCACGCCCTCCCGGCGACGTGACGTTCGAGGCAGGGACGCTCGGCGACCTGGAGTGGTCGAACGCGGTCTCGTCCGCGGTGGCACGGATCGGCGCCGGTGAGCTCGACAAGGTTGTGCTGGCCCGCGACCTCGTCGCCCGCACCGAGCACCCGCTCGACCCGCGGTGGCCCCTGCGGCGACTGGCCGAGCAGTACCCGGGGTGCTGGACGTTCCACGTCGACGGACTTCTCGGGGCGACACCGGAGATGCTCATCCGGCTCGAGCGGGGGCTGGCCACCTCACGGGTTCTGGCCGGCACGATTCGCCGGACCGGTGACGACGAGCACGACTTGGCTCTGGCGGCGTCGCTCGCGCGATCGTCCAAGGACCTCGAGGAGCACGAGTTCGCGGTGCGCTCGGTCGCCGACGCGCTGGCACACCACGGCACGCTGAACGTCCCCGAGACACCCTTCGTCCTGCACCTGCCCAACGTCATGCACCTGGCCACCGACGTGACGGGAGTCGTGCACGACGGACGCACGGCGCTGGAGCTGGTGTCCGACCTGCACCCCAGCGCAGCCGTCTGTGGCACACCCGCCGACGCGGCGAAGTCGGTGATCGACGAGCTCGAGCAGCTGGACCGCGGGCGCTACGCCGGCCCAGTCGGGTGGATCGACGCCGATGGTGACGGGGAGTGGGCGATCGCGCTGCGCTGCGCCCAGGTGGAGGAGGACAACCGGCTGCGGCTCTACGCCGGCTGCGGGATCGTCGCCGGGTCGGATCCCATCGACGAGCTCGCCGAGGCCGACGCCAAGCTCACGCCGATGCGTGACGCGCTCTACGGACGCCGCGCCAAGGCGTAGACCGCCCGCGCCGCACGCAGGTTGCTGGCCACCGACGCTCGACGCAGTGGCTGGTGCCGCTCATCCAGGAGAAGGCGCCGTTCTACCTGCAGACCCACCTCGGCAACCAGGGCCTCGGTGTCGGGCAGCGTCGACAGGTGGATGTTCGGGGTCTGGTACCAGGGGTAGGGCAGCTCGGCCGAGACCGGCATGCGCCCGGCCAGCAGCAGCTCGCCGCGGTGACGCCAGTAGGCGAAGTTGGGCACCGACAGGATGCATCGCGGCGCGATCCGAGCGATCTGGGTCAGCACATGGCGCGGGCGTCTCGTCGCCTGGAGGGTCTGGGAGAGCACCACGATGTCGTAGGAGTCGTCGGCGAAGGCGTCCAGGTCGTTGTCGATGTCCAGGCTCAGGACCGGGACGCCACGCGCCACCGACTCCAGGAACGCGTCACGGTCGATCTCGACCCCGGTGCCGCGGCAGCCTTTGGCCGCCAGGTGCTCCAGCAGGTCTCCCGGGCCGCACCCCAGGTCGAGCACCTGTGCGCCGACCGGCACGAGCTCGCCCACCAGCTCCAGGTCAGGCCGCACGACCGGCCCCCAGGAAGGCAGCAACCACCGCGTGGTACTCAGGAACCGGAAGCAGGAAGGAGTCGTGCCCGGTCGGGCTGGCGACCTCGCGGAACGTGACCGGGACCCGGGCGTGCTCCAGTGACTGGGCGATACGCAGGGAGTGGGAGGTGTCGAAGCGCCAGTCCGAGTCGAAGGACAGCACGAGCGTCCGGGTGCCGTACTCGGCCATGGCCGCGAGCTGGCTGGCGGCGTCCGGCTCGGAGAACGGGTCGTAGTAGTCCAGGGCTCGCGACAGGTAGAGGTAGGACAGCGCATCGAACCTCGACAAGAACGACTCGCCCTGGTGGCGCAGGTAGCTCTCGACCTGGAAGTCGACGCCGAAGCCGAATCGCGGGGACGAGGAGTCCTGGAACCGTCGGCCGAACTTCTCGGTCATCGCTGCCTCGGACAGGTACGTGATGTGCGCCATCATGCGAGCGACGGCCAACCCCACGTCGGGGCCGCGGCCGGTGCCGTAGTAGCGGCCTTCGGCGAAGTTGGGGTCGCGCATGATCGCCTCCCGCGCCACGGCGGAGAAGGCGATGTTCTGCGCCGAGAGGCGCGAGGACGCCGCGACGACGACGGCGGAGGCGACCTCGTCCGGGGCCTCGAGTGCCCAGGAGAGAGCCTGCATGCCGCCGAGGGACCCGCCCACCACCGCGTGGAGACGATCGATGCCCAGGAGGCGGGTCAGGCGCCGATGGGCGGCGACGAAGTCGGAGACGCTGAGCAGCGGGAAGTCCATGCCGTAGGGCTGCCCGGTTCGCGGGTCGGTCGAGGAGGGACCCGTCGTCCCCTGGCAGCCACCGAGCAGGTTCGCGCAGACGACGAAGAACCGGTCGGTGTCCACCGGACGGCCCGAACCGATGATGTTGTCCCACCAGCCGCGCCGGGCGGGGTTGCCGTGATGGCCGGCGGCGTGCGCGTCGCCGGTCAGCGCGTGGCAGACGAAGACAGCGTTGTCACCGGTGAAGGTGCCGTACGTCTCGTAGGCGACCTCGACGTGCTCCAGGGTCGCCCCGGACGTGAGCACCAGCGGGTCGTCCTCGGTGGCGAGAACGACCCGCTGGGTCTCGACGAGTCCGATCGACACGAGCGCTAGGAGACCTGGGCGGCCTTGGTCAGGGCCTGGTCGAGGTCGGCCAGCAGGTCGTCGATGCCTTCGATGCCCACCGACAGACGCACCAGGTCCTCGGCAACGCCGGCGTCCACCAGCTCGTCGGTAGTCAGCTGGCTGTGCGTGGTCGTGGCGTTGTGGATAGCCAGCGACTTGGCGTCCCCGATGTTGGCCAGGTGACTGAACAGCTCGAGGCTGTCGACGAAGGTCCGCCCGCCCTCGCGACCGGTCTTCACGCCGAACGACACCAGGCCGCCGTATCCGTGCCCGGTGAAGATCTTGTCGGCCGTGGCCTTGTAGGGACTGGACTCGAGACCCGGGTAGTTGACCCAGGTCACGGCGTCGTGCGACTGCAGGTACTGCGCGACGGCCAGAGCGTTCTCGCTGTGCCGCTGCATCCGCAGGTGCAGGGTCTCCAGGCCCTGCAGGAACAGGAAGGAGTTGAACGGCGAGATGGCCGCCCCGGTGTTGCGCAGCAGCACCGTCCTCGCCCGGATGATGTAGGCGAGGTTGCCGACGGCCTCGGTCCACACCACGCCGTGGTAGGCCGGGTCAGGTGCGGTGAGGCCCGGGAACCGCTCGGCGTGGGCGGTCCAGTCGAACGTCCCGGCATCGACGATCACGCCGCCGATGGACGTGCCGTGGCCTCCGATGTACTTGGTCGCTGAGTGCACGGAGACGTCGGCGCCGTGGTCGAAGACCCGCGCCAGGTACGGGGTCGGTGCGGTGTTGTCGACGACGAGCGGCAGCCCGAAGGAGTGCGCCGCGTCGGCCCAGGCGGCGACGTCCACGACGTTGATCTTCGGGTTGCCGACCGTCTCGGCGAACACGAGCTTCGTGCGGTCGTCGACGAGCTCGGCCAGCTGCTCGGGCTTGTCCGGGTCGACGAAGCGCACCTCGACGCCGAACTGGGGCAACGTGTGGGCGAACAGGGCGTACGTCCCGCCGTACAGCGTGGACAGCGCCACGATGTTGTCCCCGGCATAGGTCAGGTTCAGCACGGCGTACGTGATCGCCGACGAGCCGGACGCCGTTGCCAAGGCCGCGGCGCCACCCTCGAGAGCTGCGACGCGCGCCTCGAACACCGACTGGGTCGGGTTCATGATGCGGGTGTAGATGTTGCCGGGCACCTTCAGCGCGAACAGGTCCGCGGCGTGGTCGGTGTCGTCGAAGACGTAGGAGGTCGTCTGGTAGATGGGTACGGCCCGGCTGTTGGTCGTCGGGTCGGGCTCCTGCCCGGCGTGCACAGCCAGGGTCTCCGGGGTGAAGGTGCTGTCGTCGGCCACGTCAGGTGGCTCCTCTCTGCCGCTCGCGGCGGCGTCGGGTCCCGGGGGTCCGACGTGCGCCGGGAGCCTGGCGGCGAGCCCGTGGCACGACACATTCATCTCTCGCCGTGACCCCCGGGACGAGAGCCACGCCGCTGGAGTTAGCACCTGACGGCGGATGCCCGGTTGCTGCGGCGTCGATGGGCCAGATCCCTCAGCCGCTCGTGATGAACGTGCGTGCAGAACGCTAACCGATGCCGACGGCTGCGCCAAGCGGTGGTGCGGGACCGCGGTGGTGCGGCATGTCACCACGGGCACCTGTTCGACGATGGAGCCCCCGGTTCACCTGACGGCACATGGGTGGATCGCTTGGTGCGCTGAGCGCACCAACGCCTCCACCCATCAGCCAAGCGCCGGGCCAACGCCTCCATCCACGCGCCGGCAAGGCCCGGTGCCTGGATGGTGGGGTGGGCGGGCCGTTGGCGGCCGGCCGTCAGTCGGCCGCGATTGCGTCGGCCGCGGCCTGGCGCAGCTGCGCATGCAGCTCGCGGTTGCGCCTGCGATCGACCTGGACCTCCACCACCCGTAGGCCCGGTGCGGGGCGAAGCGCCTCGGCCAGCTCTGCCCTGGTGGCGACACGGGTGTGGCCGACACCAGCACCCACGCACCACGCGGCGACGTCCACGCCTGTCGCGGTCCCGAACACCCTCTCGAAGACGTCGCTGTGCTCGGGCTCGCCGGGCTCGAGAAGGCCGAAGATGCCGCCGCCGTCGTTGTTGACGACGACCAGGCACAGGTCGGGCCGCGGTTCTGCTGCGCCGACAAGCAGCCCCGTGGAGTCGTGGACGAACGTGAGGTCACCCATCAGGGCGTACGTAGGGCTGGGGCTGCCGAGCGCGACACCGATCGCGGTGGACACGGTTCCGTCGATGCCGGCCAGGCCCCGGTTGGCCAGCACGCGGACGTCGGGGCGAGGAGCGGCGGCCAGGTAGACGTCGCGCACCGGCTGGCTCGACCCGAGCACGAGCGTCCCACCTGACGGGACGGCGGCCACGACGTCGGCGGCCACGGCCGGCTCGGTCGGCCAGCCTTGGCCGTCGAGAACCTCGTGCACGCCCAACCAGGCGCGGGCACCGGCGGCCCGCCAGGCATCCAGCCACTCCTGCCGCCGCTCACCTCGCGGGTGAGGCGAGCCGGCCAGGACGGCAGCGCGATGACCGGGGTCGGGCCACTCGGCGTGGCGACCCGGGACGACGACGAGCTCGCAGTCGTCGTCGGCCAGCAGGCCCAGAACGGAGCGCGACAGGGTCGGGCGACCGAAGACGACCACGCGCCGTGGGCGATTCCGACGCACGAACTCCGCATCGGCGACGACCGCCGGGGCGGCCGGAACCGTCGATGGCTCGCCCCAGACCCCGGAGCTCGGCTCGGCCACCACGGGCCACCCACCTCGCGCCGCGACCTCGTCGGCGGCCGGGCCGGCCCCGTCCCCGGCGACCACCAGCGTCGGGACGGCAGCGTCGAGGCGGTGCCGGTCATGGCTGGAGTCCTCGGGTGCCGTGTGCTCGAGGAGAAGCCACGGCGCCCCGTCAGGCCGACCCTCGGGGGTCGGCCGCGTCCGCGCAGTCGGCACCAGCGGCTCGGTGAGCTCCAGGTTGAGGTGCACCGGGCCCGGCGACGGGCCCTGCGCGACCGACAGCGCGCGGGCGAGAGTCGCGCGCCAGTACGGCCCCTGCGGGGGCAGCGCCGCGATCAGCCGCCCGGACCAGCGCACGGACCCGCGCAGGATCCCCAGGTGGTCGGTGGTCTGGTTCGCACCGACCCCCTGTAGCTCGGCTGGGCGGTCCGGAGTCACCGCGATCAGCGGCAGCCCACTGTGGTACGCCTCGAGGACGGCCGGGTGCAGGTTGGCCACCGCCGTCCCGGAGGTGCAGACCACGGGCACGGGACGTCCCGTGGCCCGGACCAGGCCCAGCGCGAGATAGCCCGCTCCGCGTTCGTCGATTCGCACGTGCAGGCGAAGCACGTCGGCCCGGTCGGCCTCGGCAAGGGCGAACGCCATCGGCCCGCTGCGGGAGCCGGGGCTCAGGACGGCCTCCCGAACACCGCCCCGGGCCAGCTCGTCGACGACGGTACGGGCGAGCTCGATGCTGCCGGTCATGCGGCCAGCTCTGCCACGCGCTCGAGCCGGCGCTGCCACCAGGCGACGCGGTCGTCGGGGGCGACGAGCTCGACCAGCAGCCGCTGCGCCGGCACGACTCGGCGGACCTCCACCTGACCGTCCCGCGGCACCAGCGGCTCCTCGGTCACGTCACGGGCCAGCAGGGCGCCTGTGCCAAGCCCACAAGCGTAGGGAAGCTCGGGCAAGGACGCGGCGGCCGCGACCCCGGCCGCCAGCCCGACGCTCGTGTCCAGGGCGCTGGAGACCACAACCGGGCGATCGAGCTGCTCGGCCAGCCTCAGCACGGCTGCGACTCCACCCAGCGGTGACACCTTGGCGACCACGACATCGACCGCCTCAGCGGCTCGGCGCGGGTCCGTACCCAACCGGATCGACTCGTCTGCAGCCAGCGGGACGTCGACGCGCCGCCGCAGCTCGGCGAGGTCGTCGACCTCGGAGCACGGCTGCTCCGCGTACTCCAGTCCCCCCGCTGCGCGTTCGTAGCGGGGCAGCGCCGCGACTGCCTCGTCGAGGCTCCAGGCGCCGTTGACATCGATGCGCACGCGGCCGCCGCGGCCCACGGCGGCACGGACCGCCTCGAGGCGCGCCAGGTCGTCCGCCTCCGCCTGCCCCGGCTCGCCCACCTTGACCTTGACGGTGTCGCACCCCGGGTAGAGGGCCAGAACCTCGGGCACCTCGACAGCCGGCACCGCGGGGACGGTGGCGTTCACCGGCACGCTCGCCCGGTGAGGGGCGGGCCACGGGTAGGTCGCAGCGTCCACAGCGGCACGAAACCACGTGACGGCCGTCTCGTCGTCGTACTCCGTGAAGGGCGCGAACTCGGCCCAGCCGGCGGGCCCGCGCCACAGGACGGCCTCGCGGGCCGCCAGCCCGCGAAAGCGCACTCGCAGCGGCAGGCGGACGACAGCGACGTCGCCGATCGGGGTAGGCAGCACGCCGCCTATTCTCGCGCGGGTGAACCCCCAGCCCGACAACCCGTTCGACCCCTCGGTATGGCGGGAGGTGCCCGGGTTCGACTTCACCGACATCACCTACCACCGGCTCACCGACGCCCACGGTGATCGCCCCGTCGTCCGGGTGGCGTTCGACCGCCCCGAGGTTCGCAACGCGTTCCGGCCGCACACGGTGGACGAGCTGTACGCAGCACTCGACCACGCGCGCTGCTCGGCCGACGTCGGCTGCGTGCTCCTCACCGGCAACGGCCCCTCGCCGCGTGACGGCGGCTGGGCCTTCTGCTCAGGAGGTGACCAGCGCATTCGTGGGCGCGACGGGTACAAGTACGCCGACGACGACACCGGCGCCACGATCGACGTCCACCGCGGAGGTCGGCTGCACATCCTCGAGGTGCAGCGTCTGATCCGCACGATGCCGAAGGTCGTCATCGCCCTGGTGCCCGGCTGGGCTGCCGGAGGCGGGCACAGCCTGCACGTCGTCTGCGACCTGACGATCGCCAGCGCCGAGCACGCGCGCTTCAAGCAGACCGACGCCGACGTCGGCTCGTTCGACGGCGGCTACGGGTCGGCCTACCTCGCCCGCCAGGTCGGGCAGAAGTTCGCCCGTGAGATCTTCTTCCTCGGCCGGCAGTACTCCGCCGAGCAGGCTCAGCGGATGGGCATGGTCAACGAGGTGGTGTCCCATGCCGAGCTGGAGTCGACCGGGATCGAGTGGGCCGAGACGATCACCGCGAAGAGCCCGACCGCCCAGCGCATGCTCAAGTTCGCCTTCAACCTCGTCGACGACGGCATGGTCGGCCAGCAGGTGTTCGCCGGTGAGGCGACGCGGCTGGCCTACATGACCGACGAGGCCGCCGAGGGCCGGGACTCCTTCCTGCAGAAGCGGCCGGGTGACTTCGAGCGGTTCGGGTGGGCGTACTGAGCCCGTGCACGTCCTGACCGCAGCCGAGGACGCGTCGACCCTGGATCGGGTGCGTCGTGGGATGCAACGCGCCCTGGACGGCGGGCCGGCCATCACGGTCCTGCCGGCGTCCCCGCCACGATGGCGCGACACGCTGATCAAGGCTGTGCGCCCGGAACGTCGGGTCGATGGGGGCATGGTCGTCCCCACCTCCGGCTCGACGGGACATCCGGTGGGCGTCGTCCTTGGCTCGGATGCCGTGCGCTGGGCCGCCGAGGCGGTCAACGAGCGCCTGGGGGGACCCGGCTCCTGGGTGCTGGCCCTGCCCCTGACCCACGTCGCAGGCCTGATGGTGCTGGCTCGCGCGGTGGTCGGCTCACACCCTGTCGTCGCCGTGGGCGAGGACTGGTCCCGAGCCCTGGACGAGCTGCCGGGCGGCAACCCCCGCTACACCTCGCTCGTCCCGACACAGGTGCGGCGGCTGCTCGAGGAGCAGCCCGACGTGCTGGCCCGCTTCGATGCCGTTCTCGTGGGGGGGACCGCGCTGGGCCAGCCGCTGCGCGCTCGGGCACAGGCCAGGGGCGTTCGCCTGGTCGAGTCCTACGGCATGACCGAGACGTGCGGCGGCTGCCTCCACGACGGCGTCCCGCTCCCCGGTGTGGACGTTCGCCTCGACGGGACCGGGCGGGTCGCCCTGGCCGGACCGATGCTCGCCTCGGCCTACCGGCGTGCGGACGCTGACGAGCCCGTCGCGACCGACGGGTGGTTCACCACCTCCGACATCGGCGGCTGGCACGAGGGACGGCTGCAGCTGTACGGCCGAGTCGACGACGTGGTGGCCACGGGTGGGGTGTCGGTTTCGCTGAGCGCCGTGGACGCGCTGCTGGCAGCTCACCCCGACCTGGCCGACGCCGCTGCCGTCGGACTCCCGGACGCTGAGTGGGGCACCGAGGTCGTGGTCGTGGCCGTCCCGACGCCGGGCCGGGACCCGACCTTGGCATCGGTACGGTCCTTCATGGCCGAACGCGCGGAGCCCGCCTACGTGCCACGTCGCCTCGTGCTCGTCGACGACCTGGCTCGGCCGGGGCCGGGCAAGGTGAACCGGCGCCGGCTGGCAACGCTGGCGGAGGGAGGACGATGACGACCGCAGCGCAGTGGTGGCAGGGCGCCCGACCGCGGACGCTGCCGGCTGCGGTGGCCCCGGTGCTGGTCGGCTCGGCCGCGGCGGCGGCAGCCGGCGGCTTCGTCGCAGCGCGAGCCGGTCTGGCGATGGGTGTGGCACTGGCGCTGCAGGTCGGCGTGAACTACGCCAACGACTACTCCGACGGAGTCCGAGGGACCGATGCCGACCGGGTCGGGCCGATGCGCCTGGTCGGCTCCGGCGCAGCGTCGCCGTCCAGGGTGAAGGCCGCCGCCTTCGCAGCGTTCGGTCTTGCAGCTGTCCTCGGGCTGCTGCTCGTGGCACTCAGCGGCCAGTGGTGGTTGCTGGGCGTCGGCGCTCTGGCCGTGGCGGCCGCCTGGGGCTACACGGGAGGCTCGTCCCCCTACGGCTACCGGGGCCTCGGTGAGGTATCGGTGTTCGTGTTCTTCGGGCTCGTCGCTACCCTCGGCACGACCTACGTCCAGCTACTGGCCGTCACGACGGCGTCGGTGCTGGGCGCCGTGGCCGTCGGGTCACTGGCCACGGCCATCTTGGTCGTGAACAACCTGCGCGACATACCCACCGATCGAGGCGCGGGCAAGCGGACGTTGGCGGTTCGACTCGGGGACCGCTGGACCCGGCGCCTGTACCTGCTGCTGCTGGCCGTCGCCTACGCGTGCGCCGCTGCAGTCGCCCTCGACGGCTACCCGCGCGCCCTGCTGGCGTGGCTGTCGCTGCCGTGGGCCGTCAGGGCCGCCGGCGTCGTCGAGCGGGGGGCGACAGGTCCGGCGCTGGTGGCGGCGCTCGTCGACACCGGACGTGCGGAGCTGGCGCTAGCGATCGGGTTGAGCATCGGGCTCGTCGTCGGCTGAGGCGCTCTCGATGCGGTCGTTGATCGCCTGCTGCCGCTGGGCCAACGACGTCGACACGTCGTCCCGAGCCCGGTTCAGGGCGAAGATCGAGATGAGGCCGGAGACCAGGAAGGCCACGAACAGCAGCAACCAGTCACGCAGACCGACCAGGTACAGGACGCCGGCGGTGCCGGCCAGCAGGGCTAGACGTAGCAGTGTGTACTTCAGCAAGGCCATGGTGCCCCCATCATCCCTGATCGTCGGGCGCCCGGTTGCCCCCGGACACGACCGCGACCTCGACACCCTGGCCGACGGGCGCAACCTCGCGCAGCGCGGCCGCCACCGACACCGCTCCGCTCGGTTCGGCGTCGACGCCCATGTCACCCAGCCACAGCTGGGCACCGCGTATCTCGTCCTCGCTGACGGTGACGCCCGGTACCGACCGCGCAGACAGGTGCTGCCACGGCTGCTCCCCCACGCTGGGCAGCCGAAGTCCGTCCGCCGACGTCCTCGCCGTGTCGCTGACGTCCCAGCTCACCCGGTGACCGGCCCGGACGCTCTCGACGTAGTCGGCGGCCAGCTCCGGTTCAGCGCCGACCAGTGCCACCCCCGCGCCGTCGAGCGCGACGGCCGTGCCACTGAGCAGACCACCCCCACCGACCGGAGCCCAGACCCGGGCCACGGACAGCCCGAGGCGGGCAGACTGGTCCAGGATCTCCAGGGCCGCGGTGCCCTGCCCGGCCATCACGTCGAGGTGGTCGAACGGTGGGACGAACGTCAGACCGGTCTCGACGAGCGCCGCGGCCCGCGCAGCCCGCTCGGCCACCGGCACCACGACGACCGTGGCTCCCGCCGCCCGAATCGCCGCGACCTTGTGGGGCATCGCGTTGTCGGGGACGACGACGGTGGCCGGGCAGCCCAGCTCGGCGGCCGCCTCGGCCAGGGCACGGCCGTGGTTGCCCGAAGAGTGGGTGACGACCCCACGCCCACGACTGCGCTCGTCCAGGGCCGTGAGGGCAGCGAAGGCACCGCGGGCCTTGAAGGCACCGCTGCGCTGCTCGTTCTCGAGCTTCAACCAGAGCCTCGGGTGCGGGGTCGGCACGAGCCGCGTACGGGTGACGTACCCCTCGATGCGCGTGGCAGCGGCCAGGACGTCCTGCCGGGTCAGCACGCCACGGCCTGCAGGTTCGCGTACAGAGACCTACGCTGGGCGTCTCGGGTCGAGAGGAGGGGGCACATGGGTCGCGCGTTGCCGCTGATCCTGCTCGTCGCGCTGACGGTCTTCGCCGTCGTCGACGCTGTTCTCACACCACGCGAGCAGCTACCCCACAAGGGGTGGTGGGTGGTGGGCATCCTGCTCCTTCCCGTCATCGGGCCCGTGGCCTGGGTGACCGTCGGACGCCGCGCCCGACGCGAGTCCGGCGGGCCCGGTGGCACTCCCCGACCGCCGGTAGCCCCCGACGACGACCCAGACTTCCTGCGCGGCCTCTAGCCGCACACGGCGCTACACGCCCCCGTAGGAGTGCAGTCCCACGAAGGCGATGTTCACCCCGAAGAAGTTGAAGAGCAACGTGGAGTAGGCCACCAGGGAGATGATCGCGGCCCGGCGGCCCCGCCAGCCCGCCGTCGTGCGGGCGTGCAAGTAGGCGGCGTAGACGATCCAGGTGATGAGCGACCATGTCTCCTTCGGGTCCCAGCCCCAGTACCGGCCCCAGGCGTACTCCGCCCAGATCGCGCCGGCAACGACCGCGAACGTCCAGACGGGGAAGCCGAACGCTGTCACGCGGTAGGCAACCCGGTCGAGCGTCGTCGCGTCCGGCAGCCGGGAGACGAACCTCCCCTCGGTGGTTCCGCGCCCCTCGGCCACGTCACGCACCAGGTAGAGCGAGGTGGCAACCATGCTGATCGTGAAGAAGGCCGCCGCCAGCGTCGCCGCCGCGACGTGGATGACCAACCAGGGCGAACGCAGCGCCGGCACCAGCGGCGCGGCCGGCACGTAGAGAACCGTGACGGCCAGTCCCACCGTGAGGAGCAGGACACCCGTCACCCACACGGCGAAGGTGCGCAGGTCGTATCGACGCATCAGCAGCAGGAGGGCGAGGGCCACCAGGAACGAGCCGGTGATCGCGAACTCGTACATGTTGCCCCACGGCACCCGCCCGGCCGCCAGCCCGCGCAGCAGAACGCCGGCACCGAGGATCACCGTGCCCAGGACGAGGGTTCCGTACCCGACCCCCCACCACCGCGAGGTTGCGCCGACACCCTCGTCGCCGGCCTGGCCGACCTGCTCCGCACCGGCCTGTCGGTCGGGGCCGCCCGCGCCCACGGCGACGCGCTGCTCCACCGACGAGCGAACGGGCGAGGCGAACGCCAGGTCTGCGGCGAATGCCGCCATGGCCACGGCCCACACGATCATGGCGGCGTCGACGAAGACGTTGCTCAGGTACGCAGCGGTGTCGGCGGTCACGACAGCTCCTCCTCGACGGCAGCCGCAACCGCGGCCAGCTCCTCGTCCAGCTCCCCAGCGTCCCCGGAGGCGACGCGGTCGAGCCCAGCGATCACGAGAACGGTAGCCCCATCGGCACCCGCAGCGGCAACCAGTGTGTCGTTGGGCACGTCCGAACCGATCCGAGCGGCCGGCCGCACCCGGACCCACACCCGGCGCCGCCGGATGAACAGCGTCGGGAGCAGCCCCAGGATGGCCAGGCCGGCACCCAGCAAGGCGAGCTCCTTGCCGGCGTTGCGGCTCACCTGCAGGTTGCACCCAGGTCGAGACACCGTCGAAGCTCACCGAGCCGACCCCGTCGGGCAGGTCAGCGGACTCACCGGGCCCGAGAGCCACCCGGAACGGTTCGTCACCCTCGCGCAGCTGGGTCATCTCGGTGGTGTCGAGCCGGTAGACCGACTGGGTGAGTCCGTCGTCGAGCCCGAGGTCACCCGCCCACGCCGTGAGCACGAGGACGGGGTTCCCGAGGCCCGGGAAGAGTGACCGCGGACCCTGCGCATCGATGATGCCGGTCGGCAGGAAGACGCCCTGCAGGCCGAGGTCGTCGACCTCGGCCTGCGGAACCTTGACGACCCCGGTCGAGGTGAACGACTCGTCCTGCGGCAGAAACGGGACGGCCTGGGTGAACACGACCTCACCGGCGCTGTCTCGCACGGTGATCTGAGGTGCGTAGCCCGGGTTGAGCAGGTGCACCAGCGTCCCGTCGACCGCCAAGGGGTTGTTCACCGTGATGGAGCGCTGCTCGGCCGGAGCGCCTGGGCTGGCCTCGAGCGTGACCGACGCCTCGAACCGCGAGGGGCTGCCCATCGTGGGCCCATCGGTCTCGAACTCCATGGCGAACTCGTCGACGGTGAGGGCGAACGGCGGCAGGTCGCCGGCGTCGAAGCGGGCGCCGGCCGTGAGCCCGTCGTACTGGATCGGGGAGTTCGCGAAGCCCTCGCCTTCCACGACCAGCACGCTGCCGCGGTAGCCGAACAGGCTTCCGGTCGCGACCGACACCAGCACCACGACCAGGGCGAGGTGGAACAGCAGGTTGCCGGTCTCCTTCAGGTAGCCGCGCTCGGCGGCGACGGCGGTTCCGACCGACGTCCCAGCCGCAGCACGCACGTCGTCCACCCGCTCGACCCGGAAACGACGCCGGCGCAGGGCTCGCGCTGCGGCGTCCAGGACGACCTGCGGCGGGTTCTCCAGCACGTCCTCGCGATGGGCAGGCAGACGGGTGAGGCGGCTCGGCGGCGCCGGAGGACGGGTTCGCAGCGCGCGCCAGTGCACCCCGACACGCGGGATGATGCAGCCGACCAGCGAGATCATGAGAAGCAGGTAGATGGCTGAGAACCAGGGCGTCGAGTAGACGTCGAACAGCCCGAGACGTTCAGCCCACTGCGCGAGCTCGGGGTTGCGCTCGGCCCAGTCTGCGGCGGCCAACGGGTTGGCCTCCCGCTGCGGGACGACCGATCCCGGGACGGCAGCCACCGCGAGCAGGAACAGCAGGAAGAGCGCGACTCGCATGGACGTCAGCGCTCGCCACACCCAGCGCCCCAGCTCGGCGAGGGTCATCGACCCGGCGCCGCCGGGTGTGGGCGCCTGCTGAGTACCGGAGTCGGCGAGCGCCGTCACAGGAGTACCTCGAAACCCGACACCCAACCCTGCATCGCCGCCATGCCCCGCCCCCAGAGCCCGGTGACCAGGGCGGTACCGAGCAGCACCAGCACGATCGCGCCGATCGTCTGGATCGTGCGAAGGTGCGCGCGCAGCCACCCCGACAGGGCACTGGCGCGCCCGTAGGCCAGCGCGAACACCACGAACGGGACGCCCAGGCCGATGCAGTACGCGACGGACAAGGCAGCACCGCGGGCGGCAGTGCCCTGGTCGAAGGCGAGCACCTGGACGGCCGCCAGCGTCGGGCCGATGCAGGGAGTCCACCCGATCGCGAACAGCACGCCCAGCACAGGCGCGGCGCCGAGCCCCACCGCGGGGAACCGGTCCATGAAGCGGCGCTCGGTGCTCAGCCCCGGTAGCCACCCGCCGAAGGCCAGGCCGACCAGGATGGTGAGCACTCCCAGCACCCGCGTGATCGGCTCCTGATACTCCAGCAACAGGCTGCCCAGCCCGCCGAACAACGCCCCGTACGACACGAAGACGGCCGTGAAGCCAGCGATGAAGAGCAGCGTGCCGAGCAGGACGCGACTGGTCTGGCGAGTTCTCACCAGCGTCGTTCCCGGCTGCTCAGCAGGCGGCGTCACCGGCAGGCCGCTCACGTACGACAAGTAGGCCGGTACCAGCGGCAGCACACAGGGGCTGGCGAAGGAGAGCAGCCCGGCCAGCGCGGCGAGCGGCAGCGCGACCAGCAGCGAGCCTGTCAGCACGGCCTCGGCGGCACCGTTCACGCGGGCTCCTCGGCCACCTCGGAGACCAGGCCACGCAAGGACGTCTCGCTGATCGGCCCGATCACCCGCGCCGCCATGTCTCCCTGCCGGTCCACGACGAGCGTGCTGGGGATGGCGGCGGGGGGAAGCGTCTCGCGGAAGGCGAGCAGCAGGCGCCCGTCGGAGTCCACGACGCTGGGGTACGGAACGTCGAACTCGTCCTCGAAGGCTGCGGCGGCCGTCTCGGTGTCGCGGGTGTTCACACCCACGAAGACGACGCCGTCGTCAGCGGACTCGTTCGCCACGGCAGCGAAGCCGGGGGCCTCGGCTCGGCACGGGGCACACCAGGAACCCCAGACGTTCAGGACGACGACCTCGCCTCGCTGGTCGGCGAGGTCGAACTGCCCACCGTCCAACGTCGGTCCGACGAAGGTCGGAGCCGGCTCGCGCTCCTCGGCGTCGATCAGCGTGACCACGCCGCCTCCCTGCACGAACCCCGCCTCGGAGGACGCCTCGACCCGACCGTCACCTCCGCACGCGGCCAGCACGAGGGCGCCGGCCACCAGCATGAGGAGTCGCGAGGGCATGTCAGGCGCCCACCTGGAACCGCCGCTTGGGCTTCACCGGCAGCAGGTCAGCAGCGGGCTCGGAGTAGGCCACCTGGCGCACCTCACGGCCGTCCAGCGTGAAGCTGGTGACCGAGGCCAGCGAGCACTCGCGGGCGCGGGGGTCGTGCCACAGACGCTTGCCCTGCGCGGCGTTGCGCGCCGTCCAGATAGGGAGCTGGTGGCTCACGACCACCGCTTCGTGCCCCTGCGCCGCAGCCGCAGCGTCCTCGATGGCGGCGAGCATGCGGGCCGCGATGACGTCGTACGGCTCACCCCAGGACGGGCGGAAGGGGTTGCGTAGATGCCACCACGCCGACGGCTCCCGCAGCGCCCCGTCGCCTACCCCGAAGCGCTTGCCCTCGAAGACGTTCGCAGCCTCGACAAGCCGGTCGTCGACATCGGGCTGGATGCCGAGCAGGGCCGCGCTGGGCGCCATCGTCTCGCGGGCACGATCCAGCGGGGACGAGACCAGGTAGGTGACGTCGCGGCCGACGAGCGACTGCGCGATCCGCTCGGCCATCGCACGTCCGAGCTCGGACAGGTGGTAGTCCGGCAGCCGCCCGTACAGGACCCCTTCGGGGTTGTGCACCTCCCCGTGGCGAACGACGTGAACGGTGCTCGTCATGGCTGACCTGCTTTCGCTGCGGCGGTGGCTGCTGCCGGAAGGGCGCTCACGACCCGGTCGAGGGCCCGCTCGTCGTGGGCGGCGGAGAGGAACCAGGACTCGAAGGCGCTCGGCGGCAGGTAGACCCCAGACTGCAGCATCGCGTGGAAGAACGCGGCGTAGGCCGCGGTGTCCTGACTCCGCGCCGTGGCGTAGTCGCGCACCTGATCGGCGAGGGTGAAGAAGACGCTGAACATCGAGCCGGCGTGCTGGACGACGTGGGGGACCCCAACGGCGCTCAGAGCCTGGCTCGCGGCTGCCGAGAGCGTGGACGCTGCGGTGTCGAGTGCGGTGTAGACCGAGTCGTCGGCCAACCTCAGAGTCGTCAGGCCGGCCGTGGCGGCGACCGGGTTCCCCGACAGGGTCCCGGCCTGGTACACCGGCCCGTCGGGAGCAAGGTGGCCCATGACGTCGGCACGTCCACCGAAGGCGGCGACCGGGAAGCCTCCGCCCATCACCTTGCCGAACGTCACGAGGTCGGCCTCGACTCCGTCCACCCCGAACCAGCCCAGCCGCGACACCCGGAACCCGGTCATCACCTCGTCGAGGGCGAGCAGTGCCCCATGCTGGCTGGTCAGCCGCCGCAGGGTGGCGTTGAACCCGGGGTCGGGCGGGACAACCCCCATGTTGCCGGCGGCCGCCTCGGCCAGCACCACGGCCACCTCGTCGCCCCGCTCGGCGAACACGGCCTCGAGTGCCTCGACGTCGTTGTAGGGCAGCACGATCGTGTCCGCGGTCACCGCGGCAGGGACACCCGGGGAGTCCGGGAGCCCGAGGGTGGCCACTCCGGATCCGGCGGCAGCCAGCAGGGAGTCGACATGGCCGTGGTAGTGCCCGGCGAACTTCACGACCAGGTCGCGCCCCGTGTACCCCCGAGCGAGCCGGACTGCGCTCATCGTCGCCTCTGTCCCGCTCGAGACGAGCCGCAGGCGTTCGACGTGCGGGACCGCGGCGACGATGTGCTCCGCCAGCTCGATCTCCGGCGGCGACGGGGCGCCGAAGGACGTGCCCGCGGCCACCGCGGCTGACACGGCAGCAACGACGTCCGGGTGGGCGTGGCCCAGCAGCAGTGGACCCCAGGAGCACACCAGGTCGACGTACTCGCGGCCATCCGCGTCGACCACGTACGGGCCGGACCCGCGCACCATCACACGTGGCGTCCCGCCTACCGACCGGAAAGCCCGCACCGGCGAGCTGACACCCCCCGGGGTCACCGACCGCGCCCGGTGCATCCAGGACGCCGACGTCATGAGATCAGTGTCCCCTGATCACGAAGACGCAGCGCGTCCAGAGCCCAGTAGGTCAGCACGATGTCTGCCCCCGCGCGCCGGATACATCGCAGCGACTCCCCGATGGCCTTGTCGCGGTCGATCCAGCCGCGCTGAGCCGCGGCCTCGACCATCGCCATCTCTCCTGAGACCTGATAGGCGGCAACGGGGACGTCGACGGCGGCGCGCACCGCAGCCACCACGTCGAGGTAGCCGCCAGCCGGTTTCACCATCACGGCGTCTGCGCCTTCGGCCACATCGAGGCGAACCTCACGCATGGCCTCGCGGGCGTTACCAGGGTCCTGCTGGTAGCCGGCCCTGTCCGCCGGAGCGTCCGCCAGGCTGCCGAGGCTGGAGTCGACCGCGTCACGGAACGGACCGTAGAAGGCCGAGGCGAACTTGGCCGCGTAGGCCAGGATGGCCACGTCGTCACGCCCGGCGGCGTCCAACGCGGCACGCACAGCGCCCACCTGCCCATCCATCATCCCACTCGTGCCCACCACGTGGGCTCCTGCGAGCGCCTGCGCCTGCGCCATCCGGGCGTAGCGCTCGAGTGTCGCGTCGTTGTCCACGACCGCACGCCCCGACCCGTCACGACCGAGGACTCCACAGTGGCCGTGGTCGGTGAACTCGTCCAGACACAGGTCCGCCATCACCACGATGTCGTCGCCCACGTCGTCACGCAGGACCGCCAGCGCGCGGTTCAGCACCCCGTCGGGCGAGATCGCCCCGGTTCCCTCGGCGTCCTTGTGAGACGGGATGCCGAACACCATCACCCCACCGAGGCCGGCAGCGGCAGCGCGCTCGACCTCGTGGCGCACGGAGTCCATCGTGTGGCGTCGAACGCCGGGCATGGACGCGATGTCGGTCGGGCCGTCGGACCCCTCTCCCACGAACAGCGGCAGAACCAGGTGGCGGGGCTCGAGGCTGGTCTCGCTGACCAGCCGTCGAAGGGCCGGCGAAGCACGCCAGCGGCGAGGACGGACCGAGGGAAAGCCCGTCACGTCGCCCGACGCCGGGACGACGAGCGGCGCGAGGCGCCACGGCGACGTTGCGACGGGCGGGTCACGGGCTCGCCGGCTGCCACCAGCTCCTCACCGCGGCGCTGCGCGTACGCGGCCAGTGCGTCCGCCAGCGACTCGGCCGAGGGTGTCGGCGCCAGCACGTCCACCGCCATGCCGTGCTCCTGAACGGTCTTGGCCGTCTGCGGGCCGATGCACGCCACCACGGTCGTCGGGTGAGGCTTGCCCGCGATGCCGACGAGGTTGCGCACCGTGGACGAGGAGGTGAAGAGCACGGCGTCGTACGCACCGCTCTTGATCGCCTCCCGGATCGGCGCCGGTGGCGGGGCCGCGCGCACGGTGCGGTAGGCCGTCACGTCCTCCGGCTCCCAGCCGAGCTCGCTCAGCCCGGCCGCCAGGGTCTCGGTGGCGATGTCGGCCCGTGGCAGGAAGACCCGGTTCATGGGATCAACCTCGTCGTCGTAGGCGGGCCAGTCCTCGAGCAGGCCCCGTGACGACTGCTCGCCGCTGGGCACCAGCTCCGGCGTGATCCCCCACGCCAGCAGCGCAGCCGCAGTCTTCTCACCGACGGCGGCGATCTGCACGCCGGACATCGCTCGCGCGTCCAGGCCGTAGGCCTCCAGCCTGGTGCGCACCGCCTTCAGCGCGTTCACCGAGGTGAACACGGTCCACGCGTAACGACCCTCGACCAGGCCGCGAAGGGCGCGTTCGATCTGATTCGGGTTACGGGGTGGCTCGACCGAGATCGTCGGAACCTCGTCGGCGATCGCACCGTGGCGGGACAGCCGATCGACCATCGGTCCCGCTTGGTCCTTGGTTCTCGGAACAAGCACTCGCCAGCCGAAGAGCGGGCGGGTCTCGAACCATCCCAGCGGCTGGTCGGCGACGTCCTGGCGGGTCGGGATGACCGCGACGAGCGGGTCGTCACCGTCGCTACCGGTGGCAAGCGCGCCCAACGTGGTCCGCTGCGTCACCTGCTGCGCGGTCGTCCCGTGCGAGACCAGCAGCACCAAGGAGTCGGGGTCCGCGCCGTCGGCCAGCCGGGCCTTGGCAGCCGACGCCAGCTCAGCTCGAGCGCCATGGACCACGGTCGTCCCATCCACCGTCACGGTCACCGGCGAGTCCGCGGAGCCGATCGGGATGCCCGCGTACGCCGGCACCGCCGTCGCGAGAGGCACCCCGGGGACGACCTCGAAGGGGACACCGGCGCGCCGACACGCCTCGGCCTCCTCGAGGCCGTAGGAGTCCAGCAGCGGGTCTCCGACGAGCACTCGAGCGACCCGCTGGCCGGAGCGCGCTGCCTCCAGCACCGCCTCGGCCGCTGTCGGGCCGTGCTGCTCCGACACGGTTGCTTCGACAGGCAGGACATCCGGAGGCAGGATGCCGGGACGCTGCAGCAGCACGACGTCAGCCTCGGACAGAGCCCGCACCGCGGCCCTGGTCAGCAGACCGGGGTCGCCGGGCCCGGCGCCGATGAAGACGACGGTGCCGGGCTCGGTGCCAGATCGCTTGCTCACAGCGCTGTCTCCTTGAGTTCCGGGATGGGTGTTGACATCAGGGTGGCCGCTCCACGCGCCAGCAGGTCTCGGGCGAGAGCGAAGCCGAGGGAGGCCGCCTCCGCGAGGGGACCACGCAGGTGCCCCGAGACAGCCTCGTGGCCGTCCGGCGACCAGACGCGAGCGGTCAGGGCGACCTCGTCCTGCTCGACAACGCCGAGCGCACCCACGGGGGCGCTGCAGCCGGCCTGCAGACCAGCCAGCACAGCGCGCTCCGCTGCGACCGCTGCACGGCTTCGAGCGTCGTCCACGGCCGCCAACGCCGCCGCCAGGTCACCTTCGACGTCGTGGCGCGACTCCACCGCGAGAGCGCCCTGACCTGGTGCGGGGGGCATCAACGTCGGGTCGAGGGGATCGAGGACCAGGTCGTGACGGCCGAGGCGAGCGAGCCCCGCCATGGCCAGGACGACCGCGTCGAGCCGACCCTCACCGGCCATCGCGATGCGTGTGTCGATGTTGCCACGGATCGCGACCGGTTCGACGCCCCGTCCCAGCGCCCTCAGGGCCGCCGCCCGCCTGGGTGAGCCGGTGCCGACGCGGGCACCAGGCCGCAGCCCCGTCAGCCGAGCGCCGACCAGGGCGTCACGCGCGTCGAGGCGTGCCGGGACGGCCGCCAGCCTCAGCCCCGGCGCGTCCGCAGTCGGGAGGTCCTTCATCGAGTGGACGGCGAGATCGACGTCGCCGTTCGCCAAGGCCGTGCGCAGCGCACCGACGAAGACGCCGGCGCCGCCGATGGCCGCCAACGGCGCAGGATCCACATCCCCGCGCGTCGTCACCTCGACCAGGGACACAGGGCGCTCGAGGCGGCGGGCCAGCAGGTCGGCCACCTGCTGGCTCTGGCGGCGGGCCAGGGGGCTGCGCCGGGTGCCGATCCGGATGGCGTGGCTCACCGGGCGCCCCCGTCGTCCTGGCTCCATCGAGACACTGCCGAGACGGCGCCGGGGTCGAGGGCGAAGAGATGCCGAAGAGCCTGCTCGTAGTCGGTCTCCCCCGTCGAGCCCGCCGCGGCCTTGACCCGCACGGTGGGCGTGTGCAGCAGCTTGCCTACCACTCGGCGCAGCGTCGCGGCGACCTCGTCGTCGACCGACGCGGGCAGGGAGTCGCCGAGACGTCGGCGCAGTCGGGCGAGCTCGGCCGTGACCACGTCGTCGGCCTGCGCGCGAAGTGCCACGACTGTCGGGGCCACCGCCGCTGCCGCTTGCGCCGCGACGAAGTCCGTCACCTCATCGGTCACGATGGCCTGGGCGCGAGCCACGGTCTGCGACGCCGCGCGCTCGTCGTGGCCCAGCCGTTCGGCCAGGTCACCCAGCCCGACCAGCACGACGTCCGGTCGCATCCCCAGCTCAGGGTCGACGTCATGGGGCATCGCGAGGTCGAGCACCCCGAGCAGCCCCGAGGCTCCCGCACGGGCGTCGTCCAGCGTCTCGGGCCCGACGATCGTGCCGGCAGCACCGGTACAAGCGACCAGAACGTCAGCCTTCGCCAGGAAACCGGGCATGTCCGCCCACGACACCGAGATCCCACCGACCGACTCGGCCAGCCGGGCACCGCGCTGCGGGTCCCGGTTGACCACGACGACGCTCCCGGCGTCGCTGCGGGCCGCAGCCACCGCCGCCACGGACGCCATCGACCCGGCCCCGAGCACCAGCACCGTGGCACCGTCCATCACGACTCCGTGCTCACCCAGGGCGGCGAAACCCTCGTCGGCCAGGCTCCGCCCGGCGCGGTCGATCCGGGTCTCGGTCTGCACCCGCTTGCCCACCCGCAGAGCGGCCTCGACCAGATCGGACAGGACCGGGCCCACCGCACCTGCCTCACGGGCACGGTGCAGGGCACCGCGCACCTGGAACCGGATCTGGCTCTCGCCGGTGACCATGCTGTCCAGGCCGGCGGTCGTCATGAAGAGGTGCTCGACTGCCCGTTCGGCGTGGTGGACGAAGAGGTGCGGGCGCAGCCGCTCCTCGCTCACCCCGCTGCGCCGCGCGAGTGCCGCCGTGATGGCCTCAACCGCGGGGTGGAAGCGACGCACCGACGCGCAGACCTCCAGACGGTTGCACGTGGCGAGCACCATCGCCTCGCTCACCGCAGACGTACCCCGGAGCTCATCGAGCAGGGCGTCGACCTCGGTGGCAGCGAGGGAGACCTCGTCGAGCAGCGCGATGGGGGTGGCGTGGTGCGAGACCCCGAGCACAAGCACGCTCATCCGGCTGCCACCGCCGGAGGAGTGCGCAAGCGCTCGTGGTAGGCGAGGATCTGCAGCTCGACCGCCAGGTCCACCTTCCGGACCTCGACGCCGTCCGGCACCTCCAGCGACAGGGGTGCGAACGTCAGGATGCTGCGCACCCCGGAGCGAACCAAGCGGTCGGTCACGGGCTGAGCCGCGGAGGCGGGCACTGCCACCACGCCGATGCAGCCCGGGTGCTCCGCGACCAGCGTCTCGAGGTCACCCAGCGGGCGAACCACGACCCCGGCGACCGAGTGGCCCACGACCGACTCGTCGGCATCGATGAGCCCGACGACACAGAAGCCGCGACCGGTCATGCCCGAGTAGTTGGCCAGGGCGTGCCCGAGGTTGCCCACCCCGACGATGAGCACCGGCAGGTCGCGAGTGAGGCCCATCTCGTCCTCGATGTGCGAGCGCAGCGCGGTCACGTCGTACCCGACACCCCGCCGCCCGTAGGAGCCCAGGTAGGACAGGTCCTTGCGCAGCTTGGTGGACGTGACCCCGGCGACACCGGCGAGCTCCTCGCTGGAGACCATGGCCACGCTGGAGTCCTCGAGCGCGACGAGAGCGCGCAGGTACAAGGGCAGACGCGCCACGGTGGCGGCGGGAACCGCCCGTTCGGCGCCCCGCAGGCCCGGCACCGTGATGCGCCGTCGGGCTGCAGCGGCCACTCGACGCTCCGGTTCCTACCAGGTGATGCGAGCCAGGTGCCCGCAGGGGTCAGGGTAAGCGGTTGTGAAGCGTGGAACAAAGTCCGCGACCCCTGCCTAGGCCAGGGCGCGCCGAAGGACCGCCGTGCTCACCCGGAAGTGGGCGATGTCTTCCCCGTCCACCTGCACGACCGGCACCAGGTCGGAGTAGCGGCTGCGCAGCTCGGGGTCGTCGTCGACATCCTGCTCGACCCACGACACCCCGAGCCCGGCACACACGTCGTCGACGACGACCCGGGCCTGGTCGCACAGGTGGCACCCCTGGCGTCCGAGAAGGACGACACGAGGGTGGGTCACGTCAATCCGGCCAGCCTCTTGTCCGACTCGCGGGCCGAGGCATCGCGCAGCCGTCCCTTGGCGATCTTGCCCGTCGCGGTTCTGGGCAGCTCGGTCATGACCTCGACGACGGCGGGGCGCTTGAAGCGCGCCAACCGCTGCGCGCAGAAGGCTTCGACATCCTCAACCGTGAGCGTGCTGCCCTCCTCAGGGACCACGACGGCCTTCACCGCCTCCCCTGTCCGCCGGTCCGGGACGCTCACCACCGCAGCCTGAGCGATGTCAGGGTGCCCGAGCAGCACCTCCTCGACCTCGCGGGGGTAGACGTTGAAGCCGTTCACGATGACCAGGTCCTTGATCCTGTCGACGAGGTGCAGGTCACCGTCCTGGTCGGCGTAGGCCACATCCCCTGTGCGCCACCAGCCGTCGGGGTCGGGACCCTCGACGTCGCCGGGCCAGTAGCCGGAGAAGAGGTTCGGACCTCGAACGACGACCTCGCCGGGGTCTCCCTCGTCGACGGGCTCACCGTCGTCGTCCACGAGCATCACCTGCGTGCCCGGCAGCGGACGACCAACCGATCCAGGCTTCGGGTCGGGCGAGGCGAACGTGGTCGAGACCACGGGCGCGGCCTCGGTGAGGCCGTAGCCCTGGTGGACCGTCACGCCGGTCCGGCCGGTGATGTCGTCGATCACCGCCAGCGAGAGCGGTGCCGCTCCGCTGACGATGTAGCGCACGCCTGCCAGCGAGGCGGAGAGGTCGTCCACCTCTGTCCAGGCCACGAGCATCGGCGGTGCCACGGGGACGATCGTGACACCGTGGTCCACGATCGATCGCAGGGTCCCGACGGGATCGAACCGCTGCTCGATCACGACGCTGGCACCGGCGACCAGTGCCTGCCCGAGCACGGTGTTGAGGCCGTACACGTGGAAGAACGGCAAGATCCCCAGGAGCACGTCCTCCTCGGTCACCGGCCGCGGCTCGATCTCCATCAGCTGGTCGAGGTTGCTGACGAGAGCGCGATGGCTCAGCATCGCCGCCCTGGGGTCGGCACTGGACCCCGATGTGAACAGCATCACGGCCACGTCCTCACCACCTCGGTCGTGCGCGGTGAGCTCGGACTCCTGCGCGGGCACGTCAGCGAAGGCCACCTCGCCCGGCAGCGCAGGTCCCGTGACGGCCAGAGTTGGGACGCGTCGCCCGACCATCTCGTCCGTGGCGTCCTGCAGAGCGTCGGCGATGCCCGCGACGGCTTGCCGCACGGAGGTGGTCGCCGGGTCTCCAGCGATGACGACGCCGGAGTCGGTCCGCCCGATGAGCCGGGCAAGCTCACCGGCCGTGTACCCGGTGTTGAGCGGGATCGCCACTCCCCCGGCGCGCAGGGTTCCCAGGTACGCCGTGACGAACTCCATCGACGTCGGCAGCACGATCACCACGCGCTCCCCGTCGCCTACTCCGATCTTCTGCAGCCCCGCTGCCACGCGCGAGACCATGGTGTCCGAGCTGCGCCCAGGTCGTGGCGCCCTCGGCCGTCACGAGGGCCGGACGATCGCCGTACTGCTGCGCCGTTCGGGTCAGCAGGTCGGCGACGTTGTTCGCGGACGGTGCCGTCATGCTCGCGAGTCTAGGGTGGAGGGCGTGACTCCGGCTCGCGGTCTTCGACCTCGCAGGCGTTCGGTGGTGGCCGGCCAAGCCGCCGCCGAGGCCGCGCAGTTCGCGCCTCAGACACCTGAGGACCTGACGGCCGCCGCGTTCTTCGACGTCGACAACACGATCATGCGCGGGGCATCCATCTTCTACCTGGGGCGTGGGCTCTACCGACGCGGCTACTTCCAGACCCGTGAGATCGCCGGGATGGCTTGGGCGCAGGCGCAGTTCGTCCTCGGCGCCGAGAACCTGGAGCACATGAACGAGGCCCGCTCGTTCGCCCTGACGTTCATCCAGGACAGGTCGGTCAACGAGCTCTCGGCGGTGACGGAGGAGATCTTCGACCAGGTGATGTCGAACAAGGTCTGGCCCGGCACGCTCGCCCTCACTCGCGACCACCTGGACCAGGGCCAGCGCGTGTGGCTGGTGACCGCCGCGCCCGTCGAGATCGCAGCGGTGATTGCACGCAAGCTGGGACTGACCGGGGCGATGGGCACGGTCGCCGAGCATGTGGACGGTGTCTACACCGGCCGCCTGGTCGGCGAAGTCCTGCACGGCCCGGCCAAGGCCGAAGCCGTTGCGGCGCTGGCTGCCCGTGAGGGCCTGGACCTGCAGCGCTGCGCCGCCTACAGCGACTCCGGTAATGACATCCCGATGCTGGAGATCGTCGGTGACCCGTGCGCCGTCAACCCCGATCGAGAGCTTCGGGCCGTGGCGAAGGAGCGCGGATGGCGCGTGCGCGACTACCGGCGCCGCCGGCGCCACGTGCAGGTTGCCGTCGCCGCCGGGTCGGGCGCCGTTCTCGGCGCAGCCGTGGCAGGGGTGGCGGCCGTGCGAGCCTCCGCGAGGTCGTCGGGCTCCGTCACGGCCCAGGCCCCGGCCTAGAAGAAGACGCTTCGACGCTCCGCCAGCAGCTGGTAGAGGTTGTGCTGGATGGTCTCGCGCACCTGGTCACCGAGGTTGAAGACCACCATCGGGTCTTCGGCCTCGTCCGCGCTCAGCTCGTCGGTCGGGATCGGCTCGCCGAACTCGATGATCCACTTCGACGGTAGCGGGACCATCCCGAGGGGGCCGAGCCACGGGAACAGCGGCGTGACAGGGAAGTACGGGGCCCCGATGAGGCGGGCGAGCAGCGGCATGTCGCCGATGATGGGGTAGATCTCCTCGGCGCCCACGATGGCCGTCGGGATGATGGGGACGCCGGCGGTGATGGCCGACGACACGTAGCCACCCCTGCCGAAGCGCTGCAGCCGGTAGCGCTCCTTGTACGGCTTGCCGATGCCCTTGAAACCCTCAGGCCAGACCCCGACGAGCTCGCCCGAGGTCAGCAGTCGGTGCCCGTCCTCTCCGCAGGCCAGGGTCGACCCGGTCTTGCGCGACATCTCCCCGAAGAAGGGCAGGGAGAAGACGAAGTCAGCGCCCAGCATGCGCAGGATGCGGTTGCCCGGCGTCTCGTCGTGCACGGCGAAGGCCGTCATGACAGCGTCGACGGCGATGGTGCCGGAGTGGTTCGCCACGACCAGGGCGCCCCCGTCCGTCGGGATGTTCTCGGCACCCTTGACCTCGACCCTGAAGTACTTGTCGTAGAGCGGGCGAAGCAGCGGCAGGATCAGCGTCTCGGTCAGGTCGGTGTCCAGCCCGAACGCATCGATCTCGTAGTCACCCGTGAGCCGGCGTCGCGCGAAGCCGAGCACCTCGGCGATGAGCCGGTCGGCATCGGCCCCGAGCACCGCGTACGCCGTGTCGCCCACCAGTGCCAGAACCTCAGCGATGCTCGAGGGCAGCTCGAACTCCTGGTCTGGTTCCGTGGTTGCCTGCGGTTCCGGCTTCGGCGCTACGCGTGGCTCGGCCTTGGGGGTCGGTCCAACCGGCTTCGCGCGGGGCTTCCCAGCCGACTTCGTGGCCGGCTTCTTCCTCGGCTCGTCCGGCGACGGCTTCGTCTGCTCGCCCTGCGATGTCGAGTCGGCCGAGGAGTCGTCGACACTGCTCAGCCGCGCCTTCCCGCCCGCCAGCGACCGTGAGGCCGCAGATGGGGTGGCGCTCTTGCTCGAACCCCGGCCAGGCTTGCCGCGTGTACCGATCGGGACGACGTCAGCCTGCGACATTGACCCTCCCCCGCGTCATGGTGCTCACAACAGTCCTCTCCAGGCCGGCGACGAACTCGTGTACCGCCTCCACGTCTGTGCGACGCGAGCGGATGAACGCCTCGAAGGCCTGCTCGGTCGTGTACCGCGGCACGTAGCCGAGCTCCTCGCGGGCCCGCGAGGTGTCGACAGCCCGTCCGAAGGTCAGGAACCGAACTTGCTCGGGAGAGAAGTCGGCAAGGCGGGCGCGGCGGAAGAACCCGCCGACCGGACCCGCCGTGAACGAGGGCAGCGGCGCCGCAACTCCTCCAGCACGGCGCACGGCCTGGCTGAGCGCCAGCACGCCGTCTCCGGCGACGTTGTAGATGCCGCCCTTGTCCAGGACGGTCGCCAGCCTGATGGCCTCCAACCCGTCGTCCTCGTGGATGAACTGGAGCCGGGCGTCGTACCCCATGACGGTGGGGACGACAGGAAGCGTGAAGTACTCGGTGAAGGGCGTGCGGACGTTCGGCCCGATGAAGTTCGCGAAGCGCAGGGTCGTCACGGCGACGTCCGGTCGACGTCGACCGAACCCGCGCACGTACCCCTCGACCTCCACGGAGTCCTTGGCGTAGCCGGAGCGAGGTGGAGCCTTGGGCGCCATCTCCTCGGTGAACAGGGCCGGGTCCTTGGGCGATGCCCCGTAGACGGTGGTGGACGACTTGACGACGAGGCTGGAGACCGACGGCGCGCGCTGGCAGGCACCGAGAAGCTGCATGGTGCCCAGCACGTTGATCTCCTTCTGCGGCGACCGCCCGCCCACAGCCGTGGGGGTTGCGAGCACGTTCATGTGCACCACGGTGTCGATCTCGTCGTTCGCGAGAATCTTCGCGATGACTGGGCTGCGGATGTCGGCCCGTACGAAGTCGGCCTTGCCGAGCGAGAAGGGGGACGGGACGATGTCGACCGCGACGACACGCTCGACGTCCGGTTCGTCGGCGAGGATCTCGGCGGTGCGCGCGCCCAGGTAGCGACCCACACCGGTGACGAGGACGACCCGCCCCACGACGGCTACTTGCCGAGCTTGCGGCGCTGGACGCGCGTCTTGCGCAACAGCTTGCGGTGCTTCTTCTTCGCCATGCGCTTACGACGCTTCTTGATGACCGAGCCCAAGAGGGGGCCACCCCTTCATTCTCGAGATGTGCGGACGGACCTGCCTAGGCTACCGCCGGACTCAGCCCGCCTGGACCATGGCGTCGCGCAGGTAGTCGCGGACCGCCTCCTCGGGGATCCGCATCGATCGGCCTACTTGGACCGCGGGCAGTTTGCCGTCGTGCACGAGTCGGTACACGGTCATTCGGGACACCCGCATGATGCGGGCGACTTCTGCCACTGTCAGGAACGACAGCGAGGACAGTTCGGCGGCCACGAGCGAAGACTAGGGGTAACTACCAGTGCGGGTCGAGGCCGTAGAGCGGAAAGACCGCCTTGCGGGTGGCCAGCACCGCCCGGTCGAGCCAGTCCCCGGGGTCGTACCCGTCCTCCCACGAGGGATAGGTCGGAGTGGCGCCGTCGGTCATCCGGAACGGCGCTGACCTGCCAAGACGCTCGTTCACATATGCCCGCCACGAGTCCGGCACTGGCGTGTCGGCCACGATCGGAGCTCCCGCCACGATGGCCAGCAGATGCGTCCAGGCGCGCGGGACGACGTCGACGACCGCGTAGCCGCCACCCCCGGTCACTACCCATCGTCCCTGGCACAGCTCGTGGGCGAGCCCGTGCAGCGCTTCGTAGGCGAGCCGCTGGCCGTCCACCGACTTGGCCAGGTGCGCCAGCGGGTCCTCGGCGTGGCTGTCGCAGCCGTGCTGGGTGACGAGGATCTGCGGACGGAACTCGCGCAGCACGTGCGGGACGACGGCATGGAAGGCGCGCAGCCACCCCGCATCGTTCGTGCCAGGCGGCAGGGCGACGTTGACGGCACTGCCCTCGGCGTTCGGCCCCCCGACCTCCTCGGGGTAGCCGGTGCCCGGGAACAGAGTCCTCGGGGTCTCGTGCATCGACACCGTCAGCACTCGCGGGTCGTCGTAGAAGATGTGCTGCACACCATCCCCGTGGTGGACGTCCACGTCGACGTAGGCGACGCGCTCGACTCCGTGGTCGAGCAGGTAGCGGATCGCCAGTGCGACATCGTTGTAGATGCAGAAGCCGCTGGCCCGTTCCGGCATGGCGTGGTGGAGCCCACCGATGATGTTGACCCCGTGGTCAGCGCGTCCCTCCAGCACGGCCTTGGCCATCTCGACAGTTCCTGCCGCGATTCGGGCGCCGGCGTCGTGCATTCCGAGGAAGCACGGGTTGTCGTCGGTGCCGAGCCCGAACTCGAGCTCCATGCGGCTCGGGTCCGCTGCGCAGCGCTTGACTGCTTCGAGCAGCTGCGGTGTGTGGACGGTGGTCAGCAGGTCGTCGGATGCGTACCCGGACGGGACGACCTCGACGCCGGCATGTGCCAGTGCGCCGAGGGCCCGGGCCAGGCGCATCGTCAGCTCGACCCTGATCGGCGCCATGGGATGACCCGGCCCGAAGTTGTACTGAGTCAGGTCGTCCTCCCAGACGACCTCGACACGCCGACTCATGCTCCGACCCTAGTCACCCACCTGCAACCGGGCTGCAACCACGCGCATCCGGGCTGCTGCCGGGCGGCGGGACGTTCGAAGCATGAGGAAGATCCCGCTCCCAGATCATCGAGATCGCGATGCTCGTCGCAGCGCTGGTCGTCGGAGTCCCGTCCGGCAGCCCAGCCCCGGGAGTCACCCTGGTCAACGCCAGCCCCGCTCTTGCCGGGCACGTCGAGTGGGCGTTCGAGCTCTTCGCCGACCACGGCCTGGTGCAGCCCGTCGTGACGACCCTGGCCTTCGACCCCCACGCGGAGATCTGCGAGGACTACCGCGGCTACTTCGAGGCCCCCACCGCCGCAATCGTCGTGTGCTTCGACGCGAGCACGACCGTTCTCGGCACGGACACCGCCCTGCACCCTGGGGAGCAGCGGCTGCTGCTTCACGAGCTGGCCCACGCGTGGACCGCGAGGAACCTCGGCGCCGAGCGGCAGCAGCAGTTCATCGACCTGATGGGCGCGACCAGCTGGAACTCCCTCGATGACCGGGCGCACCGTCGGGGCATCGAGCTGGCAGCGGAGACGTTCGTCTGGGCCCTCACCGACGGCGAGGTCGTTCCCCGCATGATCGCGAGCCGGGAAGCCGCGCAGCTTCAGGCCGGCTTCGACGTGCTCACCAGCGGCGAAGGCAGGTAGCACCTCCCGGGACAGGTTCCGCGGCCGGCGCCGCTGCCTGGTGACCCTCGGTCAGGTGCCGGGACCTTGGACCCCGTCCGGGTCTGCGTGGTCGTCGCTAGCGTCGCTGCAGGAGGAGCCATGAGCAGCGAGTCGAGCAGCACCCGCTACGTGAGCGTGCCGACAGACCATCCCGTGTGGGAGAGGTTCCCGATCCTCGCCCCACTCGTGCTCGTCGGGACGATCGAGCCCGACGGAGAGGCCGACATCGCTCCCAAGCACCTGGCCATGCCCCTGAGCTGGGGTAACTACTTCGGGTTCGTCTGCCACCCCGACCACGGAACGTACCGAAACCTCGTGGCGACCGGCTCGTTCACCGTGGGCTACCCGACGCCGGAGATGGTGCTGCACACGAGCCTGGCAGCGGCGCCGCGCGCCTCGGACGGGTCGAAGCCCACCGTCCAGGTGCTGCCGCTCAGCGCGGCGAAGAAGGTGGACGGTGTTCTGGTCGACGGCTGCCGCCTGCATCTGGAGTGCGAGCTCGACCGTGTCGTCGACGACCTGGACGAGAACGTCCTGGTGATCGGTCGCGTCGTGGCCGCACACGTCGCCGAGCAGCTGCTGCGTAGCTTCGACGTCGACGACGCCGACCTGATCCACCGCGCCCCCTTGCTGGCCTACATCCACCCTGGCCGCCTGGCCACCGTGTCCGAGACTGTCTCGTTCCCGTACCACCAGGGCTTCTCCCGATAGGGGGCGCACATGGCGCTTGCAGCACCCGGCCTCATCGACGCTGCCACGGCCACCGCCCTGCTGGGTGCGGCTCGCGCTCGGGAGCAGGACATGGTCGACAAGCTCGTGGCCATGGCGGAGATGGAGTCACCGTCAGCCGACCCAGCCAGCCAGCAGCCGTTGCTGGACCACGTGCAGGCCGAGCTGACCTCACGCAGCTTCGCCACGCTCCGGCAGCCGGGGACGCGCAGCGGGGGCCTGCTCGTGGCGGCACCTGCTCGGCGGGCCGGACGGGTCGGCCCGTTCCAGCTGCTCGTCGGCCACGTCGACACCGTCTGGCCGCGCGGCACGCTCGTCGGCCGGCCCGTCACGCGAGACGGTGAGCTGCTGCGGGGGCCGGGAACCTACGACATGAAGGCCGGCCTGGTGCAGGTGCTCACGGCACTCGACCTTCTCGCAGACGCGGACCTGACTCCTGACGTCGCCCCGGTGCTCGTGGTCAACAGCGACGAGGAGATCGGCAGCCGCGAGTCGACCGCGGCGATCCGAGCCTTGGCGCAGCGAGCGGACCGGGCGATGGTGCTCGAACCCTCGTTGGGTTCGCGAGGGGCGCTGAAGACGGCCCGCAAGGGGCTGGGGCGCTACACCGTCACGGTTCACGGCAAGGCTGCGCACGCGGGGCTCGACCCGACCGCCGGTGCCAGCGCGATTCTCGAGCTCTCGGCCGTCATCCAGTCGCTGTTCGCACTGAACGACGCTGATCGTGGGGTGACCGTGAACGTCGGGATGGTCTCCGGAGGGATCCAACCGAACGTCATCGCGCCCGAGAGCAGTGCCGTCATCGACGTCCGAGTGCTCACGACCGACGACGCCGAGCAGGTCGACGCAGCGATCCGGTCGCTGCAGGCGTCCACTCCGGGAACCTCGCTGACCGTCGAAGGAGGCATGGGGCGACCCCCTCTGGAGCGCACCGCGCGCAACGCAGCGCTCTACGAGCAGGCCACCGTGGTCGCCGAGAGAATGGGGATCGACCTTCCGGAGGCGACGGCCGGAGGGGGGTCGGACGGCAACACCGCCAGCCAGGTGGCTCCGACTCTCGACGGTCTGGGGGCCGTCGGAGACGGCGCCCACGCCGAGCACGAGCACGTCTACATCCCAGGATGGGTCGAGCGCACGGCACTGCTGGCCGGTCTGCTGATGCTGGGCCCGGTTCGTCCGGACGTGGCGCCCGGCGTTGCCGACCCACTGTCGCTCGTGGCTGCGGACGCGACGTGAGCACGTCGACGGCGTCGCGCATCATCCCGACAACCGTGACGCGCATCGCCGACATCGACAGCGAGGCGACAAGCGTGCTGCCGATCAGTCGGGATCGCTGGGCGACCGGCGACTACGTCGTGGCCCGGGTCCGCGACTTCTCCAGGGCGCTGCGCCAGGTCGAGCTGCCCAACGGCCGCATGGCAGACATCACGCGTGGCGAGCTGGTCATGGGGGCGTTGGGACGCCGAGCGGCGACGCTCGAGGCAGTCGGGGGGTGGCAGGACGTGACCGAGGACGGTCAGATGCATCTGCTGACGTCGGCCGGGCTGATGGGCCGCGCGACGTCGGTGTCGCCCTTCCTGCCGAGCCTGGTCTCGCTCGAGTACGTCGGCCACCTGCACCTGCACTCCACACCCGCCCGGATGCGTGACTGGGTCGTACCCGCGCCCGAGGGCGCGACCTTCGAGCTCCCGGTGGTGCTCGTCATCGGCACGTCGATGTCAGCAGGCAAGACGGAGTCGGCCAAGGTCGTCGTCGCCCAGCTGCGTGACCTCGGCCGGGTCGTCGTCGGCGCGAAGCTCACCGGCGCTGCCCGGTACCGGGACCCGCTGGCCATGTGGGACGCCGGAGCGACCGCCATCTACGACTTCGTCGACGCCGGGCTACCGTCCACCGCCGTCGGGGTCGACGAGTACGTGAGCTCGATCGTCACGGTGCTGAACCGGATGGGCAGCTGCGGAGCCGACGTCGCAGTCATCGAGGCGGGGGCCTCCCCACTGGAGGAGTACAACGGCGCCGCCCTGGCCGAGCTCATCGGGGCACACATCTTCTTCACCGTGCTGTGCGCCTCCGACCCGTACGCCGTCGCCGGGCTCATGGACGCCTTCGGGACCAAGCCCGACCTGGTCGCAGGCGGGGCCGCCAACACGACGACGGGGGTCGCACTCGTCTCACAGCTGTCCGGGCTGACGGCCCTCAACCTGGCAGACCCGCACACCCACATCGAGCTCAAGGAGCGCATCTCGGCCTCCCTGCCGCCGATGACGCCGCTGCGCAGCTAGCACGTCGAAGGTGCCCTAGTGTGCGTGCGCGGGCGGCTGCCGCAGTGAGGGGGCGTCAAGACGTTGCGGCTTCCACCGTTCCTGAACAGCCCTGCGCGGCTGCTCCCCGCGTCGTTCCTCGCCACGATCGCCGTGGGCACCGGCCTGCTCATGCTCCCGGTGGCCCGATCCGGCCCAGACTCCGCAGACGGGCTGACAGCCGTCTTCACGGCCACCTCGGCCGTGTGCGTCACAGGCCTCACCGTGGTCGACACCGGCACCTACTGGTCGGCGATGGGTCAGGTCGTCATCCTCACCTTGATCCTCATCGGGGGGCTCGGCATCACGGCTCTGGCGACGCTCATCGTGCTGGCCGTTGCAGGTCGACTCGGCCTGCGCAGTCGACTCGCCGCCGCCCGCGAGACGAAGACGGCCGCCCTCGGGGACGTGCGAGGAGTGCTCGTCCGTGTCGGCCTGACGATGGTAGGCCTGCAGGTCGCCGTCGCCGCCGTCCTCACGCTCAGGCTCGTCCTTGCCTACGGCAACCCCGTACCGGAGGCCCTGCGCGAGGGGGTCTTCCATGCGGTGTCGGCCACGAACAACGCCGGCTTCTCCCTCTACCCGGACAGCCTGGCGCGCTTCGTCGCCGACCCCGTCGTCATGCTCACGGTCTGCGCTGCCGTCGTCGTGGGCGGCATCGGGTTCCCCGTCCTCCTCGAGCTCCACCGCGCCTGGCGACACCCACGCACCTGGAGCATCCATACCCGGCTCTCGGTGTGGGCGACGGTGATTCTCCTAGGGCTCGGGCTCGCGGCGATGTGCCTCTTCGAGTGGTCCAACCCAGCCACGTTGGGCGGGCTGAGCATTGCTGAGCGGGTCCTCGGATCGGTCTTCGGCGCCGTCCAGCCGCGCACGGCCGGCTTCAGCGTGGTGGACGTGTCCGCCATGCGCGAGGAGACGCTTCTGTCCACCGTCGCGTTGATGTTCATCGGTGGTGGTAGCGCAGGAACAGCCGGCGGCATCAAGGTCACGACGGCGGCAGTGCTCCTCTTCGTGGTGCTGGCCGAGATCCGCAGCGACGACGACGTGACCGTCAGCCGGCGCCGGATCTCCCCGCAGACCCAGCGCCAGGCCGTGGGAATCACGACCCTGGGCATCGCCGGAGTGGGCGTCGGAGCCTTCGCGATCATGGGCACGACGCAGGTGGACTTCGGCTCGGCCGTCTTCGAGGCCGCGTCCGCCTTCGGGACGGTCGGCCTCTCGCTCGGCTTCGACGCCGACCTGCCGGCTGCTGCGAAGCTCACCCTCGTGGTCCTCATGTTCATGGGACGGGTGGGCCCAGTTGCGGCGTTCTCGTTCTTCGCGATGCGCTCCACCACGTCACGATTCCGTTACCCCGAAGCACATCCGCTGGTCGGCTGAGTCGCAGGAGGATCCATGTCCCGTCGCAAGCCAGGAGAGATCCCACGGCACAACGTCCTCGTGATCGGTCTCGGCGTGTTCGGGTCGTCCGTGGCCGAGACCCTGGTCTCCCTGGGCCACGAGGTGCTCGGCGTGGACGAGGACCCCGATGTCGTCGCGCGGTTCGCACCACGACTGACCAGCGTCGTGGAGGCAGACGGTGCGATCTTCGAGGCCCTGCAGCAGCTGGGCGCCGGGGACTTCACCCGCGGCCTCGTCGCGGTCGGTGACCTGGAGGCGAGCGTGCTCGCGGCATCCAACCTCATCGACCTGGGCGTCGATCAGGTCTGGGCCAAGGCCCTGTCGGACCGGCACGCGAAGATCCTGCAGCGGCTCGGTGTCCACCACGTCGTCAGCCCGGAGCGCGAGCAGGGCCGCCGCGTGGGTCACCTCATCGGGGGCACGATGCTCGACTTCATCGAGGTCGACGAGGGATGGGCGCTGGTCAAGGTGCTGCCGCTACCCGAGTCGATCGGCAAGGCGCTCGGGGAGAGCCACCTTCGCGAGCTCTACGGCATCACGGTTGTGGGAACGAAGAGGCCGGGACGCCCCTTCCAGTACGCCCAGCGCGAGACCGTGATCCACCCCGACGACACCCTCATCATCGCCGGGGAGACCCGGGTCTGCGAACGGTTCTCGGCCATCTCGGAGGCGGCCCGCATGCATCAGTGAGGGTCGTCGCCGGCTAGCTCGGCAGACCGGTCCCGGTTCGCGATCACAGCGTCGAGGAACGCTGCCCGCAGGCCGTGCGCCTCGAGCTGGTGCAGGGCCGCGGCCGTCGTCCCCCCGGGTGAGGTGACCCGCTCGCGCAGGATGGCCGGGTGCTCGCCCGTCTCGGTCAGCAACGCGGCCGACCCTGCCAGCGTCTGTGCCGTGAGCTGCGCTGCGAGCTCTCGGGGCAGCCCGGCTCGGACGCCGGCCTCGGTGAGCGCCTCGACCACCATGAACACGTACGCCGGTCCCGAGCCACTGACAGCAGCCACGGCGTCCATCTGGTGCTCGGGAACCTGCACGACCGTCCCGACCGCGGACAGGACCTGCTCGGCGCGCGCGATGTGTGACGAGTCCGCGCCCGACCCGGCGCAGATCGCGGTGACGCCCGCCCCGACGAGCGCTGGGGTGTTGGGCATCGCCCGCACGACCGGCTGCCCTGCCGGCAACCAGGACTCCAGCCGGTCGGTGGGTAGCCCGGCCGCAACGGAGACGACGACCGCGTCGTGCGGCAGACTCGAGCGCACCGACGCCAGGCCTGCCTCGACGTCGTGGGGCTTCACCGCGACCAGCACAAGGTCGGCATCGGCCGCAGCCGTCCGGGCGGTGGCGATGCTCACCCCGTAGCGCTCCGCGAGCTGCTCGGCTCGCTCCTGGCGAGCTTCGACCACGCTGGCCCGCACCCGGGCCTCACCGGCATCGAGGACGCCCGCCAGGATGCTCTCGCCCATCACGCCGCAGCCCAGGAACACCAGGTTCATGGGATGACGCTACTGCCCGAGCGCTACATCCCGCGGAAGTCGTGCGGGGAGTACTTGGGCCCGAACCGCGGCGTGGGCACGCCCGACAGCTCCAGCACGCGTTGCACCCGAAACCGGTGGCCGCGATACGGCTCGAGAGCCGCCAGCATGTCCTCGTCGGTGTCGCTGACCTGGCCGGTGAGGGCGTAGGTGATCATCCGAGGGACGTGGGCGTCTCCCACGGACACCGCGTCGGCGTCGCCGAGCGCCCGCTGGCGCACCTCGGCCGCCGTCCAGGCACCGACGCCGGGGACTGCCCGCAGCCGGGCGTCGGCCTGCGCCGACGTCATCGACGCAGCCTGCTCGAGCCGGGCAGCCAGACCGGCCGCGCGCACTGCGGTGGCCGATCGTTGAGGGCCGACGCCGGCGCGGTGCCAGTCCCAGGACGGTATGGCTGCCCACGCCGAGGGCTCGGGGACGACGGCCATGCCCGCCGCAGGGCCTGGAGCCGGCTCGCCGTACCGCCGCACGAGCCACCGCCAGGAGCTGCGCGACTGAGCTCCGGTCACCTTCTGCTCGAGGATGGCCGGGATCAGCGCCTCCATGACCAGCCCGGTCCGCCCGAGCCGCGGCCCCGAGAACCGGCGCGCACCGTCACGCAGCACCGGGCTGTCAGGTGCCCACCCGGTGAGGTCGTCGTCGCACGCAAGCCACGACGGCGCCATCTCCACCAGCCATGCCGCACCCGGACCCCACGATGCGACGGCGACGACGTCGGACTCGACCGCGAGTCGGACGGTGCCGGGGCCGTCCGGCGTCCGCGCCGTGCGCCAGACGGCACCGGTGCGGTCGACGGCGTAGGTGGGGTCGCCGGCGCCGCGGGCATGCACGCCGAGAAGCAGCGGGACCGACACGTGGTACGGCGCGCGCCACCGTCGCTGAGCGACCGGGCTCGGCACCTCAGAAGCGCAGGGAGCCCGCGGGCAGGTCGAGGTGCGATGCGACGCGGGCACCATGGCGCAGCTCGTTCCCCGCGCCGACGCGAGCGCCGGCCCCGACGACAGAACCGTCGACCAGCACCTCGTCGGCGACCTCGGCGCCCTGGCCGATCGCCGAGTGCCGCACGCGACTTGCCGCCCCCACGACGGCGTCGGCCATCACCACCGACCCCTCGATCACGCAGTCCGGACCGACGACGGCACCGGGCAGCACCGAGCTTCCGCCGTACACCCGGGCACTCGGGTGAACGGTGGCCCCGGGGAGCACCAGCGACTCCCCCGGCGGCCCCGGGCGAGCGGACGGCACGATGACCCCGCGCACCAGGTCGGCCGAGCCCTGGACGTAGAGGGCAGGCGTGCCGAGGTCGGTCCAGTAGGAGCGATCGACCTGGCCCAGCACCCGCCGACCCGCCGCCAGCAGCTCCGGGAACGTCTCCCGCTCGACCGAGACCGGGCGACCCTGGGGGATGGCGTCGATGATCGAGCGACGAAACACGTAGCAGCCGGCGTTGACCCGGTTGGTGACGGGCTCAGGGGACTTCTCCAGGAACTCCGAGACTCGGCCGTCGGCCCCGAGAAGGACGCTGCCGAACGGTCGGGGGTCCTCCACCTCCGTCAGGTACAGGGTGACGTCCGCATCGAACTCACGGTGCCGGGCCAGCTGAGCTGGTAGGTCGTGGCCGTCCAGCACGTCTCCGTTGAACACGACGACGGGGTCGTCAGGGGCGCTGGACAGTCGCTCGGCTGCGTTCCTGATGGCGCCTGCGGTTCCGAGGGGGGTCGACTCGAGCATCAGGTCGATGTCGACCCCGTACCGGCCGAGCTCGGCGACGTACTCCTCGAACGCGTCGGTTCGGTAGCTGGTCGCCAGCACCACACGGGTCACGCCCGAGGCTGCTGCCCGAGCCACCTGGTGCGCCACGAAGGGCACGCCCGCCACCGGGAGCATGGGCTTGGGCACGTGCTCGGTCAGCGGCCGCAGCCTCGTCCCCAGCCCACCGACAAGCAGAATCGCCTCGACCACGGGTGGCAGCCTACGGTGAGCGGCGTGCCTGATCATGGTGGTGCGGCTCCCCTGCTGGCCCGGTGCCTGCGTGCCGACCCGGCCCGCCCGCTCGTCACCTACTACGACCTGTCGGCCGGCGGTCGGGTCGAGCTGTCGGTGACGACGTTCGACAACTGGGTCAGCAAGACCTGCGGCCTGCTGGCCGACGAGCTCGGGGTCGAGACGGGCGACCGCGTCAGCGTCGTGATGCCCGCCCACTGGCTCGGGCTGGTGTGGGCGATGGCGGTCTGGACGGTCGGCGGCCACCTGGCCCTCGAGCCGGTCGACGACGCCGTCGTCTCGGTCGCGGCGGCCGGCGAGCCGACCCCGGAGTCGGGCGAGGTCGTTGTTGTCAGCACGCTCCCGCTGGGTGGTCCGGCAGGCGCCGCGGCTGCGCCAGGAGCCCTGGACTACGGGCGCGAGGTGCTGGGCTTCCCCGACGTCTTCGGGCCGGCGGCCGCCTGCGACGACCCACTGCTGGCCGAGCTGATGCGCGGTGTCGAGCCGACACCTGCCGCGCGGCGCCTCGTCGTCGCTCGGCGTCTGGACGCCCGCACCCTGGCGCGGGGGTTGCTCAGCGCCCTCGCCGCCGACGGGTCGACCGTCCTCGTCCGGGCGGAGCAGGGACCGATCGATGAGGGCCGGCTGCGCGAGATAGCCGGCGAGGAGAGGGCCGACCTGCCTGGTTGACCTACCAGGGGTCGCTGGACAGCGCCGCAGCCATGTGCAGCCGGGTGTAGGCCAGCGCCTCGGCAAGGTCGTTCTCGCGCTCCAGGCGGTTCTTGGCCTTGCGCGTGGTCACCTCGAGCACGATCGAGCCCTCCCAGGCGTCACGTGCCAGGCGTTCCAGCAACGTGTCGCAGGGCTGGCTCCCCCGGCCGGGCACGAGGTGCTCGTCCCGGGCAGACCCCGTGCCGTCCGCGAGGTGCACGTGAGCCAGTCGTTCGCCCAGGTCAGCCGCCATCTTTAGGGCATCGGAGCCGGACACCGCGGTGTGCGACAGGTCGAGCGTGCAGTGCTGGTAGCCCTCGTCGGTGGGGTCCCAGTCGGGCAGGTACGCCTTCAGCTCTCGCCCACCGGCTCGCCACGGGTACATGTTCTCGACCGCGACGAGCACGCCCGACTCCGATGCCAGGGCGTCCACCTTCGTGGCGAAGTCCCGTGCGTAGTCGCGCTGCCAGCGGAAGGGTGGGTGCACGACCACGACGGATGCGTCGAGGCGCTTCGCCGCGTCCACGGATCGAGTGAGCCGCTCCCACGGGTCCGGGGACCAGACACGCTGCGTCACCAGCAGGCAGGGTGCGTGGACGGCCACGACCGGTACCTGGTGCTCCTGCACGAGGTCGGCGACGGCGTCGGGATCCTGGCTGATCGGGTCGGTCCAGACCATGAGCTCGATGCCGTCGTAGCCCAGCGTGTTCGCCAGCTCGAAGGTCGCCGCCGTGCCCTCGGGGTACACCGAGGCCGTCGACAAGGCCACGCCGGCCTGGGCGAGCCGCACCGGCACACCGCTGGGCTCACCCATCGCAGCGCCCCACCGCACTCGTCAGCCGTGGGTGGGTCACGGCCACAGTCTCCCGGCAGAGCACCACCAGCAGCTGGTGGACCGAGGTCGATCCCACGTCCAGCACTGCGAGCCGCACGGGGACGACCGTAGCCGCCAAGCCTGCGTACGCTTCGCCCGGTGGCCGAAGTGGCGCTCGACTTCCCGAGAACCTGGGTGGAGTTCACGGACCCCGCCGACTCCGAGACGGTGATCAGGGCCGACGTCACCTGGCTGATGTCGCGGTGGACCTGCATCTTCGGTCGGGGATGCCTCGGGATCGACTCCTCGCGTCCGGACGACGGGTGCTGCGTCCACGGTGCGCACTTCTCCGGCGACTCCGACGAGCAGCGGGTTCGGGCAGCAGCGGCCCGGCTGCGGCCCGAGGAGTGGCAGATGCGCCATCGCGGTCGGCGCGGCGGCGTGGTGGGCCACGACCCGGACGACGGCAGCCGCCAGACCAGGGTCGTCGACGGTGCCTGCATCTTCCACAACCGGGCAGGCTTCGACGGCCCGCAGGGTTGCGCACTGCACGCGCTCGCGCTGCGTGAGGGCGAGAACCCGCTCACGACCAAGCCCGACGTGTGCTGGCAGCTACCCATCCGTCGGGGCTTCCGGGAGGTGACTCGCCCGGACGGCACGACCTACCACGAGGTGACCATCTCGGAGTTCGACAGACGGAGCTGGGGTGCCGGGGGGCACGACCTCGACTGGTACTGCAGCGGCGACACGATCGCGCACGTCGGCGTCGACCCGGTTCTGCGCAGCTCACGCGCCGAGCTGGTCGCACTCATCGGTGAGGCCGCCTATGGCGAGCTGGTGCGGCTGTGCGAGGAGCAGGTGGCCCGCCATCCCGCCTCGCCGTGACCGCGCCGACGCCGAGCCCGAACATCTGGCGCTCGCCGCAGGTCTACGAGCGACTCAACCGCGCCGCCGACCCCGACGGGCTGGTGGTTGCGACGCTGGACTCGCTCGTCGGGGAGGTCGACCTGGCACTCGACATCGGCTGCGGCACCGGCTACCACCTGCCGATGCTGGCGGCCCGGTCAACCCGGGTCGTCGGAGTGGAACCACATCCGGGCCTGGTCGACGCAGCGCGTCGCCGGCTTTCCCGCACCGGCCTGAGCGATCGTGCCGACGTGCGAGTCGGGGTCGCCGAGGCGCTGCCGGCCGAGACCTCCTCGGCCGATCTGGTCTTCTCGCACTGGGCCTACTTCTTCGGGCCGGGCTGCGAGGCCGGGTTGGCCGAGGTCGAGCGGGTTCTCGTGCCAGGTGGCCTCCAGGTCGCCGTCGACCTGGACGTCCGGGCGTCGTACGGCTACGCAGCCTGGTTCACCGCCAGCGGCACGGGGGTGCGCCGGGACCGCGTCTCGACGTTCTTCGCCCAGCGCGGGTGGCAGGAGCGGCGACTGCCGGTCGTGTGGTCGTTCCAGACCCGGGAGGACCTTCAGGCCGTGATGAGCATCGAGTTCCCGCCGGCCGTGGCGGCCCGGGCCGTCCGGGAGACGGTGGGAACGACCATCGCCGTTCCCACGGTGCTGCGGTGGCGGCGTTGCTGACACGACGTGTCGGAGGTCGTCCCTAGGGTCGTCTCATGGCATCGGCACGAGGGTCGTCCGGACGCGCCGGAAGGGCGGGATTTCGCTGCAGCGACTGCGGCTGGACGAGCGCCCGGTGGGTCGGTCGCTGCGGTCAGTGCCAGGCATGGGGAACAGTCGGCGACCGTGCGCTCACGGCGGAGGGGGCGGCCGAGCTCAAGGCGCGCCCCATCACCGAGGTGGACGCGCAGGACGGCCGGGCGACGCCCACGGGCATCGCCGAGCTCGACCGAGTCCTGGGCGGCGGGCTGGTACCCGGTGGCGTCGTCCTGCTCGCCGGCGAGCCAGGCGTGGGCAAGTCGACGCTCGCCCTCGAGGTGGCCGCCGGCGCTCCCGGAACGACCCTCTACGTGACCGGTGAGGAGACGGTGGCACAGGTGCGCCAGCGTGGTGATCGAACGGGCTCGGTGCACGAGCGTCTGTACCTGGCGGCCGTGCGTGACCTGGACGAGGTACTGAGCCATGCCGAGCAGGTCAATCCGTCCCTGCTGGTGCTCGACTCGGTCCAGACCATCACGGCCAGCGGGGTCGAGGGCGGTGCCGGAAGCCCGAGCCAGGTGCGCGGGGTTGCCGCGGCGCTCGTCAGCCTGGCGAAGCAGGTCGGCACGTCCGTCCTTCTGGTGGGGCATGTGACGAAGGACGGCGCGGTGGCCGGTCCGCGGCTGCTCGAGCACATCGTCGACGTGGTGCTGATGTTCGAGGGCGATCGCCACACCCGGCTCCGGCTGCTGCGCGGTGTGAAGAACCGCTTCGGCGCAAGCGACGAGGTGGGCTGCCTGGATCTCGACGAGTCCGGCATCCGGTCCGTCCCCGACCCGGGGCGTCTCTTCCTCAGCGGCAACCCCCAACCGGTCCCTGGGCGGTGCTGGACGGTCACCCTCGAGGGGCGCCGCGCGCTGCCTGTCGAAGTCCAGGCGCTCGTCGGCAGCGACTCCGGCTCGACACCGCGACGGGTGTCCACGGGGCTGCCCGCCAACCGGGTGACGCTGCTGCTGGCGGTGCTCGAACGGCGCACGGGCCTGCGCCTGGGGTCCTCGGACGTGTACGTGGCGACCGTCGGCGGGCTGAGCATGACCGAGCCGGCCGGGGACCTGGCCGTGGCGCTCGCCGTCGGCAGCGCTGCAGCCGACGTCCCCCTACCACCAGGGGTGGGAGCCATCGGCGAGGTCGGTCTGGACGGAGAGGTGCGGCCCGTCGGCGGGGTCCGGCACCGCGTGAGCGAGCTGGCTCGAGTCGGGGCGCGCCGCGTCCTCGTGCCGCAGGCGCGATCGAGTGGCGACGAGGCTGTGCCGCTCATCGAGGGTTGTGAGGTCATCGCCGTCGGCTCGCTCGCCGACGCCGTGCGAGCCGCTCAGCGTCCGATGCTGGCGTCCGCGTCCGAGCACGATCATCACGGCTGAGCCGCACTAGACTCCGCGCATCGATACGACGTTGCGCCGCACCCTCGCCTCCGTGGCCCCCGGGACGCATCTGCGCGAGGGGCTCGAGCGCATCCTGCGCGGGCGCACTGGAGCGTTGGTCGTCCTCGGGTACGACCGCCAGGTGGAGGCGCTGTGCACCGGCGGCTTCAGCCTGGACGTCGAGTTCTCCGCCACGCGGCTGCGCGAGCTGGCCAAGATGGACGGCGCCATCGTCGTCGACCTGCGGAACAACCGCATCGTGCGGGCCGCGACGCAGCTCGTCCCCGACCCGACCATCCACACCTCCGAGTCCGGGACGCGGCACCGAACCGCCGAGCGCACCGCTCGCCAGACCGGGCACCCGGTGATCTCGGTCAGCCAGTCGATGAACCTGGTGGCGCTCTACCTCGACGACCAGCGCCATGTGCTGGAGGACTCCGCCGAGATCCTCTCGCGGGCCAACCAGGCCCTCGCGACGCTCGAGCGCTACAAGCAGCGCCTCGACGAGGTCGCCGGCACTCTCTCGGCCCTGGAGATCGAGGACCTCGCCACGCTGCGCGACGTCGCCGTCGTCGCGCAGCGCCAAGAGATGGTGCGCAGGATCCACACCGAGATCGAGGGCTACGTCGTCGAGCTGGGCACCGACGGGCGCCTGCTGTCCCTGCAGCTCACCGAGCTCGTGGCCGGGCTCGACCCGGATCGTGCGCTCCTCGTCCAGGACTATGTGGCCAGCCCGAGCACCGATCACCGGGGCCATCTCGGCGAGCTCGAAGAGCTCGACCCCGACGCCCTGCTGGACCTCGCCGACGTGGCCGCGGCGCTGGGCTACGGCGGTGGGGAGTCGGTGCTCGACCGGCCCATCAGCCCACGCGGGTACCGCCTGCTGGCGCGCGTCCCACGGCTGCCGGGCAGCGTCGTGGAGCGGCTGGTCACGCACTTCGGTGGGCTGCAGCACCTGCTGACGGCCAACGTCGAGGACCTCCTGGCGATCGACGGCGTCGGCGGGGCGCGGGCCCGCACGATTCGCGAGGCGCTGTCGCGCCTGGCCGAGGCCAGCATCATGGACCGGTACGTCTGAGCTCGGCCACCACCGCCACGGCCCTGCACCGGGCCCTGCTGCCCTGGTACGACGCCAACGCGCGCGACCTCCCCTGGCGGGCGCCGGGTACCACCGCGTGGGGTGTGCTGGTCAGCGAGGTGATGCTGCAACAGACACCGGTGAGCCGCGTCGTCCCGGTCTACCAGGCATGGATGCGGCGCTGGGCGGAGCCGGCGGCGTTGGCGGCAGACCCGGTCGCGGAGGCGATCCGGGCGTGGGGACGCCTCGGCTACCCGCGGCGTGCGGTCCGCCTGCACGCCGCGGCGACCACGATCGCGCGCGAGCGGGACGGGGTCGTGCCCGCCGACGTCCACGCCCTTCGTGACCTCCCCGGTGTCGGCGAGTACACCGCCGCAGCCGTCGCGGCCTTCGCCTTCGGCCAGCGTGTGGCGGTGCTCGACACCAACGTCCGGCGGGTGCTGAGCCGGGCCGCGCGTGGTGAGGCGCTGCCCGCCGCTCACCTGACCCGGGCCGAACGCGCCCTCGCGGACGCGCTGCTCCCGCCCGACGACGAGACCGCCGCCCGCTGGTCGGTGGCGGTCATGGAGCTGGGCGCCCTGGTCTGCACGGCGTCGAACCCCGGCTGCACCCGCTGCCCCCTCGCCCAGGAGTGCCGCTGGCTGGCCGCAGGGCGTCCGGACTCGACGGCACCTCGCCGTGCGCAGCCGTTCGCCGGCACCGACCGCCAGGTTCGTGGACTGCTGATGCAGGTGCTGAGGGACGCCGACGGCCCTGTCCCGCGTGACAACCTGGACGTGGTGTGGCAAGAACGTGATCAGCGGGACCGGGCGCTGGCCTCGCTCGTCGACGACGGGCTCGTCGTCGAGGTCGTCGGGGGGTTCGCGCTGCCCCGCTAGGCGTGGATGGATCCCCCGGTTCACCACATACCCCGTGGATGGAGCCAACGGTGCGCTCAGCGCACCAACGCATCCATCCACGCGTGGTGCCGCGGGCCATCGGGTTCATCCATGCGGAGTACCGATAGCGCCCTCGGCGTGTCCCCCGCGGTCGGGCAGCCGACGTCAGACGTGGGGGCTCGGCCCCTCAGCGAGGTCGTGGAGCCGCTCGACGAACTCTGGACGAGGGTCGAGTGCGACGGCTACGCGGTAATGCCCCACCGCCTCCACGGTGCGGGAGCGACGCTCGCACACCCGACCGAGGGCGAATCGGGCGTACGCGTCGGTCGGGTCGAGCTCGACGAGCCGAGCGAAGGAGCGCTCGGCGCGGTCCAGCTGGGATCGGGCGAAGTAGGCACGTCCCGCCAGCTCCAGAACCGAACGGGAGTCGGGCTCGTCGGACAGCAACGGAGCCAGCGCTCGACAGCGCCTCGGCCGGCTTGCGCTGCGACACGAGTGCGTCGGCCTTGCGCAGCAGGTCGGCAGGGTGCTGGAGCTCGGTCATGACCATAGGCAACGGCCCGGGGGTCCCGCCCATTCCTGGGGGTCCTCCCGGGCCGTCGTGCCTTCGGGCGCTCAGCCCTCCTGCTGGCCTGCGGCCTCCTCGACCGGTGGCGCGTCGGGGAGCTCGGCCTTGCCGGCGCCGGAGAACGTGAACTCGGCGCTCGCTCCCTCGCCCTCGACGTCCACCAGAACGATCTGGCCGGCCTTGAGCTCGCCGAACAGGATGCGCTCGCTCAAGGCGTCCTCGATCTCGCGCTGGATCGTGCGGCGCAGCGGGCGGGCCCCCAGCACGGGGTCGAACCCACGCTTGCCCAGCAGCTCCTTGGCGGCAGTCGTGAGCTCGATGCCCATGTCCTTGTCGCGCAGGCGCTCGTCCAGCTTGTCGATCATCAGGTCGACGATGCGGACGATCTCCTCCGGCGTCAGCTGGGGGAAGACGACGACGTCGTCGACGCGGTTGAGGAACTCCGGACGGAAGTGCTGCTTGAGCTCGTCGGAGACCTTGGCCTTCATCCGGTCGTAGCTGCCCTCGACGTCGCTGGCCTGCGGAAGCCGAGGCTCACGCTCTTGGCGATATCCCGGGTGCCGAGGTTGGTGGTCATGATGATGACGGTGTTCTTGAAGTCCACCGCACGGCCCTGCGCGTCGGTGAGCTTGCCCTCCTCGAGCATCTGCAGCAGCGAGTTGAAGATGTCGGGGTGGGCCTTCTCGACCTCGTCGAACAGCACGACCGAGAACGGCTTGCGCCGCACCTTCTCGGTGAGCTGCCCACCCTCTTCGTAGCCGACGTAGCCGGGAGGCGAGCCGAACAGCCGCGAGACGGTGTGCTTCTCGGAGTACTCGCTCATGTCGAGCGAGATCAGCGAGGTCTCGTCGCCGAACAGGAACTCCGACAGCGCCTTGGAGAGCTCGGTCTTGCCCACACCGGACGGGCCGGCGAAGATGAACGACCCGCCGGGACGTTTCGGGTCCTTCAGGCCGGCCCGGGTGCGCCGGATCGACTTGGACAGCCCTCGAATCGCGTCCTCCTGCCCGATGACGCGCTTGTGCAGCTCGTCCTCCATGTGCAGCAGGCGGGAGGTCTCCTCCTCCGTCAGCTTGAACACCGGGATACCGGTGGCGGTCGCCAGGACCTCGGCGATGAGCTCCTCGTCCACCTCGGCGACGACATCGAGGTCGCCGGCCTTCCACTGCTTCTCGCGCTCGGACTTCTGGCCGAGCAGGGTCTTCTCCTTGTCACGCATCCCCGCGGCGAGCTCGAAGTCTTGCGAGTCGATCGCAGACTCCTTGTCGCGGCGGACCGCAGCGATCTTCTCGTCGAACTCGCGCAGGTCAGGCGGCGCGGTCATCCGGCGTATCCGCAGCCGAGATCCCGCCTCATCGATGAGGTCGATCGCCTTGTCGGGCAGGAATCTGTCGGAGATGTAGCGGTCAGACATCTGGGCTGCCGCCACCAGCGCGGGGTCGGTGATCGTCACGCGGTGGTGCGACTCGTAGCGGTCGCGCAGCCCCTTCAGGATCTCGATGGTGTGCGCCAGCGTGGGCTCGTTCACCTGGATCGGCTGGAAGCGCCGCTCCAGCGCGGCGTCCTTCTCCACGTGCTTGCGGTACTCGTCAAGGGTGGTGGCGCCGATGGTCTGCAGCTCACCGCGGGCCAGCATCGGCTTGAGGATGCTGGCGGCGTCGATGGCCCCCTCGGCAGCGCCGGCACCGACGAGAGTGTGGATCTCGTCGATGAACAAGATGATGTCGCCCCGGGTGCGGATCTCCTTGAGCACCTTCTTGAGGCGCTCCTCGAAGTCGCCGCGGTAGCGGCTGCCGGCCACGAGCGCGCCCAGGTCAAGCGTGTAGAGCTGCTTGTCCTTCAGCGTCTCGGGCACCTCGCCCTTGATGATGGCCTGCGCCAGACCCTCGACGACGGCCGTCTTGCCGACGCCGGGCTCCCCGATCAGCACCGGGTTGTTCTTGGTGCGTCGTGACAGCACCTGCATGACCCGCTCGATCTCCTTCTCCCGGCCGATGACCGGGTCGAGCTTGGACTCGCGGGCGGCCTGCGTGAGGTTGCGACCGAACTGGTCGAGCACCAGCGAGGTGGAGGGCGCCTCGGCCTGCGGGCCGCCGGCGCTCACCGTCTCCTTGCCGCCCTGGTAGCCCGACAGCAGCTGGATCACCTGCTGCCGAACCCGGTTCAGGTCGGCACCGAGCTTCACGAGCACCTGGGCAGCCACGCCTTCGCCCTCACGGATGAGCCCGAGCAGGATGTGCTCGGTACCGATGTAGTTGTGGCCGAGCTGTAGCGCCTCGCGCAGCGAGAGCTCCAGCACCTTCTTGGCGCGCGGAGTGAACGGGATGTGCCCGCTGGGTGCCTGCTGGCCCTGGCCGATGATCTCCTCGACCTGGGACCTCACCGCCTCGAGCGAGATGCCGAGACTCTCCAGAGCCTTGGCGGCAACGCCCTCACCCTCGTGGATCAGCCCGAGCAGGATGTGCTCGGTACCGATGTAGTTGTGGTTGAGCATCCTCGCCTCTTCTTGGGCAAGGACCACAACCCGACGTGCGCGGTCGGTAAACCTCTCGAACATCTCAGCGCTCCTCGTTGCCGCGGTGCGCAGCCGCCCGGGTCTGGTGCGCGCCTGTCCGAGCATGCTAGCCCCGGCTTGCGGGCCACACTTCTCGACCGACGCCCAGCCTGCGCACTCCGAAGAGGGCACACGACACGACTGCACGTGCCTCACACAACGGACAGGCTGGTCAGCGCTGTTCCGAGTGGGAAGGAGTTATGCCACCGGCGAACGTGACGGCCTCGCGCAGAAGCAACAGAAACGTAACCTCAGGCGTGCGCCGCCTCGTACTGCGCGACGATCGTCGCCGGGATGCGCCCACGCTCGTTCACTGGGAGCCCCTGCTCCTTGGCCCAGGTGCGAATCTGCGCCGTCTCCGACGAGCGGGACGTCTTGCGTGCGCCGCCACGTCCTGCGGATCGGCGGCCGCCGAGCTTGCGCCCGTGCCCCACGTACACAGCGAGCGCGTCACGCAGCGTCTGGGCGTTCTCGGCGTTGAGGTCTATCTCGTAGCTCACTGAGTCCAACGCGAACTGCACCGTCTCTTCGGCTGGGCCGCCGTCCAGGTCATCGACCAGAACGACTTCGACACGCTGCGCCACAAACATCTCCTGACAGGTCATTTCCCCCGAGCAATGGGACAGCGAAAACTCTACTCACTCCTCGGGAAGAAAGCGAACCATTCTGGTATTTCCCAACGTGTTCGGCCGAACTCGTTCCAGGTCCAGGTATTCGGCAATTCCTTCATCGGGGCTGCGCACCATCTGTACGAACACCTCGGGGTCGACATCGACCGAGGTGGCCACGGCGAACCCGTGCCGGCTGAAGAAGTCGACCTCGAACGTCAGGCACACGACGCGCGCCACACCCAGCTCCCGTGCTGTTCTGACGAGTTCTGCGAGCAGATGCTGACCGATTCCGAGCCCGCGAAACTGCGGGAGCACCGCCAGGGTCCGCACCTCGGCCAGGTCTTCCCACATGACATGAACGGCCCCGCAACCGACGACTCGTCCGTGCTCGTCCACGGCGACACGAAAATCCGGGACGTCCTCGTAGAGGGTGACGATCTCTTTGGCCAGCAGAATCCGATCGGACGCGTAGGACTCGACGATCGCGCGAATCTGTGCGACGTCGGCAGTTCTGGCCCGTCTCACGGCGAAATGCTCGGCGCTCACGACACCAGCGTAAGCACCGCGCAGCGCCCGGCGCGGCTACTGCGTCAGCGGTATGCCTGCCGAGGACAGGGTGCTCAGCCCGGCGTCGACGTTGTACACGTCCTCGAACCCAGCGTCGACCATCGTCGCCGCCGCCTGCGCGCTGCGATTGCCGCTGCGGCAGTAGACGACGTAGGTCCCGTCGTCGGGCAGCGCAGCGATCTCGTCGTCGAACGTCGGGCTGGACACGTCGATGTTGAGTGCCCCGGCCACGTGCCCGGCCGCGAACTCCTCAGGGGTGCGCACGTCGAGAACGACGGCCTCCCCGTCCGCGACAACCTCGACCAGGTCAGCCGGGCCGATGTCGGTCACGGCAGCCGAGTCGGACGAGCAGCCGGCAAGTCCGACGAGGGCAGCCGAGCTGACCAGCGCAGTCACGAGAAGGCTTCGGGCACGCATGGTTGATCCTCCAGGTCGGCGTGGCAGAAGAGACGAGTATACCCCCCCGGGTATCAGCGACCGCGGAAGTTCCTCTCCCACACGAGCCGTAGGCCGATGAGGGTGAGCCACGGCTCGTGCCGGGCGAGCGAGCGAGCCTCGCCGATCATCAGCGGCGCCAGACCCCCGGTCGCGATGACGGCCACGTCATCTGGGTCGTCGGCGAGCTCTGCGGCCATGCGGGCGGCCATCCCGTCCACCTGGGCGGCGAACCCGTACAGCGCGCCGGACTGCAGCGCCTCGACGGTGTTCTTGCCGATCACCGAGCGCGGCGGGCTCAGCTCCACCTTGCGCAGTTGCGCACCCCGAACCCCGAGTGCGTCCAGGGAGATGCCGATGCCCGGCGCGATGGCCCCCCCGACGTAGGCACCGGCCGCGGAGACGGCGTCGAACGTCGTCGCGGTGCCGAAGTCCACCACGATGGCGGGCCCGCCGTAGAGGTGGACGGCGGCCAGGGAGTTGACGATGCGGTCGGTGCCGACCTCGCGGGGGTTGTCCACCAGCACCGGGATGCCCGTCCGGACACCTGGCTCGACAACGACCGTCGCGAGGTCGGCGAAGACCCGGTCGGCCATGTCGCGCATCTCGCTGAGCACTGCCGGCACTGTCGAGCACATGGCCACGCCGTCGACCGCGTCCATGCTCACCCCACGGCTGCGCACGAGCAGTCCGTCGAGCAGGACGGCCCACTCGTCGGCGGTGCGCTCGGAGTCCGTGGACACTCGCCAGTGCTCCACGACCTCGACGTCGTCGCCGGACTGCTCAAGCAGCCCGAGCACCGTCTGCGTGTTCCCGACATCGATCGCCAGCAGCACGGCTCAGCCCTCCGAAGTTGTCGAAGCGAAGTCCAGGCCGATGTCGAGCACCGGCGCCGAATGGGTGAGGGCGCCGACCGCCAGGTAGTCCACCCCGGTGGCGGCCACCTCGGCAGCCGTGTCCAGCGAGAGGCCGCCACTGGCCTCGAGCCGGGCCCGCCCGCCCACCTGATCGACGGCGGCAGCCAGCGTCGCCAGGTCGAAGTTGTCCAGAAGCACGAGTTCAGCGCCTGCGTCGACGACGGCCAGAGCGTCGGCGAGGGTGTCGACCTCGACCTCGACCTCGAGCTCTGGGTAGGCCCGGCGCACGCGCTCGAAGGCCTCGACGACGCCCCCGGCCGCAAGCACGTGGTTGTCCTTCACCAGGGCAGCGTCCGACAGCGCCATCCGGTGGTTCTGCCCGCCTCCGCACCGCACGGCGTACTTCTCCAGCGAGCGCAGCAGAGGGGTCGTCTTGCGGGTGTCGCGCACGGCCGCTCCTGACCCGTCCACCGCCTCGACCCACCTGCGGGTGAGCGTGGCGACCCCGGACAGGTGGCAGAGCAGGTTGAGCGCCGAGCGCTCGCCGAGCAGCAGGTCGCGTGCCCGGCCGCGCACCCGCAGCAGCGCCTCACCGGTCGCGACGCGAGCGCCGTCGGCGACCAGGTGCTCGGTGTCGACCGGGTGGCACGCCGCACGCGTCAGCACGAGCTCCGCCACGTCGAGACCGGCCACCACTCCCTGCGCCCGGCTCGTGAACGTCGCCACCGCGGTGGCCCCCTCGGGCACGGTGGCCACGCTCGTCACGTCGACACCGGCGGCGATGTCCTCAGCCAGCGTGGCGTCGACCAGGCGCACGATCGCCGAGGGGTCGAGTCCGGCGCGGGTGAGCCTGCGGGCGAGGTCGCTCGCCAGGGCGGGGTCGTCGCTCATGCGTCCCCCAGAGGTCGAAAGGTCACCTCGAGTGTCCCCTCCGGCGAGCGCACCCCCACCAGGCGACCCCGCCATCTCGCGTCGTCGGTCTCGGGGTGGTCCGTGCGCCAGTGCCCGCCACGCGTCTCCTCGCGGATGGCGGCCACCGCCGTGAGAGCCGAGGCCACGTCGTGAAGGTTGGAGGCCTCCCACGCTTCGGTGGAGACGGCGGGATCCGCGCCCTGCCCCCTCAGCGACCGCAGCGCACCAGCCGCTCGAGCCAACCCGTCGGCGTCGCGGGTGACGCCGACGCCTGCCGTCATCGTCTGCTGGATGGACGGTCGGCTGGCGGCGGGGACCAGCGATGCCGGCTCCCGGGGCAGCGGGTCGCCAGGCCGAGGAAGGCCGTGCGCCGTGAGGTAGTCCACGATCCGGTATCCCCACACGAGCCCCTCGAGCAGGGAGTTCGAGGCGAGACGGTTCGCTCCGTGCACTCCGGTGCTCGACACCTCGCCACAGGCCATGAGCCCCGGCACGCTGCTGCGACCCCAGGTGTCCACCATCACCCCGCCGGAGGCGTAGTGCTGCGCCGGAGCGACCGGCACCAGGTCCGTCACCGGGTCGATCCCGTGCTCGCGACAGCTGGCCAGGATCGACGGGAAGCGCTGCTCGAGAAGCTGGGCACCCAGGTGGCGGGCGTCGAGGTAGACGTGGTCGGTGCCGGCGGCTCGCATCACGTCCACGGCCGCCGAGGCCACCTTGTCGCGCGGGGCGAGCTCGGCCAGCCGGTGACGCTCGAGCATGAAGCGCCGGCCCTCGTCGTCCAGCAGCACCGCCCCCTCGCCGCGGACCGCCTCGGAGATGAGCGGCTGCTGCCCCGTCGAGTCAGCCCCCAGCCAGAGGACCGTGGGATGGAACTGGACGAACTCGAGGTCGGCGACCTCTGCGCCCGCCCGCAGGGCGGCAGCCACGCCGTCCCCGGTCGCGACGGCGGGGTTCGTCGTGGCGCTGTAGACCTGGCCGAGCCCCCCAGTCGCCAGGACGACAACCCGACCCATGGCTGCGCCGACACCGTCTCGCGTCCCCTCGCCGATGACATGCAGGGTCACGCCGCACGCGGCACCGGCGGAGTCGGTCAACAGGTCGATGACCAGCGCGTGCTCGATGACTTCGATGCGCGGGTCGACCTGGACTGCTGCCAGCTGGGCGATGAGCGCGCGAGAGATCTCCCGCCCGGTCGCGTCACCCCCAGCGTGGGCGATGCGGTCGCGCAGGTGGCCACCCTCCCGGGTCAGCGCGAACTCGCCGGTGGGGGTGCGCTCGAACTCGGTGCCGAGGGCAACCAGCTCGCGGATGCGCCGGGGCCCCTCGGTGACCAGGACCCGTACGGCCTCGGCGTCGCAGAGGCCTCCGCCGGCGGCGAGCGTGTCGGCAAGGTGCTCGGCCGGGGAGTCGTCGGGGTCCAGGGCTGCAGCAATCCCGCCTTGCGCCCACGACGTGGCGCCTGCGTCCAGGTGGGTCTTGGTCACCAGCAGAACGCGCCCGAGCCTGCGGGCGGCCAGGGCAGCCGTGAGCCCGGCGATGCCGCTCCCGATGACGATCACGTCCGCCTCGATCGTCCAGCCGGGTGCGGGAGCCGCCAGCGCCGACGGCACCGCGGGTCCTGAGCCGTAGCGGCGTCCAGGCTGCGCCATCACGACGGCCCAACCGTGAGCGGCACGTTGTCGAGCAGACGCGTCCCGCCCACCGCGGCAGCCACGAGCAGGCGGGCTGTGCCCTGGTCCGGGGGGGCACCGAGGTCGGGATCGGTCGCCACCAGGTAGTCCACGCGGGCCCCGGGCTCCTCGGCCAGGGCGGCACCTGCGGCAGCGAGCGCGCTGCCCACCCCGTCCTGGGCGGCATCCTGGCCGGCCCGCAATGCTCGCGACAGCACGCCGGCCTGCCGTCGCTGCTGGGCGCTCAAGTAGGCGTTGCGGCTGGACATGGCCAGCCCGTCCGGCTCGCGAACGGTCGGGCAGCCCGACGACCTCGACGCCGAGCTCGAGCTCGCGGCACATGCGTCGCACCAGCACGAGCTGCTGATAGTCCTTCTCGCCGAAGACCGTGACCGACGGAACGACCAGATTCAGCAGCTTGGCCACGATGGTGAGGACACCGCGGAAATGCGTCGGCCGCACCGCCCCCTCGAGGATCGTCCCCAGCTCACCCGGGTCGATCGTGATCGTGGGTGGACCGTCGGGGTAGATCTCTTCGGCGCTGGGGGCGAAGACGACATCCACGCCCGCCTGCTCCGCGGCCGCCACGTCGGCGTCGAGCGTGCGCGGGTAGTGCGAGAGATCCTCCCCCGCACCGAACTGCAGCGGATTGACGAACACCGTCACCACAACCGTTCCGCGGGGGCCGACGAGCCGCCGCGCCTCGGCGGCCAGAGCAAGGTGTCCCTCGTGCAGCGCACCCATCGTCAGCACAGCCGCCACCTCGGAGTCCGGCAGCGACCGGCGGTGGTCGTGGAGGTCGTCGCGGGTCGTCAGGAGCCGCATGTGCAAGCCACCCCAGGCCCGATCAGGCGTCGGCCGGCTGCACCGCGTCCGGATCGGCGAGCGCGTCCAGCAACCCGGCGGCGTCCGCCGATCGCAGGCGACCGTCGGCCACGGCTCGTGCGGCCGTGTGCCGGGCCAGCGCGCCGTAGAGGTCGACGCTGTCCGGGGCGGCGGCCGCGATCGTTCGCAGGTGGGCGGCCACGGTGCCGGCGTCGCCACGGGCGACCGGCCCGGTGAGCGCGGCACCCCCGTGGGCGAGGGCGTTGTCGAGTGCTGCCTGCAGCAGGGGTCGAAGCGTTCCCGCCGGGTCCTCGACTCCAGCCCGTGCCAGCAGGTCGAGGGCATCGGCAACCAGGGTGACCAGGTGGTTCGCGCCGTGCGCGAGCGCGGCGTGGTAGAGGTCGCGGTCAGCCTCATCGACGTGCACGGGGACTCCACCGAGCTCGGCCACGAGCTCGTCGGCCAGGCCCACGTGCTGTGCTGCTGCGGTGACCCCGAACCGGGCGCCGTCGAGGCGCTCCAGGTCCAGCGCCGTTCCGGTGAAGGTCATCGCCGGGTGCACGGCCATCGTGATGGCGCCCGCGGCAGCCGCGGGGCGCAGGACGGCGACGCCGTGGCGGCCACTGGTGTGGGCGACGACCTGGCCGGCGTGAAAACCGGTGCTTCGGGCGACGCCCTGCACCAGCCCGGGCAGGGTGTCGTCAGGGACGGCCAGCAGCACCAGGTCTGCCTGCTCCACCACCTTCGACACCGGGGCAAGGGGCACCCCCGGGAGCAGCTCGGCGGCACGTGCCCGACTGGCGTCGGACAGGCCGTGGGCGGCAACGATGGTGTGCCCCTGGCGACGCAGCGCCGTAGCGAGGACGGCGCCGACTCGACCGGCTCCGACAACTCCCACGCGCCACGGCGAGGGAGGGCATGCTTGCCCAGACGAGGTCATTGAATCCAGCCCTTCGCTCCAGTCCAGTGCGGTACCGGTCGGTGTGCTGACCCATGAGAAGACTACCCGGGCGGCGGGGCCCGTCAAACCGGATCGTCGGTGCCGTCCTGCGCATCAGGCGCACGCCGATCGGAGGACATCCATCTCTCCGGCCCTGCCCCGGCCCGCGCCGAGCGAGCCCGCTCGGCCTGCCGGTCGAGCACGGCCCGGGCGGTGCCGGCGTCCTGGTGAAGGCCTTCGACGCTGACCGGGCCCGGGGCGACGTCCACGCGCACTGTCGCGACATCCAGCCGACGCTGCCAGGGCCCCTGGGTGAGGTGGACGCTCTGGGTGCGGGCGTGCGGGACGACGGCGAGCCGCCGTACCAGGCGTCCGCGACGGGTGGCGAAGGCACGGTCGTTGGCCCCCACGGCGAGCCGGCGCCACTGGATCGGAGCGCGCCAGCGGACGCGGGCAGGGGCCTCGGTCCAGGTGAGGTCGGACACCCCGAGACCGGGAAGCACCCGTTCGACGACCGCCTCGGCGACCTCGCGCGGTGCCACCGGGAGCAGGGTGCCGGCTGAGCCGCCCTGCTGGTTGTCCTCGCCGCTGCTGGTACCGGCGACCGTGATCTGAACGCGTACCCAGTCCCGCGAGCGCCATAGCAGCGGCTGGGAGTACTCGACCGCGTGCACTCGGCCCGGTGGGACCGTCTGGGCCTGGGTCGACGTCAGGCCACTACGAAGCCGGAGACCGTCGGGGGACTCGGCCACAGTGAACCCGAAGAAGCGGACGAACTGTCCGAAGGCGGCGAAGATCGGGACGCCCCCCGTGAGCAGCAGACCGAGCAGGCCGACGGCGCCCTCGGACACGACCAGGATGACGACGATGCCGATGGTGGCGACCACACCGACCAGCGTCGTCGACGAGAGCAGCAACGAGACGACGAGATCCTTCGGCGGAACGCTGACGATCACGTTCTGCGGTGCGGTGCCGACGTCGGGTCGCAGGCCCGCGGCGCGGGCAAGGATCTCGGCGCGGAAGGCCTGGGCGTCGGCGTAGGTGAGGTACTGCAGGGTGACCCGGGAGTCCCCGGCTCCGGCGACCTCGACCTTGACCTCGGCCATCCCGACGACCCTGGCGAGCAGTGGTTGGTTGACGTCGACAGCCTGCAGTCGTGACAGCGCCAGCCGGCGCTGCTGCCTGGTGAAGATGCCGGAATCGACCCGCAGGTCCCCGGTGTCGTCGAAGTAGTACGTGAGCCGCGTCCACGAGAGGTAGGCGAACCCGGCGATGACGACCGCCAGAACGCCGAGAAGTGCAAAACCACCCAGGACGACGAGCACCCAGCTGACGGTGACGTCGCCGAGCCAGTCGCCGGCCCCTGACTGTGCGACCATCACGATCCCCACGCCGATCAGTGCGGGAATCGATCTCAGAACCGTGACCAGCACCGTGAGCGGGTGCGTGTGGCGGGGCGCGGTCCCGCGGGGCGTCTCGGCCGGCGCTACGTCCGGTGCCGGAACCTCGGTCACAGCCCGGACGACCTCTCCTCGCCCACCGCGCTCAGGCGGTCGCGCAGCGCCGACGCCTCATCCGGCGGCAGCCCGGGGATCGCGGCGTCCGACGTCGCGGCGGCGGTGTGGAGCTGGACGGTCGTGATACCGAGCGACCTGTCGATGGGACCCGCCGTCACGTCCACGAGCTGCATGCGGCCGTACGGCACGATGACCAGACGGCGGAACAGGATGCCGCTGGTCACCAGCAGGTCGTCCGCACGCTCGCAGTAGCCGTACGAGCGCACCCGTCGCCCGATGAGCCACCAGGCCCATCCGAACACCACGAGCCCGACGACCGCCACGAGCGCGGGAACCCAGCCCGGGGCCGGGGACACCCCGGTGATGGCGACGATGACCCCGACGATCGGAACAAGCACGATGGCAAGAACCAGCCGCCGAGCCGTGATCAGCTTCGGTGAGACCCGGACCCAGTCCTCGGCCGGGGGGGCAAAGACCCCGTCGACCGCGCTCAGAGCAGGCCCTCGGCCTCGAGCCACTCGGTCGCGACGTCGTCGGACTCGCGCTTCTCGATGTCGGTCTCCACGTTCCAGGCCACCAGGTCGTCGGTCGTGATCTGGGCGCTCAGCTCGTTGAGGTCGCTCGCGAGCTGGTCCCCGTAGGCGTCGAGAACCTCGGTTCGGATGATCGGAGCGATGTTGTCAGCGGAGAACAGCATCTTGTCGTCGGCGAGCACCTTGAAGCCCTCGGTCTCGATCTCCGGGGCCGTGGTGTTCCAGATGACAGCGTCGACCTCTTCGGCCGCAAGCGCCGTGCCGAGCACCTGACCGAACTCGAGGGTGACCGTGTCGGCGAACTCGATGCCGTAGATCTCGGGGTCGGTCAGCCCGATGTAGCACTGGGGCCTCTCGAAGCACTGCGCCGAGGCACCGAGGACCAGCCCGGCATCGGCGGTGTCGGAGATGGCCGTGGCGTCTTCGTCGCCACGAACCACGAAGGCGTTGCCGTCCACAGCTGGGCTGTAGTCGAGCAACGTGGCGCCGATCCCCTCGTAGAACGGAACGAGGTTGGCCGACACCTCCGCAGGATCGGCTGATGCCTCGGCGTCAGGGACGAGCTGCGCCTGGGCACTGCCGAGGTAGTCGACGATGAGGTCGAGCTCGGCGGTCTCGATGCCGGTGACGGCCTCTTCACGGAAGCCGGCCTCGGTCAGGATCTCGACGTCATAGCCCTTCCCCTCCAGGTACTGCCCGTAGACCTCGGCGATGGTCACCGACTCGCTGAAGGCCTGGCCGCGCACCTTGATGGCCGGGCCGTCCGGAGCAGCGGCCTCGGACTCCGTGGCATCGGAGGTGGCCGAGGCGTCATCTGTGGTGTCCTCGCCGCTACCACAGGCAGCAGCGACAAGGCCGAGCAGCGCGACAGGCAGCAGGAAGCGGGCGGAACGCGTGGTCATCTAGGGAACCTCTCCATGTCCTAGCGGGCGCGGGTCGTCTTGAGCCTGCGGACGCCCTCCGGGAGGACCGTCCGTTCCAGCAGCCCGAAGGCCAGGCCCGTTGCCGCAGCAAGCGTAGCGACAAGAATGGCGCCCCCGATGAGCAGCGTGTCGTTGTTCTGCCCGAGCCCGTCACGGACGTAGCGACCCATGCCGTCGCCGCCCAGGAAGGCCCGGATGGGTTCGGTGGCCACAACCTGGACCGCCGAGACCCGGATGCCGGCGAAGATGAGTGTCGTGGCGAGGGCCAGCTCGACCTCGACCAGAACTCGCCGCTCGCTGAAGCCCATCGCGCGGGCAGCGTCGACGGCGCCGGGGGCGACGCTGCGGACGGCGGTGTAGGTGTTGAGGTAGATCGGCGGCAGCGCGAGGAGGAGCAGTGCGACGAAGATCGGCCACGGCTCGAATCCCCACCCGTTGATCAACGAGACCGGGACGAGCAGCCCAGCGATCGCGAAGGTCGGGACGGCTCGGCTGAGCGTGACCATCCAGGTCACGCCGATCTCACCTCGACGGTTGTGCGCCAACCAGGCCGCCAGCGGGACGGCAACGACCGTCGCCACCGCGACCACGATGGCGCACAGCAGGACGGTCTCCTGCAGCGATGCCCAGATGCCGTCCGGGCCGGTCCAGGTGGCGGGATCGGACAGCCACTCCCACAGGGTGATGTCGCGTGGCACGGCTGCCTGGCTGCTCGGCCCGATCACGACGCAGCCCGCCGGGCCCAGGGCGTCGCCGCACGTCCGAGGTACAGGATGAGCCCGTCGAGTGCCAGCGCCAGGAGGATCGACAAGAGCGCACCGACGGTCATCGGTGTCCAGAACGCGCGACGCAGCCCGTCCAGGATGAGCCGGCCCAGCCCACCCTGGCCGATGATCGCAGCGACGGTCAGCAACCCGACCGTCGACACGGTGGCGATTCGGATGCCGGTGATGATGGACGGCAGCGCCAACGGCAGCTGGACTCCCAGCACCCGCCGTGCCGGAGTCAGGCCCAGCCCGTTCGCGGCGTCGATGACCGACTCGGGCACGGAGCGAAAGCCGACGATGATGTTGGTTACCAGGATGAGCAGTGTGTAGCTGGCCAGCGGGATCACCGTGCTGATGCGGCTGAGCCCGAACAGCGGCACGAGCAGGGCGAACAGCGCGACGCTCGGCAGGGTGTAGAGGAAGCCGGTGAACCCCGTGATCGCGCTGGTCGTCCAGCGGTAGCGAAGCGCCAAGGCAGCCAGTGGGGCGGCGACGGCCAAGCCGAGGCCGACGGAGATGAGCGTGAGCTCCAGGTGCTGGAGCAGGGCTGCGATGATGTCGTCGGACTGGTCGACGACATAGTCCCAGCGGATGATGGGGTTGCGGTCCTGGGCCACCGCGGCCTGGGTGAGCACCTGCTCAGACCTGGGCGCCGGTCACCGGGTCCGCGCCGCTGAGCCCCAGCTCGGCGCGGATCGCCTCCAGGGTGACCACGCCGCCGAACCGCCCGTCGTCGTCGATGACGGCCACGGACGTGTTGGAGTTCATGATGACCTCCATCGCGTTGCGCAGGGTGCTCGCCGGCGTGACTCGCCCCGCCGGGGGGTAGCGGGTCGCACCCCGCAGATCGCCACCCCTACGAAGGTCCTGCCCGGCGACCCACCCGGCGAACGCGTTCTGGTCTGTCACCCCGACCCACGTGCTGCGGTAGACGTCCATCACCGCCAACGCCTCTGACACCTCGGAGTCCAGCGCCACGACGGGCCCCTGGTTGAACGGGAGCTGGCTGACCGTCGACAGCTGCAGGCGCTTGACCCCGCGGTCCTCCCCCACGAACTGCTCCACGAACGTGTTCGCGGGCACCCTCAGCAGCTCGTCAGGGGTGGCGTACTGCTCGAGCCTTCCACCGACGTTGAGCAGAGCGATCCGGTCCGCCAGCTTCAGCGCCTCGTCGATGTCGTGCGTGACCAGGACGATCGTCTTGTGCAGCTCGCTCTGCAGCGTCAGCAGCTCATCCTGCAGCCGTGCGCGGACGATGGGGTCGACCGCGCCGAAGGGTTCGTCCATGAGCAGCACGGGCGGATCGGCAGCCAGCGCTCTTGCGACACCGACCCGCTGCTGCTGACCGCCGGACAGCTCGTCGGGGTATCGGTCGAGCATGTCGGCGTCGAGCCCCACGAGGTCGGTGAGCTCGTCGATACGCTCGGACGTGCGGCGCTTGTCCCAGCCGAGTGTCTTGGGCACTGTCGCGATGTTCTGCGCGATCGTCCGGTGCGGGAAGAGACCGACCTGCTGGATCACGTATCCGATGTCGCGGCGCAGCTCCTCCACCGGGCGGTGAGTGACGTCCGCGCCACCGATCTCGATCCCGCCCGACGTGGGCTCGATGAGCCGGTTGATCATCCGAAGCGTCGTCGTCTTGCCGCAGCCCGACGGCCCGATGAGGGCAACGATGGACCCTCCGGTGATGTCCAGGCTGAGGGCGTCGACGGCCGGCGGCGCCTCTGCTGCGAAGGTCTTGGTGAGCTCGTCCAGACGAATGCCAAGTGCGCTCATGCGTACAAGGGCCCCTCGAGACGACTGTGGCCCGCCGAGGACCCTGTCCTCCCCCACGATAGCCAGACCCGTCAGGACGTGCCCGCTGCCTCACCGTCGGAGTCCCCCGGTAGCTGCAGGGCGCGCTCCAGCAGCAGAGCGCCGACCAGGACCGCGATGGCGCCCAGCGCCCCGCCGATCGCCCACAGGACGTGCCCACGCCCGTACTCGGTGCCGACCCTGTCCAGACCCACCGCCGCGAGCCCCAGGTACCCGCCGGTCATGAGGCTGCCGAAGACCGAGCCTGCCTTGGCCAACGCCACGAGGCGACCCATGGTGAGCGCGTCACCCGGCTCCTGCGGGCGGTCGCCGCTGACCCAGGCGCGAACCCGGCGGGCTGCCACCAGAAGGAGCACGGCCAGGAACACCAGCAGCCCGATGGCCACCCACGAGACCCTGACGAGCCCGTAGCCGAGCTGGTCGAGCAGGCTGGCGAGCCCGTAGCCGACCACGATGCCGGCCAACCCGGCCCCAGCAACCGTGGCAGGCCTGGTCGGGTTCACGTCTCGACGCTGCCGGCCGACTCAGCCGGGCAGCAGCAGGTACTCGTCGGTCTTGCGCACACCCTCCGTGCTCAGCCGGCTGGCCAGCTCGCCCACCCTGCCGAGGCCTGGGATCTCGAAGTCGGGGTCGACCTCGGCCCAGGGGTGCAGCACGAACCCTCGCTCGGCAATCAGCGGGTGCGGAACGATCAGGTCGGGCTCGTCGATGGTCTCGCCACCGACCGCGAGCACGTCGACGTCCAGCGTGCGAGGGCCCCACCGCTCCGTTCGGGAGCGGCCGTACGCGTCCTCCACGGCGAAGGCGCGCTCCACCAGGGTTCGCGCGGCGAGCATGGTGTCGAGGAGCAGAACGGCGTTCAGGAAGGCCGGCTGATCCTCCGGCCCGCCGATCGGGTCGGTCTCGTAGACCGGCGAGACCGCGACGGGGACGATGTCCGGGGTCTCGGTGAGAGTGTCGACCGCAGCCTGCAGGTATTCCAGGCGATCGCCGAGGTTGCTGCCCAGACCCAGGGCAACCCTGCGAATGGGACGGAGCTCACCGGTCAAGGTGTCGGCATCGATGACGAAGGGGTTCGGAACCGAGGTCACGCGCGGGTCCTCCGGATACTCACGGAAATGTCGTCGAAAGGCGCTGGTACCGGCGCCGAGGGCTTGTGCACGGTCACGTCCACGGCCTGCACTCGGTCGTGCACGAGAATCGCGTCGCAGATGTCTTGCGCGAGCCGCTCCAGAAGGGCGACCGGCTCGCCTTCCACGATGTCGAGGATCGACTGTGCGACCACACCGTAGTCGACGGTGTCGGCCACATCGTCCGACGTCGCGGCAGGCCGGGTGTCGAGCTCCAGGCTGACGTCCACCAGGAACGTCTGCCCGAGTCGGCGTTCGGACTCCAGCACACCGTGGCGCCCGTACCCGCGCACCCCGCGGAGGACGACGAGGTCCCGAGGGACCCGCAGCTGCTCGCTCACGTCCGGCAGCGTAGTCGGCTGCCCGACCGTCATCCTTGGGCCCATCGAGCCGCGACCCGCACGGCATCGGCCGACGGGGCCACCTCGTGGACGCGGACTGCCCAGGCACCCGCGGCCGCGGCCAGGGCGGTCACGGCGGTCGTCGCGTCCTCGCGGAGCCCGACCGGGCGAGGGCCCTGCGACCCGCCGAGCAGGGAACCGAGGAACGACTTGCGTGAGGCAGCGACGAGCACCGGGAACCCGAGGCCGACGAGGACGTCCAGGTGGCGCAGCAGGGCCCAGTTGTGCTCGGCAAGCTTGGCGAAGCCGAGCCCCGGGTCGATCACGATGCGGTCGGCAGCGATGCCGGCGGACAGGGCAGCGTCGACGCGTGCGGACAGATGGTCGCGCACCTGTGCGACGACCGACTCGTAGCTGGCGTGCTCCTGCATGGTCGAGGACGGCCCTCGCCAGTGCATGAGCACGACGGGAACGCCAAGGTCGGCGACCGTGGGCAGCATGGCCGCGTCTGCCAGACCTCCGGAGACGTCGTTGACCAAGGACGCCCCCTGGGCAACCGCGGCGAGCGCCACCTCGGCGCGCATCGTGTCGATGCTCACGACAGCATGGCGCTCGGCCAGGGCTGCCACCACCGGCATGACTCGGGCCGACTCCTGCTCGGCAGTCGGGCGAGAGGCACCGGGGCGGGTCGACTCGCCGCCGACGTCGACGAGGTCTGCTCCGCTGCTCAACATGCCGACGGCGTGCTGCACCGCCGCGTCGGAGTCGGCGAGGCGGCCCCCGTCGGAGAACGAGTCCGGGGTCACGTTGACGACCCCCATGACCAGGCATCGCTGCGCGCGAGGCAGTCCGGTCGGCTGGGTCACGTACCCAGGATGAGCGACATCGCCTCGGCCCGCGACGACGGGTCCAGCAGCTGGCCGCGAACGGCACTCGTGACCGTCCGGGCACCGGGTTTGCGCACGCCCCGCATGGACATGCACAGGTGCTCGCAGTCCAGCACGACGATGACCCCGCGCGGTCTGAGGATGTCGACCATCGAGTCGGCGATCTGACAGGTCAGACGTTCCTGGACCTGCGGTCGCCTGGCGAAGACCTCGACGAGGCGGGCGAGCTTGGAGATGCCCGCGATGCGACCGTCCTCACCCGGGATGTAGCCGACGTGCGCCTCGCCGTGGAAAGGCACCAGGTGGTGCTCGCACATCGAGTAGGTCTCGATGCTCCTGACCAGCACCATCTCGTCGTGCCCCAGCTCGAACGTCGTCGTCAGCACCTCCTCGGGTGTCGCACGGAGCCCAGCGAAGACCTCTTCGTAGGCGCGTGCGACACGTTCGGGGGTGTCGCGCAGGCCATCACGATCGGGGTCCTCCCCCATCGCCAGGAGCAGCTCTCGGACGGCAGCTTGCGCCCGCGGCAGGTCGAACGGCCGAGTCATGCCGGCGAGCTCTCCGTGCTGCTCGCGACCTTCTCGGCCTCCTCGACGGGGGTGTGGCCGTTGACGCCCGGCCCACTGGCCAGCTCCTTCTTGCTGCGCACCGGCGGCTGGTCAGATGGGACGCGGGTCGAGGACCCCGTCCAGGCCGGTCGCGGCTGGCGTCGTCGGGCCGGCTCGAAGATCTCGGCCACTTGGGTCCGGTCGAGCGTCTCGTGCTCGAGAAGGGCGACGACCAGGGAGTCGAGAACCTCCCGGTTCTCCGCCAGGATGTCGAAAGCCTCCTGGTGCGCAGTCTCGATGAGCGCGCGCACCTCGTCGTCCACCACGGCGGCGACCTGCTCGGAGTAGTCGCGCTCGTGCCCGATCTCGCGGCCGAGGAAGAGCTCGCCACGCTCGGAGCCGAACTTGATGGCCCCGAGCCGTTCGGTCATGCCGTACTGGGTGACCATGCGTCGAGCGAGCGACGTGGCCTTCTCGATGTCGTTGGCCGCGCCTGTCGTCGGGTCGTGGAAGACGAGCTCCTCGGCGGCGCGGCCTCCCAGCATGTAGGCCAGCTGGTCAAGCATCTCGTTGCGCGTCGTGGAGTACTTGTCCTCCTCGGGCAGCACCATCGTGTAGCCCAGGGCGCGGCCACGGGGCAGGATCGTCACCTTCTGGACCGGGGACGTGTGCGGCAGCGCCGCCGCCACCAGGGCGTGTCCACCCTCGTGGTAGGCGGTGATCTTCTTCTCCTCGTCGTTCATCAGCCGCGAGCGCTTCTGCGGACCGGCCATGACGCGGTCGATCGCCTCGTCCATGGCCTCGGGGTCGATCGACTGCTGGCCGCGGCGGGCCGCCAGCAGGGCGGCCTCGTTCAGCACGTTGGCGAGGTCGGCACCGGTGAAGCCCGGAGTCCGGCGGGCGACCGCACGAAGGTCCACCGACTCCTCCAGCGGCTTGCCCTTGGCGTGGACCTGGAGGATCTGGTGGCGACCCTCCATGTCAGGCGCCTCGACCGGCGATCTGGCGGTCGAAGCGTCCCGGTCGCAGCAGTGCCGGGTCGAGGATGTCGGGACGGTTCGTTGCGGCGATGAGGATGACGTTCGTGGTGGCGTCGAAGCCGTCCATCTCGACGAGCATCTGGTTCAGGGTCTGCTCGCGCTCGTCGTGCCCGCCGCCGAGGCCGGCGCCGCGGTGCCGGCCGACGGCGTCGATCTCGTCGACGAAGACGATGGCCGGGGCGTTCTCCTTGGCCTGCACGAACAGGTCGCGCACGCGAGAGGCACCGACCCCGACGAACATCTCCACGAAGTCCGAGCCGGAGATGGAGAAGAAGGGCACGCCGGCCTCGCCGGCCACGGCGCGGGCCAGCAGCGTCTTACCGGTACCGGGAGGGCCGTACAGCAGCACGCCCTTGGGGATCTTGGCCCCGAGGGCGACGGAACTTGGCCGAGTCGGAGAGGAACTCCTTGATCTCGTCCAGCTCCTCGATGGCCTCCTCGCAGCCGGCGACGTCGGCGAACGTCGTCTGGGGCATGTCCTTCGTGACGAGCTTCGCCTTGGACTTGCCGAACTGCATCACCCGGCTGCCGCCACCTTGCACCTGGTTGATGAAGAACAGCAGCAGCAGCCCGAGCAGCAGGAACGGAAGGAGTGCCCCGAGCACGGACAGCAGGACGCTGGGTCGCGGCACCTCGACGTCGTAGCCCTCCGGCAGGCTCCCGGCGTCGGCCTGGTCCTGGAGCAGCCCACCGAGCTCTACCTGCTGGCCGTCGACGTAGTAGGCGCGGATCTGGTCGCCGTTCTTCAGGGTCAGCTGGAGCTCTTGCTGATCCCCGGTGACGATCTTGGCCGACTGCACGTCGGCCTCCGTGATCGCGGCGATCGCAGTAGAGGTGTCGACGCGCTCGAACCCGCCGCCTCCGCCGATGAGCTGGGTCGCGACGAGGAACCCCAACAGGGCAAGCGCCACCCAGAAGAGCGGCCCGCGAGTGAGTCTCTTGAGATTCATGGGAAGAAGACCGGCTCAGCGCGGCCCCGGCGTTCCTTTCGCTGCGACAAGGTTGATCGACGGTACACCGCGCCACGGGAGGCTGCCGTGTTCAGCGACCACCTGCTCAACGACGACGAACGCCCGGGTGTTCCGGCACTCACGCCCACTCCCCGAGGCTGCTGGTGTCTGCTACGAGTAGATCTCGGGGCGAAGCGTCGCCACACATCGCAGGTTGCGGTACTTCTCGGCGAAGTCGAGGCCGTAGCCGACGACGAAGTCGTTGGGGATGTCGAAGCCGACGTAGGCCACGTCCAGAGGCATGCGCATGGCATCCGGCTTGCGCAGCATCGCGACGATCTCGAGGGACGCCGGCCGACGCGAGCGAAGGTTGCTCATGCAGCCACGACAGGGTGAGTCCGGTGTCGATGATGTCCTCGACCACCAGGACGTCCCGGCCGGTGATGTCGGTGTCGAGGTCCTTCAGGATCCGTACGACGCCGCTGGACTTGGTGCCTGACCCGTAGGACGAGACCGCCATCCAGTCCATGCCCACATGACCGGAGAAGGCGCGCGCGAGGTCGGCCATGACCATCACCGCGCCTTTGAGGACGCCCACCAGCAGCACCTCGCGACCGGCGTAGTCACGCTCGATCTCAGCGGCCAGCTGCGCCGCACGCTCCCGGATCTGCTGCTCGCTCAGGAGTACCTCGAGCAGGTCGGCATCCACGTCAGAGGCGTCCACGACACCAGCCTGCCACGCCTCGTGCGACCCATGGGCCGATGGGCAGATCACCCAGGAACGTCCCGCGACAGTCGCAGCCGCCCACCGACTCGGGTGGCGCGAACTCGCCCGGGCAGGTCGAGACTCAAGCCCGAGACCTCCCCCATGACGAAGCCGTCCATGGTGCGCACGTGCGCTGCTGTGAGGTCGGACGGCGCGGAACCCGCCTGCAGCGCCGCCTGCCGCAGAACGCGGGTGCGCACGGCTCTCGGCAGCGCCGACAGCCCTACTGCGTCCACACCGTCCGCCTGCACGAGACGGACCGCCTCCCGCTCGGCCCACTCGTCGAGGGCGTCGGCGTCGGCGCGGAGCAACTCGGCCGTGCGGGCCAGAGCAGCGGCGACACCCGGTCCGATCTCCGCCTCGAGGACGGGAAGCACCTGGTGTCGCACGCGCGCCCGCAGGTAGGCGGGGTCGCTGTTGTGCGGGTCGTCCCACGGCGTGAGCCCGTCGTCGCTCGCGGCAGCCGCGCCGGCGGCCGCGACCAGGGTCTCGCGGGGCAGACCGAGCAGCGGACGGCGGAACAGCCCCACAGCGACGCCCATCCCGGCCAGCGAGCGGCTGCCGGACCCACGGGCAAGACCGAGAAGCACGGTCTCGGCCTGGTCGTCGCGGCTGTGCGCCAGCAGGACGGCGTCAGCCCGCGCTGCGCGGGCTTGGGTCCGGAGTGCGCGGTAGCGCGCGCGCCGCGCTGCCGCCTCCGGCCCGCCCGGGCCGTCGACGGTGACGTGCCAGACGCTGACGGGGTCGGCCCCCAGCGCGGACGCATGAGCGGCCACTCGGCGGGCCCGTTCGAGGGACCCATGCTGCAGGCCGTGGTCGACAGTGACGGCCCCCACCGAGACGCCCAGCCGAGGGCCGACGAAGCAGGAGGCCGCGAGCAGGGCGAGTGAGTCCGCACCTCCAGAGACGGCTACCAGCACGCGGGGGTTCGGCTGGCCGACGAGATCACGCAAGGCCTCGCGGACGGCCGTCCGGCACGCGGCAACCGGGGCCGGGGGACCCATCGAGACGCGCGTCAGCCGTGCACGCGGCTCACCCACGCCGCGGGGTCAGCGATCTCGGCCGGGCTGGGCAGCATCTCGGGTCCGCCCCAGACCGCGTTGAAGCCCTCGACGCCCACCGCGTCCTGAACGGCGCGCACGAACGCAGCACCCTCGCGGTACTGACGCATCTTCGCGTCGAGGCCAAGCAGGCGCCGCAGTACCCGGCTGAGCCCGATGGCGTTCTCCCGACGGTTCGTGAATCGCGCACGAATGCTCGCCACCGTCGGCACCACATCGGGACCGACGTCGTCCATCACGACGTCCGCGTGCCCTTCGAGCAGCGACATCACCGCTCCGAGGCGGTCGACGACCTCTCGCTGCTCCGGCGACTGGACGATGTCGAGCAGGGACGGGCCCTGCGCACCAGGGCGAGCGACGTCGACGACACCACGGGCCATCTCGACGACCCGACCGAGGAGCTCGCCCAGGTCGAGCGGGGTCGCCCCGATGACCTGGTCTATCTCGCCGCGCACGTGGTCGCGCATCCAGTCGACCGCCCCGAACTGCACGCGGTGGGTCTCCTCGTGCAGGCAGACCCACATGCGGAAGTCCTCCGGCATGACGCCCAGCTGGCGCTCCACCTCGACGATGTTGGGCGCCACGAGCAGCAGCCGGCCCTGCTCCAGGGGAGCGTGCTCGTTGGGCAGCAGGAAGGGGTCGTACTGGCCGAGCACCTTGCTGGCGAGGAATCCGAGCATGAGACCCAGCTCGACACCGGTCAGGCGCTTGCCGACCGGGTCGAAGAGGCTGGGCCCACCCTTCTTCTCGCGAAGCCGGCTCATCACCGGGGTGATCAGCACCTCGAACGCGTCGGCGTTGGCCTGCGCCCATCCACCTCGGTCGACGACGACGACCGGGGAGGTGTCCGGAGTCGCCTGCAGGCCGGTGTGGTCGGCGACGAATGCCTGGGCCCGTGATGCGTGCGAGCGCAGCTGCGTGACGACCTGCTCGGTCTCACCGGGGCTCAGCCGCGGGCCGGACCCGGCGACCCGTCTGGCAGTTCCCACCGCCAGGGTCCAGTCGACCATGTCCGGTGGCTCGCCACCGGGGTCCGGTCGCGGATCCCCATCGGTCATCACACCCCAACGGTACGTGTGATGGGCCAGACTGTGCGTCCGGGCGGTCGGCCGCCGGTGCCGACGACACGGAAGGGGAACCATGGGCGACACGATGGAGTTCGACGTCACGATCGAGATCCCGGCGGGCAGCCGGAACAAGTACGAGGTCGACCACGAGAGCAACCGCATCAAGCTCGACCGCCGGCTCTTCACCTCCACCCGCTACCCGCACGACTACGGCTTCATCGACGACACCCTGGGCGAGGACGAGGACCCTCTCGACGCTCTCGTGCTCCTGGACGAACCGACGTTCCCGGGGTGCCTGATCCGGTGCCGGGCCATCGGCATGTTCCGGATGAAGGACGAGAAGGGCGGCGACGACAAGGTGCTGTGCGTGCCCGTCGACGACCCCCGCATGGAGGCGTTCCGCGACATCCACCACGTCCCCGACTTCGACCGGCTCGAGATCCAGCACTTCTTCGAGGTCTACAAGGAGCTCGAGCCGGGCAAGTCCGTCGAGGGCGCCATCTGGGTTGGGCGCTCGGCGGCCGAGGCGGAGATCCGCGCGTCGTTCGAGCGTGAGAAGGAGCGCTTGGCCTCAGGCGCAGACCACTAGCCCACCGCCACCCGCTCGGGCTCTGGGCTGCGCGTCGTCGTCGCGTCGGAGCTGAAGCGGGCCAGCACTACCAGCACTGCCGCCACCCCCCACGCGGCCACCACCGCAAGGTGGTCCCAGCCGAGCACCACGCCGGAGGCGTCCGCAGCCATGGCGTCGACGAAGGCGTTGACCGCGTGACGAAGCGGGAAGAACCAGCTGATCGCGTCGAGCCAGTCGGGGAAGTCCGCTCCGATGATGAAGATGTCGCTGAAGAACGACAGGGTGATGAGGCTGCCCAGGCTGACGGCGAGCACCGACTGCTCGCCGTGCACCACGGACACGATCGCCATGCCGAGTGCACTGAAGCTGATCGTCGAGACCAGCAGGACCACCAGCCCGCTCGGCCACGACGACGGGATCACGACTCCGTAGACGGGGACGGCGAGCGCGTAGGCCAGCAGCATGACCAGGAGGGCCATGAGCACGGCGGCCACAGCGCGCCCCGCCAAGATCGCCCACGTCGGCAGGGGTGTGCCTGCCCACCGTTTGAGCACCCCCGCCTCGCGCGCCTCGGCGATGAACGACGGCATGTTCACGAGGGCGATGACGCCGGCTCCGTAGATGGTCATCGTGGCCGCCACGGTCTGGGCGATCTCCAGCCGCAGCTCCTCGTCACCACCGCTGAACACCGTCGGCAGCAGCATCACCAGGAACACCGGCATGGCGAGCCCGAACACCGGCGAGCTCCAGTCCCGCCACTGGGCCTGGTTGGCGTGCAGCACCTGGTCGCCGACCAGCGCGGGAGCGCTCGGACGCCCGTCCCGGCGCGGAACGCGGTCGCTCGCCCGGCCTTTCACGGCCTTCCCCGACCCCGAGCCTCCCGATCGAGCTCGGCCCGCCTTGCTGCCACGCTCGGTCGCCGACGTGGTGCGACGGATCCCCCACAGGAACAGCAGCACGCCCACCAGCCCCCAGGCCGCAATCACCACGACGTGAGTGACGTCGAAGCCGGCGTCCACGAACGGGTTGAAGGCGTCACTGAGGGCGTACACGAGGTGCTTGAGCGGGAAGAACCAGCCGATCGCCTCCAGCCAGTCAGGCAGGTCGCCGGAGACGATGAACATGTCGGAGATGAAGGCCAGCGGGATCACGAAGCCGTTGGCCATGGCCGTCGCCGCTTGCAGGGACGGGGCCAGGGCCGCCACGGCCAGTCCCAGCGTGCTGAACGACAGCATGGCCACGCCAAGGGTGAGCACGGCTCCCGGCATCTGCGACCAGATGATCTGCAGGTCGTAGAGCAAGAACCCGACGGTGACCAGCAGCACTACCGAGAGGGCGGCCAGCAGCGAGCCGGCCAGCACGCGCCCGGCGAGCATGACGACAGCAGGCAGCGGGCTCCCGGTGAACCGCTTGAGAACTCCGGAGAACCGGATCTGGGCGAATCCGATGCCCAGGAACGCGAACGTCGACATCGCCACACCGAAGGACGCCATCGCCGGTGCCAGGAACTGGGCCATCCGGACTCCGGAGCGCTCGTCGAGCGTGGCGTTGCCGAAGACCGCGGCGAGCACGACGAAGAACCCGAGCGGGAACAGCAGCGCGAAGAACAGCGCCACCGGCGTGCGGGCCAGTCCCACCAGGTCGTGCCTGGTCTGACGGGCAAGCATCGCGCTCACTGCTCGACCGATGCCTCGTGGCCGACGTCCGCCGCGGTGTCGGTCAGCCCGAGGTAGATGTCCTCGAGACTCGGCCGGGTCAGTCGAAGGTCTGCGAGCTCGACGTCATGGTCCAGGGCCCAACCCGCGAGGCCGTGGATGTCGGCCGTTGGCTGCTGCGAGCGGATCTCGACAGCCGAGCCGTCGATGCGTATTCCGTCCCCCATCCGAGGCAGCTCGATCCCTTCAACGCCCTCGGGCATGCGGAAGGAGACGATCGTCTCGACCCCGGCATCGGCGGCGAGCTGGTCAGGAGTGCCCTCAGCGACAATCACACCGCGGTTCATCACGATGACGCGGTCGGCCAGGCTCTCCGCCTCGTCCATGTAGTGCGTGGTCAGCAGGATCGTGGCCCCGAGATCACGCAGCCGGTCGACGAGCACCCAGGCTCGCCGTCGGGCCGACGGGTCGAAGCCCGTGGTGGGCTCGTCCAGGAAGAGCACCTCGGGGTCGCCCACGATGCCCAGCGCGAGGTCGAGGCGCCGCCGCTGCCCGCCAGAGAGCGTCTTGACCCGCTCATCGGCCTTCTCGGCGAGGTCCACCATCTCGATGACCTCGTCGGCGGCACGTGGGTGCGGGTAGAAGCCGGCCTGAAGCCGCACCAGCTCTCGGACTGTGAACTGCTCCTCGAAACCCGCCTCCTGCAAGACGATGCCGATCCGCTCCCGAAACGATCGACCGCCGGTAGCCGGGTCGAAACCGAGCACGCTGACCTGCCCGGAGTCCCGGCGCCGGTAGCCCTCGACGATCTCTACCGTCGTGGTCTTGCCGGCACCGTTCGGGCCGAGGATGGCAACGACCTCCTGCTCGGACGCCGACCAGCTGATGCCATCCACCGCGTGGAGCTCACCGTATGCCTTGCGCAGGTCGTGTACCTCGATGACAGCCATGGGGCCTGTCTAGTGCCTCGCCTGGCCTGGTGTCAGCGTCTGGAGGTCACGACTCGTGCTGGCGCTCGCGCTTCGGTGGGCGCGCCGTCCAGTCGTGGATGACCGACGTGCGCATCACGGTGTCCTGAAGCGATCGGTTCTCCTTGCTGATGATGACCCAGAACAGCCCGGGGAGGAAGCCGAGGCAGAAGGCGGCGCGGAGAGCCGCCCCCGGTAGCCGCATGACCTTGCCCTGGTAGTTGACGACACGGATCCCCATGACCTGCGACCCGAACGTGCGCCCTGTGCTCACCCACGCGGTCAGGAAGTACAACCAGGCGATGACGGCCGAGATCGCCAGGGCGAGCGCGAACGGGAGGGGTGGGAGCGAGAAGTTCGTGGGCCTCACGACGAACAGGGCCATTGCCCACCCGGCATACCCGAGCCCCAGCAGTACGCCGACGACGGTGAAGTCGATCCCGGCGGCGACCGCCCTCGTCACGAACCCCGCGCGGTGGCCCTGAAAGCCGCGGGCCTCCTGCGGGACGGCAGCCGCCCACGACGGCAGCGAGCTGTCGTCGGACAGGCTGAAGTCGGGCTCGGTCACGGCTGCTCCCCGTCGTGCGACTCACCCTCGAGCTCCGCGCCGGACTGCACTCCGCGTCGCCTGGCCCGCAGCAGGATCTTGTCCGCGAACCTCGAGATCGCCTCGTCGGCATCCACGCTGGCAAGCCTGGCCGACTGGACGGCCTCGGAGGCGACCGACCCCGTGGACTCCTGGATGATCTGGGGCAGGTCGATGTCGTCCATGACCGTCTGGGCCACTCCGGCGAGGTCGACCCGCTCCTGGACGAGCGCCGTCAGGTCGAGCGTGTCCAGGACCGCGTACACGACGGCATTCAGGTCGACCCGGGACAGCACGATGTCGGTCAGGTCGAGCTCGTCGAGGGCCTCCACGACTACGCGGCCGAGGTCGACCTGATCGACGACGATCTCGGTGAGGTTCACCTCGACAAGCGCCGCCTCGATGACGGAACCGACGTCCAGCTCGTCGATCACCTGGTCGGCGACGGCGGACAGGTCGAGGTCGTCGAGGGCTTGGACAGCGATGGCGTCCAGGTCGAGACGGTCGATCACCGAGCGGACGAGGGGGGTGAGGTCAACCAGGGGGAGAACGATCTCGGCGGCGCCGGCAGCCAGCTCGGTGGTGGCCTCGACGGATCTGCGCACCAGCGAGCCGCGCTGCGACTGCCAGTCCCGTCCCCACTCCTCCAGCCTGCGAATCGGGCGCCAGCGGTACGGGACGAGCGGCGGGTCGACGGCAAGCCGCGCGACGGGGGACGCAAGGCGGGAGGCCGTGCGCGCCGACCGCCGGGCAAGGCGACCTGACGCCATGACGGCACCCATGGCCATCTCGGCGGTGGAGACGGGCTTCACGATCGTCGGCCGGTGACTACCTAGAGTGGCCGGGTGAACGTCGTGACGGGCATCGGCTACGAGACCTTCCCCACCATCGAGGTCGGACCGCTCACCATCAGGGTCTTCGGCCTGATGGTCGCTCTCGGGATGGTCATCGGCATCCTCGTCGCCGCTCGACGAAACGAGCGCTTCGGCGTCCCCCGCGGCGAGACCGAGCGAGTCGGCTTCTGGCTCGTCGTCGTCGGGCTGGTGGGCGCGCGGGTCGCCTGGGTTCTGACCAACCTCGAGCAGATCGAGTCGCCGATCGACGTCATCGCCGTGTGGGAGGGAGGCCTGCAGTTCACCGGTGGCTTCGTCGCGGCCGCGTTGCTGGCCCCGGTTCTCACCCGGTCCTGGCCCTCCGGACGCCGGTGGGTCTTTCTCGACGGCGCCGTCCTCGGCCTGGCCATCGGCCAGATGATCGGTCGGATCGGGTGCTACGCCGTCGGAGAGCACCTGGGCGGACCGACCGGCTTCTTCCTCGGCGTCACGTACCGAGGCGGCGACACCATCGAGGGGCCGCTGCAGGTCGGGGTCACCTACCACAACACAGCTCTCTACGAGTTCCTCTGGCTGATACCGATCATCGCCGTCCTCGTCGTCCTCGATCGTCGCGGCGCCCGTTCGGGCATCATGACAGCCACGTTTGCCGTCATGTACGGAACGTCGAGGTTCCTCACCGACTTCTTCCGCGAGTACGACACGACGCTCGGTGGTCTCACCGGAGCGCAGTACGCCAGCCTGCTGCTCGTCGCAGTCGGTGTCTGGCTGTTCGCGACGACGGCGCGCCGCCAGGACATCGCGCCGGCGACCGAGCCCGAGCAGGCCTGAGCGCTCATCGCTCGGTCACACCCTTGCCAGGTGCGCACCCAGTGGGCTGGGAGTTGCCGCTGATGGCGAAGTCCTCGCAGGTGAGCAGCCGCGGGTGCTGGGTCCCCACGAGCCAGGCCAACGCCATCACCGTGACGACGACGCCGATGGCCATCCCCGCTTCGCGGCCCCGGAGCTCCGCCGCTCCGGGAAGAAGCAGCTGCACCATCAGCGCCGCCATGACCGGGAACCCAATCAGGCTGACCGCCACGCCCAGTGCGAAGACGAGATCGGCGAGCAGTCCCGACGAACCGCTCGGCAGAAGCCACGTCAGCCCCAGCCACAGCGACGGCAGCAGCAACGTGAGCAGGGCGGGGTCTCGCCAGACTCGCCGGCGAAGGACGACGACCGACGCGAGGTACATGGTCGTGGCGACCGCCCAGAGCACGTAGATCAGCTCGAAGAAGATCACGCCGTACACGCCGAGGGTGAAGGCGGGCCACCACCCGATCGCTGCGGCTGTCACGGTGGTCGCTGCCAGCCGCCGGGCGCGGGTGCTCAGACTCCACGTCGCCAGGGCGCTGCCCGGGGAGTCAGACATGCCGCGAGGCTAGCGGCCTGGCGCTAGCGTCGGACTGACCCCGCGGATCGAGGAGCCATGCCAACCCCACTCACCATCGCCGAGATCGACGCCGTCCTCTTCGACCTGGACGGGGTGTTGACGACCACCAGGTCCGTCCACGCCGCCGCGTGGAAGGACACGTTCGACGAGTTCCTGACTCGTTGGGACGCCGAGCACGAGACGAGCACGGTGCCCTTCAACGAGGTTGACGACTACATCGCCCACGTCGACGGCAAGCCGCGCCAGGACGGGGTGCGCGACTTCCTCGCCTCACGGGGCATCGACCTGCCCGAGGGTCGCCCGGACTCATCCCGGGACGAGACGTCGGTCTGGGGACTCAGCAACCGCAAGCAGCTGCTGGTGGAGGCCGAGCTCGAGCGCTTCGGGGTGGAGGTCTTTCCCGGGTCGATCGCCTGGGTACGCGAGCTGCGCGAGGCCGGCCTGAAGACCGCCGTGGTCTCGAGCAGCCGCAACTGCGGGGCCGTGCTCGAGTACGCCGGCATAGCCAACCTGTTCGACGAGACCGTGGACGGGGCGAGCGCCCTCGAGCTCGGCTTGGACGGCAAGCCGGCCCCCGACATGTTCCTCGAGGCGGCCCGCCTGCTCGACGTGCAGCCGTCACGGGCCGTGGTGGTCGAGGACGCGCTTGCCGGTGTCGAGGCCGGCCGAGCCGGGGACTTCCGGTTCGTCATCGGCGTCGACCGCGACGGGCACGCCGAGGCGTTGACTGCGGCCGGGGCCGACCTGGTGGTCGACGACCTGAGCGAGCTGCTCTCCTCGCCGTCGGAACAGGTGCACCGCGCCGGCCCGCCTGAGCACCGCCTCCTGGCGGCGTCCAAGCGGATCATGGCGTCCACCGGTGACTACCCGACCGATCCCTGGCGGCTCGTCGAGCGCACGTACAACCCCGAGTACGTCGAGCAGACGGAGACGCTGTTCGCGGTGGCGAACGGCTACCTGGGCATCAGGGCGTCGTTCGAGGAGGGGCGGCCCTCCTACCAACCGGGCACGCTGCTCAACGGATTCCACGAGACGTGGCCGATCGTGTACCCGGAGAAGGCGCACGGCTATGCCACCACGGGGCAGACCATCCTCCCCGTGCCCGATGGCACCTCGATCCGGTTGTTCGTGGATGAGGATCCCGTCGACTGCACGAGCACCGAGGTCGTCGAGTTCGAGCGGTCGCTGGACATGCAGCGCGGAGCACTCGACCGATCGGTGATCTACCAGCTCCATGACGGGCGTCGGTTCTGGGTGCGAACGAAGCGCTTCGTCTCCCTGACCAACCGTCACCTGGCGTGCATCCGCTACCAGGTAACGGCACTGGACAAGCCCGGCCGCCTGGTCATCTCCTCCGACATGGTGACCTCACCGGGCAGTGACGCCGAGCATGCTCACGACCAGCGGCGAAGCCGGACGTTCGACGACGACGTCCTCCTCCCGACCGGTGACGACGTCGACGGAGCTCGGGTCGTCCGCTCGTTCCGGACGAGGGAGAGCGGGCTCACGGTCGCCGCCGGGATGGACCACGAGTTCTCCGACGGGGTCACCATCGTCGACACGCGAGTCGACGACGCCCGCGCCAGAGTGGTCTTCGACGTCGTGGCAAAGGTCAACGAGACGGTCACGATGTTCAAGTGGCTGGCCTACCACTACGGGCACGACGAGGCGACCGACCTGCGCTACCGAGCAGAGGCGTCCCTCTATCGCGCGCGGGCGATCGGCTACGCCGAGCTCTTCGCAGCACACACCCGAGCCCTGGCCGCCTTCTGGGAGCGAAGCGACGTCGAGTGGGAGGGCTATCCCGCGGCGCAGCAGGCACTTCGGTACAGCCTGTTCAGCGTCCTGCAGGCGACGGCACGCTCGGAGGGCCACGGGGCCCCGGCGAAGGGCCTCACGGGCACTGGGTACGAGGGGCACTACTTCTGGGACACCGAGGTGTACGTCCTGCCGTTCCTCGTGCACACCAACCCCGAGGTGGCGCGAAGCCTGCTCATGCACCGCGTGCAGATGCTGGACGACGCCCGGCGTCGGGCTCGCCAGGTGGGTCAGGCCGGGGCGCTGTTCCCGTGGCGCACCATCAATGGTGACGAGGCCTCGGCGTACTACGCCGCGGGCACGGCGCAGTACCACATCGACGCCGACATCTCCTACGCGCTCGACCAGTACGTCCGCATGACCGGGGACGACGAGCTCATGGTGCGCCATGGCGCGGAGCTGCTCGTGGAGACCGCGCGGATGTGGGCCGACCTGGGCTTCTACTCCGACCGTCACGACGGTCGCTTCGTCATCCAGAAGGTGACGGGGCCGGATGAGTACACGACAGTCGTCGACAACAACCTCTTCACCAACCTCATGGCCGCCGAGAACCTGACGATGGCCGCCGACATCGTGGAGCGGCTGCGCGAGGAGAGTCCCGCGGACTACAAGCGCCTCGCCGAGCGCGTGCAGCTGCGTTCCGACGAGATCGCTGACTGGCGCCGGGCCGCGTCGCTCATCTACGTGCCCTACGACGCGACCGAGCAGGTGCACCTGCAGGACGAGGGGTTTCTCGACCTGGAGCCGTGGGACTTCGCCGGCACACCGCCGGAGCGCTACCCCCTGCTGCTGAACTACCACCCCCTGGTCATCTACCGGCACCAGGTGATCAAGCAGGCCGACGTGGAGCTGGCGACAGTCCTCCTGCCTGCCCGGTTCACCCCAGCCGAGCGTCGTCGCATCTTCGAGATGTACGACCCGCTCACCACCGGCGACTCGTCTCTGTCGGAGAGCATCCAGGCGATTGCCGCCGCCGATGTGGGCAAGTACCGCACGGCCGAGGAGTACCTCATCGACGCCATGTCGGTCGACATGGCCGACACGGCCGGCAACGTCCGGGACGGCGTCCACGTCGCATCGGCCGGCGGAACCTGGATGTCGCTCGTGTTCGGCTTCGGCGGCTTCCGGTGGCGCGCAGGTGGTGTCCGGTTCAGGCCGATGCTCCCCACACGGGCGCGTCGGCTGCGCTTCCCGATGCTGATCGGCCAGAACCAGCTGCGTGTCGACATCCAGGCCCACGCGGTCACCTACACGCTGGAGTGGGGGACCAGCCTCGAGCTGGGTCACTACGACGAGGTCTTCACCCTTGAAGTCGGGTCGCCGGTCACCTTCGCCGGGGACTTCCACACCCGAGACACCGAGGCGCACTGAGGCACCACGCCACAGGACGAGGTCAGAGGTCGGCGAAGAACTCGACCACGATGCGCTCGAAGGCGGCTCGCCAGCTCGGGTCGGTCAGCGCGTGGCTCGCGCCCGGCAGCACGATGTGTGCCATGTCGGGACGAGCTGCCAGGTAGGTCTGCACGACAGAGTGCGGGATCACCTCGTCGCGCTCGCTCTCGACGAGCAGCGCCGGGGCCTGGTGCGCGCGCAGGGCCGACACGAACGTCGGTGCTGTCGTGCTGTCTGCGAGCCGTCGACGACCCAGTGCCGACGCCACCACGTCGTCGCGGTACAGCGCGGGGGCTCGCAGCAGCAGCCGCGCGACGTCCCGCTCGGCGGTCACGAGCACGCACAGGAACGCGCCGTAGCTCGCCCCGCACAACCCGACCCGCGCCGAGTCGACCCCCGGCTGCCCGGCCAGCGCGTCGTAGCCCGCGACGACGTCGGCCAGGTTCTGCGTCGGTGTGACCTCCGACAGCCGCCCCGAGCTCCCGCCGTGCCCACGCAGGTCGATGGCGAGGCACGTGACCCCATGTGTGTCGGCGAGAGCCTGCGCCCGCTCGATGTTGGTCGAGCGGTCGCTGCCGAGGCCGTGCACGAAGAGCACCCCGGCGCCGCGTGGCTGGGCGGGGTCCACGACCGTCCCGGCGACGCTCTCCCCGCCGAGATCGAGGACGATCTCTCGCCGACCGGCCACGGCTACGGGAGCCCGGCGTGCGGGACGTCGACACGGGTGCGCAGCAGCACCCCGTCCCGCGTGCCCGCCCGGTTGTGCTCGAAGAAGTCCGGCGCCGCGCAGATGAGCAGGTCGCGCCCGTCGTCACCACCGAGCATGCACGCGAACATCCCGAGGCCTTCCGGCGCGCGGATCTCGTCGACGATCTCGCCGCCCTCGGCGACGCGCACGCAGCGCCCGAACAACGCGTCCGCGGCCCACAGGTGGTTCTCCGCGTCGAGCGTGCAGCCGTCGGGGGCTACCTGGAGCTGGGCGATCATCTCAGCGAAGGAGCCGAGCTCGGGAGTGGGCCCGAGCTGAGCCCACACCCGGTGGTCGGTGAGCGTGCCGTCCGGCTGGATGGTCCAGGCGCTGTAGCGCGAACCTGCGGACTCCCCGGCGATCAGCGTGCGCCCGTCCGGCGTCACGACCATGCCGTTCGGGAAGAGGAGCCCCTGCGCCGCAACCGTGACAGTGCCGTCGGGGTCGACCCGCTTCAGGCTCGTCGGCGACGGCTCGCCCAGCGACATCAGGTCGAAGCCGAAGTCACCCACCCAGGCCCGCCCGGATGCGTCGACGACCATGTCGTTCGTGTGACCCTCGCTGTGCTCCGACAGCTGCGCGTGCTCCGTCACCGTCCCGTCGGGGTGCCGGCGCAGCACACGCTGGTCGCGCATCGAGACGACCAGCAGGCTGTCGTCGGGCATCCAGCCCAGACCAGAAGGCTGGCCCGGCACCTCGAGCACGGTCTCGACACGCCCGTCCGGCGCCACGGTGAGGACTCGCTGGTCGTAGAAGTCCGACAACCACCACTGGCCGCCGTGCCAGCGAGGGCTCTCGAAGAAGCGACCGCCGGTCAGGACCGTGCGCAGCTCGTGCTCAGCCATCCACGGAGGCTATCGAGTTCGAGGGTTCAGACGCTGGGGCTCACGCGATCCTGACCGGCCTCGACGACCGAGGGGCCGGCAAGCGGTCGTCTCGGCAGCAGCAGCGACGCCATCACCGCGACGGCGGCGCTGACGACGGGCACGACGAAGGCCGACGAGGCCCCCCGGGTGTCGATGATGGGGCCGACCACGGCCGCGCCGACCGCCACTCCGATGCCGAGCGCGGTGATCGTCCACGCCAACGACTCGGTGACCCGCGAGCGTGCTGCGGTCTGCTCGGCGAGGCCGAACCCGGTGATCAATGACGGTGAGATGGTCACGCCCGCAACGGCCAGCGCGCCGGCCAGTCCGAGCACGGAGTCGGCGAGAAGCGTCAGGACGAATGCCAGAGCCAGGCCCACCTGGGCAACGACGAGCCGGACGCGGGTCGGTGGGCCCTGCACCAGCGCGCCGAAGACCAGCCCCGCTCCCAGCGAGCCCGCGGCGAAGGCGGCCAGCACGACGCCGGCCGCCGCCGGGCGTCCGGCCGCCTCGGTGAACGCGACGGTGCTCACCTCGACAGCCCCGAAAGCCGTCCCGAGCGCGGCGAACGCCCCCACCAGGGGCACGAGCGTGCGCCATGGCAGCGGCTGGCGGGCCTCACCCGGAGCCCTGGCCTGCGTCGGCGGCACGGTGCTTCGGCAGGAGAGAAAGGCCACGCCCCCGCCCAAGGTGAACACCAGGGTTCCGAGGACGGCCAGCACCGGGCTGACCGACGTCGCGACCAGCGTGACCAGCACCGGCCCGACCACGAAGATCGCCTCGTCGAGAACGGACTCCAGTGCGAAGGCAGTCGGGAGCCGTCCCGTTCCCTGCAGCCGGTGCGACCAGCGCACCCGGACGAAGGAGTCGAACTGGGGCAGCGACGCGCCGGACGCAGCCGCCGCCAGGCCCACGAGGGGCAACGCCGCGCCGCTCGCGACGGCGACCACGACCCCGCTCAGCGCGACGGCATGAACGAGCAGCAGCGGCGCCAGCACGCGGGGTTGCCCGAAGCGGTCGGCGAGCCGGGCTTGTAACGGCGCCATGAGCGAGCCGGCGGCCACCGCCGCCGCGGCGACCGCGCCGGCCTCGGCATAGGAGTCGCGGTAGGCGGTGACCAGCAGGACGATCCCGATGCCGAGCATGGCCATCGGCATCCGAGCCACGAACGCGCTGGCCGAGAACTGCCGGGCGCCGGGGTAGGTCAGCACCTCCTGGTAGGGGCGCAGCAGCGAGGCCACGAGGGTCTCAGTCCCAGCAGTCGGAGCAGGTACCGAAGACCTCGACGTCATGGCTGGGGTCGTGGAAGCCATGCGTGGCGGCGATGCGAGCCGCCCAGGACTCGACGTCGGAACCCTCGACCTCGACCGTCCGCCCGCACCCGCGGCAGACCAGGTGGTGGTGATGGCGTGCACTGCAGCGGCGGTAGAGAGCCTCGCCGTTCTCCTGGCGCAGCACGTCGACCTCGCCGGCCTCGGCCATCGCCTGGAGCGTTCGGTACACCGTCGAGAGCCCGACCCGGGAGCCCTGCTGCACAAGTGTCGCGTGCAGCTCCTGGGCGCTGGTGAAGCCGTCGGTGGCGCCCAGCAGCGTCTGGATGGCCGTGCGCTGGCGCGTGGTACGCGTCACGGGTGCGCCGGTGCTCACGCGGTTCCCTCCTGCACGACGATCTTGTCCGTGGCGGGTTCGCCCGCCAGGACGCCATCGTAGGAGCCGATGCTTTCTGCGAGCGCCGCCCGATCCGGCGCGACGCAGCCGTAGAGGGTGGTACGGACCATGCTCGGGCGGTCGATCCCGGCCGCCATGTCGGCCAGCTGCGACGGCGTGCGCCACGACCCGTGCTCGGCCCCGGCCATCCGGCTGATGGTCTCCTCCATGAGCGTGCCGCCAAGGTCGTTGGCGCCCCCCCGGAGCATGGCCTGGGCACCACCGGCGCCGAGCTTGACCCACGAGGTCTGGATGTTGTCGATACGCCCGTGCAGCATCAGGCGAGCGAGCGCGTGCACAGCGGCGTTGTCGCGGCCCGACGGACCGGGGCGCGCGACACCGGCGAGGTAGAGAGGGGCGCTCTGGTGCACGAACGGCAGCGGCACGAACTCGGTGAAGCCGCCCGTCTCGTCCTGGATCCGGGTCAGGACGCGCAGGTGGGCGACCCAGTGGCGCGGATGGTCCACGTGGCCGAACATCATCGTGGCGCTCGAGCGCAGCCCGGTGCGGTGAGCCGCCGTCACGACCTCGATCCACGACTGCGCCGGGAGCTTGCCCTTGGTGAGCACCCACCGAACCTCGTCGTCCAGGATCTCCGCTGCCGTGCCCGGGATGGAGTCGAGCCCGGCCACCCGCAGCTCGGACAGGAACTCGTCGACGCTCACGGCGGCGCGTGTCGCCCCGTTCAGGATCTCCATGGGGCTGAACGCGTGGACATGCATCGTCGGAACGCGTCGCTTGACGGATCGCACCAGGTCGACATACCCGGTCGCCGGCAGCTGTGGATCGATGCCGCCCTGCATGCACACCTCACTCGCGCCGAGGTTCCATGCCTGCTCGGCACGTCCAGCCACCTCGTCGAGGGAGAGAGTGAAGGCGTCAGCATCGGTACGTCGCTGGGCAAACGCGCAGAACCGGCAACCGGTGTAGCAGACGTTGGTGAAGTTGATGTTCCGGTTCACGACGTAGGTGACGGTGTCGCCGACGACGTCGGCGCGCACGGCGTCGGCCAGGGCAGTCAGCGCCGCCAGCCCGTCACCGTCAGCGGTGGCCAAGGTGAGGTACTGGTCGTCGGTCAGCCCGGCTGGGTCGAGCTCTGCCGCCCGCAGGGCGGCGGAGACGTCCGAGCTCCACTCGTGTGCCCCTGCCGTCGCGCGGTCACCCGCCTGCTCGCGCAGGGCGTCCCAGTCGCCGTAGACGGTGGCTGCGTCGCCGCGGCTGTCCGACGTGCGCCCCAGTGTGTCGATCGACGTGTGCAGGTCGACGCGCCCGCTGCTACCCCAGTGGGGGTCGGGCTCCTGCCAGGCCAGGCCGATCGGGCGGCGACCCTCGACAGCCAACCCGTTGGAGTCCGACAGCGCGGCGACGTGTGGGCGAACCCGTGGGTCGAGCCATGGCTCGGGACGCAGCACGTAGGTCGGATGCACAGCGAGACGCTCCACCAGCGCGAACCCGGCCTCCGCGCTGCGCTGGCGCAAGGTCTCGATGTGGGGCCAGGGACGCTCCGGGTTCACGTGGTCAGGTGTCAGCGGGCTGACGCCGCCCCAGTCGTCCACACCGGCGTCGACCAACGCAGCCAGCTCGCCCAGGTCGGAGAGGTTGGGGGGTGCCTGGACTCGCGCCGACGGCCCCAGCACGAGCCTGGTGACGGCGATCGTGGCCAGGTACTGCTGACGCTCGGCGTCCACGGCAGCCTGCATGGCCGTTCCCGGCTTGGCGCGAAAGTTCTGCACGATCACCTCTTGCAGGTGGCCGTGCCGACGTCCCACGGCACGCAACGCGTGGATCGACTCGGCCCGCTCGGTCGGGGACTCCCCGATACCGACGAGCAGCCCGGTCGTGAAGGGGACGGCCTGGCGTCCCGCGTCCTCCAGCACCCGAAGCCGCAGCTCGGGGTCCTTGTCCGGTGACCCGTGGTGGGCCATCCCCGCGGTCTCGAAGAGCCGGCGCGAGGTCGTCTCCAGCATGAGGCCCATGGAGGGGGCGACCGGCTTGAGCCGCGCGATCTCCTCCCAGCTCATGAGTCCGGGGTTGAGGTGCGGGAGCAGCCCGGTCTCCTCGAGGACGAGCACCGACATCGCCCTCAGGTAGTCCAGCGTGGAGGCGTACCCCCGCGATTCCAGCCACTGCTGAGCGACGCTCCAGCGGGCCTCCGGTCGGTCGCCAAGGGTGAACAGGGCCTCCTTGCACCCCAGCTCGGCACCCTGGGAGGCGAGCGCCAGAACCGCGTCCGGCGGCAGGAACGGCTCGAGACCCTCCGACTCCAGCCGGTGGGGCACCGTGACGAAGGTGCAGTAGTGGCAGCGGTCCCGGCACAAGCGCGTCAGCGGGATGAAGACCTTGCGCGAGTAGGTGATGACACCAGGACGGCCAGCGGCGGCCAGCCCCCGGTCGCGCACCCGGGCGGCCGACGTGCAGAGCTCGGCCAGGTCGTCATCCCGGGCGGCCAGCAGCACCTCGGACTCGACAAGGTCGAGCGAGACTCCGTCTCTCGCCCTGCGCAGGGCACGCCGCATAGCCGAGCGGGACGGTGCTCCCGCCCGGCTCACGGAGTACTCACTCGTACTGACCGCCCGAGTCTGCCAGCGCGACCAACGACTCCGGGGGCGTGAACCGCTCCCCGTAGGTCGCGGCAAGCTCGCGAGCGCGGTCGACGAAGCCGGCCGGACCTCCCGGGTAGCCGTTGACGTACTGCAGCACCCCCCCTGTCCACGCCGGGTAGCCGATACCGAAGATCGAGCCGATGTTCGCGTCGGGCACGGAGCGCAGCACGCCCTCGTCCAGGCACTTCACCGACTCGAGCGCCTCGGCGAACAGCATCCGCTCGCTCATGTCGCGCAGCGGCACGTCGCGATTCGTGCCACCGAACTGCTCGGCGAGCCCTGACCAGAGCCCGGTGCGCTTGCCGTCCACGTAGTCGTAGAAGCCGGCTCCCGACGCGCGCCCGCCGCGGTCGAGGTCGAGGACCATGCGGTCGATCACGTCGTCCGAGGGGTTCGACTCGTACACGCCGCCGGCCGCCTCGATACCGGCCTTGGTCTGCTCGCGGATGCGTCGCCAGAGCGTCAGGCTCACCTCGTCGGTGAGCGCCAGCGGCGCCGTCGGGTAACCGGCCTGCAGGCCGGCCTGCTCGATCGAGGCTGCCGGCACACCCTCAGCGAGCAGCCGTAGCGCCTCCATCGTGAACGTGCCGATGACCCGCGAGGTGAAGAAGCCACGGCTGTCGTTCACCACGATCGGAAGCTTCTTGATCTGCAGGGCCACGTCGACGGCGCGGGCGAGCGCGGCCTCCGACGTCTTCTCCCCCACGACGATCTCGAGCAGCTGCATCTTGTCGACCGGTGAGAAGAAGTGCATGCCGATGAAGTCGGCGGGGCGCGTCACACCCTGAGCCAGGCTCGTGATCGGCAGCGTGGACGTGTTGGACGCGAGCAAGGCGTCCTCGGTGAGCATCGGCTCGAGGTCGGCGTAGACCGCCTGCTTCACCTCGACGTCCTCGAACACCGCCTCGATCATCACGTCGGCGCCTTTGGCGTCGTCGAAGCTGTCGGTCGCCGTGATGCGGTCGAGGACGACCGCAGCCTTCTCCTCAGTCATCCGCCCCCGCGACACCTGCTTGGCCAGCAGCTTCTCGCTGTAGGCCCTGCCCTTGTTCGCCGCCTCGAGGGAGACATCCTTGAGGACCACGTCGATGCCGTTGCGCGCGCACACGTAGGCGATGCCGGCGCCCATCATCCCCGCGCCGAGGACGGCCACCTTGGTCGCCTTGCGCTCAGGGTGGTCAACGGGGCGGCTCCCACCCTTCGACACGTGCTGAAGGTCGAAGAAGAAGGCCTTGATCATGTTCTTGCTGATCTGCCCGGTGGCCAGGTCGACGAAGTACTCGGTCTCGATGCGCAGGGCGTTCTCGAAGTCGACCTGAGAGCCCTCGACGGCCGCCGCCATGATGTGGTGCGGCGCCGGCATGGGAGCTCCCTTGACCTGCTTGCGGAGGTTGGCCGGGAACGCCGGCAGCATCGCCGCGAGCTTGGGGTTCGACGGGGTGCCGCCAGGAATCTTGTAGCCCTTGACGTCCCACGGCTGCACCGGCTCGGGGTTGGCCTCGATCCAGGCGAAGGCGGCGTCCATCATCGCCTCGGGCGAGTGCGCCACCTCGTGGGCCAGCCCGACCTCGACGGCCTGGGCTGCCCGGTACTTCTGCCCCTGCAGCAGCATCTCCATCAGCGCCTTCTGCAGGCCGAACATGCGCACGGTGCGCGCGACCCCCCCACCTCCGGGCAGCAGGCCGAAACCCACCTCGGGGAAGCCCAGCTGGGTGCCGGGGGTGTCGAGCACGATGCGGTGGTGGCACCCGAGGGCGATCTCCAGCCCACCACCGAGCGCAGCCCCGTTGATGGCCGCGACGACCGGCTTGCCCAGCGTCTCGAGCCGACGCAGCAGGTCCTTGAAGTGTCCGATCTGCTCTATCAGCGCGTCGGCGTCGTCCTTCGTCGCCGTCGCCAGCCACGTCAGGTCGGCACCGGCGAAGAACGTCTTCTTGGCGCTGGTGAGGATCACGCCGCGAATCTGGTCCTTCTCGCTCTCCAGCCGCCGCACCGTCTCGGTGAAGCTGTGCCGGAACGTGTCGTTCAGCGTATTCGCGCTCCTGCCCGGGTCGTCCATCGTCAGGACGACGACCTCGTCGATGCCGGACTCCCAGGAGATCATGTTCTGCGTCATGGTCTCGCCCTCAGATCCGCTCGATGATGGTCGCGACGCCCATGCCGCCGCCGATGCACAGCGTCAGGAGGCCGTATCGGCCCCCAGTGCGCTCGAGCTCGTCCAGCACGGTGCCGAAGATCATGGCGCCGGTGGCGCCCAGTGGGTGCCCCATGGCGATCGCCCCGCCGTTGACGTTGACCTTCTCCATCGGCAGGTCCAGGTCCTTGACCCACTTGAGCACGACGGCGGCGAAGGCCTCGTTGAGCTCCCAGACATCGATGTCGTCCTTGCTCAGCCCAGCGGTGGCCAGCACCTTCTCGGTCGCCGGGGTGGGGCCGGTAAGCATGATGGTCGGGTCCGAGCCCGTCACTGCGGCAGCCACGACGCGCCCGCGCGGGGCAAGCCCGGCGGCGCGTCCGGCCTGCTCGCTGCCGATCAGGACGATGGCGGCCCCGTCCACGATGCCCGAGGAGTTCCCGGCGGTGTGGACGTGGTCGATCGTCTCGACCCAATGGAACTTCTGCAGCGCCACCGCGTCGAAGCCGCCCATGTCGCCGATGGCGGCGAAGGAAGGCGGCAGTGTGCCCAGGCTCTCCACCGTCGTGCCCGGGCGCATGTGCTCGTCGTGGTCGAGGACGATGGCACCGTTGCGGTCCACGACCGGCACGACCGACTTGGCGAAGCGTCCGCCGCTCCAGGCTTGGGCGGCCAGCTGCTGCGAGCGCACGGCGTAGGCGTCGACGTCCTCGCGGGTGAAGCCCTCGGTGGTGGCGATCAGGTCAGCACTGATGCCCTGCGGCACGAAGTAGGTGTCGTAGGCCGTCTCCGGGTCCATGGCCCAGGCGCCGCCGTCGGCGCCCATCGGAACTCGTGACATCGACTCGACCCCACCGGCCACAACCATCTGGTCCCACCCGGAGGCCACCTTCTGGGCGGCGAGGTTGATCGACTCGAGCGCCGAGGCGCAGAACCGGTTGACCTGGACGCCCGCGACGGTCACCGGCAGCCCGGCGGCGAGCGCGGCAGTGCGCGCGATGTCGGCGCCCTGGTCGCCGACCGGGGTGACGCAGCCGAGGACGATGTCATCGATCGCGGCAGGGTCGAGGCCGGGGTGGCGGGCGGCCAGCTCGTCGAGCAGACCGGTCACCAGGGTCACCGGCTTCACCCGGTGCAGCGACCCGTTGGCCTTGCCCTTGCCCCGCGGGGTTCGGATGGCCTCGTAGATGAATGCCTCACTGCTCACCAGGAGCTCCCTTCGCGCGGACGTACCCCGCCGTTGGGCGGCGAGGTGGGGGTCAGGAATGCTTGGCCTGCGAGACTACTCGCCAGTAACCCCCACGGGTAGGGCTGCGGAGGAGGACCGTGACACCGCGTTCGCGTTCAGGTCCCCTGGTCGGCCTGCGCGTGCTGGAGCTCGCGGGGATAGGCCCCGGCCCGCACGCCGCCATGGTGCTGGCCGACCTCGGGGCGGACGTCGTCCGCGTCGAGCGTCCGGGGCCACCAGGCGGGCTGGGCCCAGCAGACGTGACGCTTCGAGGGCGGCGCTGGGTCCGCGCCGACTTGAAGAAGAGCTCTGACCTGGCCGTCGTGATGCGGCTGGTGCACAGGGCCGACGTGCTCCTCGAAGGGTTCCGCCCGGGGGTGGCCGAGCGACTCGGCGTCGGACCACAGGACTGCCTCCGGCGCAACCCGCGGCTCGTCTACGGACGCATGACCGGCTGGGGGCAGGACGGTCCTAGGGCGACCCAGGCCGGGCACGACCTGAACTACCTGTCGATGACCGGGGCCTTGGCGGCCATGGGCCGGCCGGGCTCTGCCCCGTCCCCGCCCTTGAACCTCGTCGCCGACTATGGCGGTGGGTCGATGCTGCTGCTGGTCGGAGTTCTTGCGGCACTCCTCGAACGAGAGCGCTCGGGCCGCGGACAGGTCGTCGACGCCGCCATGGTGGACGGCGTCAGCCTGCTGTGCCAGCTGATGTGGTCGATGCGAGGCATCTCGGCCTGGACGGACGAGCGGGGCGTCAACCTGCTCGACGGCGGAGCGCCGTTCTACGACTGCTACACGTGCTCAGACGGCAGGTTCGTCGCGGTGGCTGCCTTGGAGCCCCGGTTCTTCGTCCAGCTGCTCGAGGGGCTGGGTCTCGACCCAGCCGATCTTCCGGAGCAGTACGACTCGTCACGATGGCCCGAGCTACGCGAGCAGCTCGCGTCCAGGATCGGGGCTCGCAGTCGCGACGAGTGGGCGGCGGTGTTCGACGGCACCGATGCCTGCGTCACGCCAGTGCTCACGTTCGGCGAGGCGTCGCTGGACCCGCACCTGAGTGAGCGGCGCAGCGTGGTGGAGGTGGACGGTGTCGTCCAGGCGGGCCCGGCACCGCGGTTCTCTCGCAGTGTCCCGGGCGAGGCCGGCGCGACCAGGGTGGGCGATGACACACACGAGGTGCTGGACGACTGGTGCGCGGGTGAGGAGAGGTCATGACAGAGCAGCTCGGGACGATCGGGGTGCTGGGAGGCACCGGTCCGCAGGGGCGAGGGCTGGCGAGTCGGTTCAGCCGCGCCGGCCTCGACGTGGTGGTCGGGTCGAGGAATGCCGCACGCGCAGTCGAGGTGGCATCGGGGCTGGCCGCCGGTGACGGCGCCGTCCGCGGCACGTCGAACGCCGACTGCGCCGCCGTGGCCGACATCGTGGTCGTAGCCGTCCCCTACGCCGGGCACGGACCCCTGCTGTCCTCCCTGTCGGATGCGCTCGCCGGCAAGGTCGTCGTCGACTGCGTCAACCCACTGGGGTTCGACAAGCAGGGGGCCTTCGCCCTGCAGGTTCCCGAGGGCAGCGCAGCGGAGCAGGCGCAGCACCTGCTGCCTGGCTCGAGCGTCGTGGCGGCCTTCCACCACGTGTCGGCCGTGCTGCTCGAGGACGCGTCGGTCGATCACATCGACACCGACGTGCTCGTGCTCGGCGACGATCGCGCGGCGACCGACCTGGTCGAGAGGCTGGCGAGCATGATCCCGGGCATGCGGGGCGTGTACGCCGGGCGGCTGCGAAACGCCCATCAGGTGGAGGCCATGACCGCCAACCTGATCTCGGTCAACCGCCGCTACAAGGCGCACGCGGGGTTGCGCGTCACCGACATCTGAGGCTCGCGCCCTCACCCGATGGATGGAGCCGCTGGTGCTCCCAGCGCACCGTCACATCCATCGACAGTGGTCGCGATGAACCAGCGGTTCCATCGATCGACGGGCTTGCGCGGCTGCGAGTCCGCCTTCGGTGGATCACCGGCGAGGTAGCAGGCCCTACCCTGGGGCGGTGCTCCTCGTGGGACCGATTCTCATCCGCAGCCTCGTCACCGAGGTCGCCCGTGCTGGACGGGGCGCCGGCTGATGGAGTGGCTGCTCGACCCGTTCGCCCTCGGCTTCCAGCAGCGGGCGCTCGTCGGTGGGGTGACCGCCGGTGTCATGGCCTCCGTCGTCGGAACCTGGCTCGTGCTGCGCGGCATGAGCTTCTTCGGAGACGCGTTCGTCCACGGGGTCGTGCCCGGCATCGCTGCAGCCGTGCTGCTCGACTTCTCCCCCTTCGTCGGGGCGGCGATCGCGGCCGCAGTCATGGTGCTGGGAATCGGGATCATCCACCGGCAGACCGCGCTGCGGGAGGACACCGCCATCGGGTTGCTCTTCGTCGGGATGCTGGCGCTGGGCGTGGTGATCATCTCGAAGAGCTCGTCGTACGCCGGCAGCCTCACGACGATCCTCTTCGGGGACGCACTCGGGGTGTCCAGGTCCGCTGTCGTCGCCCAGGCCGCGCTTGCCGCGGTCGTGGTCACCCTGTGCGTCCTGCTCTACCGACCGCTGCTGGCTCTCAGCTTCGACCGCACGAAAGCCGAGGCGCTCGGCATGCGCCCTGGCCTCACTCACGCCGCTCTCCTGGTCCTCATCGCCGCGGCTGTCATCGGCAGCTACCAGTCCGTGGGCACGCTCCTGGTCTTCGGCCTGCTCGTCGGCCCGCCGGCCACCGCCGCGCTGCTGTCACGCAGCGTGCCGATGATGATGGGTCTGGCCGTGGCCATCGCTGTGTTCTCGGTCTGGCTCGGACTCGTCCTGAGCTACCACTGGGGGACGGCCGGCTCGGCGACGATGGCCGTCGTGCCGATCGTCCTGTTCTTCGTCACCCTTGCGGTCAGCAGGTTGGCTGCGTGGCGACGGCGACGTAACGCCAGCAACGCGGACGCGCTCGTACCCGAGGAGCCGGCCGCAGCGGGGTCGAGCCGATGAGCACGCCGGTTCACGAGCCGTCGTGCCGCCGTGACCTGGACGGGGTCGTCGCCACCGCCCACCGGCTCGTGCTGCGCTACGGGGACCACACGGCCATGGACACCTCGACGTTCGTGATCCCCACGCACGCCGTGACTGCCGTGATCGGGCCGAACGGGTCTGGCAAGTCGACGGTGCTCAACGCACTTGCCGGCCTCGTCGAGCCGGCAAGCGGAACGCTTCAAGTGCTCGGCAGCGACCCGGCTGACGTGCGACGACGGGTGAGCTACGTGCTGCAGTCGGTGACGGTCGCGGCTGGCACACCGATCACGGTCGCCGAGACCGTGGGCATGGGCCGCTACCCCAACCTGGGCCTGTGGCGGCGCCGCAGCGACACGGACCGGCACCGGGTGCGAACGGCCATGGAGCGCCTCGCGATCACGGGCCTGGAGCACAAGCACCTGACCGAGCTGTCCGGAGGTCAACGCCAGCGCGTCTACGTCGCCCAGGGGATCGCGCAGGGTCACGAGGTGCTGCTCCTGGATGAGCCGCTCACCGGCCTCGACCTCGTGTCCGCGCGCACGATCGACGACATCATCCACTCCGAGCGGGACCGTGGCTGCTCGGTCATCCTCACCACGCACGACCTCGAGGAGGCGCGCGCCGCTGACCACGTGCTTCTCATGAACGGGCGGGTGGTGGCCTCTGGTCCACCGGAGGAGGTCCTGACGCTGGCGAACCTCGAGTCCGCCTACGGCTTGGGGGCGATCCACAAGACGGTCGGCGCGTTCGTCGACGACCCGGCGCACCCTCGCGAGCCCGGCGGACCGCCCGAGGGGCTCGAGCTACAGGACCGCTCCAGCCAGCGCCCATCCGGCAAAGGCCGCCGCGAGCCCGGCCAGGACGCTGCCCACGACGTTGAGCACCGCGATCGGTGACGACCCCTCCTGCGCCAGCACGACGGTCTCGTAGGAGAACGTGCTGAAGGTCGTGAACGCACCGCAGAAGCCGGTGCCCGCAAGTGCGACCAGGCGCGTGAGCTCCTCGCCCTCCAGGCTGGCGCCCAGCAGGAGCCCGAGCAGGAACGATCCGAGCACGTTGATGGTGAACGTCCCCCAAGGGAAGACGCTGTCGTGCTTGGACTGCACGTAGCCGTCCAGCAACCATCGGATCGGGGCGCCAAGAGCGGCACCGAGCACGACCAGCAGCCAGACGGTCACGACGGCTCGGGCTTGCGTCCCCGGTAGGCCACGACGTGCACCTCGTCGCGGATGACCATTCCCTCGGCGATGAGGTCGTCGAGGGATGGCAGGAACGCGTCGATCCGCTCGGCGACGTCCACGATCACGACGGCCACAGGCAGGTCGGTGCTCAGGCTCAGCAGCCGCGAGGTGTGCACGCGCGACGATGCCCCGAACCCCTCGATGCCGCGCATGACCGTTGCCCCGGCGATACCGGCGGCGTGAGCCCGGTGCACGATCTCGGTGTAGAGCGGACGGTGTCTGAACTGGTCGGACTCACCGATGAAGATGGTGAGCCTGGTGGCAGGTCCTTCGAGCTTCATGTGCTCCTCCACGTCTGCACGGTGTTCATCGGGGCCGGCTGACGCCGACGAGTCGTCGGGTGGCCCCCAGGCCCAGCCAGGTGGCAAGAATCCCCGCAACCAGGGTGGCTGCGACGTAGCTGAACGCGATGACGGCCCGTCCGTCGAGCAGCAGCTCCCGCGTCTCGTTCATGTAGGTGGAGAACGTGGTGAAGCCTCCCAGCACCCCGACGCCGAGAAACGGTCGCACGTAGCGGCTCGGCGGCCACACCTCGATCAGGTAGACCATGAGGACGGCCAGCAGCAGACACCCCGTCACGTTCTCGACGAAGGTGCCCCAGGGAAACCCCTCGAAGCGCGCATCGAACACCAGGCTCACCGCGTGCCGCATCGTCCCGCCGACCGCCCCACCGGCGGCTATCGCCAGCGCCACATCCCACCGACGCGGCCGCGACCGCGGCACGGGGCGATGCGGGACGTCGGGGTCGACGGGCAGGTCGTCGACAGGGTCGTGCCGCATCGCGGCGAGCGTAGCGGCGCGTCGAACCGTTGCTCCATCCGCCGAAGCCGACACGGGCGTTACTGGCAATCGTTCTCACTCACGATAGACTGGTCGCCCAATCGTCGCGATCAGGAGGGCCCGTGACTCGACCCCTTGCTGCGGCCGGTGCTGCGTGCGTGGGCCTCGCGTTGGCCGCGTGCGGGACGGGAAGCTCCACCGCCGAGTCGCCCACTGCGACTGACGGCACGGCCGTCGTCGCCACGACGACCATGCTGGGCGACGTCGCCGCCCGTGTCGCGACCTGCGCGGATGGCTCGGCCAGCACGCTCATGCCGCTCGGTGCCGATCCGCACGACTTCTCCCCGTCCTCGGAGCAGGTGGCCGAGATTGTCGGCGCCGACCTGGTAGTCGCCAACGGCCTCGGTCTGGAGGAGAGCCTGGGCGACGCGTTGTCGTCCGCGGCCGCCGACGGGGCGGCAGTGCTCGAGGTCGCCCCACTGGTCGACCCCCTCGAGTTCAGCGCCGACGAGCACGGCGACGACGACACCGACCTCGACCCACACTTCTGGCACGACGTCGGCAGGATGGCTGCCGCCGCCGAGCTGATCGGCGCCGAGCTGGCGTCCTCGACCGGCGACGAGGCCTTCGCCGACTGCGGCCGGGCAGTGGCCGACGAGCTGCGCGAGACCGACGCACAGGTGCGCGAGATTCTCTCGGGACTCGACCCCGACCGCCGCGTCATGGTCACCGACCACGACGCCTTCGCCTACTTCGCCGATGCCTACGACTTCGACATCGCCGGGGTGGTCGTGCCGGGCGGGGCGACGCTCGCCGAGCCGTCGTCGCGGGAGCTCGCAGCCCTCGTCGACGTCATCGAGGCCAAGGACGTGCGGGCCATCTTCTCCAACACGGCCGCGTCGTCTGCGCTGAGCGACGCGGTCGCGGCCGAGGCAGGAACGGACGTCGAGGTGGTCGAGCTGTTCGTCGGCAGCCTCGGCCCGGGTGGCTCCGGCGCGCAGACCTACGCCGACATGGTTCTGACCAACGCCCAACGGATAGCCGACGCGCTGTCGGGCTAGGGCCGCCGACGTTGCCTGCGACCTCAGCGAAGTCGATGCGACCCGGCGGCTGACCTCCTAGCGTGGAGGTATGGAGAACCACCTGTCGTCGACCGATCGAGCTGAGCAGGGGCGGGCGGCCCGCCAGAGCGTTCCCCGGTCGGCGCATGCCGGCTGGGAGCCCGCGGCGGACCGGCCAGACCCGGTAGGCATCCTCACCGCCCAGGACGCCACCCGAGTGCAGTACCTGGTGCCGGTACGGCACGCGAGGATGGCCGAGTCGTCGTTCGCCTTCTACCGGGGTGCGGCGGCAGTGATGGCCGCAGACCTTGCAGGCTCGCCGAGCATGGGTACGGCGGTTCAGCTGTGCGGGGATGCCCATCTGGCCAACTTCGGGACGTTCGCGTCGCCGGAGCGGCGGCAGGTGTTCGACGTCAACGACTTCGACGAGACGCTTCCCGGTCCGTGGGAGTGGGACCTGAAGCGCCTCGCGGTCAGCATGGTGCTCGCAGCAGGCGACAACGGCTACCCGGGCAAGGGCGAGGGCGCGGCACGGCGTACGGTTTCCGCCTATCGCCAGGCAATGGCCAGGTTCGCCGCGGCCGGAGCCCTGGACGTCTGGTACGCCCAGCTCACCATCGACCAGATCCAGCAGGCACACCCCTCCAAGGAGGACCGCAAGCGGATCTCCAAAGATGCTGCGAAGGCCCGCGGACGCGACAGCCAGAGGGCACTGGGAAAGCTCACCGAGACCGTCGACGGCCGGATTCAGATCCTCTCCCAGCCACCGCTGCTGGTCCCGCTGCGCGACATGGCAGCCGACCAGGACCCAGAGGCGCTGCGCGAGCTCATTCAGGCCAGCTTCGCCGGCTACATCGACACGCTGCTGCCAGACCGATCCCATCTCCTTCACCGCTTCGAGGTCCTCGACCTGGCGCTGAAGGTCGTCGGCGTCGGCTCCGTCGGAACCCGATGCTTCGTGGTGCTGCTGCGCGGCCGAGACAACGGCGAGCCGCTGTTCCTACAGATCAAGGAGGCCACCGAATCGGTGCTGGAGGGCCATCTGCCACAGAGCGAGTTCGAGCACGCCGGGCAGCGGGTCGTGACCGGCCAACGCCTGATGCAGGCGACGACAGACGCCTTCCTCGGCTGGTCCGAGGCTCGAAGCGGACCCCAGTACTACTGGCGGCAGTTCCATGACATGAAGGGCTCGGCCAACGTGGCCGCCATGGACCCTGACCAGCTGGGCTACTACGGCGCCGTCTGCGGGTGGACCCTCGCTCACGCCCATGCTCGCTCCGGCGACGGCATCGCCATCAATGCCTACCTCGGCAAGGGTCGGGCCATGGACAAGGCGGTTGCGGACTTCGCCCTTGCCTACGCCGAGCAGAACGAGCGGGACTACCAGGCGTTCAGCCAGGCCATCGCCGACGGCCGGATCGACGCTACGCCGGACTAGCGACGCCCCGGCGTGTCGACGCGCGCCCTGACGGGACGATGGTCGGAGACGTCGACGTCCACGACCTCGATCGGCTGACCGAGGACCATGTCAGGGCTGATGAAGACGTAGTCGCTGCAGTTGTCGTTGCTCGTCGGCATGGTGCAGCTCTGCGTCGGTTGGGACGTGACGAGCCCGGCGTCGGTGAACACCTCCAGGTTGGTGATCACCTTCGGCGGCGTCTCGGCCTCGTCCACGTACTCGTTGCGGGGGTTGAGGTCACCGGCCAGAACCGCGCCTGGTCGACCACCCCAGTCCTCGACGATCATCTGCATCTGCTCCAGGCGAGTGCGTTGTGCTGCCACCGTGTTCCGAGCCTGCAGGTGCATGCCGTAGACCCGCGTCCCATCGGGCAGGTCCGCGCGGATCGCGGAGCGTCGCTGCGCCCCGCCTCCTTGCCCCAGGTCGATCGCGGTGACGTCGGACAGGGCGACGCGTGACAGCAGAGCGTTGCCGAGCTGGTGGTCTGCGGCTGGGACATAGTGGACGGTCCAGTCCGTGTTGGCCCGCAACCAGGCGTCCAGATCACTCATGGCCGTCAACGGCCAGCCGCGTGCGACCTCCTGGACGGCCACGACGTCGGCGTCGAGCCCGGCGATCGTCTCGGCGACCGTGCGGAACGCCAGCCGACCCGATGTGGCGTCCTGGCCCTGGCCCACGTTGTAGGTCGCCGCCGCGAGCCCGCCCGAAGACGGCTCTCCGCTGGCGAGGGACTCGTCCGGGCCGGGCAGCGGTGACCCGCCCACCATTCCCACGTGCACCATGAGGCCGAGGACGAGCGAACCGGACGACACCAGAAGCAACGCGGGAGTGTGCAGCCTGCTCGGGGTCGCGAACTCGCGAGCAACCGCTGCCTGGGGGCGGCGCAGGAGAGGGACGAGGCTCAGCAGCACGGCGAGAGCAGGCAGCCACCGGTTGCTCAGCGGCAGAGGGATCTCGTAGTGCAGCGGGTACAGCAGCAGCAGGATGAACATCGTCACCGCGCCGGCCGTGGCCGTCGCCGCGTGCCGCACCACAGACCACGGCCGCGTCACGGAACGGGCGGCCGCCTCACGCAGCAGCAGCGGGGTAGCCACGGTTGCCAGGACGGCTGCTGTCAGCACCGGCCAGCCGGCAAGCCACGGCATGGCGAGGGCGGACGCGCCGACGAGCCCGGCCGGCACCGGCCATGGACCTCGGGCCGGGGGCCAGGCCAGCAGCGCCATCGCTGCGGCCACGGATCCGAGCAGCACCACCGTGACCGCCGAGAGTGGGGCGCCACCGCCGGAGCCGACGAACGCGGGGGAGGTCCACAGCAGCATCGCCGGCATCAGCAGCACGAACCACGTCCAGGAGGGCGCCGTCCGCTCGACCCACGACGCCCTGCCCAGCGTTGGCAGACCTGCCACCACCAGTGCCACGGGAACGAGCAGGCTGGGATCGAGCCACGCGTGCCACCCCTGACTCCAGACCACGTCATCGGTGGCTCGCCAGGCACGCAGCGCCACGTCCAGCCCGAGACCCACGAGGAGGCCGGCGGCCAGCACATCCGAGCCGAAGCGGTGCCCGCTCGCCGTTGGCAGCAGAGCCGTCACTGCCAGCAAGGAGACGACGACGGCCCCAGCTGCGATCGCGAGCGTGGGGTCCACCTGCAGCAGAAGCCGCGACACCACCGCGGCGGCACCGAGGACGACCACCAGCGACCCCTGCCCCACCAGGCGTGCCAGCGCTATGACGAGGAGCGGGGACAGGAAGACGGTCACCAGCACCAGTGGGGTGAGGACAAAGCCGAGCGAGCCGACGAGGTGATATCCGAGGGGGAAGAAGGCCCGCAGACTCTGCAGCAGGATCTCGACGACCGCCGCGAGGGCGAGGACAAGCCCGACGGGAAGAGCCTCGTCGACCTGTCCCGGCACGCTCTGCTGATCGTCAGGCGACACGTTCGCGCCGGCGTTCGCGCCAGCGCCCGCCGGCCCAGCGACGCCCCACCAGTCCCGCAGTCAGCACCGACGCCGCGACGACCAGAAAGGCAGGAGCCAGCCCCTCCCCGGTGACCCACCGCAGGACGACACCCCCGGCCATCGTCCACGCCAGCAGCCACCATCCGAACCGCACGCTGCGGGCACGCTCGGCGGTGGCAATACCCGCGCACGGGGCGCGCGTCCATCCGGCCAGCAATCCCAGGACGAATGGTGCGGCTGTGGCAAGCGTTCCGAGGGCCAGGTTGCCCTCCTCGTGCGAGAGGCGACCGATCAGGGCGAACCCGAGGACGACGACGAGGTCCGCTGACAGCGTCCAGGCCCAGTCGCGCGACCCAACCTTCGTGCCAGCACCGTCGGCCGGAAGGTCGCAACGGTCAAGGCTCACCCGTGTATTGCAGCAGAGTCATGCCGTAGTCCACGGACGCGCCCCTCGGGCGCCCTCGTGGACGCGGCCAGTCCAGAGAATGGCGCCCGGCGCCTGGCACAACCCGGTGGCGTCAACGCAACCCGTCCTCAAGCCTCGCGCGACCGGCGGGAGAGGCGTCGTGGTGAGCGAACGCCCCAACATCCTGGTCCTATGGGGCGACGACGACGGCTGGTACAACATCAGCCACAACAACAAGGGCGCGATGGGCTACCGCACGCCGAACATCGACCGGATCGCGGCCGAGGGGCTCAAGTTCACCGACTACTACGCGCAGCAGTCCTGCACGGCCGGAAGGGCGGCGTTCATCACCGGTCAGAACCCGGTGAGGACGGGGCTGACCAAGGTCGGCATGCCGGGTGCCGACCTTGGCCTGCAGCCGGAGGACCCGACGATCGCGGATCTGCTCAAACCGCTCGGCTACCGGACGGGGCAGTTCGGCAAGAACCACCTCGGTGACCGCAACCCGTTCCTTCCGACGGTGCACGGGTTCGACGAGTGATGAAGAAGGTCGCGGCCGAGGATTCCCGCCGGGGCCGCTACGACCCCTGCCCGTGCGGCAACGGCACCAAGTTCAAGCGCTGCCACGGCGCACGTCGATGAATGCACGCGTGGCTGGTCCTCCCCAGCCCAGCGCCGTGTGCCGGCCCGTGCGGCGGACACTCGCATGGCAGGGTCAAGCCTGCCCGCTCGGCCGAGCGCGTGCCCTGACCGAAGGGAAACCAGCCTCGTGGAATCGACCCTCACCAGCGAGTTGCGGGACCGCTCTCGGGCGAACGAGGAGCTGCTGCGCACGTACCAGGTTGTGCTCGATCCCGGCGAGGAGTTCATCGAGAAGCTGGGGGCTTTTGCGGTCGACGAGAGCCTCCAGCTCGCTTCCTTCACGGCGATCGGGGGCTTCGAGCACTTCTCACTCGGCTTCTACGACCTTGAGACCGGCGAGTTCGACACGATTCCGTTCAAGGATGACCAGGTCGAGGTTCTCAGCCTGATGGGTGAGATCACCCGCAACCAGGACGGCTCGTCCATGGTGCACGGCCACGTCGTCGTTGGTCGGCGGGACGGAACGACCAGAGGTGGGCACCTTCTTCGCGGTGTCGTGCGCCCGGTGCTGATCGTCACTGTGCAGGAGATGAGCCACCATCACGGCATCGACATCGACCACCATCTGCACCCAGGGGCCAAGGGAAGCTCGTGAGCCGACCAGCGCCGGCCACTGGTGTCTGCGCTACGTGGGCCTGGTGAGCGCGTCAGTCAACAGCGCGACGAGCGCCTCCAGCTGGACGTCGGCCGCAGCTGACAGCTCCTCCTGCGACCCGTCCAGGGCGCGGGCAGCAAGCCCCGCCTTGCTGTCGATCAGCTCAGCGATCGTGGAGTCGAGGGTTCGCGCGGCGATGATGCGCCACGCGGTGACCGGCTGCTCCTGACCGATTCGGTGGATTCGGTCGATGGCCTGTGTCTGCTCCGCATCGGTCCACGACAGCTCGGCCAGCACCAGGTTCGAGGCGACCTGAAGGTTGAGCCCGACCCCGGCGGCGGTCAACGAGCACACCGCAACGGCAACACCAGGATCGTCCACGAACGCATCGATGTTCTTCTGACGGACGCTGGGAGTCTGGTCCCCGCGAATCGAGGCGTAGCGGATCCCGCGCTGCGCGAACAGCGCTTCCGCGCTGTCCATCACAGCCACATGCTTGGCGAAGAAGACCACCTTGCCGACGTTGCGGACCAGCTGAGAGGTGTAGTCCGCCGCGAGCCCGGACTTCGCCTGCCCGATGCGCCGCATCATGCTGAACACGTTCTCGCCGGTCTCGGACTTGGCTGTGTCCTGCCGCTCCCACGTGGCCACCAAGCGCACCAGCTCGTGGTCGATGTGCCCGACGGACGCGGTGGTGGCCCGTCGCTCCAGAGCGTCCTCGTACCGGGCTACCAGCCGGCGGGCAAGATCCCGCTCGGCCGCCCTGATCGAGCGCCCAGCCTCGTCGTCGAGCTCGACCGGCAGGTCGGCCACCCGGCGAGCGGGGATGTCGGCGGCCACGTCGACCTTGCGTCGTCGCACGATGCCCATGTCGATGACACAGCGGCGAGCCGACGCGTAGAAACCGCGCTCACCGGGAACCAGATCAGCGTTCTTCAGCGAGTCCATCAGATCCCCGACCGGCTTGGTCTCGTCGATCCAGCCGAGGAACTGCCAGATAGCCAGGAAGTCCTCGAGGTCGTTGATCAGCGGCGTGCCGGTCAACGCCATGAGCAGCGGCCTGCCGACCCGAGTGCGGATCCGCTGTGAGATCTCCAGCACGTGCTGCGAGCGCTGCGAGGCCTTGTTCTTGATGAAGTGGGCCTCGTCGACGACCATGCCGCGGAAGCCGAAATCGCCCAGCCAGCCGATGTGCCGGTCCAGCACCTCGTAGTTCACGATGACGATGTCGGCGAAGCCGTCGATCGAGTCGCCATCACCTTGGATCACGGTTGCCGAGCGGTCGGGCGTCCAGAGTCCCACCTCCCTGGCCCAGTTGGCCTTGACCACGTTCGGTACGACCGCGAGCAGCGGGTAGGCACCCGCGGCCTGGGCCGCCAGCAGCGCCTGAGCGGTCTTGCCCAAACCCGGCTCGTCGGCGAGCAGGAAGGTGCGGTGGCCCGACGCCGCGGCAGCGACCAGCTGTGCCTGGTGAGCCATCAGCTGCAGATCTCCCGGCGCGTTCATGGCCGACGGCTCCGGCAGCGGCATGCACGAGGGGGCTCCGCTCCCTGCCTCCTCGAACGACCTGACCAGCGGACCCAGCAGCTCCCAGCTCGACAGCCGATGGGGACGCATCGGGCTGGGTCGGATCGCCTCGAGATCGGGGGCCAGGAAGGGGTTGGCCAGCTGCCGGGAGATGACCGACTGGGGCACAACCCTGCGCTTGACGGGTTCGGACGGCACCTGCGGCGGCGCGTCTGCCTCCACGACGGCTGGGTCGACTCCCGCCGACTCCAGCAGGTCCCGCCGCAGCAGCCTGCCGGCCTCCGAGATCTCGGCGTCCTCACCGATCAGCGCGAGAAGGGAGGTGTCACGAGCGGCAGTCTTTGCCAAGGCCCTCGCCAAGTCATCCACCCGCTTGAGCTGAGCCGCCCGTTGGGCGTCCGTGCTCGTCTCGTCAGCCAGGAGGCGGGCGCGCTCCTCGCGCACCAAGAGCGCGACGACCTGGAACTTCGTGCTCACCGACGGCATCGCGTAGTTGCGCTGCACGTCTGCCTGAACCTCTCGCACCACGCGGGCGAGAACGGAGATCAGGCCCTCGTCGTCACGGGGTCGGTCACGTCGCTCGCCCCGCGAGGAGCTCGGGCGCCCAGCCCTCTGACGCTGGCCTCGTCTAGCCAAGACACCTCCATGCCGTGCCATGTCCGCGCCGCACGTCGTGTGCAGGCACGCGGGATCGTCCGCGGCCTCGAACGCGCCACGCGAAGGAGCCCGCTGCAGCGACGTACGCGCCTGACGGTCGCTGCGATCGCCGACCCGACCGGCGCGGATGGATCCCCTGCTCGTGCCCCACTCTAGCGCCGCCACGACCGCTCCACGCGCCGCGCGGGGTCTCATGGTCACAGGCGCGGGGGCGGGTAACGTGACCAGACGTGGGCGACAGCGGCGTATCGGGGACCCAGGCAGCCGAGAACATCATCGGGGAGACCCCGGAGATCTGGGGCAGGGGCTACTCCACGGACAGCGCAACGGTGCGCCACGACTACGACGCGTTCGCTGCGGGCGGCAGGTACGACGAGACATTCCAGGACTGGGGGTACGTCGGCCCGGAGACTGCTGCCGCGATCATGCGCAACTACGTCCCGATCGGGAGCCGGATCCTGGACGCCGCCTGCGGCTCGGGGCTGACTGGGACCGCGCTGCGGAACCTTGGCTACACCCGAATCGAGGGGATCGACATCTCCGAACCCCTCCTCCGGCTCGCAGAGCAGACGGGCGCCTACGAGCGGGTCACGCACGCGGACATGCAGTCCTTCCCGCTCCCGTTCGGCGACGGCGAGTTCGATGCTGTCTGTTTCATCGGGGCGCTGACCTACTTCGAGACGAACGAGATCCTGCGGCAGCTGTGCCGGATCGTCCGCAGCGGTGGTCACCTCGTGTTCTCGCAGCGTGACGACATCATGCGGGACCAGAACTACGCCGAGAAGCTGGCGGAGCTGGAGCGCGAGAGCCTCTGGACGCGCACGTTCGGCACCGAGCCGATGCCCTACCTTCCGCAGCACCCGCAGTACGCCACGCAGATCAAGGTGCAGTACTTCGTCTACCGGGTGGTGTAGGAACGACCTCCCAACAGGAAGGACACCTCGTGGCCCTGCCCCCGCCCCCACCCGGCTGGACCCGCTATCTGGTCAAGAGCAAGTTCGGCGCCGGTCGTGACTTCGCCGTCCTCGACCCCACCACCGAGGCCCAGCGGTACTTCGTCGACGGCAAGATAGGCACCCGACCCAAGGCCGAGATTCGCGACGCGGCCGATGCGACCGTCTACCGGGTTCGGGGACACCTGCTCGGGGTCCCCAAGCAGATGACGATCTCCGACGACGCGGGCAACGAGGTCGCCTCGCTCAAGGCGAAGATGTTCTCCCCCATCAAGTCTCAGATGACGCTGACCCTGGGCGACGGATCCACCTGGACCTTGGAAGGCACCTTCATCGAGAAGGAGTACTCCATCTCCTCAGGTGGACAACCGGTGGTCCAGATCACCCAAAAGTGGGTCACGGTTCGCGACGCCTACACGCTCGATGTGGCCGACGGCGTCGACGCCGGCCTGGCGTTGGCCGTACTCTGGGCCGTCGATCGCTGGGTCGAGCGAGACTGACACCCGCATCGTCCAGCTCGAGCGCGTACTCGTGGTCCTCGAGGTCCCTTGGGCGCTACTCCGGCCCACGTCGTCGGCTCCGATGGCGAAGCCGGACGATCGATCCGCATGCGGCGGCGACGGCGAGGAGGCCACATGACGGAACCCGAGCGGGCAGCCCAGCCTGAGGCGGCGATAACTATGACGCGGCGTCAGGCCGCGTTCGCGGACTGGGTGACCGACGTCTTCGTCTACATCGTGGTCATCAACCTGTTCGTCGAGTACGCCCCCGCCGTCATCATCGAGTCGTTCTCTCTATCGATCCTGACAGCCATCCTGATGAAGCTCATGCTTGACGCGATCACCAGGTTCGAGCATCGGATCGTCGGCTTCTTCCGGTCCAAGGAGGGCGTGTTCTTCCAAGTGATGGGCACGCTGGCGTTCTTCACCATTCTGGCCGCCGGGAAGCTGCTGATTCTCGAGGTGGTCAACATCGTCTTCGGCGACGAGGTCCAGCTCGGTCACTTCGTCGAGGTTCTCGTGCTCATCGTGGCCATGATGGTCGCTCGCGAGCTCGTCCAGCGGGTCTACAAGCGGTTGGGCGAGTAGGCCACCGGGAGCCGAACCAGCCCACGACGGGGCTGTCAGACTAGGGCCCGCGCACCCTGGGACAACGCAGCGATGAGCAGGTTGGAGCGGGCCACAGAAGCACCGCGGAGACCCACGAGTCGAGTCCCGAATCGATGCCGAAGGCGCGATCTGAGGCCCACACGGAGGCGATCGCGATCAGTACCACCGATCCCGCGTACATCGCAGGCTGGTAGACGCGAGTCCTCCTTGCGATGTACAGACCCGGAAACACGAGCAGGATGATCGTCGCCTGACCCAGCTCGATGCCGGCGTGACAGCAGGGTCCGGCGCCGACAGGCCGGGCAGGTCATCCTGGATGCGTGTGGTGATCGGATTCACCTGGATGGACGCGTCCGCCACCTGGTTCGCAGCGGCATGAGTCAGGCGACCTCGACCGTCTATCTCCGCAGCTCACACCGGATGGCGAACGATCGTGGATGACCCTGGACGAGCACGAACTGAGACCTGAACTGAGACCACGACCCCTGCGCCCGAGCGCCGTCAGACACGCTCCACCACCTCGCGGTAGCGATGCTGAGCGGCCTGCGCAGACGTCCCAATGACCTCCCCGAGGTCAAGGCCCGGCAGACGCCGCGCAGTGCACCTGATCACGAGATTCAGGTGACAACCGTCAGAGGTGCCAGCCCGCCACCTTGCCGAGTCTGCATGTCGGCCGTACGGTGCTTACATGATTACACACAAAGAACCGCTCAATGTGACCGACTGGCTCGCCGGACGCCTGCCCGACGACTGGTTCAACGAGTTCAGCGTCACCGTGGACCGCGAGGAGATCCTCGTCGACGGAGTGATCCCCGAGCCGGAGACAAGCTCATCAGACGGCCGGTCCGGGAGGATCCGCCGGTTCCGGGAAGAGACGCGTTCCCAACGCATCTCGATCGCCCGCGAGCTGGAGTCGCTGACCGGACGCAAGGTGTCGTGGGCGGTGCGCAGCGGCGACACCGCGCAGAGCTTCACCAGGCTGTCCGTCCCCGTGATGACCCGGCTCCCGCAGTCCGAGCGGGTCGTGCTGGACACCCTGGTGGAGGCCGGCGTCGCCCGATCCCGTTCGGACGCCCTGGGCTGGTGCGTACGCCTCGTCGGCCAGAACCAGAAGGAGTGGCTGGAGCAGCTCGACGCAGCCCTCGGCTCCGTACGTGAAGCCCGCGACCAAGGACCCAGCGCCTGACATGTCCGGTGCCGGCTGTAGGGACTGGGCCGTCACAGCGACGAGCAATTCGCTCGGTCCTGTTGCGTTGGTCGATGGCGGGTCGCGGAAAGACCGCGGGAAGAGGGTCGCGGTCAGATCACTGCCTGGAGATCGTCGAATGCAGCTGTCAGCCGCAGCGCGGGCAACCTCGGCTCCGAGTTCCTGTCGCCACGTCGCAGAGTCTGAATGAGCCGCCCCGGCGAGTCCGGAGACTTCTGACGTTGGTACACCCTGCCTCCGGTAGGGCGTGCTGGTGAGCGTAGTGAAGTTTCTCGACGGTCTCGGGGGTGAGGTCGTCGAGGTGCTCGTGGGGTCGTTCGGTGTTGAACCAGGCGACCCATTCGGCGGTGTCAAGCTCGACGTGGTCGACGTCGCGCCAGGGGCCCTGTCGGCGGATCAGCTCGTTCTTGAACGACCCGACGGTGGTCTCGGCCGTGGCGTTGTCCAGTCGCCGACCGTGCCGACGGAGGGGTCGATCCCTTCGTCGAGGAGTCGGCGGGTCAGCGCCACCGACGTGTACTGGGCGCCCTGAGACCCTGCGTCGCTGTGACCAATCAGGCCGGTCAGGTCGCTGACGCCTTCGCGGGCGCGGGTGAACAGGGCGTGCTCGAGAGGATCGAGGACCAGGCTGGTGGTCATCGACCGGGCGGCCCGCCACCCGACGATACGGCGGGAGAACACATCGACGACGAACGCGCCGGAGACCATGCCGGTCCAGGTCGGCACGTAGCGCGCCGTGAACGCACCCCACCTGGGGGACCGTCCAGGACCGTCCACCGAAGTCCCCCTCTGTTCATCCTGGTGGCACAAGATGGCACACAGATCTGGCCTCGAGTCACGACGCCGTCGGTCCTTGCGGCCGCCCGCCGGAGGCCGCCCTCAGCCTCGCCCGAAACGCTGCTGCGCTGCCTGGCGCGTCGTCTCCAAGGCTGCACCGATAACGGTCCAGGAGTCACCGGCGTCCCGTGCCGCCCGGACAGCCTCACTCAGCTCCTCCTCGGCCGCAGCCAGGACCGCTCGGGCTTGAACAATCCGGCGAAGCGGGCTGCGTCGCGTGCAGGCGTGACCGCAGGGCGCAGAACCGCCACACCAGGCTCCCCGTCGGGGGTTCTGTGTGGTCATCGGATCACGTGTCTGGACTCACCTGACTGCACGCGGTCGCACAGGCGTCTGTCAGGGGACCTCGACCAGGCGGCGGACGGTCGGCTGCCCGGACGCCCGCTCGGCGGCCAGGTCGTAGGCCGACTGCATCGCCAGCCACGCCCGGGCGGTGCCTACCCCGGCTGCCTCCAGCCGGACCGCCAGGTTCGGGCTGACCCGCGCGTGCTCGTGCACGACCCTGCTCAACGCCACCCGCGAGATCCCCAGCCGCGAGGCGGCCTCTCCCACGCCCAGACCCAGGTCGGCCAGCACGTCCTCGCGCAGGACGGCGCCGGGGTGCACCGGGTTCTTCATCGTCACGATCCTCATCTCCTCCATCAGTGGTAGTCCAGGTAGTCCACGAGTTCCACATCGCCGTCGGCGAACCGGAACGTCACCCGCCAGTTGCCGTTGACCCAGATCGACCAGTGCCCCGCCAGGCCTCCTTTGAGCGGGTGGGTCCGGAACGACGGGATCGCCAGGTCGTTCGGGGTCTGGGCGACGTCCAGCGCCGACAGGATGCGTAGCAGCTTCGGCGCGTGGGCTGCTTGCACGCCCTTCGTCGAGCCGTCCCGGTAGAGCCGCTCCAAGCCCTTGTGCCGGAAGCTGACGATCACAATCCGTACTGTATCGCGTATCGCTACACGATACTAGTATCCCGAGGTGACCGACCGGAGCAGAATCCATCGCGCTGAGTCACGACACCGTGACCTCAGCATCCGCGCACTGCGAGGTCGACCGAGGCCTCCCGGGGCGGTGCCTCACCGTCTATCTCCGCAGGTCAGCGACTCAGCGCCGGTGGCGCGCCGTGGTGGGGCGAAGATGGCGGGCTGGCCCGGCTCTGGCGCGGTGTCCCCGGTGGGTCCACACTGCGAGGGTGCGTCGCGGTCGACCACGTCCCTTCTGTAGTGCCGGTGAGCCTGTAGGTCAGCATGCTGGTGGAGGGCTTCCACGGGAACCGTGGATTGGTGCCGTCGAGCCCGAGCGTCAGACTTGCGTCTTCTCCCTGCCCTCCCCGCGGCGCACGGCCCGGCCGGCGCGGATGGGAAGGCGGTGAGGTCGGTGGAGGTGGTGCACGAACGTTGCGCGGGACTGGACATCTCCAAACGGGACGCGAAGCTGTGCGTGAGGGTCGCAGGGTCGGGGCGGCGGCGCACGGTGGAGACGGTGACCACCTGGGGGTCGACCACCGGGCAGGTCCTGGCGCTGCGGGAGCACCTGCTGGCCGAGCGGGTCAGCTGTGTGGTGATGGAGGCGACCAGCGACTACTGGAAGCCGTTCTACTACCTGCTCGAGGACGCCGGGTTCGAACTGCTGCTGGTCAACGCCCGGCACGTGAAGAACCTGCCGGGCCGCAAGACCGACGTGGCGGATGCGACCTGGCTGGCGCAGCTGGGCGCGCACGGGCTGGTACGGGGCTCGTTCGTGCCACCGGAGCCGATCCGGGCGCTGCGGGACCTGACCCGGGCCCGCACCGCGATCACCCGGGAACGCTCCCGGGAGACCCAGCGGCTGGAGAAGCTGCTCGAGGACGCCGGCATCAAGCTGTCCGCGGTGGCCAGCGACATCCTCGGGGTGTCCGGGCGGGCGATGCTGGAGGCCCTGGTCGCCGGGCAGTCCGATCCGGCTGTGCTGGCCGACCTGGCCAAGCGCCGGCTACGGGCCAAGATCCCCGCCCTCACCGAGGCGCTGACCGGCCGGTTCACCGACCATCATGCGTTCCTGGTGCGCATCCACCTGGACCTGATCGACCAGCACACCGCGGCCATCACCGAGCTGACCGAGCGGATCGAGACCGTCATGGAGCCCTTTCGCGGGTTCCGCGACCTGATCTGCACCATCCCCGGGATCAGCATCCTGACCGCTGATGTGTCGTCGCCGAGACCGGCGCGGACATGAGCGTGTTCCCCACCGCCGCGCACCTGGCCTCCTGGGCCGGAGTCAGCCCCGGCCACCACGAGTCCGCGGGCAAGACCAAGTCCAGCCGCACTCGCCCCGGCAACCCCTACCTGCAAGGCGCCCTGGGCACCGCCGCGATGAGCTGCGCCCAGCACCCCGACACCTTCCTCGGCGCCCGCTACCGCCGCATCGCCGCACGCCGCGGACCGATGAAAGCCAACGTCGCCATCCAGCGCACCATCCTGGTCACCATCTGGCACATGGCCCACACCGGCGCCCTCTACGACGACCCCGGCGCGGACTACTACACCCGACTACACCCCGAGAGAGCGAAACGACGAGCCCTGCACCAACTCGAAGCCATGGGCTACGACGTCACCCTCCAGCGCACCGGCTGACCGGGTACGCACTCATCGCAGCCCCTGAGTGAATCTTCGCGTCAGACGCGGTCGTGAACGGTCGCGGACGGCCCTGGACGAGCACGAACTGAGACCAGAACTGAGACCACACGGTCAAGTCCTGAGGTTCCAATAGCGGGTGGCCTGGGTGATCACGCGGCAACGCTCTTGCGTCGGGTCGCGGGGGTCTCCTTTTCGTTGACGTCGGTGGCGGGTAGAGATCCAGGCCGAGCTCGGCACGCCGGAGTCGGAGCTGGTGGCGTTCGAGGTCGCTGATCGAGACCCGGCACCAGTCGGGCAGCGTGACGCGGATGTTGGCCAGCCGGCCGAACCAGCACGGGATCGGCACGCTGGTCGGGAAGCACGTGGTGATCGCCGCCATCAGGCCGGGCGCCCCATCCGAGGCGATGGTGGTCGGCAGGGGCATGCTCCGTGACAGAAGGGGGGCCGAAGAACTCCGTCCACTTCGCCTCGCTTCGGGCCACTGGCGCGAGGGCCTGGCCGGCCCGGGGCTTGTCGCTAGGCGTGGACGGCGGGGACGGGGGTGCGGGCCTTGATGAGCCTGATGATGGCGGCGGTGACGACGTGTGCGGTGACGACGGCGGCGGCGACGGGGGCGGTGGTGACCGGGCCGAGGCCGACCGACAGCGCGGCGATCGCGGTCAGTCCGAGGGGTGCGCGGATGGTGGCGGCGGGGACGGCGGAGAGCATGCACCCGACTGCGATGGCGTAGGGGATGCTGGGGAAGACTTGGTGGGCGATGACGCCGGCGGTACCGCCGACGAAGAGCATGGGGAGCACGTTCCCGCCGATGAAGCCTGTCGCCAGGCTCAGCGCCATGGCCAGCATCTTGCCGACCAGCACCGCCACCAGCAGCCCGGTGCTGATCGTGGCCGCGTTGTCGATCACGGCCGTCAGCTGGGCGTTGCCGGCTCCCACCGTCAGCGGCAACGCCACCGCGATCAGACCCACGAAGCTGCCTCCCACGACCCCGCGGACGTAGGGGTGGGTGAGCTTGTCCGCAGCCAGGTTGACGACCTTCACGATGACCACGAACGTGATCATGAGCAGGCTGGACGCGGCACCGAGCACGACGCCGATCAGCAGCTGGGACGGGGCGAACTCCTCGACCGGGATCGCGAAGCTGTCCAGGAACGTCGTCCCGACCACTGCGAAGTACAGCCCGAACCCGACAGTCGCAGCGATCAGCTGCGGCACGACGGCCTGCATGTACTTCCCCCGCGGCACCGGGCCCAGCTCGCTGACCATGATGGTGCCCAGCAGCGGGGAGGTGAACGCACCACCGAAACCACCGGCGATCCCCGCCATGGTGGCCTGCAGCCGGGCGTCCTCGTTGCCCGGCCAGCGGCGTGCGGCGATCCAGGACGCCAACCCGCCCCCCATCATCACCAGCGCGAACGACGGCCCCAGGCTCGCCCCGGCCACGGCCGACACCAGCGCGACGCCCACCCACGGCAAGGCCACCCGGTGATCGACCCTGCCTGACTCGATCACCGCGACACCACCAGGAACCTGCGTCGGCACGCCCCACCAGCCACGCAACGCCGCCGCGGCGAGCCCACCGGCGGCGGTCACTGCCACCCACCACCACTCCCCCGACCACACCTGCGTGCGAGGCTCACCGAAGATGATCTCCGCCACCGCTCCGGTGACACCCAAGTAGACCAGGCCCAGCACCCCGACCACCGCGCCCACCAGCGCCGCAACCACCAGCAACTCCCGGTACCACCGATGATCCAGCGGCAGCAACTGTGGGGCCGACATGCCTCACCTCCCGTGAGTCGCTTCGCCCCGCAATGCTCTCAGCAGGCCGGACCGGCCATCACAGCGCCCTGCCACCGGACTAGGGGCAACGACGAGCACCCTGGCGAGCCGCGGGCACTTGATATCGAGCTCCCAAGGGGCCAGACGCGAGCGATCGACCACACACGCCCCGAGGTGGGTGATGTTCATGCCGGATCTGGACAGAAGTGGAGGTCCATGCGACCTAGCCTCGAGTCAGCGGGCAATCGGTCCGCCACTCAACGCTTGGAGGGATCGTGGCCGAACAGAACCTGGCGCTCTACGTCGCGAGCTACGCGGACGCGACATCGGCGAAGGAGGACTTCGACGACCTCAAGGCCGCGGAGGGCGACGACCTTGACGTCGTTGGCGCGGTCGTGATGAGTCGTGACGCCGACGGCAAGGTGGATGTGCTGGAGAAGGGGACAGGGCAAGTCGCCGCCGGAAGCCTCATCGGCGGGAGCGTTGGAGTGCTGGTCGGGTTGTTCGCGCCGCCGTTGCTAGCGGCGACCGCGGTCGGGGCAGGCCTCGGTGCGCTGACCGGTGAGCTGACCAAGAAGCACGATGAGAAGCAGCTCGGCGTCGAGCTGCAGGAGTACCTTCCTCCGGACTCCTCCGCCGTCGTCGTCGTTCTGGACAACCTGTACCTCGACCGCGTCGAGCGGTCGTTGACCAGGGCCGACAAGCGGGTATCGAAGGCGATCGACTCCGGAGACTACGACAAGCTGCAGAAGGCCCTGGAGAAGTCAGGCGACGAGATCTCCGACGCTGTGGACTCGTAGCCCGTCTCGGCTTGCTCAAGCCGACACATGGTGCACGACGTCATCGGCTGGCTGGTGGCGGATCTCGTCGTCCAGGGTGAGTCGCCGAGGGAGTCGGTCGCGGATGCACTCGGAGTAGCGCAGACGATCATCCAGTACGCAGGGACGATCGCCTTTGCCATCTCCGCCGCGGTGTTGGCCGGCCGTCGCCGCATGAACGTTGTCGGTGTCGTCGTCTTCGGCGTGCTCGTTGCTGTTGGCGGTGGCACGACGCGCGACATCCTCCTCGGCGACCTGCCGGTGTACTGGGTCGCTGACCCGGCGCCCCTGTTCGTGGCTGGGCTCGCTGCAGCAGTGACGATCCCCTTGGCCTGGACGGGCGGGCTTTCGGCGCTTCAGCGCTACGACGTGGTGCAGGTCTCGGACTCCGCCGGGTTGGCACTGTTCACTGTGCTGGGCACCAACGTCGCGCTGGAGACTGGGGCCGGTGCGGTGTCGGCCGTCCTCGTCGGCGTCGTGTCGGGCGTCGGCGGGGGAATCATCCGAGACACCATCGTCGGCCGAACCCCCGAAGTGCTTGCCAGCGGCAGTCTCTACGCCTCGGCCGCGATCGGGGGCAGCATCCTCAACCTGATGCTGCTGGAGACCTCGCTGTGGCCGCCGATCGCCTCAACGATCGCCGTCGCGTTTATCGTCATCCTGCGTCTGCTGTCCCTGCACTTCGGCTGGGGCGTCCCCCGCTTCGTGATCGGTCGCAGCGGGGACTCCAGCTGACGGTGCACAGCGGCGCCATGCATCGTCGTGGGCCCGCCCCGTCGGAACAGCGCTCAGCCAACCTGGCCTCTTCAGGCTCGTGTCGCCGGCCCCCCGACATGGCTTCTTCAGGCCTGTGTCGCCGCCGACTCCCGGAGCACCACACGGTCGGCGACCACGTTGGCCACGGCAACAGCGGCTGCGGACACTGCCGCCCAGACGAGGATTCGCCGCAGGGGTGCTGCCTGGTCGCGGGCTGTCGGTGGCGCCTGGCCGGTCGCTTTGCGGTAGCCAGACTCCATCGCACGGCGGACCAGCCACGACGCGGCGCTCTCGACGACGGCGATCTTGATGGCCATTCGCATGCCGTCGGACGCCGGTGTCAAGTTCGGATCCGGGCTGGTGTCGTGGGGTGCCATCTGCCTGCCTCTCCCTACGTCAGTCGCGCTTCATGGCTGCGCGGGCCTCCTTGTCCAGGTCCACGTATGGCTCTCCGGACACGTCCACGATCAGCTTCTTGATGGTGCCGCCGGTGAACGCCCAGGGGTGCACGCCGGGGTAGTCGGGGGTGACCGGGGCACCCGCGCAGCGGCCGACCATGAAGCCCTCGCCACACACCGAGAACGCTCCGAGTTGGGTCTTGATCTCCTGGGTGGCGACGACCTGGTCGTTGATGCGCAGGGTGGCGGTGCCGCTGGTCTCCATCTTCTCCTTGTCCACGCTTGACATCTCGAACGACATCCCGACCCGGCACGGTCCGGTGGGCAGCGGTGCATCCGCGACAAGCATCTGCTCCTGGAGCCCGATGAGGTTGTTGACGTACTTCAGCGTGCCGTCGGTGATGTAGAGAGAGTGGCCGCCGAATCGGGATCCGTTGGCGAACAGGACTCCGCTGGGGTGCTCGCCCAGGTCGAGCTCCACAACGCCGGCGAAGGACCGGCCGCGGATGCTGGGCATGTCCCCCTCCGGCACCATCGCGGTGTTCGGGTAGAACACGTAGCGGTCGCGGTGCCGATCCACCAGGGAGGGCCGTTCGGTGCCACCGACGAGCTCGGCCGGCGAGCGGTCGTCGAGCGGCAGCCCGTTGTACTTGCCGGCCTCGTAGAACCACAGATCGATGAGGTCACTCAGCTTCTCCGGGTGCTCGTCGGCGAGGTTGTGCATCTCGCTGCGATCCTCGGCGACGTGGTAGAGCTCCCAGGTGTCGTTGGCGAAGTCGCTCCAGCCTCCGACTGCGGGGTGCACCGTGGTGGCCTTCCACCCGTCGGCCCAGATGGACCGGGTGCCGAGCAGGCCGTAGAACTGGGTGTGCTTGCGTGTGGGCGCATCCGGGTCGTCCAGCGTGTGGGCGAAGCTGGTGCCTTCCAGCGGCATCTGCTCGTAGCCCTTGACGGTCTGCGGGAACTCGATGCCGAGCAGGTCGTACAGCGTGGGCGCGATGTCGGAGACGTGGCAGTACTGGTCACGCAGCTCGCCGTGCGCCTTGATCTTCGCGGGCCAGGACACGATGAGGGGGTCGCAGATCCCCCCGTTGTGGACGTAGCGCTTGTACATCTTGTAGGGCGCACAGAACGCCTGGGCCCACCCGGTCGGGTAGTGGTTGTAGGTGGACGTCGAGCCGAGCTCGTCGATCTGGGCGAGGTTGGTCTCGATCGAGTCGGGGATGCCGTTGAAGAACAGGTTCTCGTTCACCGAGCCCACTGGGCTGCCTTCTCCCGAGGCGCCGTTGTCCGAGGTCACGACGAAGATCGTGTTGTCCATCTCGCCGAGGTCCTCGAGGAAGTCCAGCAGACGCCCGATCTCGTGATCGGTGTAGGCGATGAACCCGGCAAACACCTCCGCCATCCGCCGGAACACCTTCTTGTGGTCCTCGTCCAGCTGGTCCCAGGGCAGGACGTGGTCGGACTCCGGCCACGGCACGCCTTCGGAGTTGATGGCGTCGGCCATGGAGTTCATCGGGGCCAGCGTGGTGCTGTCGGGGACGATGCCCATCTGCTTCATCCGCGCCACGGCGTCGATCGCGTACTGCTCGTACCCGTCGTCGAACCTCCCCTTGTACATGTCCGCCCACTCCCTGGCCACGTGGTGCGGTGCATGGCTCGCGCCGGGCGTGAAGTAGAGGAAGAAGGGCTTGTTGGGTACGACCTGCTTGGCGTCCGCGATCATCGTGATCGCCTGGTCCACCAGGTCCTTGCTCAGGTGGTACCCCTCCTCCGGCGGGTAGGGCTGGTCGATCATCGTGTTGCCCTCGACCAGGTCCGGGTACCACTGGTTCGTCTCCCCTCCGAGGAAGCTGTAGTTGCGGTCGAACCCGCGTCCACTGGGCCAGTGGTCCTTGGTTGCGGCCATGTTCATCTCGTCGGTCGGCGTGAGGTGCCACTTGCCCGCGGTGAACGTCGACCAGCCTCGCTCCTGCAGTACCTCGGAGATCATCGCCGCCGACCGCGGGATATGCGTACTCAGACCGGGAAAGCCCATGGCTGCCTCGGAGATGGTGTTCATGCCGATCGACGACGGGTTGCGGCCCGTCATCAAGGCTGCCCGGGTCGGCGAGCACAGGGCTGTGGTGTGGAACTGGGTGTATCGCAGCCCACGCTTAGCGATGCGCTTGATGTTCGGGACCTCCACGATGCCGCCGAACAGATCCCACGTGGCGATCCCGGTGTCGTCCCACAGCAGGATCACCACGTTGGGCGACCCCTCGGGGGGTGACGGCTGGGTGTAGGCAGGCCAGTCCTGCTCACTGCTGCGAACGTCGATCGCGATCTTGCCCTGGAACGGCCGCGCCATGCTCGTCCTCCCGAGTCGTCGAGAACCGCTGATGGCCCTCGGGCACTTCGACCGTACGGCGCACTGGTCGCCGCTCCTAGCCAGTTCTGGCAGAAGCCGTCGGGATACGCAGGTACCCCCGAGCGCCGGCGTCGCACGCGTACCGGTCCGCTAGGTTGCCGCCGGAGGAGAAGGAGAACCTATGTCGCGGGAGATGTTGAACGATCAGACATGGTCGTCCCAGGAAGTCCGGTCGGCGTTCGCTCCGGGTCGAGCCTCGATGTCGTACGGGGGAGTTGCGGTCAAGACGGGCCTGTTCCTCGTCGTGATCGCAGCCCTGGCTGCTGTCGGCTGGGTCACCAGCGAGACCTTCACTGGGCGTGGGTCGGGCTTGGTCTACCTGGTCGGGTTCATCGTCCTGATCGGACTGAGCATCGCCGCCGTCCACAACCCCCGGCTCGCCCTGCTCGCCGGACTTCTCTACGCGGTGCTCAACGGGCTGTGGATCGGGGCTATCTCCCGGTACTACGACGAGGTCTTCGACGGGATCGTCGGGGTGGCCCTACTCGGCACGCTGGCTGTCTGTGTGGGCGTGCTGCTGCTGTTCTCGGTCGCCGGGTTCCGGGTGACTGCGCGGGGGCGCAGATCATCGCCGTGCTGGTGGTCGGGATCGGGCTCCTGTACCTGTTCGGCTGGATCTTCTCCCTCGTCGGAGTCGACCTGGACTTCTTGTACGGGTCGTCGCCGGCCGCGATCGTCATCGGTCTGATCATTCTCGGTGTAGCGGCGTCGACGCTCCTGGTGGACCTGACCTATGTGGAGCAGGGTCCGGTAAACGGTATGTCGTACTCATC
>CAVQGZ010000010.1:0-115191 GCA_963712175.1 uncultured Actinomycetota bacterium
TCGTTCGGGTCTACGGTGGCATCGGCGGGTTCGGGTTGTGGCTGATCCGAAGTGCCGATGTCCGGGGGCTGGTCGGCCGCGCTGGATGCGAGTGACGCCCCGGGGTGTCCAACCCGACCTGCCGCCACCTCATCCTGGTCGTGGTGGGCGGTGGCGTCGGTGACGAGCTGGCGGTAGACCGCGTCGGAGATCCGCCGTTTCAGGCAGCGCATGGCGTGGCGGGACTTGCCGGGGCCGTTGTTCTGCGCCGCCAGTACGCCTTGCCGGGGGTCTCGTGGCGGAGCTGGACGGCGGCGATGGAGTGCAGGGCCCGGTTCACCCGCCGGTTCCCGGCACGGGACAGCCGGTGGCGCAGCTGCTCCCCGGAGGAGGCGTCCAGCGGGGCGGTGCTGTTCCACGAGGCGAAGTGGGCCTTGCTGGGGAACCGGGCGATGTCGCCGACGTCGGCGATGCGGGCGGCGTTGACCGGCCCGACCCCGTACAGGTTGATCAGCGTGGATCCGGTCGCCAGCACCGCGGCCTTCAGTTCCTTCTTCGACGCTTTCATCTGGGTGTCGAGACGGACCAGCTCACGCACCTGGTCCGCGGCCATCCGCCGGCGGGTGCGTCCGACCTGGTCACGGGGCCGCACGCCGGTGCCGGCAGCCGCCGGGTACTGGTCCACGGACTTCTGCCGGGGCGCGCCGCCGGGGATGAGCTCGGTGAACAGCCGGTGCAGCCGGCACACGCCCTGCACCCTTCGCCCCGGCGAGCTGGGCGTGCCGGTCCACCAGCAGCCGCAGGATCACCGCGCGTCCTCGGCATGCACCTGGCGCAGGCTGTCCCCGTCGCGCAGCGCCACCATGACGATGGCGTGCGCGTCGTAGGGTCGGGTCTTGCGGTTTGCCGGTGTCGAACACCGGCGACCGAGCGGCCAGCTTGGCCGGCACGTCCAGCACCGTCCGCCGTCGGCGACCAGCCGCTGCGCGAATGGTCGTCCGGTCCGGGGTGCCCTCCACCGCCCACACCCGATCCGGCCACTGCTTCACGACCGCGCGCAGCTGCCGGTAGCCGACCGTGTCGTCGCCGAACCGGCCGGTGTCCAGCAGCCGTTCGCTGCCGGCCTCGCGGCCTCGATGCTCACCGAGGCCTTGTGCGGGTCCACCCCGATCATCACCACTGACGTGGCACTGCTCCTTTCCAACCCCGCCGGCCTGTCCACAGAGGGAGTCACCGAATGAAGGTCTACGAAGCGCAGTACGCCGGTCTCGCCGCCCTCCTGAGATGACGGCGCGCCTCTCACCCGAGCGGGCGGCAGCGGTCCGGGAGTTGGGCCGACTGCTCGCGGACTTGGCCGCAAGCGATGAGCGGGGCCGGTTGTGACCGGCCACCGTGCCAGGGTGGACCGGCTCGCCCGCGAACAGGCCGCCACCGTGAACGCGCAGGCCGAAGCCGAGTACCGGGCTGCGTTCGCCGAGCAGGTCATCGCCGACTTCGCGGAGTTCGGGTTCCTTAATCCTGCCCGGCTCGCCCATGTCCACCCCGGAGTGGTGGGCGGAGATGGAGGCCGACCCCGAGGTGCAGAAGTGGGTCGCCGAGAACGTCCTGACCACAGACCAAGCGAGGTCCCCGTGACCGGAACGGCTAGGCGTCCGAGCCGACGGGCGCGAGGCAGACGGCGCTCGCAACGTCGAACTGGCCCATCAAGCGAGTGAACTCGCTGTCCATCACGAGCAACTGGTCTCCCACGGCCTCCCAAGCCGGGTCAAGTGGGTCGTCAGGCAGGCTGGGGTCCATCGCCACATCGAGGGCTTCCTGGCGGTTCTCGATGATCTGAATCCCCAACTGAGCAGCAACCTGGCAGGCACCCAAACGGTCCTCCGCTGATGTGAGCGAGGACTCCAGAGCAGCCTTGTCGTTCTCGAGTGACGATGACACCGCCTCCTGGTCGGCGAGGTCGGCACGAAGGTCGGCCACCGTCTGAGCCTGATCCTCCCGTGCTGCCGCCGACCCGATGGCATATCCGCCCGCGATCCCAGCGAGACCCCCGATGACGACACCAGCCGCCACCGCGACGACGACACGTCGTCTGGGCCGCCGCTGCTTCTCCTTCCCAGGTGCCGCCGCGGGCTCTTCGCCCCTCTGCTCCGGTGCTGGAGCGTCGGCCACGAACGTCATGCGAACCACCCCCACTGCTCACCTTGGTCCCGCCGGGACCTGTCCCCCAGAGTCCATGGACCCGTGGCTGCCATGATTGATGAGGGCACCGCCGCCGCCCGCCGTAGGGTCGCCCGCCACGCCCACGACGACACCGACCGGGACGCTCTGCTCGCCGTGCTCAGGCTGGACGACGACCGGGGCGAGGGTGCGTGTCACAGAGAATGTCACGACGGACAGGAAACGGGGGATATCAGGGGGTAGGAGCAGGGGTAGCCCGGTCCACGTTTCCGCTGGTCAGCGCACCACAGGGAAACAGGGGCCACGAGTCGGAAGCGACTTGTAGACGGGGTGGTTAGGGGTTCGAGTCCCCTCGCCGGCTCCAGCATCGGTGTAGGTCAGCGCCGCTTCTGCGGGGCATCGGAAGCGGTTCTGACGCCTCTGTCTGGTTCCGGGGGATGACCGGTCGGGGGTGTCAGGAGTTCGGGAGCTCAGCCGGGCGCGTCCGGTGGTGAGCTCTCTCATCGGGGGTGCGGGGCAGCGGTTGGTGTGGCGCGTCACGGAACCGCACGGGCCTGTTGGTGGCGGTGAGGTCGGTGGTGGAGCCCCGCTGTCCACGGCGTTGGGATGGCCCCCGATTCTCGACCCTCCTGTCTCCACCGGGGGGAGTCGACGTGGCACTTCGCGCCTGGCATGAACCGCGGCGCTCCGCCCCGGGTATCGGTGGGTCTCGGCGACTGCCACGCCGCGAGGAGAGGGCACGGTCGGGTCGCTAGTGGGCATCTCCGTTGTTCGTCGGGGGTCAGGCTGCTTGCGGCTGGGCAGACTGCGGGGTTGAGGTGTGTGGCGGCAGCCGGTTGAGGAACTGGTTGAGGTCGTGGCGGGTGTGGGTCCGGTTGAACGGTGTCGCCACGCTGTTGTAGCGGTCTTGGAAGGCCAGGACGCGGGTGGCGAGCTGATCGAGGTCGGCGAAGTTGTCGGGGCTGATGGCCTTGCGTTGCAGGATCGAGAAGTAGATCTCGACCTGGTTGAGCCAGGAGGCGTGCACGGGGAGGTGCACCAGCTGGGCGGTGGGCCAGGCCGAGTTCATCCGCTGGATGGAGGCCTGCCCGGCGTGGGAGGAGCCGTTGTCGACGATCCAGAACACCCGCCGGGCTGAGGCGTAGGGCTCGGTGGTCATCACGGTGGTGACCAGGTCGGTGAACGGTGCGATGCCGGTGGTGGGGGCGATGCTGCCGATCACGCGGGCTCGGTGCACGTCGTAGGCGGCGAAGTAGGCCAGGGTGCCGCCGCGGCGGTACTCGAACTCGACCCGGCGGGGCCCTCCCGGCCCGGGGGGAAGGCCCGGGTGGCGGCGGCACCGGGCTTGGAGCTGGGACTTCTCGTCGGCGGAGATCACGTACTCGTCTGGGCCGAGGTCGGCACCGTGCCAGCGGCGCTGGTAGAGGTCGAGCACCCGGGCGGCCTTGGCGGCGAAGTCGGGGTCACGGGGGAAGATCCAGGACCGGTGCTGCCAGGGCTTGATCGCATCAGCGGGCAGCCAGCGGCGCACGGTGCTCGGACTGAGCGTGTCCACCCAGCCCTCGGCGACGGCCTGGCCGGCCAGCTCGGCGATCGACCAGCGCGCCAGCGGCACCCCGGCATCGGCCGGCGGGGTGCACGCCAACGCCTTGACGTGGGCGACCTGGACCGGTCCGAACACCCGGGCCGGCCGGACCGGGACCGGTCCTTCAGCCCGTCGAGTCCGTGCTCGCCGAAGCGTCGACGCCACTTGCGCACGGTGTCGACATGCACCCCCACCTCGGCGGCGATCGCGGCATTGCTGCGGCGGCCAGCACGATCCGGGCGCGGATCACCATCCGATGTTCGGCACGCCCGGTACCGCACCCGGGCCGACAGGACAGCGTGGTCGGCGGCGGACAGGATGATCACGAACGGGGAAGAGATCACCACCGTCCTGTTCTGGCCTACCCGGGCACCACCGTGGCGGCGACACGCCGCACCCGGTGCTGGTCCGTCCAGCCGGTGGACCACCATGGACTTCATGGCCACGATCCCGGAGTCGACCAAGACGTCGCTGCAGCAGCGCCTGTCGACCCGGGCCCGCGACCGCTGGCCCCAGCTGTCGGCAGTCCAGGTGCGCTACCGGGCCGGGTTCGCCTACATCGACGCCGCCCTACCCGACGGCGAAGTCCTCAAGCTGTGCCGGCTCCGCTACGCCGGCTACGCCAACCTGTGGGGCTTCGCGATCTACCGGGCCAGCCACGACGACTACCAGGACTCCTACCTGCCCACCGGCACGATGGGCGGCACCGCAGAAGACGCCCTCGACACCGCCTGCGGCCTCTACCTCAACGACCCCACCGCCTGGACCTGACCCCCGACGAACTTCCGGAGACGCCCACTAGGTTTCGCTCATCCGGAGCACGGAGGGCCGTCGGAGTCCTTCCGAGAGCCGTGCCGCCGGGTCTCGAAAGGACATCCGCATGGCCGACTACAAGGCGCTGATCCAGGGGTTCTACGACGCCTTGGCGGCTGGCCAGGACGTTGACGCCGCGATCGACCGCTACCTGGCCGAGGACTTCGTCGAGCACGAAGCCCTCCCCGGGATGGACACCACCCGAGAGGCGCCTCGGCAGGTGTTCAAGATGGCCCAAGTGGCGATTCCCGACTTCTCCATCACCGCCCACGAGATGCTCCAAGACGGGGACAAGGTGGCTATGCGGGCGACCTTCAGCGGGACGCACCAAGGCGAGTTCATGGGATTCCCGGCCAGCGGGAAGCGGGTCGACATCGCCGTGATCGACATCTACCAGGTCCGGGACGACAAGATCGTCGCCCACTGGGGGCTGACGAACATGACCGATGTGGTGGCACCGGCGGAGGCAGCAGCCAGCTAGTCCGCGGCTCGTCGGTGAGGCCAGCCGGCCTCACCGCAGCCGGCCGGGTGCCCGCGGGTTGGGACGCTCCGCTGGCCCGACGATCAGTGCGGAGTACGGGCGCCCAGGCGCGACCACATAGCCGCATGCAGTGCGTCCGTGGTCGGGCCGCAAGTGGGGCGACAGGCGGCGCTGTGACGCACCCACAGGACGATCAGTGTGCGGCCGACGCCGAAGCGCTACCCTAGTAGCATCATCATTCCTACCAGGGTAGGATGATGTCATGAAGCTGAGCGTCAGCCTGTCCGAGGAAGACGTCGCCACCCTGGACCGCTACGCCGACGCGGCGGGACTCACCTCACGCTCTGCGGCGATCCAGCGCGCCATCCGAATGCTGGGTGACCCTGCCCTAGACGACGCGTACGCGGCCGCATGGGACGAGTGGGAAGCCTCAGGCGATGCCGCCGCGTGGGAGACAAGTCTTGCCGACGGGCTCGTCGATGCTGCGCGGTGAGATCCGGTTGACCGATCTCGACCCGACACAGGGAAGCGAAGCCGGCAAGCGGCGCCCCGCGGTCCTGGTCAGCAACGACCGCGCCAATGCCACCGCAGCCCGGCTGGGCCGCGGTGTCGTGACCGTAGTCCCAGTCACCAGCAACGTCACCCGTGTCTTCCCGTTCCAGGCCCTGCTGACAGCCGACGAGACCGGCCTGCGGGTGGACTCCAAAGCACAGTGCGAACAGATCCGTTCGGTGTCGGTGCATCGGTTGGGCACGGTCATGGGGCGCGTCCCACCCCACGTCATGGAACGACTCGACGACGCCCTTCGGGCACACCTCCAGCTGTAGCCAGGCTCGAGGCCAGCCGGTAGGGCGACCTTGCCAGGCAGTTGGACCACAAACCCATGACCGACGTCGTAGCGCCTACTGGGCGCAGGCGATGCGGCCCGTGGATCGAATCCAGGCTCGTCGCGGTGCGTCCTCTGGCGGCGGTGTGGGTCAACATCGGTGTGCAGCCGAACTTGTGCAGCGAGCGGTTGTCAGTGTGGGCACCAGATGGCACACTGGTACCGGAAGTCGTACCACTAGGAGTCGTGATGGCTGTCACCGCGAGCGAGGCCCGCAAGAATCTGTTCCCTCTGATCGAGCAGGTCAATGCCGATCGCACCCCCGTCGAGATCACGTCCCGGCGCGGCGATGCGGTCTTGATGTCCCGCGCCGACTACGACGCCCTGGAGGAGACCGCCCACCTGCTGCGCGTCCCGGCGAACGCCCGCCACCTGCTGGAGAGCCTGCAGCAGGCCAAGACCGGCCAGCGGGACCCGCACGACCTCGTGCGATGAGGCTGGTCTTCACCCCCAACGGGTGGACGGACTACACATACTGGCTGGCGGCTGACCGCCAGACCCTCAAACGGATCAACCGGCTCATCGACGACGTCCTACGCGACCCGGTCGCGGGGATCGGCAAACCCGAGCCACTTCGCCACATGCTCTCCGGGGCCTGGTCCAGACGCATCACCGAGGAACACCGCCTGGTCTACCTCGTCGACGGCGACGACCTGATCATCCTCCAGGCCCGATTCCACTACGAGTAACCGGCATGCGCAGGTGAGTCGGCTTGCGGCGCTGTGACGCAGATCGGTCGTGGCCCCAAGAGGGGCTCTCGATCCTCGTGGTGACGGCTCAATGACGCGGGTCTCTGTGTTCGAGGGCTCGCGATGTGGCCTGGCTGGGGAGCTCGGTCGGAGCGCTGGGCGGTCCGGCCATCCAGTACCGGGAGGGAATGGGGAGCGGGCGTGGGTCCGTGGTTGACGCAGGACCCGTCGTCGTATCGGTGCCTTGGCCGACCGTCGCTATCCCGCTCGCAGGAGGGGACCTACCCGGGCGAGGGCTTCGGTGCGGCTGTGGACCTGGAGGCGGGCGTAGGTGTTCTCCAGGTGCTTGCGCACGGTTGCCTCGGATAGGCCGAGGTCGCGAGCGATTCGCCGGTTGGTGTCGCCGCGGGCGACACGGCGCAACAGCTCGAGCTGGCGGGGGGTCAGCGGTGGTGCCGTGTGGCGTTCGGCCTCGATGCGGTCACGGATCGTGCCGAGATGGGGCCGCAGCAGTGTCAGGAGCAGGCGGTCGCGTTCACTGAACGGGCTGTCGCCCACGTCGCGCCACAGGATCACCTTGCGCCGCAGCCCATCGGTGGCGGGCAGCAGGACGAGGAGGTGGTGGCGGAACCCGCCGAGCCGGTAGTACTGCGCCATCAGGGTGCGCTCGAATTCGCGGCTGCCGAGGTAGTCCTGCCACATGCTGGCTATGCCTGGCCCGCGCACCCGCTCGGGTTGGCTGCAGGGGGCGAAGTCGGGGTAGGCCTGGGCGTGCAAGGCCACGGACTCCTCGTCGAGCGGCGGGACCTCACGAAGGTCGTAGTCCTGCATGGCGAGGGGTTGATCGATGTGGCGGGGGTCATCAAGGCAGAAGGTCACCGACGAGCACGGAATCAGCTCGGCCAGGCCACGCAAGACCGTGTCGGGCAGTTCTGTTGCCGCAGACACCGCCGGGGGCTGCGGGTGCACGACATCGAGCATGCGGCGCAGGTCGTGCTCAGTGAGGCTGCCTAGTCCAGTCACCGGACGCCTCCTCTCGCTGAGCTTTCAGCATAGGGATGACCGTGTGGCGGCGGGGATACGACGAAGTACGTACGCCGGAGCCCTTCGATCACCGCTACGCAATTCGTCGTATCGACGAGCGTCACGTTCCGCCGAAGCATGGGACTCGTCAACCCCCCAACCGAAGGGAGCATCCGATGTCTCGGATCCCACGCACCGGCCTGGTCCTTCTCCTCACCGCGCTCATCAGCGCGGCCACGGCCGCCTCGGCCGCGGCGCGGCCGTGGCCCGGCGACCCGGTCCCCAACACTCTGCCCCCGACAGAGGTCATCGACCAGGCCACGACGGGCACGTCTCCGCTGTGGCTCTTCGTTCTGGTTGCGGCCGCTACGAGCCTCCTCGTGGGCGCCGCGGCCTACGTCGCCGGGTCCCGGCGACGCGACGCGGCGAAGCCAGGAGGAGTACCGTCGCCGCAGATCAGCGAAGTAGCGCTCGGATAGGACGACCCGCTTGACGTGGTTGCCCTCACCGTGCCCACCCCATCGAGCGGGGTGGGCACGGCCGAACCCACGAGTGCCCCGTGCAGCAAGGTCAGGACATGCGACAACGGGACGCAAGTCTGGAGCCACGCCCCCTCCACATGGACGCCCGTGCCAGTCCCGACCGCCCCGCTAGGTTCCGCGTGTACTCCTACATCGCTGCGGGTTCAGGCATGTGCGGGCGTTGTCCAGCGACTGAGTGACCACGCCTGGAGGGGATGGGCTTTCCGTCGACGCACGACGGTGCCTGCCGCCGGTTGGGTCAGCCGCGTTCCGGTCAGGCGGACTGCAGTGGACGGATGTCGTCGAGCGCTGTGCCGAGCTTGTCTTTCTCGGTCTCGAGGTCGAAGCGGGTCTGCAGGTTGAGCCAGAACCGGTCGGTGGTGCCGAAGTAGCGGGACAGGCGCAGGGCGGTGTCGGCGGTGATGCGTCGCTTGCCGTGCACGATCTCGTTGATCCGGCGTGGGGGGACGCCGATGGACACGGCGAGTCGGTGCTGGGTGACTCCCATCGGCTGAAGGAACTCCTCCAGCAGGATCTCTCCCGGGTGGATCGGCGTGATCCTCGACATGGTTGGCTCCCGACCTTTCGTCAGTGGTAGTCCACGACCTCGACGTCCTCGGGACCTGCCGCTGTCCATTCGAAGCAGATCCGCCACTGCTGGTTGATCCGGATGCTGTGCTGGCCGGCCCGGTCGCCCTTGAGGGTTTCGAGCCGATTACCCGGAGGTGTGCGCAGGTCGTCCAGGTTCTCGGCCGCGTCCAGCATCGCCAGCTTGCGCAGCGCCGGCCGTTCGATCCGCGGGTCGATGCCGCGCCCTCGCTGGCGTGACCACAGCCCCTCCGTCGCAGTGTTCCGGAACGACCTGATCACCACGGGGAGCATAACGCGTTGCGTTATGCCTGTCGACTCACCGGGACGAGTCCGCGACAATCCCAGGCCTACGCTCGTGGGGTGCTCAAGCTGGGACAGGTGGACCTCGACGAGATCGCTCAGGCTCTGTCCGACCAGACCGACTACGAGCACCAGTGGATGCTGGACCCCGCGACCGGGGAGCTGCACATCTGGACCTCGGACACCGGTCTGGACGGGCAGGACCTGATGGACGACGACGAGCTGGAGGACACGGACCTCATCGCTATCGACCCGCTGCCGTCGCCTGTCTGGTACGCCGACATGGCCGACTTCGCCGAGCGGATCAGCGACGAGCACGCCTCTCGCCGGCTGGCCCGGGCAATCCGCGGCCGGGGTGCGTTCCGGCACTTCAAGGACGAGCTGTACGAGGAGTACCCAGACCTGGTGTCGGTGTGGCACACGTTCCGCGACGTCCGCGCCCGGCGACGAGCAGTTGAGTGGCTGCTCGACGAGGGGCTCATCGACGCCACCGAGGCAGCGCACTATCTGAAGGGTCATCCGGATCCGGCGCTGCCCTGACCGCGAGCACGGGCCAAGACCCGCTGCTCGGGTTCTCTGGACAGTGCTCCCGCGACCTACCCCTCGCCGTCACGTTGTGTGCGCCCGCTCGCCGACGCCGGTCGCCAGGGCGTGGCCAATCGTGACCGATGAGAGGGGTTCCTGCGGGTTGTGGCGGTCACGCAGGATAGGGTGTCAACGCTGGTCAGGGGCATCTTCGGACCTCTGTCCAGCGGGTTCGGAACAGCCTCACCGTCGCTTGTAAACAGGTGGTTAGGGGTTCGAGTCCCCTCGCCGGCTCCACGCCCCTCTCCGCGTACGCGAACGCACACATTCGCCGATCCGAGGACGTCCCGACCTGGCCTTTCGTCCCAGCCGTAGTCGCTCAACCCCGCGAATGTGTGGATTCGCGTACGCCGCACCGGCGCAGGCTCGTCGCGACGACCTGTTCCTCTCGATCAGGGCGGTGGTCAGCGGACCAGGAGGGCTACCCAGGCGAGCAGCCGAGCCAGGAGCATGACGGTCATGGCCAGCACTGCCGGCCCCGGGTTCTCCCGGCGGGTCAGCCGCCAGGCCGCCACGATCGATGGCGGTAGTGCCGCCGTGGCTGCCGCGGCCACGGGCGCGCACCAGGCCGGCGGGAAGACGGACAGCCAGGCTCCGCTTGCTGGTTGCCCCGTCGGCGCCGCGGTCGGGCCACTCGGTCTCGAGCGGGTTGACGAAGACCAGCAGCGTGAAGGGCGTGAAGATGGCGACGTCACTCAGGCTGATGCGCCCCGTTGCGAGAGCGACTCCGTAGAGGGGCCGCAGGAGACCGCCGAGCAGGGCGTTGGCGAGCTCGCCCCTCGTGGCCGGGGTGTACGTGAGCACACACATTCGCCGATCTGTCGGCCTGCTGACCTGGCTCTTCGTGCCTGCGATGAGCTCGAGGCAACGCGAATGTGTGCATTCGCGTACGCCACTCGCCGACCACGCCCGTCACCGCCGGGTGTTTCGGGGTGCGCCGCCTCAGCCGGCCGAGTGCGGGTTACCGTCTGCCCGTGACCGCTTTGCTACGCCGGTACCTGGAGCCGTACCGGGGCCCCTTGGGGATCGTGGTCGCACTGCTGCTCGTGCAGGCCTTCGGAAACCTCTACCTGCCTGAGTTGAATGCTGACATCATCAACAATGGGGTGGTGGTCGGCGACACCGGATACATCGTTCGGGTCGGGGCCGTCATGCTCGGCGTGACGCTCGTTCTCGGCGTCGCCGCCATCGTCGCCGTGTACTTCAGTGCCCGCACGGCGATGGGCTTCGGGCGCGACGTGCGTGGCGCGATGTTCCGCTCGGTGCAGACGTTCTCGCTTCGCGAGGTGAACGAGTTCGGAGCCCCTTCTCTGATCACCCGCAACACCAACGACGTCCAGCAGGTCCAGATGCTGGTCATCATGGCCCTGACGATCATGATCTCCGCCCCGATCATGGCCATCGGCGGCGTGGTCATGGCGCTGCGCCAGGACGTCGTGCTGTCCCGGCTGCTGCTGGTCGTCGTGCCGATCATGGCCGTCTTCATCGGCTTGGTGCTGTCGCGGGCCGTGCCCCTCTTCCGCGCGACCCAGCGCAAGATCGACCGTGTCAACCAGGTACTGCGCGAGCAGCTGACGGGCGTGCGGGTGATCCGCGCCTTCGTTCGGGGGGATCACGAGGAGGAGCGCTTCGAGGACGCCAACGCCGACCTCACGGCGACCATGCTGCGCGTCAACCGGCTCTTCGCGCTGATGATGCCGGGACTCATGCTGATCATGAACCTCTCCAGCGTGGCGATCCTCTGGTTCGGAGGGCAGCGAGTCGACGCCGGTGAGATGCCCATCGGCAACCTCACGGCCTTCCTCACCTACCTCGTGCAGATCCTCATGGCCGTGATGATGGCGACGATGATCTTCGTGATGGTGCCGCGAGCAGCGGCCTCCGCCGAGCGCATCCGAGCCGTGCTCGACGTCGCCCCCGCCGTCACCGACCCGTTCGAGCCGACACCCGCGTCGCAGCGGGCTGCCCTCGAGATGAGCAGCGTCGACTTCGGGTACCCGGGTGCGGAGGAGCCCATCCTCTGCGACGTCTCGTTCTCGGTGGGTCCGGGCGAGGTGACCGCGGTCGTGGGGTCCACCGGGTCGGGCAAGACGACGCTGGTGAACCTCATCCCCCGGCTCTACGACGTCTCCGCAGGCCAGGTGCTGCTGGACGGGACCGACGTCCGCGAGATGTCGCGCGACGACCTGTGGTCGCACATCGGGTTCGTCCCGCAGCGGGCCTTCCTGTTCAGCGGCACCGTGGCCAGCAACCTACGGGTCGGCAACCCGGACGCGACGGACGAGCAGATGTGGCATGCCCTCGCGGTCGCCCAGGCCGCCGAGTTCGTCCGGTCGCTTTCCGAGGGGCTCCAGGCACCCATCGAGCAGGGCGGGACGAACCTGTCAGGCGGGCAGCGCCAGCGCCTGGCGATCGCCCGGGCCATCGTGCGTCGCCCGGACGTCTACGTCTTCGACGACAGCTTCTCGGCCCTCGACTACGCCACCGACGCCCGGCTGCGATCGGCGCTTCGTCGCGAGACCAGACAGGCCGCGGTGCTGATCGTGGCTCAGCGGGTCAGCACGATCATGTCCGCCGACCGGATCGTGGTGCTGGACTCCGGGCGGGTCGTCGGGGTCGGGTCGCACACCGACCTCATGCAGCGCTGCGACACCTACCGCGAGATCGTCGAGTCGCAGATCACCGACCTGGACGCCGCATGAGCGCCCACGCCCCGGCGGCCGGACGCCGACCGGGCCCTCCGCCCGGCATGGGGCCCGGCAGGGGTGGCCCGATGGGCGGGCTGACGGTGCCGGTCGAGAAGTCCCAGGACTTTCGCGGCACGCTGGCCCGGCTCATGCGACGCCTGCACCCCGAGCGCATCGTGCTGGGCGTCGTCGTCGCAGCAGCGGTGGTCAGCGTCACGCTCAACGTCCTCGGCCCGAAGCTGCTCGGCAACGCCACCACGTTGGTCTTCGAAGGAGCGATCGGCAGCCGCCTGCCACCGGGCGCGAGCCAGGAGGAAGCCGTCGAAGGGCTGCGCGCCCAGGGGGAGAACCAGCTGGCCGACATGCTCGCGGGCATGGACCTGGTGCCCGGCGTGGGCGTGGACTTCGGTGCCCTGGGCCAGCTCCTCACGCTGGTGACCGTGCTCTACCTGCTCTCATCGTTGTTCGCGTGGGTACAGGGGTACCTGATGGCCGGGGTCACCCAGCGGACCGTGTACGGGCTGCGCGCCGAGGTCGAGCGCAAGATCGGCCGCCTGCCGCTCACCTACTTCGACACCCACCCCCGCGGCGACCTGCTCAGCCGCGTGACCAACGACATCGACAACATCTCCACGACGCTCCAGCAGGTGCTCACCCAGCTCATGACGTCGCTGCTGACCGTCGTCGGCGTGCTGATCATGATGCTGTGGATCTCGCCGCTCCTGGCGCTCATCTCGCTGCTTGCCGTGCCGTTGTCGTTCGTCGTCACCCTCGGAATCGCCCGGCGGTCGCAGAAGCACTTCGTCGCGCAGTGGGAGTGGACCGGGCAGCTCAACGGCCACGTCGAGGAGATGTACACCGGCCACGACGTCGTGAAGGTGTACGGCCGTCAGCAGTGGGCGACCGACGAGTTCGACCGGCTCAACGAGAACATGTACGAGGCGAGCTACCGGGCGCAGTTCATCTCCGGGATCATCCAGCCGGCCATGGCCTTCATCGGCAACCTCAACTACGTGGCGATCGCCGTGATTGGTGGGTTCCGCGTCGCCAACGGGACGATGCCACTCGGCGACGTGCAGGCGTTCATCCAGTACTCGCGCCAGTTCACGATGCCCATCACGCAGGTGGCCAGCGTGGTGAACCTCATGCAGAGCGGGGTGGCCAGCGCCGAGCGCGTCTTCGAGATGCTCGACGCCGACGAGGAGTCGCCCGACCCCGATCCCCCGGCCCGCCTCGACGGCCTTCGCGGTGAGGTGAGGTTCGAGGCGGTGTCGTTCCGCTACGCCCCCGACACCCCGCTGATCGACGACCTGGACCTCGATGTGGCCCCCGGGGAGGCCGTGGCCATCGTCGGACCGACCGGTGCCGGGAAGACCACGCTGGTCAACCTGCTGATGCGCTTCTACGAGGTCGGCTCCGGGCGCATCACGCTGGACGGGGTCGACACCCGCACGATGACCCGCGACGCCGTGCGAGGAAGCTTCGGCATGGTGCTTCAGGACACCTGGCTCTTCGCCGGGACGATCCGCGAGAACATCGCCTACGGTCGTGAGGACGCGACCGAGGACGAGGTCGTCGCCGCCGCCGAGGCCGCCCACCTGGACCACGTCGTGCGCACGTTCCCGGAGGGGTACGACACCGTCCTCGACGACGAGGCGTCCAACCTCTCCGCCGGCGAGCGCCAGCTCGTCACGATCGCCCGAGCGTTCCTGGCTGATGCACCCGTGCTGATCCTGGACGAGGCGACCAGCTCGGTCGACACCCGTACCGAGGTGCTCATCCAGAAGGCGATGGCCCGCCTGCGCCACGGGCGTACCAGCTTCGTCATCGCCCACCGGCTCTCGACCATCCGGGACGCCGACACGATCCTGGTGATGGAGGCCGGACACATCGTCGAGCAGGGCAACCACGACGACCTGCTGGCTCGCGAGGGCGCCTACCACGAGCTCTACACCAGCCAGTTCCTCGGCGGCGAGGAGGAGACGCCGCAGCCCGTGGTCTAGGTCTAGGTGGCCCGGCGCTCGGCCTTCCCGCGGCGCCACGTGACGACCGCGCCGCCGACGCTCATCGTCGCCGCGATCACCAGCAGGGTGCTCGGCGGGCTCGACTCGCGGTACAGGTCGTCGGCGACCTGCGAGGGGTCGTCGGGGTCGTAGCGGATGCGCACCGCCGCACCCACCGGTGGCAGCGCGTAGAGCCGGCTGGTGCTGGCCTGCACCGTCTGCCCGTCCTCGGTCGTGAACTCCACGGTCATCGAGGACGGTTCGCCCGGCGTCGACTCGACCACCTCGGCGATGGTCTGCTTGCCGGTCAGCACCAGCCGGTTGGGCCCGAGGTAGGTGATCCCCGCCGCGATCAGCAGGACGAACGCCAGCACGATCAGCGCCCATCCTCGGGCCCGGGCACTCATGGCCGCACCCCGACGGGCGCGGCGCTCTCGTCGATGAGCCTCCACAGCCGCTCGACGTGCTCTGCTCGCGTCGTGGTCGCCCCGACCGAGACGCGGACGAAGGCCCGTCCGTCGACGACGGACGAGGTGACGTAGGAGTGACCGGAGGCGTTCACTGCGCTCGCCAGCGCGGTGGTGGCCTCGTCACCGGCCACATGCCGGAACGACACGAGCGCCAGCGATGTCGGAGCCACGAGCACGAGCCGCGGGTCGGCCTCGATGTGCTCGGCGAGCCCACGTGCCCATTCCATGTGCTCGCGGACGTGCTCGCGGATGGCCTCGGCACCGTAGGAGCGCAGCACGAACCAGAGCTTGAGCGCGCGGAAGCGGCGACCGAGCGGCACGTGCCAGTCGCGGTAGTCGAGCACCTGACCGGTCTCGCCGGCCGCGTCGCGCAGGTACGGCGGCAGGATCGACAGGGTCTGGAGCAGCGGCGCCCGGTCTGCGACGTAGAAGACGTTGGCGTCGAAGTTGGTGAACATCCACTTGTGCGGGTTGAACGTGAAGCTGTCGACGAGCTCGAGGCCGTCGGTCATCCATTGCAGCTCGGGGCAGATCAGCGCCGAGCCGGCGTAGGCGGCGTCGACGTGGTGCCAGGCACCGACCTTGCGGGCGATCTCGGCGATGGCGCGAACCGGGTCGATGGCTGTCGTCCCCGTCGTGCCGATCGACGAGACGACTGCTGCCGGGGTGAGCCCGGCGTCGGTGTCGCGGGCGATTGCCGCCGAGAGGGCGTGGGGGCTCATGGCGAACACCTCGTCGACGTCGACGAGGCGAACGTGGCGAAAGCCCGCGACCCGTGCCCCCTTCTCCACCGACGAGTGCGCCTGCGTCGAGGTGTAGACGACGAGGTCGTCGATCCCGCGAACAGCCTCTCCTGAGCCTCGGGCTCGTTCGCGAGCGACGACGAGGGCGGTGTGCGTCGAGTCCGACGCGCTCATCTGCATGACCCCGCCGCCCGGCCCGGTGCTGAGCCACGCGGGCGGAAGCCCGAGCAGCTCGACGAGCCAGTCGAGCACGTGTGCCTCGATCTCGGTGGCCGCCGGGCTTGTCGCCCAGAGCATGCCCTGCTGGCCGAGTCCGGCGGCGGCCAGCTCACCGAGCACCGAGGGCAGGGAGGCGTTCGCCGGGAAGTACGCGAACCAACCGGGCGCCTGCCAGTGTGTCAGCCCGTCCATGACGACGTCGTCGAGGTCGTCCAGCACCCGGCTGAACGGCTCGGCCTGCTCCGGGGCGTGCTCGGGCAGCCGCGCCCTGATGTCACCGGGCTGCACGTCCGGGACGATGCGCCGGTCCTCGAGGCTGTCCCAGTAGTCGGCAACCCAGTCGATGAGCCGGTGCCCGTGCTCGCGGAACTCCTCCGGGCTCATGTGGGGCACGAACGGTGACGCTACCTGCGTGGTCTCGAGCACCGGACGGCACGGCGCCGACGGGCGGTGCTGCTACGCACCCAGCTCCCGGACGTAGGCGATGTAGCTCTGCTTGGCCTCGTCGGTGGACAGGCCCTTGACCTTTCCCCAGGCGTCGTACTTGGCACGGCCGACCATGTCGAGCATGCCCGGCTTCTTGCCCGACACATCCCCCGAGGTCGCCTGCTTGTACAGGGCGTAGAGCTTGAGCTTCGCCTCGTTGCCGGGGTCGTCGGTGAGCTTCGTGACGTCGTCCTGCGCTTGGGCGAAGTCAGCGTCCAAGTCACTCATGGGCTGGTCCTCTCGACGTGGTTCACCGCCACCCTAGGGGCTGATCGGACCTGGTGTCCCGCATTGGCGTCGGGGCTATCCTGAACGGCGTCGCACCTGTGGCGCACAGCAGAAGGACGGCCCATGATCGAGCTCGTCGACGACGTCCCGCACGGCGTCTTCGGCCTGCGCGCCGGCGGCCTCGTCACCCCCGAGGAGTACAGCGCGGTCGTGCGCCCTGCGCTGCGCCAGTGGTTGTCGTCGACGGAGTCGTTGCGGGTGCTGGCGATTGTCGAGCCCGACTTCTCCTACGCCGACGGTGACTGGCACGAGGCGTCGGAAGGCGTGCTGAAACGGCCCGAGTGGAATCGGCTCGGGGTCGTGACCGACGCAGGATGGCTACGCCGGATGGCACCGGTCGGGAGCATGTTCGTCCCCGCACGCGTGCGGACCTTCCGCAGCGACAAGGTGCACGACGCCAAGGACTGGGTGGCCCGGTAGCCGCGGCGACCAGGGCGCTCGCTCAGCCGAAGGTGAACGCGTACACGGCGACGCCGGCGGGTACCTGCAGGCGCATCAGGCCGTCGACCGCGTCCTGGGAGTCGCGCAGCACGTAGAGCCGCTCGGAGTCCAGGACGTGCTCGCGGGTCTGGCCGTCCGGCCCCTGGTCCTCGGAGACGACGACCGGGGCCTGCGTCCTCGCCTCGGCGGTGTCCCCCATGACGATGAAGACGTCGCGCCCGAAGTAGTGGATCCAGAGCTCGGCGTCCTCGCCCGCTACCGAGCGCTCGTCCTGCACCGTCCACTGCCCCACGAGGGTCCAGATGTCGCGGTCGAGTCCGTCGGGCCCGCTGTAGAGGGCCGGTTCGTCCGGGCGGATGACCGACTCGGGGTCGTCGACGAGCGACCCACCGAAGCGGCGGCCTCGCTCGTAGCCGAGGTAGGTCTCGGGGGTCTGTCCACCGGTTCGTTCGGTTGCGGCGATCTGGTCGCTGGCGATCGACGCCGACGTGCCCAGCAGCGTCTGGATGTGCTGCTCCGTCCGTGCGTACTCGCCCTCGCCGTAGTGCGCGTAGCGCAGCGTGCCGTCGCGGTCGATGAGGTACTTGGCCGGCCAGTACCGGTTGTGGAACCCCGCCCAGGTCTCGTAGTCGTTGTCCAGCGCCACCGGCCAGGTGACCTCGAGGTCGGCGAGGGCCTGCTCGACGTTGGCCGGCACCGACTCGAATGCGAACTCCGGCGCGTGGACGCCCACGACCACCAGCCCCTCGTCGGAGTAGGCGTCGTGCCACGCCCGCAGGTAGGGCAGGGTGCGCAGGCAGTTGATGCACGAGTAGGTCCAGAAGTCGACCAGCACCACCTTGCCGTCGAGGTCCTCGGCGGTCAGGGGCTGCGAGCCGGCGGTGTTGAACCACGGGCCGAGCCCGGAGGGCGTGGGCGCCGGCCCCAGGTCGGCAAGGTCGTCCAGCTCGGGGTAGCCGGTGGCGCGCAGCGTGGCTGGGCTGAGGTCGGTGCCGCCGGAGCCGTCCCCGCCCTCACCCGCGTCCGCCAACGCCGAGGCCTCCAGGTCGGCGGTGATCGTGGTGCCCAGCGCCGTGTTCTCCGCGACCCATCGGTTGAGCCGCACGTCCAGGCCCGAGGCGATGAGGCCCGCTGTGACGAGCAGGACGACGCCGGTCGCGACGTCCAGGCGGCGACCACCCAGGCGGGTACGCAGCCACGTCCCGACCCGTCGACCCCCCAGTGCGATGAGCGTCAGCGGGATCGCCATCCCGAGGCAGAAGGCGACCAGCGTGATCAGCGATCGGGCACCCAGGTCGTCCTGCGCGGCGGCGACGGCCACCGCGGCGAGGATCGGCCCGGCGCACGGGGTCCACACCACGCCCAGGGCGAGCCCGGTCAGCAGGCCGCCGGCCAGGCCGGTGCGGGTGGCGTCGGCTGCCCCGGGTCGAACCCGGGACACCAGTCGCGAGGTCGCGGCCTCGACACGGTCCTTGGCCGGGGGGACGAGGAACAGCACCCCGATGACGCTGAGGATGGCGACGGCCACCCATCGCAGCCCGTCACCGACCGTCCCGGCGGCCGAGAGCAGAGCCGTGAGCGCGACGAGCCCGATGCCGAAGGAGGTGATGATGCCGAGCACGAGCCCGGTGACGCGGCGTCGGTCGCCGCTGCCGGACACGGCGAGCAGCGCCGGCAGCAGCGGCAGCACGCACGGCGTGAGCACCGAGACGATGCCGGCCAGAAAGGCGACGACGGTGACGAGCACGTCTCCTCAGCCCAGGAGGGTGTCGCCGATGAACCCGTCGGGGTCACAGCCGGGCGGGATCGCGAAGACGGCCGAGCCGATGGGTGTCGTCCAGGTGTTGAACAGGTCGTTCTCGGCCAGCCGCTGCTGGATGGGGAGGAACTGCGCGGTCAGGTCCGCGGCATAGGCGACGAAGAGCAGCCCTACGTCGGGGCGTGCGTCGTTTCCCAGCCCGTTGTCGAAGCTGAGCGGCCGCCGCAGGAACTGCATCGACGGGCTGTCGCTGTGGGCGATGCGGATGTGTGCGAAGTCCGGGATGACGGTGAGGCCATCCGGGCCGGTCGCCTCGAAGTCCGGTGCGTCGTGCTCCTGGGTGCCGGTCAGCGGAGCACCGGTGTCCAGCCGCCGCCCGATGACCTGCTCCTTGTCGGAGCGCTCCATGGCGTCCCAGGTGTCGAGCTCCATGCGGATGCGCCGGATGACCACCCCGGTCCCACCCCGAACCCAGTCGGGGCCGGTGGCGCTCCAGACGATCCGGTCGAACTCCGGCGTCCCCGGTGTCGGGTTCGCGGTGCCGTCGACCTGGCCCATCAGGTTTCGTGGCGTCGAGCCGGCAGGCACGGAGCCGGGGCTGTGGGTGAAGCCGGGCTGCACCCAGCGCACGGTGGCGAACGGCCGCGCCGACTTGGTCATCATCCGTTGGGCGTGCGCCAGGGTGAGCGGGTCGTCCGCGCCGAGCTGCAGCAGCAGGTCTCCTCCGCTCCAGCGCTCCTCGAGCTGGTCGATCGTCGGGAACGCCGGGAGCGGGGCCAGCCAGTCGGGGCGCTGGTCGGCCAGACCGGGCAGGGAGAACACCCCCGGCCCGTAGCCCACCGTGACGGTGAGCCGCGCCGGAACCTGCGCGAGCTCGGGCTCGGTGTCGGCCAGCGTCGGGGTGCCCTGGGTGAGGCGGCGAGCGTCCTCGGTCCACAGCAGCATGAGCCGGCGAAGGGCCTCGACGCCGGTGTCGGGGCTGAGGTCGAACGCGATGAACGTGCCGACCGCCTGGGCAGCGGTGGCGACGCCGGCCTGGTGGGGGCCGTGGAAGGGCTCGCGCGCCTGCCCGACTGCGTCTGGTGCGGCGGGTTCGGGCTCGGTCGCGCGGGCCAGCGTGTATCCCGCGCCGGCGAGAACGGCACCGGACGCCGCGGCAACACCTCCCGTCAGGAGGTGCCGCCGCGACAGCCCGCTGCGTCCTGCTTCGTCGGCCGGGCCGGCCCGGTCGGGGCTTGGCGGCGAGGTCTCAGTCATGGCGCGGGAGTCGGAGCAGCCTCAGCTGTCCGAACCCTCCATGTCGCCGTCCTCGGAGGGCACGTACTCCTCGTCGCCGACCTCGGCCTCACGGCCCTGGGCGGTGTAGGTGAGCTCGGTGCCGTCGTCGAAGGTCAACGTGATCTCGACGTCGTCACCCGGCTGCACCGGGTCTTGCATGTTCATGACCATGACGTGGTCGCTGCCCGGCTCCAGGACGTGCTCACCGCCGGCGGGGACCGCGAAACCGCCGTCCTTCTGCTGCATCTTCATCTCGCCGTCGATCATGACAACCTCGTGCAGCTCGGTCATCTCTGACGCGCTCGTCGTAGCCGAGACGACGACGACGTCGTTGTCGCCGCTGTTGCTGATGACGCCGAAGGCACCGGTCATGGGTCCCTCGGAGGCCTTGATCCAGGCGTCGGTCACGGTGACCGCACCGCCGGATGCCGTGTCGGAGTCGGTGTCGGCCCCGCATGCGGCCAGGGGGGCTGCAACGAGGGCAGCGGCCGGGAGCAGGAGCAGACGGGTGGTCAGGAGGGAACGTCGTGCGTGCATCAGGGTGGTCCTTGTCGTGTCAGGTGAGGTGCGGGCGTGGCCCTGGGTGGGGGCCGTACGGCGAGGGTGCGCTAGCGCGCACCGGACACCGAGGGTGGCCCGCGACGTGACACGGTCGTCGCCAGGGCGAGGCAGAGCAGCGGTGTGGGGGAGTCGTCGTAGGTCGAGTGCACCGGAGGCGCGCAGCGGCAGACGGGCGCAGGCGCCGGGAGCCGAACGGGCGTGAACAAGCCTGCCAGCGTCCAGAACGCCCGCTCGGCATCGGCCAGCAGCACGCTGACGACCAGGGCTGCCCCCACGTGCGCGAGTGCCATGGCAGGCGTCACGTGCAGGGCGGGGTTGTCGGCGCCGTGCCCGCCCATGGACGCCAGCAGGTGCAGCACAGGCTGGGCCAGCAGGACGACCGAGAAGATCTCGGCGAAGGAGCGCCGCACGTCCGCGGCCGCAACACACAAGGCGCCGAGCGCGGCGCCGCCGAGGAGCATCGGCATCGACAGGTGCACCGAGCCCCCGGCGATCGCGTGACCCCCGACCGAGATCAGCACGGTCAGCAGGGCAAGAACCCCGGCGCGGGCCCAACGCGACGATCCCTTGCCCGGGGTGCTCACCCAGCCAGGGTAGAGACCCCCGCTGGGCGCAACCAGATCGGCGGGGTGCGACATGCGCCACCCCGGTGCCCGCTCAGATCTCGACGAAGAGCTCCTCGCCCTCGCGCGTCACCGTGAAGGTGGTGAGCGGGGAAGGCTTGCGCCCCATCGCCACCAGCTTCTGCGACCATCCGGGCATGCCTCGACCGGCGAACCCGACGACCCAGTCGAGGTTCTCCCCGGAGCACAGGTCGAAGCGTGAGGAGTGCCAGGGGCAGGTGATCTGTCCGGACTCCGCGTGGAACCCGCCCGGTCCCTTCGTCAGCGACAGCCCGAGGTGCGGGCAGTGGTTGCGCACGACGCAGACGTCGTCGCCGTCACGCCAGACGACCACACCCATGCCGTCGATCTCGCGGGCGACGGCCTCGCCGTCGGAGTAGTCATGGACCGAGCCAATCGAGTGTCGCGACATGGACACGACGGTAGTCCCTGAGGCCGGCTTGAGATGCTGGGGCCCATGGACCTGCATTCCGTCAGACGTGACCTGTTTCGCCACCTCGGCCGTCAGCCGTGGTTCGCCACGGTGGCCTCCCGGCTCGCACCGCTGGACACCCGGGTGCTCAAGGCCAGCGGTGGACGGTTCGGGCTGCTCGGCGACTACGGCCTGCCGCAGCTGCTGCTCACGACCACGGGGCGCAAGTCGGGTCAGCCGCGCACGGTGACCTTGCTCTACGGCAGCACGGACGAGGGCATCGTGCTCATCGGGAGCAACTTCGGCCAGGCCCACCACCCGGCGTGGGCGCTGAACCTCGAGGCGAACCCGCAGGCTGTGGTGCAGATCGGGCAGAAGCGGACTGACGTCGTGGCCGAGCTGGTCTCGGACGCTCAGCGACGCGACCACATCTGGTCGCAGATGATCGATGTCTACCCGGGGTACGCGATGTACCGGAGCAAGGCCGGGCGCGACATCAAGGTTTTCGCCGTGCGCCCGGCCGACGTTGGGGCCACCCTGACCTGATGATCTCTCTCGAGCTGGCCGAGAAGCTGGCCGCTGCCGGGCTCGCCTGGGAGCCGTCGCGAGGCGACCACTTCGTGCTGCCCCACCGCGAGATGGACGAGCAGGTGTTCGTGCTGTCGGACATGACGATCGAGGTGCACCAGTTCCCCGCCGGTGAGGTGATCGGCTTCAACGGGACAGTCGAGTGGGCGCTGGACAGCATCGAGCGCCACGAGGCGCTGTGGCTGCCCCGCGAGGACCAGCTACGCGAGGCGCTGGGTGACGCCTTCGTCTCCCTCGTCCGGGTCCCGGACGGCTTCCGGTGCGATCTCGTCGGGGCCTCGGCGACGGGGTCGACCTGCGAGGAGGCCTACGGGCTCGCGCTGCTCGCCGTCCTCGCAGACACGGCCGCGACGCCGTCCGCGATACCCTAGGGGGTTTGTGAGCAGCACATCCGACACCCATCCCCGCCGCCGCGCGGTCGGATGGGTGGCAGTGGGGCTCGTTGCGGCCCTGCTGATGACGGTCGCGTTCGTGGCCGTGAAGCTGCGCGCCAACATCACCGTCATCGACGTGGACGACGCGCTCGCCGAGGCCGATCAGCCCGGTGACCAGGACACGAGCGTGTCCGACAACAACTCTGCCAAGTCGAGCCAGGAGGGGCGAGAGATCGCGGAGGTGACCGGTCAGCCACTGAACATCCTCGTCATGGGCTCGGACACCCGCGAGGGCCAGGGCGAGGGGTTCGGATCCGCCGAGGAGATCGAAGGTGCCCGCTCGGACACGACGCTTCTCGTGCACCTGTCTGCCGACCGCGAGGACGTCACCGTCGTCAGCATCCCGCGTGACCTCGTGGTCTCCATCCCGTCGTGCACGATGGCCGACGGGACGAGGAGCCCTGCCGCGCAGGATCGGTTCAACGCCGCGTTCCTCACCGGTGGACCGGAGTGCACGATCCGGACGGTCACCGGGCTGACCGGCCTGCCGATCCACCACTTCGCCGTCGTCGACTTCACGGCCTTCGAGCGCACGATCGACGCACTGGGCGGCGTCGAGGTCTGCCTGACCGAGGCCGTGGACGACCCGCTGTCCGGGCTGGACCTACCGGCCGGCGTGAGCCGGGTGGACGGGCAGCAGGGGCTGGCGTTCGTCCGAGCTCGTGCCAGCCTCGGCGACGGGAGCGACCTCGCGCGCATCGAGCGGCAGCAGGCCTTCCTCGCCTCGCTGGTCAGGGAGGTCACCTCGCGGGACCTGCTGACCGACCCGGTGCGGCTGATCCGCAGCCTGGACGCCGCGACACAGTCGCTGTCGATGGACTCCGGCCTGGCCTGGCTTCCCCGGTCTGCCGGCATCGCCCGCAGCCTGGCCAGCATCGATCCCGCCGACGTGTCGTTCGTGACGTACCCCTACCTCTACAACGACGACCTCCTGACCGTCCGGCCGGACCCGGCCAGGGCCACGTTGCTGACCGAGGTGCTGGCATCGGATGCTCCGTGGCCCCCGCCGGCATCGGCGGCTCAGGTCGGGCTGGCACCGGCGCAGGTGTCGGTCACCGTGGTCAACGCCACCGGGCGCCAGGACCAGGCGGCGCTCATGGGTGCAGCCCTGGCGGAGCAGGGCTTCTCGGTCGTCGCGCTCAGCACGGCCGATGCGCAGGAACGGAGCGAGGTGCGCTACTCGACCGGCTTCGAGGACGCGGCGGCCACCGTCGCGGCCGCCGTCGACGGCGCCGTGCCGGTGGCCGACGACACCGGCTTCGGAGTGCGCCTGGTGCTCGGCTCCGATGTCGGCGTGGACGACCTTCGCACGGTTCGTGTCGCCGCTGCGCCCACGGACGAGCCGGCGCCGAGCGCCGACGGCTCCCCTGGACAGGGCGAGTGGGTCGAGCCCGCCGACGACCTCCCGTCGGGTGCGACGTCGACGGCCGATCGAGCCACCTGCGCGTCCTGACCGCCCCGCGTCGGCGCACGGCGAGGCACCGCCACACCGCGCAAACGAATGACAACGGTGTAAGTCGGCTCTAAGGTGAGCGGACCTGTCAGGAGTCCGCGGGAGCCGAAGGAGGCGCCATGGCCCACGAGCCACCGACGGCGCATGCCGTCGCCACCGACGACGCCGCCTCTCGAGCCCGGGACCACCTCAGCGAGCGCGAACGAGCCATGCTCGACTTCGAACGACAGTGGTGGCGGTACGCCGGTTCCAAGGAGCAGGCCGTCCGTGACCTCTTCGACATGTCGGCCACCCGCTACTACCAGGTGCTCAACGCGCTGATCGACCGGGACGAGGCCGTGGACTACGACCCGATGCTGGTCAAGCGCCTGCGCCGGATGCGTGCGTCCCGCCAGCGGGCAAGGACGGCGCGACGCCTCGGCATGGAGGTCTGAGCGCTCATCCCGTGACGCGCGACGGCCGCCCCCCACTCTGGACCACCCTGCTGGTGGTCCTCGGGTCCCTCGGCATGGTCGCCCTGGTGCTGTACGCCGTGGGCGACCGCACGAGCGTGCTCGACGAGCCGGCGATGTCCGACGCTGCCGCTGAGTCGAGCACCCCGCCGGGGCCCGCCCCGACGCCGACGGCTTCGGCGTCGGCGACTACGGGGCCGTCTCCCACCGCGACGGCGACCCCGAGCCCGGTCGTCGCGACGGTCGACGTGCTCAACGAGACCGCCATCGAGGGGCTTGCCGCGAGGGCAGCCGAAGCCTTGTCGGCCGCCGGGTGGCCCGTCGGACAGGTCGACAACGCCATCTTCGGGCCACCGTCCAGCACGCTCTACGTGCCTGCGGACCTGCAGAGCGCGGCGGACTCCTTCGTCGAGGCGTTCCCGGTCGTGACCCGGACCCGTCCGTCCTTCGACGGCCTTGCCACCGATGCCCTCACCCTGGTGCTCGCCGACCCGGACGCCGAGGCGTGGGTGGCGGCTCTCGAGTCGTCCGGAGTGCTACGGCCAGCGCCAGTCGGTACGAGCCCGTAGCGGCCGGCCGGGGCGCACCACCAGCGGGTCGGTGTTGAAGGAGTCCGGCGGGGCCGTCTGCGGCTCGACGCACGCGGCGGCGTCGGGCTCGTCGAAGACGACCACGTAGTTGGTGTCGGCATCGACGTCGAGCCTCAGAACACCAGGCCAGCTGACCGACACCGGCCACACGACGTCGACGAAGCAGTCGTCCCAGGGGCCCGGTGGGATCTGCATGCGCTGCGTGCGTGGTCATGTGGTCGTTGTCCCGGCGCAGCATCGCGGCCGCGTCGAGGAACACCTGGGCCGGAGTGCTGTGCTCCAGGCGTCGGGCGAACCACGGGTGCCACCCGATCGAGGCTGGGAACGAGCGCTGGTCGGCCTCGATCGCCACCTTCTGGACCAGCCGGTCGGGCTCGATCCGGATGTACTGCACCACGCGCCCGCCGAAGGGCCAGCGCCCGTCGAACGTGCAGGACAGGATGGCCGACGTCTCGTCCTGCTCGAGCAGCGTCCACGGACGGTCGTGGGTCAGCCCGTGAGCGGCGTGCGGCGGCAGGTTGATCGGCAGGTGCACGTCGCGGTCGTGATGGCTGAAGCGCCCGTGGCGGATGCGCCCGGCGTAGGGCGCCATGACGAAGCTGCCGCTCATCGTGGGGTCGTCGCCGGCACGGTAGAGAAGCTCGTGCCCCCCCACGACGAGTGACGTGAGCCGTCCTCCGTCGGCGGGGTCGATGGAGACGGCGGCGTTCCCGGCGTGCAGGTCGACAGTCACGACGACGAGTCTGCCGCGTCGCGGGCTCGGCTCGTACGCCGGAAGGGTGATGCAGTGGGGGACGTTGTCGTGCCGCGACGTCGACCACGTGGGACCGGTACTGGTCACCGGCTCGGGTGAACTGCAGCAGATCGGTGGAGGGCTCGCTGCTGAGTTCGAGGCGTCGCTGGGTCCTGAGCCGGTCCAGCGCCACCTGGAGGATCTCGCTGGCCATCGCGCCCAGCTTGGCGTCGTCGGAGTTGCGGTGCTTGCGACGCACCAGGTCGACCTGGGCGAGGCCGTCGAGGCCGACCGCGTCGAGCGCGTCGACCAGCAGGCCGAGCTCGACGCCGTACCCCGTCGGGAAGGCCAGCCGCTCGAGCAGGCTGCGCCGGGCGGCGTACTCACCGGACAGCGGCTGGATGAAGCCGGCGAGGTCGGGCCAGAACAGGTTGATGAGCGGTCGGGCGACGAGCTCGGTCACCCGCCCGCCACCGGCAGGCAGCACCGTCTCGCCCTGGGCCAGCGGGCGGTCGTAGGTCGCCTTGACGAGATCGACCGACGGCTCGGTCAGCAGCGGCCCCAGCAGCCCCAGGACGAAGTCGGTGGTGAAGTCCTCGAGGTCGGAGTCGATGAAGACGACGACGTCGCCGCCCGTGGCGGCCACCCCGCGCCACAGCACCTCACCCTTGCCGGGCAGCGGGGCGATGTCGGGCAGGACGTCCTCGCGGTGCAGCACCCGGGCGCCGGCGTCGCGAGCGCGTCGCACGGTGTCGTCGCTCGAGCCGGAGTCGACCACGACGAGCTCGTCGACCAGCGCTCGCCCGCCCGTCCGTCCACCGATGACAAGGTCGTCACGGATCGCGGCGACGATGGCGCTGATCGTGCGCTCCTCGTCGAGAGCGGGGCAGGACGACGGCGACGCTCGTGCCCGATGCCGCCTTCGCGGCCACCAGTCGCTCGGCCGGCCAGTCGCGAGCGTGGCTGCACCGAAGCCTCGCCCATCGGCGCAGGCGCTGCCCGGCCGTCGGTGGAGTCGGGACGCAGTGTCTTACCAGGTGTCCTCGACGATGTGCACGGCCGCCTCTTCGGCGGAGTAGTCGGCATGGTCGCCGACGGCGATGTGCGCGACCGCCTCCGCGGTGTTGTCGCCACGGATGCCCTCGTCGTCCTCGACGAGGCGTCCGTCGTGCTGGTGCGGGTCCGACGGGCCGTACTCCTCGTCGTACGTGCGGTCGTCCTCGGCGTCGACGGGTCCAGCGTCCGGGTCGATGTACCACGAGCCACTCATCACTGAACCTCCTTGTCGGCTTCGTCTGCCTGCTGGCAGCCTACCCACGGATCTTCTGCCTCCAGCATGCCCTGCTCACATCGGGCAGGTCGGGACCTCCGACTCTGACCGCCGGCGACTCGAACGCGGGAGGAACAAGGACGCATGGACCGGCTCGCGGCTCGCCGTCGGTCCGTGCGCGCACAGCGGGAGGAGCCGGCAGATGGCCTGGGACGTCATCACCAAGACAGAGCCCTCGACCGTCGTCGCCGGTGCTGGCCGACTACGACACCGGGTACGCGCAGTTCTCCTGGAGTGATGTCCCCGGATGGCTGACGCCGGCGCTGCCCGCCGGCGGGCTGCAACATCGCCTACGAGGCCGTCGACCAGCACGTCGCGTCCCGGCCCGATCAGTGGCGCTGCGCTTCGTCGGCAAGACCGGGGTCGACCGCGAGCTGACCTACGCCGAGCTTGCTGCGCTCTCCGCCCGGTTCGCCAACGTGCTGGAGGACCTCGGTGTGGTGGCCGGCGACCGGGTGTTCGGCCTGATGGGCCGCCAACCGGAGCTCTACGCGGCCATCCTCGGCACGCTGAAGCACCGGGCGGTGTTCTGCCCGCTCTTCAGCGCCTTCGGACCGCAGCCCGTGAAGCAGCGGCTCCAGCTGGGGTCCGGCTCGGTGCTGGTCACGACGCCGAACCTGTACCGCAAGAAGGTCGGCCCCGATCCGCGACGAGGTGCCCTCACTGGAGCACGTGCTGCTCGTCGGACCAGGCTACGAGCGCGTCGCCGACGCCCCCGGGGTCCACGACCTGGTGGCGCTGCTCGACGAGGCGTCGCCGGACTACGAGATCGAGCACACCGACCCCGAACGGCGGGCCCTGCTGCACTTCACGTCCGGAACCACCGGAACCCCCAAGGGGGCCGTGCACGTCCACCAGGCCGTGCTGGCGCACCACGCGACGGCTCGGTTCGTCCTTGACCTGCACGACGACGACGTCTTCTGGTGCACCGCCGACCCGGGATGGGTCACCGGCACGTCCTACGGCGTGATCGCCCCGTTGACCTGCGGCGTCACGGTGGTCGTGGACGAGCTGGAGTTCGACGCCGACCGCTGGTACCGCATCCTGGACGAGCAGCAGGTCACGGTCTTCTACACCGCTCCGACGGCGCTGCGCATGCTGATGAAGGCCGGTGCAGAGAAGGCGAAGGAGCACGACCTGTCGACGCTGCGCCATGTGATGAGCGTCGGCGAGCCACTCAACCCCGAGGTCGTGGTCTGGGGGCTCGAGGCCTTCGGGCTGCCCATCCACGACACGTGGTGGCAGACCGAGACCGGCGCGATCATGATCGCGAACTACGCGTCCGCCGACATCCGCCCGGGGTCGATGGGACGACCCGTGCCGGGCGTCGAGGCAGGGCTGCTGAGCCGTGACGCCCACGGTGAGGCGGTGCTGGATTCCTCCGGCGCCCCCGTGCTCGTCACCGAGCCCGATGTCGAGGGCGAGATCGTCCTGCGAGCGCCGTGGCCGTCGATGATGCGTGAGTACCTGGGCATGCCCGAGCGCTACGCCAAGGCGTTCATCGGTGGTGAGCCCGGCACGGGTTGGTACCGGTCCGGTGACCTCGGCCGGCGCGATGCCGACGGATGGTTCTGGTTCGTCGGACGGGGTGACGACGTCATCAAGTCGGCGGGGCACCTCATCGGGCCGTTCGAGGTGGAGAGCGCCCTGATGGAGCACCCGGCGGTCGCGGAGGCGGGCGTCATCGGCGTTCCGGACCCCGTCGCAGGGGAGGTCGTCAAGGCGTTCGTCGCCCTTCGCACGGGCTACGAGGACAGCGACGACCTGGTGCTGGAGCTGATCGGCTTCGCGCGCAAGCGGCTGGGCGCCGCCGTGGCCCCCCGCCAGATCGAGGTCAAGCCCGACCTGCCCAAGACGCGGAGCGGCAAGATCATGAGACGGCTGCTCAAGGCCCGCGAGCTCGGGTTGCCCGAGGGCGACCTCTCGACCTTGGAGTCGGGGCGATGAGCGCCGCGACGGGCCCGGACACCAGCGTCATGGCTCCGGGGGTCGCGCCCACCGTCCCGAGCGGACCCGGGCACCCGATGCCCGACGACGACGTCGCCCTCGACATGTTCGCCACGATGCTGCGGATCCGCCGCTTCGAGGAGCGGTGTGTCGAGCTGTACAGCGAGACGAAGATCCGCGGGTTCCTGCACCTCTACATCGGGGAGGAAGCCGTGGCGACCGGGGTGATGCGACACCTCGGGCCGCAGGACGCCGTCGTGGCCACGTACCGCGAGCACGGGCACGCCCTGGCCCGCGGGCTGTCGATGGACTCGATCATGGCCGAGATGTTCGGCAAGGTCGAAGGCTGCTCGCGTGGGCGAGGCGGGTCGATGCACCTGTTCGACGCCCGGACGAGGCTCTACGGGGGCAACGCCATCGTGGGGGGCGGGCTGCCGCTGGCGGTCGGCCTCGCCCTCGCCGACGCCATGCAGGGCCGGGCGAACGTGACGGCCTGCTTCTTCGGCGAGGGAGCCATGGCCGAGGGCGAGTTCCACGAGTCCATGAACCTGGCCGCCCTGTGGAAGCTGCCGGTGCTGTTCTGCTGCGAGAACAACCGCTACGCGATGGGGACTGCCCTGAGCCGTTCGGAGTCAGAGACCAACCTCGCGGTCAAGGCATCCTCGTACGAGGTACCCGCGTGGACCGTCGACGGCATGGACGTGACGGCCGTCGACGACGCGGCTCGCCGTGGCGTGGCCTTGATCCGCGAGGGCGGCGGACCGGTCTTCCTGGAGCTGCGCACGTACCGCTTCAGGGCTCACTCCATGTACGACGCCGAGCGCTACCGCAGCCGCGAGGAGGTCACGTCGTGGCGCACCCGCGACCCGATCGACACGTTCTCGGCCCGGCTGCGTGAGGCGGGGTTGCTGGACGACGAGCGGGCGCTCGCGCTGGAGAAGGACATCGCCGACGAGATCGACGCGGCGGTCGCCTTCGCCGAGGCCGGTACCGACGAGCCGCTGGAGGAGCTGACGAGGTTCGTGACCAGCGAGCCGGCCCAATCGGCTGAACCGGGCGGGCCTGACGGGGCTGCCCCGCCTGCCGAGTCCACGTCGAAGGGAGGTGCGTCGTGACTGCGACGACGACCGAGGCCGGCCGCGCCGAGCACGAGAGCACGACCACCGGCTCGACGCTGTCCTTGACCTACCGCGAGGCGATGCGCGAGGCCATGCGTGAGGCGATGGCCGCCGACGAGCGGGTCTTCCTCATGGGCGAGGACGTCGGTGCCTACGGCGGGTGCTTCGGCGTGAGCCTGGGCCTGCTCGAGGAGTTCGGGCCGGACCGGGTGCGCGACACACCGCTGTCGGAGGCCGCCTTCGTCGGTGCCGGCATCGGATCGGCAGTCGGCGGCATGCGCCCGATCGTCGAAGTGATGACGGTCAACTTCTCGCTGCTGGCGCTCGACCAGATCCTCAACACCGCGGCGACGCTGCTGCACATGTCGGGCGGGCAGTTCAACGTCCCGCTCGTCATCCGCATGACCACCGGTGCCGGACGCCAGCTAGCCGCCCAGCACAGCCACTCGCTGGAGAACTTCTACGCCCACATCCCCGGCCTGAAGGTCGTGGCCCCGGCCACGGTGGCCGATGCCCGCGGGATGCTCGGCCCGGCACTGGCCGACCCGGACCCGGTGATCGTGTTCGAGCACGGATCGCTCTACAACGTGGCCGACGAGGTGGTACTGGACGGCGCGGGCGCGGTCGACATCACCTCGGCCGCCGTGCGGCGTCCGGGCTCGGACGTCACGCTCATCACCTATGGCGGGTCGTTGCCGACCACGCTCACCGCTGCCGAGCAGCTCGCGCAGGACGGGGTCTCAGCCGAGGTCATCGACTTGCGGGTGCTGCGTCCGCTGGACTCGGCGACGTTCCTGAGCTCGGTGCGGCGTACCCACCGGGCCGTCGTCGTGGACGAGAACTGGCGTACGGTCTCGATCGCCGCCGAGGTGGGCATGCAGATCGCCGAGGAGGCCTTCTACGACCTGGACGCCCCGGTGCAGCGGGTGTGCTCGGTCGAGGTACCCATGCCGTACGCGCGCCACCTGGAGCTGGCGGCGATCCCGACGGTCGAGCGGGTCATCGAGGCAGCCCGGGCGACGATGGCGGGGGCCTGAGATGGCCGAGTTCCGCATGCCGAGCCTCGGGGCCGACATGGACGAGGGCACCCTCGTGGAGTGGTTGGTGAAGGTGGGCGACGTCGTCAAGCGCGGCGACATCGTGGCCGTCGTCGACACGACCAAGTCAGCCATCGAGGTCGAGGTGTTCAGCCCCGGGGTGGTCGAGGAGATCCTGGTGGAGCCGGGGACGACCGTCCCGGTGGGTACGCCCTTGGCGCTGCTGGGCGCCACGGAGGGTGCCACGGAGCCACCCGCGTCCGGGCCACCCGAACCCGGGCCGCCCGGGGACGCGCGGCCGGGAGACGGGGACCAGGAGACGGCGGAGCCTGCCGTCGCCAGCCCCATCGTGCGCCACCTGGCCCATGAGCGGGGCTTGGACCTGCGCAGCCTGACCGGTACGGGGCCGGACGGGGTCATCACCCGCGACGACCTGGCGGCGGCCGCGGCGGCTGTGGCTCCGGGCGCGACGCCTGTGCCGTCTGCGGCGACGACGGCCCCTGCGGCCCCAGCCAAGGACCGGCCGGTCACCGGACGGGTGGCCGCGTCGCCGCTGGCCCGGCGAGAAGCCGTGGAGCTGGGCGTCGACCTGGGCGCCGTGACTGGGACGGGCGCGAACGGTGCGATCACCGTCGCCGACGTCCGCCGTGCCACGACGAGCCCCGCGGAGCCCGCTCACGAGCAGTCGGCGGCAACCGTCGAGACGTTCTCGACGCTTGAGGAGGCCCCAACCGTCCGAAACGTCGCAACCGGCGGGCGTGAGGCGTCTCCGGGCGGGCGTGAGGCGTCAGCCGGCGGGCGTGAGGCGGCCAAGAAGCGCGCTGCGGCCATGAGAGCCACGATCGCCAACCTCATGGCCCGCTCGAAGAAGGAGATCCCGCACTACTACCTGCGCACCACGGTCGACTTCAGCGCCGCCGACGACTTCGTGCGCCGCTACAACGAAGGACGGCCGGTCTCCGAGCGGATGCTGCCGGCGGCCCTTCTCCTCAAGGCGAGCGCCCTGGCCGTGCGCAAGGTTCCGGAGGTGAACGGGTTCTTCACCGACGGGGAGTTCCATCGCGGCGAGCACGTGCACCTCGGGGTGGCGGTGTCGCTACGTGGAGGAGGGCTGGTGGCGCCCGCGATCCACGACGCCGACACCCTCGCGCTGCCCGAGCTCATGGCCGCCCTCAAAGACCTCGTGGCTCGCACGAGGGCAGGACGGCTGCGCGGCTCGGAGATGTCCGACCCGACCATCACGGTCACCAACCTCGGCGAACAAGGCGTCGAGGTGGTCCACGGCGTGATCTACCCACCGCAGGTGGCGCTGGTGGGCTTCGGGACCGTCGTCCAACGCCCCTGGGCCGTCGAGGGGATGCTGACCGTGCGTCCCGTCGTCACCGTGACGCTCGCGGCCGACCACCGGGTGAGCGACGGCCATCGCGGCGGGCTGTACGTGTCCGCCGTCTCCACCCTTCTGCAACGACCGGAGGACTTGTGAACACCGACCAAGCACGAGCCCACGTGCAAGCCGTCCTAGGGCGTATCGCCCCCGAGGCCGAGCTGGACGAGGTACCCGGCGACGTCGACTTCCGCGAGGAGCTCGACCTGGACTCGATGGACTTCCTCAGCCTCGTCGAGGGGCTGAAGGAGGCCACGGGGGTCGACGTCCCGGAGAGTGACTACGACAAGATCGAGACCCTGGACGGCCTGCTCGGCTACCTGAGCGACAAGGCTGCCTGACGGGCCTCGGCCCGGACACCCGTTTGGTGACGGTCTGGCTTGCACTCGGGAATGGAGAGTGCTAATCATTGGGTTAGCACTCTCGTAGTGAGAGTGACAACTCAGGTCGGACGATGAGGTCTGGCTGCCCCGGCGCCAGGAGTTGGGGCAAGCGGGCCGTCCGTCGCGGGCATCGCGCCGACCACCCAGTCCGGCGAACCGGAAGGAACCTGCCAGAACATGGCCAAGATCATTGCGTTCGATGAGGAAGCCCGACGCGGGCTCGAGCGAGGGATGAACATCCTCGCCGACGCCGTCAAGGTGACCCTCGGCCCCAAGGGCCGCAACGTGGTGCTGGAGAAGAAGTGGGGCGCCCCCACCATCACCAATGACGGTGTCTCCATCGCCAAGGAGATCGAGCTCGAGGACCCCTGGGAGAAGATCGGGGCCGAGCTCGTCAAGGAAGTTGCCAAGAAGACCGACGACGTCGCCGGTGACGGCACCACGACCGCCACCGTGCTGGCTCAGGCGCTGGTCCGTGAGGGCCTGCGCAACGTGGCCGCCGGCGCCAACCCGATGTCGCTGAAGAAGGGCATCGAGGCCGCCACCGAGGCCGTCTCCAACCAGCTGCTGGAGATGGCCAAGGAGGTCGAGACCAAGGAGCAGATCGCTGCGACCGCCTCGATCTCGGCCGCTGACCCCCAGATCGGCGAGATGATCGCCGAGGCGATGGACAAGGTCGGCAAGGAAGGCGTCATCACCGTCGAGGAGAGCAACACCTTCGGGCTCGAGCTCGAGCTCACCGAGGGCATGCGCTTCGACAAGGGCTACATCTCGCCCTACTTCGTGACCGACCCCGAGCGCATGGAGGCCGACCTGGAGGACCCCTACATCCTCTTGGTCAACTCCAAGATCGGCAACGTCAAGGACATGCTCCCGCTGCTGGAGAAGGTCATGCAGTCGGGCAAGTCCCTGGCGATCCTGGCCGAGGACGTCGAGGGCGAGGCTCTCGCGACCCTGGTCGTGAACAAGATCCGTGGCACCTTCAAGTCCGTCGCCGTCAAGGCCCCGGGCTTCGGCGACCGCCGCAAGGCGATGCTGCAGGACATGGCCATCCTCACCGGCGGCCAGGTCATCAGCGAGGAGGTCGGCCTCAAGCTCGAGAACACTGGGCTGGAGCTGCTGGGCCGCGCCCGGAAGGTCGTCGTCACCAAGGACGAGACCACGATCGTCGAGGGTGCCGGTGACGCGGAGCAGATCCAGGGCCGCGTGAACCAGATCCGTGCCGAGATCGAGAAGAGCGACTCCGACTACGACCGCGAGAAGCTGCAGGAGCGCCTGGCCAAGCTGGCCGGGGGCGTGGCCGTCATCAAGGCCGGTGCGGCGACCGAGGTCGAGCTCAAGGAGCGCAAGCACCGCATCGAGGACGCCGTCCGCAACGCCAAGGCGGCCGTCGAGGAGGGCATCGTCCCGGGTGGTGGAGTCGCGCTGCTGCAGGCCGGTGCTGCTGTGTTCGACAAGCTGGAGCTCGAGGGTGACGAGGCCACTGGCGCGAACATCGTCAAGGTGGCGCTCGATGCTCCGCTGAAGCGGATCGCGATCAACGCCGGGCTCGAGGGCGGGGTCGTGGCCGAGAAGGTGCGCAACCTGCCGCTCGGCGAGGGACTGGACGCCTCTACCGGCGTGTACAAGAACCTGCTGGACGCGGGCATCATCGACCCGGCCAAGGTGACCCGCTCGGCGCTGCAGAACGCAGCGTCCATCGCGGGGCTGTTCCTCACCACCGAGGCGGTCATCGCTGACAAGCCCGAAAAGGAAGGCGCCCCCGCTGGTGGCGCCCCCGACATGGGCGGGATGGACTTCTAGTCCGTCACCAGGAGCACCACCGCGGCTAGCTAGGTCGCACGAGCAGGGCGATCCCTTCGGGGGTCGCCCTGCTTGCGTGCGTACGTAACCCTCCGCGTGTCTGTCGTTCATTCTCTGTTCATCTAGGCGTACACTGGAGTTACCACACAGGCAGATCGGCACGACAGAGGAGGTAGCCCCATGACGACGCTGACGCAGATGGTCGCCCTGCGGCGGGGTCCGCTGTCCGTGCGCTGGGAAGTGGTCACGGATGTACGAGGCCGCCCGAGGCCGCAGATGCGCTGGGAGCCTGCCGAACCCACCACGAGTGCGCAGCGCCCGGCCTCGATCGGTGACAAGGTGCCGGCTGCCGCGTGACGGCGGCGGGGCTCACCGGCAGACAGGGCTGGGCGACGTAGCCTGATCAGGTGATCCGTCCGCTCCTCGAGGTCGTCGCGCTGACCCCAGGCGATGCGAAGGGTGCGACCGACGGTGGTGCCGACCGGATCGAGCTCGTGTCGAGGCCAGACCTCGGTGGGCTCACGCCCGATCTTGAGACGATCCAGGCGTTCCGTGCCGCCAGCGACCTACCCCTGCGGGTACGACTCCGGCTACGCGACGACTACTCGTCGACGGGAGGAGAGCTGACGAGGCTCATCGGCCTCGCCCAGACCCTCCTGGACGAGGGCGTCGACGGCTTCACGTTCGGCTTCGTCTCGCCCGACCTCGACGTGGACGTCTCGCTGACGCGAGCGCTCGGCGACGCCCTCGGCGGAGCGCCGTGGACCTTCCACCGGGCGATCGACCACGTCCTCAACCGTCAGCACGCCTACGGGGCGTTGCGGGCCATGCGCGGCCTGGACGGCATTCTGACGGCAGGCTCGGCCCGCGGCATGGAGTTCGGGGTCGAGGACCTGTGTCGGGATGCCGCTGCCGACGAAGAGCTTGCCCGACTGATCGTTGCGGGCGGTGGGCTGCGTGCCGAGGACGTGCCGTGGCTGGCCCGCGCCGGCGTGCGGGCCTTCCACGTAGGGGCCTCGGTGCGACCGGGACGATCGCCCAAGGCCTACGTCGACGCCGCCCTGGTGCGCTCGTGGCGGACGCTGGTCGACGACTCGGTCGCCGCGGCACTCTGAGGCCCGCCGCTCGCCGCGTCAGGCGCGTTCGGCGAGCCGCTGGAACGCCGTGAGGTGGCGCTGCGACCCGTCGCGGAGCGAGGACAGCACCTGGACGACGTCGGGTGCCTGCGTGCCGTCGATCGCTGTCGTGAGGTCCGCGATGTCGGTGGTCTCGACAGTGATGCCGGCCTGGGCCGCCGCGGCGAGCGAGGTCGAGCCAGAGGCGAGCAGGTCGTCGTAGAGCTGCTGGAGCGTCGTGTCGTCGAAGACCCCCGCGGGGTTGTCCGTGGTCGGGTCGTCCAGGTCGTAGCGGTCCAGGAGGACTTGCACGGACTCGAGGTGCTGGGTCTCGGCCCGAGCGATGTTGTCGAACTGACGGGCGTCGTACTGCTCGCCGAGGGCCACGTAGAGGTCGTGGGCGAGCTTCTCCTCCTCGACCATGTAGCGAAGGTCCTGCGCTGTGGCGGCAGAGATCTCCCCGCTCGCCGGGAGGGTCGCTGCCGGGTCATGTGCGCTGGCGCGGGCTTGGCCCTGACCCGGGCCCTGGCCGTGGCGTCCGCCGCCACCCTGGCCCTGCTGTCCGTTGCCCTCGCCCCATCGCGCCTGGGTCGCTGTCACTGCTCCCGTGCCGCTCGGTGTGGTGGTGACGTCTTCGTCCGTCTGCCACGGACCGGCGATCGCGAGCGCGCCCGCCCCGATCACGGCCACTCCTGCTGCCACTCCTGTTGCGATGGTTGTCGTGCGGTTCATGGCTTCCTCCCTCTCACCTCTGTTGTAGGGCGCAGAGGAAAGAGCGGGGTAAGCCTGGGACGCGAAACGCCCTAGAAAGGCCGAGGGCCCCGCGCGGCGAACCGGACGGGGCCCTCGCTGCAGTCGTTCAGCCGGACATGGTTGTCACGGGGTCTCGATGGTGGCCGTGCCCGCCTCTGCACCCGTGATCGCGCCCGAACCGACGACGGCGAGCGACGCGGTCTCGGTGAAGAAGAGCGTGACCGAGCCGTCGACGTTCGGAGTGAAGGTGAACAGATCTGCTCGCCCGAAGTTCTCCACGTCGCCCGAGACGACGCCGTCGCTCAGCTCGATCCAGAAGTTGCGGAGCTCGAGGAAGTCGTCCTCGAGGATGCCAGCGGAGCCGTCGACGGCTAGCCCGCCCACGTGCTTGATCGTCCCTGAGGCGGGGTTGCCGACGATGCCGAACCCAGCCCCCTTGTCGCCGAGTGACCCAGGCTTGAGCACGTCCTCCAGGACCGAGTCGGTGAGCTCGCTCGGCACGACAAACGTCGTACCCTTCTTGCTGGGGGCGGCAGTGGCGGGTGCGGCGACGGCGCCAGCGGCCAGAGCGGTGGCCGCGGCAACGGCGAGAGCGGTGCGGGCAGACTTGCGCATGGTGACTCCTCACTAGGGATGGACAACCTTCAACGCTTCTTCGCGGCGAGGACCCCGTTTGGATGCAGAACTTATGAATCGTTTTGGACCGATGCGACGGCGGCACTCCCTCGACGAGGCCCTCGCGCGTACGAGCTCCTTGGTTGTCCCTGGTAGGCGGTCAATTCTGGGCATCGCTGGGGCTCCTGGGTCGGGCAAGTCGACGCTGGCACAGCAGGTGGTCGGCGCGGTGCCCGGGGCGGTCCTGGTACCCATGGACGGGTTCCACCTGGCCCAGCAGGTGCTGGACGAGGCGGGCCTGGCCGATCGAAAGGGAGCCCCAGAGACCTTCGACCGGGCCGGTTTCGCTTCGCTGCTCACCCGCATCCGAGGCCAGCGCCCGGGTGACCCCGTCGTGTACGCCCCGACCTTTCGGCGCGAGATCGAAGAGCCGGTCGCGGGGGCGATTGCCGTCCCGTCCGACTGCCCCCTCGTCGTCACCGAGGGCAACTACCTGCTGCTCTGGCCCGAGGTGCGATCGCTCCTGGATGAGGCCTGGTGGGTCGAGATCGACGACGCCGAACGGCTGCGACGGCTCACGGCTCGCCATATCGCCTACGGCAAGGCGCCCGACCAGGCGCAGGCCTGGGCGATGGGCCCTGACCAGGTCAACGCTCGCCTCGTCGAGCAAGGACGAGCCGTCGCTGACGTGGTCGTCGAGGCCGGTTGACGTCCCGTCCGGCGTGGACGGGTGGATGTGGCACGGTTGCCACCGTGAGGCTTCGTCATGACTGACATCCCGTGGGGTGCCCTGGCTCCGCTCCTCGTGCTCGCCCTGGGGTTCGTCGCGTGGGTGCTCGTCGACATCGTCCGAGCCGAGAACGTCCAGCACCTGCCGAAGTGGGCGTGGGCGATCCTCTCGGTCGTCTCGATCCCGCTCGGTGGGATCGTCTACCTGCTCGTCGGCCGCGACCGTGGGCAGTAGCGACTCGCCGGTGATCCTGCGAACGCACGACCTGGTCCGCTCCTACGGCCCGCACGCGGGGGTGCTCGGCGTCGACCTCGAAGTCCCGCGAGGCAGCGTCTACGGGCTCGTCGGACCCAACGGCGCCGGCAAGACCACACTGCTGGGCCTGCTCACCGGCCTTCGCCGACCCGACTCCGGCTCGATCGAGCTGTCGGTGCAGCGTCAGCACGTTGCGCTCGTGCCCGACGTGCCCGAGTTCGAGAAGTGGCTGACTGCGACCGAGGTCGTCTCGCTGTCGGCCACCCTCGTCGGTGCTCCGGTCTCGCCCGCCCGGGTGTCGGACGAGCTGTCCCGCGTCGGGCTCGACGAGGCCGCGGACCGACGCGTCGGGGGCTTCTCCCGCGGGATGACCCAGCGCCTCGCCCTGGCCGCGGCCAGCGTCCTCGACCCCGAGCTGGTGCTGCTGGACGAGCCGAGCTCGGCCCTCGACCCCGCGGGACGGGCCGCGGTTCTGGACCTGATCGCTGAGTGGGCGCAGCGGGCCACGGTGATGCTGTCGAGCCACATCCTGGCCGACGTGCAGCGGGTGGCCGATGTCGTCGGCGTGCTGCGGGCGGGGGAGCTGGTCTACCAGGGTTCGGTGCGCACCCTGCTGGACCAGTACTTGCAGCCGACCTGGCAGGTTCGGGTGCGCGGCGATGTCGAACCGCTGCGGGCCCGGCTCGGCGCCGTCGACTGGGTCGAGGGGTGTGACGTGGTCGGCCCTGGGTTGCTTCGGGTGCGTTCCCGGTCGGTCGAGGACGGCGAGCGCGGGATCGTGGTCGCTGCGGCCGCGTGCGACGCGCGTGTGCTGTCGATCCAGCCCGAGGAGGCCGACCTCGAAGCCGCCTTCCTTGCCCTGACGGCAGCGGGGGCCGTCGCTCCGGAGGCGTCATGACCGTCGTCCGGCTCGAGTGGTTGCGTCTGTGGCGCACGTACCGGTTGCTGATCCTGCTCGTGGTGTTCGCCTTCTTCGGGCTGCTCGGCCCGCTCACCGCCGCCTACCTGCCTGAGCTGATCAGCCTGGCCAGCCAGAGCGAGGACCTCGGGATGGCCATCGAGCTGCCCGAGCCGGTGCCTGCTGACGGCATCGCCCAGTACATCGGCAACATCAGCCAGCTGGGGCTCATTGCGGTCGCCGCCGTGGGAGCGCTTGCCCTGGCGATCGACGCCCGTCCCGGGCTGGCCGCCTTCTACCGGACGCGCCAACCGGCAGCGCACTCCTGGCTGATGCCCCGCTGGGCCGCGACGACGCTCGCCGCAGCCGCCGCCTGGACGGTAGGACTGCTCGCGGCGGTCTACGAGACCGTGCTGCTGATCGGTCCCCTGCCGGTGGGCGGAATGCTCACCGGGTGGGCCGCGTGGGTGCTGTACCTGGCGTTCGCCGTGGCCCTGGTGGCCCTGTCGGCAGGGATCGTGCGCTCGACGGTGGCGGTGACGGCCGTCTCGGTGGGGCTGCTGATCCTTGTGGCGCTCGTCGGGATCATCCCCCAGGTGGGCGAGTGGCTGCCCAGCCACCTCATCGGGGCGCCGACGGCCCTGGCGGACGGGTCGTTGGAGCCCGCCGACTTCGTCCGGGCTGCCGGGGTGACGGTCGTGGCGACTGCGGCGGCTCTGGTCGCGGCGGGCCGCCTCGTCCGTCGTCGTGAGCTCTGATGTCCGGCGCGTGACGCGCCAGATGGATGGAGCCGGCGGTTCGCCGCGTCCGTCTGGATGGATGCGTTGGTGCTCTGAGCGCACCAACGGCTCCACGCATCGGGGTCGGGGCGAACCAACGGCGCCATCCACGGGCGGGCTGAGCGTGCCTGAGCCGCCTACGGTGGGTATGTGACCCCACGAGCTGCACCGGGCCCTGTCGCCCTCGTCGGCTCCGGGGAGTACCTCGAGGCGATGACCGAGCTGGAGGGGCAGCTGCTGGACGGGCGTCCGCCGAGGTACGTGCAGATCCCGACCGCTGCCGCGCCCGAGGGTGAGCAGGTGCTCGCCCGGTGGCTGCAGCTCGGTGCAGACCAGGCCGACCGGCTCGGGGTGGAGCAGGTGGCGGTGGTCGCCCGGGACCGCCACGACGCCGACGACCCCGACTTCGCCGCCCAGGTCGCCGGAGCCGGGCTCATCTACCTCTCAGGAGGCAACCCCGGCTACTTGGCTTCGACGCTGCGCGACACCGCCCTGTGGCGCGGCATCGTCGACGCGTGGCGCGCGGGTGCCGCCGTCGCCGGCTGCTCGGCGGGGGCGATGGCGCTCACCAGCTGGGCACCCTCCTCGCGCAACTGGGGGTTGGGCGGGGAGCCGGGCCTCGACCTGTTCCCGCAGTGGCGGGTGATCCCGCACTTCGACCGTTTCGGCGCCTGGATGCCCTCGCCGATCCTGCGTCGCGTCTCCGCCGTCCCGGACGGCGTTCACACCGTCGGCATCGACGAGGAGACGGCGCTGGTCAACGGCCTGGACGGGGACGGCTGGTACGTGCACGGCCGCCGCAAGGTGTGGCTCGTCGACAGGCGCGGCAAGCGGACGGGGCACGGGCCTCGCGAGGCGGTCGCCGAGCCGCAGCCCACCCAGCCATGACGAGCGTCCGAGGAGTGGCGACCTATAGCCGCGACGCCCTCGGACGCAAGGGTTGTGTCACTCGATGCGGTCGGTGAGGACGTCCTCGGCGTCGACGATGCGGTAGGCGTAGCCCTGCTCGGCCAGGAACCGCTGGCGGTGCTGGGCGTAGTCGGTGTCGAGGGTGTCGCGCGAGACGACCGTGTAGAAGCGCGCCGAACGCCCGTCCGACTTCGGTCGCAGCAGGCGCCCGAGGCGTTGGGCCTCCTCCTGGCGGGAGCCGAACGTGCCCGACACCTGGACGGCGACGGTGGCGTCGGGAAGATCCAGGGAGAAGTTGGCCACCTTCGACACCACGAGCAGGGTGATGTCACCGGTGCGGAAGCCCTCGAAGAGCCGCTGACGCTCCGGCACCGTCGTCGCACCGGTGATCAGCGGTGCCCCAAGGCGCTCGGCCAGGTCGTCGAGCTGGTCGAGGTACTGGCCGATCACGAGCGTCTGCTCGCCGTCGTGGTCGGCCACGATCTTCTGCACGACCACCCTCTTGGACGCCGCCGTCGCGGCGATGCGGTAGCGCTCCTCCGGCTCGGCGGTGGCGTAGCCGAGGCGTTCGGTGTCGGTCAGGGTGACTCGAACCTCGACGCAGTCGGCGGGGGCGATCCAGCCCTGGGCCTCGATCTCCTTCCACGGGGCGTCGTAGCGCTTCGGCCCGATGAGGGTGAAGACGTCGTCCTCGCGCCCGTCCTCGCGCACGAGCGTGGCGGTGAGCCCGAGGCGGCGGCGGGCCTGCAGGTCGGCCGTCATGCGGAAGATCGGGGCCGGCAGCAGGTGGACCTCGTCGTAGACGACCAGGCCCCAGTCGCGGGCCTCGAAGAGCTCGAGGTGGGCGTAGCTGCCCTTCCGCTTGGTCGTCATGACCTGGTAGGTCGCGATCGTGACCGGGCGGATCTCCTTGCGCTGCCCCGAGTACTCCCCGATCTCCTCCTCGGTCAGCGACGTCCGGCGCAGCAGCTCGTCCTTCCACTGCCGGGCCGCCACGGTGTTGGTGACCAGGATCAGCGTGGTCGACTTCGCATGCGCCATGGCGGCCGCGCCGACCAGCGTCTTGCCGGCCCCGCAGGGCAGCACGACGACGCCGGAGCCGCCTGCCCAGAAGCCGTCGGCCGCCTGGCGCTGGTAGTCGCGCAGCGACCAGCTGTCCTCGTCCAGCGAGATCGGGTGCGCCTCGCCGTCGACGTAGCCGGCCATGTCCTCGGCCGGCCAGCCGAGCCGGATGAGGACCTGCTTGATCTGACCACGCTCGGAGGGGTGGACCGCGACCGTGTCGTCGTCGATGCGGTTGCCCACCAGCGGCTTGATCTTGGCCGAGCGCAGCACCTCTTCGAGAACTGCCCGGTCGGTGGAGTGCAGGGTCAGCCCGTGCGTCGGGTGCTGCTCGAGGCGCAGCCGTCCGTAGCGGGCCATCGTCTCGGCGAGGTCGACGAGCAGCGCGTGCGGGACGGGATAGCGGGAGTAGCGCAGCAGGGTGTCCACGACCTGCTCGGCGTCGTGGCCGGCAGCGCGGGCGTTCCAGAGGCCGAGCGGTGTGAGCCGGTAGGTATGGACGTGCTCGGGGGCCCGCTCGAGCTCGGCGAACGGGGCGATGGCAAGTCGGCACTCGTCGGACTCCGGATGCTCGATCTCGAGCAGCAGGGTCTTGTCGCTCTGGACGATCAGCGGTCCGCCGACGGGAGGGGTCACCCGCCCAGTGTCGCCTAGGGCGTCCGACCCGGGCGAATCCGCGCCGAAGTCCCTACCGTCGAAGGTGACGTGACACGCGACATCGTCCTGCTTGTCGGCGGCCTGGCCGTGATCGGCTTGGCCGCGGACCAGGCGGTCGTCGGGTCGGCCCGGCTGGCCGAGAGGTACAACCTGCCGCGCGTCGTGCTGGGCGCCCTGCTCATCGGGGTCGGCACCAGCCTTCCCGAGGCGGTGGTGTCGATCCTGGCTGCCCTCGACGGGCGGGGCACCCTCGCCTTCGGCAACCTGATCGGCTCCAACTCCGCCAACATCGGGCTGGTGCTCGGAGTCGCGGCGATTGCCGCGGCGTCCCCGCTGGTGGTCGACTCCGGGATCCTCACTCGCGAGGTGCCGTTGGCGCTCGGTGCGTCGCTGCTCCTGGCCGTCTTCGTGCTCGCCGGCATGCCGTGGCCGTTCGGCGTGCTGCTGCTGGTGACGGCCGTGCTGGTGGCCCGGATCCTGCTCGCTCACGAACGGCTCGAACCCGAGCCGGCGGGGGACATCGAGCTCGAGCGCGAGGTGGAGCAGTTCTCCGGCGTCGTGGTCGTGCGCCGTGAGGTGGCCCGCGCCCTGATCGGGCTCGGGCTGACGCTTGGCGCCGCCCAGGCAGTGCTCGCTGGAGCGACCGGAGTGGCCGACCGTTTCGGCATCGGGGAGGGACTGGTCGGCTTGGCCATCGTCGCCGTCGGCACCTCGTTGCCCGAGCTGGTGACGGCCATCACCGGGGTGCGCCGCGGCGAGGACGAGCTGGTGCTCGGCAACGTCCTGGGGAGCAACCTGGCCAACAGCCTGCTGGTGGGGGGGTTGGCGACACTCGCCGGGGCCGCCGACACGCCGGTGACCGAGCCGTTGCGTGAAGGGGCGCTCGTGATGGCGCTGCTCGTGGTTCTTGCGGCAGCGGCACTCGGGCGTCGCCTGGCAGTCTCGCGTCCCGAGGGCATCCTGCTGCTGGCCACCTACGCAGCGGGCATCGTGTGGATCGCGATGTAGGGGGTTGCGGTCGCGTCGCTCAGTAGGCGTCGCGTTCCCAGGGGTCGGGCCAGTTGTCGAGGACGAGACCTCCGTCGACGACCGTGACGGTGCCGGTGATGTAGCGCGAGCCGGGGCTGGCCAGCCAGATGATGCCGGCGGCCACCTCCTCGACGGTCCCCGTCCGGCGCGTGGACTTCAGGCCCAGCTCGGTCATCGCGTCCAGGTCGATGGCACCCACGACCTCACCCTCGTGCTCACGCATACCTGAGGTGTCGATGAGCCCCGGGGCGATGGCGTTCACGGTCACGCCGTGCGGAGCCAGGAACGAGGCCATCGTCCGGGTGAGCGACAGGACGCCGGCGCGGGCTGCGCCTGAGTGGACGAAGAAGCGCGAGCCCCGCTCGAAGACGTAGGTGTGCACCATCGTGATGATCGATCCGCCGCCGGCCTCGACCATGGGAGTCATGAACCGGTTCAGCATCGTCCAGGTGCCGTTCAGGTTCAGGTCGACCACCGAGCGCCAGCCGTTGTCACTGAGCTGGGAGGGCAGGGTCGGGAACTGCCCACCGGCGTTGTTGACCAAAGCGTCCACCCGGCCGAACTCGCCGTAGGCGGCGTCGCGCAGCGCCTCGACGGAGTCGGGCTCACGGATGTTGGTCGGCACGGTCAGCACGCGCCGCCCGTAGCGCTCGCGAATCTCGGCGGCCGCCTCGTCCAGCAGGTCACCGCGTCGCCCGGCCAGCACCAGGTCGGAGCCCAGCCGGGCGAACCCGCGAGCGGTGGCCTGCCCGATGCCGGTGCCGCCGCCGGTCACCAGCGTCACGGTGTCGGCGAAGAGGTCTGGTCGAAACGTCGTCAGCGGGTCTGGCGGAGCCTGGATCACCATGGCCACGACCCTACTGAGCAGGCTCTCCTGCAGCGGTGGTGGCCGCGACCTGGGCCACCGCACTCACTCGGTGGACGGCGAACGTGCGGACCTGTTCCGAGCGGTGGTCATAGGCGCTCAGCCATCCCGCGTCGAGGCTGATCGGGTCGACCACCCGCTCGGTGGTGGTGCCGTGGTTGTCGACGTAGGCGATCCACACGCTCACGCCTCGCTCGATGGAGCGGGCCAGGGCATCGAGCACGTCCGTGGAAGCGGAGGCGCGCAGCGCGGTGCTGGCGTCCACGGGGCGCTGCTGGACCCCTCGGTCGCCGGCGCGGATCGCTCGCACCGACGCCTCCAGCGTCGCCTCGCTCGGGGCGGGGCGGTCGGCGCGCAGCGCGCGTGGCCTGCCGCGCGAGGGCGCCCGGTGGCGGGCACGTGCGCCGCTGGACGCCTCGGCCGTGTCGGCCGACGGGTGCAGCCCCAGCGACTGCAGCAGCTCCAGCACCGTCGCCGGACTGGCGAACACGGTTGCCACCGTGGGGGCCACGCGCCGTGGGGTCAGTGCGGCCACCTTGGGCTCGGACAGGATCTGCTCCAGCAGCGTCGGGTCGTCGGCGGTGATGAGGGCCGGTGCGGACGCGACGCGTACCCGACCGAAGCGCCGCGCGACGTCCTCCACCAGGTAGGTCAAGGGCTGCGGGACGGGAGTGCGGGACGCAGACTCGAGGAACGCCATGATGTCTGCGGCGGAGCGGCCCGCCTCCAGGGCGCGGCGGACCGAGGCCTCGGTGAAGCGAAAGACGGTGGCGCCTCCGGTCGACTCGACGGTGGCCAGCAGCGACATCTCACGGGCGAGGGGCGGCTCCAGGGGACCCGGTGCCACGGCCGTCAGGTCTGCCTGGATCAGGACGTGGTCCAGCGGCGGGGGCAGCAGCGAGGCCATGGCCGCCTCTGCACCGGTGAGGTCGCCGCTGAAGAGCAGTCGTCCGGCCGTCGTGACTGCTCCCCGAGCGAGCAGGCCGTAGGCGTGCGCCTCGTCGATGCTCCACCGGACGAGGGCGTCCCGCGCGGGCCCGGAACGCCGTGGCCGGTGCCAGCTGACCACGGCAAGGACGCCCTCGGGGTCGAGGCTCTGCCCGGGAGGGAGCGAGCCGAGCAGGCCCAGGGTGAGCCCGCGCAGCTCGGGGGCCCCGGGCCGGTCGATCTCGTCGCTGAGCGGGGCGGGTGGCTTCTCCCGCCCCTCGCGGGGCACTGCGAGCGTCGCAACCCGGCTTCCGGACAGCCAGGCGCTGGCCAGTGCAACCCAGCGCGCGGCAGGCTCGGAGCGAAGCCACGTGTCGAACGCAGTCGTCGGCAGCCACTCCGACCCAGTGCTGTCGGCAGCCAGCAGCCCAGCGGCGAACGCGATCTCGATCGTGCGCACGGTGGCAGCAACGTCGCCCTCGAGCAGCGAGGCGGTGCGGCGCAGCTCGCGAACGCCCAGCCCACCGGCCCGCAGCACCGCCGGGGGGTCGTCGGCCCAGGTCTCGGCGACCATCTCAACCGAGCGGACGAGCTCGGCTGCCGTCCCGGCGCCGAGCCGGTCGATGAGGGCGGTGTCGTGCGTGCTGGGGTCCGGCGCCGGCCGGGCGAGCCCGTCCGGGTGCAGCTGCCCGCCGCGCAGGTGCAGACCGACCTCGCGCGGGAGGACGACCGTGCTGGCGTCGGTGGCCACGACCAGGCCGTGGGCGAGCAGCTTGTCGACAGGCGTGCGCGCCTTGGCGACGGTGATGGGCCGCAGCGCGTTGTCGATGCGTCCGGAGGGCGGGCCGACGGCCATCCGACGCAGGAGCGCCGTCGCCTCGGGACCGACACCGGCTATCGCCTCGTCCAGGCGGGGCGCGTCGGTGATCCGGTCAGCCACCCGCGCTGCCATGGCGAGGTGCTCGCGGCTCGGAGGCAGCCCGAGGTCGGCAGCCAGCGAGCCCAGCCGCTCGCTGGGCAGCCCGGAGACGAGCTGGCGGGCCGTTGGACCAAGCCCGGCGACCTGTGGACCGAGCACCTCGCGCACGACTCGCACCAGGCGCAGCGAGTCCGGCGTACCCCAGACGAGAGCCAGCGTGCGCAGTCGCTCGACCAGGGCGTCCAGATGGCTGTCGTCGAACGGCAGCAGAGAGGCGACGACGCTCCGCTCGGCGGGCTCGTCGAGCAGGGCCAGGGCTTCGACGAGACCGAGAGCGGCCCGGTCGAGGCGGTCCAGAGCCCTGGCCACCGATGCGCGGGTCGTCGCGCGCACCGCCAGCTGGCCGACGTCGCTGGGAACCGGCGTGGTCAGGTCGGGTCGCGCGCGCAGCAGGGCCACGAGCTCGTCGTTGCTGCGTCCCCGCAGCTCGTCAGCGAGCGATCGCGGTTCCGGGCCCTGAGACATCCGCTCCACGGTACGCCGGTTCCGGCTCAGCCTGAGGTCGAGCGTGGCCGTCCGCCGCCGGTGCCGAGGCCTGCCCGGCGCCTGAGCACGGCCACGCCCACCAGGGCAAGCAGGATCAGGCCGAACCCCAGGGGGGCCAGCATGGCCACGCCGTAGGCCCAGGTACCCGGGGTGGGCGCACCGACGAGGTACAGCGCGACGATGACGACGGTGGTCGCCAGCCCGACGACCACGAGCAACCCGCCGACTCGCAGGGTCAGCTCGAGTGCGCGCTGTCCGGGTGCCGGGTCCGGGGCGTCGCGGGCGGGCTGCGGGCCACTGCTCATGCACGCAGCGTACGAAGGCACGGTGAACTGATTCGTCCGAAGGCCGCTGTGGGCCGTACCCTGGCGTTTTCGACGAGTTCCGGAGCCCTGACGGCTCCCCGAGCAGTTGCGTGAGGTCTCCACGTGCCAACCGGCAAGGTCAAGTGGTTCGACACCGAGAAGGGCTTCGGCTTTCTCGCCAGCGACGAGGGCGGCGACGTGTTCGTGCACGCCTCCGCCCTGCCGGCGGGGGTCGAGGAGCTGAAGAACGGTCAACGGGTCGAGTTCGGCGTCGTGGACGGCCGACGTGGAGAGCAGGCGCTGTCCATCCGCCTGCTCGACCCGGTGCCGTCGGTGGCGGCATCCCTGCGCAAGAAGCCCGAAGACATGGCGGTCATCGTCGAGGACCTCATCAAGCTGCTCGATGGTCTGTCCAACTCCTATCGCCGTGGCCGCCACCCCGACAAGAAGTCGGGCGGAAAGGTGGCCACGCTGCTGCGGGCCGTCGCCGACGACATCGAGTCCTGATGGCCGCGCCGAAGCCCGACTCCGTGTGCCTGGGTGCGGTCGACACCGCCCGCGCCGCAGCCGTGGAGGTGGCCGGATCGGGTGAAGCCGTCGGTGAGCTCGTCGGACACCTTGCCGAGGGGGACCGCCTGCTGACCCACCTCTTCGAGTGTCGTCTCGCCGGCTACCGGGGCTGGCAGTGGGCCGTGACGCTCACCCGGGTACCGCGCTCGCGCACGGCCACGGTGAATGACGTCGTTCTCATCGCGGGCGAGGGCTCGCTGGTGCCACCCGAGTGGGTGCCCTGGTCCGAGCGTGTCGAGCCGGGGGACCTGGCTCCCGGCGCCATCATGCCGACGGCAGACGACGACCCGCGCCTCGTGCCCGGCTACGAGAGCACGAAGGCGGCCGCCGTCGGGCTGGACGAGCCGTTGGAGGCTGTCGCCGACGTTGTCGCCGACCTGCTGCTCACGCGCGCTCGCCTCCTGTCGGTCGCGGGGCAGGACGAGGCCTCCCAACGGTGGATCAGCGGTGATGCCGGACCCAGCGCCGACATCGCGGCCGCTGCCCCCAAGCCATGTCGGACCTGTGGGTTCGTCGTGCCTCTCGCGAGCCCTCTCGGCTCGTCCTTCGGGGTGTGCGCCAACAGCACGGCCCCCGACGACGGTCGCGTCGTAGCCTTCGAGCACGGCTGTGGCGCGCATTCGGAGATCTCGGCCCCCGGCTCGGGCAAGGTCGACAAGCCGGTACTGGTGTACGACTCGGAGTCCGACCTGCCGTTCTGAGGGGCGTACGGGACCGCGCCGGCGCCACGAGGCCGCCCGACTCACCGGGTGCGGGCGCGAATCCACACATTCGCGCGATCTGGTGGCTGGTACGCCGAGGAAAGCCCTGGTCGTTGACGGACCCAGGCCGCGAATGTGTGCATTCGCGTACGCAGGTCGGTCCCTGAGCTCGGCTAGGCCTGCGGGTGCTCGCTCTCGTACTGCCGCACGCGGGCGATGGCGTCGCGCCGGCGTCGCGCGTACTCGTAGCCCAAGAGGCCGAGACCGGCACCGGCCAGACAGGTCCACAGCCACCACTGCCGGCCTGACTCCGCCAGGTCCTCGCGGAAGAACAGCAGCACGAAGAACGCGATCGCCCACCCGACGGTGCCGACGAGCACGGTCTGGACGCCGTCGACATCGACCGGTTTCGGCGAGGAGCCTGTGCTGTCGCTCACCCGTCGCACCATAGTGCCCGGGTGGCTGTGGAGCCCCGGTGGAGCCACCGCAGGCGCTGGCCGCTGCGGGCTTGCGTCGTCCAGACTTGGCCGGTGCGACTCTTCGCGGCCCTCGAGCTCCCCGAGGACGTCGTCTCCGCCATCCGGGCGCAGGTGGAACCCGCCCGAGCCCTCGCGCCTCAGCTGCGGTGGGTGTCGCCAGGGCAGTGGCACGTCACGCTGGCCTTCTACGGAGATGTTCCGCAGGGCTCGGTCGACGACCTCACCACGCGGCTGACCCGTGCAGCCCGACGGGTACCGACCTTCACGGCCTCGATCGGTGACCCCGCGCGGTTCGGCTCCGCGCGGCGAACCCGCGTCGTGTGGGTCGGCCTGAACCAGGGCCGCGAGCAGGTCAGCCGGCTCGCGGCGGGCGCGCGAGCCGCGGGTCGACGGGCCGGGCTGGTGCGCGACGACCTGGCCGCCGACGCGCGATTTCGGGCTCACATCACGCTGGCGCGGGTCATGCCTCCAGGACCCGTCGACGAGGTGCTGCAGGCCCTGGACCCGGGCAGCCACCCCGCCTGGCGGGCTGATGAGGTGGTGCTCGTGCGCAGCGAGCTGGGTTCCGGCGAGGGCGGGCGCGCCCGGCACACGGTGCTTGCCCGAGCGGCGCTGGGGTCTCAGCCCCGCGAGGCGGGCTGACGGGTCGCGCTGCGAAGCCCGCCGAGCAGAAGGGCGACCGCCAGCGCCAGAAGGCCCGGCACGAGGAGAAAGGCTGCGACCACCCCGACGAGGTCGGTCACGGCCCCCAGCACGAAGGGCGCCAGGCCGATCGACAGACCAGCTCCCATCGCGATGCGACCAGAGGCCACGTCGGTCTGCCCGCCGGCGGCCTGCAGCGCTCGCGCGACACCGAGAGGGAACTGCACGGCCATCCCGACACCGCTGATGGCCATCCCGGCTACAGCCAGCGGCAGCGCGGTCGCCGACCACAGGACGGCCCAGCCGATGAGCGTGATGGCGATCGCCACCATCAGCAGAAGTCCCGGGCGAAGACGCAGCGCCAGGCGGGCACCCAGCAACCTCCCCACTCCCAGGCAGAGGATCAGGACCGTGAGCGTGCTCGTGGCGGCACCCGTGGACGCGCCGGTGCGCTCCGCCACGAGGGTGGGTGCCCAGACTGAGTAGCTGAACTCGACGGCGATGAGGGAGACGAGGACTCCCCACGCCCACCAGTAGCGACGAGGCAGGGCCGCGGAGCGACCATGAGCCGGCGCCCCTGCGGCCGGTGGTGGCAGCGCCGGCATGGCCAGCGTCAGCGCGGCGAGGAGCACGACGACGACCAGCAGCGCCGGCTGCCACCCGGCGCCGATCCCCACGAGCACGCCGACGGTGATGGGGGCGAGTGCGCCGACGAGGGCACCCAACCCGTTCGCCTCGGTGATAGCGGCGCTCGATGCTCGTTGATGGCGCTCGCTGAGGGCCGAGTTGGCGACGTTCACCAGCAGCGTCCCCCCCGCTCCGGCGACGAAGGCACCGCCGAGCGTCCCCCACAGGGCTCCGGTCGCGGTCACCAGGAGCACGCCCACGACGACGGTGACGGAGCCGACGGTGACCGTGCCGCGTCGCCCCACTCGTCCGACGACGGCGGCATTGACCAGCCCGGCCACCACGGTTCCCACCGCCATGGCTGTCCCATGCAGTCCGGCGACGGCGCTGCTGACGCCCAGATCGTCTCCGATGAGCGGGACGGAGGGGTTGAAGGCGTAGAGGAACCACCCCCAGACGGCGAAGACGCCGTACAGCGACAGCGTTGCGCGGTCGCGGACCAGCCGCGGTGCGACCTCGGGGGCCGTCGTCAGCGCAGCTGGCCCACGACGTAGTCGATGCAGCCGGTGAGCGCCTCGACGTCACCGGGGTCGATCGCCGGGAACATGGCCACGCGCAGCTGGTTGCGACCGAGCTTGCGGTACGGCTCGGTGTCGACGATCCCGTTCGCGCGCAGGGCCGCCGCAACAGCCGCGGCATCGATGGACTCGTCCAGGTCGATCGTGCCGACGACCTGCGAGCGAGCGGCCGGGTCGGACACGAACGGCGTGGTGTAGTCGGTCTTCTCGGCCCAGGTGTAGAGGGCCGCCGACGACTCGGCCGTGCGCGACGTGGCGAAGTCGAGCCCGCCGCTGCCGTTCAGCCAGTCCAGCTGCTCGGCGAAGAGGAAGAGCGTCGCGACCGCGGGGGTGTTGTAGGTCTGGTTCTTGCGGGAGTTGTCGATCGCGGTGGGGAGCGAGAAGAAGTCGGGCACCCAGCGACCCGAGCCCGCGATCTCGTCCACGCGAGCCAGCGCGGCCGGCGACATGACGGCGACCCACAGGCCCCCGTCGGAGGCGAAGCTCTTCTGTGGGGCGAAGTAGTAGGCGTCGGCCTGCCCGATGTCGACCGGGAGCCCACCGGCGCCGCTGGTGGCGTCGACGAGCACGAGCGCGCCGTCGTCGGCGCCGGCCACCCGGCGCACCGGGGCCATCACGCCCGTGGACGTCTCGTTGTGGGGCCACGCGTAGACGTCCACACCCGGCTCGGCCACCGGCGTCGGCAGCGTCCCGGGCTGGCCGGTGATGACGCTCGAGGAGTCCAGGAAGGGAGCCCCGTCGGTGACCTTGGCGAACTTGGCCGAGAACTCACCGAAGGCGAGGTGCTGGGCCCGGGAGCGGACGAGTCCGAAGGCGGCGATGTCCCAGAACGCCGTGGCGCCACCGTTGCCCAGCACGACCTCGTAGCCGTCGGGCAGGTCGAACAGCGTCGCCAGGCCCTCCTGGACGCGGCGCACCAGGCTCTTCACGGCAGGCTTGCGGTGGCTGGTGCCGAGCACGTGTGATCCGGTCGATGCCAGCGCCTCGAGCGCCTCCGCACGCACCTTCGACGGTCCGGACCCGAACCGCCCGTCGGCAGGCTTCAGGTCGGCAGGGATGACGATGCTGGCCGCAGGGGCAGCCTCAGGCATGAGTGCTCCAGAGTCTCGAACGCGTCGAAGCGCGGGGGGATGGCGGCGACGGCGCTGTCTCCGCCCCCCGATTGTGCCAGCCCTACCGGTGGGTCAGTAGAGCGACTGCGCCCACTCCGGGTTCCAGCCGTCGACCTCGTCGGGCTTGCGCTGCGGCGGACCGACGTAGCGGGCCGAGGGACGGATGAGCCTCCCGGTGCGCTTCTGCTCCATCACGTGCGCGCTCCACCCGGCCGTGCGCGCGCAGGTGAACATGGCCGTGAACATGTGCGCGGGGACCTCGGCGAAGTCGAGGACGATGGCGGCCCAGAACTCCACGTTCGTGGCGAGCACCCGGTCGGGGTAGCGCTCGGACAGCGCGGCCAGCGCTGCCTGCTCGAACGCCTCGGCGACGTGGTAGCGCGGCGCGTTCAGCTCGCGAGCGACACGACGCAGCGTGCGTGCGCGAGGGTCCTCAGCACGGTAGACGCGGTGCCCGAAGCCCATCAGGCGGTCCTTGCGGTTCAGGACGCTCTGCACGTACGCCTCGGCGTCACCGGTGCGCTCGATCTCCTCGATCATGGCCAGCACGCGCGACGGTGCTCCGCCGTGCAGCGGACCGCTCATCGCCCCCACCGCGCCCGAGAGCGCGGCGGCGACGTCGGCGCCCGTCGAGGCGATGACGCGCGCGGTGAAGGTGGAGGCGTTCATGCCGTGCTCTGCCGCCGAGGCGAAGTAGGCGTCGACGGCTCGGGTGTGGCGGGGATCGGGTTCGCCGCGCCAGCGGATCATGAACCGCTCGACGATGCTGTTGGCCTTGTCGATCTCGCGCTGGGGAACCATCGGCAGGCCGATCCCGCGCGCCGACTGCGCCACGAAGGACAGGGCCATGACCGCAGCACGGGACAGGTCGTCACGGGCCTGCTCGTCGGAGATGTCGAGCAGCGGCCGAAAACCCCAGGCCGGGGCCAACATCGTCAGGGCACTCTGGACGTCCACCCGCACGTCGCCGGAGTGCACCGGGATCGGGAACGGCTCGGCCGGTGGCAGGCCGGGCTCGTAGGCCCCGTCCACCAGCAGACCCCAGACGTTCTCGAAGGGGATGTGCCCGACGATGTTGTCGATGTCCACGCCGCGGTAGCGCAGCGCGCTGCCCTCTTTGTCCGGCTCGGCGATCTCGGTGTCGAAGGCGATGACTCCTTCGAGGCCTGGCTTCACCTCGGTCACAGGGTGCTCCGTCCTGGTCGCTGCTCGGGTAGCGCGTGGGGGTAGGTCTAGGGGTGTTGCGCGGGTATCTTGCCGCAGCCGGAGCCTCAGGTCACCTGCAGCGGGCGACGCAGGCCTGTCAGGCTGGTCTCATGTCCGACTTCGAGGTGTCCGCCGCCGGTGGGCCGGCCCCCCGGCTGGCCGAGATGCGCGTCCGCTACGTCCCCGGCCCACTGCTCGAGCGCGACGTCGCGTCGTCCCCGTTCGAGCAGTTCCGGACGTGGCTGGCGGAGGCCGTGGCCGTCGGGCTGCCCGAGCCGAACGCGATGGTCGTCTCGACGGTCGACCCGGATGGGCGGCCCAGCAGCCGGCACGTGCTGCTCAAGGAGCTCGACGACGTCGGGTTCGTCTTCTACACCAACCTCGGCTCACGCAAGGCCCGGGCGCTGGCCGTGCACCCGGAGGCCTCCCTGTGCTTCCCATGGTTCCCGATGTCGCGTCAGGTGGTCGTGGGCGGACGGGTCGAGCCCGTCGACCGTGCCACGGCGGGGGAGTACTGGGCCGAGCGGCCGCGGGAGTCCCAGCTGGGGGCCTGGGCCAGCGAGCAGTCGCGCCCCGCTGCCTCCAGAGAGGCTCTTCGCGAGCGGCTGGCGGCGCTGGAGCAGCGCTTCGCCGGCTCGCCGGTGCCGCTACCGGACTTCTGGGGTGGCTTTCGGGTCGTCCCCGACACCGTCGAGCTGTGGCAGGGCCAGCCCGGACGCATGCATGACAGGCTTCGCTACGACCGCGGGCGTGGAGGGGTCGACGCCCGCTGGACGCTCACTCGCCTGCAGCCCTAGCTCGCGGGGCTCGGGCAGGCGTCATGGGTGGATCCGTTGGCGCGAACCTGTGCGTATGGATGGAGCCGGTGGTGCGCGGAGCGCACCGCCGCGTCCATCGATCATGACCCGGCTGCGCCAACGGCGCCATCGACAGGTGAGCCCGGGCATGGGCGACCCGCGGGCGACTTACCCACCGGCGTTGCGGTGGTGCCCGAGTGGACGGCTCGGGGCCCGCGGGTCGGGCAACTGCCGGGGTGTGCGCCAGCCGCTCGGCTGCACGACGCCCTCAGAAGTCGTCGTCCGGAAGGTCCGGGCGGCTACGCGGCAGCCACCTCACATGTCCAGCTGGTTCTCACTAGCGGACCACCTCCTCTCCTGTGTACGCAGAACGCTAGGCCGGGCCCGACCGTCGCGCCAGCGCATTCCGCGTCACGCCCCACATCAGCTCGAGACCGGCGCGTCGACCAGCACCTTCCCCAGCGAGTTGGCGTCGGCATGGCAGCGGTAGAAGCCGTACGGCGTCACTGGCCCGTAGCCTGACGAGCGGTACAGGGCCAGCGCCTCCGGCTGGGCGTTCCCGGATTCCAGCACCAGCCGTCGGTAGCCGAGGTCTCGAGCAACCTTCTCGAGGTGGGCCAGCACGAGTCGGGCCAGGCCACGTCGACGCGCCTGCTCGACGACGTACATGCGCTTGATCTCGGCCGTCGCGTCGTCGACGCGCCGGATGCCGCCACACGCGACGGGGGCCTCGCCGTCCAGCCCCACCACGAAGGCGCCGGACGGTGGGTCGAAGTCGTGCTCGTCCATCGGCGTCTCGTCAGGCCCGCCGTACCGGCTGACGTACTCGCGCTGGACGCCTTCGACGAGCGCCTGCGCCCGCGGGTCCGCGAACGGGACCGGCACCAGCCGCAGCACGGTGGTGATCAGGTATCGGCCCAGACGCGAAGGACGTGGGCGGCGGCCTCCTCGGCGGTCCACCCGTAGTCCGACGCACGCTTGCGCAGGGCCTTGCGCACCGACTTCGGCAGCTCGACCTGCAGGGGCACCATCTCGACTGTCTCGGGTGGCGCCTGCTTGCCCTTCTTCTTGCCCTTGCCGCTCTTCTTGCCCTTGCCGCCCGCAGCGTCCGCAGCGTCGGCAGCAGAGTCGGCTCCCGGTGCCGGCATCGTGACGGCCAGTGAGCTGAGCACCGCAGAAGCCGGGTGCACGCTGCCGTCGGCGGCCTTGCGCAGCGCGGGGCGTGGCTGCGGGGCGGGGGCGTGGGTCATCCGCGCAGTCCCTTCGTGAGCGGGGCGTCCGGGCCGGTGGCCGACGCGACGACGGTCGTGAGGTGGGTGCTCATCGCCCGTGCGATCTCGCGAGCACCCGGCGACGGCCATCGATGCACCCCGACGTGGGCGCCGGCGGCCGAGACGACGGCTGAGCGGTCCGGCAGCACCGGCTCGAGCACCAGCGGGCCGTAGGCCGACACGAGCTCGTCGTGGCGGTACCGGTGCTCGGTGGAGCGGGCGCGGTAGCGGTTGACGATGATCCCGGCCGGACGTAGCCGCAGGTTGAAGCCGCTACGGACGACGTCGATGGCGCTCAGCGCCTGCTGGGCGCCCGCGAGCGCGAAGGCGGTCGGCTCGGCGACCACGACGGCGCGGTCGCTGGCCGCCAGAGCGTTCTTCGTGAGCTCGCCGAGGCTCGGCGGGGTATCGATGAGGACCAGGTCGAAGGAGTCCAGCCCCTGCATGGTCGTGCGCAGCCGATGCTCGCCGCCGCGGCCCTCGACGGGGTGGTTGCGGTGCTCGAGGGCCGGCTCGCTGGGGACGACGAGGATTCGCTCGTCCCACGACGACTCCGTCACGGCCTGCTCGATCACCCCGGCTCGCGCGTCGGCGAGGACGTCGTTGCTGGTGAAGTCCGCCGAGACCGGGTCGAGCGCCAGGGACGCGTTGCCCTGGGGGTCGAGGTCGACGACGAGGGTTCGCAGGCCCCTGGTGGCGGCAGCCCCGGCAAGCCCGAGGGCCACGGTCGTCTTGCCCACGCCCCCCTTGAGGCTGACGACGGTGACGGTGAGCACTCTGGCATCCTGCCTCATCACGGGCCCGGGACGGAACCGCTCACCATGCTCGGCGTGGTGCTAGCGGCCGGTCACCGCCTGGTAGCGGCGCAGTGCCTCCTCGCGTTCCTCGCCGTGGTCGACGATGCGAGCGGGGTAGCCGTGCGCGTAGCCGTCATCGCTCCTCCAGGGCTCGTGCGCGGCCTTGCCGGACAGGTGTCGCAGCTCGGGGACGTAGCGGCGCACGTAGTCGCCGTCCGGGTCGAAGCGCAGCCCCTGGGTCACCGGGTTGAAGACGCGGAAGTACGGGGCGGCGTCCGTGCCGGATCCGGCCGTCCACTGCCATCCGTGCGAGTTCGAGGCAAGGTCGCCGTCGCGCAGCCAGCGCATGAAGTGTCGTGCGCCGTGCTGCCACTCCACGTGCAGGTCCTTGACGAGGAACGACGCGACGACCATCCGGAGCCGGTTGTGCATCCATCCCTCGGCGAGCAGCTGGCGCATGCCGGCGTCGACGAAGGGGTAGCCGGTGCGGCCGTCCTTCCAGGCCTGCACGAGATCGTCCGGCTCGTCGTAGGGCATCGAGGCGAACTCGGGCCGGTAGTACTCGCGGGCGGAGTCAGGGTGGTGCCAGAGAACGTCGGCGTAGAACTCCCGCCACGCGAGCTCGTTTCGAAAGGTACGGGCACCGTCGTCGTCTCGACCGGCGAGGTCGCCCAGCAGGGTTCGGGGGTGGACCTCTCCCCACTTCAGGTGGTGCGACAGCGCGCTGGTTCCGGCCAGGTCGGGTCGGTTGCGGCGGTCGGCGTAGCCGTCGAGGCCTTCCGCGGCGTCATCGCGGAAGGCGGCCCACCGCTCGCGCGCGGCCTTCTCGCCGGCTTCGGGCAGCGCCGTCTGGCCGAGGTCGGGATCGACGAAGAGCTCGTCGCCGGCTCCGGCGACCGTCGTCCACGTCACGCCGGACGGTGCGGGCGCAGGCTCGGGCCAGCCGTGCTCGTTCCAGGCCCGGCTGAACGGGGTGAACACCGAGTAGGGGCCCTTCTGCTTCGTGCGCACGCTGCCCGGGGGGACGGCGTAGGCGCACCCGGTGCGCACGAGCGTGATGCCGGCCTCGGCCAGGGCGTGCTCGACGGCGCAGTCGCGGCGCCGTCCGTACGGGCCGGTGTCAGCGGCCACGTGGACGGTGCTGGCACCGGCGCTGCGGGCGACAGCCACCACCTGCTCGATCGGGTCGCCTCGACGCACGTGCAGGGCGCCGTCGAGGTCGGCGTCCAGGGCACGCAGCGACGCGTTGAGGTAGGCCTGTCGCACGGCCCCCGCTGGGCCCCACAACGCCGGGTCGAGCACGAACAGGGGCACCACCTGGCCCTCGCCGGCCTCGGCAGCACGCAGTAGGGCTGGGTTGTCGGCCAGACGCAGGTCGCGACGAAACCAGTGCAACGCGGTCACGGGGCGACCGTACGAGCCGGATCGAGCACCTGCCTGTCGAGCGTTACGCTTCGGCTCACCCGAGGGAAGGCATCACCCAGGCGTGAGCGGCGATCTCATCGACACCACGGAGATGTACCTCCGCACGATCTACGAGCTGGACGAGGAGGGCATCGTCCCGCTGCGTGCACGCATCGCCGAGCGGCTGCACCAGTCGGGCCCGACGGTCAGCCAGACGGTGGCTCGGATGGAGCGCGACGGCCTGCTCAGGGTGGCCGACGACCGGCACCTCGAGCTCACCGAGGTCGGCCAGGCGTACGCAACGCGGGTGATGCGCAAGCACCGGCTGGCCGAGCGCCTGCTCATCGACGTCATCGGGCTCGACTGGTCGCTGGTGCACGACGAGGCCTGCCGCTGGGAGCACGTCATCTCCGACGACGTCGAGCGTCGGCTCGTGGAGATCCTCGAGCAGCCGTCCTCCTCGCCCTACGGCAACCCCATCCCGGGCCTCGTGGAGCTCGGAGTGGCTCAGCCGGACGCCGGGCAGGCCGACTCGGGCGACCTGCTGGCGTTGTCCGACGTGGTGGACGACGACTCCCCGGCCCTGTCGGTGACGGTTCTGCGGATCGCCGAGCCGCTGCAGGCCGACCACGGCGTCATGCGGGCCCTGCTCGCCGTTGGTGCCACTCCGGGTGGCCTGGTGGAGGCCAGACCAGCGGGTTCCTTCGTGGTGCTGGCTCGTGGCACGGGCTCAGCGAGGCTGACGAGACCTCAGGCGGCGCACGTGTACGTCCAGACAGCGACGTGATACCCCAGGGGGTATAGTGGGACTCCTCGAGGCTCGGGAGGAGCTCATGCAGGTAGACCCCACCGTTGCCCACGACGTGGCGACGAGGCTGCGGCGAGTGCGCGGCCAGCTCGACGGCGTGATCGCCATGATCGAGGACGGGCGCGGCTGCGCTGACGTCGTGACGCAGATCGCAGCGGCGTCGCGAGCGCTGGATCGAGCCGGCTTCAAGGTCGTGGCCAGCGGACTCGTCCAGTGCGCGGCCGCTGAGGACCGTGGGGAGACCCCCGACCTGTCACGTCCTGAGCTCGAGAAGCTCTTCCTGTCTCTAGCCTGAGCACAACCGGTCAGCAGATCCCGTCCACTCGACGTCGAGGAGCAGCAGGTGCATGTGACCGTGTCCGAGCTCAAGTCGGTCATGGACGACGACGATGCCGTCGTCGTCGATGTCCGCGAACCCAACGAGTACGACGCCGGGCACGTCCCCGGCGCGTCCCTGATGCCCCTGGCGATGGTGCCGCTCAAGCACTCCGAGCTGCCGAGGGACAAGACCATCTACCTCATCTGCCAGACCGGTGGGCGGTCGTTCACTGCGGCGTCGTGGCTGGCCCAGCAGGGCTACGACGTGCGCAACGTCACCGGCGGCACGAGCGACTGGGTGTCACACGGGTTCCAGGTCGCCAACGGACGGAACGGATAGGCATGGGCATCTTCTCGAGGAAGAAGAAGGACGACCAGGTCACCCCCGCCGAGGCGCAGCAGCTCGTCTCCGACGGCGCGTTGCTGCTGGACGTGCGCGAGCCGCACGAGTACCAGGCGGGGCACGCCCCGAAGGCCAAGCACATCGCGCTAGGCGTGGTCGGGCACCGCCAGGCCGAGCTGCCGAAGGACCGCACGATCGTCGCGGTCTGCCGCTCGGGTCGTCGCTCGGACACCGCCGCGACCCAGCTTCGGGGCGCCGGATTCACCGTGGTGAACCTGGCCGGCGGTATGCAGGCCTGGCAGGCGGCCGGGCTCCCCGTGGTCGCCAAGGGCGGCAAGCCGGGCCGCGTCGCCTAAGGGCCCGTCGGTCCTGCGCTGTCGTGCCCGGCGGCGCCCGGGCGCTCCTCGATGGGGTCATAGGGTGGCCACATGGACACCGGACTCGCCGGCAAGGTCGCCATCGTCACCGGAGCCTCGCGTGGGATCGGCGCAGCCACCGCACTCGCGCTGGTGCGAGAGGGTGCTGCCGTCGCCCTGACCAGTCGCAAGCAGGAGGCCCTGGACGAGGTGGCCCGCCAGATCCGGGCCGAGGTCCCGGACGCCCGCCTGCTGGCGAAGGCGGCTCACGCGGCCGACTCCGACGCCGCGGAGGCGGTCGTCGCGGCGACGCTGGAGCAGCTCGGTGGACTCGACGTCCTGGTCAACAACGCCGCGACCAGCCCCTACTTCGGCCCCATGGTCGAGCTCGACAAGGCGCGCGCCGACAAGACCGTCGACGTCAACATGTGGGGCCCGGTGATGTGGGCGCAGCAGGCGGTCAGGGCGGGCCTCGGCGACAACGGTGGCGCCATCGTCAGCATCGCCAGCATCGGAGGGCTCGCGACCGAGCCGGGCATCGGCTGGTACAACGCGACCAAGGCGGCGCTGATCCACCTGACCCGCCAGCTGGCCGTCGAGCTCGCTCCCGACATCCGGGTCAACGCCGTGGCCCCGGGCGTCGTGCGCACCCACCTGGCCAAGGCTCTGTGGGAGCCCTACGAGCAGCAGCTGTCGCAGGCCCTGCCGCTGGGACGCATCGGTGAGCCCGATGACATCGCCGACGCCGTGGTCTTCCTCGCCGGCACGGCCTCCCGGTGGGTCACCGGGCAGACGCTCGTCGTCGACGGGGGCACCCTCGTGCGCCAGTCGATCGGCTGAGGAGGCACCGGTGACGCAGACCACCTCCCCAGACAGCCCACCCGGCATCGACCTGGTCCGGATCCGTCGACACCTCGCCGCGGTGCTCGAGCGCGGGCCAGTCGGACCACTCACGGCCGGAGTCATCGCCGGAGGCCGGTCGAACGTCACCTACCGGGTGACCGACCAGCACACGGTGTGGGTCGTGCGCCGACCACCGCTCGGCGGAGTACTGGCGACAGCCCACGACGTCGCCCGCGAGGCCCGCGTCATGCAGGCCCTGGCCGACACGGACGTCCCGGTTCCCCCGGTGCTGCACCTGTGCGAGGACTCGGGCGTGATCGGTGCGCCCTTCGTCGTCATGGACTACGTGGACGGAGTCGTGCTGCGCACCCCGCAGGAGATGGCCGCGTACACCCCCGACCAGCTGCGGGGGGCCAGCGAGATGCTGGTCGACACGCTGCTGGCGCTGCACGCTGTGGATCCCGACGCGGTGGGACTGTCCCGCTTCGGACGGCCCGAGGGCTTTCTCGAGCGCAACCTCAAGCGCTGGTCCACCCAGTGGGAGCAGAGTCGCACCCGGGACCTGCCCATCGTCGACCGCATCGCCGAGCGGCTGGCGCGCGACGTCCCGACGACGCAGCAGGTCTCGGTCGTCCACGGTGACTACCGGCTTGACAACGTCATGTACGCCCGCGACCTGGGTCGGGTGGCGGCCGTGGTCGACTGGGAGCTGTCGACCATCGGCGACCCGCTCGCCGACCTGGGCCTGCTCCTGACCTATACCGACGTCGCGGGCAAGGTGCTCGGCACCGGCTCGCCCGAGGGGTTGTTGGATGCCGCGCAGACCCTGGCGCGCTACGCCGAGGGCACCTCGCTCGACCTGTCGGGTATCGACTGGTACACCGCTTTCGGCGTGTTCAAGCTCGCGGTGATCCTGGAAGGTGTGCACGCCCGCTACCTCGCCGGCGCCACCGTCGGCGAGGGGTTCGCCACGATGGGGTCCTACGTCCCCGTGCTCGCCGAGCGAGCCGCGGCACTCTTGGAGGTCTGAGGTCATGGAGTTCACGCTGTCACCGCGAGCCGCCGAGCTGCAGGCGAGCGCGGTCTCGTTCCTGCACGAGCACGTGCTGCCCGCCGAGCACAGGTTTCACAACGAGGCCGCGCAGATGGACGCCGAGGATGCCTGGGGGACGCCGGCCGTCGTGGAGGAGCTCAAGGCCGCGGCCCGCCAGCGTGGGCTGTGGAACCTCTTCCTGCCCGACCCCGTTCACGGTCCGGGCGTCAGCGTGCTCGACTACGCGCCGACCGCAGAGGTCAGCGGCTGGTCCCCGTGGGTGATGCCCGAGGCCATGAACTGCTCCGCACCCGACACCGGCAACATGGAGCTGCTGGCCATGTTCGCCACGCCCGAGCAGTCGCAGCGATGGCTCGAACCCCTGCTGGACGGGCGCATCCGCTCCTGCTTCTCGATGACCGAACCGGCCGTCGCCTCCTCCGATGCCCGCAACATCGCCGCGACCATCAGGACGGAGGGCGACGAGTACGTCATCGACGGACGCAAGTGGTGGTCGACGGGCGGGATGTCGCCGGCCTGCGAGGTCGCGATCGTCATGGGGGTGACCGACCCGCAGGCGGATGCCTACCGCCAGCAGTCGATGGTGCTCGTCCCGCTGGACACCCCCGGCGTCACGGTCGAGCGCTCGACCACCGTCTTCGGCTACACCGACCGTGCTCACGGCGGTCACGCGGTCATCAGCTTCGACGGGGTGCGGGTGCCGACGAGCAGCATCCTTGGTGAGCAGGGCGGGGGTTTCGCCATGGCCCAGGCGCGGCTCGGTCCGGGACGTGTCCACCACTGCATGCGCCTCATCGGGATGGCCGAACGCGCCCTCGACACCATGGTGCGCCGTGCCGGCGAACGGACGGCCTTCGGTCGGCCGCTGGCCGCCCAGGGGGTCGTGCGAGAGCAGATCTCGCGCAGCCGGCTGGCAATCGACCAGGCGCGCCTGCTGGTTCTGCGCACGGCATGGCAGATCGACACGGTGGGAGCGAAGGAGGCCGCTGCTGGGATCGCCGGCATCAAGGCAGTTGTGCCGGCGATGGCCTGCCAGGTGATCGACGACGCCATCCAGGTGCTGGGTGGGCTCGGAGTCAGCGACGACGAGTCGTTGGCGGCGCTGTACGCGGCGGCCCGGACGCTGCGGATCGCCGACGGGCCGGACGAGGTGCACCACCGCACCGTGGCGCGAGCCGAGCTGCGACGGGTGCTGGAGGCGCCGGCCCGGTAGGGCCGGGCCGGGCACAGCCGTCATGGAGGAGCTGGCGACGACCGATCCCGAGCGCGCCGCCGACGCGCTGCGGGCCGGTCGGCTGGCGGTGCTGCCCACCGAGACCGTGTACGGGCTCGGTGCCCGAGCGGCTGATCCGGGGGCGGTCGCCCGGGTGTACGCAGTCAAGGGTCGCCCGGCCGACCACCCGCTGATCGTCCACCTGCCGACGGGGGCCGATCTTGTCGGCTGGGCCGTGGACGTCCCCGACTACGCCCGGCGGCTGGCGCAGACGTTCTGGCCCGGGCCGTTGACCCTCGTGCTGCGACGCGGCCCGCGAACCGGGCTGCACGTCACCGGCGGCACGGACACGGTCGGTCTCCGGGTCCCCGACCACTCGCTCACGCTGGAGGTGTTGCGGCAGCTGGGGGAGGGGGTCGCGGCACCGTCGGCGAACCTCTTCGGTCAGGTCAGCCCGACCACGGCCGGGCATGTGCTCGACGAGATCGGGCAGCGGCTCGTCCCCGGTCTCGACGTCGTGCTGGACGGTGGCCCCTCTCGGGTGGGCGTCGAGTCGACGATCGTCGACGCCACCGGCGCAGCGCCACGCCTGCTTCGACCCGGCGCCGTCACACCCGCACAGGTCGAGGCGACCGCCGGGGTCGCGGTGAGCCTCGAGCCGTCGCCGGTTCGGGCACCGGGAACCCTCGCCGCCCACTACGCCCCTAGGGCGCAGGTGCTGCTCGTGTCCTCCGACGTGGTCCAGGAGCACGACCCCTGGCAGGGCCGACCCACCCGAGGACTGCTCGCCCCGGCGCACGTCGCGACGCCGCCGGGCCTGGTGCGTCTGTCGGCTCCGGTCGACGAGGCTGCGTATGCAGCAGTGCTCTACTCGGCGCTGCGCGAGGCCGACGCCCTGCGGCTGCGCAGCGTCATCGTCGTCCCCCCAGCGGGGCCAGGGCTGGCCGAGGCGATCCGTGACCGGCTCACCAGGGCTGCCCACGGATCGGGGGCGTCGTGACGGATCACCACGAGCCGATCCTGCGACGAGGACGGGGCTCGTCGCCGGCCTGCTGACGCCGGGCAGCCAGCACCGGGTCGTCCTCGTTGGCCGTGGCCACGAACGCCGCCGTGGCCAGCACCACGACAGCCATGGCGAAGAACAGCAGCAGCATGGCGACGGGTGCCCCGAACGACAGGTACCGCGGGTTCGTGATCGTGAACGCCACGAAGTAGGTCGTCCCGAGCTGGATGACTTCGAGGGCCGTTCCACCGAGCAGGCTGCCCCGCCAGCGCCACTTGAGCGGCTGCACCCCACCCAGCCGGCTGATCACGGTGTTGATCACCAGGGTGTTGAGCGCGATGCTGACAGCGATGCCCGCAGTGATCACGACGACGTCGGCCACGTCCCCGGTCACCCCGACGCTGGCGAGCAGCGGCCGGAACAGGCCGGCCGTAGCGGTGCTCCCGACGTAGGAGGCGGCGACGAGCGGAGCCAGCAGCAGCAGGTAGCCGAGAAACCGAGCGTTCTTGACAGCGAAGTTGCGCGGCTCGTACTGCACGCCGTAGATCAGGCGCACACCGTCGTCCAGGGCGCGCACGATGCTGACCGCGGAGTACAGAAGCACTGCGCCGCCGATGATCCCGACCGTGCTGCCGACCGACTGCAGCACCTCGGGGTCGATGCCCTCCGGGCCGACGAGGCCGGGGAGCGCCTGGTTGAGGACGTCGATCAGCAGCTGCTCGTACTGCGGGAGTCGTGCGGCGATCGAGAAGGCCAGGGCGAGTCCGGAGAGCAGACCGAAGAACGAGTAGAACGAGATGCCCTTGGCGGACAGGGTTCCGCGTCCGTCGCGGAAGCGCTCCCACCACCGCCAGGTCCAGGCAGCCGGGAGGGAGAGCGCCACCGCCCAGGCGATGATCGGTGGGTCCTCGTCCAGCGGGTCGAGGTCGCGACCGCTGATCGGATCCAGCGTCCGCGCTGTCGGCCCTGGGGGCAGTGGCGGCAGGACCGCCGGCTCGTCGGCCTCGGGACTCACCCGGCCAAGGGTCGCACGCGAGGGGGTCGCGTCCTCAGTCGGCCGCGACGGCAAGAACCTCGTCCAACGCGGCCTTGAAGTCGGCGATCAGCTCCTCCGGCTCGGGGACTGCCCGCTCGTCGATGTTGACCGCGAACTGCGCGCGACCGTTGTAGGTCATCATCGCCACGTTCACCGCCGAACCCCCGCGGGGCGCGAACGGCAGCAGTGCCTGAACCTCAGCCCCGGCGAAGTACACCGCCATGGGCGGGCCCGGCAGGTTGGTGGCGGCGAAGTCCGTCCCCTTCATCAGACCGGCCGACAGCGTGGTCGACGCGGCGGTGGGCATGCGAACGAGCAGCCGGTAGACCTGGTCGCTGAGCATGAGCGCGGGCTCGGTTCGGGCCTGCTTGAGCACCGGGTGCAGCGCGCGCATGTGATCGAGTGGGTCGGCGACGTCCACGGGGACGATCACCCGTGCCGGGACCCAGCGGTTTCCGCCCTGCGTGTCGTCGGCACCGGTACGAAGGTTGATGGGCATGTTGACGCGCAGGCCAGGCACCGATCCACCGTGCTTGTCGTGGTAGCGGTTCAGCCCGCGTGTGACGACGGTCATGAACGCGTCGTTGATGGTGCCGCCACCGACCTTCGACGCCTTGCGGAGGTCGGCGAACGGGCAGTCGAAGAAGTCGAAGTAGCTCGACAGCGACCGCTCGGTCATGACCGGGCTCTCCGGGACCGACGCCGGTGCGAGAAGGCGGCCTGCGGACGCGGCGAAGGCGGCAGCCTCGCTCGCCGTGCCGACGGGGTCCTTGACCGTGCGGACGGCCAGACCACCCAGCCCGGTGACGGCCGACCGCGACGTCGTCGCTACGCGCTTGGCCTCGAAGGCCACCCCGCTGCTGAGGCGCTTGGACAGCCCCAGGACGTCTCCGGTCGGCGCTGCTGGCTTCTCGCCGAGGTCGGTGTCGGGGTCGCGCGCCAGGTCGAAGAGGGCAGCGGCCATCGCCAGGCCGCCCATCCCGTCGGTGATGCTGTGGTGGATCTTCACGATGAGCGCTGCCTGGCCCTTGGGCAGCCCCGTCATCAAGGTCATCTCCCACAGCGGCCGCTTGCGGTCGAAGTCCTGCTCGGCCATCCGCTGAGCCAGGTTGAGCGCAGGGCGCAGCGACCTGTCCTTGCGGGGAGCGGCGACCCAGCTCAGGTGGTAGGCGAGGTCGAAGTTGGGGTCGATCTCCCAGCGGGGCGGAACCATCGACACGGGGTTCCCGACCACGCGTTGGCGAAACTTCGGGACGGCCAGGCTCATGCGCTCGATCCGGTCCCGGGCGGTGTCGATGTCCGGTGCCTTGTCCAGGATCATCATGGCGACGATCACCGAGCGAAGAACCGGGTCCTCCTCGACATTCCACATCACCGCGTCGAACGCACCCATGCGCTGTTCCATCGTGGACGCCATCGTCCCTCCTCAGTGTTGGAGCCGTGCTGCGAACCGTAGTGCGACGGGGGGCGTTTGTCGGGGCGGATGCCGAGGAACGCACGCCTACACTGCTCTCGCGCCTGCCCCCGTAGCTCAGGGGATAGAGCAGCGGTTTCCTAAACCGCGAGTCGCAGGTTCGAATCCTGCCGGGGGCGCTGTGTGCCGGGGGTGGGGTCAGCGTTCCGGCACGCTCCTTGCAGCGAGTCACCCGAGTAGCCGACACCGCCCGTGATGCCGGGCTAGCGTTCTGGCTGTGCTGACCGTCGCCACGATCACGATGTCACCCAGCGTCGACTACACCTTGACCCTTGACCGGTTGATCCCGGAGGAGAAGCTGAGGGCGCGCGTCGAGGCCACCGAGCCCGGCGGGGGCGGCGTCCAGGTCGCCCGAGCCCTGCGCAAGCTCGACGAGGCGGTGGAGGCCATCGTCGCCCTCGGGGGCAACACCGGGACGACTCTGGAGAGCCTGCTGGAGAGGGAGGGCGTGCCGGTCCACCCCATCCGGGTCGAGGCCAACACTCGCCCGAGCCTGACGGTCTTCGTCAAGGACCAGGCGGTGAACTTCCGGATCGTCGGCGAGTCGGGCACGCAGAAGGAGAGCGAGTGGCGACAGGTACTCGACCGGCTGTCGGAGTTCGACTCCCTGCCTCCCTACATCGTGCTGTCGGGTTCCTTCCCGCCTGGTGTGCCGGACAGCCTGGTGGGCGAGATCGCCGCGCTGTGCCGTGAGCGTCGCTCCCGGCTCGTGTTCGACGGGTCCGGTGAAGCCCTGCGCATTGCCGTCGACTCCAAGGTCGACCTGGTCAAGCCCAGCAAGGAGGAGCTCGCTGACCTCGTGGGCGAGGATGGCTACGACCCCGACTTCGACTACCGCGCCGCAGCGCGTCGCATCGTCGACTCGGGTGTCCCGAGGCTGGTCGTCTCGCTCGGCGGAGCGGGCACCTACGTCCTGTCCGAACGAGGGGACGAGGCGCGGATGCGCCCGCCCAAGGTCACGGTGGCCAGCACGGTGGCGGCCGGTGACTCCACCGTTGCCGGGCTCGTCGCGGGACTCACGAGGGGCCTGCCCCTGATCGATGCCGTACGGCTCGGCACAGCCTGTGGGACGGGGACCTGCCTGCACCGCGGCTCGCAGCTGTTCACCCACGAGGACATCACCAGGATCCTCCCGCAGATCGAGGTCGACCGGATCAGCGAAGCCGTTCCGCGCTGACCTCCGGTCGGCGCCCCACTAGGCTCTGCGGCGGTTCTGCCGGCACTCATCCGGCGTGGGCGCGGGCGCAGCAGACGGGCGAGAGGGTGCGACGAGGGTCGTGACGGGGCACATCAGCGAGGCCATCCGACGCTGGGCGGACGAGGTCGCCGCCCTCGGTGGCGGCGAACCGCTCATCCGGTTCCGCGACTCCAAGGTCGGCACGCTCGACCTCTCGGCGGCCGATGACCCTTCCCGCAAGAAGCTGGTGGAAGGCGAGCCGGTACGCATCTCCCGCCTCTTCCCGCACGACCCGCTGCGCACGACGACGGCGCGCTCGGCGAGGCGGCTTGCCGAGCGGCTGTGGCAGCTCGAAGCAGGTCACGGGATCGCCGCGGGGTACCTCGTCACCGGTCTGGCCTCCTGGAGCCCGACGTCGGGCACCAAGCGGCCGAACGTCCCCATCCTGATGCGGCGCCTGCAGGTCGAGCCCACGGGATTCGCGGAGCCTGACCTGCTGCTTCATGCGGTGGGCGAGGCCGAGCTCAACACCCGGCTCCTGGACGAGATGGCCGACCAGCTCGGTCTGCGGCTCACCCCCGCCGACCTGCTCGACCCGTCAGGGGAGCTGCGCTACCCGGTCGTGGTCGACCGGCTCCGCGAGCAGGCTCCGCCGCACGTCGTCGACGGCTTCGCCATCAGCCACCGTGCCGTCATCGGGCTGATGACCTCCATCGCCGACGACGTGGCACGCGACCTGACCGACGCCGTCGACCACTTCGGCGACCAACCGCTCGTGGCCCTGGCAGCCGGGGCGCCGGCACGGCTGCCGAGCATGCCCGCAGACACCGACACCTCAGGAGTCGGTGAGAGCCGCCCGACGCCCATCGATCTCGACTCGGCCCAGCGCAGAGTCCTCGACGCCGTCCGTGCCGGCAGCTCCGTCGCCGTGCACACCCCAGCGGGCACCGGCGCGACCCAGGTTGCAGCTGGCCTGTGCGCCGAGGCCGTCGGCGACGGTAGATCCGTCCTCGTCGTGGCCGAGTCCTCCCCACGGCTTCACGGCCTGCGTCGCCGACTGGCGGCCGTCGGTCTCGGTGGGGCAACACTGGACCTGGCTGACGGGCTCGTCTCGACGCACGGGATCGCTCGTGACGTCCTGTCGACCATCAACGGGGCCACTCGGCGCCCCGACACCGGGGCGGACGAGGCAACCCAGCCGCCGGGTCTGGACGCTGCGGCCGCCGAGCGCGACAAGGCGCTGCTGACGAGCTATGTGACCGCGCTGCACGGACATCGTGCGCCGCAGGCACTCTCGGCCTACCAGGCCATCAGTGCCGCGCATGCCGGGGCAGCCGACCAGCGGGCGCAGGTGCGTCTGGATGCGGATTCTCTCGAGGCTCTGGACGCGGCCTCGCTCGAGCGTCTGCGGTCGGCGCTTGCCGAGTTCATCACCCTGGACGGGCTGTCGATCTCGGCGCAGGCAACGGCGTGGTTCGGTGCCGCCCCTGCCTCGCCCGAGGACGCCGAGCAGGCAGTCGCCCTCGTGGATCGCCTACGCCGCGACCTGCTCCCCCGAGCCCGAGACAGCGGGGCGCGCGCGGCCGTCGAGGTCGGCATGCCGACCCCGTCGACGATGGCGGACCTAGCCGAGCTGTCGCGTCTGCTGTCCGGCGTGCACGAGGTCGAGTCGGTGTTCAGTCGCGAGGTGTGGGCCGAGCCGGTCGAGCGCATGGCGGCAGCAACGGCCGATCGCAAGCAGCGACGGGGTATGGCCGACGGCCCAGGCCTGCGCGAGCGCAGGACGTTGCGGAACCGAGCCGGGGAGCTGGCCAGGCCGGCGGCGCGCGAGGACGTGAACCGACAGTCCTCGGCGCTGGCCATGGCCTCCGACGTCGCGACGTCGTGGGGGCAGCGAGCCCACGACGGACGGCTGCCGCGAACGGGGGAGACCTCCGCGGCAGCGGTGGCAGCATTCACTGCCGTCGCGGAGGCGGTCCAGGCGCTGCAGCAGGTGCACCCGCAGGCCGTGCCCGACGACCTCGACCTCGCCGGGGTGGCCGCCCGCCTGGGCGTTCTCGGCGATGAGGTCGTGTGGGCGCGTCGACTGCCCCGACTGACCGCAACCGCGACCGAGCTGGCCGACGCCGGGATGGGCCCGGTCGTGGCCGAGCTGCGTGCACGTCGTGAGGGCGGCCAGGCCGTCACGCCCGAGACTGCGGTAGCGGTGCTCGATTCCTGCGTGGCTGCGTCGTTGGCCGCCCAGATCGAGGAGCACGACCCGGTTCTGTCCGCGACCAGGGGAGAGGACGTCCGGGCGGCCGGCAAGCGTTGGCGGCAGGCCGATGCGGCTGCCGTCGTGGCGGCATCAGACGAGGTGCGCGCGGCGTGGACGCGAGGAGCGCGCTCGGCCGCGAGCGAACGGCCCGTGCAGGTTCGAGCGCTGCGTGACGCCCTGTCTGGCCGGTCTGCCTCGTCGACCCGCGACCTTCTCGACGCCTCGTGGGCGACCGTGCGGGCGGCGCGGCCGATCTGGCTGGCCGGCGCCCTCCCGGCGGGTGCGGCCCTGCCGCTCGACGCCACGTTCGACCTCGTCATCGTCCTCGACGGGCACTGCGTCGCCCTGGCCCACGCCATCGGAGCACTCGGGCGGACCGAGCAGGTCGTGGTGCTGGGAGACCCGGCTCAGCTGCCGCCGAGCCCCACCCCGTTGAGCGTGGACGCCCCGGACGCACGATCGGCGTCGGCTGCCCCCGGATCCGGCATCGAGACCCCGTCGGTCTTCGCTGTGCTGCGTGACCAGCTGCCGGGCCTAGAGCTGTCCGTGCGCTACGGCTGCCGTGATGCTCGGCTCGAGGTGGCGATGCCCACCCGTCGCAACGGCTCGCCGCTGGCCGTCGCGCCTGGTGTCGCCGCCACGTCTCCTCTTCGGCTGCACCACGTTCTTCAGGAGCCGGGCAGCCGCGACCAGGAGGAAAGCGTCTCGGCCGAGGTGGGTCTCGTTGTCGATCTCGTGCGCCGCCACGCTGCCGGACGACCCGGCGCCAGCCTGGCCGTCCTCACGTTGGGGCGAGCCCACGCCGATGCGATCGAGGCAGGGTTGGCTCGGGCCTGCCTCACCGACGCCGAGCTCGCGACGGCGATCGGACCGACGGCCGACGAGCCGTTTCTGCTGCGCTGCGTCGACGACCTGAACGGCGAGCGGCGTGACGCCGTCATCCTCTCCGTCGGCTACGGCCGCACCATGGATGGGCGGCTGCTCTATCGCTACGGATCGCTGAACCGACCGGGCGGGCTGCGTTGGCTCTCGGCGGCGATCTCGACGGCGCGACGGGACCTGAGCGTCGTCTCATCCGTCACGGCGTCCGACCTGGAGCCACGTCGACTGGCTGCGGACGGTCTGCGGGGGCTGCGCCAGCTGCTCGCGACAGCCGAGTGGTTGGCACTGGACGGTCTGGACGACCCCGCTGACCACCCCGCCCTGACGCCACGAAAGCTGGACCCGCTGGAACGCAGCATCGCCGAGGCCGTGCACGGCGCCGGGATGCCAGTGATGGCCGGGTCGGGTTCGGGCTCGCTCGCCACGGCGATGGGGGTCGAGCACCCAGGCCGGCCGGGTCGGGGGGTTCTCGTCATCGAACCCGAGGGTGCGCCGTTCTCCGAGCTTCACCACCTGCGGGACCGAGAGCGCATCCGACCGGAGCAGCTCATGCGGGCAGGGCTGGTCGGTGCACCGGGTGTGCACCGTGGACTGGCTTCGCGACCCGGATGCCGAGGTGCGTCGAATCCGCCAGGCGTGGGACGAGGCGTGTGACCTCGCCGATGCGCTCGACGCGGCACGCAACGCGCCCGCCGGAGTCAGCGCCGGGGCAGGTGACGCCGCCGATGACGTGGCCGCGCAGGTCGGCCCGCGACCCGTGGTGGCCGTGGGCCGACCGGTGGAGTCCTACCCGCTGCAGGACCTGGTCGCCCTTGCCGACTGGGTGCAGGATGCGACTCCCGGGATGAGTGAGGACGACGCGGTCGTCGCCCTCGGACGTGAGACCGGTCTGGCGCACCCGACCGGGCGCACCGAGACCGTGCTGCGCGGAGCGGTGAAGGCCGCCGAGATCGCTCGCCGCGGCCACGTCGAGCCGATGCCCGCCGAGCCGGACAGGTCGCCGGAGGCGACGTCGGCCCCAGCGCTCGACGTCGAGAGCCCACTGCCGGTGATGTCGGCGGCCGACGAGCGGGAACGCTCTGCCGAGCAGCTGGACGAGGACCGCTCACGGGAGGCCTGGCTCAACGACGAGCGGCCTCCCCACCACGAGGGCTAGCGGTCGGGGGAGTCCGAGGGCTGCTGCCCGGTGGCCAGCAGGTCGCGGATCTCGGCCAGCAGCGCAACGTCCGCCGGGATCTCCTCGGGTTCCGGCTCCGCGTCGAGCTTCGCTTTGCGCCGCTGCTGGTAGGCGTTCATCGGCACGATGAACGCGAAGTACACGACTGCGGCGGTGATCAGGAACGAGATGATCGCTGTCAGCACCGCGCCGAGGTCGACGAACGTGGCCTCGTTGCCCGAGACGAGCTCGAAACCGACACCTTGGGCGTCGTCGCCCCCGAACACGGCGATGATCGGGTTGATGATCGCCGAGCCGAACACGGCCACCAGCGCAGTGAAAGCGCCTCCGATGACGACGGCGACGGCGAGGTCGACCACGTTTCCTCGAAGGAGGAAGTCCTTGAATCCCTTGAGCACGGCTGGACCCTAGAGCCTTACCGCGCGTGGCGCACGGCGACCCACAGGGGAGCCTCTGCGGCCCCGGCCACGATCGACGCCACGTCGGCCGGGGATGCGGCGACCACGATCAGTCCGCCGAGCAGGTCGGCCTCGGCCTCGAGTGCCCCGAGCAGGTCGACGTCGGCCTCGCCGGTGGACGGGGACCGTGGAGCCAGCAGCACGGCAACGTCTCGTGCGACGGTGCGCACGGTGGTTCCCTGGTCGCGTCGAACCGCTGCCAGCAGGTCGATGCGGTCTCCGCTGGTCACCAGGGCGGCCGACCCAGGATCGGTCACGCGAACCGGCAGCGCGAGCATCCCCGGCGGGGCTCCGAGCAGCAGTGCCTCCCCGCGAAGGCGGGTGGACGTGAGGTGCTCACCGGCTGCTACCGGCCCCGAGACCACCCGACCCACCGCGTCGTGGGGCTGCAGGGCGGTGGGCTGGACGGCGTCGGTATGGACCGCGAGCGCCTCGATCGTCTCCGCGCTCAGCACGGTCCCGGGCGTCAGGTCCTGGGAGGCCACGGCCACCAGAGCTGTCGGAGTCGGGGGCGGGGCGAGAACGGACATGGTCAGGAAGAGGGACACACCGACCAGTCCGGCGCCGAACCACCGCCGGTACCGGCGGGCGAGCCGGCGCACCTGCGCCCAGAGGCGCTGCGGACCGCTGGTGGTCTTCGGGCGGGGCCGAGGGGGAGGCACCGCAGGACGGTAGGCCTGAGCGGCGCCTCGGACGGGTCGCCGTCCACAGGGCCGGGCCGGCTAGGAAGGGGTGCTGGAGCCGGAGCCCGATCCGGAGCGTGAGCCCGAGCCCGAGCCCGAGCCCGAGCCTGAGCTGGAGCCCGAGCCGGAGCCCGAGCCGGAGCCCGAGCCGGAGCCCGAGCCGGAGCCCGAGCCGGAGCCCGAGTCCGAGCCTTTGGTCGCCCCGCTCGCTGCGGCGCCGGCACCGGAGTCACCCGTCTTCGTCGAGCCGGCCCCGCTGCCCTTCTCAGACGAGGTGTCGCTGGAGCCGGAGCCCGACGCTGCTTGCTTCGTCGCGCCCGAGCGGCTGTCGGTCCGGTAGAAGCCCGAGCCCTTGAACACGACCCCGACCGGGTGGAACACCTTGCGGAGCAGTCCGTGGCAGCGCGGGCACTCGGTCAGCGGGTCCGCCGTGAACGTCTGCACCACCTCGAGACGCTCGTCGCACTCGGTGCACGCGTAGGTGTAGGTGGGCACGGCGTCCTCTCCCGCGGGCCGGCAGGTGCGCTGGCACTCGAATGGTCCGAGTGCTAATGATGCTCCTCGACTCGTCCGCCGTCCAGTCCGAGGTGGCTAGGCTCCGGCCGTGCGTCGTCTCGGCATCGGTGTCGCAGTGGTCGCCGGCGTTCTCGTGGTGGTGATGGTCGTGGCCACCGGGTTCGCTTTCTGGCAGGTTCGTCGGGGCTACCCACAGTACGGCGGACAGATCGCGCTACCCGGTCTCACCAGCGAGGTGGAGGTGCTGCGCAACGGCTACGGCGTCCCCACGATCTATGCCGACAGCGCGGCAGACCTGTTCCGGGCGCAGGGCTACCTGCACGCCCAGGACAGGTTCTGGGACATGGACTTTCGTCGCCTGGTCGGTGCGGGTCGCCTGAGCGAGATCGCCGGCGAGGCCGCCATCGAGACGGACACGTTCTTGCGGTCCCTCGGCTGGCGGCAGATCGCCGAGGCCGAGGTCGGGCTTCTCAGCCCCGATGCGCTGAGCTACTTCGAGGCGTATGCCGCCGGCGTCAACGCTTGGCTCGAGCAGACGCCTTCAGGGGAGCGAGGCATCCAGTACTCGCTGCTGGGGGTCCAAGGCATCGACCGAGACCCCGAGCCGTGGACGGTGGCGGACTCCTTGACGTTCGTCCGGTTGCTGGGCTGGGACCTGAGGCACAACGCTGACGAGGAGGCGGATCGTGCCGTGCTGTCCTCGGTCCTGGCGACCGAGCGGCTCGAGCAGCTGTACCCATCGTTCCCCTACGACGAGATGGGGACCATCCTGACCTCCGACGACCTCGAGCAGTCAGGGCTGACCGGTCAGGCGTCAATCGAACAGGTGGCGCCCGTCCCCGAGGGAGCGGTTGCCGCCGTGCAGTCAGCCGCGCGGGCCATGGCGTCCGTCCCGGGCAGCTCGGCCGGCGGGGGCGTGGGCAGCAACTCCTGGACCGTCAGCGGCGACCGGAGCGCCTCCGGATCTGCCCTGCTGGCCAACGACCCCCACCTGGCCCCCTCGATCCCAGGGCTGTTCGACCAGGTCGGGCTCCGTTGTCGAACCGTCGACGAGCAGTGCCCGTTCGACGTCCGCGGCTTCTCGTTGGCCAGCCTGCCGGGCGTTCTCGTGGGCCACAACCGCGACATCGCGTGGGGGGTGACGACGCCGTACGTGGACACGACCGATCTCGTGCTGGAGAAGATCGACGGGGACGAGTACCTGACCGAAGACGGCTTCGTCCCGCTCGAGACGCGCACCGAGACCCTGAAGGTGGCCGGCGCCGACCCGGTCGAGATCACTGTCCGCAGCACCCGCAACGGGCCACTGATCTCCTCGGAGAACGTCTCGAGCACCTTCGCCATCCCTGACCTCGAGGGTGTCGGCGATGAGGCTCCGGTGCCCGCGAACTCCCCTCCGCGCGGGTCGGGGTACGAAGTGGCTCTTCGCTGGCCCGGGCTCGAGCCCGGCCGCAGCGCCGAGCTGCTGCCACTGATGAACGCCGCGACGAGCTGGGAGGAGTTCACCGCGGGCCTTCAGCTGGTGACGGCGTTCAACCAGAACATCGTCTACGCCGACAAGGACGGCAACACCGGCTACTACGTCTTCGGCGACATCCCGATCCGCCGCGGCTACGACGGATCATTCCCGGTACCCGGCTGGACCGGAGACAACGAATGGGTCGGAACGATCCCGTTCGAGAAGAAGCCGCATGTCTTCAACCCAGCCCGCGGCTACCTCGCCACGGCGAACGAGCTCACCGTGCCCGAGCAGTACCCGTACCTGCTCACCACCGACGCGCAGTTCGCCTACCGCGGCGACCGGATCCGCGCTGCCCTGGACGCGAACGACGCCGTGAGCGTGGACGACTCGGCCGCCCTGCAGATGGACAGCTGGAGCTGGCTTGCCGAGCGTCTGGTGCCGCGCCTGCTACGGATCGGCCTGGACGGCTACTACGCGGAGGGTCAGTCGCTGCTCGAGGACTGGGACTTCGGCCACGAGCCGGAGTCGGCGGCGGCGGCGTACTTCAACGCTGTGTACGCACGAACGCTGGCGCTGACCTTCCGTGACGAGCTGCCCGAGGAGTACTGGCCGGATGGGCGAGGGCGCTGGTTCGTGGTTCTGGACGACCTCCTGCAGAACCCCGAGGACCCGTGGTGGGACGACGTGACCACCGATGACGTGATCGAGACCCGCGACGCCGTGCTTCGGCAGGCCATGGTCGAGGCGAGGGACGAGCTCACCGCGGTCCAGGGCAAGGACCCACAGACATGGGAGTGGGGCAAGATGCACGTCCTGGATCTCGTCGCCAACGCCTTCGGTGACTCCGGGATCGGGCCCGTCGAGTGGCTGTTCAACCGTGGCCCGTACGCCGCAGGCGGTGGAGGCAACATCGTGCTCGCGAACTCCTGGAACGCCGACGAGGACTCGTACGTGCTCACGAAGGTCCCGACCTTCAGGATGGTCGTGGACTTCGGTGATCTCGACAGCTCTCGGTGGGTGAACCAGTCGGGACAGTCCGGGCACCCGGGACATCCGAACTACGACGACCAGATCCAGGCCTGGCAGACGAACGAGGCCCCGCAGATGGCCTGGAGCGACGAGGCCATCAGGGCCGAGGCCGAGCACACCCTGGCGCTGGTGCCCTCTCTCGGCTAGGGGCCCTCAGCGCAGCCGTACGACGTCGGACGGGGTGGCCACCGCGTTCACCGGCACGTCGTGCGGCTGCGTCGGGACCGGAAGGTCGAGCAGCTCACCCTCGTGGATCAGAGCGACGACGAGCGTGGAGCCCCCGACGAGGCGAGCAAGGGCTCGGTCGTAGGAGCCGCCTCCGCGACCGAGCCGGTACCCGCGGCGGTCGACGGCGAGGGCCGGGACGAGCACCACGTCCGCAGCTCGGACGGCGTCGGGCCCGAGGCGGCGGGCCCGCGGCTCCAGAAGTCCACGTGAGGCCGGGGCGAGCCCCAGCGGGCCGGTGTATCGGGCCCAGTCGAGGTCGCCGTCGTCGGTGAGCACCGGCAGCAGGGTCTGGACGCCGCGGGCCTCGAGCTCCTCGAGAAGCGGCCCTGTGCCCGGCTCGCCTCCCACCGACACGTAGGCGGCCACAGTCGACGCGGCGGCAACGTCCGGATCGTCGAGGAGCACGTCGCGCAGGTGCCCGGCAGCCTCGGCGAGGTCTCGGGGCCGCAGCTCCTTCCGACGCGACAGCAGGCGCTCGCGCAAGGCCTGCTTGGCCGCGACCGGGTCTCTCATCAGGCCACCGTAGGGCCGGTGACCAGGCATCCGCGACGCACTAGGGTGAACGGGTGCCCGCATCGCTGCCTGCCGCCACGTCTGCCCTGCCGAGCGCGCGACCGGTGACCAAGGCCGTCATCCCGGCCGCGGGCCTCGGAACGCGGTTCCTTCCGGTCACCAAGGCCACGCCCAAGGAGATGCTGCCCGTCGTCGACACCCCAGCGATCCAGCTGGTCGTGGAGGAGGCCGTCGAGGCCGGCCTGCCGGACATCCTGATGATCACCGGGCGCAACAAGCGACCGCTCGAGGACCACTTCGACCGCAACTGGGAGCTGGAGCACAGCCTCGAGCAGAAGGGCGACACCGAGCGGCTGGAGAAGGTGCAGCGCTCCACGCGCCTCGCCGACGTCTTCTACGTGCGCCAGGGCGACCCCAAGGGACTCGGCCACGCCGTGGCGTGCGCCGAAGACCACGTGGGCCGCGAGGCGTTCGCCGTGCTGCTCGGCGACGACCTCATCGACGCCCGCGACCACCTGCTGAAGCGGATGATCGAGGTTCGCGATCAGCTGGGCGGCAGCGTCGTCGCCCTCATCGAGGTGGACCCCGAGACGATCCACCTCTACGGGTGCGCCTCGGTCGACGGCACTGACGCCGAAGACGTCCTGCGGGTCCGTGACCTCGTCGAGAAGCCCGCGGCCGCCGATGCTCCGAGCAACCTGGCGGTCATCGGCCGCTACGTCCTCGACCCGGCCGTGTTCGACGTGCTCGCCACGACCCCGCCCGGGCGCGGCGGTGAGATCCAGCTGACCGACGCCCTCAAGACCCTGGCAGGCATGCCGGCCGAGGATGGGGGCGGGGTTCATGGCGTCCTGTTCCGCGGTCGGCGCTACGACACCGGCGACCGGCTCGACTACCTGCGCACGGTCGTTCGGCTGGCGAGCGAGCGAGACGACCTCGGCCCCGACTTCGTCGCCTGGCTGCGTGAGTTCGTCGCTGACTTACCGGGTGAGCCCGGGTGACGCGAGTCTCCGACCACCTGTCGGAGGTCCTCGGCGCGGTGGGCGCCCTGGACCCCATCGACGTGGGGCTGCTCGACGCCCACGGAGCAGTCGCTGCCGAGGACGTGATCGCCCCCTGGGCGCTCCCGCAGTACGACCATGCAACCACCCCTGGCTACGCCGTGCGGGCCTCCGACGTGGTGGCTGCCCGGCCGGACAAGCCAGTCACGCTGCCGGTGGTGGCCGACATCGATGCCGGTGACCGCGGCGCGAACGCCATCGGCGCCGGGCATGCCGCGCGAGTCGCCTCGGGAGCACCGTTGCCCCGCGGCGCGGACGCGGTCGTCGCGCTCGCCGACACCGACGGCGGCGTCGCCAGCGTGGGCGTCACGGCTGCCGTACCTGCCGGCTCGTGGGTGCGGCGCAAGGCCGAGGACGTCGAGAAGGGCGACATCGCGCTGCGGGTGGGCACCTACCTGGGGGCGGCCCAGATCGGACTGCTGGCTGCCGTGGGCAAGGACAGGGTGACGGTACGCCCGCGCCCCCGCGTCGTGGTCATAGCCGCGGGGAGCCGGTTGGTCGAGCCCGGGCGTTCAGTCGCCTTCGGGCAGGTCACCGACTCCACCGGCCACCTGCTGACCGCAGCCTCGCGCGAGGCCGGAGCCAATGCGTTCCGAGTGGCAGCCATCCCCGACGACCCTCGCATCGTGCGTGGCACGCTGGAGGACCAGCTGATCCGCGCCGACCTCGTCGTCACCAGCGGCGGGCTCGCTGCCCCGGATGGGGTGATGCGCCAGGTCGTACCCGACATGGGTTCCGTCCGCTTCGTCGACGTCGACATGGAGCCTGGCTCGCAGCAGGCGTTCGGCGTGGTCGGTGACGAGCAGGTGCCCATCTTCTGCCTGCCCGGACGGCCCGTCGACGCCTTCGTGGCGTTCGAGGTCTTCGTGCGTCCGGTCATCCGCAAGATGGTCGGCGTGACTCGGCTGCACCGTCCGACCGTTCGGGCGACCCTGACCGGTGACATCGAGTCCGCGACCGGGCCGCGGCAGTTCGCCCGGGCCCGGGTGTGGGCCTCCGGCGAGGACGAGTACCGCGTGGAGCCCCTGGGGGCTCTCGAGGCTCCACACCTGACCGACCTCGCTCGGGCCAACGCGCTCATCGTCGTGCCTGAGGCGACCTCGCACCTGCCCGCCGAGGCCGAGGTGGACTGCCTGCTGCTCGAACGGCGTCGCGGGTGAGCCGATCCGCCTGGCCGGTGACCCTGAGCGAGCCGCCGGTCGAGCTTCGACCTATGCGCTACCGCGACGCGCGAGCCTGGGACGAGGTGCGGCGACGCAACCGGGACTGGCTGGTGCCGTGGGACGCGACGTCACCGGACCCGCGGGCGGCCCCGGTGTCCTTCCGTGCCATGGTGCGCCGCTACAACGCCCAGGCTCGGCTGGGGGAGGCCCTGCCGTGGCTTCTCACGGTCGACGGCACCCTGGCCGGTCAGGTCAACGTCGCCGGGATCGTCCGAGGTTCGGCTCTCAGCGCGCACATCGGCTACTGGATCGCGCGGGAGCACGCCGGACACGGGTACGTGCCCACCGGCGTGGCCCTGGCGATCGACCACTGCTTCTTCGTGCTCGGGCTCCACCGGGTCGAGATCAACATCCGTCCGGAGAACGTCGCCAGCCTTCGGGTGGTGCAGAAGCTGGGCCTGCGTTCAGAGGGCCTGCGCGAGCGGTACCTGCACATCGACGGCGACTGGCGCGACCATCTCTGCTTCGCCATCACCGTCGAGGAGGTTCCCCAGGGCGTCCTCGCCAGATGGCGCCGCGACACGCCACCTCACCTGCGCGGCGCGGCGCCTGCCGGCCCGTAGCGTTCGGGCGCGTGGGTGGAAGCGGCCTCATCGTTGTCGTCATTGTTGCGGCGTGGGCACTCTTCCTTGTGCCCCAGTGGATGCATCGGCGTGCCTCGGCCGCCGCCCACCTCGCCGACCGGATCCCGGACTCCGAGGCGGGCGGTGACCCAGTACCCGACGGGCACGGCACGGAGTCGGCAACGGCGCGCACCCCGCGCAGGTTCGGTCGTCGTCACCTCGTGCGGGTGACCAGCCCCGAGGACGGTGGCAGGAGCTGGCTCTCCCGGCTGAGGCTGCCGTCGGTGCCCCGGCTCGGCCGTCGGCAGGACGACGGAGGGGCCGCCCCGGTCTCGGCCGCCGCGCGGCGTCGACGGGTTCTGATCGTCCTGGCGATCTCGACGCTGCTCGGCGCCGTCGTCGTGGGTGTCGGCGCGCTGGCCGGTGTCGCGATCCCGGCTTGGGTCGTCGCCGTGCCCGGCGGTCTGATGGTCGCCTACCTCGCCCTGCTGGCGATCGTTCGCCCAGGCGCCCCTCGCTCCGAAGCAGCCGGACCGGCCCTTCGCCCTGACGCCGACGACGTCGTCACCCTGGCACCCGCCACGTCCCCGCAGCACGATGCTGCGGCACTGGAGCCGGGCGGCACAGGCGAGTCTGCTGGGTCCGTCGGGTCCGTCGGGTCCGTCGAGTCGCTGGAGAGTGGCGAGTCCGTCGCTGACCCGGCGGGAGACACCTGGACGCCCGTCCCGCTCCCGACCCCCACCTACGTCACGGCGCCGCGCGCCCGTCGCTCGATTCGCACGATCGACCTCAGCAACCCCGGGTCGTGGACGGCGTCAGCACCCTCAGCACCTGAGCCGGCAGCGGTGGGAGCCGGTGAGACCGGTGAGCCCGAGGAGTACCCGATCGAGCACCGGCGTGCGGTCGGCGACTAGGGCGTTCCAGGCGCCTGCACCGCGGTTGCGGCCCCTCGCCGGCCCTGGTTGGCCCGGGGAACGCCAGGCGTGCGGTGTTATCCTTTCCCGGCCCACCAGGGGCTGTAGCGCAGTCCGGTAGCGCACCTCGTTCGCATCGAGGGGGTCAGGGGTTCGAATCCCCTCAGCTCCACCCTGGCAGCCAGATCCGCAGACGCCATGCCTCCAGCGTGATCGGCTCACCCGTCCAGATCGGCCAGAAGAACCAGGCCTGCACGACCACGACGACCGCGAGGACGACACCGATCGTGATCATCGCGCCCCGCCCTCGCTCGGCCACGACCGGTCCCACTCCCCGCACCCCGTCGGGCAGGACGCGCAGCGCGAGAACGATCGCCAGGACAAGGAACGGCAGCGTCACGACGGCGTAGCTGGAGAAGATGGGTCGATCGGCGTAGCCGAACCACGGCAGCCACGTCGCAACCACGCCGGACAGGACCAGCCAGCCTCGCCAGTCGTCACGTCCGGCGGCACGCCAGAACGCCAGCAGCACCGCGGCGATCCCGACCCACCAGATGGCCGGTGTCCCCAGGGCGAGGATGTCGCCCACGCACTCCTGCGCCGGGCAGTCCGGTGTGCCGCTCGTGCTCTTGTCGCGGTAGAACAGCACCGGCCGTTGCAGCACGAGCCACCCGACGGGTGAGCTCTGCCAGTTGTGCTGCGAGTCGAGGTTGGCGAGCAGCTCGTAGGCCACCGCGTGGTAGTGCCACAGCGAGCGCAGCGCGTCCGGCACCAGGTCGGCGAGCGGGCCGGAGGCGGGGTTGATGGCCGCCCACTGCCGCTCGTACCCGTCGTCGCTGCGCAGCCATCCCACCCACGTCGCCAGGTAGGTCACGAACGCGGCACCGACGACGGTGACCAACGCGACGGGCGCGTCGATCAGCATGGTTCGTCGGACGGGGCGTTTGCCGCCGGCCTGGGCCAGCGCACCGGCCTGCCACACGACCGTCAGCAGCCCGAAGGCCGCCAGGATTGGGGCGCCGCTCCACTTCACCGAGCAGGCCAGGCCCAGGGCCACGCCCATGAGCAGTCGCCAGGGACGCCACAGCGGGATCGTCGGCTCGACGTGGCCCTCGGGCGCGGCCAGCCGGCGGCGCGCCATGGCTCGGGCCATCGCCTGGCGCGAGGAGTCGCGGTCGCGGACGAGCAGCGCCGCCGCGGCCACGACGAAGAACATCAGGATCCCGTCCAGCACGGCGATGCGGCTGGTCACCAGCGCGAGCCCGTCGAGGGCGATGAGCAGACCCGCCAGCCCGCCGAGGGCCGTCGAGCGGGTGACCCGGCGCGCCAGGTAGACCATGACGACCGCGGCGAGGGTGCCGAGCAGGGCCACGCCCAGGCGCCAGCCCAACGGCGTCAGGCCCTCGACCCACTCTCCTGAGGCGATGACCCACTTGCCCATCGGGGGGTGCGAGGCGAACTTGGCCTCGTCGGTCAGGCCCGACAGGTCCCCGGCGAGGATCTGCTCGTCGGCGTCGTCGGACCAGACTCGCTCGGCTCCGGTCTGCAGAACCGCCCAGGCGTCCTTGGCGTAGTACGTCTCGTCGAAGACGAGCTCGCCGGGATGGGCAAGGCCGCGAAAGCGCAGGACGCCGGCGACCGTCCCGACGGCCGCGGCCACGCCAGCCGCCCGCCACCGGTCGGCCAGAGGCGGTGACCCCAGCAGACCAGCAGGGACTCCCATCACGAGCATCGTAGGGTCGCTGGCGTGGACCAACCTCGCGGCGCCCTGGTCGTGGCGGCGACGCCCATCGGGAACCTCGGCGACGCCTCGGCTCGACTGCGCGACGAGCTCGCTCGTGCCGACGTGGTCGCGGCAGAGGACACCCGCCGCCTTCGCCGCCTGTGTGCCGACCTCGGGGTCTCGCTGACCGGCCGGGTGCTCTCGGTCTTCGAGGGCAACGAGCGGGCTCGCGTCGCCGACGTCGTCGACGCCGTGACGTCGGGACAGCGCGTCCTGCTGGTGACCGATGCCGGCATGCCGCTGGTCAGCGACCCCGGGTACCGGGTCGTGGCGGCGTGCGCGAAGGCCGGGCTGGCGGTGACGGTGCTCCCCGGCCCGAGTGCGGCACTGGCGGCATTGGTCGTCTCAGGCCTGCCCGCCGACCGCTTCTGCGTGGAGGGGTTTCTGCCGCGCAAGCCGGGGGAGCGTGGGCGACGGCTTCGCGAGCTCGCGTCGGACTCCCGCACGCACGTCTTCTTCGAGTCACCCCGACGGACGGCCGCGACGCTGGCGGCCATGGCTGACGTGCTCGGTCCCGATCGGGCGGCCGCCGTCTGTCGCGAGCTGACGAAGACCCACGAGGAGGTTCGGCGGGGGACTCTCGCCGAGCTCGCCGGCGGCACCGACGAGGCCGTGCTCGGCGAGGTCAGCATCGTCGTGGCCGGTCGAGCCGACGCGGCTGCAGCCCTTGACGCCGACCCCGCGGTGCTGGTGGCAGTCCGGGAGCAGGCAGGGCTGACGCGCAAGGAGGCGATCGCCGACGTGGCCGCCGAGCTGGGCCGGCCCAAGCGCGAGGTGTACGCCGCTGTCGTCGCCGCCCGGCCTGAGCCCGGCCCGTAGGCTGGCCATCATGTCTGCGCACGTCCTCACCGCGGTGGCCTGGCCCTACGCCAACGGCCCGCGGCACATCGGCCACGTATCCGGCTTCGGCGTGCCGTCGGACGTGTTCAGCCGGTACATGCGCATGGCCGGCAACGACGTGCTGATGGTGAGCGGGACAGACGAGCACGGCACGCCGATCCTCGTCCAGGCCGAGCACGAGGGCGTCCCCCCGCAGCAGCTGGCCGACCGCTACAACCGGGTGATCGTCGAGGACCTGGCGGCACTGGGACTGTCCTACGACCTGTTCACCCGCACCACGACCCGCAACCACTACGCGGTCGCCCAGGAGATGTTCCGCACCCTGCACCGCAACGGGTACATGGTGGCGAGGTCGGCGCACGGAGCGATCAGCCCGTCGACGGGCCGAACCCTTCCGGACCGCTACATCGAGGGCACCTGCCCGATCTGCGGCTACGACGGAGCCCGCGGGGACCAGTGCGACAACTGCGGCAACCAGCTCGACGCCGCCGAGCTCATCAACCCGCACAGCCGCATCAACGGCGAGACGCCGGTGTTCGTCGAGACCGAGCACTTCTTCCTGGACCTCCCCGCGCTGGCGGAGGCGCTCGGCTCGTGGCTGCAGACCCGCGACGACTGGCGTCCCAACGTTCTGAAGTTCAGCCTCAACCTGCTCGACGACGTCCGGCCGCGGGCCATGACCCGCGACATCGACTGGGGTGTGCCCGTCCCGTTGCCTGACTGGGAGGACAACCCGAACAAGCGTCTCTACGTGTGGTTCGACGCGGTCATCGGTTACCTGTCGGCCTCGATCGAATGGGCTCGACGCACCGGTGACCCTGATGCCTGGCGTGCCTGGTGGACCGACCCGGACGCGATGGGCTACTACTTCATGGGCAAGGACAACATCACGTTCCACAGCCAGATCTGGCCGGCGGAGCTCCTCGGGTACGCCGGGCGCGGCTCACGAGGCGGCGAGCCTGGCCCCTTCGGCGACCTGCAGCTGCCCACCGAGGTGGTCTCCAGCGAGTTCCTCACCATGGAGGGAAAGAAGTTCTCGTCCTCCCGCGGCGTGGTCATCTACGTGCGCGACTTCCTCTCCCGCTACCAACCGGACGCGCTGCGCTACTTCATCGCGGTCGCCGGCCCGGAGAACCAGGACACCGACTTCACCTGGGCCGAGTTCGTCCGGCGCACCAACGACGAGCTGGTCGCCGGCTGGGGCAACCTCGTCAACCGCACGCTGTCGTTGGTGTCCAAGAACCTCGGTCAGGTGCCGGCCTCGGGGACCCTGACCGACGCGGACCGCGACCTGCTGGCCACGACCAGCGGCGCCTTCCAGGGAGTCGGTGATCTGCTGTCGCACAGTCGGCAGAAGGCCGCCATCAGCGAGGGCATGCGGGTGGTCAGCGAGGTGAACACGTACCTGTCCCAGCAGGCCCCGTGGAAGCTGAAGAACGACGACCCCGAACGCATGCGGACCGTGCTGCACGTCGCGACGCAGGCCGTGGACGACTGCAACCGGGTGCTGGCGCCGTTCATGCCGCACTCAGCGCAACGCATCCATGAGGCGCTGGGGCGCGACGGGGTGCTGGCCCCGCAGCCGGAGATCCGCGAGGTGGACGATCTCGACGGTGGGCCGGGCTACCCCGTCCTCATGGGCGACTACCAGCCCGCGACCGCCTGGTCGTCGGCGCCCGTGGTGCCGGGAACCCCGATCGAGCCTCCCCGTCCGGTGTTCACCAAGCTCGACACCTCCATCGTGGAGGAGGAGCTCGCCCGCCTGTCCGAGGTCGCCGGCGGGTGACCGACCGACCCGGGCTGCCGGACCCCCTGCCCGTCCCGGTCATCGACAGCCACGCCCACCTCGACGTCGCCCGGGACCCCGAGGAGCCGGCTCTCGCGCTCGGTGAGGCTCTGGCGCTGGCCCGCATGGTCAACGTCGTCGAGGTCGTGCAGGTGGGTTGCGACCTACCCAGCGCCCGCCGGGCGGTCGACTGGGCCCGCGACTACCCGAGCGTGCACGCTGCCGTATCCCTGCACCCCACCGACGCGGCCGGCATCGGACGCAGCGGTGCCGCCGCGCTCGAGACCGCGGTGGAGGAGATCGCTCGGCTGGCCGAGCAGCCCGGAGTCGTCGCGGTCGGGGAGACCGGGCTCGACCACTACTGGACCACCGATGCCGCGGGGCAGGCGTACCAGGAGGAGTCGTTCCGCGCGCACATCCGGCTGGCCCGCGAGCTCGACAAGGCACTCGTGATCCATGACCGCGATGCCCACGACGACATCGTCCGGGTGCTCGAGGACGAGGGCCCGCCGGCGCGGGTGGTCTTCCACTGCTACTCCGGGGACGCTGCCATGGCGCGCCACTGCGTGCGTCAAGGCTGGTACCTGTCGTTCGCCGGGACGCTGACCTTCCGCAATGCGAACGCCCTGCGCGACGCCGCCCGAGCAGCCGTCGAGGAGTCGGGCCTCGACCAGCTGCTGGTGGAGACCGACGCTCCGTACCTCACCCCGCATCCCCATCGTGGTGCGGTGAACTCGTCCTACCTCGTTGCCTGGACGGTGCGCACGCTGGCCGAGGTCGCCGGCGTGGATGTGGCACGAGCCTGCGACGCCACCCGTGAGGCCACGCGTCGGGCGTTCTGCCTCTGACCGCTGGCGCTCGCCGGCCGCGCTTGTCGCCGGCCGCGCTTGCCCGCAGCGCTCGCCGCGCGCCCGCCTGCAGCGCTCGCCCGCCTGCCGCGCTCGCCCGCCTGCCGCGCGTGGCACCGGGGTCGATGGCCAGGTCCCCCTTCGGGAGGCGCCTCCCGCGGCTAGTGCTGCCTTTGCACGGCCGATCCGCTGTGGGAAGGCAGCCCCTGCCTACCTAACGTGGTCATTTCGCCCGGGGCGGGGGGTGTGGTGCTGGCCACATGAGCTCGGGTGGCCCCCCACGGATTTGGTGATGCACGGTCGGCTTGTTACCGTGTTGTTATCGAAACGTGATGAACCGCGGCGCGTCGATGCCTCAGCAGCCAGCCGCCGCTCCCTTCGAAGTCTGGATCACTCCATGTCGCCCACCTCCACAGAGACCCGCACGTCGCGCCGATGGATGCGTGTCGGCGGAATCGTCGCCGGTCTGCTCGTCGTCGGTGGCCTGGCCACGGCCGGCGTCGCCGCCGCGTCGTCCACCGTCAGCGTGACCGTGGACGGTGACACCGAGCAGGTCTTCACCTTCGGCCAGACGGTGCAGGACGTCCTGGACTCCCAGGGCGTCGAGGTCAGTGACGAGGACCTGGTCGTGCCGGCTCCCGAGGCCGAGGTGCAGGACGGCCTCGAGATCGCCGTGGCGTTCGCGCGCGACGTGACCGTGACGCTCGACGGCGTGACCGAGGAGCTCACCACGACGGCACTGTCGGTGGACCAGCTGCTGGACGAGCTGGGTCTGCGTGGCGGTGCCCTGACGACGTCGGTGTCGCGTTCGAGCGACATCGGTCGCGAAGGCCTCACGCTGGTGGTCCGCACTCCCAAGCAGGTCGTCATCGTCGATGGCGACAACGAGCTGGAGCTCGTCGTGACCGCCGTGACCGTCGAGGAGGCGCTCGCCTCCGCCGGCATCGGAGTGGGCGACAAGGACGTCGTGACACCCGCGACGACCGACCCGGTCGAGGACGGCTTGACCATCTCGATCGCGCGCTTCACGACCACCGAGCGCACGGAGACCAGCTCGGTTGCCTACAAGACCGTGACCCGCACCAGCAACGAGCTGTACACCGACCAGCAGCGAGTGGAGCAGGAAGGCCGCAACGGCGAGCGGACGATCGTCTACCGCGTCGAGCTGCTCGGCGGCGAGAAGCAGGCCGAGGAGGTCGTCTCCGACGAGGTGACCACCGAGCCAGTGGACCGCATCGTGGTGCGGGGAACCAAGGAGCGTCCGGCGCCGGAGCCTGCCCCCGCTCCCGCCCCGGCTCCTGCCCCAGCGTCTGCCCCTGCCCCGGCTCCCCAGCCGTCGGCCCCGGCGCCCAGCGTCTCCGGCGGCAGCGTCTGGGACTCCCTGGCGCGCTGCGAGTCCGGCGGCAACTGGGGGATCAACACGGGCAACGGCTACTACGGCGGTCTGCAGTTCTCCTACGGCACGTGGTTGGCCTACGGCGGTGGGCAGTACGCGCAGACGGCGAACCTGGCCTCGCGTGAGCAGCAGATCGCGATCGCGAGCAAGGTTCGCGACGCTCGCGGCGGGTACGGCGACTGGCCGGCCTGCGCGTCCAAGCTCGGCCTGCCTCGCTAGCCAGCCCAGTAACCACCGCTTTCGTGCGGTGATGTTTGAAGCCTGCCCGCACCGGGCATGTTCATAACGAACTGATAACGCAGTCGGCGTCTCGTCGCTGCACACCGATAACCCAAGGAGATCTCATGTCGACCATCACGCTCGACACGAGCACCACCCCTGAGAACGACCATCCCCGCAAGCGCCGCAACCGCGTGCTGCTCGGCGTCGGCGCCACCGTCGGCGTGGGCGCCCTGGCCGTCGGCGGCTTCTTCGCCGTGACCAACACCGTGAGCCTCACCGTCGACGGCGAGACGAGCACGGTCTACACCACGGCCGACACCGTGTCCGGCCTGCTCGAGAACAAGAACCTCGAGACCACCGGCCGCGACCTGGTCGTGCCGGGTCCCGACTCCACGCTCACCGACGGCAGCGAGGTCGCTGTCGCGTTCGCCCGACCTGTCGACCTGACCGTGGACGGCGAGAGCGAGAAGATCTGGACGACCGCGCTGTCGGTCGACGACCTGCTCGACGAGCTGGGGCTGCGCAGCGGCGTCGTCACGTCGGTGTCGCGCTCGGCCGGAATCGACCGCGAAGGCCTCGCCCTGGTGGTGAGCACCCCCAAGCAGGTGACCATCGAGGTGGTCGGCGAGACCACCGACGAGCAGACGCTGACCACCACCGGACTCACCCGCGCCGACGCCCTCGAGGACGCCGGTGTGACCACCGGGTCCGGTGACGAGGTCGTCGGTGGCGCCGATGCCGCGGTCAAGGACGGCGACACCGTGCGCGTGCTCAAGGCCTGGACCACCACGTCCACCGAGACCCAGTCGGTGCCGTTCACGACCGTCGTCCGCCAGGACAGCTCGATCTACTCCGGCGAGAGCGTCGTCGACCAGGCCGGCAAGGCCGGCTCCGCCGAGGTCACCGTCGAGATCAGCTACCTCGGCAGCGAGGAGCAGGGCCGTGACGTTGTCAGCCGCACCGTGACGTCCGAGCCCGTGCAGAAGGTCGTGCGGGAGGGCACCAAGCAGCGCCCGGCAGCCCCGGCCGTCTCCGCTGGTGCCTGGGACGCGCTCGCCCAGTGTGAGTCCGGTGGCAACTGGGGGATCAACACGGGCAACGGCTACTACGGCGGTCTGCAGTTCTCCGCTGGCACTTGGCTGGCCTACGGCGGTGGGCAGTACGCGCAGACGGCGAACCTGGCCTCGCGCGAGCAGCAGATCGCGATCGCGAGCAAGGTTCGCGACGCTCGCGGCGGGTACGGCGACTGGCCGGCCTGCGCCGCCAAGCTCGGCCTGCCGCGCTAGCAGCGCCCGCGGGAGCTCGATCTAGGCTCGCGCCATGACAGAACGCCGGACCTCGGCGGGCCTCGGGCCCGCCGAGGTCCGGCGTCTGTGCGACGAGATCGAGCTGACCCCGTCCAAGCGGCGGGGTCAGAACTTCGTCCACGACGCGAACACGACGCGGCGCATCGTGGCAGCGGCACAGCTCGACCCACAGGACGTGGTGCTGGAGGTCGGACCGGGGCTCGGTTCGCTCACCGTGGCGCTGCTCGATGCCGTCCGGCACGTGGTCGCTGTCGAGGTCGAGCCGGCGCTGGCGACCGCGCTTCCCACGACCGTGGGCAGGCTCTGCGGTTCCGGCGCCGTCGACCGCCTCACCGTCGTCGAGGGCGACGCGTTGCGCCTCGGCCGAGGCGGGTTCCGCGCCGCGGACGGCTCGGAGCCCACGGCGCTCGTCGCCAACCTGCCGTACAACGTCGCGGTGCCGGTACTGCTTCACGTCATGCGTGAGCTGCCGTCCCTCGAGCGGGCGCTGGTCATGGTCCAGGCTGAAGTGGCCGACCGGCTCACCGCCGCCCCGGGGTCGCGCACCTACGGCGGCCCCTCGGCCAAGCTGGCCTGGTACGGCGTCGCCGTACCCGCGGGTGCGGTGTCCCGGCAGGTGTTCTGGCCGGTCCCCAACGTCGACTCGTCGTTGGTGCGCGTGACCCGCCGGCCGCCGCCACCGGCAACGGTGCCGCGCGAGCAGGTGTTCGCCGTCATCGATGCGGCCTTCGCTCAGCGCCGCAAGAGCCTGCGAGCAGCGCTGTCGGGCTGGGCAGGCAGCGCACCCCGGGCGGAGAAGGCGTTGCGGGATGCGCACGTCGACCCGTCCTGGCGTGGGGAGCGACTCGGCATCGGCGAGTTCGCACGAATCGCTGAGAACCGGCCCGAGGTCTAGCGTGTGGCTCCCGTGAGGGCCTCCACGCAATCGGTGACCGTGCGTGCCCCGGCGAAGATCAACGTCTACCTCGGTGTCGGGCCGCTACGTCCGGACGGTTTTCACGACCTCGCGACGGTGTTCCACGCTCTGCAGCTGAGCGACGACGTGGTGGCCGAGCGCGACGAACCCGGGCGCGTGAGCGTCGAGGTGGTCGCCGAGCCAGGCTCCGGGGTGGACGTCGACGCGGTGCCCTGCGACGAGACGAACCTGGCGCACCGAGCAGCGGAGACGCTTCGCCGCTACGCCGGCGTCGAGTGCGGCGTTCGGCTGCGCATCGTCAAGCGCATCCCGGTCGCCGGCGGTCTCGCCGGTGGCAGCGCCGACGCAGCGGCCGCGCTCGTCGCCTGTGACGCGGTGTGGGACACCGGCTGCGGACGTGCCGAGCTGGCAACCCTGGGGGCTCGCCTGGGCTCCGACGTCCCCTTCGCCTTGCACGGGGGCACGGCCCTGGGCTCAGGCCGCGGCGAGCACCTGGCTCCGGTCATGTCTCCGTCCCGGCTTCACTGGGTTCTCGCTGTCGCCGAGGGTGGCCTGTCGACCCCGGAGGTCTACGCCCGTCTCGACCGCATACGGGCCGGCCGACCTGGCGCGGCACCAAGCGTCCCGGACGGGCTGCTGAGCGCCCTGCGTCGATCAGACGTCGACGGCGTCGCGGCGCACCTGGGCAACGACCTGCAGGCCCCGGCATGCGAGCTGCGGCCCAGCCTCCGCCGGGTGCTGGACACCGGACGCGAGCTGGGGGCCGTCGGAGGCGTCGTGTCAGGCTCGGGTCCGACGGTGGCCTTCCTCGCCTCGGACGAAGCCGCCGCCCGCGACCTCGCCGCCGACCTTGCCGAGTCGGGCTCGTGCCTCGTTGCCGTGCCGACGAGCGGCGCGGCGTCCGGCGCGCGCGTGCTGGCGCACTGACGGGGCTGGTGCCTAGGCGGAGTCGAGTGGCCCGAGCAGTGGTCGGAGCAGGTCGGCGAGGGCTGTCTGCTCCGCCGCGCTGAGGGGCGACAGCAACCCCTGCTCCCGGTCCAGCAGGCTGCTCAGCGCCGCCCCGACGACCGTGCTGCCCTCGTCGGTGAGAGCCACGATCACCGATCGACGGTCGTGGTGATCGGCCCGGCGCTGTACCAGGCCGCGGTCCTCGAGCTTGTCGAGCCGGGCCGTCATCGTGCCGCTGGTGACCATGGTCACCGCGGTCAGCCGTCCAGGGGACTCCTCGTACGGCGGGCCGGTACGCCGCAACGCCGCCAGCACGTCGAACTCGCCGGCGTCGAGGCCGTGCTCGGCGAAGGCCGAGCGGCGGGCCCGATCGAGGTGCCGGGCGAGCCGGGTCACCCGGGACAGCACCTGAAGCGCCGACAGGTCGAGGTCGGGCAGCTCGCGGTGCCAGGCCTGGGCGATCCGGTCGACCTCGTCGGGTGCGGTCACCGATCGCCCCCGAGCCCGAGGGCGGGGTTCTCCTCGAGGCTCGACAACCCGTTCCAGGCGAGGTTGACCAGATGAGCAGCCACGACCTGCTTGTCCGGCTGCCGGGCGTCCAGCCACCACTGCCCGGTGAGGGCAACCATGCCCACCAGCATCTGCGCGTACATCGGCGCATAGCCGTCATCGAGCCCGCGCGAGGTGAACTCGTGGGCGAGGATGTGCTCGACCTGCCCGGCGGCGTCGGAGATCAGGCTGGCGAAGGTACCCGTGGACTGGGCGACGGGGGAGTCGCGCACCAGGATGCGGAACCCGTCGGTCGACTGCTCGATGTAGTCCAGGAGCGTCAGGGCCGCACGCTCGAGGACGGTGCGAGGGTGACCCTCGCTCTGCAGGGCGGCGGTGACCCGCTCGAGCAGCTGCTGCATCTCCCGGTCGACGACGACCGCGTACAGGCCCTCCTTGCCGCCGAAGTGCTCGTAGACCACGGGCTTGGAGACCTCGGCACGCGCCGCGATCTCCTCGACCGACGTGCCCTCGAAGCCTCGCTCGGCGAACAGCCCTCGGGCCACCTCCACCAGCTGGGCGCGGCGCTGGCCGGCGCTCATCCGGGTCCGGGGCACCCGAGCCGTCGCACGGCCTTCGGCGAGCTCCACGACCTCGGCGGCGGAGTCGGCTGAGGCAGCGGTCATGGAGCCATCATGCCGTGCCTGCAGGGTCCTCCCACCGGCGCGTCGTGCGACACTGACCCGCGCGTTCCCGGGTGGTGTAATCGGCAGCACAGCGTGTTTTGGTCTCGCAAGTAGGGGTTCGAGTCCTCTCCCGGGAGCCCACACCTCGCGACTAGGGTGGCGCCGTCCGCCTGCTTCCGACCTCGAGACGGGGACGCGCTGTGACGACACCGCCCGCGGCTGTGATCGTGCTGGCCGCCGGCGAAGGCACCCGGATGAAGTCGCGGACCCCCAAGGTTCTGCACTCGATCGGTGGACGCTCGTTGCTCGCCCACGCCGTCGCCACGGCGGCGCACCTTGAGCCGGGCGCCCTGGCCGTGGTGGTGGGACACGCTCGCGAGGCGGTGGTCGAGCACCTCGACGCCGTCGCCCCGCAGGTGCACGTCGCCGTCCAGGATGTCCAGCACGGCACGGGGCATGCGGTGATGTGCGCGCTCGAGCAGGTCGAGATCGGTGACGGCACGGTCGTGGTGACCTATGGCGACGTCCCGCTGCTGTCCGGTGAGACCCTGCAGCACCTCGTGCAGACCCATCAGGCGACGGCGGCGGTCGCGACCGTCCTCACGGCGCGACTCGACGACCCGACCGGCTACGGGCGCATCGTGCGGGACGGCAGCGGTCAGGTCACGGCCATCGTCGAGCACCGGGACGCCGACGAGGAGCAGCGCGGCATCGACGAGATCAACTCGGGCATCTATGCCTTCGACTCCACGGCGCTGCGCCGTCATCTCGCGGGGCTGGACACCGACAACGACCAGGGCGAGCTCTACCTGACCGACGTCGTGCGGCTGGCCCGGGAGGCCGGTGAGACCGTCGCGACCCTGCTGCTGGAGGACACCTGGCAGACCGAGGGGGTCAACGACCGCGTCCAGCTGGCTGCTCTCGGCGCTGAGCTGAATCGACGGGTGCTCGAGTCGTGGATGCGGGCCGGTGTGACCGTCGTGGACCCGCACAGCACATGGGTCGACGTGTCGGTCACCCTCGACGGTGACGTGACGCTGCTGCCGGGAGTGCACCTGCAGGGGACGACACACGTGGCTTCGGGGGCGGTGGTCGGTCCTGACACCACGCTTGCCGACACGCTCGTCGAGGCCGGCGCGAGCGTCGTGCGCAGCCACGTGTTCGGTGCCCGCATCGGTCCGGGTGCCACCGTCGGGCCCTTCACCTACCTGCGGCCGGGCACCCAGCTGGACGAGGGCGCGAAAGCCGGGGCCTACGTCGAGATCAAGGGGGCCACGGTCGGGGCGGGGTCCAAGGTGCCGCACCTGTCCTACGTGGGCGACGCGACGATCGGCGCGGGCTCCAACATCGGCGCGGCCACGGTGTTCGTCAACTACGACGGCGTCGCCAAGCACCGCACGACGGTCGGGGACCAGGTCCGGATCGGCAGCGACACCATGCTCGTCGCTCCGGTGACGATCGGTGACGGTGCGTACACCGCAGCGGGCTCGGTGATCACCGAGGACGTACCTGCCGGGGCGATGGGGGTCGGACGGGCGCGCCAGCGCACGATCCGTGGCTGGGTGCAGCGACGACGAGCCGGGACTGCCGCCGCGCGCGCGGCTGAGGCAGCGCAGCAGGGGCCAGCGGACCCACCGCAGAGCAGCGTGGGGCAGACTGCAGCCGGCGGCGACGGGAGTCAGTAGGTGGCACACATCAGGACCACAGGCAAGAAGACGCTCATGCTCTTCTCGGGGCGGGCCCATCCCGACCTCGCTGAGGAGGTCGCCGCCGATCTGGGCGTCGAGCCGGTCCCGACCAAGTTCATGACGTTCGCCAACGGCGAGCTCTACGTCCGGTTCGAGGAGAGCGTGCGGGGGTGCGACGCCTTCGTCGTGCAGACCCACCCGACTCCGGTCAACGAGTGGATCATGGAGCAGCTGATCATGGTGGACGCGCTGAAGCGGGCGTCCGCCAAGCGCATCACGGTTGTGACCCCGTTCTACGGCTACGCCCGGCAGGACAAGAAGCACCGTGGACGCGAACCCATCTCGGCCCGGCTGGTGGCCGACCTGTTCAAGGCCGCGGGTGCCGACCGGCTGATGGCCGTCGACCTGCACACGGCTCAGATCCAGGGGTTCTTCGACGGACCGGTCGACCACCTGTGGGCCCTTCCGGTGCTCGCGACGCACATCCAGGAGAACTACGACGCCCGGCGCATGACCGTCGTCTCGCCCGACGCCGGTCGCGTCCGCGTCGCCGATGTCTGGAGCGACAAGCTGGGCGCGTCGCTGGCCATCATCCACAAGCGACACGACCCGGATGTCGCGAACCGGGTCAGGGTCCACGAGGTCGTCGGCGACGTGGCGGGACGCACGTGCCTGATCGTGGACGACATGATCGACACGGCTGGGACGATCACCCAGGCTGCCGACGCCCTGATGGAGGCGGGCGCGGACGAGGTCATCGTCGCGGCGACGCACGCGGTGCTGAGCGGCCCGGCGATCGACCGCCTCAAGAACAGCCAGATCCGAGAGGTCGTCGTCACCAACACCCTGCCGATCGCGCCCGAGTCGCAGATCGACATGCTCACGACGCTGTCGATCGCCCCGCTCATCGCCCGCGCGATCCGCGAGGTGTTCGAGGACGGGTCGGTCACGAGCCTGTTCGACGGCCAGGTCTGACGGTCGCGGGACCGCTGGCGTCACCGGTGGCGATTGGCTGGGCAGGGCATGCCTCGGCTACCCTGCAACCACCTCGGCGAGGGCGCGTGCGCGTGCCGTGATCGACGCGGTGGGCTCATCGGCCCTCGTCCGGGCTGACCCACGACCCACCGACGCACCACGAGCGAGGAACCATGAGCGACGTCACGCTGAGCGCCACCAAGCGCACCGAGTTCGGCAAGGGCCCGGCCCGCCGGCTGCGGCGCGACCACCTGGTCCCGGCCGTGCTGTACGGCCACGGCGTCGACCCGATACACCTCGCCCTGCCAGGTCACGACACCGCGCTGGCGCTGAAGAACCCCAACGTGCTGCTCTCCATCCAGGTCGAGGGTGCGGGCGAACAGCTTGCGCTGCCGAAGGCGATCCAGCGTGACCCGCTGCGCAACTCCGTCGAGCACGTCGACCTCATCGCGGTGCGTCGTGGGGAGAAGGTCGTCGTCGACATCCCCGTGCACACCGAGGGCGAGCCCGACTCCGGTGCCGTGCTCACGCTCGAGAACTCGACGCTGGCCGTTCGCGCCGACGCCACGTCGCTGCCGCCGGACGTGAAGGTCGACGTCGAGGGCCTCGAGGCCGGCACGACCATCACGGCAGCCGAGATCACGCTGCCTGACGGTGTGGAGCTGGTGACGGACCTCGAGACGGCGATCGTCGTGATCTCCGCGCCACAGGCCGAGGAGCCCGAGGAGGCCGCAGAGGTCGCCGAGGGCGAGGTTCCCACGGTCGAGGAGACCGAGGCCGCTGCTGACGGTGCGGGAGAGCAGGGCTGAGCAGCCCCTGGCTCGTGGTCGGGCTCGGCAACCCCGGGCCCGACTACGCCACCACCCGGCACAACGTCGGGGCCATGGTCGCCGAGCTGCTCGCCGAGCGTGCGGATGCTCGGCTGTCGCCGCACCGACGTGGTCGCTCCGACGTGGCCGACATCCGGCTCGGGCCCCTGCCGGGTATCCGAACGATCCTGGCTCGGCCACGCTCCTACATGAACACCTCCGGTGGCCCGGTCGCCGCGCTGATGGACTACTTCGGGGTGCCCGCCGAGCAGCTCGTCGTCGTGCACGACGAGCTCGACCTGCCGTTCGAGTCGCTGCGGCTCAAGCGGGGTGGTGGTGACAACGGGCACAACGGACTGCGCAGCCTGCGCCAGTCGCTGGGCACCGGGGAATTCCTGCGTGTGCGCATCGGCATCGGTCGCCCACCGGGCAGCCAGGCTGCCGCCGACTTCGTCCTCAAGCCCTTCACCGCGCCGGAGCGCAAGCACCTGCCACTCGTGGTGGAGCGGGCGGGGGACGCGACCGAGGCCCTCGTCCGCGGGGGCCTCGAGCGGGCGCAGAACGACTACAACAGCTGATCCACGTCCGACCCACTGCAAGGAGTGCTGCGTGCCACCGTTGTCCGGGGTCCTGACCAGGCTGCTGCTGCGCTCGGAGCCGCTGCGCGAGGTCGTCGCCGCTGCCTCGCAGGAGCTGTCCCTGGACGTGACGGCGCCGGCATCGGCGCGCTCGCTGCTCGTGGCTGCCCTTGCCGCTCCCGACCCGGGAGCCGCGCGCCCGGTGCTGGCCGTCACCGCGACGGCGCGCGAGGCCGAGGACCTGGTCGACGAGCTGGCCGACACCCTCGAGAAGCACGAGGTCGCGCTGTACCCGGCCTGGGAGACGCTGCCCCACGAGCGCCTCAGCCCGCGAAGCGACACCGTCGGGCAGCGCCTTGCCGTGCTGCGGCGCCTTGCCCACCCCGACGGGGGCACTCCGGGGCGCGAGCGTCCGCGCGTGGTCGTCACCCCCGTGCGCGCCGTGCTTCAGCCGCAGGTGGCCGGGCTCGGCGACATCGAACCGGTCTGGCTGCAGGTGGGCTCGGAGATCGAGCAGGACGACCTCGTCCGGGCCCTGGTCGAGGCCGGGTACCACCGTGTCGACCTGGTCGAGCGGCGCGGCGAGTTCACGGTGCGCGGCGGGCTCGTCGACGTCTTCCCGCCGACGGCGGACCACCCCCGGCGCATCGAGCTGTGGGGGGACGAGGTGGCCGAGATCCGCGAGTTCGCGGTCGCGGACCAGCGCTCGCTGGGGGCCGTGGCCGAGGTCTACGCCCCGGCATGCCGGGAGATCCTGCTCACCGACGAGGTGCGCGCTCGCGCGACCCGGCTGGCCGGTGAGCATCCCGAGCTCGCCGAGATGCTGACCAAGATCAGCCACGGGACGGCCGTGGAGGGCATGGAGTCGCTCGCTCCCGCCCTGCTCGATGACATGGAGCTCCTGCTCGACGTCCTGCCCGCCGACACCGTGGTGCTCGTCTGCGACCCCGAGCGGGTACGAACCCGGGCGCACGACCTCGCCGCGACCGACGCCGAGTTCCGCGAGGCCTCCTGGGCTGCGGCGGCCGAGGGCGGGACGGTGCCGATCGACGTCGCGGGAGCTTCTTTCCGCCCGCTCGGCGACGTCCGGGCTCACGCTCTGGGTCGGGGCCAGCGCTGGTGGTCCACGACACCGTTCGAGAGCGACGCCGAGACCATGGCGCCTGAGGAGACCGACGACGCCGCGGCCGTTGCCTCGGCATCGTTGGGGTGGCAACCGGTCCAGGCCTACCGGGGCGAGACGAGCGCGGCTCTGACGCAGCTGCGCGAGTGGGTGAGCCAGGGCTGGGCCACGCTGCTGCTCGCGGCCGGGCAGGGGACGGTGGACCGTGCCGCCGAGGTGCTGGCCGAGGCCGGCATCCCGGCACGGCGCTCCGCTGCGCTCGACGACGACCCAGTCGTCCACCTGGGCACGGGACGGCTGCGCACCGGGTTCGTCGACCCGGCCGTGCGGGTCGCGGTGCTGACCGAGCGGGATCTGACGGGGCGTGACCCGGCCGGCAGCCGACGCGCCGCCATGCCCACGCGGCGACGCCACCAGGTCGACCCGCTGACCCTCGAGCCGGGCGACTTCATCGTCCACGACCAGCACGGCGTGGGTAAGTACGTCGAGATGAGCCAACGCAACGTCGGCGGTGCAGTGCGCGAGTACCTCGTCGTCGAGTACGCGCCAGGCAAGCGCGGCCAGCCGCCGGACCGGCTGTTCGTCCCGACCGACCAGCTCGAGCAGGTGACGCGCTACGTCGGCGGCGAGACCCCGGCGCTGGACCGCATCGGCGGCGCCGACTGGGCCAAGCGCAAGGGCCGAGCGCGCAAGGCGGTGAAGCAGATCGCCGCCGAGCTGATCAAGCTCTACGCCGCGCGCCAGTCGGCACCCGGTCGTACCTTCGGCCCCGACACCCCCTGGCAGCGCGAGCTGGAGGACGCCTTTCCCTACGTCGAGACTCCCGACCAGGCGTCCACGATCGACGAGGTCAAGCGCGACATGGAGCGCCCCATCCCGATGGACCGCGTCATCTGCGGCGACGTCGGCTACGGCAAGACCGAGATCGCGGTGCGCGCGGCCTTCAAGGCCGTGCAGGACGGCGCCCAGGTCGTCGTCCTCGTGCCCACGACGCTGCTGGTGCAGCAGCACCTGCAGACGTTCTCCGAGCGCTACGCCCCGTTCCCCATCGAGGTGAAGGCGCTGTCGCGGTTCCAGACCGACGCTGAGGCCGAGGCGGTCCGATCAGGTGTTGCCGCCGGAACCGTGGACGTCGTGATCGGGACGCACCGCCTGCTGACCGGCGACGTGCGGTTCGCGAACCTCGGCCTGGTGATCGTCGACGAGGAGCAGCGCTTCGGCGTCGAGCACAAGGAGCGCCTCAAGCACCTGCGGGCCAACGTGGACGTGCTGACGATGTCGGCGACCCCGATCCCGCGGACGTTGGAGATGTCGATCACCGGCATCCGTGACATGTCGACCATCACGACCCCGCCCGAGGAGCGCCACCCCGTGCTCACCTACGTCGGGCCGTACGACGAGAAGCAGGTGGCTGCTGCGGTTCGGCGCGAGCTGCTGCGCGAGGGGCAGGTCTTCGTCGTGCACAACCGGGTGGCAACCATCGAGAAGGCCGCTGCCCGGCTTCGCGAGACCGTGCCCGAGGCTCGCGTCGCGGTCGCGCACGGGCAGATGAACGAGCACCTTCTCGAGCAGGCAGTCGTCGACTTCTGGGAGCGACGCTCCGACGTGCTGGTCTGCACGACCATCGTCGAGACCGGTTTGGACATCGCCAACGCCAACACCCTCGTCGTCGACCGCGCCGACCTGCTCGGCCTGTCGCAGCTGCACCAGCTTCGGGGCCGAGTCGGGCGCGGCCGGGAGCGGGCCTACGCGTACTTCTTGTACCCACGCGAGCAGACGATGACCGACACCGCCCACCAGCGCCTGGCCACCATCGCCCAGCACACCGAGCTCGGCGCCGGGATGCAGGTGGCGATGAAGGACCTGGAGATCCGCGGGGCCGGCAACCTGCTCGGAGCCGAGCAGTCGGGGCAGATCGCCGACGTCGGCTTCGACCTCTACGTCCGCATGGTGGGAGAGGCAGTCGCGGAGTTCCGGGGAGACGCCGAGGACGAGCTTGCCGACATGCGCGTGGAGATGCCCATCGATGCGCACCTTCCGCACGACTACGTGGCCAGCGAGCGCCTGCGCCTCGAGGCCTACCGCCGGCTGTCGGAGGCCGCCGACGACGCCGCGATCGACGCCGTGGCCGAGGAGCTGCGCGACCGCTACGGCGAGCCGCCCGAGCCGGTGGCCAACCTGCTGGCGGTGGCGCGGCTGCGGGCCCTGGCCCGATCCCGGGGTCTGCGCGAGGTGGTCCTCGCCGGGCAGCAGGTGCGGCTCGCCCCGCTGAGCCTGCCGGACTCGATGCGGGTGCGCCTCAGCCGGCTGTACCCGAAGTCGATCGTCAAGGCGCCCATCGACACCGTCCTGGTGCCGCGGCCGAAGCAGCCCGGCATCGGCGGACGCCCGCTCATCGGTGCGGATCTGCTCGCGTGGACGGAGAAGGTCGTCCGGGACCTCACCCCCGAGCCGGTCCCCACGCCCCCGGAGCCGGCCTCGACGTCGGCGTAGCCCGTCCTGCTTGCGTCCGACGAGTACGCACCTATTGCTCCGACCGGCTCGGACGCGTCTGTTGTGGCGGGCTTGCGTCCGAGGAGGAGCAGGCAATAGGTGGCATCGCCTCGGACGTGCGGGGGCCTGTGACCAAATCGTTACCTAACTTTCTGGAAACTTACTTACGCGTATGGTCTACTACTCGTCAGGTTCTTTCCTGTTACTGAAGGGAGTGCTTCACACATGAAGCTCCGCTACGTCGTTGCAGCATCGGCGGCCATCGCTCTGACGGCCACCGCCTGCGGTTCGAGCTCGTCCGGAGGTGGCGACCTGGCCGCCCCGGGGGAGGACGCCGAGGGCACACTCAAGGTCTGGCTCATGGCCGGCAGCCAGCCCGACACGGTCGTCGAGGCGGTGAACGCCCAGTTCAACGAGGCGTACCCGAACGTCGACGTCGAGGTCGAGCTCCAGGAGTGGGGCGGCATCCAAGACAAGCTGACCACCTCGCTCAACACCGACGCCACCCCGTGCGTCGCCGAGATCGGCAACTCGCTGACGGCGAAGTTCGCGGACGCCGGCCTGCTGGCCGACCTCTCCTCGGTCGCCGGCGACCTCGGTGAGGACGCCTGGCTACCGGGCCTCACCCCGTCAGGCGAGCTTGACGGTGAGCGCTACGGAATTCCGTACTACGGCGGTGTGCGCATCGTCATGTACAACAAGGACCACTTCGCTGAGGCCGGCGTCGAGGTTCCCACCACGCTGGACGAGCTCGAGGCCGTGGCCGCGACCCTCAGCGAGACCAAGGGCACCGTCGAGGACGGCTACTCCGCGTTCTACTTCCCGGGCAAGTACTGGTACGGCGCCCTCCCGTTCGTCTGGACCACGGGTGGCGACATTGCCACGCAGGACGGCGAGTGGACCGGTGCCATCGACTCCGACGAGTCGAAGGCCGGCCTCGAGACCCTCAAGGGCCTGGTGGACAACTACTCGACTGCGCCGAAGGACGGGGACGAGACCAAGAACTGGGAGGTCTTCCAGGAGGACAACATCGGCATGGTCATCGACTCGTGGTGGGCGCCCGGAGCGGTCGTCAGCACGAACGAGGACTTCGCTGACAAGGTCGGCGTGTTCCCGCTGCCCGGCGTGAGCGCCGACGAGACTGCCCCGGTCTTCTTCGGGGGCTCCGACCTGGCCGTGTCGCAGAACTGCGCCGACCCGGGTCTGGCCGTCGAGTGGGTCAAGATCCTCACCGGCGAGCAGATCCAGACCGAGCTCGCGCGTGACGGCGGAGTCATCCCGAACAACGAGGCGTCCTTCTCCGGCCACGAGGGCAACGAGTTCCTGCTCGCTGCCGACGAGGCCGCCAAGGTCAGCAAGTTCACGCCCGTGTCGCCCAACTGGGGCAACGTCGAGGCCGAGGCCGTCCTGCCGGACATGCTGGTGAAGATCTTCACCGAGCAGGCCACGATCGACGACGCCACCGCAGACGCCAGCGCGAAGATCGCGGATCTTCTCAACGGCTAGCACCGTGGCGGTGCGACACCCCGGTTCGCACCGCTGAACCCCTGAGCGCGGCGGCCGGTCGGAGATCAGCCTCCGACCGGCCGCCGCCTTCGATCCCGACCCACTACGCCACCCAGCCGTCATGACCGAGGGGAGCAGCCAATGAGCAGCACCGTGGGCAGCACCACCCCGACCCGTCCGAGCCTCGACGCCCGCCCTGCCGGCGACGTCCCCGAGGGCTCGGCCGCCGGCCCCCAGCGCAACAACCGCCTCCCCCTCCTGCTCCTCGCGCCGGCCACCCTGCTGCTGCTGGTCGTGCTCGGGTACCCGATCGTCCGGATGGTCACCCTGTCGCTGCAGGAGGCCAAGCTCCGCAACATCGTCCGGGGCGACACCACCTGGAACAACTTCGAGAACTACCAGCGGATCTTCGCCGACCCGACGTTCTGGGACGTGGTGCTGCGCACCGTCCTGTTCGCCGTCGCCTGCGTCGCCGCGACGATGCTGCTGGGCACACTGGTTGCGTTGCTGCTCAAGCGGCTCGGAACCCGGATGCGCCTGCTCGTCTCGGTCGGGCTCCTCATGGCCTGGGCCACACCCGTGGTCACTGCCACCCAGGTGTGGCAGTGGCTGTTCGACACGCAGTACGGGCTGGTCAACTGGGCACTGGTCAGCCTCGGGTTCGACGGCTTTCTCAACTACTCCTGGCTGGCCAACCCGCTCTCGCTGCTCACCGTTGCCGGGGTGGTCGTCGTCTGGGGTGCTATCCCCTTCGTGGCGCTGACGCTGTACGCAGGGCTCACGCAGGTGCCTGAAGAGCTGTACGAGGCGGCCGAGGTGGACGGCGCCACAGGCTGGCGGCGGTTCTGGTCGATCACGTTCCCGCTTCTCGCACCCATCTTCACGATCCTGGCAGCCCTGTCGACGATCTGGGACTTCCGGGTGTTCACCCAGGTCTTCATCCTCCAGAAGGCTGGAGGCATCACGTCGGAGACCAACCTGCTGGGCATCTACGCCTACCGGACCAGCTTCGCCGGCAACGACTTCGGCGCCGGCGCCGCCATGTCAGTCGTCATGGTCGTCCTGCTCGGAGGCCTCTCGCTGTTCTACGTCCGTCGCATGATCAAGGAGGTGGACGCGTGAGCGCCCGCACGACCCGCGTCGGCTCGCTGGCCGCCAACACCACTGCCCTCGTGGTCTTCGTGATCATGGTGTTCCCCGTCTACTGGATGGTGAACACGGCTCTGAAGCCTCGCTCGGACGTGTTCACGCGCGAGCCGAAGTTCTTCCCGAGCCCGCTCACGTTCGAGCACTTCACTCGGGTCATCGCCGACGACGGCTTCTTCATCTTCGCGCGCAACAGCCTGGTCGTCACCCTGGTGGTGGTACTGCTGTCGATGGTCGTGGCCTTCCTGGCCGCCACCGCGGTGGCTCGCTTCCGCTTCAAGGGCCGTCGCGGGTACATCGTGATGATCCTGGCGGTTCAGATGGTGCCCTTCGAGGCCTTGCTGATCTCGATGTTCGTGATGCTCAACAGCGTCGGCCTCGTCGACAAGCTCGCCGGTGTGATGGTCGCCTACCTCGCGTTCGTGCTGCCGTTCACGATCTGGACCCTCCGCGGGTTCGTCGCGAACGTCCCGGTCGAGCTCGAGGAGGCTGCGATGATCGACGGCTGCTCGCGCTCGCAGGCCTTTCGCCGGGTGCTGTTCCCGCTGATCATGCCGGGCCTTGTCGCGACCAGCGTGTTCGCGTTCATCCAGGCCTGGAACGAGTTCATCCTGGCCAACGTGATCCTGCTGTCGGAGAAGAACTACACCCTCCCCATCTGGCTGGCGGGCTTCCAGAGCAACTTCAAGGAGACCGACTGGAGCGGGCTGATGGCCGGCTCCACGCTGTTCGCCATCCCGGTCATCGTCTTCTTCGTCGCCGTCCAGGGACGCATCCAGTCGGGCGCTCTCGCCGGTGGGGTCAAGGGCTGATGGCCCAGACGCCAACCGCTCTGCACGCCACTGCCGATGGCGGCGTCGGGCCGGACGCGCTGACCGACGTCGAGCTGCGTCGCCTGGTGCTCGGAACCCTGTTCCCCGGCTTCGAGGGGACGACGGCCCCGACCTGGCTGCTCGAGCTGCTCCGCGACGGGCTCGCCGGGGTCGTCCTGTTCGAACGCAACGTCTCGACGCGGGACCCCGACGGCAGCGTGGCTGCCCTGTCGACCCAGCTTCGCCAGGCACGACCCGCCGTCATCGTCGCCGTGGACGAAGAGGGTGGGGACGTCACCCGCCTCGACGCGGCCCGCGGCTCGGACGTGCCAGGGGCCGCGGCGCTCGGGGTCGTGAACGACCCCGGGCTCACCCGACGTGTCGCCGGATACCTCGGCTCACGACTGCAGGCGGCGGGCGTCTCGCTCAACCTGGCACCGGTCGCCGACGTGGACGCCGACCCGCAGAACCCCATCATCGGCATCCGCTCGTTCGGCAGCGACCCGGAGGCGGTAGCCGCGCACGTCGCGGCCTTCGTGCACGGGCAGCAGACCCAGGGGGTCGCGGCAACCGTCAAGCACTTCCCCGGTCACGGTGCGACGGTCGAGGACAGCCACGTCACCGTCCCCTCCGTCGACGTGTCACTGCAGCAGCTGCGCCACCGTGAGCTCGTCCCATTCCGGTCGGCAGTGGCGGCGGGGACGCAGGTGGTCATGACCGCGCACGTGCGATACCCCGCGCTGGACGACGTCCCGGCGACGCTGTCGCGTCCCATCCTCACCGACCTGCTGCGCGGCGAGCTCGGCTTCGAGGGCGTCGTCATGACCGACGGCCTGGACATGAACGCCATCAGCCAGACGGTGGGCCATGAGGAGGGCGCCGTGCAAGCCCTCCTCGCCGGTGCCGATGCGCTGTGCGTGGGTGGCGAGAGCACGGGGCCGCAGATCGTCGAACGCCTGGTGGCAGCCGTCACCGCGGCAGTGCGCAGCGGACGCCTGCCGGTGTCGCGGCTGCTGGACGCCACGCACCGGGTGGGCGTCCTGGCAGCGTGGACTCGCGAGCCCGTCGAGCCGAGCGGCGAGCACGGCTCCGGAGTCGAGGCTGCCCGGCGAGCGCTGCGTGCATCGGGGCAGGTGCGCCTCGACCGCGCCCCGCTCGTCCTCGAGCTGCACGACGAGCCGAGCATTGCTGCCGGCGAGGTGCCCTGGGCGATCGGGGCACCGCTCACCGAACGGATGACGGGCACGGTGGTGGAGGTGCTGACGCCGCAGGACAGCGACCCCGCTCCGGCGCTGGCTCGCCATGCCGACCGACCGGTCGTACTCGCGGTTCGTGGGGTGCGGCGTCGGGCGTGGCAGCGTCACGTCCTCGCCTCGGTGCGGGCAGCGCGTCCGGACGTCGTCGTCGTCGACCACGAGCTGCCTGGTGATGAGTCCCTGCTGGGTCCGAACCACCTGCTCACCTTCAGCGGGTCGCTGGTGTCAGCCGAGGTGGCCGCCGACGTCCTGGCCGGCCGAGGCGACGTGGCAGGCCTGCGTACGATCTGACGGGTGCGTGTACTCCCGACTGTGCTCCTTGCTGCCTCCGCTGTGGCCGTCAGTGCCTGTGGTGTGACGGGAGCTGCCGCCACCGTGGGCGAGGAGACCATCACCATCCAGGCGCTGCAGGGCGAGATCGTCGACTTCAGCGAGTCCTTCGACGAGCCGCTCCCGGTGACCGGAGACCTGTCCGACGTGCAGCGGGAGTTCCTGACCCGGGAGATCAACCACCTGCTGCTCATCGAGATGGCCGACCGCGAGGGAGTGGAGATCACGGCCGCTGGTGTCGACGAGCTCTACGACGAGCTGGGCGAGCAGGCCGGTGGCGACCTGGACGCGCTTCGAGCCCAGTTCGTCTACACCGAGGCGGGCCTGCGGCGGGCGCTGGAGGACGAGCTGAGGGTGCAGGGGCTCGAGCCCATCGTCGGCGACATCGTTCCCGCGCTCGCGCAGACCGCTGACGAGGTCGGCGTCGAGGTCAACCCCCGCTTCGGCAGCTGGGAGGGCGCCAGCCTCGTGCCCGGAACCGGCTCCATCTCGGTGCCGGCCGGCTGAGCCACCTGGTGAACGCGCCCGCGGGGGAGCAGCTGCTGCGCCTGGTCGCGGTCATGGACCAGCTCCGCTCGCCAGGCGGATGCCCGTGGGACGCGGAGCAGACCCACGAGTCGCTGGCGACCTACCTGCTCGAGGAAACCTACGAGACCCTCGAGGCGATCGACTCCGGTGACCGCGACCACCTGCGCGAGGAGCTCGGCGACCTGCTGCTGCAGGTGGTCTTCCACGCGCGGGTCGCCGCCGAGCACCCGGACGACCCGTGGACGGTCGACGACGTCGCCGCCGGTATCGCCGACAAGCTCGTGCGACGACACCCCCACGTGTTCGCTGATGCGCGCGCCGACACCGCCGCTCATGTCGAGGCCCGCTGGGACGCGATGAAGGCGGCTGAGAAGGGCCGGACGTCAGCACTCGACGGGATCCCGGCCGCCCTCCCGGCGCTCTCGCTCGCCGCGAAGACGATGGGACGCGCCGAGCGGGCCGGGGTGGCCCCCACCCCACCCCCGCCGGGCCGCGCAGCGTCGGCGGCGGCCGACGAGCAGGCGATCGGGGACGCCCTCCTGGCTCTCGTCCAGCAGGCCCGGTCACACGGCGTCGATCCCGAGCAGGCGCTACGCCGAGCGGTGGGGCGCTACGGCGAGCAGGTCCGGGAGCTCGAGCGGGCTCGTGGCCAGACCGAGACGCCTGTCCCGGTCGACGCGCCCGGCAGCGGCAGGGGGACGAATGAGCCCTGACCTGCTCCTCACCGGCGGGCCGGTGCTCACCCGCGACGGGACGCCGCGGACCGGTCTGTCCGTCGCCGTGACGGGCGAGCGCATCAGCGCTGTCGGCCCAGCAGAGGAGGTCGACGCGCGTCGTGGCCCGGGGACCGAGGTCCTCGACCTGGGCGAGCGCCTGCTCATGCCGGGCTTCGTCGACGCCCACGCCCACCCGCTCTGGGGCGGGCTGGAACGCCTGGCCTGCGACCTGCTCGAGGTGCCACGAACCGTCGCGAGCTACCAGGCGAGGCTGGCGACCACGGCTCGAGACCATCCGCAGTGGTCGTGGATCACCGGCGGCGGCTGGTCGTTCGAGGCCTTCGACGGCGGGGTCGCCACCGCTGCCATGCTCGACGAGGTCGTGGCCGACCGACCGGTCGTGCTGTTCAACCGCGACCACCACGGGGTGTGGGCGAACAGCCGGGCGCTGTCGCTGGCGGGCGTCGACGAGCACACCCCCGATCCCCGCGACGGCCGCATCGAGCGGGACGCGCAGGGGCGTCCGAGCGGCGTGCTGCACGAAGGTGCCGCCGCACTCGTGACCGATCTCGTGCCCCCGCCGACGGAGGACCTGCTCGACGCGGCCCTGCTCGATGCGAGGAAGCGGCTGCTGGCGTGGGGAGTGACGGCGTGGAGCGAGGCCATCCTCGGCAGCTACGCCGGCCAGCCGGACCCGCTGCCGACGTACCTGCGGGCATGGCGGGAGAACAGGCTGGACGTCGTCACCACCGGCGCGCTCTGGTGGGATCGCACCCGCGGCACCGAGCAGATCGGTGACTTGCTCGAGCGGCGGGCCGCCGCCCGTGCCGTCGGCGTCGACCTGCAGGTGGTCAAGATCATGGCGGACGGCATCGTGGAGAACCAGACCGCGGCCATGCTCGAGGACTACCTCGTGGCGGGGGAACCCTCGGGCAACCGCGGCATCAGCTTCGTCGGACGTGAGGTCATGCTCGAGGCAGTGCCCGCGCTGGAGGCCGCCGGCTTCTCCGTCCACGTCCACGCCATCGGCGACGCAGCGGTGCGCGACACCCTGGACGCTGTCCAGGGTGCGCGGCAGGCCAGCGGCCCACGGTCGCCGAACGCCGTGCCGCACCAGATCGCGCACCTGCAGGTGGTGTCCGAACCCGACGTGGCGCGGTTCGCCTCGCTGGGAGTCGTCGCGACCTGCCAGGCGCTCTGGGCGTGCCACGAACCGCAGATGGACGACTTCACCGTGCCGGTCCTCGGCGAGCACCGGGCGCGCGGGCAGTACCCCTTCGCCGCGATCGCCGAGGCAGGGGGAGAGCTTGCGCTCGGCAGCGACTGGCCGGTCTCCTCCGCCGACCCGTGGCAGGCCGTGCACGTCGCCGTGACGCGCACCCCGCACGACGAGCCCGACGCCGACCCATTCCTGCCCGAGCAGGCCCTCTCGCTGTCGGCTGCGCTGCGTGCCGGCACCGCGGGGTCAGCCCGCGCAGCGGGGCTGCCCGATCTCGGACGCGTGCAGGTAGGGGCGCGGGCCGACCTCGTCGTCGCGTCCGTCGACCCGTTCGGGCTGCCGCCACGCGAGCTGAGCGGGGTGCGCAGCGACGTCGTCGTGGTGGGCGGGCGCATCGTGGACGGCCTCTGACACCACCATCTCCGAGATCATCGTGAGAAGACACGTCACCGCCCCGGGCCCGCGGATACGCTGCGAGAGACACGCCCCCTGACCGCAAAGGAGCACGACGTGGCGTCGATCGAGGCAGTAGGCGCCCGCGAGATTCTCGACTCGCGAGGCAACCCCACCGTTGAAGTGGAGATCGTTCTGGACGACGGAGCCCAGGGCCGTGCGGCGGTCCCGTCGGGTGCCTCGACGGGGGCGTTCGAGGCCGTCGAGCTGCGCGACGGCGACGACTCCCGCTACGGCGGGAAGGGCGTCGAGAAGGCCGTCGAGGGTGTGCTCGACCAGATCGCCCCGCACATCCTGGGCGCGGACGCCGAGGAGCAGCGGCTCATCGACCAGGCCATGATCGACCTGGACGGCACGCCCAACAAGGCCAACATCGGAGCCAACGCGATTCTCGGTGTCTCGCTCGCTGTGGCGAAGGCCGCCGCTGACTCCGCCGAGCTGCCGTTGTACCGCTACGTCGGCGGAACCAACGCCTTCATGCTCCCCGTGCCCTGCATGAACATCATCAACGGCGGGTCGCACGCCGACAGCGACGTGGACTTCCAGGAGTTCATGATCGCCCCGATCGGCGCCGACTCCTTCCGCGAGGCCCTGCGCATGGGGGCCGAGGTCTACCACTCGCTGAAGTCCGTGCTGAAGTCCCAGGGCCTCAACACCGGGCTCGGTGACGAAGGCGGCTTCGCTCCCAGCCTGCCCAGCAACAGGGCCGCGCTGGAGCTCATCGTCAACGCGATCGAGGCGACCGGGCTGTCGGCCGGTGCTGACGTCGCCCTGGCCATGGACGTCGCAGCCACCGAGTTCTACGGGCGTGCCCTCAAGGGCGAGGGCAACCCGGCCCCGACCGAGTACTTCGTCGAGGGCAAGGCGCTGAGCACCGGCGGCCTCATCGAGTACTACAACGAGCTCGTCGAGTCCTTCCCCATCGTCTCCATCGAAGACCCCCTGTCCGAGGACGAGTGGGAGGACTGGGCGGCATTCACCGCCGCGATGGGGGACAAGATCCAGATCGTCGGCGACGACCACTACGTCACGAACGTCGAGCGCCTGTCGCGCGGCATCGCCGAGAAGACTGCCAACTCGCTGCTGGTCAAGGTCAACCAGATCGGCTCGCTCACCGAGACCGCCGACGCCGTCGACATGGCCCACCGCGCCGGGTTCACCACGATGATGAGCCACCGGTCCGGTGAGACCGAGGACGTCACGATCTCCGACCTGGCCGTGGCGTTCAACTGCGGCCAGATCAAGAGCGGCGCGCCCGCCCGGTCGGACCGCGTCGCCAAGTACAACCAGCTTCTGCGAATCGAGGAGGACCTCGAGGACGCGGCGCGCTACTCCGGCGCGTCGGCGTTCCCGCGCTTCTCGGCCTAGGCGACCATAGGAGGCATGCCGACCAAGAGCCGGGGACCAGCAGGACGGGCCCACCCGTCCGGTCCCCGGCTCTCGTCGCGCTCGCGCCGAGGCGCGGGCGTGGACGCCGAGCGTCCCAGCGCCCCACCGGGGCCCACGAAGGCCACGGCGCAGAAGGCTGCTTCTGCGCCGGCACGCGGGTCGGCGGCCGAGACGGGCACCCCGCGGTCGTCGATGACGACCCGGGCGGCCGTGCTGCTTGCCGTGCTTGCCGTCCTGGCTGCCTCCTACGCCCTGCCGGTGCGCGCGTGGCTTGACCAGCGCAGTCAGCTGGCCGAGCTCACGGACCAGCGCGATGCGCTGGCTGCTGAGGTGGACGAGCTGCGCGACGCCGCCGCGCTGTGGGACGACCCCGCCTACGTGCGCGCCCAAGCTCGCGAACGACTCAACTTCGTGCTGCCCGGCGAGGTCGGGCTGATCGTCCTGGGAACCGAGGCGACACCGGAGGAGGAGCCGGTCACCGGCACCGTCGTCCCAGCACCGGGGCAGGACCAGCCCTGGTGGTCGACGCTGGTGGCGGCGTTCACCGAGGTCGGCAACGCCGATCTCGCGAGCGTGGACGAGTCGACGAGCGAGGCCACCGGCGCGACCGACCAGAGCTGATGCACGCGCCGACGCCGGAGGACCTCGACGCCGTCACGGCCCAGCTCGGGCGAGCGGCCCGCGGGGTTCGGGCGATCGCTCACCGGTGCCCGTGCGGCCTGCCCGACGTCGTCCAGACCGAGCCTCGGCTGGAGGACGGGACACCGTTCCCCACGATGTACTACCTGACCTGCCCCCGGGCGTGCAGCGAGGTGGGCTCGCTCGAGGGCAGCGGTCTGATGGCGGCCATGACCGCTCGGCTCGCCACGGACGCCGACCTTGCCCGCTCCTACCTCGCCGCGCACGAGGCGTACCTCGCCGAGCGAGCCGAGCTGGGTGACGTGCCCGAGATCGCCGGGGTGTCGGCCGGGGGCATGCCCGACCGGGTGAAGTGCCTGCACGTCCTGCTTGCCCACTCGCTCGCGGTCGGGCCCGGCACGAACCCGCTCGGCGACGAGATCGTGGGCATGATGTCGCCGTGGTGGACGAGTGGGCGGTGCGTGAGCAGCAGCGCGGAGTCGGACCTCGGAGACCGCTCGTGACCGGGCCGGTCGCCGCCATCGACTGCGGCACGAACTCGATCCGACTGCTCGTCGCGCAGCCGGGTACTGACCCCTCAGGTCTGAGCGACCTCGACCGCCGCATGCAGATCGTTCGGCTCGGCGAGGGTGTCGACCGCACCGGACGACTCGACCCAGCCGCACTGCAGCGCACGTTTGCCGCGCTGCGCGAGTACGCCCAGGTGATCGACGAGCTCGGTGCCGACCCGACCCGCATGGTCGCCACGAGCGCGTCACGGGACGCGTCCAACGCCGAGGAGTTCGTGGCCGGCGTACGCGCCATCCTTGGGGTCGCGCCAGAGGTCATCACCGGGGACGAGGAGGCCGCGCTGTCCTACCGCGGCGCCACGTCCGGCGTGCCCGACGATCGCGCGCCGTCGCCGCGGCTGGTCGTCGACATCGGCGGCGGGTCCACCGAGTTCGTCCTGGGGCAGGGCCCCGCCGTCCTGGCCGCCCGGTCGGTCGACATCGGGTGCGTCCGCATGACGGAGCGGCACCTCGCCGGCGACCCGCCGACTCGGGTCGAGGTGGCGTCCGCGGTGGCCGACATCGACGCCGCCATCGCCGCGGCCGCCGAGGTCGTGCCCCTGGAGCAGGCGCGCAGCATCGTCGGGCTGGCGGGGTCGGTCACCACCGTGGCGGCGATCCACCTCGGCCTGGACTCCTACGACCCGACGGCGATCCACGGCCATGTGGTGCCGGCCGAGGACGTCCGCGCGATCAGCGACGACCTGCTGGCCATGACGCACGACCAACGTGCGGCCATCGCCGTCATGCACCCCGGTCGCGTCGACGTGATCGGTGCGGGAGCGCTGGTGCTGCGGCGCATCCTCGACGCCACCGGGCTGCCGTTCGTCGTGGTCAGCGAGCACGACATCCTCGACGGGATCGCCTGGTCGCTGGTCGAGTGAACGACGCCGCGCCCACAGACGCCGGTGCGGTCACGGCCGCCGCCGACGCAGCGACGACGCTCGCCCAGCTCGACGACGCGGTCACCTTCTGCCGGGCCTGTCCGCGGCTGGTGGCGTGGCGCGAGCAGGTCGCGACCGAGCGTCGAGCGGCGTTTCGCGACGAGGAGTACTGGGGACGTCCCGTCCCCGGATTCGGCCCGGCGGACGCCCGCGTCGTCGTGCTCGGCCTGGCTCCTGCCGCGCACGGGGCCAACCGCACCGGACGGGTCTTCACCGGAGACCGCAGCGGGGACTGGTTGTTCTCCGCGCTTCATCGCGCCGGCCTGGCCAACCAGCCCAGTGCCAGGGCACGTCGACGACGGCCTCGTGCTCACCGGAACGCGGGTCCTGGCGGCGGTGCGATGCGCGCCGCCGGAGAACAAGCCCACCACGACCGAGCGCGACACCTGCTCTGCCTGGATGGACCGGGAGATGGATCTGCTGCGTGCGCAGATGCGCGTGGTCGTCGCCCTCGGCGGCTTCGCCTGGCAGGCAGCACTGTCGTGGCACCTGCGGACCGGTGGTGACCTCGCGCGACCTCGTCCCCGGTTCGGCCACGGTGCCACGGCCCGGCTCGGTGACGTCGTGCTGCTCGGCTGCTACCACCCGAGCCAGCAGAACACCTTCACCGGGCGCCTGACCGAGCAGATGCTCGACGGCGTTCTCCAGGCCGCGGTCGAGCACGCGTGGCCGCAGGGCACGATGGAGCCATGACCGTCCTCGCCGTCACCGTCCTGGGCCATGACCGGCCGGGGATCATCGCCCAAGCCACGTCCGCGCTCGCTGACCTGGGGCTCAACCTCGAGGACTCGACGATGACCCTGCTGCGGGGCCACTTCGCGTTCATGCTGATCTGCTCCGGTGACGCCGCCCGCGACGAGGTGACCGATGCCCTGGCCCCGCTGACCGCCGACGGGTCGCTGGACGTGTCGGTGCGCGAGGTCCGGGCCGAGCCGGACCACGTTCGCGGCGGGCTCGCCCATCAGCTCGTCGTGCACGGTGGCGACCGGCCAGGCATCGTGTCGGCCCTCACCGCCGCGGTGGCCGATGTCGGGGGCAACGTGACCGATCTGTCGACGCGGCTGTCCGGAGCCCTCTACGTGCTCATTGCTGAGATCGACGTGCCGGCCTCGGTCGACCTCGAGGCCCTGCGGGTGCGGCTGGGGTCGGTGGCCGACGAGCTCGGCGTCGACGTCTCGCTGCGATCGGTGGAGACCGACCTGCTGTGACGGACGTTCTGCGGGCGTGGTCCGTCCAGTCGCTGGGTACTGCGGGCCAGGTGCGTCCGGTCGTGCGAGCGCCGGACCCGGTGTTGTCGCGTCCCGGCGCCGAGGTCGACCCGCGAGCGCAGCACGTCGTCCAGCTGGCCGCCGACCTCGTCGAGACGATGCGGGTCTCGCCGGGGTGTGTCGGGCTCGCGGCTCCCCAAGTCGGCGTGGGGTCGAGGGTCTTCGCGGTCGACGTCAGCCAGCACCCGAAGACGCGGACGCATCATGGGACGTTCGTGCTGTGCAACGCCGAAGTGGTGGCGGCCAGCCGCAACGAGAAGGCTCGGGAGGGGTGCATGTCGGTGCCGGACCTGACCGGTGACGTCAAGAGGGCGACGAGGCTCAGCGTCGTGGGTGAGATCCCCGGGACGGGGGAGAAGGTCGAGCTGGTTGCTGACGCCTTCGAGGCGCGAGCCGTCCAGCACGAGATCGACCACTGCGCGGGGCTGCTCTTCATCGACCGGGTGGCTGGCGCTCATGCCCTCTACGCACGCAAGGTGTACTTGTAGTCACGTCGCTCCCGTGGCCCAACTGGCAGAGGCACCCGCCTTAAAAGCGGGCTCGGTGTGGGTTCGAGTCCCACCGGGAGCACGGTTCGGGCAACGGCGGGCCCCACGAATCGCCCGCCTGGCTCGTGGAACACGAACAGTGGTTCCGCCGTTATCATGGTGTCGTCGCAGTGCGTGGCAGCTCATCGTGCCGCCCCTGGCAAAGGAGAGACATGGAGAGTAGGAACCCCGTCTTCGCGCGGGCTGACGGAATGGCCGCCACCGGTCGTACCGCCACCGCGGGTGTGGACGCCGCCAGCATCCAACAGCTCGAGCAGGCGTATGCCGGCCCCTCGGCCGGACCCCTGCAGACGGCTCGAATGACCTACAACGACGTCATCATGAAGACCGGCCTCACGTTCGCCGTCCTTCTGGTCGGCGCCGGTGTCGGCTGGGTCTTCCCCCAGTTCTTCTTCGTCGGCTTCATCGGCGGTCTGGTGCTCGGGCTGGTCAACGCGTTCAAGCGCGAGCCCAGCCCCGCCCTGATCATCGGCTACGCGGCGCTCATGGGCGTTGGGCTCGGCGGCATCAGCTTCGTGTTCGAGGCTCAGTGGCAGGGCATCGTCCAGCAGGCTGTACTCGGGACGCTCGCCGTGTTCGCGGTCACGCTCCTGGCCTACCGCAGCGGCCGCATCCGGGTGACGCCGAAGTTCCGTCGCATGGTGATCATCGGGATGATGGGCTACCTGGCCTTCTCGTTGGTGAACGTTCTCGTCATGGTCTTCGGTTCTGGCGACAACGCCTTCGGTCTGCGCAGCGGCTGGCTCGGAATCGCCGCCGGCTTCATCGGTGTCGCGCTGGCGGCCTTCTCGCTGGTGCTCGACTTCGACTTCATCGACAAGGGCGTTACGAACGGCATCCCACAGAAGTACGCGTGGACGGCGGCCTTCGGCCTCGTCGTCACGCTCGTGTGGCTCTACCTGGAGCTGCTCAGGCTGATCGCCATCTTCCAAGGCGAGTAGCCCCGCACTACAGCCGACGGCCCCGCACCTGCGCAGGTGCGGGGCCGTCGCTCTGCCCGGGCGACGCCCGAGCAGACGTCTACTCGAAGGAACGGTGCGCGCGCACCAGGTTGTGCTCGTGGACGATCGCGGTCGCATGACCGTGGCTGATGCCGAACTCGTCGCGAAGCCAGTTCACCCGGTCGTCGAAGCGAAGAAAGCTGGGCCCGTCCTCCATCGTCCGGAACCACTCTGGAAGACCACGTCCGGTCGCCTCAGGTACCCGGGCGACGAGGTTGCGGTGGGTCTCCTCGGAGTGGTGCAAGGACATGTCGGGGGCCTCCTAGCGCTGGGCGACAACGGTGGTACCAGCGTGCCCTACCGACCGTCGCCGAACAAGGGGACGAAAGACCGCAGACGCGTCTCTCTCGGCCGATTCGTCCCGTCGGTCGTGCCTCGCGCGGCGTGGCTCCCCGGACCCGCCACGATTTCTGGACATACTCCCGTCGTCCGGCGGCATCGATGCCGCGTCCTTCCCCGGACCAAGTGGGAGCCCATGACCACGATCGCACCGCCGCCGACCCGACAGCGTCAGCAAGGCCCTCCCAGGCCGCCGGGCCAGCAGGCGCCTCGCCCACCGCGATCGGTCGCCCAGGCGCGGGCGCAGGCTGCGGCCCTGCGCCGGGCCCTGCTGCTGATGCTCGGCACCGTCATGGTTCCTGGGTCGGCTCAGCGCGTGGCCGGGAGCCGTCAGGTCGGGCGCATCGCCATCCGCGTGTGGATCGGCGTCATCGTCGTGCTCGGGCTCGTCGCGGTGATCGCCAGCCAGCGTCCGACCGTCCTCGTGTCGCTGGGGTCGAACGACACGTTCCTGACCGCCGCCAAGATCGCTATCGCGGTCGTCGGTGTTGGCTGGCTGTTCCTCGTCCTCGACGCGTGGCGCCTGGGCAACCCACCGACCTTGTCGCAGCGGGGTCGCCTTGGCCTGACCGGCACGGCAGGTGTCGCGTTCCTGCTCATCGCCGGGCTGCTGTCCACGGGCATGCACCTGCTCGACGTGCAGCGCGACCTTGTCGGGTCGGTCTTCGCCAAGGGCCCGTCGATCGGTGCGGTCGACGGCCGGTACAACGTCCTCGTCGTCGGTGGGGACGCGGGTGCAGACCGGGAGGGTCTGCGCCCGGACAGCCTGACGGTTGTGTCCGTCGACGCGGTGACGGGTCAGTCCGTCCTGGTCGGCATCCCCCGCAACCTCATGGACGCGCCCTTCCCGGAGGGCACCGCGCTCGCGGGACTGTGGCCCAACGGGTTCGACTGCGGAGACGAGTGCATCATCAACGCCCTTTACACGTGGGCGAACGACAACGCCGACGACCTGCCACCGAGCGACGACCCTGGTCTGGAGGCCACCCGGTTGGCCGCCGAGGGAGTCACCGGGCTGCAGATCCCGTACACCGCGGTCGTCGACATGGCCGGCTTCGAGCAGATCGTCGACGCGCTCGGCGGGGTCACCGTCGACGTCGGCAAGCGGGTACCGATCGGCGGCGGCACCGGCCCGATCGAGGGCTACATCGAGCCCGGCGTCCAGGAGCTCGACGGCTACCAGGCGCTGTGGTTCGCCCGCTCGCGGGAGGGCGCCAGCGACTACGAGCGCATGGTTCGGCAGAAGTGCCTCACCTCCTCGTTGGCGCGGCAGGCCGACCCCATGACCGTGCTGCGCAACTACGAGAACCTGGCCAAGGCCTCGGCTGCCCTGATCCAGACCGACATCCCCACCAGCGACCTCCCTGGTCTGCTGACCGTCGCCCAGCAGGTACCGAGCCAGCAGATCAACGCTCTCTCGCTCGTCCCACCGCTGATCGACCCTGTTCGGCCGGACTACTCCGACATCCACACCATGGTCGAGCGCATGACCGCCGGTGAGGCTGCAGTTGAGCCGGTGGAGGCACCGGCGTCGGCGCGACGGAGGCGACGGCACGGTCGGGAACGCGGGGTCCAGCGCCTCCGCGGCCACTCAGGGCAGCGTGGGCGGTGGTGGCGGCACCGGCGGAGACGACTCAGCGGGGTCGTCTCAGGGCGCCGAGGGCTCCTCG
>CAVQGZ010000011.1:0-80481 GCA_963712175.1 uncultured Actinomycetota bacterium
TTCTCGCCGAGCTGGTAGCCGAGCGTGGCGACGTCGACCGAGCTGCGGACCTCATCAGCGACGCCTTCGACATCATGCGCAAGAGCGGTGAGTACCTGCACCTGCCCGAGCTGCTGCGGCTTCGCGCCCAGTACACCCGGGCACGTGGCGGACCGGTCTCCGAGGTGGTCGCGGACCTGCAGGAGGCCGTGTCGGTGGCCGAACGCCAGGGCGCCCTGCTCTCGCAGCTGCGCGCTGCTGTCGCGCTGGCCCAGCTTCCCGATGATGCACGCCCCGCTGACTGGCGTGCTGTGCTGACCCAGGCACGGTCTCGTGTGGCATCCGTGACGAATGCCGACACCGATTCCGCCGGCGCCCTTCTCGCCGAGTGAGCGCGTCGCGTCCCCGCGTCGTCGTCGTGGGCGGGGGTATGGCCGGCCTGACGACCGCGTGGGAGCTCAGTCGCGGCGACTGGCGTGACCGGCTCGACTCGATCACCGTCTACCAACGGGGATGGCGCCTGGGAGGCAAAGGCGCCAGCAGCCGCGGGGCGTTCGACCGCATCGAGGAGCACGGCCTTCATGTGCTGCTGGGGTACTACGACGCGACGTTCCGGGTGCTGCGCGAGGTCTACGAGGAGCTGGACCGCCCGCGAACCGATCCGGGCTGTCCGATCCGCACGTGGCAGGAGGCCGTTGTGCCGTCGAGCGATGTCGGTCTCGCCGACGACCTCAGCGGCTCCTGGGGCCACTTCGTCACTCGCTTCTCGACCAACGACGCCCTTCCTGGCGAGCCTGGCGCCGAAGACCGCCCCCTCGCGCCCGTCACGGTTGCAGCCCGGGCCGTGGGGCTGTTGCTGGACTTCCAGCGCTCTGTCGCCGGCCCGACCCCTGGCCGTGTGCACCTGAGCGGCTCTCCGTCCCCGATCCCATCCGCCGGGGACGCCCCAGCACTGGTTCGGGGCGGCGGCCTGCTCGCATTCGCCGTAGCCCTTGAGCTTCTCGACCGCGCAGCTTCGGCGACCGAGGGTCTGCCCACCACCCTGCTCGACCCGCTCGTGGACGTCGTCCGGTCATGGCGTGACGGCTTGCGCGCGTCTGTGCTCAACGACCCGCGGGCACGGCGCACGTGGCAGCTCGTGGACCTCGCAGCCACGAACGTCGTGGGCATGGTCGTCGACGGGCTGGTGACTTCGGGCACCTACGCCGCGATCGACCACCTCGACTACCGCGAATGGCTGGTACAGCACGGCGCTGCCCAAGAGACTCTCGACTCCCCGATCGTGCGGGGTATGTACGACCTCGTCTTCGCCTACGAGGGCGGCGACAAGTCCCGACCTCGCTTCGCGGCGGGGCTTGGCCTCCAGCTCGCCGGACGCATGCTGTTCGACTTCAAAGGCTCGATCTTCTGGCGGATGCAGGCCGGGATGGGTGAGGTGGTGTTCGCCCTCTGTACGAGGCGCTGTCACGCCGCGGCGTTGACGTCAGGTTCTTCCACCGGCTGGACCACCTGAGCGTCGGTGAGGATCGCACGATCGAGAGGATCCAGCTGACCCGACAGGCCGATCTCGCGTTCGGGCGTAGCACCTACGATCCTCTCATCGAAGTGGACGGCCTGCCCTGCTGGCCCGACCACCCGCTCCTCGAGCAGCTCGACGGTGATCCGGGGCGAGACCTGGAGTCGCACCACGATGGCTCGACGGGAGTCGCGACGGTCCAGCTTCGAAGCGGCACGGACTACGACGTCGCCGTCCTCGCGGTGTCTCTGGGGATGATTCCCCACGTCGCGTCGGAGCTCATCGAGACCGACCCCGCATGGGACGCCATGGTGGCGAACGTGGCAACCGTGGGCACCCGTGCGGCCCAGCTATGGCTCGGCGCGTCCGCGTCCGAGCTGGGCTGGGACGGGCCAACTGGTGTGACCCTGAGCGCGTTCGGGGACACGTTCGACACGTGGGCGGACATGACTCATCTGCTCCCCCGTGAGGGCTGGCCCCCGTCCATGGGCCCCCAGTCGCTGGCCTATCTCTGCAGCGCCATGCCCGATCGCGATCCCGACGATGCAGAGAGCGTCGTCACAGCCGACCTCGAGGACTTCCTGAACCATCAAGTCAGGGCCTTGTGGCCAGGATCGGAGGACAAGCGCGGATTCCGGTGGGAGCTGCTCCTGGACGCCGAGGAGCGGACCGGCCGTGACCGGCTGAACGCGCAGTACGTACGAGCCAACCTCGACCCGTCGGACCGCTACGTCCAGTCGCTGCCCGGCTCCGGCAAGCACCGCATCTCCCCCACAGCCACTGGGTTCGCCAACCTCTGCATCGCCGGCGACTGGACTTCGTGCGGGCTCGATGCCGGCTGCGTCGAGGCGGCCACCCGGTCCGGGGTACTGGCCGCACGAGGCGTGCTGGACCGGTGGACGTGACCGGCCCACGCCACCTGGTCGAGGACGTGCAGCGCTTCGGGCTGGCCTCTGCCGCGGCGGTGGTCGACCGCTACATCCACCTCGCCGGTCGTAGCTTGGGAGGCAGGCCCGGGCCTGCCGAGGCGCCCTCGGGCGAGGCGGGTGCCCGCCCAGTCGACGAGACAGCAGCACGACTGACCGACACCATGCTGACGCTGCTCGACACCCTCGCTGACCTCGGCTCCGAGACCGGCGCCCACGTCGATGACGCGATCGTCCTGCCCTCGACCGCGCCCGGTTCGTCGACGGCCGCCCCCGCCTGGGTGCACAACCCGACCATCGGCCGACCGAGGGTCGCGGTGACCGCAACGTCCATGGCCGCCCCCTCCGGGCACCACATACCCGCATCCGCGGTGTCGACGTCACCGGCGGAGACCACGGTCGAAGCGACGAGCTCGGTCGAGCTGGAGCTTCGCGTCGAGGTGCCGGAAGGCCAGGCACCGGGCGTCTACCGGGGGCTGCTCCTGCTGTCGGTTGCACCCGATGACCCCGTTGGACTCGTGCTGAGGGTCATCGGCCCATGACGACCGCGTCCTTCATCGACAGGCTGGCCGCGTACGACCTGCGGGCTCGCTCAGCAGCCCGCGCCCACGTCCATGCCCAGGACCTCTCCCCACACCTCACGGCTCCCGCCGGGGAGTACCTGGATCGCGGCGGCAAGGGGCTGCGTCCTGCCCTGTGCCTGGCCACCTGCGAGGCGTTCGGCGGTACCGCCGACAGCGCTCTGCCCTCCGCTGCCGCGATCGAGCTGCTGCACACGGCCTTCCTGGTCCACGACGACGTGGAGGACGACAGCGAGCTGCGTCGTGGGCGAGCGACCCTGCACCGGCAGGTAGGTACGTCCGCAGCAGTCAACGCCGGAGACGGCCTCGCCGTGATGGCTATGGCAGCGCTGCAGGACAACGAGAGACGACTCGGCCGGCGCAGGGCGGCGCGAGTGTTCGCCGAGTTCCAGTTCATGGCCCGCCAGACCGTCGATGGTCAGGCCCAGGAGATCGGCTGGCAGAACGACCAGCGCGTGGACCTCACCCCGCAGGACTACCTGGATCTCATCATGAAGAAGACCTGCTGGTACACGACTGTTCTGCCGCTGAGGGTCGGGGCGCTCATCGCTGGCCCAGCCAATCCGCCGCTGGACCTCTTGCTCCGGTTCGGTTTCTACCTCGGGGCTGCGTTCCAGATTCGTGACGACGTCCTTAACCTCACGGGGTCCACGGCAGAGTACGGCAAGGAGGCCCTTGGGGATCTGCGCGAGGGCAAGCGAACTCTCATGCTCATCCACCTGATCACCGCGGCCGAGGGCGATGACCGACGACGCGTCGCTGAGTACCTGAGCCTCTCTCGCGCGCAGCGATCGGACTCGATGGTGCGCGACGTGGCGACCATGATGGCGGAGTACGGCAGCATCGCGTTCGCCGACCAGTTCGGCCGCGGCATCGCCTCGTCGGCCTCCGACGCCTTCGACCGAGCGTTCTGCGACGTCCCCTCGTCGCCCGCCCGTTCGTTCGTAGCCGACCTGATCCCCTACATGGTCGACCGGGATCGCTAGCGCCCGCCCGGACGACCGCTAGCGTCATCCACATGCCCGAGCTCTACCGGTTCAGCTCGCCGCTGTGGGAGTACGACGGGCCCGCCGCCTGGTTCTTCGTCAGCGTCCCCGAAGATGTCGCCGACGAGATCGCTGAACGGGTCGAGGGTCGAACGAACGGCTTCTCCTCGGTTCGCGTCCAGGTGCAGGTGGGCGACACCCGGTGGTCGACGTCTCTCTTCCCGGACAAGCGGCGCCGCACCTATCTGCTACCCGTGAAGCGGTCCGTCCGCCAGGCCGAGGCGCTGATCGAAGGTCGTGAGGTCGACGTGCTGCTCACGTTCGCCTCCGCCGACGAAAACGGGTAGACCTTCGGTCGTCCCACGTTCGCCACGGGTCACGACCGTGTCGTGGGTGCATGACACCATGCCAGCGTGCAGGAGCCGGCGAGCGTGCAGCAGCCCTTGTCGTCGCACGAGGTGCTTGCGTCGGTCTTCGGCTTCGAGGCGTTCCGCGGGGCTCAGGAGCAGATCGTCGAGCACGTCGTCTCAGGCGGCGATGCCATGGTGCTCATGCCCACCGGTGGGGGAAAGTCACTCTGCTACCAGGTTCCGGCCATCGTGCGCCCGGGGACGGCCGTCGTCATCTCGCCCTTGATCGCACTGATGCAGGACCAGGTGGACGCCCTGCGACTCCTCGGTGTACGCGCGGCGTTCCTCAACTCCTCCTTGAGTGCGCAGGAGGCGAGCGAGGTGTCTCGCGCAGCGCGCGACGGTGATCTCGACCTTCTGTACGTCGCCCCGGAGCGGGCACTCTCGACGGGATTCCGGCACCTGAGCGCCGACATGGCGCAGCGGCATGGTCTGTCGCTCATCGCGATCGACGAGGCGCACTGCGTCTCGCAGTGGGGCCACGACTTCCGCCCCGAGTACCTGCGACTGGCCGAGCTGCACGAGCAGTTCCCCGACGTCCCGCGCATTGCCCTCACCGCAACCGCTGACGCCGTCACCCGCGCCGAGATGCACCAGCGCCTCGCCCTGACGAACGCCCGTGAGTTCGTGTCGAGCTTCGACCGCCCGAACATCCGCTACAGCGTCGTCGAGCGGGCCGACCCTCGGCGCCAGCTGGCCGGGTTTCTTCGTGATCGCCACGACCAGGCAGGAATCGTCTACTGCGGCTCGCGCAAGAAGGTCGACGAGACGGCCTCCTGGCTGCGCGCGCAGGGATTCGACGCCATCGGGTACCACGCCGGCATGGATGCCGAGCAGCGCCGAGGCGCCCAGGAACGCTTCCGCCGCGAGGACGGCGTCGTCGTGGTGGCGACGATCGCGTTCGGCATGGGCATCGACAAGCCCGACGTCCGGTTCGTCGTACACCTCGACATGCCCAAGTCGGTCGAGGGCTACTACCAGGAGACGGGCCGCGCCGGGCGCGACGGCGGGCCTGCGGACGCCTGGATGCTCTACGGCCTCAGCGACGTCGTGGCCCAGCAGCGGTGGATCGACAGCTCAGACGCCGGCGAGGAGCAGAAGCGGGTCGAGAGCATCAAGCTCGACGCCATGCTGGGCTACGCCGAGTCGGGGACGTGCCGGCGCCAGGTGCTGCTGGACTACTTCGGCGAGTCCTCGCCCCCATGCGGCAACTGCGACGTGTGCCTCGATCCGCCGACCACGTGGGACGGCACGATCGCCGCTCAGAAGCTCATGTCTGCAGGCCTGCGCACCGGCCAACGCTATGGCGCCGGGCACCTCATCGACATCGTCCGAGGAACGGCTACCGCGAAGGTGACCCAGTCCGGTCACGACGCGCTGCCCACCTTCGGTGTCGGGGCGGACATGGACGTCCGAGAGTGGCGAGGCGTCGCCCGCCAGCTGGTGGCCCAAGGGCTGCTCCGGGCCGACTCCTCGGCATTCGGGGCCCTGCGCGTGACGGCCAAGGCCGGACCGGTGCTCGCCGGCGAGCAGAAGGTGACGCTACGCCGCGTGGCGACAGTGCCGGCCGCTCCTGCCCGCCGGTCAGCGAGATCACCAGCCTCGGCCTCCCAACCCGAGCTGTCGGGCGACGCCGTGGCTCTCTTCGATGCCCTGCGCGCCGAGCGGGCGCGCATCGCCGAGGCGGCCAGCGTGCCCGCGTACGTCGTCCTGCATGACTCGACCCTGCGCGAGATCGCCCGGGCCAGGCCGACCGACCACGCCGGCCTGCTGCGGCTGGCAGGTATCGGCTCGGTCAAGGCCGAGAAGTACGGAGAGCGGCTGCTGTCCGTCGTGCGCGAGCACATCCCCGGATGACAGGCCACCCCACGACGAGCATCATCGAACGATGAGCATCGATTCCGGCGTCCCATCGCCGCGCGAGCGCGTCCTGGCCGCCATGGGGGCAGCCGAGGTGGACTACCGAGTGATCGAGCACGGACCCGTCCGGTCGTTGGCCGAGGCCGCGCTCGCCCGTGGGGTCGAGCCCGCCGAGGTCGTGAAGACGCTGGTGGTGCGACGAGGCCCGGACGACTTCGTGTTCGTCCTCGTCCCCGGTGACCGCTCGCTGTCGTGGCCCAAGCTTCGCACTCACCTGGGGGCGAACCGCATGTCGATGCCGGATGCGGAGCAGGCCCGACACGCGACCGGGTTCGAACGCGGGACGATCACGCCCTTCGGATCCACCACTTCATGGCCCGTCGTGGCCGACGAACGGCTCTGCGGTCGCGCCATCACCCTAGGAGCGGGCGCTCACGGCGTCGCCGTTGCCGTCGACGCCGAAGAGGCTCTGGACGCGCTCGATGCCGACGTCCTCGACGTGACGGAGCCCCTGCAGCCATGACCGCCGAGACTGACCGCTCCCCTCCCGACCGTCGTGGCTTGCAGTTGCCTACCCTCACCGGGGTGAGCGACGAGCACACCCATGACCTGACTGAGCTGGCCAGGATGCCTGCCCCGGACATCCGGCTGGTCGTCACCGACATGGACGGCACCCTGCTCGACGACGACCGCCAGATCCACGATCAGTTCTGGCCGCTGCTCGACGAGCTCGACGCCCGTGGCATCGCCTTCAGCCCGGCGAGCGGCCGGCACCACGTCAGCCTGCGACGGCAGTTCGCGCCCATCGCCGAACGGGTCACCTACATCGCGTCCAACGGTGCTCACGTCCTGGTGGGCAGCCAGGAGGTGCACAGCGACTGCCTCGACGCGTCACTCGCCCGTGAGGTGCTCACGACCATGGCAGGCGTGCAGGACGCCCGCGCGGTCCTGGTGGGCAAGGCCGGCGCCTACATCCAGCGGGGGGATGAGGAGGCGTTTCGTTGGATGCACGCATACGTCCCGCCGTTGACCGTTGTGGATGACATCGCGGACGCCGTCGAAACGCTGCTGTCCAGCGGCGACGGCGTGCTCAACATCGGCATCTTCGACAACCGAGCGGCGGAGCAGAACTCGCTGGTGGCGCTGGCACCGTTGCGCGACCGGCTCAACATCATGGCCACCCACCCCACGTGGGTCGACGTGGTGAGCCCCACCGCCGACAAGGGACACGCCGTGGCTGCGCTGCAGGCCGACATGGGCATCGGGCCGGACCAGACGATGGTCTTCGGGGACTTTCTCAACGACCTGCAGATGATGGACAGGGCGGCGTACTCCTTCGCCATGGCCAACGCCCACCCCGACGTGTCGAGGCGGGCCTCGTGGCGAGCCCCGGCGAACTCAGCGAACGGAGTGGTGCGCACGATCCGCGCCGTGCTCGGGATCGACGCGCCGAGGCCTCGGACACCGTGAACCGGCGGTCGCTCGCGATCACGACGCTGGGCGTGGTCATGCTCCTCGTCCCGATGCTGCCGGTCGGCTCGACGCCGAGTGACGACGTCCGCCCCTCACCCCACGATATCGGGACCGACCCGGTCGATCTGCCGTCCGGCTACCCGGCTCCGGCTGCCATCGACGCCGCGGCTGCCGAAGCCTGCCGTGACCTGCCGCTGCCCGGAGCTTCGGCTGGAGAACTCCGAGACTGCGAGCACTACTTCACCGTGGTCGCCAGGGACGCGAGTGTCGCGGCGTACGAGACGGGAGCCCGCACCGTTGACGAGCTCGCCGGGATCGTGTGCGGAGGCGCCGACTGCGCCCCGGTGTATGCCGCCGACGCGATGGACGGCCTGTCGAGGTACCAGTGGCCACGGGTGCGGTTGGCAGCCTCGCTGAGCATCGCCTCGGCCCTGAGCTACGTGAGCACCTACGTCAGCTGACCGAGCCCCATCTCAGGTGTGCCATCAGGCCGCGAGATGGTCTGCCTGCGCTGCGGAACGAACCCAGCTCCATAGCCTCGCTCGCCGCTCAGGGGTGTCCGTGCCTCGCGTGCTCGGCAGTCGGTGCAGCACGCGAGGGCGTCGGTCGAGCCAGAAAAGACCACTCGAGCGCATCGGCTCGTCGTCCGCGGCGAGCCACACCATGGTGTCGGCTCCCTGGGCCGGGCTGCGCAGGACAGGCCCGGTCAGTCGCCGGAAGGTAGGCAGAGACGATCGCACCCCAGGGGTGTCGGCCCAGCCGGGGTGGACTGCGTGGAACACGACCTCGTCGGGCACAACTCGCTCCGCCCACATCTCGTTCAGCGTCACCTGCGCGCGCTTGGCTCTCGCGTACTGCTCGGCTCCGCGGTACTGGGTCGCGCGCATCTCGAGGTCGTCGGCTCGAAGCCCGGTTGCGTACATGCCGCCGGAGGACATCGTGATGACACGCCCCGCCGACGTCGCGCCCAAGGGCTCGAGCAGCAGAGAGGTCAGCAGGAACGGCCCCACCACCTGGCTGGCGATGGTCGACTCCATTCCGTCCGGGCTGGTCTCGCGGGAGGGTGAGAGCGCACCCGCGTTGTGGATGAGTGCGTCGAGTCGTGGGTGCCGGGCGGCGATCTCCTCTCCGGCGGCACGGACGTCGGCCAGGTTGCCCATGTCGGCGACGACGACCTCGTGGCCCGCCTCGGCAACGCCGTCCAAGCGCGCCCTGACGGCCTCGGTGCGGGCGCGGTTCCGGCCGATGAGCACAAGCCGCGCCCCTGCGCCGGCCAGCGTCTCCGCGGCTGCCAGGCCCAGGCCCGATGTCGGCCCGGTGAGCACCACCACTCGTCCGGTGAGGTCGTAGCCCTCCACCGGCGTCCAACGATCAAGCCGGGAGCGCAGGGCTGGACCGACGAGCGTGAAGCTCGGAGCCACTGGAAGCTCGAGAGCCGCGTCGACCGCGTCCGCGACCAGACGTCTCACGCGGGCACCGACACGCCGGACGTCGCCTTGCGCATCCCTGCCTCGGCTCGAGCGCCGATCCATCGAAAGGCCAGCCGGAGCCCGGGGTCACCGAGCCGCAGGATGCCTGTGAGACGCAGGTCGGCGTCGTACACGATCATCGAGCCGGCCGGTGTCGCTGTCACGGTGATCCGGTCGAACGACGTCAGCAGCGGGCCCCGCGCGACGAGCAGGACTTCGTGGGGGTCGGTCGGGTCGTCTGGGACGTGGTACTCCTCCGTCACGTACCGCAGCGTGATGTCACGCAGAAAGGCGGCCGCGGTTACCTCGTAGGCAGCCCCCGGCCCAGCCCCCTCTCCCACGACCTGCTCGACGCGCGGGATGCCCGGATCCCAGGTCGCGAACGTGCGCATGTCCGAGAACAGCGCGAACGCATCCGCGACGGGCATGGGCGACTGGACGCGTGCGACGAAGCGGGCCATGCCACCACTGTAGGAACGACCCGGCGACCCCGCGACCTGGTCAGGGGCCCGTGAGATGGAGGGCTCTAGCATCGGGAGCCAGGAGGACGAGATGCTCGTCGGCACCAGGTACGGCACGCGTGCGATCGACGCACGCTACGACACGATCGTGATCGGCTCGGGTCTCAGCGGGTTGACCACAGCCGCCGTGCTGGCCAAGGCAGGCAAGAAGGTGCTCGTGCTCGAGCGCCACTACACCGCCGGTGGGTTCACCCACTCCTTCCGTCGACGCGGCTTCGAGTGGGACGTGGGTGTGCACTACGTCGGCGAGGTGCACAAGCCCGACTCCCTGCTGCGGCGCGCCTTCGACTCCATCACCGACGGTGAGCTCCAGTGGGCCCGGATGGACGACCCGTACGACCGGATCGTCATCGGCGAGGACGCCTACGACTTCGTCGCCGGCGCCCGCCGCTTTCGGGAGGAGCTGCTGCGATCGTTCCCGCACGCCGGTGACCAGATCGACGAGTACCTGCGTCTGATCCGGGCCGCCAGCGCCAGCATGCCGGCCCACTTCGCACCGCGCTACCTGCCACGGCCCTTGCAGCCACTGGCTGCGTCGGTGGCGTCACGGGCTGCCGGCTCCTACTTCACCCGCACGACCCGATCCGTCATGTCCGACGCGGTGAGCGACCCGCGCCTGGCCGCCGTGCTCACCGGGCAGTGGGGCGACTACGGCCTGCCCCCGGGGCAGTCGAGCTTCGGGATGCACGCGATCGTCGCCCAGCACTACCTGGGCGGGGCCAGCTTTCCGGTGGGGGGCGCGTGGCGCATCGCCGATACCATCGTGCCGGTCATCGAGCGTTCTGGCGGGGCCGTGCTCGTCGACGCGGAGGTGGCGTCGATCATCATCGCCCACGACCGTGCGAGCGGGGTGCGCATGGCCAACGGCGACGAGATCAGCAGCGACAACGTCGTCAGCGCGGCAGGTCTGCGCACGACGTACGGGCGCCTGGTCCCGGAGGACGTCGCCTCGCGGCTGGCGGTCACCAGCAAGGTCGCGTCCGTGCGACCGGCCGTGGGGCACATCGGCCTCTACATCGGCCTTCGAGCAACGGCACGCGACCTCGACCTCGCCCAGACGAACCTGTGGATCTACCGCGAGGACGACCACGACCGCAGCCTCGCTCGCTACCTGGCTGCACCCAGCACCGACGTTCCCCTGACCTACATCTCGTTCCCCTCGGCCAAGGACCCGTCCTGGGAGACCAGGTACCCCGGCAAGGCCACCATCGACGTCATCTCGCTGGCGCCCTACGAGTGGTTCGAGCCGTGGAAGGGCGAGCCCTGGCGCAAGCGCGGGGCAGAGTACGACGACGTCAAGGCACAGCTGAGCGAGCGGCTGCTGGCCGACGTCTACCGCCACGTCCCCCAGATACGCGGCCACGTGGCCTACCACGAGCTGTCGACGCCGCTGTCGACGGCAGAGTTCGGCAACTACTCACGCGGTGAGGTCTACGGACTGGAGCACTCCCCACACCGCTTCGCCCAACGGTGGATCACGCCGCGCGCACCCATCCGCGGGCTCTTCCTGACGGGTCAGGACATCCTGTTCTGCGGGGTGGGCTCGGCCATGATGTCGGGGATCGTCACCGCGACGTCCATGCTCGGGCCACGTGCGGCTCGGGTGCTGCCCGAGGTACTCGGCTGGCCTCGGCAGCTCGCGACCCGCTAGCCGACTCGTCCGTACCTCTGCGCCAGTCGACGCAGCGAGGCGGCAAGCTCGCCCGACAGTCCCTCCGGCGGCATCCGCCAGCTCCAGTTGCCGACGAAGACGGACGGGTCGTTCATCCGCGCACGCGAGTCGAGCACCAGAAGGTCCTGCATCGGGAACACCGCCACGTCGGCGCGCGAGCCCATGGCCGCCTCGATGAGGGACCACACGATCCGACCAGTGTCGGCCCGCGGGTCGACCTGGTAGTAGGCAGCCACCTCTGCGCGCTGCTGGGGGTCCAAGGAGGCCCACCACCCGGCGACCGTGTCGTTGTCGTGGGTCCCGGTGTAGGCCAGACAGGCGGTCGGGAAGCGGTGCGGCAGGTGCGGGTTGTCCGATGTCCCGTCGAACCCGAACTCGAGGATCCGCATCCCAGGCAGGTGGTTGGTGTCTCGCAGGGCCAGGACGTCGTCGTCCAGGGTCCCGAGGTCCTCGGCCACGAACGGCATGCTGGGGAACTGGGCCCGCACGGCGTCGAGGAAGTGCTGCCCCGGGCCCGGAACCCACCGCCCTCCGCGAGCGTCGGCGGCGCCGGCGGGGACCTCCCAGTAGGCCGACAGGGCGCGAAAGTGGTCGATGCGCACGACGTCGCTGAGCTCCAGGCAACGGCGCAGCCGGTCCAGCCACCAGCGGTACCCCCTACCGGCCATGACGTCCCACCGATACAGCGGGTTGCCCCACAGCTGCCCGGTCTCGCTGAAGTAGTCCGGCGGGACCCCGGACTGGACAAGGAGCCCACCGTCGTCGTCGAGGGAGAACTCGCGCTGGTTCACCCACACGTCGGCGGAGTCATGGCTGACGTAGATCGGCAGGTCCCCCAGGATCGTCAGTCCGGCACCGTTCGCTGCCCTCTTCAGCGCTGCCCACTGCTGGTCGAAGAAGAAGAAGATGGCTCGCCACTGCGCGACGGCGCCCGATAGCTCCGACCGCGACTCGGCCAGGGCCGAGGACTGCCGACGGCGGATGCCGCGCGGCCAGGTGAACCAGGGGTCGTCGTCATAGCTGTCCTTGAGGGCGAAGAAGTGACAGGTGTCGTCCAGCCACGGCTGCTGGCGGCAGAACGTCTCGAACGACTCGGTCCACGGGTGGTCAGGTTGGGCGAGCAGCGCGTCCGCGGCCTCGCGGAGCTCCGGCAGCTTCTGCTCGCTCAGCAGGTCGAAAGGAACCGCGGAGTCGCTGACCTCGTCCGACAACGCCGGCTGGGCGAGAAGCCCGTGCTGGTGCAGATCGAGGCGATCGACGAGCCACGGGTTACCGGCGAACGCCGAGTAGCTGAAGTACGGCGAGTCGTACTGCCCGTTGACTGTCAGCGGAAGAATCTGCCACACGCTCGCGCCGGCTGTGCGCAGCCAGTCGACGAAGCGGTACGCCTGCGCCCCGATGGTGCCGATCGGCTCCGCTCCGAACAGCGAGGACGGGTGCAGCAGCACCCCGAACTGCCGCCGTTCGAGCTCGGTCATCGGTATCTCCCTTTCGCCGCGGGCGAGGCTCCCGAAGCCGAGGCCAGCCTGTCAGCAGGAGCCGTGCCCTGTCAGCCGGACGACGCGCGGAGGCGAATCGAGCCCGCCTCACCAGCGACCGCGAGACGATACCTGCATGCGAACGAACGTCAGCATGCGCCCGGCCATAACCAGCATGGTGCTGGTCCTGGCCTTGGCGGTCAGCGCCTGCGCAGCGCAGCAGGCAACGCCGCCGCAGGCCTCGGCGACTCCCGCGAGCGCGTTCGACCCCCGGTCGGGAACCGAGGTGCTGGGGCTCGACGCGAGCGCGGCGCAGGTCAGTCCGACCTTGGTCGTGCTGGTCCCGGGGGGCGGTTGGACGTCGGCAGACCCGAGCGGCCTGGTGCCGCTGGCGGAGTCGCTCGTGACAGCAGGAGCCATCGCGGCAATCACCACCTATCGCACCGCGTCGGACGGGGTCTTCTTCCCCGAACCGGCTCGCGACGTCGCATGCTCGGTCGCCGCCGCCGTCGCGATCGTTGGCGAGAGCGGACGTGAGGTCGACGATGTCGTCCTCCTGGGGCACTCGGCCGGCGCCCACCTTGCGGCGCTCGTTGCCCTGCGTGGTACCGAGTTCGCCGACGGCTGCCCCGACCCGCCTGTCGCCGCGGACGCCTTGGTCGGCCTCGCCGGGCTCTACGACGTCACCCAGGTTCCCCTGCTGGCGCCGAACCTGTTCGGCCCCAGCAGCCCTGATCCATCCGACAGGGAGCAGGGCAACCCCGTGGGCTACGCCGCGGCCCGCCCCCAGATGCCGGTCCTGCTCGTCCATGGAACGGCCGACGGCCTGGTTCCGGTCCAGCTCACGACCGAGTTCGCCGATGCCCTGAGCACCGGCGGGCACGCCGTCAGCACTGACTACCCGGCCGGGGTCGACCACCAGTCCGTGTACTCCGCCGAGGTGGCTGGACCCGTCGTGGCCGCGTGGCTCGACCTGTGACCGCCGTCCGCGGCCCGCGGGTCAGGTGTCTGCCACCACCTCCTCCCCAACCGACATCCGGCCCACCCGTTGCAGGGCTTGCGGGGTGAAGACGGCCAGACCCAGGTCGGGGTCGTACCCGTGGATCTCGGTGACGTCGAGCTTGGACATGAACTCGACCGTCTCCAGTGAGACCAGCTGGCCCGGGACAAGGATGGGGAACCCCGGCGGATAGGGGACGACGAGCGTCGTGGCCACCAGCTCGCCGCCGTCGCGGAGAATCCGGGTGGCCTCGTCGAGCTCGACATAGTCGACGTTGTCGGCGTCGTAGCCGAGGAAGTACGCCGATCGCATGTCGCCCTCGACGCTGCCCGGGTGCGGCGAGAAGGCCTCGTGGAACGCGCTGAAGTCGGGCAGGTGCGGCAGCTCCAGGGTGTTGCGGCGCACCCGCCGGTCGAAGACCCGGCGCTGGGCAGGACTGAAGTCGGCCAGCTCGGACTGGAGTCGTCCGGCGATCTGGCGCAGGACGTCGAGCAGGTAGTCCACCGACCCCCACGTGGCGCCGATGGTGACGATGAACAGCACGCTGTTGATCGACGTCTTGTTCACCTGGATGCCGTACTGGTCCATCAGGATGGAGTTCTTGAACTCGTCACCGTTCCAGCCGGTATCCCCGATGTAGAGGGAGATGCGTGTGGCGTCGAGGCTGAACTCGGCGTCACCGTCGTCGCCGGCGACGGCTCGCATCCCGGGTGGCACCATCTCATCCGGTTCGAGCACTCGCATGAAGCGGGCCAGCAGAGGGTCCTCAGCGATGCGACGACGGATGGTGCGTGCCATCTCGTACGAACGCGCCACCATGCCGTAGCCCTCGAGCTCGACCTGCCGTCGGGCCAGGTCCAACGAGGCGAGGATCTGGTAGTTCGGCGACGTGCTCGTGTGGGTGTTGAACGCCTCGTGGAACTGGGTGACTGCGAGGCGCTCGAACTCCTGGTCGTAGACGTGGATCATCGAGCCCTGGCGAAGCGCGGACAGGGACTTGTGCGTCGACTGCGTCGCGTACACGCGCACCTTCGCCAGGTCGGGGTCAGGCATCAGGCGGGTGTCCAGGGTGGCATCGTCGGTGAGGTCGAGTCCCTCCATCCGCTCGGTGTAGCGCTGGTACTCCTCGCGGTACTCCGGCGAGCGCAGTCGCCGTCGAAGCGACCGGGCCGCTGTCATCGCCGTTCGGTGGCGCACGACCGGATGCACGTTGGCGAAGGCGAACCAGGCCTCGTCCCAGAGGAAGACGACATCGGGCTTGATGGCCAGCACCTCTTCCATCACCCGCTGCGGGTTGTAGGTGATGCCGTCGAAGGTGCAGTTGGTCAGCAGCACCATCCGCACCGCGTCCAACCGCCCGGCGCGGCGCAGGTCGAGCAGCTGCCGCTTGATGGTCCGCAACGGCACGGCCCCGTAGGCGGCGAACTCGGGCAACGGGTAGGCGTCGAGGTAGATGGGATGGGCCCCGGCCAGGATGAGCCCGTAGTGGTGCGACTTGTGGCAGTTGCGGTCGATCAGGACGATGTCACCCGGCCTGGCCATGGCCTGCACCACGATCTTGTTGGACGTCGACGTGCCGTTGGTGGCGAAGTACGTCTCCATCGAGCCCCAGGCCCGCGCAGCCTTCTGCTGCGCATCTCGCAGGCTTCCGTGTGGGGACAGCAACGAGTCAAGACCACCCGAGGTAGCGGACGTCTCAGCGAGAAAGATGTTTCTTCCGTAGAACTCCCCCATGTCGCGAATCCACTTGGAGTTGAACAGGGAGTTCCCGCGCGCGATCGGCAGCGCGTGGAAGTTGCCGATCGGACGTTCGGCATAGGACTTGAGCGCGTCGAAGAACGGCGTGTCCACGCGGTCCCGTACCCCGGCCATCACGGTCACGTGCAGCTCGCTGCGTGCCTCGTACCGGTAGAACACCCGGTCGAACACCTCGTACGTCGCGTCGTGGACCTGCGGCATGGACTCGTCGGTCAGCAGGTAGAGATCAAGGTGCGGACGCACCCGGCGGATGGCCTCGGCCAGCGCGAATGACCGGGGAGCCGCATTGGTGGCCGAGAGGTCGAACTCCTCGTCGAGCTCGTCCATGAGGCCGCCGTAGAAGCCGAACGCGGCATCGGAGCGGAACGGGAAGTCGTAGCGGAGCAGGACCGCCTGGATGTCGTGGTTGACGAGCACGGCCGCCATGGCCGCCTCGAACGACTCGACGGCAACGATCTCGAAGGCGAGGTCGTCACCCGCGCGACGGTAGCTGCGGATCTCGTCCAGCCCCGACTGCAGCACCGCCGCATCGGTGTCACTGACCACCAGGAGGGTGAAGAAGCCGGGCAGGTTCTCGTTGGCCGACGGTTGGCGCACCGGTTGCCCGATTCCTCCGAACATGGCTGCCTTGTCGCTCCAGCGCCCCAGCTGCCAGGCGGCCACCCGAGCCTGCTCGGCCAGCACGTCGTAGTCCCCGCGCGTCGCCCAGGCCTCCAGCGTTGCCAGCCCGTCGGCACCCGGGTAGACCCACAAGGGCTCGACCCCACGAAGGAACGCCATCAGGTCGGCCAGCTCTGACTCCAGGTCGGTCGGGTCCTTGCCCGCTCGCTGCGCTGCAGCGAGCCGCTCTGCCACCCGACCCAAGCGCTCCCAGCAGTCGCGCCGCGCGTAGGCAGGATTCGTGGTGTCGGCGAGGAACGACACGCTGGGCTGGTCACGCACGGTGTAGGGCATGGGGCACCTCGTCTGTGATGGCTCGGCTCGTCGGCCTCGCGTCGGTCCTGCGCAGCCGGATCGCCACGCGATACGTGCGGCCCGCTGGCATGCGGTAGGGGTCCAGCAGTGCCGCTGCCCCCGGCTTGTCGCCGCCGACGCCGCGCTGCCGCCCGACGGTGAGGGTCAGCGCGTCACGTCGGGGAAGCTCGTGGGAGTGCTGTGCACGGTCGAGGTCGCGCTGCGTGTACGGCCAGGCCGTGAACTCCATCGTGTCGCCGGAGCAGTCCTCGACGAGGAGGCCGTCGGAGTCGCGCAGCACCTCCAGCCACCGCACGCCAGTCCGGTTGCCGTTCTCCTGGGGCCGGACGTAGGGGTGGGTCAGCTCTGCCACCGTCGTCTCGTGGATGCCGGTCCACGCGCCGTGGGCGCGATCGACATAGGTCTCGTGCGGGCCCTTGCCGTACCAGCGCACTCGCTGGGCACCGGCGAGCTCCGTGGTCAGGCCGAGCCGAATCATCTCGCGAGCCGGCACCACTTGGTGGACCACGTCCAGGGTGCCGTCAGCGGCCAGCCGGTACTGCAGCGTCGCCGCTCGCAGCAGTGGCGAGCGGACCAGCAGGGTCACCCGCAGACCGTCCTCGTCGACGGCGTCCTCGACCCGCGCGACTCGGGGGCGAGCGAGGCGCCACAGCCGGTCCGGGAGCAGCGGCTCCAGCCACGCCGCGCCGTTGGCGAAACCCCGCTCGTTGTCGGTCGGTGCTCGCCAGTACACCGGACGCAACGCCCCTGCGAGGACGTCGACGCCGCCCACGCGCCACGAGGTCAGCGCGCCCGTTCGTGCGTCGATCTCCACCAGACCCGCGCCGACGTCAGCCCGCAGCGTGTGACCTTCGCGCAGCAGCCGGACCGGTCCTGGTGCAGACCCTCCCGCGATCGGCCTGGCGGATGTGCGCCGCCGCGAGCGGTCACGTGGCCGCAGGACGAACTCGTCGAAGGCCACCTCGGCCCCGGCCTGCGACCACGGAGTCGGCTCACGGCGCCGCCAGCGGAACCGGACGACCCGCTCGGCCGGGGCCGGCGCCGCTGAGGGGACGACCCACTCGCGCGAGCCACCGGGTGGGACCGACACGGAGGGCAGCGACTCGGTGTGGGTCACAGCGCCGTCGTCGCGAACCTCGAGCACGGGATCGAAGGCGTCGAGATCGGTGAAGGAGTGCCGGTTCGTCACTCGGTACCGGCCGGCGGCGGGGTCGAGCGGCCTCACCTCGATCGGCCGGTAGCACCATCGCACCTCGTAGGCACTCGGGTGCGGCGTTCGATCGGCAGCCAGGATGCCGTTGAGCAGGAACGTGCCGTGGTGCGGCGTGTCGCCGAAGTCCCCTCCGTAGTGCCAACGCTCCTGCCCGTCCGGGCCCGTCTGACGAATGGCCTGGTCGACGTAGTCCCAGATGAAGCCACCGACCACGTTCGGGTACCGGAAGAACACGTCGACGTGCTCGGCGAGGTTGCCGACACTGTTCTGCATCGCATGGGCGTACTCGCACTGCAGCACCGGGCGACCGATGAGCATCTCCTGCGTGACGTCCTTGTCGTCGGTGAGCAGCCGGTTCTGCAGCTTCGTGAGCGGGCCGAACGTCAGCGGCTCTCGGCGACCGAGGGCGGCCATCTGCTCGGCAGTGGCGTACATCCGCGACACCACATCGCTGATGGCTGGGTCGTGGTCGCCCTCGTAGTGAAAGGGCCGGGTGTCGTCCAGGTGCCGGGCGGCGCGCTTCATCTGCACGAAGGCGCCTCCGTCGCGTCCGCCCTCACCGGCCTCGTTGCCCAGGGACCACATGATGATGCTCGGGTGGTTGCGGTCGGCCAGCACCATCCGCTCCATGCGGTCCACGCAGTGGCCGACCCAGAGTGGGTTGTCCCCCGGAACGTTCTTGCGACGGACGCCGTGCGACTCCAGGTCGCACTCGTCCATCACGTAGAGCCCGAGCTCGTCGCAGAGGTCGTAGAAGACCTGCGGGTTGGGGTAGTGGCTGGTGCGGATCGCGTTGATGTTGAGGCTCTTGGCAAGCAGCAGGTCCTCGCGGTACCGCTCGGTCGGGACAGCCCACGCGTGGTCGGGGTCGAAGTCGTGCCGGTTGACCCCGAGCAGCGTGATGGGCTGACCGTTGACGAGCAGGCGTTCGTCACGGATCTGCACCGTGCGGAACCCGATGCGAAGCGCCAACGCCTGCACCAGTGTCCCGTCACGACGCAGCAGCACCGTGACCCCGTAGAGGTGCGGGGTCTCCGCAGTCCAGGCCGACACCTGCGGCAGATGCGTGCTCAGCACGACAGCGGACTCCTGGCCCGGTCCGAGGGTCACCGTGTCGGTGCCCACCGGTCGGCTGGCACCCGAGTCGGGCTCGGTGAGCACGACCTCGACCTCCGCGCTCGCTTCGACGTCGGCGTGGTTGACGACGCTGAGCTGCGTCGTCAGCGTCCCGTCGGTGTAGGTCGAGCCGAGCTGTGCTCGCGCCCAGACGTCGCGCACCGCCAGCTTCGGCTCGGCGCGAAGGTAGACCGGACGGAAGATGCCGCTGAGGTACCACATGTCCTGGCCGTCGAGGTAGCTGCTGGCGGCGTAGCGCAGCACGACGACGGTGAGCCTGTTCTCCCCATCGACGAGGTGCTCGGTCACGTCGAACTCAGCGGGCAGGAAGGACCCCTGCGTGTAGCCGACCCGCCGACCGTTGAGGACGACCGAGGCACCCGCCTTGACTCCCTCCAGGACGAGGGTGACACGCTTCGTGGACCAGTCAGGCGGGACGGTGAACGTGCGGGCGTAGACCCCGGCCTCGTTCAGCTCCGGGTCGATGTCAGGGATGCGGTCACGCCGGGTGCCCAGTGCCGGCGGGAACCGGTTGGCAAGGTAGTTGGGTTTGCCGTGGCCCTGCAGCTGCCAGACACCCGGCACGGTGATCTGCTGGTCCCCCCGCGGCCCGGCTTCGCCCAGGGCCTCCAGGTCCACGCCCTGCAGCCCGTTCAGCCACTCGAACGACCATCGCCCGTCGAGGTCGACCCGCATGGCTCGCCCTGCCTGCAGGTCGTCCAAGGAGCTGTAGGACGGCAGGAGGGAGCGACCTCGTTCTCGGTTCACCCCGACGACCGTGGGGTCGCGCCAGGCGGTCATGGCTTAAGGCACACCCTTGACCCGCATGACGAGGACGGCGCCGAGGATGGTGAGCGCAGCCCCGGCCAGGTAGAGACTCTGGTAGGCGACGTCGTAGCCGGAATCGCGCAGCAACGTCACGACGACGCCGGCCGTCACCGGTGCGAGCACCTGGGGCAGTGCGTTCGCGATGTTGACCACGCCCAGGTCCTTCGCACGGTCCTCCGGGCGGGGCAGCACCCGGCTGATCAGTGCGAGGTCGACGGCCGTGTAGGAGCCGAAGCCCGCCCCCATCACGATCGCGGCGACAGTCACCATCCCGACGTCTCGGGAGAAGGCGAGGATGACAAGGGAGCTGGCGATGATGAACGAGGCGATCATCACGAACACCCGAACCTTGCCCACCCGGTCCGACAGCGGTCCCGTCACCAGCGCGAAGATGAGCAGCGCCACGATGTAGTAGGTGAGGATGCCCGCCACCGTCGTGTCCGCCTCCGTCGGTGCGAGCTCGAGCACGTCGCGGGCGAAGAAGAGCAGGTAGGTGGTGACGAACGCGTTGCCGAGCACGACGAGGAAACGGGTGATCCACACCCACCCGAAGTCGGGATGCTTGCGTGGGTCCACCCAGAACCCGCGAACGAAGGGGCCCCACTGCAGGCTCGGGATACCCGCGCGGTCGAGTGGGGTGTCGCGCATCCGCCAGACGAAGAGTCCGGCGCTGAGCCCGAGGACGACGGCAACGGCGATGTAGCGGGGCCCCTGCCCACCCACGTCCTCCGACCCGATCTCCACACCCGTCTGCGGGATCAGCGCCACGATGATCGCCCCGACCATGACACCGAGCGGCTGGGCCGCCCCCACGACGGCAGACACGGTCCCGCGCTGACCAACCGGCACCTGGTCGGGGATGATGGCGGTCAGCGCTGCGTAGGAGGCGTTGAGGGTCAGCTGAGCCATGGCCCAGCCCAGCGCGAGCGCACCCAGGACAGGCGCCAACGGGAGCAGGACCAGCACGGCGACCGCCGCAACGCTCGACCACAGCACCCAGGGGCGCCGACGCCCCAGGCGCGAGCCGGTGCGGTCGCTCAGGGCCCCGGCCAGCGGGTTGGCCACCAAGGAGACGAGCGCGCCCAGTGTCAGGACGAGACTGAGGCTGGTCTCCTTGCTGTCCGGGGTGAGTCCCTCCACCTGCAGCGGCAGCAGGAACTGGATGGGCGTGAAGAACGCGGTCCAGATGCCCAGGTTGGCCAGGGCGACGACCGCGATCGTGCCCTTCCCCACCCGGACCGTCGGCTCGGCCAAGGGGTTCAGCATCACGTCGGACATGCTGCGGTCTTCCTGCCCGCCGGCACCAAGGGGCTCACTCACAACCGTCTCTCCCGTCAGCGACTGCCGCGAAGAATGGCACAAAGCCGACACCGGGGACGGTTGATCGGTGAAGTGGGACCGCTAGGACCTCTCGGGCTCCGTCGCCTGGCGCACCGGCAGCACGACCTCGTTGCGGCGCAGGAACCACGGGGTCCACGGCGGGTCGAAGCGCGCCCAGCGCAGTGGGCCGTCCTGCCGCCAACCGGCGGCTTCGACGGCCTCCTGCAGCGCGACCGCCTGGCGCCGGAACGAGCCGGCGCTCCAGCGACCGGAGAACCGCGCGGCTGCGGCTGTCTGCTCGGGGACCTCGCGGAGCACGACTCGGCTGTCACCGGGAACCGGGAGCGACGAGGCGTTCGCGTCGGCGGGCATGACGAACGACACCTGGAACGTGCTGGCCGCGGTGACGTCGTCGACCTCGTCTCGAGCCTGCTGCAGGACGGGCGCCGTCATCGCGACGCCACCTCGACTGATGTAGCCGACGAGCGGACGGAACCCGGTCGTACCGGCCGACTCGAACGAGCCGGCGACCTCGACCTCGGCCACGACGTGGCTGGGGTAGCGCCGTAGCTCGAACCCCTCGTGCCGGGCGAGCACCTCGTACGGTTGCTGCTCGGTCATGGCGATCCGAGAGCGTCGGCGGCGATCCTCGGATACACCGCCTGGCAGGCGTGCAGGAGCGGCTCGAGCTGCATCGCCCTGGACTTCGATCCGGACACCTTGAGCTTGCGGAACAGCAGAGCCTTGCCCAGGGGCAGGGTGCCCAGGAGCAGCTGGTGCATGGAGTTCGCGCTGAGCCGGGCCGTCAGTGTGGCGTCGGCTCCGATCGGGGCGAACGTGGTCTCGACCGGCCGCGACCGCCCGTCCACCCAGATGTCGGCTCCGGGGTTGTCCAGCCGGAAGTTGATGATCATCTGAAGGTCGACGAGCTCGTTCAGCGACTCGTCGTCGGCGATCTCGGCGAACATCGACGAGTAGACACTGCGCAGCTGCGAGTCGTCAGCGTAGATGCGGCCCATGGCCTCACCATACGGATCGCGGTGCGCGAACGTGGGATGGCGAGGGCTCCTACGACTCCCCCGGCACGCGCCACGCGACGCCGTCGAAGCGCGAGAAGTCGTTGTCGAAGGAGACGATGCCGCACCGGTTCTCGATGGCAAGAGCCGCGAGGTGCGCATCGTTCACCAGGTTGCCGGCGGTTGAGATCGGGCCGAGCAGGGCGCGTACGAGGCGCGCATGGTCGACACTCGGCTGCACGACGACAGCAGGTGGCGCCGACAACCACGCGTCGACCCGGTCCATCGCCCCATCCAGCGTCAGCGGTGCTTCGAAAAGCCCGTCGCGGGTCGCCAGGCGCACGAAGGCGAGGAGCGCGACCCAGGCGAAGGCCACGGTCTCACCGCCCGAGAGAGCCCCGTCCAGCCAGCGGCGGGAGCGCTCGTGGTGCTGCGCGTCGGAGTTCACGGCATAGAGCAACACGTTGGCGTCGACCAGGTTCACGAGCCCAGCCGCATCCGACGCAGCAGGTCCTCGTCCTCGAGGTCGGCCGAGATCGACAGGGCGCGATCGAGGTTGACGATGCTTCGCCCCATCGCGGCCGGCTGCGTCGTGAAGGGTCGTGACATGCCCGTCTCGCGGACTCCGTTGCGGATGGCGTCGTTGACCGCCTCCTTGAAGGTCAGTCCCCGTTCCGACATCCGACGCCGGATGAGCTGCTCGGTGTCCGGATCGAGCGTGACCGTGGTGCGCACGAGGAGCATCGTAGCATCACCACCAATGATGCTGTGATGCTCACCGCCTGGTCTGGATGCGGCCGGAGGCGGAGCTGAGGTCGAGCGTGTAGAGGTCCGCGGGCTCGCCATCGAGCGCGACGACGCCCTGCGCGGGTTCGAGGTGCCACTGTCGCTGGGTGGACTCATCAGCGGTCGTGGGGTCGACGAGGACACTGTCGACCTTCGACAGTGAGGCCAGGGCGAGCGCCCGGCGTACGGGGTCACCCCACGCGCCGAACGTCAACGATCCGGTGTCGAGCACACCCGTTGCCACCGAACCGCTGGCCATGCCGACATGCATGTCCAGGTCGACGTCGATGCCGTCACTGTCGCTGTCCAACCCGAGCCGCAGGTCTGTGGCGAACGTGAGGGCGTCGGCGCCACCCGCCCCGACGTCGTCCTCGGCGAGGAAGAGGTAGCGGTCCGCGGCGACCCTCACGCGTTCCAGGCCCGTCCGCTCGGCGAGCGTCTCAGCCAGCTCGGCGGAACGCTGGAGCGCCTGACCCAGGAGCTCGGGGTCGTCGTGCGCCTGAGAAGGAGCCAGGGTGACGGCGACGACCGTGGCCCGCCTCGTGCGTTCACCGGACCCCACGATGGCGCCCCCGTCGTCGACGAGCGCACGTGGGAGCACTGCGAGGAGGAGCTGACGGGTTCGCTCGTACTCAGCGGTCAGCTCGGACTCCTGCTCGTCCAGCGCATCAGCCATCGCCGACAGTCGACGCGCGAGATCCCCGAACTCGTCGCCTCGAGCAGTGTCGATGTCAGGGTCTCGGTCTCCCTGTGCGATGCCTTCGGCCGCCTCCACGGTCGGCCTGATCGGCCGGGTCAGCAGGCGGGCCATCCATGCCCCGAGAGCCGCCACCACCGGCAGCACGATCGCGAGGACGATGGCGATCTGGAGCAGGTAGCGCAGCAGCGGCTGCAGCGCGACCGACCGCGGCACCTCGGTGACGACGACCCACTGCCGACCGCTCGCGCTGAAGGACTCCGCGGCCGCGAACGTCGAGTCACCGAAGTAGTCACGAGCGGGCCCGCGGAACTGCTCCCCGTCGATTGCCGCGCGAACCGGCGCGGTGTCGATCACCTGGACACCGACCGGCGAGCCGACGACGTCGATGATCTGCGCCTCGGCCTGGTCGGACTCGTCGCCCCGACGCAGCCGATCGAGATAGGCGTCAGGGTCGTCTGTCCACGCGCGCGGCTCGCTCTGCAACCGGCCGGCTGCGTCGACGATGTAGGTGTCGCCCTCCCCGAGACCAACGGCCTCCCACTCGCCGTCTGCGCTGGTGACGGAGTTGAGCGCCTCGACCGGGATCTCGAGGGCCAGGCCGCCGACCACCTTCGCCCCATTGCTCAGCGGGCTGACCGCGTAGAGAGCCGGGCGTCCGTTCGCCGAGATCGAGAAGTCCGTCAGCAGTGTCGATCCGACCCGTGCACGCGGAAGCCCGGTACTCACCACCTGCGCCAGGGCGCCCTGTGAGTACGGCCCGCTCACCAGGCTCGTCCCTACGTCGTTGCCCTTGTCCAGCGTGTACACGATGGTGCCCGTGTCGTCGATGAGCAGTACGTCGCCGCCGGCCTTGGAGTCCGAGAATGCCCGAACGGCGTCGTTGACCGAGGCGTTCACCTCGGAGTAGCCGGTCGCGTCGCCCGCGTCCACCGGCGGTGGTTCACCCGGCGGGCGAACCGTGTAGTGGTACTGCACCCACTGAGCGGCCGCCCTCGAGGGCACCAGCTCCGACGCGGTGACCGGGCCCACACCGGCCTCGTCGAGCGCAGCCACGACCCTCTGCTCGTAGTACCCGTCCAGCTCCGCACGCTCTTGCGGTGTCAGGCTCAGGTCGTCGAGCTCCGCAAACTCTCGAGCGAGATCTTCGAGCACGCCTGCCACCGCGACATCGGACGCCGCGACCGACACCTCGTCGATGAGTCGCTCCGTGCCCGCCTGGATGCTGGCGGAGCGGGTTGTGCCCACCGCCGCGAGCTGGTTCTCGGTGTTGCGAACCAGGAGCTCGCGCGCCGCCACGAAGTTGACCGCGCCGAAGGTGGCCACCGCGAGCAGGGCTGTGACCACGAGAGCCGCCGCCAGCTGGCGGCGCAGCCTGCGCGGGCGGCGCCATCGCGGCAGCGACGCGAAACGCTTCTCGATGTCATGCGCGGCCTCGCTGGACCCCGGCGGATGCTCGCCGCCTGCCGCAGACACGCTCACGACGCCTCGACCGCCTCAGCCGCCGAAGCCAGCGCGCGCCCGCGTCGCTCGATCAACCGCTGGACACGACGTTGACGCATCGCCACGAGACGGTTGAAGGCCGCCACGATCTCGGCGTTGCGGCTGCCGATGTCGCCGATGACTTCGTTGGGCGCCACCACCGTCACGCAGTCCGTGACCGCACGCAGCGCCACGACACGGTCATCGCCGCGCCGGGTGTCGAGCAGCCCGACGATGTCGCCCACCGAGATGTCGCTGACCACAGCCTCGTCCATCCCGGGTTCCAGCAGGACGAGGCGTGCGGTGCCCTCGACGATGACGAGCAGGTCGCGATCCTCCGACGCCGAGTCGAACATCAGCTCCCCGGCGCGGTACCGCACCCGCCGAGCACTCTGCGCGACTCGGTCGAGGTCGGCGTCCGGCAGCCGCTCGAGCAGCGGCGAGGTCTGCAGCGCCTGGCGCAGCTCCACCAGAGTCGGCTCGGCCGCCTTCGCCTCGGCCGCGGGGTCGTGCAGGTAGAGATCTTGTGCCGGGCTCGGCAGGGGCACGTTGTGGCGGTGCGACTGGTACCAGACAAGGGCACCGAAGTCGCCGCGCACCCTCGGCACGATGGCGTAGTCGTCGACCCACATGTGCACGTCGTAGCCCATCAGCGGATCGTCGATCGTCGTGACCAGGACCGAGGGCCCAGGCTCCGCCAGCACCCCCGGCACGGATCGTGCCGCGTCCAGCAGCATCTGCTTGGCCAACGTCGGAGGGTTGGCGAAGGCGACCTGCAGCGAGACGACGATCCGGTGACGGGGTTCCGGGGCGCTGTAGTTGACCACGCTCGCGCCGGCGAGCTCGCTGTTGGGGACGACGACCATGTCCCCGTTGCGATCGCGGATGCGCGAGGTACGCCAGTTGATGTCGACCACGACCCCCTCGGTGTCACCGGCGCTGATCCAGTCACCGGTCTTGAAGGGCCGGTCACTGAGCAGCAGCACCCCTGAGGCGAGTCCGCTGAGCGTGTCCTGCAGGGCGAAGGACACCACGAGCGAGGTGACGCCGAGGGCCGTCAGCGCCGCAGACAGGTCAATTCCCCAGATCCCGGCGAGCACGACCGCCCCCGCGCCGAGGATGACCGCCAACCGGGGGAAGGCCAGAACCAGGCGCGGAACCGGTCTTGTGCCCGGCGCCGATCCTCGCGAGAGGATCCCGTCACCGATGATCCGCAGCATCTGCCAGGCGGCTACCGCGAGCGCCAGCACGAGTCCGGTGGCGACCACTTGCTGGTACCAGACACCCTCATCGACGCCGAGCACGGGGACCAACAGCACCCATGCGGCCAAGAGCGGCAGCACCCAGTTCCGCAACGTGCGCACAGGTGCCCTCAGCGGGGACTCGGACTGCCGCAGGCGTTCCTCGAGCTCGGCGGCACCGACGATCACGATCGGCACCAGCAGGATCACCGCAAGGCTCCAGAGCAGCTCGGGCCGAGTAAGGTCGCTCATCGCACGGCCTCCGTGTCGCTCGTGGCGTCGGCCCCGTGCACGTCAGTGACGAGGGTCCACAACCGGTCGTCGCCGGACAGGGCGTCAGCCCGCCACTCGGTCAGCTCGAAGTCGTCCGGCAGGCGAGCTCGAGTCGCGGACGTGACGACGATCTCGCCTGCGCCCGCAGCCCTGGCAAGATCGTGGGCGGTGGTCACGGTCGGTCCCCAGACGTCGTAGACGAGCCGGGTTCCGCCGGACATGCCCACCGTCACTGGTCCGGTGTTGACAGCGATGGCCGTGTCCAGCTGCGCCGGCCAGGCCAGCGACGCCGCGCGCACCGCCTGGACAACCTGCTGGCTGAACGAGACCGACCGCGGCGCATGGTCGATGTACGGGCGGTCATGCCCGCACGCGGCGAAGTAGGAGTCGCCGACGACCTTGATGCGGTCCAGGCCGTGCTCGAATGCGATGTCGTCGAGCTCCCCGGTCAGATCGTCGAGCAGGCGCCGGTCCTCCGCGCCGCTGTCCTCGTGGACCAGGGCGCCGAGACCGAGGACGACAACAACCACGACAGTGGCGCTGGGTACCTCGTCGAGCTCGTCGACATCTCCACGGGCGATGCGCTGGGCCACCGAGGCGGGCAGCATCCTCTTCATCATGTCGAGCCGGTCGGCCCGTGCCCGCTGCAGGTCCAGCTGCTGTCGCCGCAGGGATGCACCCATGGCCGAGAAGCTGTCGGCCAGGCGGTGGAACTCGACCGGGCTGGGGTCGGGGATGCCGACCGGCTCGAGCTCGGATACGGAGGCCCGGGCGAGTGAGGCGCGACCCAGCCTGTCCGAGATCGTGCGCACCGGCAGCATCACGCGTTTGGACCAGGCAACGGCGATGAACGCCAGAGCGGTGACGAAGACTGCGGCCCCGACGACGAGAATCCCGCGAAAGACGGCGATGGCGGCATCCGCCGCGCCGCTGTCGATCTCGGAGACCACGTACCACTCGACGTCGTCGGCCGGGAGTCGTTCGACGACGCTGACGACCTCGCCACCGGTCATGCTCATGCGCTCACCCACGTCGGTATCACCGTCGAGCGCGGCGTTGATCGTGGAGTCAGCGGCAGGCTGGACGAGCACGGTCGTCTCGTTGGCGTCGATCACCGCGCGTTCGCCGTCCAGCAGGACCCCCGCCTCCTGCGAGGCGTCGAGGAATCCGTTCGGGTCAGCCAGATAGCTCTGCGGGTCCGAACGCGTCGTCCCATCGGCACCGATCATGAACAGATCGCTGCCCTCGTCGTCCGGACCTGCCGAAGCCTCGGTCACGGTCGTGAGCCGATCCGTGTACACCGCGCCGTCGTAGGTGAGGACGACCGCGCCGATGGTTCGGCCGCTCTCGACGACCGCGGCCGCGGCCGCGCCGATCGGCACGCCGGGCGCACCGTTGTAGAAGGCGAGATCGGTGACGACCGGATCGGGGCTGTTGGCGACCGCGTCCGCCGCTCGTCCGACCACGGACCCGCGGTAGGGACCGACAGCGAGGCTCGTCCCCAGATCAGGGCCCTTGGCAGCGCTGTACACGATCCGTTCGCTGGCTGCATCGACGAGGTAGATGTCGACCAGGTTCGCCTCGCGCACAGCGTTTCGGTAGGCCGGGTGGAATCGTGCGTGCACGCTCGTCCACTCACTACCGTCTGCGGCGTCGTCGAGGAGCACGGGACTGCTGACCGGTGCGTCGGACAACGCGTAGGCCTCCTGCAAGTACACGGCAGCCGGGTCCTCCGAGACGACGTCACGCAGCACAACCGGGGCGCCCGCGTCGCGCAGCGGCTGCAGGTATCGCTCGTCGTAGGCGACCAGGAGGCGGTCGAGCTGCGGTCGGACGTCAGCCGCCGACAGCGACGACAGGTCGTCGAGAGCGGCGGTGAACCCCTCGATCGCCTCGGCGGCCTGCGCGCTGGTGGCGAGCTGTTCGGCAAGGCGCTCGTAGAACCTCAGCTGGGCAGCGGCCTCGTACGACCCGGACGAGCCCAGCGAGTCCAGCGCGTCCTCGAACGCCACCCTGCCCTGCTGATTACCGGCGTTGAGCCCCACCAGGGTCGCTGCCACCATCGAGACGAACCCGACGACCAGCACCGTGGCAGCCAGACGCGTCGCCAGAGACAGGCCCCGGCGGCGCCGAGGCGTCTCGGTGCGGGAGTCTCGGGTGCTCAGGGCCACGAGGTACGAGACTAGCCAGCAAGTGACGGCCCCGTCGCTTCTGACCCATCGCCACGGGTCGGGCACCGACGACCCGCAGGCGCCCGTATCGTGGCGGTATGCCCACGGCTTCCCCGACCCACCTCGCCCATGCGGGCGGCCACCGACACCAGCGCGGAGCGACCTCGGCCGGGGCCATCGTTGCCGCGGTCGTCGCGGCAGCCCTGGTCGCGGTGGGTATCTTCCTGTTCGTCGGTAGTGACGACGGTGCCGGTCCAGGCGATCCCGGCACGACAGCTCCACCTCCAGACCGCGACGAGTGCACCCAGATTGTGATCGCAGCCTCGCCCGAGAAGGCCGGAGTGCTGAGCGTCAACGTGGACGCCTACAACGCCGCAGACCCGCAGGTCGACGGTACGTGCGTCTATGCGCAGGTGCTTCGCGTTGGCTCCGGGACCGCAGCGGCTGCACTGGCCCGCGGCTGGGACGAGGAGGTCGACGGCCCGGTTCCCACGGTGTGGAGCCCCGCCGCCTCCGCTTGGGGCGAGATTGCGGCTGTCCGCGCCCAGGAGCTCGACAACCCCGACATCTTCCCCGATGACGGACCGTCCATCGCGACGTCTCCGCTGGTAGTAGCCATGCCTCAGCCCATGGCCGAGGCTCTGGGGTGGCCTACCGAGCAGATCGGGTGGTCCGATCTCATCGAGCTGAGTCAGAGCCCCGAGGGGTGGGGCTCGGCCGGCCATCCGGAGTGGGGCGCGTTCCGCCTGGGCAAGACCAACCCCAACTTCTCCACGAGCGGTCTGAACGCGACCATCGGCACGTACTTCGCCGCCACCGGAACGGCCTCCGACCTCACAGTGGCCGACGTCGAGGCAGACGCGACCTCGACCTACGTGCAGTCCGTCGAGGGATCGGTCGTCCACTACGGCGACACGACCCTGACCTTTCTCTCCAACCTGCTGCGCGCCGATCGCGAGGGGCGCGCCCTCAGCTACGTCTCGGCTGTGACGGTCGAGGAGAAGTCCGTCCTCGACTACAACGCCGGCAACCCGGCGGCCGACCCGGCGGTCACCGACGCCGAACCCCCCTCGGTGCCGCTGGTGGCCATCTACCCGAGCGAGGGGACGCTGGTGTCGGACAACCCCTGGTTCGTCCTCGAGGCCGTCTGGGTGGACGATGCCCAGCGGAGCGCTGCGGCGGACCTGCTGACGTACCTGCGCGCAGATGAGGCACAGCAACGGTTCGCCGTCGACGGGTTCCGCGCGGCCGACGGCACCCCCGGCGCCCGGATCACTCAGGACGACGGGCTGCTGCCGGACGAGCCATCGGCAGTGCTGAGCCCTCCCAGCGGCGAGGTGCTCGACGCGGTTCTGCGCTCGTGGGAGGAGAACCGCAAGCCCGCTCGCGTTCTCATGGTGCTGGACGTCTCGGGGTCGATGGGCAGTCGTGTGGAGGGCAGCGGGCTGTCCCGCCTCCAGCTGGCCCAGACGGCGACGCTGTCCGCGCTGGACGGGTTCGCGACCCAGGACGAGGTCGGTCTCTGGATCTTCTCCTCCGAGCAGGGGCAGAACAGTGACCTCCCCTACACCATGCTGGTCGAGGTGGCCGTCGCCGATGAGTCGCTGCCCCAGATCGGGTCCGTCGTCCCCAACCTCATCCCGAACGGTGGCACGGCGCTCTTCGCCACCACCAAGGCAGCCCACTCGGCACTGGAGTCCGACGCCAGCGACGACCGCATCGACGCAGTCGTGCTGCTCACGGACGGAGTCAACGAGCACCCCGACAACGACCTCGGCGCCGTGCTCGACCAGCTCCAGACCGAACCGGGCGAACCGAGCGTCCGCGTCTTCACGATCGGGTACGGCGAGGACGCAGACCAGGAAACCTTGCAGGCCATCGCCGAGGCATCCGACGCATCCAGCTACAACGCCTCTGACCCGCTTGCCATCGACCAGGTGATGATCGAGGTCATCAGCAACTTCTGACCCGCGTCGCAGCGGTATCCGACTGCGTAGGCTGGTGCCATGCGCTGGCAGATCCTCGCCGCCCTCACCAATGGGTGGCTGTGGCTGCTTGCCGTCCTGTCGGTCGCGGTGCTCGTCGTCTCGTCGGCTCCGCTGTGGTTCACCCTGATGACGGGGGCCGCGGTGCTGCTTGGGGGGGCCGGCGTGCAGGGGGCCGTCGAGTGGAACAAGGAGAAGCAACGCCGGCTCGGCCCCGATCAGCGGCGAACCGCGCTACCAGAATCGCCAGGCGTCGCCGACCCCGACGCCCAAGCCGTCATCCAGCGCGTTCGGACCGCCGCGGCCAGGGTGCGGCGCATCCGCGAGGACGACCTCGAGGCGCCCGCCGACGTGCTGGTGAGCACCGAGGTGGCCGCCGACGGCGCCGTCGACGCCATGGACGAGCTGGGGCGACAGGTCGACCGGGTCAACCGCGCCATGACATCGATCGACCCGCGTGCTGTTCGAGCCGAGCTGTCCCGCGTCGAGGCTCAGGTGGCCCAGGACAAGCAGGCATCGGCCGAGCTCACCGAGCAGCGCCGCGCCATCACGGAATCGCTGCGTGCCCAGCTGTCTGCCTACGACAGGCTGAGTCGACAGCGTGTGCTGGTGCTGACCCGCATGCAGTCGGCCGCGGTCAGCCTCGAGGGACTCGCGGTACGTCTCGGCGAGATCTGTGCGCTGTACTCCGCCCGGCACGACGACACTGTGACGACGGGTGACCTTCGGTCCGTCGCATCGGAGATGGACACGCTGCGGGTGGATCTCGTCGAGGCGAACGCGTCGCTGCGTCAGTCGTTGCGAAGCCTCGGTTGAGCAGGCAGCAGCGCGCCCGCCGACATGCCGGATCTGCAAGGAAGCAGTCAGCAGGGGGCGTCCGGCCCTGGCGCGGCAGCAGAAGCGGCGGGTAGAGGAGTAGGTGGTTCGGTCAGCCGTTGGCCTCCCTGGACACGTCCGGGCGACGGCTCGCGAGGAGGAGGGTGCGACATGCCGGTCCCGATCAAGTGGGCAGACCACGAGCGAACTGTCCGCCAGCTCGCGAGGGCAGCACTGGATGCGGCGTCGCTGCCCCCGCCACACCTGCTCACGTCCGTCTTCGGTGGCCCGAGGTCGGTGCTGCCCCCGTACGACCCGCCCTCGGAGTACCGGCACGTCGTGTACGGCGGCCCGGTGCGCGCGGCGCGCTACCTGCTCGAGGTCGGCACACCCTCGCTGCCGGTCCCCACCCCCGCCTGGGCGCCCAATGGCCTTGACTTCCTCTTCTGGCATCCGTCGACGATCGAGCGGATGGGTGACCGCTACGGGCATCCCGCCTCGCATCCCCACGAGTCCTGGTTCTTCATCAACGGGATCATGACCAGCGAGGAGCTGGCCCGCGTCAATGCCCGGCTCCTCGCCGACGTGTTCGCCCGACCCATCACCGTCGTCCACAACGCGACGTCTGGTCTCGCCGTCGACCTTGCCGAGTGCGTGCTGGGAAAGGCCTACTTCGCCACCACGGAGGCAGCCAAGACCGCGCTTCCTGCCATCCACGCGGCTCTGACCGATCCCCACATCCACCGGGTGGTCGTCCTCGCGCATTCGCAAGGCACCATCATCGCCGCCAACGTCCTGGAGCGGCTCACCCAGCTGTACCGAGGCGAGGTCCCGCCACCAGGATCCTCAAGGTACGGGCTGAGCCTGCTCACCCGCGACCAGATGGCCAAGCTGGAGATCTACGCCTTCGCCAACTGTGCCACCCGTATGCAGTACGTCGGTCCTGACGAGTGCATGCCGTGGATCGAGTCCTTCGGCAACGAGCGCGACGTCGTGGCCCGGCTGGGCATGCTTGCTCCGGACAAGGTGGGCACCGGCGTGGTCATCGACGGGCCGGTCTACCAGCAACCTGGGTCGGCAGGTCACCTGCTCAACGAGCACTACTTGCGACCCATCGTCGTCGGTCAGGTCCGCGGGCAGCGCCACGGCGGAGGGGGAGGCCCACACCCCTTCGAGCTGATGGACAACGGTGGCGCTCCCGTCGCAGCACGCGACCAACCGAGGTTGTTCGCCTACATCAATGGTGGGACGCCGGTCGAGTCGGGCACCCGTCGGGAGACCTCCGGCGTCACGGCAGCGTAGCTCCGGGGACGTAGGGCCCTTGCCGTCCGCCGTCCCGGGGCACCAGCCTGGTACGCGGGAGGTGGCCTCGTGATCGATCTGCACTGCCACCTGCTGCCAGGACTCGACGACGGGGCCGCCGACCTGGCCGACGCGGTCGCCATGGGACGGCAGGCCGCCGCCTCCGATGTCAGCCACATCTGTGCGACGCCGCACATCCGGCACGACCACGACGTGAAGATCTACGAGCTGCCTGACCGAGTCGCCCTCGTCGGCGACGCACTGGCCGCCGACGGCTGCTCTGTGCAGGTGCTGCCGGGAGGAGAGGTCGCCGAGACGATCGTCGAGCATCTGACCGACGACGAGCTGCACGCGGTGTCGCTCGGTGCGACTGGGCACTGGATCCTCCTCGAGCCCGCAGCGGGGCCGCTCACCGACAGCCTGGACGCGACAGTGCGCCGGCTCGAGCGGCGTGGGTTTCGCAGCCTCATCGCTCACCCCGAGCGCCACCTGAGCCACGACCTCATCGACCGGCTCATCACCCTGGTGAGCGACGGGGCGCTGGTACAGGTGACGGCTGCGACGCTGGCCGAGCACCCGGCGTCGGTCGGCATGCGCATGCTCGCCGAGGCCGGCGTCGTCCATGTCCTCGGCAGCGACGCACACTCCTCGCGAGCCGGGCGCTCGATCGACCTGTCCATGGGGCTGGCTGCACTCGCGGAGATCCCGGCCATGCGAGCCCACCTGGAGTGGATCGCCCACGAGGCGCCGGCCGCGATCGTCGCCGGTCAGGATGTCGCGGCGCCGTTCACATCGGGACGCTCCGTCGGCTGACCTCAGCGGCCAGCGTCTCGATGACCGCACGTGAGGTCTCGCCCCGGCCGGAGTAGTGGGCCGCCCCCGCGGCCATCCCGACAACCACCGCATCCAGCCATCCGGTGCCCTGCGCGAGAGCGGCGGCCAAGGCGCCGGTCATGGCGTCACCACACCCGGCAGCTCGGCCCGGACCCAGCCGAGGTGGCAGCAGCTCGACTGAGGTCCCCGCCTCGTCGACCGAGTACACCGTCGATGGGCCTCGGGTCACCACGACCGATCGGGCTCCCATCTGGATCAGCCCATCTACCGCGGTAGTCCTCTGCTCTGGTTCGTCAACCGGAGCCGTGACCAGCTCGGCGAGCTCCCAGTCGTTGAGCTTCACCACCGCTGGGCCGCCGCGCAAGGCGGCGTCGAGTCGAGGACTCGACAGGTCGACAACGACGGGAACGCCGCGGCCGGCGGCCTCGGAGACCACCGTGGTGTAGGCGCTGAGCGGCAGGGCGTCGCCCGGCATCGGGTTGCACACGACCATGACGTCGGCGCGCCGTGCTGCATCCAGCGTCACCCTCAGGAGCTCGTCGACCTCGGCGGCAGTCGGGGGCGAGGCCCAGCTCGAGGCGATCTCGGTGGCCGGCTCGTGTCGCTGGTCCACGACGAAGCTGCCCGACGAGGCGCGAGTCACCACGAGTCGGCACTCGAACGGCTGCTGCTCGAGCATGGGCACCAGCAGCGACCCGACCTCTCCCCCGGCCAGCCCGCACAGCGTGACAGTGCTGCCCAGCGTTCTCGCCATGCGCGAGACCCAGACCGGTTGCCCACCCGGCATGACGCGGATCCGCGGGCCGGTGTTCGGGCTCGGCTCGATGGACACCTCGAGCACCGGGTTCGGCCCGAAGACCACGACGTGGCCCCCGGAGTCGACTGGCGTTGCCGTCCCCGTCGTCTCCGTCACGGCCACCCCTCCTGCTGCCTCGCTCCGCTCTACGGCGGGTCGTCGTTTGACCAGCGGCACGGGCGGGAACCATGCCAGTAGTCGGACAGTCAACAACGAGCAACGGTCGGGGGTAGGCAATGGTCCACGTCGGGCGATCGCGGTCGCGCCGGCGGTGGATGATCGGCATCGTCGCCACCGGCCTCGTGCCCGCGCTCGTGTACGTCGGCCTCGGGCTGGGGGGCAGCGACACCGCCGCCACGGTCCCCGCGCCGTCGCCTCCCGTCACGGCGACCGAGTCCCCGACCGTGTCATCGACTCCCGCTGCCACACCGTCGTCGACGCCCATACCCGAAGAGCCGCCACAGGCCACCCAGGGTGAGGCTCTCGCGGCCTTGGAGTCGCTGCCGGTCAAAGGACGAGCTGCGAAGACGGGCTACGACCGCGAGCAGTTCGGCCCGGCGTGGAGCGATGTCGACGGCAACGGCTGCGACACCCGCAACGATGTCCTCGCCCGCGACCTCAGCGACACCGTCGTCGACGCCGACCGCTGCACGGTCCGCGCCGGGCTGCTTGCCGGCCCGTACAGCCGGGACTGGATCCGCTTCGTGCGTGGTGAGAACACCTCTGCCCTCGTCCAGGTCGACCATGTGGTGGCGCTGTCGGATGCCTGGCAGAAGGGCGCCCAGCAGCTCACGCCGCAGCGACGCCTGCAGCTGGCCAACGATCCCGTGAACCTTCTTGCGGTCGATGGAGGGCTGAACCAGCAGAAGGGCGACGGCGATGCCGCCACCTGGCTGCCGCCGAACACGACGTTCCGCTGCGAGTACGTCGCGAGACAGGTCGCGGTGAAGCAGCGCTACGACCTGTGGGTGACGGCGGCCGAGCGCGACGCCATCGCCCGGGTGCTGTCCGGCTGCCCCGAGCAGGGCCTACCGACCGCCGCCGCGCCGACCGGGATCCGTCCGGAAGGGTCGCCGCCACCGGCGGGTGCGAGCGCCGTGTCCGGCGCGCCGACCGCTGAGGGAGCGTTCGCCAACTGCACCGAGGCACGCGCTGCCGGAGCCGCACCGGTGCGCAGGCAAGACCCCGGGTACGGACCGCACCTGGACGGCGACAACGACGGCATCGGCTGCGAGTAGCCGCCTGCGTCCCGCTCAGGCGGTCCTGCCGTGCCAGAACGCTGCCGAGAGGGTGCCGAGCACACCGGCCAGGGTCAAGACGGCGACCGGGACGAGCACCGCAACCGCGATCGGCCGCTCGAACGGGCTCAGGGTCTGCCAGGAGCTGACGACGTCGGCGACGAGCCGGACAACAGCGACTGCCAGTGCGGCGGTCAGCGGCGCGAGGACCCACGCGGTCACCGAGGCGCCCCGGTGATGGTGCCCCGGCGCGTCGACGCGACCGGGAAGGGACGTCGGCAGGTGAGGGTGAACGGTGGCGGCTGTCATGAGGCTCACCTCCTTGTCTCCACGGTCGGCTCCTCGCGAACGTCCCATCAGGGCACTTCGGCCCGGTCCCCTCGGGGCTCGGCGCGTGCAGCGCAGATCGGTCCACTCTGAGCATCCCCGGGTGCTCACTCCATGGGCGGCGGCACGTCCTCGACCGCTACGTCATCGCTGGCACGTGCATAGGCCTCGACGGAGGAGTGCACGGTCGGGTAGATGTGCTCGGGGCCGATCAGGTCGGTGAGACCGGACTCCTTCAGCCGTCGCCGGGCGCGCGACTTGGGACGGGCGATGGTGAACGTGATGTCCTGCTCAACCAGCTCCTCGACGACGTCCTCCAGCATGGCCGCCCCGGTCGAGTCGATGTGCGTGACCGCCTCGGCGTTGAACACGACCCAGTGCACCGGGTACGGAGCCCCGGCGATCGCTTGCCCGAGCCGCTGCTTCGTCCACGACGCGTTCGCGAAGAAGAGCCGGTCGTCGAGGCGGTAGATCAGCACGCCAGGCGTGACCAGGGTCTCCGGGACGTCCCGGACGTCGGCGTAGCGCTCCTGCACCGGGTCGTAGCCGAGCACGGCGTCGTGCGGTCGGGCGCTGCGCCGAATCGCGTCCACGATCGACAGGCCCACGGCGAGCACGATGGCCGGCAGAACGCCCAGGACGAGTACGCCGAGGAGGGCCACAACGGCGATCACCGGTTCGAACCGGCTGATCCGGCGAACCTCGCGCCACTGCCGACGTGAGAACAACCCGGTGGACGCCTGGATGATGACTGCCGCCAGCACCGCGCTGGGCAGGTACTGCATGGGCTCAGTGAGCACGAGCAGCACGAGCGCGACACCGCCGGCCGCAGCCAGACCGGAGACCTGGCTCGTCGACCCCATCGCGTCGTTCACCGCAGTTCGAGACCCGCTGCTGTTGATTGGCAGCGCGGCAGTCATGCTGGCGGCCAGGTTGCCGGCCGACAGCGCCAACATCTCCTGGTCGGCGTCCACCCGCTCTCCGTGCCGTTCGGCGAACGAGCGCGCGGTCAGGATGGAGTCGGAGAACGTGACGAGGTAGATCCCGACGGCAGCCGGCAGCAGGCTCGCCAGCAGGTCAGGCTCGACGGACGGCAGCACAAAGCTCGGCAGCCCCGCCGGGACCGGGCCGATCGTGTCGACGCCGGAGGACGCGAGGGACAGCCACCACGAGATGGCGATGCCCGCGACCACGACCACGAGCGCCCCAGGGAAGGTGGGTCGCACCCGACGGCCCACCACAAGCAGAGCGAGAGCACCGAGCCCCACCAGCGCCGTCTCGACTTGCAGCTGCGGAATCCCCTGAACCGTCTGGACGACCTCTCCGATGACGTTGTCGGCATCGACCTCGATTCCGAGCAGGTCTGGGATCTGGCCGACGATGAGCAGCACGGCGACACCGTGGATGTAGCCGACGAGGACGGGTAGGGACAGGTAGTCGGCCAGCCACCCCATCCTGAGCAAGTACGTCAGCAGGTAGACGCCGGCGACGAGCAGGGCCAGCATTGCCGCTTGGCCCGCACGCTCCTCACCGCTGATGGCCGAGGTTGCCAGCGCTGCCGCCACGAGGATGGAGGTCGTTCCCTCGGCACCGATGACGACCCGCGGGGACGAGCTGACGAAGGCGAAAGCGACGACCGGCAGCACCGAGCCGTAGAGCCCCATCGAGATAGGGACGTCGGCGATCTTCGCGTACGCCATCCCGGAGGGCAGCGCGAGCGCGGCGACCGTCAGCCCGGCGAGCACATCCGTGCGCAGCCGTCCGCGCGAGTACGAGCGCAGCGTGGCCAGCAGCGGCAGCAAGCGGCCCACCAAGGGCTTGCGTGGAGGGTGCTTGAAGGGGTTAGCGCCCTGGTAGACATGGCCGTACGGCATGAGTGGCGCGCCGTCAGGGCGCTCGTCGTCTACTGGTAGCTCGTACACACGCGCATCATCGCCTGCTTTGGCCTGGTCCATCCACCGATCGCCCGTACTCGACGCACACAGACTGCGCGGTTCCGCCACGGGCGCCGGCTCGCTCGTCCTAGTCTCGTGGAGCGGAGGTGGCGCCCGATGACCGAGACCTACACCGTTCTGCGCGACATGAGCCTCACCAGCAGTGACGAGCCCTTCCGCGCCCGGCTCGGGGCGCTGGACTCCACGCTCGCCCCGTCAGCGCCGCGGATCGATCGCGCCGACCTGGACAAGCAGGAGGTCCGCGACCTGTCCCGAGCCCCCGAGGTGCGCGCGATCGCGCCGGTCATGCCGACGGACCTCGTCCGTCCCGTCTCCGACGACGCGGCCGGGTCGGACGTCGCCGCCGATCCCGCTCCTGGCGGTGTGGCCTGGGGCGTGACGGCAGTTGGTGCCGACACCTCGGGGCGTGACGGAAGCGGGGTCAGCGTGGCGGTGCTCGACACGGGCATCGATGCCGCCCACCCCGCCTTCTCCGGCGTGAGCATCGACGAGCATGACTTCTCCGGCAGCGGCAACGGTGACCGGCAGGGTCACGGCACCCACTGCGCCGGAACCGTGCTCGGGCGAGACGTCGACGGGACGCGCATCGGAGTTGCCCGGGGGGTGGAGCGTGCTCTCATCGGCAAGGTGCTCGGAGACGACGGAAGCGGGGACTCCGACATGCTCTTCCGTGGGATGCAGTGGGCCGTGCAGCAGGGCGCCCAGGTCATCTCGATGTCGCTCGGGTTCGACTTCCCGGGACTGGTGAAGAGGCTCGCCGACCGCGGCTGGCCCGTCGACCTGGCGACCTCCCGTGCGCTGGAGGCCTACCGCGCCAACCTCCGGATGTTCGACGCACTCATGCAGATGATCGCGGCACAGGTCGCGTTCACGAACGGCGTGGTCGTGGTCGCAGCCTCCGGCAACGAGAGCAAGCGTCACGTCAACCCTGAGCACGAGATCGGGGTGTCACTGCCGGCGGCCGCGAACGGGGTTCTCTCGACCGGAGCCCTCGGACGATCCGTCGACGGCCTGGTCGTCGCGCCGTTCTCCAACACCTACCCACAGATCTCAGGTCCGGGCGTCGGGGTGCTGTCCGCTCGAGCAGGCGGAGGGCTTGTCAGCCTCAACGGCACCTCCATGGCCACCCCCCACGCGGCCGGAGTCGCGGCCACGTGGTGGCAGGAGGTACGGGAGTCAGCGCTGCCGCCGACCGCGTCCACGGTCACGTCCCGGCTTCTCGCAAACGCCGACCTCACAGCCTTGGCGCCAGGTGTCGACGTCGCCGACCGCGGAGTCGGCCTGGTTCGCACCCCGTAGGTCCTCCCCCACGGCGGAGCGAGAAGAAGGCAGTAGCCAGGTGAGCCCACAAGGAATACCGTCGAACAGACAGCCGGTCGTCCAGGATCAGCCCGGACCAGCAGGCCCACGACCAGCGGGAGATCTGCTCGGCCGACGAGCCCGAGAGGAGACCCATCATGGCGCCGCGTGAACCCCGCAGCATGCACGGCTGGAGAGGGAAGGTCGTGTTCGGGCCGTCCGGCCTGCCACCGGCGTTCCGGCCCGGCCAGGTCCTGATCAAGACCGAGGAGAACCTCTCGCTCGACGAGCTCGTGAGCCAAGGGGTGCTTCGAGCCGACGATGCTCCGCCCACGCTCGTGCGCGAAGGGACCCCTGACGGTTGGACGAGGCTCGAGCTGCCCGGACGTGCCGAGCTCCCCGACCGGAGCACGGAGGAGATCGAGGAGGTGACGCGCGAGACCCTCCGGATCGTCGACGCCCTTCGCGCCAGGGGGCAGGATGCCCAGCCCAACCACGTCTTCTTCGCCGACCCGTTCACGGCCAACCCCTTCACGGCCAACCCCTTCACAGCCAACCCCTTCACGGCCAACCCCTTCACAGCCAACCCGTTCACGGCCAACCCCTTCACGGCGAACGAGAACGGCTGGCCGTCAGCCGACGCGCACGAGACGGGGATCCGGCCTAGCACAGCCGAACCGGTTGACCCACCTGCGCAGAAGCTGAGCTCACTGGTGAACGGCCGGACGTCGACCCGGAGCACGGTCCGCCCGGCGAAGATCCTCGTCCTGGACACGGGCCTGCCCAATGGGAGACGTCACGGATCCCATGCTGACAACGACGTCCACCGACCCGGAGGAGCAAGACAAGCCGGATGCCGAACAGCCCACGGATGGCCGGCTCGACCCGGCGGCCGGGCACGGGATGTTCATCAAGTCGATCATCACCCGGCTCGCCCCCTCCAGCGAGGTAGACGTGGTCCGCGTCCTCGACGGCCTCGGCGCCGGCGACGAGCAGGAGATCCACGCCGCGCTCATGGCGGGCGTCGGGAAGTACGACCTGGTGAACCTGTCGTTCGGCACCTACACGCCCTACTTCCCCAAGCTCCTCTGGGAGGCCATTACCGCCCTGCAGCGCGGCGCACCCATGGGTGAGCACCGCGAACGACGCCAGGGCGGCTGTGGTCGTCGCGTCGGCCGGCAACGACGGCACATCGGCGGCCCCGATGCCTGCCTCCCTGCCAGGCGTGGTGTCCGTGGCTGCGCTCGACGAGAGCGGGTGCAGCCCGGCCTGGTTCTCCAACTACGGACCCTGGGTCACCGCGTGTGCACCAGGCACGAAGATCCATGCCGACTTCTGGACGTGGATGGGCGAGCGGACCTGGACAGGCGGGGCACGGTGGTCCGGCACGTCCTTCGCCGCCCCTTACGTCGTCGGGGCACTCGCCCAGGAGATGGGCAGACGGGCCGCCGAGATGCAGGGACCCAACCCGTCGCCAGACGCGCGGGACGCCGTCACAGTCCTGCTCCACGACCCGACTCTGCCCCGACTGCCCTGGCACGGGACGATCGTGAAGGGTCGATCGCCGAACGCAGTTGGCTAGGGACGCCCGTGGGCACTCCCTGAGCCGGGCCCTAGGCTCGCGTCCGGCCCCTGTCACTCGTTTCCGAAGGCGACTTCTGCTCCCGGTACCTTCCCCATTCCCACCAGACGTAGAGGCTGGCGACGAGCAGTGCGACGGCCAGTGCCCACCAGCCGTAGGCAAGGGCGACGAACACGGGTCCCATCACCATCAGTGACAGGTAGGGGGAGAAGGTCGGGGCGTGTTCCCCGTCCGGGCCGACGTGCGCCCTCTCGTCAGGGGTGAACGAGTACCGCCTCGCACGTCGAATCATGGTGATCGAGCCATCCGCGCGCGTCAGGTCGACCTCGAAGCCGGTCCCCTCCAAGCGCTGGACCTCACGCTGCTGGGCCAGGGACGCGAACCGCGGCGCAGGCGGGATTCGCCGCCGGCCAGCCTCCCAGACGCCGTAGGCGAACCCGCCCGCGACCACCGCGGCAACCGCCCACACCGGGACCGCCCATGAGTCGCCGACGAGCCTGCTCAGGCTCGAGGACGCGAGCACGAGCAGCGCAACGGGGAAGACGACCGCACCCGCAGCCACGACCAAGCGCACGATGGAGGTCCTCAGCCCCGGCATCATCGAGCGCTCGACGTAGCGGGCGGCATGCAGCCAGGCACACGGCGCGCACATCAGCACCAGGACCAGCGCCACCGACCAGACCAGCTGGCTCTCGACGTCGACGTGGACACCCATGACACATCCCTCGTCTTACGTGCTACCCGCGTTCTTCTCCTCCAGCCAGGGCTGAGGGACCTCACCACGTCTGCTCGACACCACAGCCAGCGCTCAAGCATTGAGCAGTGACCGGGGGCTCACCCCTCGGCCCGTCTCGGCCGGGTCCTGAAGGACGGCTGGGGCACCTGATCATGGCCCGGTACGGCTGCGTGGCCCCCACAGGTCAGGACCTCGACCATCGAGAAAGCCGTCGACGACGGCAAGAAACCGGTCCGGCTCCTCGACGAAAGGGGCGTGCCCACTACGTTCGAAGAGCACGACCCGGCTCCCGGTGATGCCTGTGGCGAGCTCCTCGGTGCACACCGGAGGGGTCTGAGGGTCGTGGCGTCCGACCACCAGCAGGGTGGGAGCGCCGACCTCGTGCAGGCGGTCCCGGTACTCCACCCGGCGCACCGACGTCAGCCAGCATGAGCGAGCCGGTGCAGGAGTGTGGGGATCACGCGGGTCGATCGGGCGGAGCTGCACGTGCCTGCTGTCGACGTACGAGGCACTCGTCACGAGGTTGTCCAATCGCTTGTGCGTGGCGAGGTTGCCGTGTCCGGTCATGTGCCGAAACCCGTACCACAGGCACTGCCACCACTCCGAGTCCCGCCAGGGGTCCCAGTTGTGCGGAACGCTCCACCGGCGGACTGCGGCGAAGCCGGAGCACGCGCCCACGAGCACCAGACGGCGCACGATTGTCGGTCGCTCGACGGCGAGGGCCAGAGCGCACAGCGCGCCCATGCTGTGGCCGATGAGGTCAACTGGCGGGTCGACCCCGGCCACCCTCAGGCTCTCTACGGCCGAGTCGAGCATCTCGGTGACGTCGCACCTCATCGGCCGTGTCGACCGATAGGCACCCGGCGGGTCGAAGGTCACCACCTGTCGACCGAGCCTGGTCACCGACCCGCTCAGGACGTCCTCCCCCATGGGACGGTTCGTGGAGGCATGGGGATAGGGCATGACCAGGGTCGGCTCGCCGGTGCCCACCCGGTACACCGCGAGACCGCGGTTCACGTCCACTCGCATCCGCGCAGGTCCCTCCAGATCCCGGCACCGCGCCGGCGCAGGCCCCACCGGCACGATAGAAGCAGGTCTCCTTGACCCCGCGATACCACCACGAGCCGATGCGTTCGTTCACCCAGCACCCTGACCGTCCGGTCGTAGCCGGATGCACTCCTGGTCGACCCAGAGCAGGTAGTGCCCGCCGGTGCGGCGGTCGTCCCGGTCGATGTAGTCGACGAACCCGCGCCAGCGGCCCGTCACGAGATCCCGCTGGGCGGCGCGCACCCATCCGTCATGCTCCGCACCACGCTCGTCGGTCACCCGGACCGGACGTGGAAACGTGCTTGCGGTCAGGGGACGCATGCCAGGGCGCATGAACGTGACCTAGGCAGCCTGGTCCGCCTGCACCCGGTACGACGTCCCGACCGCGTTCGGCACGAACGAGTCTGGAAGCGCGGCGGCCAACCGATGCTGCGCCTTCCACCCCGTGCAGTGCGCAGGCACGACGAGAGACGGCGCCATGGCCTCGAGAGCGGACACGGTCGGTTCGATGATCGGCTCGAACGCCGGTCCCCCGAGGTGGAACCCGCCCAGCATGCCGTACAGACGGCTGACTCCCGTCAGGCGCATGGCGTACCGGGCGATGTTCACCGCACCCGCATGCCCGCATCCGGTGACGACCACCAAGCCCAGGCCGCGGACATTCACCACCAACGCCTGGTCGTCGAGGATCAGCGGATCGGGCTCCCACGACTGACCATTCCAGCGCTCCTGGAACGGCATGCCCGTCTCGAAGTCAGTCGTCCGATCGACCTCACCAGTAATCAGTACGGACCGGTCCAGCACCAACGACCGTTGACGGCGCTCGACGACCTCGAATCCGGAGGCCTCCAACGCTGCCTTCGACATCGTCGGAAGCTCCACCTCGGGCATGCCAGGCGGCGCGAGCCTGCGCTGGGTCCACACCAGAGGATGGACGACGACCGGTCGTTCGAACCCGCGGAGCCGGGCGAACCCCTCCATCCCGCCTGCATGGTCGAAGTGGCCATGGCTGAGCACAACCGTCTCGATGGCCGAGTGGTCCAGCCCCAGGCGTTGCAGGTTCTCTGCGGCGCCACCGGGCGAGATCCCGGTGTCGAACAGCACGGTGTGCGAGCGGTTGGCTCGGCGCGTGGTCACCAACGCCGAGAAGCCGTGCTCGGCCACCAGTCCCGACTTCGTGACCCCGCCGCTCATGACAGCCGACGCCACGTCGTGCGAGCGCAGCAACCCGAAGCGATGTGCGACGCCGGCATCAGGCAGCAGGCCGTCGTAGCTGTTGTCCATCAGCATCGTGATGGCGACCTCATCGACCGGGTCGAGCTCGATGGGGTCGACTGCGTCCCCGGCGATGTCCCTGGGAGCCGTGCCTGCCGCACTCGCCCCGTCGTGGATGTCATCACTGCACATCGACCTTGACTAGCACATGCCGAGCCTCGCCGAGTCACGACAGCCCGGATTCCGCCGCTGCCCCTCCGTGAAGCGTCCGCCGACCCGGGCGGACGCAGGCGCATGAGTAGACGCCCGCAGGTTCAGAACTGCTCGTTCCAGGCCGCAACACGGGCGGCATCGCGGGACTCGTAGTCGGCGAGAGCGTCTTCGGGCCCCGACCGGAACACTGCCTCACGGTGGTCGGCGAGCGCCGCCAGTCGCATCGTGTACCAGGCGGTCACCCCGCCAGGCGGCGGCGATCGAAACCTCGGGAACTCGGGGTCGCCACCCTCCGGTCGCAGCCACCTCGCTGGTAGGTCAGGGTCCAGTGCCAAGGCTCGCGCCAGCCCCACGACGTCGACCGCGCCCGACCCGACAGCAGCCGACGCCTCGCCTCGAGTCTTGATACCACCGGTCAGCATGAGCGGGGTGTCGGTGACGGTGCGGGCACGCGTGGCGAAGCTCAGGTAGTAGGGGCCGGACGATGGTCGGTCGGTGCTGGCCACCGCGCCGGGGACGTAGCTTCCGCCGCTGATGTCGATCAGATCGACTGCCTCGTTCCCGATCAGCTCCACAACGGTGATCGCCTCGTCCTCGGTGAGGCCGCCCTCGAGATGATCGCTGGAGTTGACCCGGACCGCGATCGCCAGCTCAGGGCCGACGTCGCGACGAACGCGTCGAACGATGTCCACAAGGATCTGACATCTCGCCTCGATTCCTCCTCCGTAGCGGTCCGTCCGACGGTTGAAGAGCGGGGACAGGAACTGGCTCAGGAGGAAGCCGTGCCCGGCATGGACCTCGACCCCACGGAAGCCAACAGCCTGGGCGAGGCGCGCTGCCGCTGCATACCTTTCTGGCAGTGCCTCTATCGCCGTCAGTGAAAGGGCGTTACAGCTCAGACCGTCAGAATTCAGTGCCGACGGCCCCGCAGGGTGCGAGAGCGGTGGGTAGGCCAAGCCGCCAGCATGACCGAGCTGGGGCCAGATGTGAGCCCCGTCCCTGGAGCCCGCCTGGACGAGCCGGGCCAGCCTGGTTCGATCGGACCGCGGCCCCAGCACGAGGTTTCCCGGCCTCTCCGGGTATCTGGGATCGACCTGCACCTCGCCGATGATCGAGAGTCCGGCACCGCCGGACGACCATCGCCCGTACAGGCGTATCTGCTCATCGGTGGGATCACCCGCACCGTCACCCAGCGAGTCGGACATGGCCGCCTTCACAAGCCGGTTCTTCAGCACCGCGCCACAGCCCAGCTCCAGCGGTCTGCCGAGAACCTCGGCCTCAGCCCGAGCTCGGAGACGATCGACCACGCAAGCAGGCTAACTACGCCACTGGGGTCCGACCTGTGGGGCGCCTAGTCGGACAGCGAGTCGGTCTCAGCCCCCGGTCGACCAGCGACAGCAGAGAAGGCCTCGTACACCAGGAACGCCGGCCACGCGAGGCCCTTCAGCAGGCCGCGCGCCCGTTCTCCCGCGCTGTCGCCGCGCTGCCAGTAGTAGACCCAGGCACCGATCACGCCCAAGCCGTAGACCGCGTCACCGCTAGGAGCCTGCCCGGACTTGCCCTTGCCGTCCTTGTCCTTCTCGCCCATGCCTCGATAGTGGACAGCTCGGCCTTGGGCGACAATGGCCAACAGTCCCGTCTGTGGGTGAGCAGGCCGCGGACCGACGCCCCGTCGGGGAGATGAGGTTCCGCGCTCACGGACCTCAGGACGCGGGCCAGTTGTCCAACGTCGCGGCGAACAGAGCGCGTACGTCGTCTCGATGCTCGTCCACCGTGGCCGTCGTCCAGCTCGACGTGTCGATCGGGGGCAGCACTGCTACGTCCACGGTGCCGGGGTTGATCAGGTAGGAGTGCGGCACCATGATCTCGTACGCATTGCGGATCACGACCGGCACCATCGGAACCCGGCCCTGGATGGCCATATGGAACGGACCCTTCTTGAAGGGCAGCAGTTCGCCGGTGCCTGACCTGGTGCCTTCGGGGGCGACAGCCAGGGACGTGCCGGACTGCAGGGCCTCGACGACGGGCGCGAGCGCCTCACGCGCGCCCTTCGGATCGCTGCGGTCGATGAACGCCACGTCGGCCAGGTAGCCGATCGGTCCGAACACGGGGTTGGCCTGGAGCGACTGCTTGGCGACGCCGGTGAAGTCCTTGCGCAGCAGTGCCCCCATGATCGGCATGTCGAGCTGTGACTGGTGGTTGAACACGAAGACCGCCGGACGGTGTGACCACAGGTTCGACTCGCCCTGCACGTTGAGCGACACTCCGGCAGCCGCCAGTGCAAGCTCGGTGCCGATCACCGACATGAGGTTGGCACCAGTCCGCCGGTTGCCGTTGAGAACCGCCACCGTTGCGCCCGTCGCGAAGCCAACGCCCAGGCTGCCGATCGCGGCTGCGCTACGAGCGACGCGAACAGGAGTGAACCTCATTGGTGGGCCTCCGAGGCCAGAGTGCGGATCACGCCGACGCGGCGCACCGCGTCGCCGATCTCTGCAGCGAACTCTGCCCGGCGTCGGGGCAGGTCGCGATCGTCAGGCCCGAGGAGCCTGCGGTTGCCGGCTAGCTGCAGAGCGTTGTTGAACAGGTCCTTCGACACCGACTCAGGGCTGTGGATGGTGCGCTGCAACACCCGTTGGCGGGCCACGCCGATCGACTCGGCGACAAGCGAGTTCTTGTCGATCTCGGCGGTGACATCAGCAGCGGCCAACCGGTCAGCGAGCACAGAGTAGGCCTCCAGGAACGGCGCCACGATGCGGTGGGCGAGCAACAGGCGGCTCGCGGCCAGCCTCGGCACCACCTGGTCGGTGGACAACCCTGCTTGCTGCCAACCGGGATAGGCGAGATCGGCTTCGTGGCGAACCTCGGCGTCGAAGTCCCGCTTGGTGGAGAAGAAGAACTCGTACTTGAGCAGGTCGCGTAGGCGCAGGGCCTCGGCCCACACCGCTGCCGGTAGGTCGGCGGCAACGTCCTCGGCAGCCTTCACCAGGGCGAGCTCGGTGATGGCCCGAGTGACGAAGAAGTGGCTGAGCGTGTTGCGGTAGAAGGCCGCCTCGAGCTGGCGGTCGGGTGGGATCGAGTACACCGGCTCGAGACCGCCGGTGTACTCGGCAACGACACCTTCGCGAACCAGCATGTCCAGAGCACGCCGTCCTTCGGACGGGGAGCGCGTGGTGAGCACGTCGAGCTTGCTCAGGTCGAACCCCGACGACATCGGCAGACCGCGGTCGCGGATGTACTCGGCCAGGGGAAGGAGGGACGCGCGCATCGCAGCCTCGGTCATCGCGCGGTCGTCGTTGTCGAGCAGCGTCAAGGTGACCAGGGCCGAGGCGGTGATGGGGGTCGCTTGGTTGATCCGGTGGCTCACTTCGAACGCCACTCTCGGGACCGCTGCACGCACGTCCAACGTCCCCGCGGCCTCCCTAGCCCCGGCCAGCGTCTCTCGCAGCGACACCGGCTCGGCGAAGCGGACGTGCACGGTGCCGCGCCGGCTGCCCTGTGCGCGCGCGTAGTCGACAAGCCAGCGCACGCTCTCGGGGGGTTTGACTCCGCCGGACTCCTCCTCGGCGATCAGACCGACCTCATGCTGCTGGTCGTAGATGATCGACACGGGCACGAACTGCAGATCGTCGACGTCGGAGCTGTCGAACGCGTCCAGCAGATAGCTGAGGATGCCCATGCGGGGTGGACGAAGCTTGCCGGTGCGGGTGCGGCCGCCCTCGATGTACCACTCGAGGTTGGCGCCCGTTCGCACGAGATGGGCGAGGTACTCCCCCAGCATGGCCCGGTACACCGGCGCGTCGCGGAACTGGCGGCGGATGAAGACGATGTTGCTACGCCGCGCGATCGAGCCCAGCGGGAAGAAGGAGAGGTTCACGCCACCGAGGATGTGGTTCGGCGGAAAACCGAACCGCTCCAGGACCGAGCGCAGCACGAACGGGTCGAGGTACGAGCGGTGGTTGGGCAGGAAAACCAGCGACGACGACTCGTTGAGCTGGCGAAGCGACTCCAGCGAGCGGGTGTCGGCATCGACGCGGTAGGCACGCGAGAGCCACTGGCCGGCCCGAGTCCAGGCGGTGACGGCGGCCCGGCTCTCGTCGGCCCCCATCTCGTTCAGCGACGCGACGGCCTCGACTCGCACCTCGTCGATAGCCTGACCGGTCTGCTCGGCGAGCGCCAGCAGCCGCGTGTCGAAGCCGGGGCTGCCCACGATGCTCGCGGCAATCTCAGATCCGGCGGTCGATTGACGTCCTATCTCCTCACCCCCATCACTCGATCACCGTTCCCTCCGCGCCTGGATGTCTACCACGCAGGCCTGCCGGCCGTACCCAACTTCCGTCAGGAGCCGTCCGCCGACCTTCAGCGGGTCCGGGGGAATCCGCTGGCCCCACCGGGGCCGGGCCTCACCGCCAGCACCTGGTTGACGCCCAGGCGGTTGGACTGGAATCCGAGGGCCGACCCGACCATGTACAGCCGCCAGACCCGCGCCCGGCCGGCGGTCGAGAACGTGACCGCCTGGTCCCAGTTCTGCTCGAGGTTGGCCACCCACGCGCGCAGGGTGTCCGCGTAGTGCTCGCGCAGCGACTCCACGTCACGGACCTCGAACCCCGCTGACTCCAGCGCGTCGACCATCGTCGACAGGGGATGCAGCTCACCATCGGGGAAGACGTAGCGGTCGATGAACGAGGTCTTGGCTCGCTCCGGGTCACCCGGCGGTCCGGGCCGACGCGAGATCGCATGGTTGAGAAGCCGCCCCCCCGGACGCAGGAGGGTGTAGAGGTGAGCGGCGTACTCACCCAGCTGGGACAAGCCGACGTGCTCGGCCATCCCGATGCTCGCGACTGCGTCGTACGGCCCGTCGGCCACGTCGCGGTAGTCCTGCACCCGGATCTCGACCCGATCACCCAGCCCCAGCGACGCCACGGCAGCACGAGCGAAGGCAGCCTGCTCTGCAGAGACGGTGACCCCCACTGCCCTGACGCCGAACTCGCGTGCGGCGTGGAGCACGAAGGACCCCCACCCGCACCCGACGTCGAGCAGGCGCATCCCCTGGGTCAGACCCAGCTTGCCCGCCACGAGGTCGAGCTTGGCGCGCTGAGCGTTCTCCAGCGTGTACTCGGCCGAGAGCGGCTGCTCGAAGTACGCGCAGGAGTACACCATCGACGGACCCAGGACGAGCGCGTAGAAGTCGTTTCCCACGTCATAGTGGTGGGAGACCGCCCTCGCATCCCTGTTGCGCGCGTGCCGCTTCCCGGAGAGCCGGATCTCCTCAGCGGGCGGGCGCGGCGGCGGCCCCAGCGCGCCGAGACGCACGACGGCCCTGGCCACAGCGAGCCTGGTGTCGCGCCCCACGCGCACGCCCGGTCCCCGCTCGGGGTCCGCAAGCGCATCGAGGCGGGTCAACGCATCCAGCAGGGAACCCTCGATCTCGACATCGCCGGACACGTAGGCACGGGCGAACCCCAGCTCGTTGGGTGCCCAGACCAGGCGACGAAGCGCGCGCCGCGACGCGAAACGAACCACCACCTCGGCGTCCGCCGGACCGATCGAGCTGCCGTCCCACGAGTCGACGCGCACCGGTAGGTCCGAGCCGACGGCGGCGTCAACCACGGGCTGGAGCACGGCGGCAACGTCCATCACGACCTCCCGAGAACCTCACGAGCCAACGTACCGAGGCCACCCATTCGGCTGGGGCAGAAGCACGCGGCAGCACAGCCCCGTGAGGCCGGTGAGCCCGGGTCAGTACTCGACGTGCCCGCGACGCCGCCGCTCGTACTGCCTTCCACGCTCACGATCAGCCGCCCGCTGGGCCTGCTTGTTGTTCCGACGTTCCTGCCAGGCCGCCTCACGCCGCAGCTTGCGCCAGGACTCGACTCGGCGAGCCGACAGACGATCGTCATCCACGGCCGCCATGACGGCGCAACCCGGCTCGGAGTCGTGCTGGCAGTCCCGGAACCGACACGTGGCAGCCACGTCACCGATCTCCGGGAAGGCGTCATCCACCGCCTCCAGATCCCCGGTGAGGCCCACTGAGCGCAGGCCTGGGGTGTCGATCAGGGTCGATCCGTCCGACATCTCGACCAGCTGGCGGTGGCTGGTGGCATGACGCCCCCGACCATCGCCGCGTACTTCCGCCGTCGCCATCAGGCTCTGTCCGGCCAGCGCGTTGACCAAGGTCGACTTGCCCGCCCCGGATGGCCCGACCAGGACGAACGTCTGACCCGAGCCGATCATGGCCCGCAGGTCGTCCATGCCGCTGCCAGACTGCGCGCTGACCGCCAGGACGGTGATGCCCGGAGAGGCCCGGGTCACCTCGGCCACGACCGAGGCCGAGTCGTGACCAAGATCGGCCTTCGTCAGCACGACCAACGGGACTGCCCCGCTGGCCCAGGCCAGGACGAGGAGTCGCTCGATCCTGCCCAGGCTTGGCTGCGGGTCGAACGGCTCGACGACCACGACGATGTCGACGTTGGCCGCCAGCCCCTGTTCCCCCGACGAGCGGTCCGCCGTGCCACGCCCCAGCAGCGTTCGACGCCTCTCGACCTCCAGCACAGCAGGTGCGCCGGGGCGGTCCCCACCGACCAGGACCCAGTCCCCCACGAGCAGACCTTCCGCGCCCCGGGACACCGGCTCGACCCACCCGTCTACCTGCACGAGCACGGACCCGCGCTCGACGCGCACCACTCGGCCGCGACGTGCACCCTCCGGCTCAGATCCCACCGTCGTGACGGTAGGGAAGGGCGAACCGAAACCCAAGCGATTATCCCCGAGATGAGCGCGACCCCGTTGCGTCGAGGCGCTCACGACGGTCGTCCGCGGTGTTGGGGCCACCTGAGTGCCGCCGGGAGCCTTGCCCGAGGACTCGACGTGGCACAGTGGACGGTAGGACCACCCCGGCTCGTGTCCCGCAGCCGGCGAACGCGGTCCGCAACGCCGAGCCGAAGGAGGCCGGATGCGTCAGACCGACGTCGTGCTGCACGGCCATCGAATCGCCTACCGCGTCGCCGGCGACCCAGCGCTGCCGGTCGTGCTGCTCGTCCATGGCATCACCAGCAGCAGCGCGACATGGGACCCGGTGATCCCCGGGCTGGCCGAGCACGCCCACGTCATTGCCCCCGACCTGCTCGGTCACGGCGACTCCGACAAGCCGCGCGTGGACTACTCGCTGGGGGGGTTCGCCAGCAGTCTGCGCGACCTGCTCGAGCATCTGGGGCATGAGCACGTCAACGTTGTCGGCCACTCCCTCGGCGGGGGTGTGGCCATGCAGTTCGCCTACCAGTACTACGAGCACTGCGACCGGCTTGTGCTCGTGTCCAGTGGCGGACTGGGTCGAGAGGTGAGCGTGGCACTGCGGGCGGCGACCTTGCCGGGAGCGGAGTTCGTGCTGCCGGTCATCGCCCATGCTCGAGTGCGCGACGCGGGGGTCGCCCTCTTCGGCGCCTTGGGGAAGCTCCCGATACGTCCGGGCCCGTCGATGGTGGAGGTCGCGCGCGGGTACGCCTCGCTCGCCGAGAGCACCGCGCGGACGGCGTTCGTGCACACGCTGCGCAGCGTCGTTGAGCCCAGTGGACAGCGGGTACACGCCGGCGATCTGCTCTACCTGGCCGAGGGACGGCCCACCCTCATCGTCTGGGGGGCTCGGGACACGGTCATCCCGGTCGCCCACGCCCACGAGGCGCAACAGATGATCCCCGGCAGCGTGCTGGAGGTCTTCGAGCGGTCCGGACACTTCCCGCACATGGACGAGCCGGCGAGGTTCGTCAAGGAGCTGCTGCACTTCCTCGACTCGACCCAACCGATCCCGATGGATCGCGCTCAGCTCCGCGACCGCATGGCCAAGCGCAGCGAGGAGCATCGCGAGCAGCGCGAGCAGGAGGAGGCCAGGGCATTGGCGGCCGAGGGCCCCGCACGTCTGCCTCCAGGGTCGGCCGAACGGGCCGACGCTGATCCCGAGACCACGGGCTGACCCGCCGCGACAGCAGACGTGGGTCGAGCACCACAGGCGAGCAGGGAGGCTGAGATAGGGCATGGCCGAGCAGACCCGCCCGTCGGCCCAGCGGATCTTCCGTCGCAGCCTGGCCGGGCTGGGTGGCGTGCTCGTCCTCGGGACGATCGGCTACCTCGTGCTCGGCCTTGGACCTCTCGATGCCGTGTACCAGACGGTGACAACGGTGACCACGGTGGGGTTTCAGGAGGTCGTCCCCTTCGGCACGGCCGAGAAGATCTTCACTATCGTGCTGGTACTGATCGGCGTCGGGGTGGTGCTCTACACGCTTACCGCCCTCCTGGGGCTCGCCATCGAGGGATACCTGGGGAACGCGTGGGGAAGGCGACGGATGGAACGCGACATCGCCCGACTTCAGAACCACGCCATCGTCTGCGGATGGGGTCGGGTCGGCCGAGCCGCCGCTGAGCAGCTCGTGAGAGCCGGACAGCAGGTGGTGGTCGTGGACTCCGACGAGGAGCGACTGGCTGACTGCCCCTATCCGTCGGTGACCGGCGAGGCATCCAGTGACGAGGTGCTCAAGCGAAGCGGCATCGAGCGGGCCAAGACACTGGTCGCGAGCCTCGACACCGACGCTGCCAGCCTGTACGTCACACTCACGGCGCGGGCCATCAAGCCTTCACTCATCATCATCGCCCGGATTCGCACCGAGGACGCCGAGCGAAAGCTGCTGCGGGCGGGCGCGGACCGAGTGGTGAATCCGCAACGCATCGGCGGAACCCGAATCGCCGCCTTCGCCCTCCAGCCGCACGTCGTCGACTTCCTCGAGGTCGCCATGCACGACGCGAACGTCGAGTTCCGGCTCGAGGAGGTTCAGATATCCCCGGGATCAGTGCTCGCCGGCTCGACCATCCGTCAAGCCCGCATCCACGAAGGAGACGGCGCGCTCATCATGGCCCTGCGCCAGCATGAGAGCGGCGGCTTCGTCACCAACCCTCCTGGTGATGTGGTCATGGGACCGGGCGACGTCGTCATCGCCGTGGGAACCGAGCTGCAGCTGGACAACCTTCGGCGCTCGGCCTTCCCGTCCCACGGTGCTCGGTAGGGCCACGGCGGACGCACCTCGCTCGTGCCGCGCTCGGGCCTTGGCTCAGCCATCTGTTCATCTGCTGCCACGCGCCGTCGTGGGTGGGCATCCGGGAGCTCAACCCCGCGTCGTCGACCTCGATGCCGCTCGGACGCCGATGATCGCGTCCGGTCCCCACCTCTCAGCTGCTCTGGCAGGTAGGGCACCAGAAGATGGTGCGCGCGGCGAGGTCACCTGCCGCGACGGCCGCGCCGCATCGGCGGCATGGCATGTCGACCCGTTTGTAGACGTAGTGAGCATCCATCCGGCGCGCGGGACCCGTCGACCGTTCCCGGTGCTCACGCTCGGTCGTCACGATCCGCCCGGCTCGAGCGCCGGCGCGAAGTTGCCGCACCGTGTCGTCCCACAGCCCGACCCACTCGTGCTCGTCCAGTCGTCGCGCCTCTCGGTACGGCGAGAGCGCCGCGCGGTACAGCAGCTCGGCCCGGTACACGTTGCCGACGCCGGCGACGACCGACTGGTCGAGCAGGATGGCGCCCAGCGGGAGTCGACGCCGCCGCATCCGCTCGTACGCCCGGCCCGGGTCGGCATCACGTCGCAGCGGGTCGGCTCCCAAGCGGCTGTGCAGGGACTGCTTGTCGGCGTCGTCGATGAGCTGGCATGCGGTTGGCCCGCGGAGATCGACGAAGGCGTCGTCACCGACGAGACGCAACCGCACGGCCCCTCGTGGCTCGGGCGCTGGCCCGGCGGCAACCGTCACCCGTCCGAACAGACCGAGATGGATGTGCACCCACTGCTCGTCGAAGCCCAGGAACAGGTGCTTGCCATGGGCATCGACCCGGTCGAGGACGCGGCCGTCGAGGCGTGCGGCGCCGGCAGCGAACCGTCCCTGCGGGCTGCTCGCACCGAGCACCTGTCCCGCCAGGCGCGCACGAAGAACCCGAGCCAGGCGGTGAATCGTGTGGCCTTCAGGCATTCGCATCCTCGACTGGTGACGGAATCCGGTGGTCATGCGTTCGCCGCGGGCGCCCAGCCATCGAGACGAACTGCACTGCGGGGGCGGCACACGAGCATGTGGCCATCAGTCCAGGACGTGACTGACCAGGCCGTCGAGGAGCTTGGGCTCGAACCAGGTGGACTTGGGTGGCATCACCGCGCCGGCGTCTGCGACAGCCATCAAGTCGTCCACCGTGGTGGCATGCAGGCTCACCGCAGCAGTCCACTCACCGCTGTCAACGGCCTCGGCGAGGTCTGACACGGGGCGGTTGCCTCCGACGAAGCCCACGTTCGGTGCGGTTCGCGGGTTGTCGACACCCAAGACGGGACCAATGAGCCGTGACTGGAGCACGGCGGCGTCGAGCCGGGCGACAGGGTCGGCGCCGCCGCCATCCGTCTGCCGCACCGCAAGTCGGTACCACTGCCCGGACAGGTAGAGCCCGATCTCGCCCCGGGCCGTCGGGGTCACCGCGCGTGCGACCGCCTCGACGGAGAAGCCGCGGCTGACCCCGTCGAGCAGCTCGGCAGCAGACATGCCCGGTGGGGTTCGTAGGAGTCGGTTGTAGGGCAGCACCTGTACCTCGTCGGCGGGAAACGCGACGGTGAGGAACACTGCGGACGACGGGATGCCCAGTCGGGCGTTGACATCGGCGGCAGCGGCACTTCGGTGATGTCCGTCGGCGATATACAGCCCGGCCAGGTCATCGAATCCTTCGACAAGCTTCTGCTGCACCGTGGCGTCGGCGATGGGCCACAGCTCGTGGCGAGTCCCGCCAGGTCCCTCGACAGATGTCTCCGCGCGAGAGCGAGTCACGTCGTCGAGGACCGACCCGATGGTCGCGCTGGGCCGGTGCACGGCGAACACCGGCCCCGTCTGGGCACCGATCGCCACCATGTGCGCTGCACGATCCGCCTGCTTGGCCGCTGTCGTCAGCTCATGCCGACGGATTCGCCCGTCGTGGTAGGCGGCCACCTCGGCCACACCGACGACCCCGGTCTGGCGATGATCGTCGACGCTGAGCCGGTAGGCGTAGAGCGACGGAGCCGAGTCGCGCACCAGTACCGCGTTCTCCTGCAGCCGCGCGAACGCTGCTTCGGCCAGGGCGAGACCATCCGGGCTGTCGGCGGCAACATCGTCGGGCAGATCGATGTCCGGCCGCGACACGTGCAGGAACGACCACGGTCGGCCTGCCGCCATGGCGCGGGCCTCCGCGCGGTTCATGACGTCGTAGGGCAGCTCCGCGACATCCGAGGCTCGCTCGGGTGGTGGGCGCAGGGCACGGAACGGGGCGAGCAGGCTCACGACCGACAGCGTAGGACCCGACCGCAGCGCGGCAGGTCGCGTCGTCGACGAGCGCCACGAGTCGTAGCGCCGATCGATCACTCGTGCTCAGGGATCCTTCGCGACTACGGTGGCGAGGTGCTCACTGCACGCGACGCAGGGAGGGCCGGCGGTGCCGTCCTCGGGGGCGCCGCGCTGTTCCAGCTGGGGCTGGCGGCCGGGGCACCCTGGGGTGCGGGGGCCTGGGGCGGTGGGCACCCGGGTCGCCTGTCGGCTGGGCTTCGCGTCGCGAGCGCTGTGTCTTCGTTGGTCCTGGGGTCAGTGGCGACCATCGCTGCCTCGCCGGAACTCGTCGACACGAAGACACGCACGCGCGTGCTGCGTGGCGCGGCTGCGTACCTCGCGGTCGGCACGGTGGTCAACGGAGTGTCTCGGTCTCCGGTCGAGCGGGTGTGGTCGCCGGTGAACGCCGTGGGGGCGCTCCTGCTCTTGCGGGCGGCTTCCCACCCCGAGTCGTAAGGACGCGCGTGGCGATGACCTCCCACTCCTAGGGCGACGCCCACCAGGCGTACGGATCGACGGCAGCCGACCCTGGCTCGCCCGCCGCGTCGAAGTAGACGCAACGGTCGCGCCAATGCCGTCTCAATGGTGCAGGTCGTGCGGTCGCGTGCTCGTGCAGGTCTGGTGGAGGATCGAGTCGTTGGCCTCTGGTCGAGGTCCCGCGGTCGGCCTAACGTCACGCGTGGGGGTGAGGGCTTCATGCCTAGGGGTCCCGAAGGAGACACCGCCAAGCCGCGTCAAGGTTGGTGGCCCACCATGACCGTGGCCGTCGTGCTCTTCCTGGCCGCCGCCATGGCACCACTCACGGCGACTGCGGCGGAACCGTTCGCGCTGCCCGACCAGATCACCGACCAGGTCAGCGCCCTCGAGGGCCAGACCACTGGGGTGCAGGGCGCCCTCGACGACCTCGAGACCACGGACGGCATCCGAATGTGGGTCGTGTTCGTCGAAACCTTCGACGGCACCAGCCCGCAGGCCTGGACCGACCAGACCTTCGCCGCCACCGGGCTCGGCGTCAACGACTACCTACTCGCCGTCGCGACGACTGACCGGCAGTACGGCTATCTCGTCGACACCGGCTTCGTCCTGGACGACGCCGCTCTCGGACGCGTCGCCACTGCCTCCGAACGCCACCTCGCAGAGAACCCGGCCCGGGCGATCACCGAGGCGGCGCGCGCGATGGACGAGGAGATGGTTGCCCTGCGCTCCGGGGCCGTGGCGACGACGCAAGCCGAGAGCGGCTGGGGACTTGTTCTGGTCGCACTAGCGATAGTCGGTGGCGTGTTCATCGTCGGCCCGTTGGTCTTGTACCTCGCCTTCCGGGGCCAGCGCGAGGGTCCGGGGTCGGGCTACGGCCCCCAGGACACCGGAAGCGGCTCCTCCTCGTGGTGGAGCAGCTCCTCTGACCACTGGACTAGCGGGGGGACCAGTTCTGGCGGCTGGTCCAGTGGCGGAGGTAGCGGCAGCCGCGGCGGTGGAGGTGGAGGGGGCACCCGTGGAGGGAGCGGCAGCTTCTAGCCCTCGTCCGTCAGTCCTCGGCTTGCTGCAGATATGCCACCAACCGAGCCGAAGGATCTGGCCCGCCTAGACGCCCCGGAATCGCGTGGATGACGAGGCGTGGATGGCGGTTCTGGACGAGGCCACCCAGCCCCAGGACGCGGAGCGGCTTGACGCGCCCAGGCTTCGCGCGGCGGGTCGTGAAGCGCGCGGCAGCGTCACGTTCCCGGGTGGCGAACCCACCCTCCGACAGGCGGACGGAGCTGCGCTCGCTCGGCCGCTGCCTCACGTGCCTTGGCGTCCGCAATGGGCAGCCGGGCCACCACGACCGTTTCCTTCACCTTCGGCCAGGCGAATGCCTGCAGTCCAGGTCCGAGGGCCAGCGCCACCCGTTCGTCGAAGCGGATGTGGCGGTCGTGGCCGAAGCGATCGCCACGCTCACCTCGATCAGGGACAAGCACGACGTCCAGCCTGATGTCGCGGTCGGCGAGGCGGTCGCGCAGCATCTGCAGAGCCGGGGCCACGGTGCGCTCGTCCAGCACCCGTCGAGCGTCCTCGACAACGGCCGTGATCAGCCGAACGCGCTTGCCGGCCCGCAGAGCGAGGCGGGACAGGAACCACGTCAGCCCATCCGCGTTGCGCTCGCCGTGCACGTACCGTCGGGCGGCTTGAACACCGGCGTACTTGTCGTACACGACGACGGTCTTCGTGACCTCGGCGAGCGCGCCGAAACGGTCCCGCCACAGGATCTCTCGATCATCACCCTCGCGCAGCGGCGCCGTGAGCAGGCGCGCGGCCCGCTGAAGCGCCTCCGTGCGGGTGGCTGTCGCGAGTCGACCGAGCTCCAGGCGACCGCCTGGCGCCATCGCAGCGAAAGCGCCGGGCGGCACGCCCAGCAGAGCAGCATGGTCACGCTCCAGCAGAACAAGCCGGACCGGTCCGGACACAGCATCCTCGAGCTCGCTCGGGTCGAGTGCCTGGCCGATGCTCGGAGCCGCCGCGGGGTCCAACATGTCGACGACGAGGCGCCGCCCCGAGAGCAGCGTCTCCCAGCGCTTGCCCACAGCCGGCGGGAGTTCTGCCAAGGCCTCACGGAACTCCGCCATCTCCGCCGCCGAGGAGAACACGAGCGTCCCGTGGACTGCGAGCTCGTCGAGCAGCTCCTCGTGCGCGGCTCTGCGCAGCGCCTCGTCTCCCCCGAACGACTCCGCGATGGCCAACGGGTCGATGCCGACCCCGACCACGACGCCGGAGTCGTGTGTTGCTCGCCCGCTGCGGGTAGCGGGCTCGGCTTCCCGGTTCACGTCAGGCCGCCGAAGACCTCGTCCAGGCGTTCAGCGAAGAATCCTCCGGGCCAACCGCCCGCCAGCTCCCCGTCCTGGTCGACGTCGAGACGGCGGACGAAGGCCGCACCATCCTCGTGCTGCTCCACGTAGAGGATCGCGATGTCACCACAGGCGATCTTGCCCTCGCGCACGCGCCGAAGCAGGCGCAGCACCAGGTGCTCGCTGTGCGTCTCGACCAGCACCTGGTTACCTCGCTCGAGGACGGTGTGAACCAGGAGGTCACCGACGGCGGACTGCAGCCGCGGATGGATGTGGACCTCTGGTTGCTCGATGACGATCACCTCACCCTCGCTGAGCAGGCACTGCGTCACCACGGGAGTCAGCTGGCCCACCCCGTAGCCGACGGCCCGGGGAGACACCAGCACGGGTGGATCTCGTCGGATGTCCACCAGCCCGACGACCGTGAAGTCACCAGCCGCCAGCACGACGTCTCGGGACGTCGGTGCCAGCAGCCGAACGTGGTAGCCCAGCCCCAACCGGTCCATCCATCGGTTCACGTCGTCGACAAGCTCGGGCCGAGCGTCGAGCACCTCCGCCAGGGCCTCCCCCTCGGGACCGACGTACGTCGTCCGCCCCAGGCCGACGGCGTGGGTCCGCTCGGGACGCGCCCGCATGGGCCCGAGGTAGGCGACCCGCCCCAACACGTCTTGGAGGATCTCGACCGCCCGGTCGCGACGTGCGATGCCCTCGGCGTCGGCTGGGTCAAGCGGGAGGGCGAGCCGAGCCGGGTTGTCCGCGGCACCGACAGTCAGCCTCGTTGCCTCCGGCGTGCGGGTGCCTGGGTTCCACGCGTACGAGGCCACAACCTCGAACGGCACTGCCTGATCAACGCTGGCGTCCGTAGCGGCGGTCACGAGCCCCAGCGTCATGGGACTGGTCTCGTCATGGTTGTGCACGGCAGTCCGGAAGGATCCGCCATCGACCAGCGGGCCGGCCATCACCAGCACTCGGGACGGATTCGGCGCCACCGACTGGGCGAGCAGCGTCAACGTCGACAGCAGGCTGGACTTGCCGGCGGAGTTGGGTCCGAACACGAGTGTGAGCGGAGCCAGCGGCACTCGGGTGGGCTCAGGACCGAAGGCGCGCAACCCCCCCAGGACGAGTTCTCGAACGAGCGGCTCAGCGGCTGCGCGGGGAACGTCAGACACACTCCAAGCCTGTCAGACCGGCCCGGTCGGGGCGTCGCGGCGGGGCTTGCGTCGTGGTGAGGTTCGGGTCGGGGCCGTCGACTCGCTCGGCGTTCCGACCGAACGCGACCGAACCTCTACTGGCACTGCGGACGTGCCAGTGGCTTGCCCGGCCTTGACCTGGGTTGCTGAGCGGAGCAGATTGGAGGGACGCGTCGGGCTGGCGCACCCCCCGATCCCGCAGTGGGGAGAGCACGCGTGAAGGACATCCGCTGTTTGCTCAACTGGCATCGCTGGCGGCGTCGCCAGAGCCCCGAGGGCGACACATGGGCTGCGTGTAGTCGCTGCGGCAAGGAGAAGCACTCGGCTGCTGTCGGCTGGTACGGACGAAGAACGGACGAGTTCTCGTAGCGGCCGTCGACGACGTTCTGGGGTTAGCGGTGCGGTGCACGCGGACCCGTGTCGGCCGTCCGGGCCGCACGGTCGGTGCGGGACTTGAGGAACAACACGACTGCCCAGAGCAACAGGTTGGCCAGCACCGCAGCCGGGGAGCCTTCGAACAGCAGGACGATGGTCAGGGGGACGGTGTTGAACGCAGCGTGGATGACGATCGCGAGGAAGACGCTGTGAGTGCGTTGGTAGAACCACGCCTGCAGGATGGCCATCGCGACGATGCCGATACTGAACCCGGCCAGTGAGCCGACGATCGCTGCCGGCTGCATACCCTGGGCCAGGAAGATCTGGATGACGACCGGGTAGTGCCAGACCGCCCACACAGGCCCGACGGCCCACCCGGTGTCCCAGTACCCGCGCCCCGGCAGCAGCGTATGCGTCAGGTAGCCACGCCAACCGACCTCTTCGGTGCCCGACGTGACCATCTGCACCACGAAGAACACCAGCAAGAACAGCAGCAGAGTCCCCACCCCTGGCGCGTCTGCAGCCGGGTCCGCGATCACGGCCGTCACCACCAAGGTGGGGACGGTGACCAGGAGCAGTATCAGCGCAACAACGCCGTAGACGTGGCCCCCCACTCCCACCCGCAGCAGCCGCTCACGAAGGTCACCCGGCGGGATCGTCGGGTCCGAACGGGACGCGAGGAGGCCGGCGATCATGGGCCCATACACGCCGAGCAGGGACAGCAGCGAGAGCGAGACCAGCGTGGCGGAAGGCTCCCCGTCGAACAGGACGTCGAAGACCAGCGCCTCGTTGAACAGCAGATCTCCGGTGCCGGTAGCCACTGCGGCAATCCAGGCGCCAAACCAGAAGACCCACGAGAACCCGTAGGCGACGATCAAGAAGCGGAGTCGAGGACGGTCCCACATTCCCGCACGCTGGCCAGACTGCAGGTCACCCACGATCGCCGCCCCCCGACTCTCTCGCACTTGTCTGCACCGGAGAGAGTACCGGTGTCAGCCGGTAGCAGGACTCTCTCCCATCACGCCGAGTGACGCACCCAGCCGGGGCCGAGCGAAGGGCGTAGGGCGCGGGGTTGACGACCTGTCCCCCGGTCAAGGCCGGCGAGTTCGCCTTGCGCGGAATCATCGCGTCGACCCCGCCAGGGCACCGACCGGCTGGGTCTGCGCCTGGACCAGGGCTTCTTCGTCTCCGGCGGAGAGCACGCTGGTCACGCCTGCGCTGCGGCTGAACATGGCGCGGCGGTTGACCAGGACGGCGGCCACGGCGAGGCCGGCGAAGATGAGCGAGTCGTAGGGCTGGGCGTCGGGCCAGATCGGGTTGTTCATCTGGAAGTGGTAGATCGCGGCGACGAGGATGCTGCCGCCGGCGGCGTTGAACAGCGGGGTGAGGATGAACGAGATGGACACGACGCCGATGAAGAACACTGGGAACGACCACTCGCTGTGCGGTGTGCCGCTCATGAGGAACGCGGGAAGGTGCCAGATGGCCCACAGGGTCGACAGGATCAGGTCGGCGCCGATCGGGCGGAACTTGCGTTGCAGCAGCGGCAGGGCCACACCTCGCCAGCCGAACTCCTCCATCGGGCCGAGCACCAGCATGAGCAGCAGTGCCGGGAGCACCGTGTACCAGGGGGTGAACGGGAAGGACAGCGGGCTGCCCTTGATCCACGCCCCGAGGTAGAACGCGACCGGGATCCCGAGAACCAGGTAGGCGGCCCAGCCCAGTGGCATCCGCCACAGTGTCAGACGCCGAAGGTAGCTGCGCAGGCCACGCACGCCGTAGTGGCGCAGAACCAGGCCGATGCCGGCGATGGCCGGGGCGTAGACGGCGACGAAGAACAGCGGATTCGTCAGCCCGACGGGGCCGAAGATCGGCTCGAGCTGGTCGGCGAAGCCGAGAGCGAGAGCGGCCACGCCCCACGACAGCCCAAACGCCATCGCGAAGAACGGAATCACCGTGCGGACCGTCATCGGCCTGATCGGTGTGGTGCGGGTTCGGGTGATCTCTGTCGTGACCATGATTCGCCTTTCGTCGGGTACTCACGAAGCTATGGCGAATCCAGCAGCGGGTCGTCAGACCGGGGGTTGGTTGTCCTCTCCCCCCCAGGGTTGAGTCGGGGATGGTCGGTGCTCAGAAACCGACGTCTTGCCCGCCCGGCTCGACAAGCCCACTCTCGAAGGCGAAGACCACCGCCTGGGCGCGGTCGCGCAGCCCGAGCTTGGTGAACACGCTGTTGATGTGCGTCTTCACCGTTGCGGAGCCGATGAACAGCTGTTCGGAGATCTCGGTGTTGTTGCAGCCCCGGCCGATCGCGGTGAGCACCTCACGCTCACGATCGGTCAGTCGCTCGAGACGAGCGGAGACCGCGGTATCGGCGCCGAGACGTTGGGTGAACCGCTCGATGAGGCGTCTGGTGATGGACGGTGCGAGCAGGGCTCCACCGTCGGCGACCGTGCGAACCGCGGCGACCAGCTCGGCCCGGGGGATGTCCTTCAGGACGAAGGCACTGGCGCCGGCCTTCATGGCCTGAAATACGTACTCGTCGGGATCGAACGTGGTCAGGATGACCACGCGCACCGGCCAGTCCGCCTCAGCCAGGATGCGCCTGGTGGCCTCCAAGCCGTCCATCTCCGGCATTCGAATGTCCATGAGGATCACATCTGGCCGGGATGAGCGCGCCACCTCGACCGCCTCGACGCCGGTTCCTGCCTCACCGACCACCTCGACGTCGTTCTCGTTGTCAAGCACCATGGCCAAGCCCTCGCGGACCAAGACCTGGTCGTCGACCACCACCACACGGATCGTCATGCCGGCCTCGGCCCTGACGGGATGCGAGCCATGACCCGGAACCCGCCACCGGGCCGGGGGCCAGCCTCGAAGGTCCCGTCCAGGAGCGCGGCCCGCTCCCGCATCCCCACCAGACCTTGACCAGCTCCGGGCAACGTCGAGGCGCCCGCCCCCCTGTCGGTCACCTCGATCTCCAGCATCTGGTTGCCGTTCGACACCCGAACCTCGGCCTTCGGGTCGGGCCCGGCGTGCTTGAGCACGTTGGTGAGGGCCTCCTGCACGATCCGGTACGCGGCGAGATCCACACCCGTAGGGAGACGGTCGGGCACCCCGTCGTTGGACAGGACCACGTCCATCCCCGCCTCTCTCATCTCGGCCACAAGGCCAGGGATCTCGGCCAGACCATGGATCGGGGCCAAGCCCTGCCGGCTGGCGTCGGGTCGCAGAACGCCGAGGATCTCGCGTAGCTCCTCGAGGGCTCCTCGTCCTTCGTCCTCGACCGCCTTCATCGCCCGAATCGCTCGCTCGGGGTCGCGGACAGCCACCGTCTGGGCGGCACCAGCCTGAACCGTCATCATGCTCACCCGATGCGCCACCAGGTCGTGCAGCTCGCGAGCGATCCGTGCGCGTTCCTCGTCCACCGCTCTGCGGGCTTCTGCCGCACGATCCCGCTGCAGGAACTCTGCTCGTTCCTCGACAAGAGCCAGGTACTCCCCTCGACCCCTGACGCGCCGTCCCACGTACCACGCGGCGAGGACGAGACCCATGGACAACCCGACCACCGAGACCGGCTCGCGCTCGACGAGCAGGTCGTCGGCAACGACCACGACCACCGCCGCAATGACAGCCAGCAGGCTGGTGCGGTTGTGGGTGATGTACCGGCCCACGCCGTAGAGGGAGACGAAGATCGCGAGCGAGGGTCCCTCGGCCAGACCCATCACGTCCCACACGACCGAAGCGGTCAACGTGGCAGCGAGAACGATCAATGGGCGGCTCCGTCGCCACAGCAGAGCGGTGCTGCTGGCGACAAGGAGCAGGTAGGTGGCAGCCGGCACTTCGCCGAACATCGACAGGGAGAATTGGCCCGACTCGTCGACGGCGCGGCTGAGGACCCCGATCACCTCGAAGACCAGCACGATGAAGGCGAGAGCAGCGTCGGATGAGCGTTGCCGCCGAGTGAACGGGCCCCCAGGCGGACGCCTCGGGATCTCCTCGGCCACGGCGGGGCCGGACAGGGTGCCGGTGACCATCACCAGATGGTGGCACAGCGACCGCGTAGGCGAAGGCTCGCTCCGCCTCTGCGAGACACCGTCCGCCCCGGGCGCTTGCCGGACGATGGGTGCCCAGTCGGTGCTACGGACTCCGTCCAAGGTGCTCTTCCCTCGGTGCCGTGGGGTTGCGACGCTTGTGGGCATGACTACGAGCGAGTCGAGGAGCGCTGCCTCTACCGAGGACAGTCCGTTCAGGGGTCTGGGCTGGGTGCTGCCCGTCTATGACCTGATGACCGCCGCGATGCGGATCGCCGCTGCGGACGAGGAACTGCTGGCCCATGCAAACCTCCAGCCGGCGCACCGGGTGCTCGACGTCGGCTGCGGCACCGGAAGACTTACCCTGCAAGCAGGGCAGGACCATCCGCAGGCGACCATCGTGGGGCTCGACCCCGACCCGGCCGCCCTGGAGCGCGCCCGTAGGAAGGCCCGAGCCCGAGGGGTGGCGGTGAGGTTCGACCTCGGCTACGCCGGGTCCCTGGCCTACGCCGACGAGTCCATCGACCGCGTGCTGTCGGCGTTCGTGATCCACCACCTGATCGGTGAGGAACGATCTCGCGCTCTCACCGAGATGCGGCGCGTGCTCGCCCCGAACGGGTCGGTGCACCTGATCGACTTCGGGTCCGGTGATGACCTGGCCATCGACCTGCAGCATGCCGGCTTCACCACCGGCGCTCTCACCCGGCTGACGTCTTGCCTCACTCCGCGCATGACCATCATCGACGCCCGACGCTGACCCGATACGAGGGTGGATGTCTCGTCATGACGGATCGCGCCGACGTTGTCATGACCCGAGCCCCCGTCAGCCTGCGCACTTCGCCGGTTATCTCGAAGCGAGCGTCCAGACGGATGTCTTCGCACGAGCGGCCGACCGAGAGGGTGAACCATCCGGGCTCGACGATACGTACCCCGTCGAGCCCTGTGAAGGACGTTCGCTCGGCGTGGACGACGAAGGTCACCCGCTGCTCCGCCTGCGCCGGGACCGGCGTGCGCAGGTATCCGATCAGCTCGCGAACCGGGCGAACGACCTGTGCGACCTCGTCGCTCAGGTAGAGCTGGACAACCTCGTGGGCATCGACGCTGCCGGTGTTGCGCACCGTGGCCGACAGCTCGATCTGGCCCGCTGTGTCGATGCGCCCAGTGCTGAGCTCGAGATCGCTGTACTCGAACGCGGTGTAGGTGAGGCCGTGGCCGAAGGGGAACAGGGGGCTAGGGTCGAGGTTGGAGATGCCTTCGTTGTTGCGCCCCAGCAAGGGAGCCAGGTAGGTACTGGGCTGGTCTCCCGTCATGGCGGGGACACCTACCGGGAGCCTCCCGGACGGGGGTACCGCACCGGAGAGCACGCCGGCGATAGCGGCTGCCCCGTCCTGGCCCGGCATGAACGCTTGGACGATCGCGCTGCACCGGTCGGCGAAGGCGCCCAATGCATACGGTCGCCCTGAGATGACCACGAGCACGACGGGCGTACCGGTGCTCAGCACAGCCTCGACGAGTTCTGCCTGGATGCCGGGAAGCGACAGGTCGGGCGCATCACTGCCCTCACCGGACGTGCCAGCGCCGAACAGCCCGGCCACATCGCCCACGGCGACGACGCACACGTCGCACGACTCAGCGAGGGACACAGCTGCCGGCAGCCCGGAGCGGTCCACCTCTCTGATCGGCACTCCGGTGGCGTGCTCGATCGCCGCTTCTGGGAGCTCCGCTCGCAGCGCGTCGATCAGGGTGGGTACCTCGATCCCCAAGCCTGCACCCGGGTAGTGCGCCAAGACGTGGTTGGCGAAGGAGTAGCAGCCGAGCATCGTCCGCGGGTCGGAAGCACAAGGACCGACCACGGCCACTGCTTGGCGGGGCGAACTCAGGGGCAGCACTCCGTCGTTGCTCAGCAGGACAATGGACTCCTCCGCCAGGACGCGGGCGAGGCCCCGGTTGTGCGGGCTGTCCAGATCGACGCCGCCGCCGGCATCCGGGCTTGGGACGGCCGACCAGTCCGGGTCGAGCATGCCCAGCTCGATCTTCTGCTGTAGGACTCGGCCAGCGGCACGGTCGACGATCGCCTCCTCCAGCGTGCCCGACTCCACGAGGTCGGCCAGCCGTGCGAAGGCGTCCGTCTCCGGCAGCTCGATATCGATGCCGGCGCGCAGGGCCACCGCGCCGGAGGATGCGCGGTCGGGGGTCACCCTGTGCATGAGGTCCAGAAACGGTACCGCCCAGTAGTCGGAGACGACGGTCCCCTCGAAGCCCCACAGATGGCGCAAGAGAGCAGTGAGCAGGTAGCCGTGAGCGGCTGCGGGGATCCCGTCGAGGTCGGCGTAGGAGTTCATGACCGATCCCGCCCGGCCGAGCCTGACAGCCATCTCGAAGGGAGGCAGGATCACGTCGTTGAGCTCGCGGACGCCGATGGACACAGGCGCGTGGTTGCGCGCACCCTTCGACGCGGAGTAGCCGGCGAAGTGCTTGAGGGTGGCGATCACGCCTGCGCTTTGGATTCCCTCCACGTAGGCGGTTCCCAGGGTTGCGACCAGGTAGGGGTCCTCGCCGATGCACTCCTCCACGCGGCCCCATCGGTAGTCACGGACCACATCCAGCACCGGGGCCAACCCCTGGTGGACTCCCACGGCCGCCATGTCGGAGCCGATGGCGGCCGCCATCCGGCGGACGAGATCCGGGTCGAACGTCGCTCCCCATGCGATGGGGGCCGGATATGTCGTCGCTCCGAGGGTGGTGAACCCGGTGAGGCACTCCTCGTGCAGGATCGCCGGGATCCCCAACCTGCTGCTCGTCGCCGTCTCTTGCAGGCTCAACACCCGCTCACCCCCAGCCACCGGGTCCAGCGGCGCTGTGCCGAAGACGCGAGTGACGTGGCCCAGTCCGTGGGCCATGGCCTCCTCCGGCGTGCGCTGCCCGACCTGGAATGCATGCTCCATGGGGGCGACCTCCCGGTGGTCGGAGGAGATGCCCGCTGGTGCGGCCTGCGGCCAGTAGCTGCCCAGCTGAGCAATCTTCTCAGGCAGGCTCATCTGCTCAAGTAGTGCCTGCACCCGAGTGGCTGTGTCACACAGCGGGTCGCGCCACCGATCCTCCGGCGAGGTCATGTCGCAAAGGATGGCACTCGAGAGGGCACCAACGCCTGACCGTTCGACCAGCCCGGGGCATCGAAGTCCACGCCTGGCTGTCTGTGAGCCGTGCAGATGCCAACTGTCCCCGGCGATGACCTTCGCCTCTTGCGCGGTGTGGTTGAGCGCCCACGTTGGGAGTGACGGAAGGAGGCGTCATGAGTACGCAGACACAGGTGCCGACGCCGGCTGAGCAGACGGGCGGATCTCGGCACACGAGCTGGCTCCTGGTGGTGATCGTGGGGATTGTTGCGGCCGCCGTAGGGCTGGGCGCTGGCTACCTGCTCTTCAACCCGGCGACGGCGGATGTCGATGACGAGGTGGAGGCCCTGGTCGACAACTACATCGCGGCAATCGACGCTGGGGACGCCGATGCTGCCCTGGCACTGATGGAAGAGGATGCGTGGTTCTTCGGCCGGGACGTCAGTAGCGTATCGGCGGAGTTGTTCGCCCGGTCGTTCGAGAGCTTCCCCTTCAGCGGCAATGTCACCATGGTCGGCGAGCCGATGGTCGTCGGAGAGTTCGGTCGCTACGACATCGCGCTGACCGTCGCCGCGGAGAATCGCGAGAACGAGGCGCTGTGGGTCATCAGCATCTGGGACCGCTTCGGCGAAGGTCTCAAGATCGGCGGCATCGATGACACGGCCCGCCAGTAGGTGTACCCGGCAGGGACGTTGGTGACGTTCCCGGTGGGGTGAAGGGAGGGCCCTCCGCAGATGGTGGGCCTTGTCGTTGGCCCATGGCCTTCGACCGGATCATCCGCTCGGTAGACGTCATGGGCGGGAAGCCCTGCATCCGCAGTACCCACGGCACCGTCGGCACGACCGTCGGTCTGATCACCACCGGTTCCACGGTGGACGACGTCACCACCGCCTACCCATAGCCTGGTGGTGCCTCTCCGTCAGGACTGACACAACAGCCCTGCCACTAAGTCTGACGCGCAACAACGCCCGCCCTCGGCTGGCCGACCCGACCCACGGGGCGTGGTCGATCGACGCCAGGTCGACGACCGACTTGGGCAGGCCAGCGAACCCGCCCTGCGCGAACAGGCCGCCATCGCCCTGGTCAACAAGGGGGCTGGGTTGGCGGCTCGGGGCGACGGACTCAGGGCCGCCGCAGGCTGGCGACGAGCTCTTGACGAGCACCCCTCCAATGCGACGACTGTCCCCCTGGGAGGGTGGTCGAACACGACGCGGGTACCGGTCCCCTCCGGCTCGAACGTGTAGGTGAACTACCCGCCGAGCACGTTCCCGGCCAGCGACCCGCGGGTGTCGTCGACGATGCGTCGGTACGGCACCACCTCGGTGTACCGGCCGTCGATGTCGACCTCGACCCCGGCCACCTGGTGCCCATGGGCACCTCCTCACGCCCGTCCTTCCCGCCTGCCAGCGGGCTCGCTTCGGATGCGGACGGCCAGGACCGAACGGACCCGAGGGAGGGCAGAGAAGCGGCTATGGGAGGGCGGCGATCCGGCCCTCGCCTCCCTCCGGGTAGTCGGCGGCCGAGATCAGCCCGCCGAGGCCGTCCTCGATGAACGACTGCAGCGTCTGCTGGTACGTCCGCCCCAGGGTGGTGAACGGCAGGCCTCGGAACGGGTACTGGTCACCGCCACGGGCGAGGAAGTCCGAGGTGGCCACCGTGACCGGCGGGCCCGGCACCACTGACCCGCTGCTCACCAGGTCCGTGCCGTCGTCGAGCACGGCCGACTCGATGCGCGTGCCCGGCGTGACTACGTTCCCGTCGCCGTCGATGACCTGCCCTGTGCCGCTCGCCGACCACTCGACGCTGAGCCCCGAGACCTGGGCGAACCGGCCGCTCCCGCACAGCGGGTTCACGGTGAAGTCGGCCAGCTGGGTGCAGGCCACGGTGTTCTCGAGGATCTCCTTGAACTGGTCCCGCGGCACGTCCGGCACGACGCTGATGAAGTTGGGGAACGGCGCGATCCCGAAGGTGTCCAACGCGGTGATGTCGCCGGCCGGGATCACCGTGTTGTTCCGGATCCCGCCACCGTTCTGCAGCGCGATGTCGGGAACCGGTACGCCGAAGGAGGCGGCGGCCTGCTCGCCCCACCACTTCTGGGAGTCGGCCACTAGGTTGCCCAGGTTCGTCTCGACGGACCGGACGCTGCCGCGCAGGCCGTCGAGGGCGACCTCGGACGTGCCGACCACGTCGGAGGCGAGCTCCTGCAGACCGGCAACCACCGGGTCCACGACGCGTTCCTGTACCCGCGGATCGGGCTCGACCGTGTCGTTGCAGGGCGTCGTGTCGTTGCAGGTACCGGTCGCGACCCGGACCGGCCCGGACCGGTCCGCGTCGACCTCGACAACGTTCCCGGCCTTGTCGAAGCCGACGACGAGCCGCCCGAGGTACTTGTAGTCACCGGAGGTCGTGACGACCGGCACCGAGGTGCCGTCGCTGTCAGTGGCCGTCTGGGGGTACTCCCCGTAGACGGCCCCCGCGTCCCCCGGGATGAGCAGGTCGTCGGGGTTGGCGAGCAACTCGTCACCACCGCCGGCGATCACGACGTCGACGCCGTCCACCATCGACACGAGCTCGATCTCGTTGCTGATGTTCTGCAGGTGGCTGGCAAGGATGATCTTGGTGACCCCACGTGACTCGAGCGCGTCCACCTCAGCCTGGACGATCGCTGCGAGGTCGTCGGACACCACAACGTTGCGTGGGGAGGAGACGAACGGGAGGTTCGGCGTCTCAAGGCCGACCACCCCGATGGACTCGCCGCGCTCCCGAACGACGGTGCTGGCAGAGATGACTCCGGCGTCGACGTAGGCCTGCAGGCGCGCCTCTCCACTGAAGTCGAGGTTGGCGCTGACGTAGGGCGGCGGGTCCTGGTAGCCGTCGATGAAGTCGGCCAGCACGTCCGGGCCGAAGTCGAAGTCGTGGTTGCCGAGGGCCACCGCGTCGTACCCGATCAGCTCCATGGCGATGGTGTCGTAGAACGGCACGCCGTCCTGCAGGCCGACGTTGAACTCAGGCCCGGCGAGGAAGTTGTCTCCTGAGGAGATCATCACCTCGCCGCGCTTGGCTCCTCGCTGGGGCCAGGGCCCGGTCGTGGCGCTCGCGCGCAGTTGGTCGACCAGCGCGGTGAACCGTGCCGCACCCCCGAAGTCCTCCTGCCCTGCCCCGGCATTCACCACCTGGGACTCGCCGTCGTTGTTGTGCAGCACCGTCAGCCAGAAGTCCACCCTCGGCTCGGGCTTCTTGGCGACGGCCGAGCCGACGCCAAGTCCGGCCACGAGGGCCGAGGCCAGCAGCACGAGAGCAAGAGCCCGGACGCTCCGGGCGACAGGGGACGATCGCACGACGGCACTCCTCACGGTTTCGGTATTCACGGTCAACGTAGCCGCGTACGTCGCCCCCGCTCAAGCGAATGCCGACTGAGCCGAGCCGTTCTGGCTCCTCGGTGACGAGGTCGGACTCGGCGGGCAAGACCCCGGCATCGAGGTCGGAGTCGTAGCCGAGGTGGAGCTGGTGCGCGGTGGTGCGGCAGCCAGGTCGTCAGGCGCGTCGAAGGTCACCCAGCCCGACGCCCTCACCCTGTACGTGGCCATGGCACCGTCCCTCCGTCTCCCGCTCGAGACCAGCGTCGGGCGGGCCCCCCGTTGAAGACCTCTGCGCGACAGCCCGACGACGACCAGAGCGAGCCCGACGACTGCCAACCCCAGAGCGGGCGGCGCTGCCGGGACCCCGCCGATCCCCGCCCCACCGGCGCTGGCCTGTCCCGAGCCGGCCATCCCGACGACGTTAGCGACGAGCAGTTCCACGGAACCCGCTCCAGCCAGCACACCACCGAGACCTACGGGCGTGCGGGCCGCCGCAGTGGCAGACGACCGGTCGGGCTCCCCCACCGTTTCCTCAGAAGCATCACCTCTTCATGAGCGAGGGGGTTTGACGGCACCGGCTCCACGCCCGCCATGGTGCTCGTCGGCGTCCACCGCGCTCCCGCGTCGTGCTCGACCTCACCTGGCCGCAGATCCACCCGGACGCCTGCGAGATCCGTGTGCCCGGCCTGACTGTGCGCCTCGATCGCCCGTCCGTGGAGCTGCTGCACTGGCAAGCCTGCCGTCAGCACCTCGACCGACGTCGCGCCGGATAGTCGTGGCGGCACTCGCTGCGCGTGTTCGTCGACCAGACCGGCCGCCCCTACAGCGAGGCCAGCGCCGACGAGGCCGTCACCATCGCCGCCGCGACGGCAGGCAGCTGGCGCTACGAGTTCGCACCCGAGGGCACGGGGGCCCGACTGACCATGCAGGGGGGCCGCGAAGGCTGTGGCCGCTGCCTGACGTGCTCTGGCTGGCGGGCCGTGTGATGGGTCCCCGGCACGAGCAGGTGCTGGCCCGGCTCAAGGAGACCCATGAGCAGACCGATCATCCGGTCGGCTCGCCGGCCCAGCTGTACTCGGCAGGAACCCCAGCCGTACTCGGCAGGAACGTCATCAACGACCCTGCCGAGTACAGGCGCTTGCCCTTGGATTCCCTCGAAGCGGGGGCCCAGGTATCCCGAACCCTGGCGCAGCTGCGCGGACGCAGGCGAAGGAAGGATCGACGGTGATCGCCCACGCTGCGGACCGCCGATCGGCGTCGTACTCCTCCGGCTGGAGCGTGACTAGTCCCGTCGAGACCTGCCAGGATCGAAGAGTAGTGCTCGACGTCAACCGTGACAGAGGAGCGAGGTCACCATGAGCCACAACCTTCTTCACCGCCTGAACCTGGTTCGTGGGGCCTACCTGTGGGGCTGCCTGCGGGCTGTTCTGGCTTTGGCGGTCGAGGGCGATGCTGACTCGAAGCGAGAGCGCGAGACCGGTCCCTCGGTGCAGGGCGAGATCGTCTTCCTCTTCGGCACAGAGAACGACCCCAGCCGACCGGTCGCATACCTGGACAGCCTCAACCTGGTCTTCGACGAGGCCGACGCTCTATTCGGTGGTCGCGGCGGGACACCGTCGCTGTGCCTCCCCCCAGGATCCAGACCGCGCGTCGAGGTCGATCCTCGGTCTGGCAAAGTCGAGGCGTCCTTCGAGGCCCTGGTCGACTTCCCCGCTGTCCGACGCCACTACGAGGGGCGCGAGAAGGACCTCGGCTCGGATACTCCAGGGTTGGCCGGTCTACCCGCCAAAGTGCAACTCGAAGGTCGGATCCCGAGCGAGCGTCGCCCGGTGGAGTTCGGCTTCGAGCATCTCGAAGCCGAACTCTCGATCGCCTTGCCGATGCAGGCGCAGGAGATCCTGAAGATCTCCAAGCTGATCATCCCCGTGGTGACGCCGCTCCAATGGCTCCGCCTGGAGACCAAGCGTGAGCTCACGGTGCAGCCCGTCTTTCTTGCCGCTGCGACCGGCACGCCGCCGACCGGCGCGGACTTCTACCCCGGCCTGACCCGAGCCAACGAGCTGTGGGGACGCTGCTGTGTTGAGTTCGTCGCCAAGTGCCCGATGTACGTCGACGAACAGGATTGGCGAGTGGCCACAGAGGCCGAGGCCCGCGACTTCAAAGACAGCCGAGACGTCAGCGACGCGGTCGAAGTGTTCATTGTCGAAGAGCTCGACCCGGTCGATTTATGGGGTGGCGGTGCCACGTTCGGGTCGGGGACGGCTGCCGCCAAGGTCGTCTCCACCGACAACCAACTCCCTCTTAACCAGAACCACTTGGCCCACGAGCTGGGACACGTCCTCGGTCTTGGCCACCCCGGCGACACCACGGACAGTCTCGTCGATGGGTGCGTCGGATCCGTCATGGAGCCCAGCGGGTTCTTCGCTGACAACCCCGGCGTGCAGTGCGAGGACAACTGCCAGAACGCCTCAAACCCTCACCTGCGGCTCCGACCCGGCAAGTACTGCCTGAGCGTCGACCGTCCAGACACCCAACTGTTCTGACCAGCCGTTAGCCAACCGCCCTGACCCCACGGCAGGACTGCTACCGCCATCGGGCCGATCCCTGCCCGTGGCTGACGGTCGCCTCCTGACCGGCTTCGCCAACCTGACGTGCGGTCCTGCGATTCCACTTTGCCGACTTCCTCGGCCTGCGTCGTCGTCACCGAGCCTGCCTCGGCGTTCCCGTAGGCATCCTTCTCGTTGCGCAGGATGTCATCGACGCGGGCGACGTTGCCGGCATCCATGTACGGGGTCCTACCCTGCAGCCAGTGAGCGGACGCACCACCATCGGCCTGCTGCTGTGCCCCTCTGGCTCACCCCTTCGGCGATGGCTTCGACCATGTCGGTGAGTATTGGGGACGTCAGCGCATCTCGAAGGTGGGCATGACGACTGCAGGGCGTACTTCATCTTCGGTCGACCACCTCGTGCAGCAGCACCCCCGCTGTTTCGCTAGCCCCGTCAGCTGCAAGCTCGTGTGCATCGCGTTCGCCCTCGACACCGCTGCTCAAACAGCATGATCAGTCACAACCGCCGTCAACAGAACCGACAGCAGACCCGTGCCTATCGTCGTGCGGCTGCCGTGCGAGCGGCATGAGGCCCCGGTGGGTGTGCCGTGCTGGGTGCTGGAGACCGATGCGACCGGGGCGTGCGGGCCGCGGCATCCACGCCGGGCTTGCCGGCGGTTGAGCGGACCGCAACTGTCCTACAGACTGTCCTACTCAGGCCGTTTCCGGCCTGTGGATAGGACCAGAAACATTCTCTGACCTGCGTCGGGACGCGGGATTTGAACCCACGACCCCTTGACCCCCAGGGATCGCAGACCGTCCGGCACCGTTCACCAACGTTCGCGTCGACGCTGCTCAGCGCTGTTGATCGTCCGTCGACGTTCACCTACGTCCGCAGAAGTCCGTCCCGGATAGGGTCCCGACGGGGAGCTCCGCAGGCCTTTGTGAGTCTCACCCCGGCGCGACGCGACTCTCGCCGAGGAGGCGCGTCCCCATGGCAGGCACACGTGACGGTCGGCCCGATTGGCGTTCGTGGGCCCTATCGTTGGCCCATGGCCTTCGACCGGATCACCCGCTCGGTGGATGTCATGGGCGGCAAGCCCTGCATCCGCGGAACGCGCGTCACCGTCGGCACCATCGTCGGTCTGATCGCCACCGGCTCCACCGCGGACGACATCACCACCGCCTACCCCTACCTCACGGACGACGACATCCGACAGGCACTGTCCTACGCCGCCTGGCGCGTGGAGGAGATCGAGATCCCACTGCCTGCCGCATGAGGTTCCTCATCGACATGAACCTCAGCCCTGGCTGGGTCAACTACCTCACCCGCGCCGGCCACCAGGCGCAGCACTGGTTGGCCATCGGGCCCGGCGACGCACCAGACGACGAACTCCTCGCCCACGCCGCCCAGCACCGGCTGGTGATCCTGACCCAGGATCTCGACTTCGGCACCCTGCTGGCTCGCGACGGCCTCACCACCTCGGTGATCCAGTTCCGCACCCATGCCGTCCTTCCCGACGATCTCGGCCCTGCGCTCCTGGCCGCCATCGATGCCGCCCAGCCCCATCTGGACGCCGGCGCGCTGGTCACCATCGATCCCACCAAGCACCGGCTGACGCTGCTGCCCATCAGGCCCGAGTGACCCTTGGTACCGGATGGGATCTCCGTCGTGCGCCACCGACCAACGCTGGCCTCCGGCTGTCATGCCCACCTAGTGGACGGAGGAGTCGTGTGAGCGGCCTCGCGGATGCTGTGTTGCCGTTGATCCGGACGCGTGACGACTTGTGGCGGTGGGGTGCTTCCAACGAGCACGGTCGGCAGATGCACGAGGCTGTCGACATCCTCGAAGCGGGGATCCCCGACAGCGACCCAGCCGAGGTGTACGCCGTCACCCACAAGGCGCTCGCCAGCGCCGTCAAGGTGATCGCGCGAGCGGACGACTCCAGCGGCATCATCGGCGACGCCTGCCGCCGGCTGCTCGACCTGCACCCGCAGACCGCCGCCGCGGCGCAAGTACCGGCAGGCAGGCTCGTCGAGTGGATGATCACGTTCCAGTTCGACGGCGACGTCGACTACTTCGAGCTCGACCCGGTGGCCTACGCCCCAGCACTCGGCGAGACCGGCATGCGCACCTACCGCGCTCGGCTCGCCCAGATCCAGCAGAGTCTGGGACAGAGACCCACCGAGAGCGACCGCTGGACCTCCCCCCACTCTCATGACTGGTTCACCCTGGACTGGAACGCCCAACGCCTCGCCGTTCTCGACCGCGACATCGACACGATCATCCGCACCCACGCCCGAGACCGCCGCGTCGCGGCCTGGCTGCAGGACACCGCCGAGGCGTTGGAGGAGATCGGCGAGATCGACCTCGCCATCGACTGGGCCAAGCAGGCAGCCGAGCTGGACCGCGGTCACCAGTCCATGAGGGCAGCCGACTACTGGTGCCGGCTGCTCGACGAGCACCGCCCGGCCGAAGCGCTGCCCGCGCGCCTGTGGGTGTTCCGGCGTTGGCCGTCGTCCAGCACCGCAGCCCGCCTCTACACCGCCACAGGGCCGACTTGGCCAGAGACCCGTGACGAGGTGATGGCGACCCTGGCCGCTCAGCCCAGCGACGCGGTGCTGTTCGCGCTGACCACCCTCAAGGACGTCCCGCTGGCCTGGAACCTCGCCCACTCGCTCGGCCTGGACAGCGACCACACCTGGGCAGAGCTGGTCAAGGCCTACCAGAAGGTCGACCCCATCGCTGTCCTGCCCATCCACCAACGACTGGTCGAGAACGAGCTCGTCGAGACCGGCGCCCAGCACTACCGCCTCGCCGCCCGGCGACTGGCAACCATGCGCAGGCTCGCCGCGGACACCGAGCACCAGGCAGACGTGGACAACCTGATCGCCGAGCTGCGCCAGACCCACCGCCGCCGCCCCCGACTGCAGCGTGAATTCGACCGGGCCGGCCTGCCCTGAAGCCACAGCACCTCGATCACTGCGGCGAGGTCGCCCCAACGCGGCGGGTGCAGTCCGCAGCAACGATCAGCAGAGCCCCGCACTCGCCCGGGGGCACGGAGACGAGGGTGCGGACGTGGGACCACGACGCTCAGCACTCCCCCATCGCACCCGACGTGACCAGTCCCCCGGTCCACTCCGGCGTCGTCCCAACCTCGACCGCGCCCGACCCCGGCTCCCGCATGCGAACGCTCGCAAACAGCCGAGTTGAGGGCGTTCGCGGGACGTCTTCCGAGGGGCTGAAGACCCGCGTCACACCGGCTCCCGTTACCTCTGTTGTCAACCCGCTCTGCTGAGCGACTCCGGGGCCGTGGTCTTCCGGGCTCGCTTGACGGGTTGTAGCGTCGGTTGCGCGGGTTCCGGGAGTGGCTGATCAGAAGTGTCGATGTGCGGGGGCAGGTCGACCGCGCTGGATTCTTGAGACGCCCCGCAGTGCCCTCCCGGGCCTGCACTGACCGCGCTACCGACGTCGCCGTCGGTCTGTGTGGCGGCGTGGGTGTCGGCGAGGAGCTGGCGGTAGATGGCATCGGAGATGCGGCGTTTCAGGCAGCGCATCGCCTCCATCGGTTTCATGCCCCTCGGCTCTCTTGCGTCGGTAGTAGGCGCGGCCGTCGGTGTCCAGGCGGATCTGGCTGATCGCGGCGATGTGGATCATGTGGTTCATCCGCCGGTTCCCGGCCCGCGACAGCCGGTGGCGGTTCTGCTCCCCGAGGAGGCGTCCAGGGGGGCCGTGCCGGTCCAGGAGGCGAAGCGGTTGCGGTCGGCGAAGCGGGTCACGTCACCGACGTCGGCCAGGACCCGGGCAGCCACGACCGGGCCGACGCCGGGGAGATCCATCAGGTGTGAGTCGCGGGCCAGGACCATGGTCTTGAGCTCGGCGGGGACGAGGGAGCTGAACGCGCTGGTGTCAGTGTGCCGTGGTCCGACCGGGGGTGGCGAGTCGCCTCGCCTGTAGTTTTGGGGGATGGCGGGTAGTGGGCCTCGGGTGTCGGTTCCTGGTCCGAGGCGGTCGGAGGGCAGCCCGGTGGGCCCGGACGCGGTGCGTCGGGCGGTGCTGGATGCGGCTGCGGACCTGTTCGCGCATCGTGGCGTGGACGCAGTATCGCTGCGTGCCATCGCGGAGATGGCCGATGTTGATCTCGGGCTGATCCGGCGGTATGTCGGGACTCGTGAGGATCTCGTGCTCGCGGTCTTCGACGACTTGTCGGAGCGACTGGCCCAACGTGTGCTCGATACACCTCTGGGGGGTCAGGGTCATGGTCCGGACACGCTGATGGGGCAGTGGGTCCGGGTCGCGGCGTCGCTGACGATCGCTGGGCGTCCGTTGGCCGGGCGAACGACGTTCAACCCGGTGCGCGCGATGGCGCAGACGCTGGAGGCCGGTTACGGCCAGGACCCGCAGGCGGCCCGGCTGCGGGCCGCGCAGATCGTGGGAGCCGCGTTGGGGTGGCGGATCTTCGAGGACTACCTCGTCGAGGCCGGGGGGCTTGGCGGTGTCTCGAGGGAGACGCTGCGCGAGGAGCTCGTGCATACCGCGCGACGCACCGGGGCAACGCCTTGGCCGTCTCCCCCCGACCCGACTTCTCGCACGACCTGAGGCCCCCGTTCGGGACTTCCGGCCCTGGGTGGGCATCTCCAGCAGGACCAACGTCTACGGTCGTAGACATCCGGTCTGAGGGACAGAGAAGGGCTCGGCCATGGCCACCGAAGAACGCATCGCGACAACCGTCCCGCTGCGGTGGGACGAGGTCTACTACACCAACTGCCCGATGGTGTCGGCCAACAACGTCGACCAGGAGCTGGGGTGGTGTCGGGAGGAGTTCAAGAAGCTGGGCGTGGAGTATGCCTACTTCCGCTCCCGCGCGGAGAACAACTGGTACCCGCACTACATCCACAACCTCGACAACCTGATCCGCTTCGGCGGGCTCTATCCGCCCATTCACGTGCACGCCGACCTTCGGCGGACCGTGCTGCTGGGGGCGACGTGGGTCTACGAGGGTGGGGTGCTCCAGGTGCGGGCCCGCGACAGGATCTTCCGTGTGAGCGACTTGCGCGGCAAGAAGGTGGGTCTGACCAAGAGCCTGAACACCATCAAGAATGACTGGTGGCGCATCCAGGAGCACATGGGCATCGAGAACATGCTGATGCTTCACGACATGACGATGGACGACATCGAGGTCGTCGAGTTCCCGTACCCGGACGACTGGTATGACAAGCCCGAGATGCTCGTGCCGCCGATGAACAACCCGTCGGAACTGTGGCTGCGCCGTGACCACAAGCATGACTACGCCTTCCGCCCGCTGGAGAAGGCCCTGCTGGACGGGACAGTCGACGCCATCTACAACCAGATGGGGCAGCTGGGCCAGCTGTCGGAGGCCACTGGTGAGATCAAGGCCATCTTCGACCTGGCCAGGCTCCCGGACTGGACCGTCCAGGTCGCCAACACCCCGGCGGTCATCACCTGCACCGACGTCATGGCCGACGAGCATCCCGAGCTTGTCCTGGCCTACATGAAGGCCATGATCAAGGTCGGTCGGTGGGCCAACCGCCACAAGCGCGCCGCCGGAGAGATCCTCAACCGCCAGACCTTCTACCTCGACGCCGAGCACACCTACCAAGGCATCAAGGACGTCGACATGGTGCCCAGCCTGAACGCCCAGAACATGGAGTGCATCAAGATCGGCAAGGACTTCATGCACGCGCATGGCTACATCGAGAACGACTTCGATGTCGACGAGTGGGCACGTCCGGAGTTCCTCCAGCAGGCAGCGCTCGAGGTGCTCACGGAGGAATGGGAGCGCCGCAGCTGGAGCAAGCTGCCCGCAGGAGGCGGCCTCGATGCCGAAGCCGTCCGACTCGGCTAAGGCCTCACGATGACCGCCGTCACGCACGCCGGCCGACCGGTCACCGAGGCACGTCAGACAAGCCTCGGCCTGTATGTGACGGCGAAGGAGGCCTACGCCATGTGGCAGGCCGACCCCGTCCACGTGAAGGTCCTCGATGTCCGCACACCCGAGGAGTGGGTCTTCACCGGCCACGCGCCCATGGCGACCAACATCCCGTTCGCGTTCCTGGCCTACGAATGGGACACCGACAAGCAGGGCTTCCCCTGGGAACTCAACCCCGCCTTCGTCGACCTGGTGAGCCAGCGCTTCACTCGCGGGGACACGATCCTGCTCTCCTGTCGCTCCGGCGGGCGCGCGGCGCTGGCGATTGACGCGCTCGCGGAAGTCGGGTTCACCCGGATCTACAACATCCTCGACGGCATGGAGGGCAGCAAGGTCGGCGACCCCGACAGCGTCTTCCACGGCATGCGTCTGAAGAACGGGTGGAAAGCCTCGGGGATGCCCTGGACCTACGACCTCGACCCCGCCCAGATGGAGCTGCCTGCACGCCCGACCGGGACGCTTCATCCCGGCAACGCGGAGGACTAGCCGTCGATCTGACTGCCCACCCATCACGACACGGAGAGGCCGCGATATGCCCACCATTGACGGACCAGCGGGACTACCAATCGAGGTCCCTGAGACCAACCTCACCACCCTTGGCCTATACGTCGCGCCGCGCGAGGCCTGGGACATGTGCACCAACGATCCGTCGGTGCACATCCTGGACGTGCGGACCTTCGAGGAGTACGTCTTCGGGGGGCACGTCGAAGTCGCCAAGAACATCCCGCTTGTCTTCCCCGTGTTCGACCCTGAAGGCCCGTCCATGCCCGGAAGACCGCCCGGGTGCTCCGGAGAGGCGAACCCCGACTTCGTCTCCGCGACGACGGAGGCGTTCACAGCGGACGACACCATCCTCGTCATGTGCGCCACCGGAGGACGCGGTGCCATGGCCGTCAATGCTCTCGCCGAATCCGGGTTCACTCGCGTCTACAACATCGTCAACGGCTTCGAGGGTGAACGGGTCGACGACCCCACCAGCGTGTTCCACGGCAAGCACATGCGCAATGGCTGGAAGAACGAGGGCCTGCCCTGGGGCTACGACTTCCATCCCGACCTCATGTGGTCCCAACCGACGTAGGCAGGCCGACGAAGCAGTCGTGAACAGCGGCTAGGGAGGGAGAACGTGGACGAGGCAGCGGCACCGGAGCGGATCGAGGCAGCACGAGCAGCGCGGCAGACTGTGCCGAGGTCGTCGCATGCTGAGTGGTCTCCGGGGAACGACCGATCCGATCCCGTCAGGATCCTGACGGAACAGGACGCCGCCCGACTGCAGTGGCTGGTGCCGGTCCGCCACGCCCGGATGGCAGAGTCGGCGTTCGCGTTCTACCGGGGTGGCGCGGCGATCATGGCCGCCGACCTTGCCGGGACGCCATCGATCGGGGTGGATGTCCAGTTGTGTGGGGATGCGCACCTGGCCAACTTCGGCACGTACGCCTCCCCCGAGCGCCGGCAGGTGTTCGACGTCAACGACTTCGACGAGACCCTGCCCGGGCCGTGGGAGTGGGACGTCAAGCGGCTGGCAGCGAGCGTGGTCATTGCCGCGCGGGACAACGGCTTCGACGACGACCACGGCCCGCGACGCAACCCGGGCCACTATGCGCAGCTACCAGGAGGCGATGGGTCAGTTCG
>CAVQGZ010000012.1:0-78223 GCA_963712175.1 uncultured Actinomycetota bacterium
GAGCCGCCTGTGGGAATCGAACCCACGACCTACGCATTACGAGTGCGTCGCTCTGGCCAACTGAGCTAAGGCGGCATGCCGAGATGACCTCCCGGGCAGACATACCAGTGTACCGACGACTCGGGGGCCGCCGGCCCATGCAAGCCCGCTGGCCGTACAGTCCCGGGAGTGGGTCGACGTCAGGCTGCGGTGGCCGCAGGTTCGGCCGGAGCCGTCGATGCCGCAGCTCAGGTCCTTCGCTCCGGAGGCAACGCGGTCGATGCCGCCGTGGCTGCGGCGTTCGCCGCCACGGTGTGCGAGCCGGGGCTAGCGAGCCTCGGCGGGGGCGGCTTCCTCACCGTACGATCGGGGGAAGGCAACGATCTCGTCCACGACTTCTTCGTCAACGCTCCCGGGCTCGGGCGTCCACGCGGCCTGTCAGCTCCGAGCCTCGACACGGTCACCATCAACTTCGGCGGCGCTGACCAGGTCTTCCACGCCGGGTTGGGCTCGCTCGCGGTGCCGGGCACCCTGGACGGGCTGCTCCACGCCCACAAGTTGCACGGTCGAGCCGCCATGCCAGACATCGTCGCCCCTGCCATCGGGCTGGCCCAGCGTGGGTGGGTGGTCGACCAGACCCAGGACACCGTTCTCGAGCTGCTAGCCGAGATCCTGCGCCTCAGCCCTGACTGCTGGGCGCTCTACTCCGTCGACGACCGGCCGGCGCGACTCGGCGAAACCCTGGCGAACCCAGATCTTGCCCATACGCTCGGCCTGATCGCCGACGGGACCGTACGTGGTTTCGCCGACCTTGCTGGAGTGCCATCGCTGCTCGAAGCGGTCCAGGCAGCAGGAGGTGCGCTGACGGCGCAAGACCTGGCCGGGTACCGGATCATCGACCGCGAGCCCTTGCGGGCGGGCCACCGCGGTGCTGTGCTGGCGACCAACCCAGCCCCCTCGTTCGGTGGGCCGATCCTCGCAGAGGCCACGCGACTGCTCGGCGAACGAGGCCCCGTCTCCGACGATCCCGACGGCACGTCGCGGCTCATCGAGGCGCTTCGAGGAGCGACCGAGCGCGAGAAGACGATGCGGCGCGCCGGGCGTCCTGCTGCGGTGAAGGGTACGACGCACGTCAGCGTGGTCGACGCCGACGGCGGCCTCGCCTCACTCACCCAGTCCAACGGATCGTGCAGCGGCATGACGGTCCCGGGTACGGGTGTGCAGGTGAACAACGTCATGGGCGAGGAGGATCTGCACCCTGCTGGTCTGCACACGGCTGACCCCGGCGCGAGGATCGGCTCGATGATGGCTCCGTCCCTACTCGACCTGCCCGACGGTCGAGTCGTCGCGCTGGGCAGTGGCGGAAGCGAACGAATCCGCAGCGCGATGCTGTCCGTTCTCGTCGGCCTGGTCGATCGTGGCAAGCACGCGGACGGCGCCGTGGAGGCACCTCGACGACACTGGGACGGGCACGGAACTCAGGCCGAGCCACCGCTGGCTCCAGCGGTCGCCGCGAGCCTCTCGCGGCTCGGACCGGTCACGACCTGGCGCGACAAGCACCTCTACTTCGGGGGCGCTCACGTCGTGGTCCGGTATCCGGATGGACACGTCGAGGCGCACGGGGACTCACGACGGGGCGGGGCGGCGGCGGTCGTCGACCTGTAGGTCGCCGTCTCAGGCGGGCCGGGCAGCCACCTGACGCCAGGGTTCGGCGTCCTCGGCGACCAGGACGGGGCGGACGTCCTCGGTGGCCTCAGCCACGGCGACTCGCCCAAGGGAGTCGACGAAGACGACACGGCCGTCGTCGAAGCTGGCAGCGGTCGTGATCTCGTAGGCCCGGGGTGCATCGAAGGACACCAGAACCCGCGACCCGGCACCGAGAATCACCACCTGGCCATCACGGTGCTCGGACCAGAGCCCCGCAACCGGTTGCGCGATCTCATCATCTGGTGGGCCCGCGGACTCGTTGGCGACCTCACCCGTCGAGGCGTCGACCACCATGTGGCGCTCGGTACCAGGACCCCACGAGGCGACGACCAGGTCGCCGTTCTCGTCCCACCCCAAGATCTCGCTGTCGCGCCCGAGCGCGCTTGTCGTGCTCACGCCGGACGCCAGGTCGACCATCACGACCTCGCCCGCGCCACTTCGCCCGTAGGCCACGACCCCGGTCTGCGGATCGTCGGCGAGGGACGAGAACTGCGGGGTGGGGGCAAGTGACGTCAGCACCACTACGACAACCGCCGCTACAGCGACGACGGCCGACCCGACGATCGCCAGAACTCTGCGGTCACGCATCGACGGTCTCCTCCACGGAGAGGTCGTCTTGGCTCGACCGCGTGCGATCCCGCCGCACCGCCAGGAGCACGGCGGCCAGGGTGACGATGCCGGTCACGAGGATGGCTACCGGCACCGCGACCGAGCCCTCGAACAGCAGCGTGACGGTGACCGGGATCCATACGACCAGACCGAGCACAGCGACCGCGAGAACCCACCGTGAGTCCAGCAGCATCGACAGGGACACCAGGCCGAGTGCGACAGCGATGCCGGCTACCGACCAGCCCGGCCGCTGCCCGTCGGCGGTACCGAAGCCCACGGCCAGCATCAGCACCGACCCGACGACGAAGCCGACCGTGGCGGGCGTCAGCAGCCCTCCCCAGGTCAGCAGCAGCCATACCACCCCCAAGCAGGTGATCAGCACTGCCGCCGTCCACGCCTCGGCCAGGGGCAGCAGGCCAATGACCGAGCCCACCAGGAACACCGCGGCCGCAGCCAGGCCCAGCTGCTGCAGCCCGGTGCGCGACGACAGGTACAGCGCGATCCCCGCCGCAACCGCGCTTCCCGCGCTGATGGTCACCACTACGTCGTCGTCGAGGTCCAGGACCTCACTTGAGACCAACGCCGCCGTCGACGCGACGCCTGCCAGCGACAGAAGCCACGCGAAGGAGGCGGCCCGGCGGGCACCAGGCGCCGCGTAGCGGTTCATCGCGGCTCCCACCGCGAGGAGCACCCCGGTGACGATCGCAGCCAGGGCGACCTGGCCCCACTCCGCCAGGCGGTCCCAGACCTGGATGCCGAAGAGCACCAGCGCGACCGCCACGAGTACGACGCCGAGGTAGGCCAGGGGCTCGACCCATCGCGGTAGCTGGCCCTTGGCCGCTGCTTGCTCGTGCGCCAGGATCGCCCCCGCCTGCTGGGATGAGATCAGGCCGGCGTCCACCCAGCCCGACACCCGATCGCTGAGCTCTCGACCGCTCACGACTCACCATCCCTACCCACGTCTTCGTTGTACGACGTGGGCGCCCCCCTGACCAGAGTCCAACGGAGACCAGTCGGGACTGGGGGTCTGGTCGGGACCCGGCCCAGGAGTCAGAGACGGGGCTTCACGAGGGGGAAGAGAATGGTGTCACGAATCCCCAGACCGGTCAGGTTCATCACCAGCCGGTCGATGCCGATCCCCACCCCCCCGGCCGGTGGCATGCCGTACTCGAGGGCCCGCAAGAAGTCCTCGTCCACCGCCATGGCCTCCTCGTCCCCGCCGGCGGCCCGCAGCGACTGCTCGTGAAAGCGCTCGGCCTGGTCCAGGGGGTCGATCAGCTCTGAGTAGCCGGTGCCCTGCTCCGCGCCCCAGCACACCAGGTCCCACTTCTCGGTGAGTCGCGGGTCGCGGCGATGCACCCGGGTCAGGGGCGCGTTCTCCTTCGGGAAGTCGGCGTAGAACACCGGTGTCGTCGTGGCCTTCTCGACGAGCTCCACGTAGAGCTCCTCGAGCAGCATCGGCACGCTGGCCCCTGGCGGCTCCTCGAGGCCCAGTCGTTGCGCGTGGGAGCGCAGGACCTCGACCGGGGTGTCGAGCCCGACCTGCTCTCCCAAGGCCTTGCTCAAAGCGTCGATCATGGTGACCACGGGCCAGTCGCCGGACAGGTCGTACTCGCGAACCCGCCCGTCCTCCTCGACCCGGCGCGCAATGGGTGAGCCGAAGACCTCGGTTGCCGCGGCCTGGATGACGGCCTGCGTCAGCAGGCGCATGGTCGTGTAGTCGCCGTAGGCCTCGTAGGCCTCCAGCATCGTGAACTCCGGGTTGTGACTGGAGTCGGCTCCCTCGTTGCGGAAGTTGCGGTTGATCTCGAACACCTTCTCGGCCCCGCCCACCATGAGGCGCTTGAGGTACAGCTCCGGCGCTATGCGCAGGTAGAGGGGGATGTCGTAGGCGTTGATGTGGGTGACGAACGGACGCGCGTTCGCGCCCCCGTGCAGCACCTGAAGCATCGGCGTCTCGACCTCGATGTACCCGCGGTCGTGCATGGCCGCACGGACGGCACGCATGACATCGGATCGCATGTGCATCATGTCCCGGGCCTCCGGGCGCACGATGAGGTCCACGTAGCGCATGCGCACACGGGCCTCCGGGTCGGTGAGGCCCTTGTGCTTCTCCGGCAAGGGCCGCAACGCCTTGCTCGTCAGGGTGAACTCGTCGGCCAGCACCGAGAGCTCCCCCCGACGGCTCGTGATGACCTCGCCGGTCACCCCCACGTGGTCACCGAGGTCGATGTCCTGCTTCCAGGACGCCAGCGCCTGCGTGCCGACCTTGTCCAGCGACAGCATGACCTGCAGGTCACCCGTGCCGTCCCGCAGGGTGGCGAAGCACAGCTTGCCCCCGTCTCGCTTCAGCATGATTCGCCCGGCGACCCCGACCCGCTCTCCCGTGACCGCGTCGGGCTCGAGGCCCGCGAAGCGGGCGCGCACGTCGGCCATGGTGTCGGTGCGGCCGAACTGAACCGGGTAGGGCTCCACCCCACGCTCTCGCAGCGCGTCGAGCTTGGCCCGCCGCACGCGCATCTGCTCAGGCAGGGCGTCGTCGAGCTCTGGGCCCGCCGGCCCGCTCGGCTGTTCGGTGGTCACAGTCGGCCAACCGTAGTGTCGTCAGCGACCGCGTGCTGGGTCGGGTTGACCGGGGTCCGGCGGGTCCACGAGCGCGCGGTACGCATCCAGGCGCGCCACGGTCGCCGCATCCCAGCCGTCCGGGTGCAGCACGGCTGCCCATCCGGTGGCGTGCGAGTTGGAGTAGTTGTGCCCGAAGCCGGGGGGGACGATGCCGTTGGTCGTGAAGTCGATGAGCATCTGCTCCCACGTGAACAGCGGCCACCACACCATGCGCTCCGGGATCGAGTCGAAGCGGGACTGACCGATCCAGTCCGGACGGCTGCGCCAGAGCGACCCCTCCAGGTAGGCGACCGGGTCGGTCGCGCTGTGCAGGAACAGCACGCGATCCGGCCCCCATCCAGGGTCCGTGATCTCGACGCGCTCGCTGCTCGCGGCGAAGCGTGCGATCGAGCCGTCACCGACGACCGGCTCCCAGGCAGGCGTGCCAGCGGGGAATGACGCCCACTCGCTGATCAGGGTGCTCGCCGCCGGGGTACCCACCCAGAGGACGCCGTCGAAGTCCTCGCTCACCTGCTGCGGCGTCTGCCCCACGAACACGTCCTGGGAACCAAGCGCCCCCAGGCTCTCCCCGTGCAGGTACAGGTCGGGACGACTCTGCTCGGGGATCTCCTCGATCGCGGACGTGAAGGCCGACACCAGGGCGCTCGCCTCGCGGTTGGCCCCGGACGGGTCGAGGAATCCGGTGAACCACGAGGGGACGGCCGAGTACTGCGTTGCGGCCGTCGCGACGTCGCCGTTGGCGACGTACTCCACCGTGCGTGCCGAGACCGGGTGAACCGATCCGAGGCCGCTGGTCACGACCACCACGACGGACTCCCGCTCGAACCCACCCGCGCGCTTGACCTCGGCCACCAGGAGCTCGGCTCGCTCGCGTGGCGAGGCGGCCTGGTGCATGCCGACATAGGCCCTGATGGGTTCGAGGGCAGGCTCTCCGGAGAACCCTTCGATGTCGGAAGCCGAGGGGCCGTCGGAGACGAACTCACGGCCTTGCCGGCCGAGGGTCTCCCAGTCGACCAGCGACGAGGGGCTGCCGGACCGGGTCGCCGACGAAGGCACCTGCTGTCCCGAGGTGTCCGCGTCGGCCGCCACGTACGAGCGGTGCAGCAAGGCCAGAAGAGCCGCGAGCAGACCGGCGACCAGCAGCACGACCGACGCTCCGCCGAGGGCCGTCGAGGCCCGCGGTGATGGGACGACCCGCAGCCACATCTCACCGAGCACCCGCCCGGTGGCCCGCAGGGCGCGGCCGACCATGACCAGGGCCACGCCCAGCAGCGGCGAGACCAGGATCACCCAGGGCCAGGACGGGAGCCCCCACCCTGCCGCCCGAGCCAGGTCCGTCTGCCACTGCAAGGCGAACGGCGTCAAGGCCAGGGCGCCGACGACCGCCACCGCGTAGGCACCCAGGGCGGCGCGCCGCAGGGCCACGCGACGCTCGAGCGATCGCCGATCCTTGGTGACCCAGCGTCCGATGCGGCCCGCTGTGGCTCCCACCGCGTATCCGGTCAGCGGCAGCAGCGTGCTCATGACGACCTGGACCGCCGTCGTGCGCGGCACCATCGTCGGAGTCAGCGACACCAGGTAGCCCACCCAGGCGAGGAGAAGCCCCGTCGCCGAGACAGGGGGGCTGGTACGCATGTCACCATTGTGACGTGGCTGGATCAGATCCTCACGAGCAGCGCTCCCCGGCGGCCGGGACGACGCCGCGAATCAGGTACGCGTCGACTGCGGAATCGATGCAGCGACTGCCCTTGCGGTAGGCCGTGTGCGGGGTTGCGTCGTAGGTCAGAAGCACACCGGAGACGAGCTGGTCGGCAAGGTCCACCGCCCATTCGTAGGGTGTGGCGGGATCTCCGGTGGTGCCCAGCACGAGAACGGGCGGTGCATCCGGAGCCTGCGCCGGGGACGGCAGGCCGTCGGACTCCACGGGCCAGTCGGTACAGGTCAGCAGCCCCCAGGCCAGCAGCTCACCGAAGCGGGGGGAGGCGGACTCGAACTCCGGCAGCGCCGCCTCGACGTCGGCCGGTGTCTCGTCCCCCGGTCGGTCAAGACACGAGACAGTGGTGAAGACGTCCCACTGGTTGCCGGCATACGTCCCATCGGGGCTGCGCTGAAGGTAGACGTCGGCGAGCTGGAGAAGGCCGGTTCCGTCGCCTCTCGAGGCATCCTGCAGCGCGGACTCGAGCAGCGCGTAGCCCTGCGAGGGTGGCCAGTAGAGCGGTCCGACGACTCCGTAGAAGGCCAGCGACTGGGTGAGCGGACGGTCCGACGACGTGGGCAGCGGTTGCGTGTCGGTCGCGGTGAGGATGTCGTCCACCGTTCGCAGCACGTCATCCTCCGTCTCGCCCAGGCGGCAGCCCTCGGCCAGACATGCCTCGACGAAGCGGCTCAGCGCCAGCTCGAACCCGGCGCTCTGGCCCAGCAGCACGTCACGCTGGGTGAGCCCGGGCGGGAACCCGCCGTCCAGGACGAACCTGCCCACGCGATCGTCGAACTGCCGCGCGTACTCGGCGCCGATGGCCGAGCCGTAGGACTTGCCCAGGTACGTCAACGTCGCCTCCCCCAGCGCAGCACGCAGGACGTCGAGGTCGCGGGCGACGTCCCGCGTGCCGACATGCGGAAGAAGGTCGCTCGACTCGCGCAGGCAGCCCTCGCGGAACTCACGGTTGCCGGCCAACAGCTCAGCCACGTCTTCGGCTGTCTCCGGCGTGGCGTCGCCATCGGTGAGCGCCTCGTCGAGCTGCTCGTCGCTCACGCACTCCACCGGTGCCGAACGCCCTACCCCTCGTGGGTCGAACCCGACGACGTCGTAGGCCTCGCGGATCTCAGGGCTCACCACTACCTCAGCAGCCGCCGCGTACTCCACCCCCGAGGCGCCGGGTCCCCCCGGGTTGACGACGAGGCTGCCCAGCCGCCGGCCGGGGTCTGGCGCACCGACCCGCAGCAGGGCGATCTCGATCGTGCGCCCTCCCGGCTCCTCGTAGTCCAGCGGAACGGTCAGCGTGGCGCAGTCCCGCCCACCGTCGCAGGGAGTCCAGTCGAGCGTCTGCGAGTAGTAGGGGTCCAGACCCTCCGCCACCGGCTCCGATGTCGGCCCCCGTGCGGAGGTCGCGGACGACGCAGCGGCAGGCGACACGTCCGGCCCACTGGCTGCGGCTGAGCAGCCCGCGAGCGCCAGCCCCCCCACGAGCCCCGCCACGATGACCGCCGACTCGGTGCGTCGCTGTGTGGCGTGGTTCACGCCTCGTCCGCTGTGTCGTCGGTCAGGGGCGACATCGTCGGTCGGTGCGCCGCTGCCGGGGATGCCTCGAACGCGGCCCGAGAGCCACACACGTCGGCCTTGGGGCAGGCACAACGCCGTCCGGACTCGGCGTCGCGCACCATCACGGCGCCGGCCGGGACGTTGTAGCCGATCACCCGACCGGAGACCGTTCCGTCTCGCGACTCCACCTCCTCGCCGAGGCGGGGGGCCGTGCGCTTGAACTCCGTGTACAGGGGGTGCTCGTAGGCGAGGCAGCACATCAGCTTGCCGCAGGCGCCGGCGATCTTGAGCGGGTTCAGCGGAAGGTCCTGGTCCTTGGCCAGGCGAGCGCTGACCGGCTCGAAGTCGGCGAGGAACGTCGCACAGCACAGGTCTCGACCGCACGGCCCGATCCCGCCCTGCAGACGAGCGTCGTCACGCGCCCCCACCTGGCGGAGCTCGACGCGGGCGCGGACGGTGCCGGCCAGCACGCGCACGAGCTGGCGGAAGTCGACGCGATGGGGTGCCGTGAAGTACACGATGACCAGTAGGTCGATGTCGGCTCGAGTGTCGACGACGTCGACGGCCACGACCTTCATGGGCAGGTCCAGCTCGCGGATCAGCCGACGTACAGCCCCCCTCGCCTCGACCCGCTTGGCCCTGTTGCGCTCATCACGCTCAAGGTGGGCAGGCTCAGCACGCCCGCCGCAGACCGGCAACGAGCCCAGGTCGTCATCAACCTCCGTCGGCGGCCAGACGACAGTCGCTACTTCCGGCCCATCATCGGTCGGGACGAGCACCGAATCCCCCACCCGGTAGCTCTCGGTTCCCGGGTCGAGGTAGTAGAGCCGGCCGTACCTGGTGAAGGTGACGGCCATGACGGAGATCACCGTCACGAGCCTACGTCCAGCGCCTGCGGGCCCGGTCGGCTTCTCGGGCGCGGGTCACGCAGTGCGAGCGCCAGCGCCTCCAGGGTGAGCAGCGGAGCTGCGTTGGCACCCAGCGCATCGCGCGCGGCTACGACGGCGGCCATCCGTCGAGCCGTCACCGTCGACGTGCTCGCCTGCGCCAACCGCTCGATGGACGGACGCATCTCGTCGTTGATCAGGTCCGCATCAGCTCCGGCCTGCACGCGCAGGACGTCCCGGTAGAAGCCGAGCACGTCGACCAGCGCACGGTCGAGAAAGTCGCGGGTCACCCGGGTTCGTCGGCCTTTCTGGCGCTTCTGGAGATCCTTGGCCATCCCGGCACTGCCACGAACCCTCGAGTGGCCGGAGCCGATGACCGCCGCAAGGTCCGAGCTCTCCTTGGCGTCCAGCTTGTCGCAGTGGGCGCCGGCATCTGCCTCGGCAGCCTCCAGCAGGGCAGCCGCCGCGGCGAGCGCCGAGGGGGCGTCGCTGAGCCGCGTCGGAAGTCGCAGCACCTCGTCGCGGTTTTGACGTGCCCGCTCGTCGGTGGCCAGCGCGCGTGCCCGACCGATGTGACCCTGCGCGGCCCGTCCTGCGAAGGCCGCCATCCCCGGGTCGACACCTTCGTTGACCAGGAACGCTGCGACGTCGTCGGTGGGCGGCGTGCGTAGCGCCACCGTTCGGCACCGGGACCGGATCGTGGGCGAGATGTCCTCGGCCGCGGGCGCGCAGAGCAGCCAGACCGTGCGTGGCGGGGGTTCCTCCAGCGACAGCAGAAGAGCGTCGGCCGCCTCGTCGGTGAGCCGGTCGGCGTCCTCGATGACAATCACCTGCCAGCGACCCTCCGCTGGACGAAGGACGGCTTGCCGGACGAGGTCTCGCACCTCCTTGACGCCCAGGTTGAGCGACTCCGTGGCCACCATGAGCACATCGGGGTGCGAGCCGGCCATGGCCGTGCGGCATCCCTGGCAGCGCCCGCAGCCCGGCGGCTCACCATCAGCCGTGCACTGCAGAGCAGCCCCGAAGGCCCGGGCGACGACAGACCGCCCCGAGCCAGGTGGGCCGGTCACCAACCATGCGTGGGTCATCGCCCCGGAGGGTTCGTCTCCGGCGGCGACCCGGGCGGCGTCCGCGGCAGCCTCCTGCATCGTCGAGACCACGAGCTGGCCCACCACGAGGGCCCAGACAGTCACGAGACATCCCGATCGCCGAGCAGCCCGTTCACGGCTTCCCGCACGCTGGCGTGCACGTCGTCACGGCTGCGGCCGGCATCGAGCACCAGGTACTGCGCCGGCTCGCGTCGGGCCAGGTGCAGGAAGGCCTCACGCACCCGCGCGTGGAAGGCGACAGGCTCACTCTCGAGGCGATCCGCCGGGTCGTCCGAGCGACGCAGAGCGGGCTCCGGCTCCAGGTCGAGCAGAACCGTGAGGTCTGGGCGCAGGCCATCGGTGGCCCAGCGCGAGATGTCCTCGATGCGGTCGGCGCCCAGCGCGCGTCCGACACCCTGGTAGGCCACGGACGAGTCGACGTAGCGGTCGCAGACCACCACCGCCCCTCGGGCCAAGGCCGGACGGATGACGCTGGCCACGTGCTCGGCCCGTTCAGCCGCGTAGAGCAGCGCCTCCGTGCGGGGCGAGGGCGGGTGCTGCGACGTCGACAGCAGCAGCCGACGGATGTCCGGTCCGAGCGGCGATCCACCTGGTTCGTGGGTTCGGACCGCCTCATGGCCGTGGGCGCGCAGCCACCCGCACAGAAGATCGGCCTGGGTGGACTTGCCGACGCCGTCACCGCCCTCGAACACGACGAACACCCCGTGCGTTCCTGCCTGGGTCGGCGTGTCGGGAGCCACGCTCACGACCGCTTGGCCGCCAGGAGCTCAGCCGCCCGCTCGATCGTGATCTCTTCGGGGTTCTCGGCCTTGGGGATGGTGGCATTCGTCTTGCCGTCGCTCACGTAGGGCCCATATCGACCGGACCGGACCTGGACGGTGGCCCCGGTCGCAGGGTCTGCGCCGAGCTCTCGGCCACTCGCGGCACGGCGCCCCCGCTGCTTGGGCTGGGCCAGCAGCGCCAGGGCCTCCTCCTCGCTGAGGGTGAGCAGCGAGTCCTCGTCCGGCAGTGAGCGGGTCTCCGTGCCGGCCTTGATGTAGGGCCCGAAGCGGCCGTTCTGGGCAGTGATCTCGACACCGTCCTTGTGACCGACCACTCGGGGTAGCGAGAGCAGCACGACGGCCTCATCGAGGGTGACGGTCGCTGGATCCATCGACGAGAACAGCGACGCGCGCTTCGGCTTGGCCTTCTTCGGTGCGTCCTCGCCGAGCACCTCGCTGACGTAGGGACCGTAGCGCCCGACCTTCACCTCGATCGGCAGACCGGAGCCGGGGTGCGTGCCCAGCTGCCGGTCGCCGCTGGCCTTCGTCGAGATCAGCTCACGGGCCTTCTCAACCGTGAGCTCGTCCGGAGGGAGGTCGTCCGGGACGTCGCCGCGCCCGCCGTCCGGATCCTGCACGTAGGTGCCGTAGCGGCCGACGCGGACGTCGACTCCCCCGGACTCGGTGCCCCCGTCCAACGGGAACGTGCTGATTCGCCGCGCGTCGATGTCGGGCAACGCCGACACCAGCGGGTTGAGGCCGGGGAAATCGTCCCCGCCGGACCAGAACTCGCTGAGCACGTCGGCGCGGGCGGTGCGCCCGCCGGCCACCTCGTCGAGCTCGTCCTCCATCCGCGCGGTGAAGTCGTAGTCGACGAGCGCAGTGAAGTGCTCCTCGAGCAGCCGAGTCGTGGCGAAGGCGACCCAGGACGGAACCAGGGCGGTTCCGCGCTTGTAGGCATACCCGCGGTCGAGGACCGTCCGGATGATCGAGGCGTAGGTGGACGGGCGACCGATCTCGCGGTCCTCGAGCTCACGCACCAGGGTCGCCTCGGTGTAGCGCGGCGGGGGCTTGGTCTCGTGGCCGTCCGGACGCGCCTCCGCCACATCGAGGGCCTGGCCCTCCTCGAGGCTCGGCAGCCTGCGCTCGCCGGACTCGGCGTCGGTCTCCGGCTCGTCGCGACCCTCGACGTACGCCTTCATGAACCCCGGGAAGGTGATCACCCGACCGCTGGCCGACAGCGTCGCGCCCTGGTTCGCGGCGCCGGCAGGAAGGCTCGCGTCCATGAGGACCGACACCGTCCGGCCGAGGGCGTCACGCATCTGGCTGGCCACGGTACGCATCCACACCAGCTCGTAGAGCCGGAAGTCGTCGCCGGTCAGCCCGGTCTCGGCGGGCGTGCGGAACGCCTCGCCGGCCGGCCTGATGGCCTCATGCGCCTCCTGGGCGTTCTTGACCTTGCTTCGGTAGATCCGCGGCTCCGGCTCGAGGTAGTCCTCGCCGTAGAGGGCACGCACCTGCGCTCTGGCTGCGCTCAGCGCGGAGTCCGACAGGGTGGTCGAGTCGGTGCGCATGTACGTGATGTAGCCACCCTCGTAGAGCCGCTGCGCAACCTGCATCGTGCGGGTAGCCGTGTACCCGAGCTTGCGAGAGGCGTCCTGCTGGAGCGTGGTCGTCCGGAAGGGGGCCGACGGCTTGCGCCGGTACGGCTTGGCCTCGACAGAGCGGACCGAGACGTCAGCACCGTCGTGCAGCGCCGTCGCGAGGCCCCGGGCAGCCACCTCGTCGAGCACCCGGACGCGGCTGCCCTCCTTGAGCTCGCCACGACTCGTGAAGTCCTTGCCCGTCGCGACCTTCTGCCCGTCGACGGCGACCAGGCGCGCGTCGAAGCCCTCGGGCGAGGCCTCACGGGTGAGCAGCGAGGCCACCACATCGAAGTAGGACGCCGTGTGGAAGGCGATGCGCTCACGCTCGCGCTGCACGAGAAGCCGGGTGGCCACGCTCTGCACCCGACCAGCCGAGAGGCCTCGGGCGACCTTGCGCCACAGCACCTCCGAGACCGGGTAGCCGTAGAGGCGGTCCAGGATGCGACGTGTCTCCTGGGCCTCCACCAGGTCTTCGTCGATGTCGCGGACGTCCTGCAGGGCCCGCTGGATCGCCTCACGAGTGATCTCGTGGAAGACCATCCGACGCACCGGGACCTTCGGCTTCAGCTCTTCGCGCAGGTGCCAGGCGATCGACTCGCCCTCGCGGTCCTCGTCGGTGGCCAGGTAGAGCTCGTCGGCTGCGGCGAGCGCCTCCTTGAGCTTCTTGATCCGTGGCCGGGCGTCGGCGGACACCCGGTACAGCGGGACGAAGCCGCCCTCGACGTCCACCCCGATCGGGTTGGAGAACCGCTCCTTCTTGGCTGCGGGGATCTCCTTGGCGCCGGCCGGGAGGTCGCGGACGTGACCGTAGGACGACTCCACGGTCCAGCCCCGGCCAAGGAATCCGGCGATGGTCTTCGCCTTCGCCGGGGACTCGACGATGACAAGGCGGTTCTGCGAGTCGGCCACGTGCTCCGTCCGGTTCGTTGCCCAGGTGATCGGTCAGGGGTCGGGTCACGGTAACCCGGCCGACCCCTGACCGTGTACCTGCGTCAACAGCGCCGCCTCAGGCGACTGCCTGCTCCTCCGGTGCTGCCTCGATCATGCTCGACCGACGCTTGGACACGATGACAGCGCCCACCACGACGGCCAGGGCAGCCAGCGAGACGGCGATCGAGATCGGCCGGCTCGCGTCGTCGCCGTAGTTCAGCTGGACGATGGCCGGCGCGATCAGCACAGACACCAGGTTCATGACCTTGAGCAGCGGGTTGATGGCTGGTCCGGCGGTGTCCTTGAACGGGTCACCGACGGTGTCGCCGGTCACCGTGGCGGAGTGGGCCGGTGAGCCCTTCCCGCCGTACAGGCCGTCCTCGACCGTCTTCTTGGCGTTGTCCCAGGCACCACCGGAGTTGGCCAGGAACACCGCCATCAGGGCGCCGGCGCCGATCGCTCCGGCCAGGAAGCCGGCGAGCGGTCCGACACCGAGGCCGAACCCGACCGCGATCGGCGTGAGCACGGCCAGCAGGCCGGGCGTCGACCAGCTCCTGCAGGGAGTCGCGGGTGCAGATGTCGACGACGCGGCCGTACTCGGGACGCTGGGTGCCGTCCATGATGCCGGGCATGGTCTTGAACTGGCGGCGGACCTCGTAGACGACGGCACCGGCAGCCCGCCCGACGGCGTTGATCGCCAGCCCGGAGAACATGAACACGACTGCCGCCCCGATGATGATCCCGACGAGGATGTTCGGCACGTCCACGTTGCGCGTGTAGACGTCGACCGACTCACCCACACTGGTCAGCGCGGTGAGAATCGAGTCGTTGTACGAGCCGAACAGCGCCGTGGCGGCCAGAACGGCGGTCGCGATCGCGATGCCCTTGGTGATGGCCTTGGTGGTGTTGCCCACCGCGTCGAGCTCGGTGAGGATCTTCGCGCCCTCCTCGTCGACGTCCCCGGACATCTCGGCGATGCCCTGGGCGTTGTCGGAGACGGGACCGAAGGTGTCCATGGCCACGATGACGCCGACCGTGGTGAGCAGACCCGTACCGGCCAGCGCGATCAGGAACAGCGACAGGACGACGCTTCCGCCGCCGAGCAGGAAGGCGCTGTACACGGCGCCGGCGATGATGAGCGCGGTGTAGACGGCCGACTCGTACCCGACGGAGATGCCGGACAGGATGACGGTGGCGTCGCCGGTGAGCGACGTGCGAGCGACGTCCTGCACGGGCTTGTGCTCGGTGCCGGTGTAGTAGCCGGTGATCCACAAGATGATCGCAGCCAGCACGATGCCGATCAGCACGGCGACCGTGGCCAGCAGCGGTGGGCTCGTGGACAGGCCGAGCTCGGCGATCTCCGGGTTGAGGTCCGGGAACTCGTCGAAGCTGCCCGGCAGGTAGACGAAGGCGGCGACCGCCGACAGCACAGCGGAGATGGCCGCGGAGATGTAGAACGACGCGGTTGATCGTCACCAGGCCGCTCTCGGTGGGGCGCGGGCGGGTGATGTAGATGCCGATGATGGCGGTCAGCACGCCGATGGCCGGGATGATGAGCGGGAAGACCAGGCCGTCCTCGCCGATCGCGGCGGTGCCCAGGATCAGGGCTGCGACCAGCGTCACGGCGTAGGACTCGAAGAGGTCGGCAGCCATGCCGGCGCAGTCGCCCACGTTGTCGCCGACGTTGTCGGCGATGGTGGCGGCGTTGCGCGGGTCGTCCTCGGGAATGCCCTGCTCGACCTTGCCGACCAGGTCGGCGCCGACGTCAGCGGCCTTGGTGAAGATACCGCCGCCGACACGCATGAACATCGCCAGCAGCGCAGCGCCGAATCCGAAGCCCTCGAGCACCGCGGGGGCGTCGCCCTGGTAGATGAGCACGACGGTGGCGGCACCGAGCAGGCCCAGGCCGACGGTGGCCATGCCGACGGTGCCACCGGTGCGGAACGCGATCTGCATCGCAGTGTCGCGGCCGTCGTTCTGCGCCGCAGCAGCCACGCGGAGGTTGGCCCGCACCGCCAGCCACATGCCCATGTAGCCGATTGCCGCGGAGAAGAGAGCGCCGACGACGAAGAAGACCGATCGACCGATCTTGACGTCGAGCGTCACCCGGCAGCAGGAACAGCACACCGAAGACGAGCACCACGAAGATGCCCAGCGTCCGGAACTGCCTGCTGAGGTAGGCCGAGGCACCCTCTTGGACGGCTAGCGCGATCTCCTGCATGCGAGCCGTGCCCTCGCCGGCGGCGAGCACCTCGCGTCGGAACACGAACGCCATCGCCAGGGCGATCAGCCGCGATCACCGCGACGAGAACGACGTAGCGTAACGTTCCCGCTGCTCAGTGCGATATCGTGGCGGTGTCGGCTGTGACGACTGGACCGCTCATGCATCCTCCTCCGTCTGGCACGAGCTGCCAGGTTGTCGAGTGCGTGCCCCCGGGGGAGGACCGTCGTGACGCCGGAAGCGAGGACCAGCCGAAGCGGTCTGTCCCTCAGGTGGCGCCGCAGTGTACGTACTGTCGGTCACGGTGACTCACGCCCCGGTAGGGACAAAGGCCCCATAGAGGCTGGCGGTGTCTGGCTCGGACCGGCGGATCGGACCGGCGGCCAGGGATCGCCAGGCCGACGAGCGGTCGGGTGGACGTCGAGCACCTCGTCGAGCGCCGTGAGCGTGACAGCAGTCGAGCGACCCGGTCGCTGCCGACCACCAGGTGCAGCCGGCCGCCGGCGCGACCGAGGGCCTTGTGGGCGCCCACGAGCTCGCCGAGGCCGGTGGAGTCCATGAAGCCGACCCCGCTGAGGTCGACCAGGACGTCGGCGCCCCGGGGGCGGCGGCTGCCGCCTCGGCAACGGCCGAGTCCGAGGGCCGCACGAAGCGCCGGCGCGGTGTGCAGGTCGATCTCTCCGGAGACCTCGACCAGCCATCCGCCGGGCACCTTGTCGGTGGTGACGCCCAGGTCCACGCATCCCCCGTACGTCGCGGCACTGCCGTTGTGCTCTGGCATTCAACCACGCACGGCGACACTGGGGACACTGGCGACATGCATCGGGCGGCCGCGACCGGCGCAGCTCCGGCAGCCACCGCCAGGCCTTCGAGGTGCTTGCGGCCAGACGCTCACCCATCGCACTCGGCGCCCCGGACCGATCGGCTGAGTCGACGGACTGGCCGTCCTGGGCCGAGACCGACGTCGTCGCGCGCTGCGGCCAGCTCGGGCGTGACGTCGCTGTGGCAGCACCAGGCCGCCGCCGCCGATCTCGTGTGGCGGGGCAAGGACGTGGCACTGGCCACCGGCACGGCCTCGGGCAAGTCGATTGGCCTACCTGCTGCCCGGCGCTGACCTGGGCCCGCAGTGCTCCCGCTCGCCGCCGCGCCACGACCCTGTACCTGGCACCCACCAAGGCGCTGGCCGCCGACCAGGCCGCAGCGGTCGAGCGGCTCGGCGTCCCCGGCGTGCGCGCCGCGGTCGTGGACGGTGACGCCACCACACAGGAGCGCGACTGGGCTCGCCGCTACGCCGACCTGGTGCTGACGAACCCCGACATGCTGCACCGGTCGCTGCTACCCGCACACCGTCGGTGGGGAGAGGTGTTCGCCGGGCTGCGGCTCGTGGTCGTCGACGAGTCGCACCACTACCGCGGGGTCTTCGGCTCGCACGTCGCCTGGGTGCTGAGGAGGTCTGCAGCGGGTCTCGCCGGCCTACGGGGCCGACCCGAGGGTGCTGCTGCTCTCGGCGACGATGGCCGACCCGCAGGACACGGCGCAGGCGGCTGGTCGGTCGCCACGTTCATGCCGTCGCGGACGACGCCTCGCCGGCGGGCCCATGGACGTCCTTCTTGCGGACGCCACCGCAGATCCGTCACACGGGAGGCCAGCAGCGGCTCAGCGCGAGCCTGCTGGCGCGGCTGTGCGCGGCCGGGCACCCCACGATCTCGTTCGTGCGGTCGCGGCGGGCGACCGAGAGCGGTTGCGGCGCAGGCGAACGAGCTGCTGGCGCGTGCGGGCGAGTGACGGCGCGGGTGGCTGCCTACCGAGGGGGCTACCTGCCCGAGGAACGGCGGCAGATCGAGCGGGCCCTGCGCAGCGGAAGCTCGCCGGCGTCGCCGCCACGAACGCCCTCGAGCTCGGGGTCGACATCTCGGGGATGGACGCCGTCGTCGTGACAGGGTGGCCAGGGACGCGGGCAGCCTTCTGGCAGCAGGCCGGACGGGCGGGACGAGACGGGCGCGCGGCGGTCGCGGCGTTCGTGGCCGGGTCCGACCCGCTCGAGCAGTACGTGGCCCGACATCCTGAGGTGCTGGTCGGCGCTCCGCTCGAACGCACGGTGATCGACCCGCGACAACCCGTACGTGGCAGCACCGCACCTGTGCGCCGGGGCCGCCGAGCTGCCGTGGCGCCCGGACGAGGTCGCAGACGTCCGGGCCGCGAGTCGCGGTCGTGCTCGACGACGCTGTCGGCGAGCGGGCACGCTGCGGCCCGCCGCGACGGCTGGTACTGGCCGCGGCGCGAACGGCCGACCGACGGCACCGACATCCGCGGCAGCGGGGCCGCCGCCGTCCGACTGGTCGAGCTCGACACCGGTCGGCTGCTCGGCACCGTCGACGCCGCACGAGCCGCCGGCGACCGTGCACCCGGGTGCCGTGTACGTCCACCAGGGGTCGGTCTACGTGGTCACCGACCTGGACCTTGCCGAGTCGGTTGCGATGCTCGTGGCCGCCGCGCCCGACTACGAGACGACTCGCCCGCATCGCGTCTCCGACGTCGCGATCGTCGACCGAGCAGCTCACGCAGCGTGGGGCCATGCTGCGGTGATCCACGCGGGATCGTCGACGTGACACACGGCCGTGGTTGCCTACCAACGGCGACGCCTCGACACCGGCGCCGTCCTCGCCGAGATCCCGCTGGACATGCCCGAGCAGCGGCTGCGCACCGCCGGCTGCTGGTGGACGCTGACCGATGAGGCGGTCGCCTCGGCGGGGGTGTCGCCGCGGCGGCTGGCCGGTGCCGCCGCACGCCGCCGAGCACGCCTCCATCGGGCTGCTTCCGCTGTTCGCCACCTGCGACCGATGGGACGTCGGCGGCGTGTCGACGGCTCGCCACCCCGCACACCGACCATGCTCACGGTCGTCGTTCACGATGCGCACCCGGGCGGGGCCGGCTTCGCCGAGCGAGGCTTCGCGGCGGCCCGGCATGGCTCGACTGCCACCCGCGAGGCCATCGCATCCTGCCGCTGCACCGACGGGTGCCCGTCGTGCGTGCACAGCCCGAAGTGCGGCAACGGCAACTCACCGCTGGACAAAGCTGGGCGCAGTCGCACTGCTCACCGAGCTTCTGCGGCGGGCTGGCAGCGCCGCACCCGGTGACGGGCCCGGCGCCCACGCCGAGCGACGCACGGTCAGCGTCCACGCGCGGCCGAGAACCTGCCGACTCGCCGATGACTGGACGAGCACGCGAACCGCGTCTGCCTCGATCCCGCACTCCATGACGCGGCCGCCGTTCGCCCGGGCCAGAACCCGCGCCGCCGGGCACGGGGGCTGGCCCACCCACCCAGGCCTGCGCCCCGGCGAGCGCTGCCAGGTCAGCCGCAACACCGGCCCGGTGCCGAAGCGCGACCACTGAGGAGAGTGAGGCGAGGACCAGCGCGAGCACCAGCACTGCCCCGGCCAGGTAGGTGCCGACCAGGGTTGCCGTGCCCCGTTCGGGGCTCACGGCACTCCCGCTGGCTCGCGGAGAGCGACCGAGCGCCCACTCACGCCGAGAGCCATCACGCGACCCAGCGGACCCGGGACCGGACTCACCCTGGCTGCCACCACGACCTCGACGATGTCGCCGCGCTCCTGCACCGACATCCGCGCCCCCTGGGGGCGAGGAAGCCACGGTGGCTTCCGCCTCGGCGACCGGGAGGTCGCGGGCCACCATCAGCGCCGCCTCTCGCGCGGCATCGGCGCAGCGGATGTGTGCGCCCACCACGCCTGGCGCTCCTGCTGCCAGCAGACCCACAGCCAGCAACAGGGGCACGGCGATGGCCGCCTCGACGGTGACCATGCCCCGATGCCCCGCCGCGCGGGATCGCGACGCTGCCCCCGGCCGTGACCGGCGGGGGACGACGCCCCCCGCCGGGCCACGCGAACGACGACGAGTCATCCCAGGAACGGCCCGAGCGCGTTGCCGAACACGCTGCGCAGCAGCTCGAGGACCGTGTCGCTGGTGAGCAGCTTGAACAGCAGCCCCCCGAGACCACAGGTGGCAACAGTGCCGACGGCGTACTCGGCGGTCGTCATGCCCGCCTCCTGCATGGCTCGCTGCCGCTCGGTCGTGACCACATGGCTCATGTGGCGCCTCCTCACTTCGGCCGACGTCCGGTCGGCGCGGGTCCTGACGTCGTCGGGACTACGTGAGCGTGATGCCGGTCGCGCGCCAGGTCACGGGCCCTTTCGCGACCTGGGGACGACACTCTGACGACCCGTCGGCTGTGGACCGGCACGGAAACCGGCTCTCAGCCGGCGGCGAGCATCGCGCTCAGCGAGCCGACGACGATCGGAACGACAGCGACCAGCACGAACGCGGGGAGGAAGGCCAGACCGACGGGGAGCGCGGCGAGGCTCCCGGCCGTTCGGGCCCGAGACACCCGCGTCGAGCGCACCCGCACTCGCTCGGAGTCCGCGGCGGCGGCCAGCACCCGTGCGGGAGAGGACCCGGACGAGGTCGCTCGGGCCACGGCGCGCCCGATCGGCGCCGTCTCGGGACGCTCGCGCAGAGCGGCTGTGGCTCGGCTGCCGTCGGCCCCCACGTGCTGAGCCCTGGCCGCCTCGCCCAACGCCTGGCCCAGCACACCGCCCACCGCTCGGCCCACGTGGTCCAGGGCCACGGGCACGGGAACACCGGCCTCCAGGGCGGCCACCAGCAGGTCTGCCGCCACCGGGACGTCCTGCACCACGACGTCCTGCGCACGCCGGGCCGTCCGGCGGCGCACGACACGGTGAGGGATGCCGGACACCGCTCCTCCCGCACCGACCGATCGACTCGACGGGCCCAGCAGAGGCGGCGGTCGAGTCAGGACGAGAACCGCTGCGCAGGCCACCGACGCCGCAACCAGCATGGCGGTCACCCGGGCCCTCCGGCACGCTCGCTGATCCGATCGATCCAGAACAGGCCGAGCCAGACAAGGGCGACCGCGCTGAGCAGGCAGAGCTGGCCCCATTCCGTCGTGACCAGCAGCCCCGGGACGTTGACCCCGAAGCCGGCACCGAGGACGACACCCATCAGTGGCAAGCCGGCGAGCACCCGCCCGGTGGCCCGAACCGGCGCGAGCTGCTCCTCCACCTCGCGACGGGTACGGACGTCGTCGCGGACAGCCCGGCTCGCCCGCCGCAGCACCGCGGCGAGCGGTGCTCCGGTCGTGAGCGACAGCTGCCAGGCGGCGGCCACCTGCCGCAGGGTTCCGGCCCCGTCCACGCCGGCTCCAGCCCGAAGGGCAGCCACCGGGTCGCCGCCGAGGGCCGCGATCCGGGCTGCCGACGCGGCGCCCGGTGCGCCCACGAACGACGAGGCGGCGAGCGCGTCGGCTGGCGTCTGGCCAGCCGACAGCTCGGCCGCCAGCACCATCACGTACTCCTCGCAGGCGGCCGCCGCAGCCAACCGATCCCGCCGACGACGAGCACGTGCGCCTTCGACCTGCCAGAGCGCGACCAGGCCCACAGCGCTCAGCGCCGACGGAGCCGCGACGCCGCTGCGCATGCTGAGCGCGGCGACCGCGCCGAACCCCGCCAGCAGAAGCAGCCGGCGGGGCCGGCCCGTGCCGGCCCACGCCACGATCCCTGGGCTTTCGGCAACAGGCGGTCCTGGGCGGCCGAGCAGCCCCGTCCCGACCGCCAGCACCAGGGCGGCTGCCACAGCCGTCACAGTGCCGGCGCCTCACCGAGGCGCTCGTGCAGAGCGCCCAAGGCAGGTCCACGGCTCGTCCGCCCGGCTGGGTCCACGACGACAGCCAGTTCGGTGCGCAGCTGCGACCCCGCACCACGAAGCACGGCGACCTCCGCCAGCCGACGTCGACCGTCGAGCCGAGCCACATGAAGCACCAGGTCAACTCCGGCCCTCAGCTGCGTTCGCACCGCGGCCTGGTTGAGCCCGGTGGCCAGCGCCAGCGCCTCGACGCGAGCCGGGACATCGTGCGAGGTGTTCGCGTGCACCGTCGCGCACCCACCCTCGTGGCCGGTGTTCAGGGCAGCGAGCATGTCCACGACCTCGGGGCCACGCACCTCCCCCACCACCAGACGGTCGGGGCGCATGCGCATCGCCTGACGGACGAGGTCGTCCAGCCTCACGGCCCCCGCACCCTCGACGTTGGGCATCCGCGCGACCAGCCGAACAGCGTGCGGGTGCCGCGGCTGCAGCTCGGCGGTGTCCTCGACCAGCACGATGCGCTCACGCTCGGGTACCAACGAGAGGAGCGCACCCAGCAGGGTCGTCTTGCCGACACCGGTACCGCCGGTGACCAGGTACGACAAGCGTCGACCGACGATGGCGACAAGCGTCGGGAGCAGCGACCGAGTGATCGTGCCCGACTCGAGGAGGTCGTCGAGAGTAGGAGTGCGTCGACCGAGCACCCGCAACGAGAGCAACGGGCCGTCCGGGGCCACCGGAGGCAGCACGGCATGCAGGCGGGTCCCGTCAGGGAGGGCTGCATCGACCCACGGCGCCGCATCGTCGAGGCGGCGGCCCGCCGCAGCAGCCAGTCGTACCGCCAGTGCGCGAACCTGCTCGGTGTCGCCGAACTGGATGTCGACCCGTTCGAGCCCTCGCCCGCGATCGACGAAGACGTTGTCGGGCCCGTTGACGACCACGTCGCTGACCTGTGGGTCGGCAAGGACGGCGGCCAGGGGCCCGGTACCCACAAGATCGTCGTGCAGCCGTCGGGCGAGCCCCAGGACGGAGTCGGGCCCCAGCACGACCCCGGAGTCGCGAACCGCCCGGGCGACCGCTGCCGGGCTCGGTGTCTCGCCGGTGGCGACGAGTCGAGCGCGTACCTCGTCGAGCAGTCGTTCGGTCACCGCCCCGCCCGTCCCGATCGGCGCTGCTGGCCCGTCGCCAGGTCGGACAGCACCAACCGTGCCGCTCGGCGCAGGCCGCGACCGACGTTGGCGTCCAGGCCATGACCACCGCTGGCGAGGCGTCGGTCATGACGCAGCTCACCCGCCAACCCGAGGTCCACCAGGTCGGCGAGCTCGTGGGGATCGGCTGGCCACGACCGTCCGGTACGCACCAGCAGCTGCGCGGTCGGCGTGATCGCGCCCAGGCTCGTGGCCATTCGCGCAGCTGAGGCGGCCCCGCGTGGATCGGCCGTCGTGACCAGAAGCACCACGTCCGACATCTCGACCACCGCACGCGTACGACCGGGCATCCAGCGCGGGACGTCCGCGATGACCAGGTCGAAGGCCCGCGACAACGCCTGCACCACGGGCATGAGTGCCTCGTCCTCGAGCCCGGGGCCGTCCATCGCGGCGTCACGGCCGCGACGCTGCCCCGACAGCAGGCAGACACCACCGCGGAGAGGGAGCGCCGCGGCGAGTGCCTCGGCCGGGAGCCTGCCCCGCGACTGCGCCAGGTCCGGCCAGCGCAGACCCGGTTGCTCACCGGTGTCGAGAAGCGTGTCGAGGTCCGCCCCCAGCGGGTCGCAGTCGACTGCCACGCAGGACAGGCCCGCCCGGGCCGCTTGGTGCGCCAGGACGGCGACGAACGTGGACGCTCCGGCTCCACCTCGGCACCCGAGCACTGCCGCCACGGCCCCCGTCGAGGGTCCTTCGGCGGCGGCTGCCATCTGATCCACCAGCCACTCCTGAGACTGCGGCAGAACCACCACGTCCTCGGCTCCGACGAGCACGGCACGCTCGTTGAGGACCGATCGGTCACCATGGCGGGCCACCAGCAGGACGTGGTCGCGCCGAACCGGCGCCCGACCGAGACCAGCGGCAAGGTCGTCACCGAGCACGACCAGCCGCGCCGTGCTCCAGCTCCGCCGCAGGCTTGCCACGTCATGAGCGACGAACGGCTCGACGCGCGCGACGGCGGTCAGTCGAAGCAGGTCGTCGAGCAAGGCGTCGTCGGCACTGGCGACGAGCACCACCGACGAACCCGGTCGGTCGCGCCGCATGGTGCTCCTCGGTTCGGACGTCGGCACCGCCACGACAGCTCTCCCCACCACGAACGTGGGCTCCAGCCTCGATCCTGCGGATCGCGCGACGCCGGTGCTCCGACAAACCTGTGGACGACACACTGGTGGTCGGGTGGTTGTGGAGGGATGGAGATCACCGGCGCGCCGACCACCGGCGGTCCAGCGGGGCTATGGTCGTTCCCCGTGAGCACGTCCCCCCGAGCGGCGACGCAGCGGCACGCCGTACGCCGGTCTGCTGCCTTCTTCGACCTCGACAAGACAATCATCGCGCGCTCGAGCGCACTGGCGTTCAGCCGGCCGTTCTACCGAGGTGGGCTCATCAACCGCCGCTCGGTTCTGCGGAGCGCCTACGCCCAGTTCGTGTTCCTCGTCGGCGGTGCCGACCACGACCAGATGGAGCGGATGCGCGAGTACATGTCGGCCCTGGTCGTCGGTTGGCCCGTGGCGACGGTGCGCGACATCGTGTCGGAGACGCTGCACACGATCGTGGACCCGATCGTCTACCAGGAGGCCGTCCGACTCATCGATGAGCACCACGTGGCGGGGCGCGACGTCGTCATCGTGTCGTCCTCGGGTGAGGAGCTGGTCGAGCCCATCGGTGAGATGCTCGGCGCCGACCGGTCGCTCGGCACCCGGATGGAGGTCGCCGACGGTCGATACACCGGCGTCATCGACGACTACCTCTACGCCGAGGCCAAGGCAGAGGCCATCACGGCAGTCGCCGCCGAGCAGGGCTACGACCTCGATCGCAGCTACGCGTACTCGGACTCCGTCACCGACGTGCCGATGCTCGAGGCGGTGGGCCACCCCTACGCAGTCAACCCCGACCGAGCGCTTCGGCGGGAGGCTGCGGCACGCGGATGGCCCGTCCTCGTCTTCAGCCAGCCGGTAGCGCTGCGACGCCAGGCCCTACGCGAGCGGTGGAGCTCGGGCCAGCTGGCCCTGGCAGCCGGCGCCGGTGCCGCCGCAGCAGCGGCCGGCGTTGCGTGGTACGTCGCCTCCCGCCGCCGCTGACTCAGCGCGGCGCCGTGAGCATGCCTGCCGTCACCTCGGCAGCCGCCGTGTAGGCGCGACAGCACCGCTCCACCCAGGTGGCGACTGCCGCGTCCGTCCCGGTGAGCAGACGTGCCCGCTCGTGGGCATACCCCTCGGCCTCGGCGAGGTGGCCCTCCTCGGCCACCAGCACCGCCGTGCGGTCGAGGCCGGACGAGATGAGCACGACGCGCTCCGCAGCCCGACCGACAAGGCCACCCGCCGGTGCGAACGCCTCGGCAGCCTCGGCGTGCACGACTGCTGCCACGACGATGGCCGGCACGGGCGAGCCCGGCTGGGCAGCGCGAGCGACCTCGGCCATGGTGCTGGTGAGCCGCCGGGCCGACACGGCGCTCGCTGGTCGTCCGAGGGCATCGGAGTCAACCAGGTCAGCCGCAGCCAGCAGATGGAGCCGGGCCAGCACCTGCAGGGGCGCGGAGCGCCACAGCCGTACGAGACCGGCCGACTCCTCCGTCACGCGCCAGGCACCCTTGACGACCGGGTCGTCCGTGTCCGCCGGGTCCACGCCTTCCAGCCGGGCGGAGGCCTGCGCTCCCCGGTGGACGGACTGGGCCGCGAGACCAGCAGCTCCGGTCTGCACCCCGCGCGCCCGCAGCACGACATCGATGGCGTCCCGGGTGGCGGCCGCGGCCTGCGCGACGCCGGGGAGCCCGCAGGCGCGCACCAATGGGATCACCCGCCCACGGTATCCGGGGCCGGACGAGTACGTTCGGCGCTCATGCGGGAGTGGGTGCTCGCCGGGATGGCAGCTGCCGTGGCGATCATCGTCACGCTGGCCGCCGCCCGCCTCATCGGAGGGCGCAACGAGCTCAGCCACCCCGCCGATGTGGCCACCTACCGGACGCTGAACACGGCCAGCATGGCCGCACCCGCCCTTCGTGCAGGCCTGGACTCGGACTCCGCCGATGCGGCCGTTCGTTACCTCCGGTCTCTGCTCGGAGCCGACGCCGTCGCGATCACCGGCACAACCAAGACTCTCGCGTGGGACGGGATCGGCGACGATGGCTCCGGCGCGGCCATCACGCACGCCTCGAGCGCGATGACCCATCAGCGGAGCGAGGTCCTCGGGGCCCACCAGCTGTCGGGAGCCGTGTCGATGCTGCGCTACGCCGTGGCCGCCCCGCTGCTTGCGGGGGACCGCGTGGTGGGAGCGCTCATCGCGTACGAGCGCACCCGCCCGGGTGCGATCACCATCCGCGCGACGGAGGAGGTGGCGCGCTTCGTGTCCGGCCAGCTGGAGCTGGCCGAGCTCGACCAGTCGCGCACCCGCATGGCGGAGGCCGAGGTACGAGCTCTGCGGGCACAGATCTCGCCCCACTTCATCTACAACTCGCTGACCGCGATCGCGTCGTTCGTGCGCACCGATCCCGACCAGGCTCGTGAGCTGCTTCTGGAGTTCGCCGACTTCACGCGCTACTCCTTCCGCCGCCACGGCGAGTTCACGACGCTGGCCGAGGAGCTGCGCTCGATCGAGCAGTACCTGATGCTCGAGAAGGCTCGATTCGGCGACCGGTTGGACGTGACCGTGCGGGTGGCGCCCGAGGTCATGCCGGTCACGGTTCCGTTCCTGTGCGTGCAACCGCTGGTCGAGAACGCCGTACGGCACGGGCTCGAGGGCAAGTCGGGTGTCGGGCACGTGGCGATCCGTGCCGAGGACGTCGGCGCGGAGGCCGTCATCTCGGTCGAGGACGACGGCGTGGGGATCGACCCGGACAAGGTTCGCCGAACGCTCTCCGGGGCACCCGGGGGAGACCACATCGGTCTGGCCAACGTCGACGAGCGGATGCGCACGGCCTTCGGTGACAGATACGGCGTCGTAGTGGAGACTGCCGAGGGCGAGGGCACCAAGGTCACTCTTCGAGTCCCCAAGTTCGCGGTAGGAGTTGCAGCGACGTGACGATGCGGGTCCTGGCCGTCGACGACGAGCGCCCAGCGCTCGACGAGCTCGCGTTCCTACTGGAGCGAGACCCACGGGTCGAAGCCGTCCACACGGCGTCGGACGGCGCGACGGCGCTGCGGATGCTGCAGGAGGCCTCCGTGGACGCCGTGTTCCTCGACATCCGGATGCCCGGACTCACCGGTCTCGACCTCGCGCGCGTACTCGGCAGGTTCCGGCAGGCGCCCGTCGTGGTCTTCGTGTCCGCCTACGACGACCACGCCGTCGACGCCTTCGAGGTCAAGGCGGTCGACTACGTCATGAAGCCGGTCCGCGAGGCCCGCCTGCGTGAGGCGGTGCGCCGCGCCCACGAGGCGCGCCGTCCGCCGCCGCAGACCGAGGCCGAGGAACACCCCGACGAGACGATCCCCGTCGAGCTGGGTGGGGTCACCCGGTTCATCCAGCGCAGCGAGATCCGCTACGCCGAGGCCCAAGGCGACTACGCGCGGCTGCACACGTCCGACGGCTCACACCTCGTGCGGGTGCCGCTGTCGGCGCTCGAAGAACGGTGGGGCCCTGAGGGGTTTGTCCGGATCCACCGAAGCCACCTGGTCTCCATCGGGCACATCCTCCAGATCCGCACCGACAGTGGGCGAGTAACGGTCGAGGTTGTCGGTGGCGACGTCCTGCAGGTGAGCCGGCGGCACACCCGCGAGCTCCGGGACCGACTGATCCGCCAGGTCCGTCCTGGGCGAGACGACCCCCAGCGGCCATGAGCCGAATGGAGCCGGGTCGCCGGGTCGTGGTTCGCCGAGAGCCTCGCGCGCCGTCCACGTCGGTGCGGGCCGGCAGCCGGGACATCGACGAGCAGACCGCGCTGGGCGAGACGTACATGCGCTCGCTCGTACGCACCCAGCTTCGCCTCGGGCTGGCCGCCCTGGCGGTCGTGATCGTGCCGCTCGCGCTCATCCCCGCCGTCCTCGCGGTCTTCCCCGCGTTGGGGCGCCTTGCCGTCGGACCGGTGCCGCTTCCCTGGTTGCTCCTGGGTGTGGTCATCTACCCGCTGCTCGTGCTGGTCGGGTGGCGCTACGTGCGCCAGGCCGAGCGGAACGAGGCGGCGTTCGAGCTCATCGTGACTCGGCAATGAGCTCGCCGGTGAGTGCCGGGCTGGCGCTGGCGGCCATCGGCATGACGGTGCTGGCGGCCGTGGCCATCGGGGCCTACGGCAACCGCGCCTCGCGCACCCCGAGCGACTTCTACGTCGCATCCAGGTCGGTCTCTCCCGGGCTGAACGCCTCCGCGATCGGCGGGGAGTACCTGTCGGCTGCCAGCTTCCTGGGGATCGCCGGGCTGGTGCTGGCCTACGGCGTGGACATGCTCTGGTACCCGGTCGGCTACACCGTCGGGTACCTGCTGCTGCTGGTGCTGGTGGCCGCGCCGTTGCGTCGCTCCGGCGCCTTCACCATCCCCGACTTCGCCCAGGGCCGGCTGCAGTCGACGCGCGTGCGCGCGGTCGCCACCGCGCTGGTGGTGATCATCGGGTGGCTCTACCTGATCCCCCAGATGCAGGGTGCCGGGCTGACGCTCGGCACCGTGGTCGGCGCGCCCACCTGGGTCGGCGTGCTGACCGTCGGACTGGTGGTGCTGAGCGCTGTTGCCGGCGGCGGGATGCGCAGCATCACCCTCGTGCAAGCCTTCCAGTACTGGCTGAAGCTGTTCGCCATCGCGGTCCCCGTCTTCTTCCTCGTCGCAGCATGGCGCGCTGACGGGAGCCCGGACGTGCTGGCCGACACCCCGCCGCAGTTCGGCGAGCGCACCACTGTGACGATGAGCAGCGAGGTCACGCTGACGATCGCCGACGCCGTCACGGTGCAGACCGCGGGGTCGGTGGACGGTGAGCCGGTGCAGGGCCCGCTGCGCCTGCTCCCCGGGGAGTACACCGTAGGAGTCGACACGACGCTGGTCTTCCCAGCCGGTGCCACCGTTCCCGGCGTCGAGGCTGCCCCGGCGTTGTCGGGGGACGAGTGGGGATACCCACTGTCCAACGGTCAGAGCGAACCGCTGTACCGCGTCTACTCGCTGATGGTCGCCCTGTTCTTCGGCACGATGGGCCTGCCGCACGTCCTCGTGCGCTTCTACACCAACCCGGACGGACGGGCCGCGCGACGAACCGCCCTGACCGTGCTCGGCCTCGTCGGCATCTTCTACCTCACCCCCCCGATCTACGGGGCGCTGGGGCGCCTGTACACCCCGGAGCTTCTCATCACCGGACGAACCGACGCCGTCGTGCTCACGCTGCCCACAGCCATGGTGGACGGCACCGGGGGTCAGCTGCTCGGCGCCCTGGTCGCGGCAGGAGCGTTCGCGGCCTTCCTGTCGACATCCTCCGGACTGGTCGTGTCGGTGGCCGGAGTTCTCTCCCAAGATGTGCTCGGGCGTCGCGGTGGATCACCACGCCGCACGTTCCGCCTCGCCACAGCCATCGCGGTACTCGTCCCGGTCCTGCTGACCCTGGCCAGCCAACGGCTCGGCGTCGCGAGCATGGTCGGGCTTGCGTTCGCGGTGGCCGCGTCCTCGTTCTGCCCGCTGCTGCTGCTCGGCATCTGGTGGCCGCGCCTCACCGCCCCCGGTGCGGTCGCCGGGCTTGTCAGCGGCGGGGGGCTCGCTGCCGCCGCTGTGCTCACGACGATCCTGCTCGGGCCGACCGACGGGTGGCTCGGGGCGCTGCTCGCTCAGCCAGCCGCCTGGTCGATGCCGCTAGCGTTCGTCACCATGGTTGTCGTGTCTCGGATGACGCCGCGCGAGACCCCCGGCGGAGTCCAGCGCATCATGGTTCGCCTGCACACCCCAGAGTCGCTGGGCCTGGACCGTGGCGCCCGACTCACCGGACGGGGCGGACGGGGCGGACGGTGAGCGTGCCGCCGGGACAACCGTCGCCGACGACGCTGGCTGTGATGCAGCAGCTGGCCGACGAGCTCGCACCCATCGATGCCGTCGCCGGGCTGGCTGACCACTACGACCTGGTCACCCGCACCGCGCTCACCGAGGGCGAGGACGCCTTCGGCCCCCCGCCCGTCCCTTACGCCTGGCTGGCCCTCGGCTCGCACGCTCGCCGGGAGCCGTCGCTGGCCAGCGACCAGGACAACGCCATCGTCATGGCCACCGATGCCCCCGAGGCCAAGGCCTACGGCGAGAAGATCGCGTCGCACGTGGTCGACGCCCTGCACGAAGCCGGGCTGCGACGCTGCGACGGCGACTACATGGCCACCACCTGGAACCACAGCCTTGCCGAGTGGCAGACCATCTTGCGGCGGCGGTTCATCGACCCGAAGCCCGAGGACATCCTCGACGCCGACGTCTTCCTCGACCTTCGTCCGATCGCCGGCGACCTCGACGTCTCCCCGCTGCAGGACATCATGGTCGGTGCGGCCGGCTCGACTCGCCTGCTGCAAGGGCTCGCAGCCTCAGCCGTGACGTACCCGTCCGGTCTCGGGCCCCTCGGCCGGCTGCGGCTGACGTCGGGGAAGGTGGACCTCAAGAAGGGCGGGCTGGCGCCGCTCACCATGATCGCCCGGACCTACAGCCTGGCATCGGGGTCCACGGCGGTCGGGACGCGAGAACGGCTGGCCGTCGCTGAGGAGTCCGAACAGCTGAGCGCCCGGGCCGCGGGGCGGCTGGGATTCGCCCACGCTCTGCTCACTCGCCTGCGGCTGAAGCACCAGCTGCGGTCGGCGAAGGCCGGGGAGCCCGTGACCGACCTGGTTCCGCCCAGCCGTATTCGGTGGGTGGACGAGCGGCTGCTGCGTCAGGCGTTCGACGCCATCCGCGAGGTGCAGCAGGCAACGGCCCTCCGGTTCAGGACCGACATGCACGGCTAGAAGGACACGACGGGAGGGTCCATGCGACGCAGAACCACGCGCAAGGCGATGCTCATCGCCGGCTTCGCGGCGCTCGTGCCCGCGGTCACGGCCGCCGTTGTCATCCTGGATCTCGACCCTGCCTCGCGCGAAGCCCTCGCCGAGGCCGCACGCCAGGAGTGGTGGGCGCTGGCCCTCGGTCTCGGCGCACTCGTCGGCGGCGTCTTCTGGATCATGCGCGGCGGCTTGCACGCACACGACCAGGCCGCCCGTCGGCTGGCCTCGGCTGCCCGGACGGCCGCGACCGCCAACCCGGCCCACCGGGCCGACGACGACGGACCGAGCGAGGCACACACCGAGGTCGCCGAGGCCATCAATGCCCTGGCCACCCGAGCAGAGCTGGCCGAACGGGCGGTGGACGATCGGGTGGCCGCCGCGCGGGCGGAGCTGGCCGCCGAGCGCGACCGGCTTGCCGCCGTCCTGGCCGACCTGGAGCTGCCGGTGATGGTCTGCACCCCCGACGGGATGGTGCTGCTGCTCAACGAGGCAGCCCGCAACGCCTGCGGCCGGCACAACTTCTTGGGTATCGGACGCTCGGTATTCTCCGTGCTCGACCGCGACGACCTCGCCGAACCCGTGCAGCGGGCGTTGCAGGGCGAGCGGCTCGAGGCCCCCGTCCGGTGCGGAGCGAGCACGCTCGACTTTCGCGTGGGGCCCGTCACCGAGGCCGGTCGCTTCTCCGGCTTCGTGCTGGTCGGGCCCGCACCGGTCAGTGCCGAGGCCACCACCGATGACAGGGCGGACGACGGCATCGGTCTCGTCGGCGCCGTGGAGGCGGACCCGGCACCGGCACCGCCGGCGCCCCGCCCGGTGGTCTACGACTTCAGGCTGCTCGACCTCGACGCCGGCGCACCGGGGGCCGACGACGACCTGCGGGCCCTGGCGTTCACGGTGCTCGACACCGAGACCACGGGGCTCGACCCCCGTGGTGGGGACGCGATCGTGTCGGTCGGCGCGGTGCGCGTGGATCGTTCCCGGGTCCGCGAGGACGACGTCCTCGACCGCCTGGTCGACCCCGCTCGACCCATCCCCGCGGTTGCGACGGCCGTTCACGGCATCACCGACGACATGGTGGCCGGGCGGTCGAGCCTGGCGACGGTCCTCGTCGACCTCTCGCGGTTCTCCGAGGACACGGTGCTGGTCGGCCACGACATTGCCTTCGACCTGGCCTTCCTGCGCCCAGCTGAGGCCGCGGCCGGCGTGGCGCTACCCGGGCGGGTGCTCGACATCCTGCTCCTGTCAGCCGTGCTGCACCCGGCCGAGGGCGAGAACCACTCCCTCGACGCGCTCGCTCGCCGCTACGGCGTGCCGGTGATCGGTCGCCACACTGCTCTGGGCGATGCCCTGGTGACGGCCGAGATCCTCGTCCACATGATCTCCCAGCTCGCGGCGCAGGGCGTCACGACGTACGGCGATGCGGTCGCTGCCGCCTCAGCCACGACGCTCGCCAAACAGAGCGCCCGGCGCTTCTGACCGCTCGTCGCCACCGTGGCGCCGCTCGCCGCAGATCGCGACGCACCCGGAGTGCGCTGCCCCGGCGCGCTCCTAGCGTGCCAATCAGAGGCGATCCGCTGCCTCGGCGAGGACCGCCTGGATAGTCTCCGGGACGGGGGTCGCGGACCTCGATCCGTGGCTCCTGGCCCGGCACCGCGTACGAACCACCTCACCGCAAGGAGCCCGTCGTGACCTCCGAAGCCCTCGAGAACCTCCTGCACGAAGAGCGCACCTTCCCGCCGACGCCGGAGTTCGCCGCCCAGGCGAACGGGCAGCCCGCCCTCTACGAGCAGGCGGCAGCCGACCGCCTCGAGTTCTGGGAGGCCCAGGCTCGTGAGCTGGTGACGTGGGACACCGAGTGGACCCAGGTTCTCGACTGGAGCAACCCGCCCTTCGCCCGGTGGTTCGTCGGGGGCGAGCTCAACGTCGCCTACAACTGCGTGGACCGCCACGTCGAGGCCGGCCACGGCGAGCAGGTCGCCATCCACTGGGTCGGTGAGCCAGCCGACGACACCCGCACGATCACCTACGCACAGCTGCAGGGCGAGGTGAACCGCGCCGCCAACGCCCTGGAGGCGCTGGGGGTGCGCAAGGGCGACCGCGTCGCGATCTACCTGCCGATGATCCCTGAGGCATCCATCGCGATGCTCGCCTGTGCCCGCATCGGCGCGGTCCACTCGGTCGTGTTCGGAGGGTTCTCGGCCGAGGCACTGCGCTCGCGCATCGAGGACGCCGAGGCCAAGGTGGTCATCACTGCCGACGGCGGCTATCGACGGGGCAAGCCAGCGGCGCTCAAGCCGGCCGTTGACGACGCGCTCGTCTCGGGTGCCGACAGCATCACCAACGTTCTCGTCGTCCGCCGGACGGGCCAGGACGTCGCCTGGACCACCGGTCGCGACGTCTGGTGGGACGAGTTCGTGGGTGCCCAGAGCGACGAGCACGCCTACACCCCGCACGACGCCGAGCACCCGCTGTTCATCCTCTACACGTCGGGGACGACCGGGAAGCCCAAGGGCATCAAGCACACCACCGGCGGCTACCTCACCCAGGTGGCCTACACGCACAAGTACGTGTTCGACCTGAAGCCGGACACGGACGTCTACTGGTGCACGGCTGACGTCGGCTGGGTGACCGGGCACAGCTACATCACGTACGGCCCGCTGGCCAACCGGGCGACTCAGGTGATGTACGAGGGCACACCCGACACCCCGACGAAGGGGAGACTGTGGGAGATCGTCCAGGAGTACGGGGTCACCATCTTCTACACCGCGCCCACGCTGATCCGCACGATGATGAAGTGGGGCGCCGACATCCCCGCCGAGTACGACCTGTCCAGCCTGCGGGTGCTCGGGTCGGTCGGCGAGCCGATCAACCCCGAGGCCTGGATGTGGTACCGCGAGCACGTGGGCGGCAACCGATGCCCGATCGTGGACACCTGGTGGCAGACCGAGACCGGAGCGATCATGATCAGCCCGCTTCCGGGCGTGACCGCGGCCAAGCCTGGCTCGGCCCAGCGTCCGATTCCAGGCATCGCCGCCGACGTCATCGACGACCTCGGACAGTCCGTGCCTGACGGTGGTGGCGGCTACCTCGTGCTGAGCGAGCCGTGGCCAGCCATGCTCCGCACGATCTGGGGCGACGACCAGCGCTTCGTCGACACCTACTGGAGCCGGTTCGAGGGCACGTACTTCGCCGGCGACGGGGCGAAGAAGGACGAGGACGGCGACCTGTGGCTGCTCGGTCGCGTGGACGACGTCATGAACGTCTCGGGGCACCGGATCTCGACGACGGAGGTGGAGTCTGCGCTGGTCTCGCATCCGGACGTGGCGGAGGCTGCGGTTGTCGGCGCGTCCGACCCCACGACAGGCCAGGGCATCGTTGCCTTCGTCATCCTTCGCGGCTCGGCGAGCGAGGGTGGGGACACGGTGACCGACCTGCGCAACCACGTGGCGAAGGAGATCGGCCCGATCGCCAAGCCACGGCAGATCATGATCGTCGGGGAGCTGCCCAAGACGCGCTCCGGCAAGATCATGCGTCGGCTGCTGCGCGACGTCGCCGAGAACCGCGAGGTCGGCGACGTGACCACGCTGGCTGACTCGTCGGTCATGGACCTCATCAAGACCGGCCTCTCCAGCAGCGACGAGGGTTGACCTCGCCGGTCCCGTCGACCCGAACCCAGGATCGGGGTGTGTGCGGACTCGCTACGCTGCATGCACCGAGGCCTACGGGAGGTGCCATGGCTGCGCAGACGCTGTACGAGCGCCACGGAGGCTTCTCCACAGTCCGCCGAGTGGTCTCCGACTTCTACGACCGGGTCCTGGACTCCGACGATGCTGGCGCCGTACTTCGCGCACACCGAGATGAAGCGGCAGATCGACCACCAGACCAAGTTCGTGTCGTTCCTGCTGGGGGGACCGACCAGCTACAGCGACGACCACATCGAGCGGGTGCACGCCAGGCTCGGGATCACGCTGCCCGACTTCGACGTCATGGTGACAACCATGTGCGAGACCCTGGAGGACCACGGCTTCGCCGACACCGAGGTCTCCGTCGTCGAGCAGGAGCTGCGACGTCGCGAGGGCATCATCGTGACGAAGCGATGAGTGCCGCGCCAAGCCACCTGTCGCGGGAGTTCCTCACCGAGCTGCTGAAGTCGGTCAACGCCATCGTCGCTGTTGCGGACGCCGCCAGCTGGGAGCCGCTGCTGGAGACAGCACGCTTCTTCGAGCTGTTCCCTCCAGACCCTGCCGATCCCGACCAGGCCCTGTGGCACCGTGTCCCCGGCCTCGATGCGGACAAGGCTGCCGCGCGCATCGAGCGCGGACGTCCCTTCTCGGTGGACGTCGACACCCGTAGCGGTGCTCGCACCCTGTCGCTGGACGTGTCGGTCCACGGCTCGACGCTCGACGGACGCGACGTCGTCCTGCTCGAGGCGACGGACGTGACCAAGGCGACGAGAGGCCGAGTACATGCTCGACTCGTACTCGCGCATGGCCGAGAAGAACGCCCGGGAGCTGCAGCGGGAGAAGGAACGCGCCGAGAAGCTGCTGCTGAACATCATGCCTCGCGCGGTCTTCGAGGAGATGAAGGACTTCGGCTCGGTCAGCCCGCAGCGCTTCGACGACGCGACGATCCTGATGCTCGACTTCGTGGACTTCACCGAGATGACCGTGTCGCAGAACCCGGCGAACTGGTCTCCGAGCTCAACGACATCTTCTCGGCATTCGACCGAATCGTGGAGCTCTTCGGCTGCGAGCGGATGAAGACGATCGGGGACGCCTACCTGGCGGTGTCCGGCCTTCCCGAGGCGCAACGACGACCACGCGCAAGCGGTCGCGACGAGTTGCCCTGCGGATGAAGCGCTACCTGGAGAAGCGCAACGAGTCTCGCCGCGAGCCGTGGCTGGGTCGCATCGGCATCCACAGCGGCCCGGTCGTCGGGTCCATCGTCGGCGTTCAGAAGTACGTCTACGACATCTTCGGGCCCGGGGTGAACATGGCCGCCCGGATGGAGGCCCTGGCCGACCCGATGCAGATCGTCGTCACGTCGACACCTACGCGCAAGATCAGCGACGAGTTCACCTGCACCGACCTCGGCGAGCACGACGTCAAGGGCTTCGGCGTCCAGCGGCTGTACTCACTGGACGCCGAGTGGTCGCACCGGCGCTAGTCCGTCAGTCGTCCAAGGCCCGGCCGACGCCGATCTTGCGGGTGTCGGGTGCGACGAGACGAGCGGCGTCGGCGGCCTGGTCGGTCGGCTCGTCCTGGGACGCCCGCTCGGCCTCGACGCGCGACAGGTAGACGTCCACCTCGGCCTGCACCCGTTCCGGTGACCAGCCGAGCACGTCAGCCACGAGACCTGCAGCTGCAGCAGCCGACTCGGTCCCGCGGTGCGCGGTCTCGATCGAGATGCGCGTGCGCCGTGCCAGCAGGTCGTCCAGGTGCAGGGCGCCCTCGTGCGTGGCGCCGTAGCGGATCTCCGCCCCGATGTAGGTGTCGGCGCCCGGCACCGACTCCAGCAGCGACGGATCGTGAACAGCGGGCTCCAGGACCTCGCGGATCAGTGAGCCGTACCGGTCAAGCAGGTGCCGCACTCGCCACGCGGGGATCCCGAACTCCTGGGCCAGTCGGTCGGCCTGGTTCACCAGGGCGGCGTAGCCGTCGGCGCCGATCAGCGGCACCTCGTCGGTCACCGACTTGCCTGGTCGCCTGCTCAGGTCCGGCAGGGTCGCATCGATCGCGTCGGCGGCCATCACTCGGTAGGTCGTGTACTTGCCCCCGGCGATGCTCACCAGACCCGGCAGCGGGCGGGCCACGGCGTGCTCGCGCGAGAGCTGCGACGTCTCCTCGGACTCCCCGGACAGCAGCGGACGCAGCCCGGCGAAGACGCCCACGATGTCGTCTCGAGTCAGCCGACGAGCCAGCACCTGGTTGACCTGCTCCAGCAGGTAGTCGATGTCGGCCCGGCTGGCTGCCGGGTGCGCCAGGTCGAGGTTCCAGTCGGTGTCGGTCGTACCGATGAGCCAGTGCTGACCCCAGGGGAGCACGAAGAGGACGGACTTCTCGGTCCGCAGGATGATCCCGGACTCCGAGGCGAGCCGGTCCTTGGGGATGACGAGGTGAACCCCCTTGGAGGCTCGGACGTTGAACTGGCCGCGGCTCCCAGACAGGGCCTCGACGTCGTCGGTCCACACTCCCGCGCAGACCACGACCGCGTCAGCCCGCACGGTGCCAACCGCTCCGGACTCGACGTCGCGTATCTCGGCCCCCACGACTCGTCCACCGTCGCGCACCAGCCCGACGACCTCCGTCGAGGTCCGAACGATCGCGCCGAAACGAGCTGCGGTGCGTGCCACGGTGAGGGTGTGGCGGGCGTCGTCGGCCTGGGCGTCCCAGTACTGGACTGCGCCGACCAGGGCGTCGGCACGAAGACCCGGTGCGATGGAGCGCGCACCACGTCGCGAGAGGTTCTTGGTGCGGGGCAGCACGTTCGAGCCGCCGAGGTTGTCGTAGAGGGTCAGCCCAGCGGTGACGTAGGGCCGCTCCCACGCGAAGCCCTTCAGCGGGTACAGGATCGGTACCGGCTTGACCAGGTGCGGCGCCAGGTGGGTCAGCATCAGCTCGCGTTCCCGCAGGGCCTCCCTCACCAGGGAGAAGTCGAGCTTCTCCAGGTAGCGCACCCCGCCGTGGAACAGCTTGCTCGACCGCGAGGACGTGCCGGAAGCCAGGTCACGGGCCTCGACCAGCCCTACCGACAAGCCGCGGGTTGCGGCGTCGAGCGCCGCTCCAGCACCCGTGACGCCACCTCCGACCACCAGGACGTCGAGGTGCTCCTCGGTCAGCCGCTGCCAGGCAGCCTCGTGCTCGGACGGTCCTAGTCGCTCCTGCATCGCCTTTGCTGCTCCTCTGCTCGTCAGGCGGGTCACCGGGTCAAGGCGCTACCGGGAGTCCAGCGCCTCGAGCTCGTCGTCGTCCACCCAGTCCATGGTCCGTGCCACCGCCTTGCGCCAGCGACGCAGCTCGCGATCACGCCACGCGTCGTCCTTGACGGGCTCCACCGCTTGTCCTCAGCCCAGTTGTCCACGATGTCATCAGTCGAGGACCAGTAGCCGACCGCGAGACCTGCAGCGTAGGCCGCTCCCAGCGCCGTCGTCTCGGGTACGACCGGTCTCACGACGTCGACGCCGAGGACGTCGGCCTGCATCTGCATCAACGTCTCGTTCGCCGTCATGCCGCCGTCCACGCGCAGCTCGGTGAGCCCGACGCCGGAGTCCGCGGCCATGGCGTCGGCGACCTCACGGGTCTGCAGGGCGACGGCCTCCAGCGCAGCACGGGCCAGGTGGGCCTTGGTCGCGAACCGGGTGAGCCCTGCGATGACGCCGCGGGCGTCGGGGCGCCAGTGCGGCGCGAACAGCCCGGAGAAGGCCGGCACGACGTAGACCCCCCCGTTGTCCTCCACGCTCGCGGCCAGCGTCTCGACCTCGGCGGCGGTGGAGATGATGCCGAGGTTGTCACGCAGCCACTGCACGAGCGAGCCGGTGACGGCGATCGAGCCCTCGAGGGCATACACGGGAGCCTGCCCACCGAGCTGGTACGCGACTGTCGTGACGAGGCCGTGCTCGCTGGGCACCGGCTCCAGTCCGGTGTTCAGCAGCATGAAGCTGCCGGTGCCGTAGGTGTTCTTGGCGGCTCCGACCTCGAAGCACGCCTGGCCGAACGTCGCGGCCTGCTGGTCACCGAGAATGCCCGCGAAGGGGACGCCCGGGAGCAGCCCGCTCTGGCGCCCGTGGCCGTAGAGCTCCGACGACGACCTGATCTCGGGAAGCATGGCCGTCGGGATGCCCATGACCTCGCAGATCTCTGGGTCCCAGGACAGCGTCTTCAGGTTCATGAGCAACGTCCGCGAAGCGTTCGTCACGTCTGTCACGTGGACGCCGCCGTCGGCCCCGCCGGTGGCATTCCAGAGAACCCAGGAGTCGATGGTGCCGAACGCGAGGTCCCCAGCCTCGGCCCGGTCTCGAGCCCCCGCGACGTTGTCGAGCAGCCACATGACCTTGGGCCCGGCGAAGTAGGTCGCGAGCGGCAGCCCGGTGGCGGCCGCGAAGCGGGCGGTTCCACCCTCGGCGGCCAGTCGGTCGCAGATCGCCTGGGTGCGCGTGTCCTGCCAGACGATCGCGGGTGCGATCGGGGTGCCCGTCGTGCGATCCCACACCACCGTCGTCTCGCGCTGGTTCGTGAGCCCGACGGCAGCGATGTCGGCTGCGGTGACATCCGCACGTGCCTCGACCGCTGCGGTCACCTCACGAACCGACGCCCAGATCTCCTCGGCGTCGTGCTCGACCCAGCCTGGGCGAGGGAAATGCTGGGTGAACTCCTGCTGCGCCGAGGCGACGGGCAGCCCTGCAGCCGAGAACAAGATCGCCCGGCTGCTGGTAGTTCCTTGGTCGATCGCCAGGACCAGTCCCTCGTCACGATGATGATTCATCCCCGCTCCTCGCCGTCTGGTGGCCGCTCGCCGCATCAGCGCACCCGAGGAGTCCAACGTCCCATCCCGGCCGATGCGTATCCCCCTAGTGTGCCCGCTGTGCACGCCCGCGACCTTCTCGACACCGGACCTGTCGTTCAGCAGGACGCGGACGCGCTCGACGTCGTGACTGAGCTCGTCGACAACCACTGGGACGGACTCGTCATCGTTGACGGGGACAGTCGGGCGTTGGCCACCGTGTCGCTCGCCCAGGTGCTCCGCCTCGCGCTGCCGGACTACATCGAGGACGACGTGTCGCTGGCATCGGTCTACGCCGAGCGGGACGCGGACACCTTCGCCGAGACGCTGCGCAACCGGCAGGTCCACGAGGTCATGCCGCGACCCAAGCGCAAGAACCCACCGGTCGTGGTGCCCCCCGCTGCCACGTTGCTCGAGGTCTCTGCGCTGATGGCCGTGCACAACACCGCCATCGTCGCCGTCGTCGAGGAGGAGAGGACCATCGGGGCTGTAGGGGCGCACGCCGTGATGCACGCGACGCTGCCTCGATGAACGACCTCACCGCGATCCTGGCGATCGGTGTCTTCGTCGGTGCCTACGTCCTGATCGCGAGTGAACGGGTACACCGGGTCGCCGCAGCGCTCGGCGGCGCCGCCCTCATGGTCGTGATCGGTGCAACGGACGCGGAGGCGGCGTTCTTCGCCGAGGAGACCGCCGTCGACTGGAACGTGATCTTCCTGCTGCTGGGCATGATGATCATCGTCTCGGTCATCAAGCAGACGGGGTTCTTCGAGTACCTCGCCATCTATGCCGCCAAGCTCGCCAAGGGCCGCCCCTACCGCATCCTCGTTCTCCTGTGCGTGCTCACAGCCGTGGCCTCCGCCCTGCTGGACAACGTCACCACCGTCCTGCTCATGGCACCAGTGACGCTGCTGGTGTGCACGACGATCGGCGTCAGACCCGAACCGTTCCTGATCGCTGAGGTGCTGGCCAGCAACATCGGAGGGGCCGCCACACTGGTGGGTGACCCGCCGAACATCATCATCGGCAGCCGCGCGGGGCTGACCTTCGCCGACTTCGTGGTCAACCTCGGCCCGATCGTGGTGCTGCTCACGATCGTGTTCGTGGTCATGGCCCGATGGCTGTTCCGCAAGGCATTCGTCTACCACCCGGAACGCGTCGAGGCGCTGATGTCGCTGGACGAGAAGAAGGCGATCCGCGACCCCGTCCTGCTCCGCCGCTCCTTGGCGGTGCTCACGGCGACCGTGGTCGGCTTTCTGGTGCACGGCGCCATCGGCACCGAGCCGGCCGTCGTCGCCCTGCTGGGGGCAGGCGCCATGGTTCTGGTCAGCCGCACCACCTCCGAGGAGTACCTGGAGGAGGTCGAGTGGCCCACCCTCGTGTTCTTCGCGGGGCTGTTCATCATGGTGGGTGCACTTGTCAACGTGGGCGTGATCGAGGCCATCGGCGAGTGGATGGTCGAGACGGTGGGGGACGACTACCTGGCTGCCATGACGACGCTGCTCTTCGGGTCTGCCGTCCTGTCGGCCATCGTGGACAACATCCCGTTCGTGGCGACCGTGACACCGCTCGTGCAAGACCTCGTGAGCGCCGGCGGCGGCAGCGTGCAGGCGGAGTCGCTGTGGTGGGCACTTGCACTGGGCGCCGACCTGGGAGGCAACGCCACGGCTGTCGGTGCCAGCGCCAACGTCGTGGTGATCGGCATCGCCGCCCGCAACGGCTACCCGATCTCGTTCTGGCACTTCACCAAGTACGGGCTGATCGTGGCCGCCGTGACCGTCACGATCTGCTGGCCCTACCTGTACCTGCGCTACTTCGTCTGAGAACCACCCTGTGCTGTTGGCGCGCTGCGCCGCAAGGACGCCGATAGCCTTGCCGGGGTGAGCCAGCAGACACCCGAGGCCTTCCACCGCGTCTCCGAGCAGGAGCGGCGGACCCTCCTCGACATCTTCCGGCTGGAGACGACCGGTGGCTTCCTCCTCCTCGCCGGTGCCGCCATCGCTCTCATCTGGGCGAACCTGTCCCCCGAGAGCTACAAAGAGGTCACCTCGTTCACGATCGGGCCCGAGGCGCTGAACCTCAACCTGTCCTTGTCGACCTGGGCGAAGGACGGGCTGCTGGCCATCTTCTTCCTCGTCGTCGGCCTCGAGCTCAAGCGCGAGTTCATCTCCGGAGACCTGCGCAACCCGACCGAGGCCATCGTGCCGATGGTCGCCGCCGTCCTCGGAATGGCGGTCCCAGCGCTGGTGTACGTCCTCGTCAACGACCTGGGTCCCAACGGCGACCTGCGCGGATGGGCGATCCCCGCCGCCACCGACATCGCGTTCGCCCTCGCTGTGCTGGCCGTCATCGGCTCGGGGCTGCCCACGGCGCTTCGCGCGTTCCTGCTGACCCTGGCGGTCGTCGACGACCTGCTCGCGATCATCATCATCGCCGTCGTCTTCACCGCGACGCTGGACTTCGTGGCTCTCGCAATCTCGTTCGGACTCGTCGCCGTCTACTGGTTGCTGCAGAAGAAGCGGCTCGGCAACCTGTGGGTGTACGCGCCGATATGGGTGGTCGCGTGGGGATTCATGCACGAGAGCGGGGTGCACGCCACGATCGCCGGGGTGGCGATAGGCCTCGCCACCCGAGCCACGGCCGACCCGGGCGAGCACGAGAGCCCAGCCGAGGACTACGAGCACCGAATCCGGCCTTGGTCGGCAGCCGTTGCCGTGCCGCTCTTCGCGCTCTTCGCCGCCGGCGTCTCGATCAGCGCCGAGTCCATCGCGGCCGTGTTCACCGAGGCGGTCGGGCTGGGGATCGTGCTCGGCCTCGTCGTCGGCAAGGCCATCGGTATCACCCTGGGGACGTGGCTGGCGGTGCGCTACACGAGGGCCACTCTCGCCCGCGGTCTCACGTGGTCCGACGTGACAGCGGTCAGCTTCTTGGCCGGGATCGGCTTCACGGTGTCGCTCCTGATCGCCGCGTTGGCCTTCGAGGGCGACGAGGACCTCGTCGACCTCTCCAAGACGGCCATCCTGGTCGCGTCCCTGCTTGCCGCCGTGCTGGCCTCGATCGGGCTGGCCCGCCGCAACCGGGCCTACAAGCGGCTGCGTGAGGAGAACGCGGGGCTCATCCCCGACCACGTTCTCGACGACCCTCGCAGTCCCTGAGTCGGTGCTGGAACCCGGGGCCACGTCGGGACCGACGGCCCCGCACCCAGGCTCGGGCGGCTAGGCTCGGAGCGCCCTGACGAGGAGGACTCCGAATGACTGATGTGCAGCCCAAGCCGAGCTCGGCCGGCACCGTGAGCGAGGTGCGGCCCACCATCGTCGACCTGGTCCGCACCGCAGCCGAGGACGGGGCGGCCATCGTTCGCGGCGAGATCGAGCTCGCGAAGGCTGAGGCGAAGGAGAACGCCCAGCGCGCCGGCACCGGAGCCGGGATGTTCGGCGGGGCGGCCTTCCTCGGCTTCACGGCGTGGTTCCTGCTCAGCTTCGCCGCGGCGTTCGGGCTGGTGGCAGCCGGGCTACCGGTCTGGGCGGGCATGCTCATCGTCGCCGTCGTCTACCTGCTCCTCGCCGGTCTGCTGGGCTTCCTCGGCAAGCGCGAGTTCGACAAGGTCAAGGGGCTGGCTCGGACGCAGGCGAACGTCACGGCCACGATCGAGGAAGCCAAGTCCGCCATCGCTCCCGCCTCGTCGGAGTAGTCCCCGATGGCGAGGCCCCCCACCGCCCCGCCGTCACTGCGGGACATCATCAACGTCCCCGGCCCCTGGACCCACCAGCAGGTCGCGGCGAACGGGGCGCAGTTCCACGTGGCCGAGATGGGGACCGGACCGCTGGTGATCTGCCTGCACGGCTTCCCTGAGTTCTGGTGGACCTGGCGTCACCAGCTACCAGCCCTCGCCGAGGCGGGGTACCGAGTCGCGGCCATGGACCTGCGGGGTTACGGCGGCAGCGACAAGACGCCCCGCGGGTACGACCCCTACACCGTCTCCGCAGACGTCACGGGAGTCGTGCGCGCGCTGGGCCGGAGGTCAGCGGTCATCGTCGGCCACGGCTGGGGCGGGTTCTTCGCCTGGTCCACGGCGGTGCTGCGCCCCGGGCACGTCGATGCCATCGCGGTGCTCTCCATGGCCCACCCCCTGCAGATGCGACGGGCGATGCGCTCGAAGGCTCAACGTGCTGCCGCCAAGCATGCGCTGCGGTTGCAGATGCCCTGGCGACCGGAGCGCGAGCTGATCGCGGACGGGGGCATCGAGGTCGAGCGGATCTTGCGCGACTGGGCTGCACCGGGCGGTTCCTTCCCCGACGCGGCGGCTTCGGCGCGCTACCGAGCCGCGCTATCGGTCTGGCCCGCACCTCACTGCTCGCTGGAGTACCACCGATGGGCGTTCCGCTCACTGCTGCGCCCCGACGGGGCACGGTTCGCAGCCAAGATGGAGCCGGCGGTCCAGAGCCCGGTGCTGCAGATGCACGGCGCCCTGGACCCGGCCGTGCTGCCGGCCACCGCGCGTGCGTCGCGGCGGCACGCAGCAGGGCCCTACGAGTGGGTCGAGCTGCCCGAGGTCGGGCACTTCCCGCAGGAAGAGGCTCCAGACGCGGTCAGCCAGCACCTCGTCGACTGGTTGGGAGCACGCCCCAGCTAGACGCACGCGCCGGTGGGCACGGAGGTCACCGACTCGGCACTCGCCACGGCGAGAGCGCGTTCCAGCTCCGCGAGCGCCAACGCGTATCCGGTCTCGGGATCGGTCAGGGACGCGGCGAACACGAGCCCGATCATCTGCCCCTGCGGGGTCAGAAGCGGCCCTCCCGAGTTGCCTGGCTGGACATCGCCGCGGAAGCCGACGACGTCACGCAGGACCTCGTCCCGGCCGTAGATGTCCAGGCCGAGGAGCTGGTTGGATGACCTGACGCGAGCGCTCTCGGTGTCCAGGCCGCCGCCGTTGGGGTACCCGGCGAACACCGCTGGGTCACCCTGCCCAGGCGTCGTCTCAGCGTCGATCGGCAGCCGAGGTGCCCCCAGGTCCGGTGCGTCGAGCACGGCGACGTCTGCATCGGGGTCCATGAACACCACGGTGGCGACGACCGGGCTCTCGCTGCCGGCCTGAACAACGACTCGAGACGTCCCCGCCACGACATGCGCGTTGGTCAGCACACGTCCGTCCGTGACCACGACACCCGATCCCTCGAGCTGGGAGGAGCACTGGTCCGCCCGACCGACCACCTTGACCACGGAGGCGAGAGCGGCCCGCACCTCGGGAGTGCGATCGGCACCCGGGTCCGGCTCCTCGACGTCGACGACAACCTCTTCGACGAAGGGTGCGACAACCTCCGGGAAGCCTCCGGAGTCCACGACGTCTCGCAGGGGGTCACGCAGGCGGTCAGGGCTGAACGGGATCACCCCGTCGACCGCAGCGAGCACCGAGGACTCGCGCGAGGCGCTCGACAGCCAGGGCACGGCAGCCGACGCCACGGCCGTCCCGATGAGCCACGCCACCACAAGGACGCTGAGCGAGCCCAGCACGGCTCCGGCGACGCCGTCGATCCGGCGCGCCGATTCGCCGCCCAGCTTCTCGCGGACGGTCTCACCGGCCCATGACAGCGCCCACTGACCGATGGCGGCAGCCAGGACGACCAGCAGGATGGCGAGCAGCGCTGTACCCAGCCCCGGCTCGAGGGCCGACAGCAGGCGTGGGGCGAAGATGAGGCCGACGACAGCTCCGCCGACCAACCCCACCAGGGACAGGAGGCCGACGACGAACCCTTGGACCCACCCGATCACCGCGAACGCCAGCACCAGCGCGATGAGAACCCAGTCGAGCAGGCTCAACGCCGCGACGATCTCGCCGATCCGATCGATCATCAGCCCTCCTCGCCCCCCGCCGAGCCCACCACGAAGCCCGGGTGAGCCTCGCTGCGCAGTGCCTGCCTCAGCGTTCGCTCAGGTAGGTCCTGCACTCGGTCGTGGTCCCACTCTTGCTCCCACTCTGCCAGCGTGAAGAGCCGGGAGAGCAGCCCCCCCGTGAAGCCCCACACCAGCAACCCACGGACAGCGAAGGCCGGACCCACGTACCCGCTCGGATGCCGCACCGACAGTCGGTTGGCGGGATCGAGGAGCTCGGCGACCGGGACCCGATGCACGGATGCGACTTCCCGGGGGTCTCGCACGCTGACCGGGCTCGGGACTCGCCACCAGCCGAGAACCGGCGTGACCTCGAACCCGGACGGCGGTAGCCACAGCGACGGCAGAGTCGCCAGCACGTCGACTCCGACCGGGTCGAGCCCGGTCTCCTCGCTCGCCTCGCGCAGAGCCGCCCCCACAGGCCCGTCGTCCTCAGGGTCAAGGGCACCGCCGGGGAAGGCTGGCTGACCCGCGTGGCTGCGCATGTCGTGCGCGCGCTCGATGAGAAGCACGTCGGGCTGGGCCTCAGACTCCCCGAACAGCATGAGCACCGCACCCTGCCGGCGCCCGACCTCGGGTGGCTGGAACCGCGACAGGTCCTCGGGGCGGATGCCGCGCACGACGTCCGCCATGGGGGTCAGCCACTCAGGCGGGTCCCCCGAGTCGGTTCCGGGTGCAGGCCTCTGCTTCATGCCGGACCCTCGCTCTTGACCAGCCGCGCAGCGACCACGGCGTCCGTGGGGCCCTCACCGAACGAGGGGCACAGCCGGGCGATGGGGCAGGCCCCACAGGCCGGGCGGCGAGCGTGGCAGCGGCGTCGCCCGTGCCAGATGAGCAGCTGGGAAGCAGGCGTCCAGTCCTTGCGCGCCAGCAGCCCAGCGAGGTCAGCCTCGATGACAGCGGGATCCGTGCTGTCCGTGAGGCCGAGTCGTCGCGACAGCCGCGACACATGGGTGTCGACGGTGATGCCCGGCACGCCGAAGGCCTCCCCCAGCACGACGTTCGCCGTCTTGCGACCGACGCCCGGTAGCGTCACGAGATCGTCGAGCCGTCTCGGTACCTGCGCGTCGAAGCGCTCCACCAGCGCAGCGGACATCTCGACGATGGTGCGAGCCTTCACGCGGAAGAAGCCGGTCGAGGCGATGATCTGCTCGACGTCTCCGATGTCGGCGCCGGCCAACGCCTGCGGATCCGGGTAGGCGGCGAACAGCGCCGGGGTCACGTTGTTGACGCGTCGGTCCGTCGTCTGCGCCGACAGGATCGTGGCCACCAGCAGCTCGAAGGGCGAGGAGAAGCTCAGCTCGCAGTGCGCGTCGGGGTAGCTGAGAGCGAGCTCGCGGACGGCTCGGCGCGCTCGGCGCGTGCGCGCGAGGTCGGTCTCGTCCACGGTGGCGGGCACGACGGGCAGCCTACGTTCGATGGCGATGTGCGATGAGCCACAATGGTCACCCGATGATCTCGAGGAGGGACCCGCCGTGGATCGTGGTCTGGACCTGGTCGTCCAACAGGCGCCCCTGTTCTCCGAGCTGAGCCCCGAGGACGCTCGCGCCCTGGTCGACTCGATGGAGGAGACGCAGCTGCCCCGCGGCGAGGTTCTGTTCCACGAAGGCGACAGCGGTGACCGCGTCTACGTCGTGATCGAGGGCAAGGTCAAGCTGGGACGTCATGCGTCCGACGGTCGGGAGAACCTGCTCGCGATCCTGGGGCCCGGCCAGATGTTCGGCGAGCTGTCGCTCTTCGACCCCGGCCCCCGGTCGGCGACGGTCACCGCGGTCACCGACTCCGTGCTGCTCGGACTCAGCCAGGAGCGGCTGCTGTCATGGCTGGATGGGCGTCCCGTCGTGGCTCACGGGCTGCTCGCGCAGCTGGCCGGTCGGCTGCGACGCGCCAACGACATCGTGGCCGACCTGGTCTTCTCCGACGTACCCGGTCGCGTCGCGAAGTCGCTGCTGGAGCTTTCGCGGCGGTTCGGCGCTCCCGCTGAGGGCGGCATCCGGGTCGCTCACGACCTGACCCAGGAGGAGCTGGCCCAGCTCGTCGGCGCCTCCCGGGAGACGGTCAACAAGGCGCTGGCCGACTTCTCCTCGCGCGGCTGGATACGTCTCGAGCAGCGCTCGGTCGTCCTGCTGGACGTTGACCGGCTCAGGCGCCGCGCACGCTGAGACGACCGCCGGCCCGAGCCAGCCGACTGGCCTCGACCAGGTAGTCGAGCTGCGCGAGGACGGAGAGTCGCGCCGCCGGCCACAGCGTCCGGTCGACGTCGGCGTAGACGTGGGCCACGACCGCGTCAGCATCGACAGCGCCGGCGTCCACCGCGTCGAGCACCTGCTGCAACCTGGCGGCTCGATGCGCTCGGTACAAGCCCACGACCTGCACGAGGGCCGCTCCGGCGGGGCCGTGCCCGGGGAGCAGGCGCATCTGCGGCTGCCGTGACGCCAGCCGCTCGATCCGCTCCAGAGAGTCCAGGTAGTCACCCAGGCGCCCGTCCGGGTGGGCGACGACGGTCGTCCCACGACCGAGGACGGTGTCGCCCGTGAGCAGGGCCGGTTCGTCGCGCAGGACGAGACTCGCCGAGTCGGCCGTGTGACCGGGGGTGTCCATCACCTCGACGACCAGGCCGCCGACACCGATTCGGTCACCGGCCACCAGCCCCTCGTCACCGCTGCGATGGGCCGGGTCAACGGCGCGGACCCCGCAGCCCGCTCGTCGCGCGAACGTCGCCGCCCCTTCGGCATGGTCCGGGTGCCCATGGGTCAGCAGCACCACGGCCGCGTGCTGCCCGTGGGCCCCGAGGTCGTCCATGACCCGGTCGAGGTGGACCGCGTCGTCGGGACCGGGGTCCACGACGACCGCAGCGCTCGACCCCGGCTCGGCGAGCACGTACGTGTTCGTACCGTCCAGCGTCATCGGCCCGGGATTCGGCGCCAGGATGCATCGGACGCGCTCGCTCAACCGCCCGCCGGTCCAGGCGACAGGAGCGTCGCCGGACTCCACCTCGGGTGAGCTGCTCACGTGCCCTCGCGTGGGTCGTCCCCCGGGTAGCGGGGGTCATCGGGTAGCACCATCACGGTGTCGTCCCCGTCGAGCGTCCAGCCCACGGTGTACCGGGCGATGGACGGCGCAGACTCGAGCACGGATGCGACGTCGGGGAAGGCTGCCAGCTCACGCAGCGTCCACCAGGTCGGCGGCAGCATCGGGAGACGTCCGGCCCGCATGTCGTCGATGGCCTCCAGCGGGGTCACCCAGCGCCCCTCGTGGGCCTCCTCGGTCGCCACGCGTGGGCGTTGCCCATCCGGCAGCGCAGCGACGAAGAACCAGGTGTCGAAGCGTCGACGCTCGAACCGAGGTGTCAGCCACTGCGCCCACGGCCGCAGGAGCGTGGCGTCGAGCCGGCAGGACAGGTGCTCGAGCACGTGCGCCAGCGAGGCTCCGCCGCTCAGCGCCGAGCGTTCCGTCTCGGTCGGGCGGCGGGCGCCGACCACTCCTGGCCGGGGCGCTGCCAGCAGCACACCGGTCTCCTCGAACAGCTCCCGCACGACCGCCACGACATGGGCGCGCACCCGCTCGGCGTCGGTGTGACCGAGGCGTGCCCCTACCTCGGTCGGGCTGGGCCCGTGCCAGAGGACATCCGGGAAAGCGGAATCGGCTGCGTCGACGCGCCCGCCCGGGAACGCGAACATCCCACCTGCGAACGCGAGCCCGGTGTGGCGTCGCTGCAGATAGGCCTCGAGGCCACCGCTCGGAGCAGTGCGCAGCAGCACTACGGTTGACGCTGGGCTCAGGGGCACGGCCGGCTCACGGCCGGACGCGACGTCAGCGGCCCGAGACGCCACAGCTTCCGGCAGGACGATGCGCACGACCGGTCAGCCTCCTGAGCCGGAGCCGGTCACCTCGACCACCATCTCGACCTCGACCGGTGCCCCCATCGGAAGGCTGGACACACCGACGGCACTGCGGGCATGAACGCCGGCGTCTGCGAAGACCTCGCCCAGCAGGGTGCTGGCGCCGTTCACGACGGCTGGTTGCCCGGTGAACTGAGGCGTCGAGGCGACGAAGCCGACGACCTTGACCACCCGCACGACGTCATCGAGGTCGCCGATGAGCGAATGCACGGCAGCGAGCCCGTTCAGTGCGCACTGACGAGCACATCTGGCGGCGGTCTCCACGTCGACATCAGCGCCGACGATGCCCGTTGCCAGCAGGGATCCGTTGACCAGCGGTAGCTGCCCAGCCGTGAAGACCAGGTGGCCGGTGCGCGTAGCGGGCACGTAGGCGGCCAGCGGCGCGGCAACCGCCGGTAGCTCGATGCCGAGCTCGGCCAGCCGCTCCTGAACGGTCGGCACGCCTCAGCCCTCGACCGGGCGCTTGAGGTAGGCGACCAGGTTCTCCGGCGTCGGACCCGGTACGACCTGCACCAGCTCCCACCCGTCAGTGCCCCAGGTGTCGAGGATCTGCTTCGTGGCGTGGACCAGAAGCGGGACGGTGGCGTACTCCCATCGCTGCATGACCGGCGAGCGTAGTCGGGCAGCCTGCAAGGGGCGCCCGACATCGACCCTCACTACCCTGGGGCGATCATGGTCAACTGGCAGGACGTCCGGCTGCATGTCGTCACCGGCAAGGGCGGCACCGGCAAGACGACCGTTGCGGCAGCCCTGGGCCTAGCCCTGGCCGCGCAGGGTAGGCGGGTCCTGCTCGTGGAGGTGGAAGGTCGGCAGGGCTTCGCCGGGCTCTTCGACACCCCGCCGCTGCCGTACGAGGAGCGCAAGGTTGCCGTGGCGGCTGAGGGCGGCGACGTGTACGCGCTGGCCATCGACGCGCAGGATGCCGTGCTGGAGTACCTCGAGATGTACTACCGGCTCGGGCGTGCCGGCAAAGCACTGGACCGGATGGGCGCGTTGGAGTTCGCGACCACGATCGCTCCGGGCCTACGCGACGTGCTCATGACAGGCAAGACGTACGAGGCCGCGAGACGGCGCGGGGCCGGCGGTGGGTTCGCCTACGACGCCATCGTGATGGACGCGCCGCCGACGGGCAGGGTCACGCGCTTCCTCAACGTGAACGAGGAAGTCACCGAGCTCACCCGGATGGGGCCCATCAACAGGCAGGCCGAATCGATCATGGCGCTGTTCCGATCGTCGGCCACGGCCGTCCATGTGGTGACCGTCCTGGAGGAGATGCCGGTTCAGGAGACCGTCGACGGCATCGCCGAGCTGAGCGCGGCGCGGCTTCCGGTGGGAGCCGTCGTGGTGAACCAGGTGCGCTCGTCGCCGCTCGCGCCGCAGGACCTTGCCGCCGCCCAGGAGGGACGGGTGGACACCGACGCCCTGCGGGCAGGCATCGTCTCCGGCGACCTGTCCGACCTGCCCCGCATGACCAGCGACGTCGTCGACGCGTGGGCCCACGGTCTCGGGCGCGAGGTCGCCCAGCACGCCGAGCGGGTGGCGCTGGAGCAGCAGCAGTCCGAGCGCCTGAAATCGTTGGGGGTGCCCGTGCTGGAGCTGCCCTTGCTCGCCGGCGGTATCGACCTCGGAACTCTGTATGCGCTCGCCGACGAGCTGCGAGCGCACGGCGTGCACGGGTTCGAGGGGAGGACTGCCCGATGACTGCCGCGACGACGCAGCGCCAGCGTCGAGCTGCTCGTCCCCTCGACATCGATGCCATTCTCGACGACCCGAGCCGACGCATCATCGTCTGCTGTGGCTCCGGAGGGGTCGGCAAGACGACGACGGCGGCAGCACTGGCACTGCGCGCCGCCGAGCGCGGCAGGAAGGCTGTCGTCCTCACGATCGACCCCGCGCGTCGGCTCGCCCAGTCGATGGGGCTGCGGGAGCTCGACAACTCGCCTCGCGCGGTCGTCGGAGTTGACGAGGCCGGCGGCGGATCGCTCGACGCGATGATGCTGGACATGAAGCGCACCTTCGACGAGGTCGTGCAGGCACACGCAACGCCTGAGAAGGCGACGGCGGTCCTGCAGAACCCCTTCTACCAGGCGCTGTCGACCTCGTTCGCCGGCACGCAGGAGTACATGGCGATGGAGAAGCTGGGCCAGCTTCGCGCCCAGGGCTCGTGGGACCTGATCGTCGTCGACACCCCTCCGTCGCGATCGGCGCTGGACTTTCTCGACGCCCCGGCCCGGCTCGGGTCGTTCCTCGACGGTCGGCTCATCCGCGTGCTGACGGCACCTGCCCGCGCCGGCGGTCGGATGGGCTTCCGCTTCGTGCAGGCCGGGTTCGGGGTCTTCACGAGCGCGCTCACCAGAGTGCTCGGGGGCGACCTGCTGAGCGACGTCCAGACGTTCGTCGGAGCGCTCGACTCGATGTTCGGCGGATTCCGGGAGCGTGCCGAGCAGACCTACGCGTTGCTGCAGAACGAGGAGACGACGTTCGTCGTCGTGGCAGCCCCCGAGCCGGACGCGCTGCGCGAAGCCAGCTACTTCGTCGAGCGCCTCGCCGGGGACGGGATGCCGCTGGGCGGGCTCGTGCTGAACCGCGTGCACACCAGCGAGGTGCCCGACCTCACCGCGGAGCAGAGCGTGTCGGCGGCTGACCACCTCGCCGAGCGGCCGGAGCACGAGTTCGCCGCGGCCACCCTCTTGCTGCACGCGGAGCGCATGCGGGTGATCGACCGTGAGCAGCGACTGGCCGGACGGTTCAACACGGCACATCCGTCGGTCCCGGTGGTGGACGTTCCCGCGTTCCCGTCCGACGTCCACGACCTTGCTGGGCTCCGTGAGGTGGGCGACCACCTCGCCAAGCAAGGCTGACGGGCAGGACCGCGTAGGGCGGGATCAGTCCACGGGCAGCGGACGCCTGACACCGCGCTGCATGGGCACCGACGGACCGAAGTGGTCGCGAGCCGACTCCAGCACCCGACGCCACGAGACCACCTCGGGACGCCGGCGCAGCAGTGCGCGACGCTCACGCTCGGTCATGCCGCCCCACACCCCGAACTCGATGCGGTTGTCCAGAGCGTCAGCAAGGCACTCGGTTCGCACCGCACACCCACCGCAGACGGACTTGGCGCGGTTCTGTGCCGCTCCTTGGACGAACAACGAGTCAGGATCAGCGTCCCGACACGCTGCGTTCGACGGCCAGTCCTCAACCCAACTCACAGTGCCTCCGGCAGCGTCGTTGCTGGCGTACGTGGAGCCTCCGACCAAGATCAAAGCGGGTCCGAAGGTCGCGCGTCAAGATCACCAACGAGTCAATCTCGTCCGCATCACGATCCGCCGGCGATGCGGGCGCCCGCGCTCGTCGACATCCGCCGCTGAATCGCCCGGACGCGGCGAGGTCAGGCGCTTCGCGGAATCGCGTTTACCCTAGAGGGGTGAGTGACACTCCCCTTGCTGTGCTGGCCTCAGCCAGCAAGCACATTCTGGGCATCATGGTCGTCGCCGCGGTAGCCGGCCTGCTTGTTGCCGGACTGGCACTTCCTGTGGTGGGGGCAACCAGCGTCGCCGCCCGTGCAACCGTCGAATCGTTCACATCTCTGCCTGCTGACTTCGAGGCAACCCCGCAGGCCCAGCGGTCGGTCGTGGTGGATGCCGAGGGCGGCGAGCTCGCGGTCTTCTTCGACGAGAACCGCATCTACAAGCCCCTTGACGAGATATCCCTCAACGCCCAGCAGGCAATCGTGGCGATCGAGGATGCCCGGTACTACGACCACGGGCCGATCGACCTGCAAGGCACGACCCGGGCCCTGGTCACGAATGTGTCGAGTGGATCGGTCGAGCAGGGCGGCTCGACTCTGACCCAGCAGTACGTCAAGAACGTGCTGCTCCTGCAGGCTGAGACGGAGGAAGAGGCGGCTGCTGCTGTCGAGACCTCCTACACCCGCAAGCTGCGCGAGCTTCGTCTCGCCATGGCTGCCGAAGAGCAGTTCACCAAGGACCAGATCCTCGAGCGCTACCTCAACATCGCCTACTTCGGTGGCGGCGCCTACGGCATCGAGGCTGCGGCTCAGCGCTTCTACTCCAGATCGGCCGGAGACCTCACGCTGAACCAGGCCGCGACGCTCGCCGGCCTCGTGCAGTCACCGACTCGCTACGACCCCGAGCAGTTCGCCGAGCGGGCGGTCGCACGACGCAACAACGTTCTCGCCGCCATGGTCAACAACGGCGACATCTCCGCCGACGAGGCGAGTGCCGTCGCCGAGGAGCCACTGGGGCTCGAGCCGTCGTCGACGACGAACGGGTGCACCGTCTCGTACGCGCCGTTCTTCTGCGACTTCGTCTACCGCGAGCTCATGGACTGGGAGGCGCTGGGCGAGACCGTGGAGCAGCGCGAGCAGACCCTGCGACGGGGCGGCTTGCTGATCAAGACGACGCTGCAACCACGTGAGCAGAAGGCGGCCGAGCAAGCAGTCCGGGCCTATGTGGCACCCACTGACCCTGCCGTGGCGGCCATGGCGGTCGTCGAGCCCGGCACAGGGAACATCACGGCGATGACGCACTCGATGGGCTACGGGAGCGGCGACGGCAACACCTTCGTCAACTTCGTCACCGACTTCAACCGTGGCGGAAGCGGTGGTTTCCAGAGCGGATCGACGATGAAGGCCTTCGTACTGGCGGCGGCCATCAAGCAGGGCATCCCTCTCAACACGAGAATCAACGTCCCCGGGGAGTTCGAGCACACCACCGCGATGCGCATCTGCGACGGCGTCGTCAGCGACCCCTGGAAGATCAAGAACTACGACGGCCAAGGTGGCAGCTTCGATCTGCGTACAGGAACGTGGAAGTCGGTCAACACCTTCTACGCCCTGCTGGAGGAGAGGACCGGGATCTGCGACCCGGTCAAGATCGCCGAGGCCGGCGGCTTGACCCGCGCCAACGGCGAGGACCTGATGCAGATCAAGTCGTTCGTGCTGGGATCACAAGAGGTCTCGCCGCTGGCGATGGCTGAGGCGTACGCAACATTTGCTGCCCGCGGCACCCACTGCGACTCCGTCGCCGTCTCCTCCATCACCAGGCCGAACGGCGAGGAGCTGCCGGTACCGGCAGCCAACTGCGCCAAGGTGATCGACGGCGGCGTCGCTGACGGCGTCAACCAGGTACTGCAGGGCACCATCGATGGCCCCGACCCCGCACGGACTGGGGCTCGAATGAGCCTCGGTCGCCCGGCGGCCGGCAAGACCGGAACAACGGACAACGTCAGCGACATCTGGTTCATGGGGTACACACCGCAGCGATCGGCTTCCGTCGCGGTGACCAATCCCCTGCGGAACGAGTCCCTGACCGGCTACACGCTGAACGGTGTGTACTACGGCTTCGTCTGCGGCGGTTGCCTCCCGGGGCCCATCTGGCAGCAGGCGATGTCCTCGATCATGGAGCCACTGCCGGTGAAGGGGTTCGCCGACCCTGACCCGAACGAGGTGGCCGGCGTCTCGTCGGTCGTCCCGGACGTGCGCGGTCTCACCGGCGCGGAAGCGGTGGCCACCCTGCAAGCCGCCGGGTTCGAGGCCTACGTCGCGGCACAAGTCAACTCCTCAGTGCCTCGTGGGCTCACGGTCAGCACCGATCCGGGTTCCGGCGCGTCCTACTTCTCCGGCGGCACGGTGCGGGTGTTCACCTCAACCGGCTATGTACCACCGCCACCCCCACCGCCGAAGCCGGAACCGGAGCCGGAGCCCGACCCGCCGCCGGCCGAGCCCGACCCGCCGCCGGCCGAGCCCGACCCGCCGCCGGCCGAGGAAGAGGCCTAGCGTTGCGCCGTGCCCTCGCGGCGGGGCTCGCGGGGGCAGCGGCCGGGCTGGCCTACTCGGCGGGCTACGAGGTTCACGCGTACACGCTGCGTCGGCACACGGTCCCCGTCCTGCCCCGTGGTGGGCCGCTTCGGGTCCTCCACCTGTCCGACCTGCACCTGACCCCTGGGCAGCGAACGAAGCAGGAGTGGGTGCGCAGTCTCGGCGGGCTGCGCCCCGACCTCGTCGTCACGACCGGCGACCTCATCGCCCACCGTGACGCTGTTCCGGCGCTGCGCGGGGCCCTGGGCGCCTTGCTGGACAGCGAAGGTGTCTTCGTCCGAGGATCGAACGACTACTTCGCTCCGGAGCTCAAGAACCCTGGTCGCTACCTGCTGCCTGACGACGGGCGTCGAAGCATCCACGGCGACCGGCTGCCCACTGCCGAGCTGGACGGGCTGCTCACCGGATCGGGATGGCACGACCTCGACAACGCCCGCGCTGTGCTGCCGGTCGCCGACCTGGTGCTCGACATCGTCGGCACTGATGACGCACACCTCGAGTACGACCGGTACGACCTGGTCAGCGGGCCCCGGGCAGCCGGCGCCGACCTGATGCTGGGCGTCACCCACGCGCCGTACCTGAGGGTGCTCGACCCGATGGCTGCCGACGGCGCCGACCTCATCCTGGCCGGGCACACCCACGGCGGCCAGCTGTGCCTCCCTGGGGGTCGAGCCCTGGTGACCAACTGCGACCTGGACACGGATCGGGCCCGCGGGTTGTCCCGGCACCCGGCCGCCGGCCCGCCGGGGGCCGCCTGGCTGCACGTGTCGGGCGGTCTGGGCACGAGCCCGACTGCTCCCGTCCGGTTCGCCTGTCGTCCGGAGGCGTCGTTGCTCACCCTCGTGGAGCGATCCTCGCGGTAGCCCCGGCTGGGGACCTCGGCGGCAGCCCGGCCAGTCGCGCTCACCCGCTCCGTTACACTTGCCACCAGCAGCTTGGCTGCGGAATCCGGGGTGTGGCGCAGCTTGGGAGCGCGCGTCGTTCGGGTCGACGAGGTCGTGGGTTCAAATCCCGCCACCCCGACTCCCGTGAGGGCCGGGACGTCCACCGGGCGTCCCGGCCCTCGACAGGTCCGTCGGTCAGGCGGTGAGCTCCTCGGCGACGACCTCGGCGATCTGCGCCGTGTTCAAGGCAGCGCCCTTGCGCAGGTTGTCGCCGCAGACGAAGAGCTCCAGCGCGGTGGGGTCGTCGAGGTGCTGGCGCACCCGCCCGACCCAGGTGGGATCCGTACCCACCACGTCGTTGGGTGTCGGGAACTCCCCACGTTCCGGATCGTCGTAGAGCACCACTCCGGCGGCATCCCCGAGCACCCGACGTGCCGCGTCGACGGTGATCTCGCGCTCGAAGACCGCGTGAACGGCAAGCGAGTGCGTCGTGACGACCGGCACCCGGACACACGTGGCAGTGACCCGCAGCGAGGGCAGGTCGAGGATCTTGCGCGACTCGTTGCGCACCTTCAGCTCCTCGCTGCTCCAGCCGTCGTCCTTCAGTGAACCGGCCCACGGCACCACGTTGAGAGCCAGTGGGGCCGGGAACGGTCCGAGCTCGTCGCCGACGGCTCGCCGGACGTCCCCGGCTCGCGTCCCGATGTCCCGGCTGCCGGCCACCTTGCTCAGCTGGTCGTGGAGGGTGTCGATGCCTTCCTGGCCCGCGCCGGATGCCGCCTGATAAGACGACACGACGAGCTCGTCCAACCCGAACTCGGCGTGCAGTGCCCCCACCGCCACGATCATCGACAGGGTCGTGCAGTTGGGGTTGGCGATGATTCCGCGTGGGCGCTGTCGCACGGCGTGCGCGTTCACCTCCGGGACGACCAGAGGGACGTCCGGGTCCATGCGGAAGGCACCGGAGTTGTCCACGACGATCGCGCCACGTTCGACTGCGACCGGTCCCCACACCGCTGACACCTCGTCGGGGACGTCGAACATCGCGACGTCGACCCCGTCGAACACCTCCGGGGCGAGGGCCTGGACCTCCACCTGCTCCCCTCGCACCCACAACAGGCGGCCCGCCGAGCGAGCCGAGGCAACGAGGCGGATCTCCCCCCACACGTCCTCGCGCGTGGAGAGCAGGTCGAGCATGACGGTGCCGACGGCGCCGGTCGCGCCGACGACAGCCAGGGTCGGGCGGTTCATCGGCCAGTTCCTCCGTAGACGACAGCTTCGATGTCTGTGGTGTCGAGGTCGAACGCCGTGTGCACGGCCGCGACCGCACGATCGACCTCGGTCGCCTGCACCACCACGGAGATGCGGATCTCCGACGTCGAGATCATCTCGATGTTCACCCCGGCGTCGGCGAGCGCACCGAAGAACTTCGCCGACACACCCGGGTGCGTGCGCATCCCGGCGCCGACGAGCGAGATCTTGCCGATCTGGTCGTTGTACTGGATGTCCTCGACGCCGGACTCCGACACGACCGTCTGCAGGGCAGCCAGCGCCGTCGGACCGTCAGCCTGGGGAAGGGTGAAGGAGATGTCCGTGCGGCCTGTCCCGGCCGCCGAGACGTTCTGGACGATCATGTCGAGGTTGGCCCCCGCGTCGGCCACCGTCTCGAAGATGCGTGCTGCCGCGCCGACGACATCAGGGACGCCGACCAGCGTGATCTTGGCCTCGCTCCGGTCGTGGGCCACACCGGAGATGATCGGCTGCTCCATCGTGCTCTCCTCTTCGCTGACCTCGATTGCCTGGGCCCAGGTGGCTGCCACGATCGTCCCCGGGCGGTGCGAGAAGCTGGACCGCACGTGGATGGGCAGGTCGTAGCGTTTCGCGTACTCCACGCAACGCAGGTGAAGCACCTTCGCTCCGTTGGCGGCCATCTCCAGCATCTCGTCGTAGGTGGTGGCCGGCAGCCTCCGCGAGGCCGGCACGATGCGAGGGTCGGCCGTGAACACCCCGTCCACGTCGGTGTAGATCTCGCAGACGGACGCTCCGAGGGCCGCCGCGAGGGCGACCGCCGTGGTGTCCGACCCGCCTCGGCCCAGCGTGGTGACGTCCTTGGTGTCCTGCGAGACTCCCTGGAAGCCCGCGACGATGGCGACGGCACCTGCATCCAGCGCCCCACGGATCCGTCCTGGGGTGACGTCGATGATCCGCGCCTTGCCATGCACCGAGTCCGTGATCACGCCGGCCTGTGAGCCGGTGAACGACCGAGCCTCGTAGCCGCGCTCGGCGATGGCCATGGCCAGCAACGCCATGGAGATGCGCTCGCCGGCGGTGAGGAGCATGTCGAGCTCGCGCGCCGGGGGCTCGCCGCTGATCTGCTGGGCGAGGTCGAGCAGCTCGTCGGTGCTGTCTCCCATCGCCGAGACGACGACGCAGACGTCGTTCCCGGCCTCACGAGTGCGCACGATGCGCTCGGCCACGGCGCGGATCCGGCTGGCGTCGGCTACCGACGACCCGCCGTACTTCTGGACGACGAGGCCCACGAGTGCTCCCGATGTCAACCTGCGGCAATGACGACCAGCCGGGCTGTGCTTGGCGACAACCGCGACTGGTCACACCATGGTACCTGCGCTCGTGACCGGCCGGTCAGCATCGAGACGGGTGTGGGCGACAAGCGAGTGCACCGCCCGGGTGGCAGACGTCAGCGCAGCACCCCAGGTGGCCAGGTAGGAGAACTGCCACCACCACATGGCCTCGACGACGCGGCCGTTGGCGTAGTGCTGCAGGCCGTGGACGAGGTCGGATGCGACGACAGCCAGCTCGTCGGAGATCCGGCACACCGCCGTCCCTTGCTCGGGGTGCATGGGGTCGACGACGTCGACGTACACGTCCACGTCGCCAAGAAGCTGCCGCAGCCCGTCGCGCAGGCTGTCGAGGTCGGCGTCCGGGCCCGCGTCCGCTTCGAAGTCCTCGTCCGGCGCGATGTCGGCCAGGGCAGCGAGCCGACCGCCGGCGAGAGCGAGCTGGCTGATCTCGAGCATGAGGACGGACAGGGCGAAGTCGGGCTCGTCGCCGGCGGCGACCTGCGCCAGCGCTACGAGGAATGCCGACATCTGCTCGTTCAGGTCGCGAGCCAGGGCGTCGAGCTCGTCCGGCACGGCCCACCTCCCACTCAGATCGCTCGTCGGCCCTCCAGGGCCCGGCCCAGCGTCACCTCGTCGGCGTACTCGAGGTCGCCGCCTACCGGCAGCCCACTGGCCAGACGCGTGACTGTCAAGCCCATCGGCTTGATCGTTCGCGCGAGGTAAGCCGCCGTCGCCTCGCCTTCGATGTTCGGGTCGGTCGCCAGCACGACCTCTGCCACCTCGCCACTGGCCAGCCGAGTCATGAGCGAGGCGATTCGCAGGTCGTCGGGACCGATGCCTTCGATGGGGGAGATCGCGCCCCCGAGCACGTGGTAGAGCCCACGGAACTCTCGAGTGCGTTCCATCGCCACGACGTCCTTGGGCTCCTCGACGACGCAGATGACGCTGCGGTCGCGCCTGGGGTTGGCGCACACCCGGCACTGCTCGTCCTCGGCCACGTTGCCGCAGACACTGCAGAACCGAGTGCGCCGTTTCACCTCGGTGATCGCCAGCGTCAGGCGGTCGACGTCGGCAGCGTCGGCCGACAACAGGTGGAACGCGATGCGCTGGGCGCTCTTCGGGCCGATCCCTGGTAGCTGGGAGAGCTCGTCGACCAGGTCCTGCAGTGCCCCGTCGTACACCTCAGCGGTCCGTGCGGTCGTCGGCCGCCTCGTCCGTACCGTCGTCCGGCGGGCCAGGGAGCAGACCAGGCGGCAGCAGGGCCTCCAGCCCACCCAGGTCAAGTCCCGCGCTCGAGCCCGCCAGCGCCGCGAGCCCACCCGTCGTTGCGCTGAGCTGCTCGGCGGCGAGCCGCTCGGCCTCGCCCTTGGCGTCCCGTACGGCGGCGACGACGAGATCGGCAAGGGTCTCCATCGCATCGGCGTCCTCGGCGTCGTAGGCCTCGTCTGCGATCGTGAGCGACACGAGGTCACCGCGACCGTCGACCGTCGCGCTGACAAGACCCCCGCCGGCGGTACCGACCGCGTGCAGGTCGGCGAGACCCTCCTGGGCGTGCATCATCTGCTCCTGCATCTGCTGGGCCTGGGCCAGCAGCGATCCGAAGTCGGGCATCCCGGCAGTCATGGCTGTCTCCTGTTCGCGCTGGTCACGTCTCGTCCACAACGTCGATGATCTTCGCCCCCAGCTCGCGGCTCAGAAGGTCGGCCCCGCTGACGTCGTCGAGCAGGACGTCGTCAGGATCCACGTCGACTTGGCTGGATGACGTCTGGGGCTTGACTCCCCCGGACTCTGGCTCGGACGAGGGGTTCGGGTGCTCCGGCGAGCCTGGCCTCGACGACTGCGGCTTCGAGCCCTGGCCCTCGTCGCCGGCGGGTGGGGTGGACGCGCGCGACGGGCCCCGGGGATCCCGCGGCGACGAGTCGCGCGCCCTCGGACCGGCGGTGTCGTCCGAAGCATCCGGCTGCGCCGCGGGCTGCACCACCGCCTCGATGCGCAGCGGGCGACCGAGCACGTCGGCGACGGCCTGCTGAAGGTATCCGGTGTAGTCCGCACGCTGGGCCATCGTGTCCCGCAGCCGAGCGCTTCGGACACCCAGCACGAGCACGTTCTCGGCCACGTCGACGGGCTCGGTGTTGTCCTTGATGAAGGTCCAGGGTGCCTTGCGCAGCTCGCGCAGCCGCTCGAGCACCTCCGGCCAGGCACGACGCACGGCGGCCAGGGACGACTCGCTGCTCGGGGCGGGCTCGGCGGGGGGCGCAGCTGATGCGTCTGGCGTCGCGTCGTCCGACGGCTGGGATGCGTCCGCCCGCGACGTCGGGCCGGCCGGGGCCTGGGCAGCAGAGCCGGGCCTGGCCCTGGGCCGGTCCGAGGGGGGTGCCTGAGCGTCCCGGCCGGGCGCGTCCGCCCGCGTCGTCGGAGCCTGCTGGGCAGGGGCTGACACAGCCGGAGGCGATTCCGGACCGGTTGGCCCCCGTTGCCGCTGGTGCTCCAGCCGGTCCACCCGGGCGTGCAGGTCGGCCACCCCGGTGTCAGTCCCGGGGAGCAGCAGCCGAGAGCACACCAGCTCGAGCTGGAGCCGGGTCGGCGTCGTCCCGCGCATGGCCAGGATGCCCTCGTCGGCGACGTGTGCGAGACGCACGAGGTCGGCGCGCCCGAACGCACCGGCCTGCTCGCGCATGCGTTCGGCTTGGTCGTCCGGTGCCGAGACGAGCCCGCTGTCCAGCGCGTCCGGGACCGTCTGCACCAGGAGGAGATCGCGAAGTCGTTCGAGGAGGTCGGTGAGGAACCGCCGTGGATCGTGACCGGACTCGACGACGCGGTCGACGGCGTGGAACACGCCGGCGGCGTCGCTGGACGCCAGGGCCATCACTACCGCGTCGAGCAGCGCCGCGTCGGTGAAGCCGAGCTGCTCGTAGGCCAGGTCGTAGGTGACCCCGTCGTCGCCCGCGCCGGCCATCAGCTGCCCGAGCACCGAGAGTGCGTCGCGCACCGAGCCGGCGCCGGCGCGAGCCACGAGATCAAGGGCGGTCGGCTCGGCAGGGACTCCCTCCTGCGTGCAGATCCAGGCGAGGTGACCCTGCAGCAGGCGAGCGGGGACGAGCCGGAACGGGTAGTGATGGGTGCGCGAACGGATCGTGGCCAGGATCTTGTCCGGGGACGTGGTCGCGAAGACGAACCGCACGTGGGGCGGAGGCTCCTCGATGATCTTGAGCAGCGCGTTGGCCGCGCCCGGGCCGAGCTGGTGAGCCTCGTCGATGATGTAGATCTTGAAGCGCGACGAGACAGGCGCGAAATGGGCGCGCTCGCGCAGCTCGCGGGCATCCTCCACCAGGCCGTGGGTGGCGGCGTCGAGCTCGACGACGTCGAGGCTGCCGGCGCCGTTCGGCGCGAGGTCGATGCACGACTGGCACTGCCCGCAGGGGTCGGGGGTCGGACCCTTCTCACAGTTCAACGACCGGGCCAGGATGCGTGCGCTCGAGGTCTTGCCGCAGCCTCGCGGTCCGGAGAACAGGTAGGCGTGGTGGACGCGGTTCTTCTCGATCGCCCGCACGAGCGGCGCGGTGACGTGGTCCTGCCCCACGACGTCAGCGAAGCGGCCCGGACGATAGGTGCGGTAGAGGGCGAGCGCCACGCTTGTGCACCCTAGTCGTCGGGTGCGACACACCCGACCGGCTGCACACAGATGGCCCCCCGCGCACCCGGTAGAGCTCGCCGACCCTTGCTGCCTTCCGGCCCTGGGGGAGTTGAGCGAGGTGCCGCCGCGCGGGGGACCGTCGACAAGGATACGCCCGGCGCCACGATGCTCCACGCCGCGCCAGGTACCCTGCTGCGCGGAGGATTCGCCTAGTGGCCTATGGCGCACGATTGGAAATCGTGTTGGGGTTGATAGCCCCTCGCGGGTTCAAATCCCGCATCCTCCGCCACGCGGAGGGAGTCGGCGGGAGCCGACTCCCGGCTGCTCTCCTACACTCTGACGTCGATGTGTGCCGCGATCTGTGACGAGAATCCCGACCCGGACCGAATGACGGAGGCCGTGTGACCTACGACGCCGAGGGCCCCGACCCCGTCGCCAAGCGATCGGTGACCAAGCCCATCCGAACGGCCATCGTGCTCGGTCTGCTTGCCGTCGCGGTGGTGTTCGCCGGTCGCTGGGGGTGGGACCAGCTCACCCAGCCCTTCGATGAAGGGTCCGCGGTGGCGATCAGCACCGCCGAAGCCACGCCGTCGTGCACGCCTGCACCGGAGGCCGCCGCGGCACTGCCCGAGCCCGCCGAGATCCGAGTGAACGTGTACAACTCGTCCGGGATCAGCGGCATCGCCGGCCAGACCTCAGAGCAGCTGGGAGCGCAGGGCTTCGAGATCGGCGCGGTCGACAACGACCCGCTAGGCAAGCGCCTCGACGGCGTCGGGGAGATCCGTTCGTCCGGAAACGTCGAGCCTCGCGTGCAGCAGCTGCTGCGATACGTCCCGGGCGCGACGTTGGTGCAGGACAATCGGCCGGACGAGACGCTCGACTTCGCCGTAGGCGCCCAGTTCTCCGGCGTGGGCACCCCGGAGCCGTTGCCGGAGCAGCCCACGGAGAACACCGAGGACGACATCCCGACCTGCTGACCTCAGCGTCTGGGGCGACGCCGCAGTCGCCACGTCCAGCGCAGCGGCAGGGTGTCCGCGTCCCTACCTTCATCGACAGGGGCGAGCCAGCCGGCCAGCCGGCCCCGACGGCTGACGGCGGTCAGCCGCCTCTCGGTGCCCTCGCGCGTCCCGAGCGGCGCGACGACCAGGACGCTGTCGCCGTGGCGTAGCGAGGTACCCGGGGCGGGGACGAAGCCGACACCGTCCCGGACGACCAGGGCGACCGAGGCTCCCTCCGGCAGCCGAAGCTCGCCGATCTCGACGCCGTGCAGTCGCGACGTCCCACCCACGGTCAGCTGGATCATGTCGGCCCCGACACGCTCCAGGGGGGCCGCCTCCAGGTCGACGTCCCGGCTCTCGGTCTCCTGGACCACTCCGAGAGCGCTCGCAAGCCGCGCGAGAGGCGGGGTCTGGACGATGGTGAAGACGATCACGGCAACGAACACCAGGTCGAAGATGCGCGCGGAGTCCGGAAACGCCTCCGAGAGAGGGATGGTCGCCAGCACGACGGGAACGGCGCCGCGCAGACCCGCGAGGGACAGGAACGCCTGTTCGCGCACCGGCACCCGGAACGGCAACGAGGCCACCACGACGGACAGCGGTCGCGCCACGACGATGGTCACCGGGACGATCACGAGGGCGGCGACAACGATCGACCGGTCGATCTGCAGGGGCGAGGCGACGAGGCCGAGCATGACGAAGAGCCCGATCTGAGCGAGCCACGCCAGTCCCTCCACGAACGACCGGGTCGCAGGCCGGTGCGGCAGGTCGGAGTTGCCCAGCACGAGTGCCGCGAGGTACACCGCGGCGAACCCGCTGGCGTGGACGGCCGAGGCGCTGCCGTAGGCAAGGACGGCCACCGTCACGACCGCCAGGGGATACAGGCCGGAGGACGGCAGCGCCATGCGGCGCAACAGCCTGCCCCCACCGAAGCCGATGAGCAGACCGATGACGGCACCAGCCGTGAGCTCGAACAAGGCCGCGGCCAGGAACCCGCCCCAGCCCAGCTCGTCCTTGGCGCCCGTGGCCAGCAGCGTGACCAGCAAGACCGTGGGGGCGTCGTTGAGTCCTGACTCAGCCTCCAGGGCCCCGGCCACCCGGGGGCGAAGCGGCACTCGACGCAGGACTGAGAACACCGCGGCGGCATCCGTCGAGGCGAAGATCCCACCGAGGATGAGCGACGTCGTCCAGTCAAGTCCCAACCCGAGGTGGGCCACCGTCGCCACGACGGCCGTGCTGACCCCGACCCCGAGTGTGGACAGCAGGATGCCCAGCGGCATCGCCGATCGGACGTCTGCCCACCTGGTCGTCAACCCGCCCTCGGTCAGGATCACGACGAGCGCGGCGAAGCCGAGGGCATGAGCGGCCTCGGCGTCGTCGAACGTGAGCCCCGCCGAGCCGAGGACGACTCCGATGACGAGGTAGGCGAGCAGGCTCGGCAACCCGACCCGAGCGGACAGTCGGACGGCCAGGATCGCCAGCCCGAGCACGATCGCGCCGATGAGCAGCGCCCGGTCGAGGGTCTCGACGTCCACGCCACCTCACCTCTGCTCCGCCCGCCTCGAGGGTGAGACGAGAAGCGCGACGGCGCCTCGCGCTCAGGGCGAGAGGCGCCGTCGGGCCGCAGCGGTGGCGGTGGGATTTGAACCCACGGAGGAGTTGCCCCCTCACACGCTTTCGAGGCGTGCTCCTTAGGCCGCTCGGACACGCCACCGCGGGCGAGGATACCCGAGCGGGGACCCTGACCCCGATCCGAGCGAGGGGCCCTCAGCCGCCTCGGTGTGAGGCGAAGAAGCCCCGGAGCAAGGCCGCCGACTCCTCGGCTGCCACGCCTCGCACGACCTCCGGCCGGTGGTTCAGCCGTCGGTCACGCACCACGTCCCACAGCGACCCGACGGCGCCCGCCTTGGGGTCGTCGGCGCCGAAGACCAGCCGGTCGACGCGGGCCGAGACGACCGCCCCGGCGCACATGGTGCACGGCTCGAGGGTCACGACGAGCGTGCAGCCCTCGAGTCGCCAGGAGCCACGGTTGGCGGCGGCCTGACGAAGAGCGACGACCTCGGCATGGGCGGTGGGGTCACGGTCGGCCTCGCGACGGTTGCGGCCTGCCCCGATCACGACACCTGTCTCGTCGACGACGACGGCGCCCACCGGGACGTCTGCGGACTCCAGGGCCAGCCGAGCCTGCTCCAGCGCCGCCTGCATCGCCGCCTCGACCACAGCCTGGTCCACACCGCCCATCCTGCCGGATAGCCCGCGCAACCCGACGCGCCGATAGGCTCCGCGCCGTGCACCTGCATGTCGTCGACCATCCACTCGTCGCCCACAAGCTGACCATGCTGCGAGACGCCGACACGGCCTCCCCGACGTTCCGGCAGCTGGCTGACGAGCTGGTGACGCTGCTGGCGTACGAGGCGACCCGGACGGTGCACGTCAGCCCGGTGACTGTGCAGACGCCGGTGGCGCCGGCCGAGGGCGTGCATATGGTCCGCCCTGGACCACTCGTGGTACCGATCTTGCGAGCCGGGCTGGGAATGCTCGAGGGCATGACGCGCCTCGTGCCCACCGCCGAGGTCGGCTTTCTCGGCCTCGTCCGCGACGAGCGGACTCTTCACGCCACCACCTATGCCGAACGCCTGCCGGCCGACCTCTCCGGTCGCCAGTGCTTCGTGCTCGATCCCATGCTGGCCACCGGGGGGACCCTGGCGTCAGCAATCCACTACCTTGCCGAGCGCAACGCCGCCGAGGTCACGGCCATCTGCCTGCTGGCCGCCCCGGAGGGGCTCCAGCTGCTCGAGCGCGAGACCGCCAGGCTCGGGATCCCGCTCACCGTCGTCACCGCGTCGGTCGACGAGCGCCTCAACGAGGTCGGCTACATCGTGCCGGGCCTGGGCGACGCCGGCGACCGCCTCTACGGCTCGGCCGGTTCGTAGCCGGCGCGGCTAGGCCGACACCTTGCTCGGCAACGCCGCGACGATGTCATCCACCCGGTCCTTGGCGTCTCCGAAGAGCATCTGGGTGTTCTCCTTGAAGAACAGCGGGTTCTGCACACCTGCGTAGCCGGTGGCCATGGAGCGCTTGAACACGATGACGTCCTTGGACTCCCACACGTGCAGCACCGGCATGCCCTCGATCGGGCTCCCGGGCTCGTCGATGGCAGCCGGGTTGACGGTGTCGTTGGCGCCGATGACCAGGACGACGTCTGTGTCGGGGAAGTCGTCGTTGATCTCGTCCATCTCGAGCACCACGTCGTAGGGCACCTTCGCCTCGGCGAGCAGCACGTTCATGTGCCCGGGCAGGCGTCCGGCCACCGGGTGGATGCCGAAGCGCACCTCGGTGCCGTTCTCCCGCAGCCGGCGGGTGAGCTCGGCGACCGGGTACTGCGCCTGGGCGACAGCCATGCCGTAGCCAGGAGTGATGATCACCGAGGACGCCTCGGACAGCATCGCGGCGACCTCGTCGGCCTGCACCTCGCGGTGCTCGCCGTAGTCCTTGGCCTCGCCCGCGATCTGGCCGTCGGTGCCGAACCCTCCGGCGATGACCGAGATGAACGAGCGGTTCATGCCGATGCACATGATGTAGCTCAGGTACGCACCGGAGGAGCCGACCAGGGCGCCCGCGACGATCAGCAGGTTGTTGTTCAGCAAGAAGCCGGTGGCCGCCGCTGCCCAGCCCGAGTAGCTGTTGAGCATCGAGATGACGACGGGCATGTCGCCGCCGCCGATGGACGCCACGAGGTGCCAGCCGAAGGCCAGGGCGATGACGGTCATGATGCCCAGCGGAACAAGGTTGGGGTCGACGACGAACCACGCCATGAGTCCGAGCGACACGACGACGGCGCCGAGGTTGAGCCAGTGCCGCGCCGGCAGCACCAGGGGGGCGGACTTCATCTTCGCGCTCAGCTTGAGGAACGCCACGATCGAGCCGGTCAACGTGACCGCCCCGATGAAGACGCCCAGGAACACCTCGCCGTTGTGGATGCCCTCGGTACCCAGGCTCTCGTACAGCGCCTTGACCTCGGGGAACTCCTCAGCCTCGAAGAAGGAGTTGTAGGCCACGAGCACCGCGGCCGCACCCACGAAGGAGTGCAGCAACGCGATCAGCTCGGGCATGCCCGTCATCTCGACGCTGCGGGCTCGCCAGATGCCGATGGCAGCGCCGACGAGCATCGCAGCCACGATGAACACGAGCACGTCCCAGCCGTCCCGGTCGATGGCCAGGCCGATGGTCGAGGTGATGGCCACGGTGATACCGGCGATGCCGAAGTAGTTGCCGTGCTTGGCCGTCTCGTGCTTGGACAGCCCGGCGAAGGCGAGGATGAACAGCAGGGCGGTGACCAGGTAGGCCGCCGTCACGAGGGTGGGGGTCGTCAGCTCCATGACTCAGGCCTTCCGGAACATGTTGAGCATCCGGTAGGTCACCAGGAACCCACCGAACACGTTGATGCTGGCAATGAGGACGGCGATGAACGCCAACACCGTGATCAGCGCGTTGCCGGTGCCGAGCTGCAGCAGGGCTCCTACGACGATCACACCGGAGATCGCGTTGGTCTCCGACATCAGGGGCGTGTGCAGCGCGTGGTGCACGTTGCCGATGACGTAGTAGCCGATCACGATCGCCAGGGCGAAGACCGTGACCTGCGGCAGGAACGCCTCGGGAAGGAAGGGCGCGATGGCCAAGAAGGCCGCTGCGACGGCACCCACGACCCAGAACTTGCGGTTGGGGTTCTTGACCTTGACCGGCTTGGGCTCCACGGGGGCGGCGGGCGCGGCAGCCGGGGCTGCCGACACCTGCACCGGGGGTGGCGGCCAGAGCACCTCCCCCTCCTGGACGACCGTCATGCCCCGCTGCACGGCGTCGTCGAGGTCGAGGACGAACTCACCGTCCTTGCCTGGCGTCACGAGCTTGAGCAGGTTGACGAGGTTCGTCCCGTAGAGCTGCGAGGCCTGGGTCGGCAGGCGCCCAGGCAGGTCGGTGTAGCCGAGGATCGTCACACCGTTGTCGGTCACAACCTTCTCGTCGGCGACCGATCCGGCGACGTTGCCGCCGTTGGACGCCGCCATGTCAACGATGACGCTGCCGTTCTTCATGGAGGCGACCATCTCTTCGGTGATCAACCGAGGTGCCGGCCTGCCCGGGATGAGGGCGGTGGTGACGATGATGTCGACGTCCTTGGCCTGCTCGGCATACATCGCCGCGGCCTTGGCGTTGAAGTCCTCCGTCGTCTCCGTCGCATACCCGGTGGCGCTGGGGCCGGTGTCCTCGACGTCGATGCGCAGGAACTCCGCGCCCATCGACTCGACCTGCTCGCCCACCTCGGAGCGGGCGTCGAAGGCGCGAACGATGGCGCCGAGGCTGTTGGCGGTCCCGATCGCTGCCAGACCAGCCACGCCGGCGCCGACCACGAGCACCTTGGCCGGCGGCACCTTGCCGGCCGCGGTGACCTGCCCGGTGAACAGCGAGCCGAACTCGTTGGCCGCCTCGATGACGGCGCGGTACCCGGCGATGTTGGCCATCGACGACAGCACGTCCAGCGACTGAGCGCGCGAGATGCGTGGCACGGCGTCCATCGCCAGCGCCGTCACGCCCCGCGCGGCGAGGGCCTGGACCAGGTCGGGGGAGAGCGCCGGGGCGAGCAGGCTGACGATCGTCTGGCCAGCATCGAGGCGCGCCAGCTCGGACTCGTCAGGTGCGTTGATCTTGAAGACGATCTCGGCGTCCCAGACCTCGTCGCCCACGACGTCGGCGCCGGCGGCCCGGAACGCGTCGTCGTCGAACGACGACGCGACGCCGGCTCCGGACTCGATCGATATCGAGTAGCCGAGCTTGATGATCTGCTCGACCGTCTTGGGGGTCGCCGCCACCCGGGTCTCACCGGGTTTGGACTCGCGAGGGACACCGATGCGCACGGGTGGTCCTTTCGGGCAGGGTTACGACGCAGACCTGGACGAGGCGGACGCTACTTGGACGACCCGGTGGCGCCGTAAGGGACTCTCGACCCACATGTGGCCGTGCTGTTGGTCACTCCGTGGGGCTCCCGTGCTCGCGATGGTGGGCCGCCAGCGCTCAGGCCTGGGGGTAGTCGCGGCGGTAGTACGTCGTGACCTGCTCCTTGCGGCCCCAGCTACCCACGTAGGAGCCGATGTCGAAGACGAAGGCCAGGGCCACGAAGAGCCAGTTGAAGCCGACGACGTCACCGGTCCACCAGTGCACGAGGACGTACGCCAGCGTCGAGTAGGGCAGCAGGAACCAGCCGATGAGCGGGATCAGCCACGAGCCGTCGAAGGCCTTGGTGATCTCGTTGTTGAACAGCGCCATGAGCGCCAGGGCCAGCCTGGGCGCGAAGGCCCCCAGCGCCAGGACGAAGCAGCCACACATCCGGATCGACCCCTCAGCTCAGGTCTTGCTCTCGGTACGGGACGCTACCCGAGTGAACCACGTCGAGGCGGCGCCGCGGCGGGCCCGCACGGCCGTGGGCCTGCTCTTCCTCGCCAACGGTGTCGCCTTGACGACGGTGCTGCCGCGGCTCCCCGAGATCAAGACCGACCTCGGGCTCACGAACACCGCCCTGGGTCTGGCCCTGGCCGCCGCCCCCGTCGGCTCGCTGACCGCCGTGCCGCTCACGGGACGCCTCATCGCCCGGTTCGGCTCGGCCGCCGTAGCCGCCGCGGCAGGGGTCGTCCTCGGGGGGGCGCTGCCGGTGCTCGCCCTCGCGCCAGGGTGGGCGGCTCTGGCGGTGACCTACCTCGTCCTCGGTGCGGCGGACGGGATCATGGACGCCGCGATGAACGCACACGGGCTGCGTGTGCAGAAGGCCTACGGCCGCTCGCTGATCAACGGCATGCACGGGCTCTGGAGCGTCGGAGCCGCCACCGGCGCGGCGGTCGGCACGACGGCCGCCGCGTTGGGCGTCCCGCTGCTGGCCCACCTCGTGCTCGTGGGGGTGCTCGCCCTGTCGGTGGCGGTGCTGGCCTGGGCATGGCGGCTCCCGGGCCCGGACCCCAGCGACCTGGGCGTTGAACAGCCTGTGCCCGAGGACGACGTGGACGGCTCGGCAGCCACTCCGGCGGGAGGGGTGTGGGCAGCGGTGCGCCCGTTGGCGTGGGTGGGACTGCTTGGGGTCCTGGCCGGGATCCCCGAGGACGTCGCCAACACCTGGAGCACCCTCTACCTCGCCGAGGGCCGCGAGGCGCCGCCGGGGCTGGCCGGGCTGGGCTACACAGTGTTCGCCGCGTCCATGATGGTCAGCCGTTTCTCCGCCGACCGCGTCACCGACCGGCTCGGCACCGTCATGGTGGCGCGGCTCGGCGGCCTGCTTGCGTTCGCGGGGTACGTGGTCGTCCTCACCTCGCCGGCCCTGTGGCTCTCGATCGCCGGCTTCGGCCTGATCGGGCTGGGGATAGCCCCGGCGTTCCCGTCCCTCTTCCACGCGGCGGGGCACTGGCCCGGAGTGCGCCCCGGGGACGGCGTGACGGTCCTGTCGTGGGTGGCTCGGCTTGGCTTCCTGGCCACCCCGCCGCTCGTCGGGCTGATCGCCGACAATGCCGGGATCGGCGCAGGCCTCGTCCTGGGAGCCGTGGCTGCCCTCGGCTACGGCCTGGCCGCGGGCCGCCTGTCCCCCGCTTCCCGATGATCACGGCAGGTAGGTCAACCGGCGCCTTGCGCGGTGTGTACACCCAGGCAACCACCCGTCCACCTACCTGCCGTGATCAACAGGCGGATCGGGGCAGCGGGTAGGGAGCAGGGCGGGTCATGGATGCGCGGGGCTCAGCGCCCCGCAGCGAACGCCTCGATGTCGTCGGCGGCGATGTCCATCAGGTTGTGCGCGAGATCGTTCAGGGCGCGCCCGGCGGCCAGCTCGTCTCCGATCTCGGGGACGGGTCGGTCGGTCGGGTTTCGTCTGGCGAACCCCTCGCCGGTGACGTGGCTCGACCCGCCGGTGTCGAGAACCGCGTGTGCTCTCGTCCGGTCGTCGTCGACCTCGTCGATGCTGATCGTCACCGTCCACCGCTTGGCATGCATGGACTCCATCGGCCTCACCAACCTTTCGGACTACCGTGACCGTAGGCCCATAGCAACGATGTGGAGAGGGGGCAGAGGTCCCATGCGGGAGATCGTCTGGCGCTTCGACGACCCGACAAGCAGCCGCGAGGCCGAGCCGACCGACCCAGCGTCGGCGCAGGAGCGGCTCGAGACAGGGAACACGGCGTTCGCCGAGCTCTTCGACGAGAGCGGTCTGGACACCCGCGTCATCCAGCTCAGCCCCTCCGACCTCGGCGTCAGCGAGGACGGGCGCCCGCCGGCGCAGCGTCCGTTCGCGGCGGTGCTGTCGTGCTCCGACGCCCGCGCGCCCGTCGAGCTACTGCTCAACCAGCGCGCCAACGACGTGTTCGTGGTGCGGGTCGCCGGAGGCGTGCTGAGCGAGGAGGCCCTCGGCTCGCTGGACTTCGCCCTGGACAACCTCGCGGCGATGCAGCTCGTCGCCGCGCTCGGCCACACGGGCTGCGGCGCCGTCAACGCAGCCGTGACCACCTACCTCGACCCGCCGTCCTACCTGTCGTTGGCCGACAGCCGGCCCCTGCTGGCACTCGTGCAGAACCTGCTGGGGTCGGTGCGGCTGGCAGACCACGCCTTGCACCACGTCCACGGAACGGACGTCGTCGCGCGGCCTGGCTACCGCAGCGCCCTCACCGCCACGGCCGTCGTCGCCGGCGCTGCGATCAACGCCTCGTCCCTGGCCGTGCGCATCGCCCAGCGCCGCCAGCCCGGTGCGGCGCCGATCGGCACCGTCTACGGCGTGTACGACCTGCTCAGCCGACGCATCGGGCTGCCCGGAACGACCAGCTCCTGGACGCCGGGACTCGTCGCCGCCCCCAAGGACGGTCCGTCGCTGGTGCACGCGCTGAGCGAAGCCGTGTTCGGCCCCTACATCACCGGCATGCTCGACACCTCAGATGATGGCTGACCGATTCAGCGACCGCGCCGAGGCGGGTCGACTGCTGGGGGCGGCGGTACGAGAGCGGTTGGGTGTGGATGCCCCCGAGCCGGTGGTGCTGGGACTCCCACGGGGCGGGGTGACGGTGGCCGCCGAGGTGGCTCGCGCCCTGTCGGCACCGCTGGACGTCCTCGTCGTCCGCAAGATCGGTGTCCCCGGACAGCCCGAGCTCGCCATGGGAGCCTTGGCAGCCGGCACCGTGGTGCGCAACCACGATGTCGTCCATGCCCTGGGTATCGACGACGCGACCTTCGCCGCTGCGGCGGATGCCGAGCGTTCGGCCGCCCAGGCGCGCGAGCAGCTCTACCGAGGGGTTGTCGACCCCGAGCCGTTGGACGGACGAACGGTGGTGGTGGTGGACGATGGGCTGGCCACCGGCGCCACGGCGCGAGCCGCCGTCCAGGCCCTGCGCCATCGCGAGGACAACCGCCCGGCACGTGTCGTGCTGGCCCTGCCGGTCGCGCCCCGAGACTCGCTGACGGACCTGGCACGCCTCGTCGACGACGTCGTCTGCCTGCGCACCCCGCACCCCTTCTACGCCGTGGGCGAGTGGTACCGCGACTTCGGCCAGGTCAGCGACGACGAGGTGGCGGCCCTGCTACGGGGCCGAGAGGTCGTCTAGACCGATCAGCGGTCCGAGCACCGGGTAGATCTCGTCCAGGTTCTCCGCGTTCTCGCCCTGCGGGTCGATCACGTCGTGCTTGTACTGCAGGTCGTCGGCGAACACGTAGTCGATGCGGTCGACCCCCGGCTGGTCGAGGGCCAGCAGCTGTTCGAGCTGTCGCTCGACGTCGTACACCCCCGCGTTGCTCACGGCCGCGTCGTTCTCGTTGGTCACGACGACGAGCCGCTCCAGCGGCGTCTCGCGGCGGGGCTCGGTGTGCTGGGTCGCGCGGCCCACGGCGAGAAAGGCCCCCAACGACCGCAGCGTGTACCGCGGGTAGGCGTACGGCGGCGTCGCCAGCTGTTCCTTGAGCCCGGAGTCCCACCACAGGGACACGTCGGGGGTGAACCGGAACGCTCGGGAGACAGGTGCGACGGCGAACTCCGGCAGCACCTTGGGCGCGACAAGGGGCGCGATGAGCACCGCCGTCGAGATCTCGTCACGCTCGGCTGCCAGCCAGCCGGCCAGGGTGCCCCCTCCGGACAGCCCCGCAACCCACACCTCGTCGCCGAGCCCGGCAGCGATGTCGACAGCCAGGTCGCCGGTGGCGACGAGGTCGTCCGGGCCGAGGTCGGACAGCGCGGGGCTCAACCTGTCCTGCTCACCGTGCCCCGGCAGCCGAGGCACGACGACGCTGAACCCAGCATCGACGTAGGCCTGGGCGATCGCGTCCCACTGCTGCGGGCAGTTCGTGTATCCGTGCAGCAGGACGACGGCCACATCGCTGCGCTCCCCTTGGTCGTACACCCTCGATCGGCACACCGGGTTGACGTCGTCGCCGTCGGCCGCTCGCAGGTCGTCGGCCAGGGTGATGGCCTCGTCGAAGGTCGTCGCGGGGGAAGCATCGGTGGCCAGGTCACGGTCGAGCAACGGGGTGAAGACCACCACCGCCGCGACGACCAGGACGAGGGCGAGAAGCCCCAGCCCGCTGGCCAGCAGCGGCCGGCGGCGCCACCATCGGCTCCTACGAGCGCCCGGATCCGCGGAGTCAGAATCGGCCATGGGGTCATCCCACCATGGCTGCCACACTTGGGCGGGTGACCTCCGCACCGCCGCGCGACACAGCCCGTTCGGTGCTGGGGGTTCTCGGTGAGCTCCTGATCACGGCCGGGGTCGTGGTCGGGCTGTTCGCGGTGTACACGTTGTACTGGACCGGCGTCGAGACTGCCCACGAGCAGGACGTGCTCGCAGCGGAGCTCGACGCCCTGAGCAGCAGCCCTGGGCAGGCCACGACGGACCAGGAGCCCACCGGCGAGACGACGCAGGTCGAGCCGCTGCCCGAACCGCTGCGGGGTGACGCCTACGCCCGCATGCGGATCCCCCGACTGGGGACGGAGTGGAGCTGGGTCGTCGTGGAGGGAGTCGACGCCGCAACGCTGACACGCGGCCCCGGGCACTACCCCGACAGCGCCGACCCGGGCAACGTCGGGAACTTCGCCGTAGCCGGCCACCGAGCGACCTATGGAGAGCCCTTTGCCTACCTCGACCAGGTGGAGGTCGGGGACGACGTCGTCGTCGAACGCGGGGGCATGCAGTACCGGTACGAAGTCACCGGGTCGTTCATCACCGTTCCGTCCGACGGGGGGGTCGTGCTCCCCGTTCCGGGCCAGCCGGGAGTCGCCCCGAGGGACCGACTCATCACGCTCACCACGTGCAACCCTCGCTTCAGCGGCGTCGAGCGCCTGATCGTCCACGGCGTGCTGCGCGATTCCGGTCCGGTCTCGGGGGAGGCATAGATGTACGCGACCATCTGGCGGCACCTCCCCGGCCCCACCCCTGCGAAGGCGCTGACGGCGCTGCTGCTGGTGACGGCCGTCGTCCTCCTGCTCCTCATCGTCGTGTTCCCGTGGGTGGTGACCTGGTTGCCGGGTCAGGACGTATCCGTCGACATGCCTTGAGCGCCACGCGCGGCGGGACGGGCCGCACCTACTCGCGCAGTCGGGCCGTCCGACTCATTGGCCACGCTGAGGCGAGAAGGCAGGCTTGGCTCTGATGACCGCCTACTCCGGCCCGCGTTCTCCACCTCGATGCAGTAGATGTTCTCCCCCCCGGAAACGATCATGTCTTGATGCGGTCCACCACGTAGACGTAGCGATCCTCATCCATGGTCCCCAGATCGCCCGTGGTGTGGAGCCACCCGTCCACAAAGGTTTGCACATTTGCCTCGGGCTTGTTCCAGTAACCTTTCACAACGGTAGGGCCTTTCACGAGGATCTCGCCGACCTTTCCCGCAGCAGTCTTCGTTCGTGGTCGGGTCGACCACCTTGACCTCGACGATGGGCAAGGCCGGGCCCACCGAATCCGGCACACGGACGAATCGCCGCTGTGGGTGTTGAAGGTGACGATCGACGTGGCCTCGGTCAGGCCGAAGACGTTCCCGAACCGGACGTGCGGGAAATTCTCGATCATCTGCTCGAACAGCTCGACCGGCACCGGGGAACCGCCGAAGACGAAGTGGCGGAGCGAACTCAGGTCATAGTCCTTCCAGGGGGCCATGTTCAGGATGACCCAGAACATGGCGGCCACGCCGGCACCGAAGCTGATCTTCTCGTCCTGGATCGTCCTCAACGTGTCGATCGGGTCGAAGGTCCGGTGGATCACCGAGCACCCCCCGATGTTCAGGAAGGCGGTCAACTCGGGAATGGATGCCGGTGGCGTGAAACATGGGGGCGATGATCAGGGTCCTGTCGTTGTGCTCCCTCGGCAATGTTCTTCGCGTTCAGGGCGTTGGCGATGCAGTTTCGATGAAGCACCAGGGCCCCCTTGGGCAAGCCCGTGGTGCCGGAGGTGTAGAGGATGGCTGCCGGATCCTCCTGGGTGATGGGCGGATCGCTGACCACATTCTTCGTGGCGTTCTTCTCGGTGAGAACATTGAACGGGAGAGTCCCGTCAGGAGGTGGATCCCCCCGGACATAGATGGCCTTGCGCTCCCCCCTCCCAGGTTCTCCCTGACGCCTTCGATGGTTGCCCAATAGTCGGAATGCATCAGCAGACAGGCCGCCCCGGGAGTCGTTGATCATGTACTCCAGCTCCGGGCCTGCGCAGCGCCAGTTTGAAGTATAATCCCACTCCCCGAGTCGGGTGATACCGAAGAAGGAGACAGCGTATTCCCAGGAGTTGGGCATCAGGATCGCCACCCGGTCGCCCTTCTTCACGCCCAGCTTTTTCAAGGATGCGGCCAGGTTGTTGCACAGGCGGTCGTATTCCCTGTAGGTCAGCCGGATGGGGCCGTCGACCACTGCCTCGCGATCGCCGAACCGCGCTACAGAGTGCTCGAGCATCTCTACCAGGTTGTCCGGTCGATCCTCGTAGTTTCGCATTTCCACGCTGTCGTGGGTTTCGGAAACGATGCCTTCGTATGCCTGGGCAGGGAGGTTTCTTGCTCGCCGCCATCGTGCTCTCCTTTCGGGTCCTTTGGGCGAGACTCGGAGAGGGGACGTTACGGCAGACCGACGGAGCCCGTTACGAGCTTTTCTGCGAGATCGAGGGAGGCTTCCAGTTTGCGATCGATCCTGTTTGCCGGAGGGCTCCGGCGGGTTCGGTACGATTTCGCGTCGCTCAGCTGAACGACCCCCACGAAGAGCTCCCAGATCACGTCGGTGAGCGGGTTTCGCTTGCTGCCATGACTTCGCTCCCCGGGGGTCTCCGGTCCGCGGCAGGCGAAACCGGGCGGTTCACAACCCTACTAAGCGCAAAATCGGCTGTCAAGGCGAATCGCTTCTCTTGAGAAGATCCGAGGTCGCTTCATCCTCTTTGTCGCATTCTTATTCTTCTTACCTCACCACTCAAGAGCTCTCTCCGCAAGGCCCCATCAATTTCTGAATTGCATTGTCGGGAATGGCTCTGTTGACACACGGGCGTTATTGTTGGTTATGCGCCTGACTTCTTGCTGTTCCCCGTCGTGAGGCGTTGTGCAGTGTGAAGGAGTCGTATGTTTCAGGTTCTTGAGGAAGGTGGTGATCTTTTCGTTGACGCCCACGGTGCCGTCATAGTACATGTTCACGATCGGGATCCCCTTCTGGCTGCTCATCTGACGGAAGATCGCGCCCGTGATCGTTCCCGGCATGCACGTGAAGGGCGACACGTTCACGACCATGTCGGCGCCGTCCCTGTCGATGAACAGGGATGCCCTCCCGGCGGAGAGGATCGCCTCGCTGTTGAACTCGACCGGAAATACTTCACGCCCGCCTCGACCATGTCCGCCGTGGGCGGTTCGCGGCGCGCTTCGAGGAGTTCTCCCGCCGCCTCCTGAGCTTGGTGTTCCAGCCTGGCGAGGAAGCTGTTGCTGAGGTAAGATCGTATCAATTCCCCCAGGTTCTTCGTCTTTCTGGCATCGTAACGGTGGACGAACGATGTGAACAGGATAAACTCGCTCATCGGTGCGAGCCAGGGCTCAGCCCCGGCCTCGAGGATCCATTCCACCACCCGGTCGCAGGAGAAGGGGTTGCAGCGGACGAAGATCTCTCCCACGATTCCCACGAGCGGCCTTAATGCTTTCCTCTCGATTCGTGAGAAACGAGCGGCAGCGTCCTCGAGAATCGCGTGTAGGCTGCCCCTTCCCGGAATGAACAGGCGGAATCCAGGAGAATGGATTCGAATTCCTTCCGGGTCTCACCCGCCTTCTTCTCTATAGGGGGCGATTCGGCAGTAGCCCTTCAGGAGGAGATCGCCCATGAGGATGCCCTTCCACAGATCCTTTCTCAAGGTCGTCCTCCAGGCCCATGTAGGCGTTCTGCGCAGAGGGGGAGATGATCGTCAGGTCTTCATATCCAAGTTTGTTGAGGACGATCCGATGGAGGACACTGTACTGCCCGAACCTGCAGGGGCCGTCGCTGGTCGGCATGAAGAGCGCCACCTGGTCCGGCCCGGAGGTTGTAGGCTTCCAGGGCGTGGAGCATGCTCCCTGTTGTGACGTGCGCGGGCAGGCATTCGGCTCCCCCGGGTGTGCTTCCGGCCGAGCTCGACGCTCCGGGCGATCTCGGGGAGCATCAGGGTTTCGTACCCGTGCTTCTCGAAGGCGGCCGCAAACATGGGGACCACGCCGGTGTGCATCGGAACGAGAAGGACTCGCTTGTCGTGGAGGTCCCCGGGGGTGTTCTTGACATAGAGGAGGTTCTTCTCTTTGGGGCCTCCTCGTACTCTGCCATCAGGTCTACGAATGCCTCGAGTCGGGTGCCGTACCCGGTGTCCGCGCTGTGCTCGTCCAACTCCAGGGTGAGCGAGGGCTTGCTGCCCATGATCTCGTCTACATAGGTAAGGAGGAAGGAGTCGGGGCCGCACGAGAAATTCGTCAATAGTAAGGAAAGAAGGAAGAGGTTCTTTCGTTCTCTCACGAACCGGGCCGCGGCGAGGATGCGCTGTCCGTAGTACCAGAACATGTTCTGGAAGAAGGGGTCCAGATTCTCCTCGCTGAAGGGCAGGTATTGCGTACGGGATGACCCGGTAGCCCATTTCGGAGACCTTCCTCGGAATCTCGAGGTTGACCCCCCCCGTCGTACATATTGTAGTACCTCCCCACCACGATGACCGCCTTCTCTCCCGTCTGCTCGACCTCCTCGAGGATCCGCAAGCCCTCCTGCCTGCACGCTTTGCGATACGCCTCCAGGGCGCGGACGCCCGCCTTCCATGCCCCTGCAACCCGGCCTCTTCGGATCCCGAAAGGCTTCAGGACCGAATGTAGCGCATTGACGTTGACCGCCTCGGGCATGGCGAAATCGATCACAGGGCTCAGGAGCCTCGCCCCCAACGCCTCGGAAAGGGTTTCAGAGGCGCGGGCGATAGACGGGCGGCCTGTACGTACGGGCAGAAGACGGACT
>CAVQGZ010000013.1:0-77794 GCA_963712175.1 uncultured Actinomycetota bacterium
CGCAAGCCCTAGATCGGTTCATCGGTCTCGCCTGTGCCTGTGCGCAGAGGGACTGCTCTCTGGGCTGTCCACGCAGCCGTTCTTGGGGAGCGCGTCATGGGTTCGCAGGCACTCACGGTCCTGGGTCAGCGGGCGTTGGGGTACGCCGCGAGCGGGGTGCCGGTGTTTCCGTGCGTTCCGGGCGGGAAGGTTCCGCTGACCCCGCGCGGCTTCCACGACGCAACGACCGACCCGGTGGTGATCACCGCATGGTGGACCCGGCACCGGCAGGCCAACGTGGCCGCCCCGACGGGGGCGCCGGCCTTCGACGTGCTCGACGTGGACGTGCGGCCCACCGGCTCGGGGTGGGACGCCCTGCACGAGGCCCGAGCGGCCGGGCTGATCGACGGATGGGTGCGGGCGGTGCAGACCCCGTCCGGTGGGCTGCACCTGCACTACCCCGGCACCGGGCAGCGCAACGGGACGATCCGCGGCCGGCACGTGGACTTCCGCGGTCAGGGCGGCTACGTGCTGCTCCCACCTTCGTTGGGGCAGACGAAGGCCTACTCGCGGGAGTACGTCACCCTCGACCAGCGCCCCGGCGGCCGCCCGTTGGACTGGGCCGGGATCGTGCAGCTGCTCGACCCACCCGCCCCGCCGTTGGGCGACGCTGGCCGGACCGCGCCGACCCGCGACACCACCGATCCGACCCGATGGCTCGCCGGCCACGTGGCCCGCCAGCCGGAGGGCAACCGCAACAACGCCCTGTTCTGGGCCACCCACCGCGCCGTCGAAGCCCGAGTCGCCGATTACGAGCCACTCATCACCGCCGCCGTCCACGCGGGGCTGCCCGAGGCTGAGGCGCGCCGCACCGTCACCAGCGCCCGCGCCGCCGCCACCGGCCAGCCCACCCCACCTCGGCGAGCGCCCAGCGTGCACCGGGATCCGGCACCCGTCGTCGGCCGCTGAGCATGCCCGCCGACACCGGAACCGCAGGAGGAACCATGGCCCAGGCCCAGCGACGCGCGTCCCACCGGCCGGCCGGCGGCCCGCAGTGCGACCGGCTGTGGACGGTTCGCGAGGTGTCGGAGTTCCTGGCGATCCCCGTCGCTACCTTGCACCAGTGGCGCTACCTGGGCACCGGACCGGCGGCGTTCCGGGTCGGCAAGCACCTGCGCTACGACCCCGACACGGTGCGCACCTGGCTCACCGAGCAGTGCACCAGCCCACGCAGCGCCTGAACCCGTGGCCGGCAGCGTCTCCCGGCTGAAGTCCGGACGGTGGCGCGCCCGCTACCGCGACTCCACGGGCCGGGAGCACGCCCGCCACTTCCAACGCAAGACCGACGCCCAACGCTGGGTCGCCGCGCACACCGCCTCCGTCGACCGCGGGGACTGGATCGACCCCGCCCTGTCCCGCACCACGATCGAGGAGTGGTCCGCGGTGTGGCTGCAGACCAAGTCCCACCTGCGGCCGAAGACCCGCGACAAGTACGAGAGCGGCCTGCGGATCTGGATCCTGCCCCGCTGGGGGAAGGCCCAGCTCGGGTCCATCACCCACGCCGACGTCGTCGCCTGGGTCGCCGACATCCAACGCACCCGCAGCGCCGGCCTCACCCGGCACACCCTGGCGATCCTGTCCCAGATGCTCGAGCTCGCCGTCCGCGACGGACGCATCCCGCGCAACGTGGCCCGCGGAGTCCGCAAGCCGCGCCCGTCCCGCCCCGTCCAGCGGTTCCTCAGCCCTGACGAGGTTGCACGCCTGGCCCGCGAGACACCCCCGCCCTATGACGTGCTCGTCATCTTGCTGGCCTTCACCGGCCTCCGCTTCGGCGAAGCCGCCGGACTCACCGTCGGCGACGTCGACCTGGACCGCAGCCGCATCTCCGTCAACTGGTCGGTCACCGAGTCCGCCAGCGGCCAGCTGCACCGAGACTCCCCCAAGACCTACCGCCGACGCAGCGTCCCCATCCCCGCGTTCCTCCGAGACCGGCTCGCCACCCACATCGCCGGCCGAAACCCCGACGAGCCGCTGTTCCCCTCCCCCAAGGGCGGGCTGCTGCGCAACTCCAACTTCCGCCACACCACCTTCGACCCCGCCGTGCGGCGCGCGGGACTGGCTCCACTGACCCCGCACAACCTGCGCGACACCGCTGCCAGCCTCGCCGTCGGCTCCGGAGCCAACGTCAAATCCGTCCAACGCATGCTCGGCCACGCCTCCGCCGCGATGACCCTCGACGTCTACTCAGGGCTCTTCGACGCCGAACTCGACGATGTCGCCACTCGCATGGACGACTCGGCCGGAGACCTCTTCCGCCACTGACTCACCACTGTCCCGAACCGGTTTGCGGACTGTTTGCGGACTCCTGGCCCTCAAGCGGACACCCAGACACCCTCACAGACCACGAAACCGCAGGTCAGACCGGGTGGGCCCCGTGGGACTCGAACCCACAACCCGCGGATTAAAAGTCCGCTGCTCTGCCAGTTGAGCTAGAGGCCCCTTCGCTGCGCCGCCACGGTATCCGAGCGGCCCTGGCCTAGCGTCGAGCACACCGATCGAGACAGGAGGCAGGCGTGCCCGACGAGCTAGGCACACGTCCGAGGTGGCTCAGGCTCATCGCCGGAGCGTCACTGGTAGTCGTCCCGGCTGTCGTCGCCGTCCCGCGGTGGGACACCTTGCTGGCGAACCAGCCCATCTACCCGGTGATTCTTGCGGTATCGCTCCTGCTGGGGCTGGCCCTGATCGCCTCAGGACTCGCTACCCGCCGGGCACCCAAGCCTGGCCGCCCGCGGCTGGCCGCACGAATCGCCGCCTCGGTCGGCGCCCTCGGGATCGCGGCCGCACTGCTGTGGCTCGCGCCCCTGAGCGCCACACCCGTCGCGCTGGCGGCACTGGAGTCAGACGAGTCCGTGACCGTCACCGATACCCGTGACGCCACGAGCTACGAGCCCTCGGACGCGACGAACCCGACGTTCGTCCTCTATCCGGGCGCGCGAGTCGATCCTCGGGCCTACGCCGTGCTCGCTCGTGGCATCGCCGAGTCGGGCTCACCTGTTGTCGTCCCGAAGTGCCCGATGGACCTGTCGTTGCTGTGCGGGGATCCGGGCGACTACCTGCCCACCGCAGGTCCGTGGGCCGTCGGCGGCCACAGCCTCGGCGGAGTATCGGCGTCGTCGCTGGTCGCCGACGACGTCCCCGCCGGAACCGGGCTCATCCTGTGGGCGTCCTACCCACTCGACGACCTGTCAGCCCGCTCTGACCTGCCGGTCGCCTCCGTCTACGGCACGCAGGACCGGCTGACCACGCTCTCGGACATCAGCGCCAACCGGCCGAAGCTCCCCGCCGACACGGTCTACACACCGATCGAGGGCGCGATCCACGCCTACTTCGGCGACTACGGAAGCCAACCCGGCGACGGCGACCCCGAGATCAGCCGAGACGAGGCGCAGGACGCGATCGTGCAGGCGACGGTCGACGCTCTAGCGCGTGTGGCGGAGACTGCGTCGCCCAGCAGTTGACGGCGAGCGCCCGGGACCAACGTCCCTAGTTAGGTTTGCCTAACCTATTCGTACACTTCGAGCGTGACCCTCAACCAGGTGCCCGTTGGCTCCACGGCCACGCTGACCGACACGTCGGCGCACCCCAGCCGTCGGCGCCTCGCCGAACTCGGGCTGCGCCCGGGGGCCGACGTCCTGGTCATGCGCCGCACGGCCGGCGGTGGGCGACTACTCGGCATCGGGCACTCCCGCATGGCGATCGACCGGGTCACGTCGCGCTCGCTGCACGTCGAGCTCCCCGATGAGCTCATGCCACCCGACCACGGCCGCGACAGCGACAGCGACAGCGCCCGGACCCATCCAGGTCGCGCTCGTCGGCAACGCCAACGTGGGCAAGTCCACCCTGTTCAACCAGCTCAGTGGGGCGCGGCAGCAGCTGGGCAACTGGCCCGGCACCACGGTCGAGGTCGCGCGGGCCGAGTGGAGACCCGGTGGCGCCGACCGAACCGGGCCAGCGGTCACCGTGCTCGACCTGCCCGGCGCCGCCAGCCTCGACCCGGTCTCCCCCGACGAGGAGCTCACCCGAGACCTGCTGCTGACCGACGATGCCGCGAACCGGCCTGACCTCGTTGTGGCGGTGGTCGACGCGTCCAACCTCGCCCGTTGCCTCTACTTGGTCGCCCAGCTGCGCGAGCTCCCGCAGCGGGTCGTTGTCGCGCTCACGATGCTGGACGTCGCGGCCCGCCGCGGCATCACCGTCGACGTGGGCGCTCTCGAGGCGTGCCTGGGCGTCCCGGTAGTCGCGGTCGACCCTCGCCGACGCACCACCTCGGCCACGCTCGCCGAGGTCGTTGCGGAACACCTTGAGGCACCCATCCCGCACCCCCGACGGCGGATGATCGACCCGACCGAGGGGATCGACGAGCAGCTCGCCGTGGACGACGACCGCTTCGTGTGGGTCCAGTCGGCCGTGGCGGCCGTGCACTCGAGCAGCACGCGGTCGTCCGCCACCTGGACCGACCGCATCGATCGGCTGGCGACTGCCCCGGTTCTGGGGCCGGCGCTGTTCCTGGGCGTGATGTGGCTGGTCTTCCAGATCACCACCGTCGTCGCGGCACCGCTGCAGGAAGCCCTCGGTGCCTTGGTGGCCGGTCCTGTCAGCGATGCGAGCCGTGCCCTGCTCGGTGCCATCGGGCTGGAAGGTGGCGTCATCGAGGGGCTTGTCGTCGACGGGCTCGTCGCCGGGGTCGGGATGCTGCTGACCTTCGTGCCACTGATGGCGCTCATGTTCCTGCTGCTCGCGGTGCTCGAGACATCGGGCTACCTCGCCCGGGCTGCAGTCGTCACCGACCGCACGATGCGGGCGATCGGGCTGCCGGGACGTGCCTTCTTGCCACTCATCGTCGGCTTCGGGTGCAACGTGCCCGCCATCAGCGCCACCCGGGTACTCCCCGACGCCCGCCAGCGGGTGCTGACCTCCATGCTCGTCCCGTTCACTGCGTGCAGTGCCCGCCTCACCGTCTTCGTCCTCGTCGGCGCCACGTTCTTCGGGTCGAACGCGGGCAACGTGGTGTTCGGCATGTATCTGCTGTCGATCCTGCTCGTCGTCGGGGTCGGGTTCGCCCTGCGCTCGACGCTCTGGCGCACGATGGGCGCCGACGCGCTGGTGATCGACCTACCCTCCTACCACCTCCCAGTTCCGCGCCAGGTGGCGATCATGACCTGGGCTCGGGTCCGGGCGTTCCTGCGGACGGCCGGGGGCATCATCGTCGTGACGGTCGCGGCGGTCTGGATGGTCAGCGCCATTCCCGCTCCCGGTAGCAGCGGCTCGATGGGCGACGTCCCGGTGCAGGACAGCCTCTTCGCTGCGACCGCCGAGGCGATCTCGCCGGTCTTCGCGCCGGCTGGCTTCGGCGACTGGCACGCCACGTCGGCGCTCATGGTCGGGTTCGTGGCGAAGGAGGCGGTCGTCTCGTCGTGGGCGCAGACCTACGCCGCCGACGAGCCAAGCGAGCCGGGAAACCCCGGTGAGCTCGGCGAGCGCCTGCGTGCCGACTTCGAGGCGTCGTCCGGGGGTCACACCACACCTGCGGTTCTCGCCTTCCTGACCTTCGTGCTCGCTTACACCCCCTGCGTGGCCACGCTCGCCGCCCTCAACCGCGAGATCGGCCGAGGCTGGATGCTGTCCAGCGTGGCACTCAGCATGACCACGGCATGGCTGCTGGCGGTCACCGTGTTCCAGGTCGGACGGTTGGTCACATGACCACGACGTCGAGCCCGACACGGGCGGTCCTGAGTGAGCTCGAAGGCGGGGCGACGAGCCTGCCGGAGATCGCCGCGCGCACTGGCCTGGACTCGGGAGTCGTCAGCCTGGCTGTGGCGCGGCTCGTGGCCGCCGGCTACTTGACGGCCGAGCGACTCGCAGCAGGATGCCCCGATGGGGGCTGCTCCACCTGCCCGTCCGGGAGCTCCGGTCGCCCTGGCTGCGGAGCCGTCGGCGGCGCCACGCAGAGGGGTCCCGTGCTCATCAGCCTCGGTCGTCCCCACCGGTAGCCTCTGGCGGCATGCGTCGCCGTGCTGCAGCCGTCGTCATGCTCGTCACCGCCTCGTCGGTGCTACTCGCCGGGTGTGACGGCGAGATCATCGACGCGATCGAGTCTGCGGCCCCGAGCGCAAGCATCTCCCTGCCCGACATCGGCGGCGGAGAAGAGACCGAGCAGCCGCCCGCAGAGACGACCACGGAGGAGCCGCCTCAGACGGAGGAGCCTCAGACGGAGGAGCCTGCGGTGGAGACCCCGGCGGCAACCACGCCGACCGACGAGACGGCGAGCACCTCCTCGGACTCCGGGATACCGCTGTGGGCGTGGATCCTGCTCGGGCTAGCGCTCGTCGGACTCGTCGCGCTCCTCATCGCTTCGGCTCGCCGACGCGGCTCGTCAGACGAGAAGGCGCTCGCCGCTCAGGCCGACGGGCAGCTGAGCTGGGTCCGCTCGAACGTCGACGACCCGCTGCTGCGCTGGCGAGCCGACCAGCTGCGGCTCCCGGCTGCGCAGCGCGACACCGACTCCGAGCTGGCACGTCGGTGGGCGCTTGTCGATCAGCGTGTGACAGCCGCGACGACTGACCTGCTCACGATCGAGTCGAGCACCAAGAACGCCGCGCTCCAGCAAGCCTCCGCGCTGCTGCGCCAGGCGGCGGAGGGCTACCGGACGTCCCTGGATGCCCTGGCTCAGGCCCTCGTCACCGGTGACCAGGCCCGAATCGCCCAGGCCTCGCAGGGCCTCAACGCGGACACGACCATGTTCGACCAGGCCCGTCAGCGCTTCCACCAAACAGCCTCGCTGTAGCGGCGGTCACGCCCCCCTGGGCCGTTCGGCACTTTCATTCGCACCTGTCACCCGTGCACCGTGGAGAAGTACGACCCACCACGTGGAACGGAGGACCGATGGCCGCCAGCGCACGCGTCAAGGAGATCCTGTCCTGGTACGACGGCGAGGCTCCCGGGACGCTGGCCAACTTGTACCGATTTCTGACAGCCGGACGCACGGGTGGCACCGGCAAGCTCGTGGTCCTGCCTGTCGACCAAGGCTTCGAGCACGGGCCTGCGCGTTCGTTCGCGCCCAACCCCGCCGGGTACGACCCGCGCTACCACTTCAAGCTCGCCCTCGACGCCGGGTGCTCCGGCTACGCCGCTCCCCTGGGATTCCTGCAGTCTGGCGCCGCGGAGTTTGCCGGGCAGCTGCCGCTGATCCTCAAGGCGAACAACTCCGACTCGCTGTACTCCGACGCCGACCCCATCCCTGCGGTAACAGCGTCGGTGGACGACGCGCTGCGCATCGGCGCGAACGCGATCGGGTTCACGATCTACCCGGGCTCGGCGCACCGCAACGAGATGTACGGCCAGATTCGCGATCTTGCCGCGGACGCGAAGGCAGCCGGCCTCGCCGTCGTCATCTGGTCGTACCCACGAGGATCCGGGTTGTCCAAGGAGGGCGAGACCGCTGTGGACGTGGTCGCCTACGCCGCACAGATCGCAGCGCAGCTCGGCGCCCACATCATCAAGGTCAAGCCGCCGACCGCTCACATCGAGAAGGACAAGTCACGTGACGCCCTCGAGAAGGCTGGGGTTCCGTTGGACACCCTCGCCGACCGGGTTAAGCACGTGATCCACGGTGCCTTCGACGGACACCGGATCGTCATCTTCTCCGGCGGGGCGGCCAAGGGAACGGACGCGGTTCTCGAGGAGAACCGCCAGACCGCGCTCGGCGGAGGCTTCGGAACGATCATCGGGCGCAACTCGTTCCAGCGACCTCACGACGAGGCCGTGCAGCTGCTGAACACCGTCCAAGACATCCACACGAGCACCTGGCCGGAGTAGGCCGGCAGGCGCGCGGACGGCCGGCGGCTACGACTGGATGGCAGGCCCGCTGCCGCCCACGGCGCGCTGAGACGTGAGGCGAGCCTGCGCTGCAGCACGGCGTCCGGCGCTTGTCGCTGTTCCGTTGTCGCCGTCGGCTGCTCCGCGGTACCCAGTCCAGCTGCCGCGGGCCTTCGACTCACCGCGGTAGAAGGCCTGCACCTCCTCGGTCTTCGCGCGCAGCACCACCGCTGCCGACGGGCCTGGCGCCGACTCAGCCCGACCTCGCGCAGGGGGTTCCCGCGACGTCTCGGCCTCCTCGACCGCTTCGTCGTGAGCCTGCTGCAGCCGGCTCCCGATGCGGTCGATGAACCCGCGGTAGAAGGCGGCGCGGGCCGTCTGCTTGGTATGCGGGCGCTCCTCGAGCCTCGGCAGCGACCATCTCCCGACCCGCTCACGCACCAGCCTGCGGTAGGACTCCTGGCGCCAGGAGCCGGCGTCGAGGTAGCGACCCGATGCCTGGACCATCTGGTGGGCCAGCGAGCCCCACAGCTGCTCCACGAGGTCGAGGTCGGACGGCATGCCGTAGGCGATGACGTAGGTGGAGTTCCGCGCGACGTCCACGACCACGTCGTTCGCGCGGGCGACGGCGACGAACAGGGACACGAGGTGCGTGTTCGCCCGCTTGCCCGACTCGCCCACCTGGACGGTCCGAGAGACCGGCGCCACTCTGCGCTGCTGGCGCGCGCTGCGAGCCCGCACCATGGCCAGGTCGACTGAGCGAAGGGTGGCAAGGTGCTGGGCCTTGGCGAGGTACGCCTCGGCCTCGTGCTGGTTGTCGGTGCGCTCGGCCTTGGCTAGCAGCGCAGCGATCCTTGACACGTCCGGGCTCATGCCGCGCCCACCTCGTCCAGGCCCGCTCGCAGCACCAGTGCCACCTCGCCACCCATCACGGCGTCGACGACACTCACGTACGCGTCGACGAACTCCCGGCCATGGCCGGGGGCGTCCATCGGTACGGCTGGGTCGTGGAACGCCAGGTGGTGCGCGAGCTCGTGGCACAGGACGAGCTCCCGCAGCGCCCACCGCTCGTCCACCGGAACCGCGATCTGTCCGGGTGGCTCGTAGTGGGCGCGTGCGTCTCCACGTCGGGCTCGCACGCGGCAGCCCGGCGTTGCCGGCCAGCGGGCACGCACCGGGGCCAGGTCGAGCACCGCGTCGACCCAGCGACCCACCGAGTCGAGGTCGGCGAACCGGCGCTCCGGCGGCAGGGTCAGGGTCGAACCGAAGAAGTCGACGGTCGCCGGCCCACCCCTTCCACGTTCAAGCATGCGCGCCACCTGCGCCTCGGCGGCGTACACCCGGCTCCGGCGGGAGTCACGGCTCGGCACTCGAGGCACGTTCGGACTACTCGGCACCCGCACAGTCTGACGGGCGACCGGAGTGCTGCGCGACGCCCGTCCACAGCCCGGGAGCGCGCGGTGGCTAGCGTTCGCGCGTGCCCGAGCGCCCGGCCGATGTCACGTCCCTGCTGGCCGTGTACGGCACCCTGCGGAGGGGCTACCGCAACCACCCGCTCATCGAACGGGGCAGCCGGTTCGTCGGGCTCGCTCACCTGCCCGGCCGCCTCGTGCACATCTCCTCCCCCCTCCGGCGCTACTCGTACCCGGGCTACCTGCCCGACACCCCGGGCACCTCCCTTCGAGTGCTGGTCGAGGTCGTGGAGGTGACCGACGGCTCGCTCTGGACGGGCCTCGACGCGCTGGAGCGCTACCTGCCCGACGACCCGGGCAGCTCGGAGTACCGACGAGTCCTGGCAACCGCGTCGATGACCGACGGCAGAGCACTGACCTGCTGGACCTACCGCTACAACTCCTCGGTCGCCGGCTACCAGGATGTGCCAGACGGAGACTGGACGAGCCTTCGTCCAGCGAGTGCCGAGCCAGATGTCACGGGTCCGTAAGCACGTTCGATGTCGTGGCCAGCGCCATCTTCGGTCACCATGGTGAGCACCGAGGAGCGTTCGCACCCGAGGAATCCGGTGCCGCACGACGTGTGTTGCCGACCTGACCGTGAGAAGGGGACCATCGATGCGCCACACCTTCGCAACGACTGCCGCCGTGGCGGCCGCTGCCCTGGTTCTGTCCGCCTGTGGAGCGGGCGAGGACACCGAGGCCGGTTCCGTCGCTTCGCCCAGCGCCTCGATCACCGAGAGCGCCGAGGTGACGCCGGAGGATTCGGACAGCGACGAGCCCACCGACGAGCAAGGCGTCGCCGATGAGGCCCCGCCCGCCGAGGACTCCGTCGAGGTTCCCGCCGCGCTCGACTTCGAGGCCCCAACGGTTGACGGCGACACGTTCTCCGGAGCCAGCCTGGTCGGGCAGAACTCGGTGCTCTACTTCTGGGCTCCCTGGTGCACGGTCTGCCGTGCCGAGGCTCCGTCCCTGCCGGCCGTCGCACGCGAGTTCGAGTCGCAGGCCACCTTCTACGGCGTGGCGGGTCTCTCCCCCGACGTCGCGGCCATGCAGGGCTTCGTCGCTGACACGGGCACCGAGGACCTGACCCACATCGCCGACACCGACGGCAGCGTCTACACCGGGTTCGGCGTCGCCAGCCAGACGACGTTCGCGTTCGTCGACGACGACGGCAGCATCGAGATCGTCCGCGGACCGCTGAGCGACGCTGAGCTGCGTGACCGCACCCAGGCTTTGATCGAGAGCTGAGGCTGTCCTCATGAACGACGTCCCCATCCTGCTCGCGTTGACCGCAGGCATGGTCGCCGCGCTCAACCCGTGCGGCTTCGCTCTGCTGCCGGCCTACCTCACGCTCGTCGTGGCAGGCGGGGACGAAGGCTCGTCGCGATCGGCCGCCGTGGGCCGCGCGCTCACCATGTCGGCGTCCATGACCGCCGGCTTCGTGGCGGTCTTCGGCGCCTTCGGGCTGGTCGCTGTTCCGTTGGCACTCTCGCTGGAGCGCTATCTGCCGTGGGCAACGATTGTCATCGGCTTCGCCCTGGTCGGGCTGGGCGTCTACCTGCTGACCGGTCGTGAGCTGCTCATCAACACCCCGAAGATGGCCGGCGCTGCACCGGGCAAGACCGTCCGATCCATGTTCCTCTACGGGGTCGCCTACGCCGTGGCGAGCCTGTCGTGCACCATCGGCCCCTTCCTCGCCATCACCACGAGCACCTTCCGCAGCGAGAACGTCCTGAGTGGGTTGTCGGTGTTCGTCCTGTACGGCATCGGCATGGGTCTCGTCGTGGCCGTGCTCGCTGTGGCTGTTGCGCTGGCCCAGAAGGGCTTCATCACGAAGTTCCGCAAGGCCACGCCCTACATCTCGCGCTTCTCCGGCGTGCTGCTCGTCCTCGCCGGGGCCTACGTCGCGTACTACGGCTACTACGAGATCCAGGTCTTCGCCGGCGCCGTGACCGACGACCCGGTCGTCGGTGCCTTCACCTCGGTCCAGTCGAGCGTCGCCAACTGGGTAGCCGGCATCAACCCGGCCGTCCTCGCTGCCGTCCTGGGTCTGCTCGTGGCAGCAGGTGTCGGTGGTGCCTGGTGGAGCCGCCGTCGCAAGCGCAGCGACATCGTCGAGCCATCGCGCACAATGTCGGGGTGAGCGACGAGCATCCGGACGCGGCTGGCGACACCGGCGGGGATTCCGACGGGGATCACCCGCGGAGCTACCGCCGACCGCGGCGTCCGATGATGCGCCCGTCGTTCGACGGCGTCACCGCCGGTTCCGACCCTGCCGAGCGATCAGCACTGGCTCACGAGACCGCCGCTGCCGTCGTCCGGCTAGGTCGGGCCGAGGACGACGCCGACATGACCGCGCGGCTCGTGGCTCTCGCCGACGAGATGGGTCTCGACGCGATGGCCGACCTGTGGCGGGACTCCTCACCCGACTCCCTCCCGGGCACCCTGTGGGCGCTCTACCTCCTGCGTACCTGGGTGCGCCGCACGGGCGCGGAGGCGGCGCGGGTCTTCACCGCCGGACGGCCGTCGGCCGAGGTCTCCTCCGCCGTCGCAGGAGTCGCGGAGCCACCAGGCCCGGCTGAGATGGCCGACCTGGGTGATGCCGTTCTCACCTCCGTGTTCGACGGCGACCTGGCCGACGCCCTGGACCGGGCGTCAGCATTCAGCCGGGTCGTGGCTGCCGGCCGCCTGGCATTGGCCGATGACGCCGACGAGACGGGAGACGATGACGAGGCGGCGCGGCAGACGCGGCTCGCCTCGGGCAACGTTCGCCTGGCCGACCAGCTCGCCCGCGCAGCGCGGCTGTGGCGAGCCGACGCCCTGCGGTAGCTCGGCGCGTTCGGCTGCGGCAATCTGCGCCGACGGCCGATCCGGGATACGGTGGTAGCGGCGACAGCCCTTCGGGGTCCTCGCTGAGCGTCGGGCCGGTGCAGCCCCCGGGTCTCACAACTAGCCGCTACGAGCGGCCACGCGCCGCGAGGCGCTCCCGGCCCGACGCTCGAACACTCGGTCCAGGCGTCGCTCGAGCGCCTGCCGTAGCCGGCGGGGCTGCGAGGGGACGCTCAGCCCCAGCCCATCTCGTGCAGGGACTCGTCGTCGATGCCGAAGTGGTGCGCGACCTCGTGGACCACCGTCGTCCGAACCTCGTCCACCACCTCCTCCTCCGTGTCGCAGATGCGCAAGATGGGCAGCCGGTAGATGGTGATCGTGTCGGGAAGGACGCCGGCGTACCAGCCATCGCGCTCGGTCAGTGGGATGCCTTCGTACAGACCCAAGAGATCTTCCCCGGGTGGCGACTCGTCGGCGACGAGGACGACAACGTTGCTCATCAGCTCACCCAGCTCGGGCGGGATGGCGTCCAACGCCTCGGAGACCAGGCGCTCGAACGTGGCAACCTCCACCTCGACCATCCCCCGATTGTCGCCGAGGACGAGCACCCGCGCCGTCCGAGTCGAGTTCGCTCGCCCGAACAGCCCGGCCGGCGTCGCGTGTAGGCGGTTTGGGAGTTCGGCGTCGCGACCCGTACACTCACCGACAGGTCCTCACCGGATCGAGCCATGCGGCAGGCGTGGACGTAAGCAGTCCCCATCGTCTAGCGGCCTAGGACTCCGCCCTTTCAAGGCGGCAGCGCGGGTTCGAATCCCGTTGGGGGCACGAGGGCGTCGCTTCGGTGAGGTCCCCGCACCACCCAGCACGACAACGCAAGGTCCTGTGGAGCAGTTCGGAGTGCTCGCCGCCCTGTCAAGGCGGAGGTCGCGGGTTCAAGTCCCGTCAGGACCGCCCACCATCGCTCCACGTACGTTCTCGGCCCACCGGCTCACAAATCCTGCGGCGTAGGCTTGTCGCATGCACCGAGCGACGATCCGCAGCCTCGGTGCATGTCTCGCACTCGTCTCCGCAGCAGTGCTCGGGCTGCTGGTCACCGGACCCGCCAGCGCCCACGACTACCTCGTCGGCTCGTCTCCGGAGCAGGGCGCGACGCTGGCGAGCGCCCCGGACCAGGTGCGGCTGGACTTCAACACCTCCATCGGCGAGAGGTTCGCCCAGGTCGCCGTCGTCGACGGCGACGGCACGACCTACCAGCAGGGTGACCCGGTCGTTGACGGCCCCTCCGTGGTGCAGGCCGTCGCGAGCATTCCGAGCGGTGTCGAGATCACCATCTCCTACCGTGTCGTGTCTTCCGACGGTCACCCCATCGGCGGGACGGTCCCGTTCACCGTCGCCCAAGCCGGCACCGAGGAGACCCCGCAGACGAACGACGCGGCTGCGACCGACGAGGCGACGCCTGTGCCTGCCACACCGCTGGCAGCCGACACGGCCACAGCCACAGACACATCGAGCGCAGCGCCCTGGCTCATCGCAGGTTCCGTTGCGCTGCTAGTTGCCGCCGTCGCGGGCATCCTGCGCCGGGCGCGTAGCCGCCCCTGACATGAGCGCAACCCTCACCCGTCCGAGCGCCGAGCCCGCCGCTACGCCGGTTCCGACCTCTCGCTGGGCCGTGCTCGCCACGGGAGCCGCCGTGGCGACTCTGGCCCTGGCGCTGGCCCTCGGCGGGGGGGCCGCCGGACTTGTGCTGCCCGGGCTCACCGACCCCGGAGCCGCCACACGATGGGGGCTACCGCTGGCCAAGCTCGTCCTGGACGGATCCGGAGCGGTCACCGTCGGCTTGCTGCTGCTGGCAGTCCTGCTGCCCGCAAGCAGGGACGAGCTTCACCCCGACGCCCTGCGTGCCATCCGGCTGGCCTCGATGTGGGCCGGGGTCTGGGCCCTGGCTGCCCTGGCCGTCCACCTGCTCACGCTCAGCGACCTGCTGGGGCTGCCGCTGGGGCAGGCGCTGGCCGGCAACTCGTTGGTCACCTTCACACTGTCGGTCGAGCAGGGCCAGGCGTACGCGATCGTCGTGATCCTGGCAGCCGCCCTCGTCCCGGCAAGTCGTCTGACGCTGCGGCCGTCCGGCGCCCTGGCCCTGCTCATCCTCGGCGTGTCGACGCTGGTGCCGCCGGCCCTGATCGGGCACTCCTCGTCCGGTGACTACCACCACTCGGCTGCGTTCAGCCTGATCGTCCACGTCGTCGCCATCTCGCTGTGGGTGGGCGGACTGGTGGCCCTCACCTGGTACGCGGGCGTTGCGCGCCCTCGGACGAGTCAGCTGGCCCGGGCGGCGCGGGCGTTCAGCCCACTGGCGCTGGGCTCGGTGATCGCCGTGGGTGCGAGCGGCGTGCTGAACGCCGTCGTGCGCATGGAGGCACCTGCTGACCTCGTCACCACCGCCTACGGCCGGCTCGTGCTGGTGAAGGTGCTGCTCCTGGCGGTGCTGGTGTGGGTCGGCTCACTGCACCGGTCGAGAAGCCTGCGCGCCCTGGACGCCGGCCGCCCGAGAGCCTTCCTGCGGCTGGCAGTTGGCGAGGTGGTGGTCATGGCCGCCACGATGGGGCTCGCGGTGGCCCTCAGCCGCACCGAGCCGCCGGTCCCCGACGAGGTCGAGAACGCCAGCCGCGTCCGCGAGGTGCTCGGGTTCGCGCCACCCACCGACGCCCCGACGCTCGGTTCGTTCGTGCTCGACGTGTACCCCGACGCCATGTTTGCGCTCATCACCCTGGCCATGACGATGCTCTACGTCGGAGGAGTGGTTCGGCTGCGCCGCCGCGGTGACCGGTGGCCGCTCGGCCGCACCGTTGCCTGGCTGCTGGGCACGGGGGTACTGGCGTTCGTCACGCTGTCCGGGGTCATGACCTACGGCATGCTGCAGCTCTCGGTTCACATGGTCCAGCACATGGTGCTCGCGATGCTGGTGCCGGTACTGCTGGTGCTCGGCGCCCCCATCACCTTGGCCCTTCGCGCCATCCCCCCGGCGCGACGTGACCAGATGGGGCCACGCGAGCGCATCCTCGCCATCCTCAACAGCCGGTTCGTGCGGTTCATCACCCACCCGATCGTGGCGTTCGCGATCTTCGTGACCGCGGCCCCGATGGTCTACTTCTCCGGCCTGTTCGAGTACGCCATGTTCAACCACACCGGCCACATGCTGATGGCGCTGCACTTCTTGCTCGGGGGCTACCTGTTCTACGAGGTGGTCATCGGCACCGACCCCCTGCCGAGCCGTCCCGGGTACCCGATCCGCATGGTCATGGTGCTGGCCGCAGCAGGCTTCCACGCGTTCTTCGCCGTGGGGTTCATGGAGTCCGCACGGCTCGTGGCCGGCGACTACTACTTGCTGCTGCGCACCGAGATCTCGTGGCTACCCGACGTCCTCGCCGACCAACGTGCCGCCGGAGCCATCACCTGGGGCTTCGGTGAGATCCCAGCACTCATGGTCCTTCTGGCGCTGGTCGTGCAGTGGTCGCGCTCCGACGACCGCGAGTCCCGCCGTCGCGACCGCAGAGCAAGCGACCCAGAGCTCGAGGAGTACAACGCCTACCTTGCCGCCCTGGCGGCTCGGGACAAGACCGACTCGTCGTGATCGCGAAGGGCTGCCGTGTACCCTGGACTCGTCCGGGCAGGTAGCTCAGCTGGTACGAGCGTCCGCCTGAAAAGCGGAAGGTCGGCGGTTCGAACCCGCCCCTGCCCACCACGACCAGGACATCACCGCAGCCTGGCGGCTCGGCTCGAGAACCGCTGCGACTACTCCTCCGACGAGGCTTCGTCGGGCGACGTTCGCTGGGCCGGTATGGAGCCGGTGAGCAGCGCTCGCACCTCGGACTCGCGGTAGCGGCGGTGTCCTCCCAGCGTCCGGATGGACGAGAGCTTTCCGGCCTTGGCCCAACGGGTGACCGTCTTCGGGTCGACTCGGAACATCGCTGCCACTTCGGCGGGCGTGAGCAGCGCCTCTGTCTCGGTACCGCGGTTCGACGTGGCCACGACTCGCCTCCTTGACCGTCCGGTGGGGGTAGGAATCGGACGACCGACCCCATACAACACCTATGCGGAGATGTTATCCACCCACGCCACCATCGTTCCGCGCCGGAACCGTTGCCGCCCCGGCCTACAGTCGTGGCGTGGATGTCTTCGACGCCGGCCATGAGCAGGTGCTCTTCTCCGCCGACACCGACAGCGGCCTGCGCAGCATCATCGCGATCTACTCGACCGCGCTCGGACCGGCCCTCGGCGGCACGAGGTTCGTCCCGTACCCCTCAACAGACGCGGCGCTGGCCGACGTGCTCGCCCTCGCGCGGGCCATGGCCTACAAGAACGCTCTGGCCGGCCTGGCCCATGGCGGCGGCAAGGCCGTCATCATCGGCGACCCCGACACCGACAAGACCGACGACCTGCTGCGCGCCTACGGGCGCACAGTGGAGTCCCTGGGCGGCCGCTACATCACCGCCTGCGACGTCGGCACGTACGTGGCCGACATGGACGTCGTCGCCCAGACCTCGACGCACGTCACGGGACGCTCTCGCGAGCACGGCGGGGCCGGCGACTCCGGCATCCTCACCGCGTTCGGCGTCTACCAGGGCATGCGCGCGTGCGCGATGCACCGCTGGGGGTCACCCGAGCTGGCGGGGCGCCGCGTCGGGGTCGCTGGGCTGGGCAAGGTCGGTTCCCGGCTCGTGAGCCACCTTCGTGACGAGGGCGCGCAGGTGGCCGTCAGCGACACGAACCCCCAGGTTCTCAGCAGCCTCGTGGCCCGGTACCCCGACGTCGAGGTGCTCACCCCAGGCGAGCTGCTCGCTTCTCCGCTCGCCATCTACTCACCGAACGCGCTCGGCGGCGTGATCGACCCCTACGCGGCGGCGACCATCGAGGCGCAGGTCGTGTGCGGTGGGGCGAACAACCCTCTGACCGGCCCAGATGCCGCCGCAGTTCTGCACGAGCGAGGTATCACCTATGCACCGGACTACCTGGTCAACTCCGGTGGTGTGATCCAGGTCTCCGACGAGCTTCTCGGCTTCGACATGGACCGCGCCCGAGCCACGACGACCGGCATCTACGACACGACGCTCGAGGTCCTCCAGGTGGCCGAGGACGAGGCCGTCAGCCCCTTGACCGCGGCCGACCGGGTGGCCGAGGAGAGGATGAGCCGGGGCCGAGCTGGTCCCAGGTGAACCCGCGAGGCGACGGAACACCGCGAGACGTTGTACCGTTGTACCCACGACAAACTGACAGTCTCGAGGGCGCGCTGCACGGCCGCCCCGCGTGTGTGCGAGGGGGTCGAACCCCATGGGCCGGGGACGAGCCAAGGCCAAGCAGACGAAGGTCGCCCGAAAGCTGAAGTATCAGACTCTCGATACCGACCTCACAGCTCTCCAGCGCGAGCTCGCTGGAGACGGCGACGACAGCGACGTCGACGACGTCGATGACGTTGCCGACCCCACCGGCGAGTACGCCGATGACGAGGACGACTACGACTACAGCGAGCGCTGACCAGCGTCGCGCGCGGCGCTGACCCGCCGGAGCGGGACTACGGCCCCTTGACCCACCAGGCCGGCGGACCACGCTGAGAGTATGAGCGTGGTCCAGGCAACGGTGGGCCGTGATCGTGTTCTCGACCTGACGAAGTCGTTCGCACTCCTCGTTGTCGTGCTCGGGCATGCGCTGGCCTGGGACGTCAGCACCGGCGAGCCGGCAAGCGTGCTCGACCTTCGACCCGACCTTCGATGGGTCACCTGGCTGCTCCAGGTTCTTCCGCTCTTCTTCGCAGCGGGTGCGGTCAGCAACCTCGCGTCCTGGCGACGCCGGGGAGTCGAGGAGGACTTCTGGAGGCGTCGGATCGGGCGCCTCGCCACCCCAGCCGTGCTCTACGCCACCGTCTGGACCGCCGTGCTGCTTCCCCTGGCAGCCTGGAGCCCTACGGTCGAGCTCGTCGGACGCTACTTCGCCCAGCTGCTGTGGTTCCTGGGCGTCTACGCGGCGATCGTGGTGGCAGTGCCGCTGACGGCGCGCTGGGTCGAGTCCCCGCGCAGGACGCTGACGTCCTGGCTCGTCGTGATCATCGTGGTCGACCTGGTGCGATGGAAGCTCGCACCGTCCTTGGGCTGGGTCAACATGCTGCTGGTCTGGGGCTGGCTGCACCAGCTGGGCTACTCGCTGCCGGCGTTGCGGGCGGTGAACCGGCCGGCGCTGGTGTCCGGCGGGCTCGTCGCGTTCGCCGCCGCGCTGGGCGTGGCCGTCGTGGGGCCCTACTCGACCTCGATGGTGTCGATAGCCGGCGACCCCGGTCTGTCCAACTTGTCCCCTCCCACGGTCGTCCTGGCCCTGTACGGACTCGCGCAGGTGCTGGTGCTGGCAGCGGTGTGGCCGCTGCTGGACATGGCCCTTCGGTGGCGGCCGGCCTGGCTCGTTGTCGCCGGATTCGGCTCACGGGCCCTCGAGGTGTACCTGTGGCACGTCCCGCTGGTCGGAGTCGTGGCTGGCTGCGCCTGGCTGCTCGAGCTGGGGCCCTCCCCGTTCAGCCGCCCATGGTGGGCACTGCACGTGGCAGCCGCCACAGCGGTGGTCACCGGGGCGTGGCTGCTGGGCGGGCCGATGGGCCGGGTGAGCCGTCGCCTCGCAGACTGGGCCTCGGGCCTCCCCGGGCCAGGACTGGCGCCACTCGGGCCCGCAGTCGTGGTCTCCCTGAGCATCCTTGCTGTCTCCCAGACCGGGTTCGCCACCTGGTGGGGGCCGGGTCTGGTCGGGCTCTCTATGACGACCCTGCCGATCGTGGTGCTGCTGGTGCTGGCCTGGTGGACCGTGCAGGGATCAGGCGGGGTGGGTGCCCACGACGCGCGTCGTCTCCCCGGCGGACACGTGACCGACCTGCCAGGCCGGGACACCGCGCTCGCCGAGTAGCCCCAGGGCATCGGCGACGTCGGTAGCCGGCAGCACCACGGCCATCCCGACCCCGACGTTGAAAGTGCGCTCCAGCTCGTCCTGGGCCACGCCCAGGCCGCTCAGCACGGTGAAGACCGGCGGCAGGCCCCACGTCGAACGGTCCAGGACAGCGCCCATCCCGTCGGGCAGCACGCGGGCGACGTTGGCGGCGAGCCCGCCGCCGGTGATGTGCGACATCGCATGGACGTCGATGCGCTCGTCACGGGCAAGGGCGAGGCAGTCCAGGGCGTAGATGCGCGTGGGCTCCAACAACTCCTCACCGAGGGTGCGGCCGAGCTCGGGCACGTCGCGACCCAGCGACCAACCGGCGTGGTCGAAGAAGGCGCTGCGCGCAAGCGAGTAGCCGTTGGAGTGCAGCCCGCTGCTGGCCAGGGCCACTACGGCGTCCCCGTCCTGCACTCGCTGAGCGCCGAGCACGTCCTCGGCCTCGACCACACCTGTCGTGGCGCCGGCGATGTCGTACTCGTCCGGGCCGAGCAACCCGGGGTGCTCAGCGGTCTCACCACCGATCAGCGCGGCACCGGCGAGCCGGCACCCGTCGGCCACCCCGGACACGATCGCGGCGATCCGCTCGGGTTCGACCTTGCCGCAGGCGATGTAGTCCGTCACGAACAGCGGCTCGGCGCCACAGACGACGACGTCGTCCACGAGCATGGCAACGAGATCCTGACCGATGGTGTCGTGCACACCCATGCGCTGGGCCACCACGACCTTCGTCCCCACACCGTCGGTCGAGGTGGCCAGCAGGGGACGGCGGTAGCCACGCAGAGCGGAGGCGTCGAAGAGCCCCGCAAAGCCGCCGAACCCACCAACCACCTCGGGTCGCGAGGCTGCCGCGATGCTGGAGCGCATCAGCTCGACGGCCCGGTCACCGGCCTCGATGTCGACACCGGCGGCGGCATAGGTCACAGGGTCAGGCTGAGCCACGCGGGTGAGGCTAGTCGGGTGGGCACGACCCGGCGCCAGCGCGTGCGGCCGCTAGGGACGGGTCAGCGCGTCTGCGCCGCCGGCGCCCCCGACCAGCACGGCGAGTCCGTCGACGGCGTCGATGGGTTGCGGGCCCCCGCGTGGCTGCGCTTGCGCCACGGCATCGTCGGGGTCGTCGAGCGGAAGCGTCGGCTGCTCCAGAGCGTCCTTGCCTCGCAGGGCCTCGTCGGGCAGCGCGACCGGGTACTCCCCGTCGAAGCAGGCGCGGCACAGCTTCTCGGCTGGGATGTGAGTCGACTCGGTGAGCGCACCCAACGAGATGTAGCCGAGGCTGTCGGAACCGATGTGGCGGCGGATCTCCTCGGTGTCGAGACCGTTGGCGATCAGCTCGGCGCGGGTGGCGAAGTCGATGCCGTAGAAGCAGGGCCACTTGACCGGCGGGCTGGAGATCCGCACGTGTATCTCGCTCGCCCCGGCCTCACGCAGCATGCGAACGAGCGCACGCTGGGTGTTCCCGCGCACGATCGAGTCATCCACCACCACCAGCCGCTTTCCCTCGATCACCTCACGCAGGGGGTTCAGCTTCAGCCGGATGCCCAGCTGGCGGATGGTCTGGCTCGGCTGGATGAAGGTGCGCCCCACGTAGGAGTTCTTGACCAGCCCGCTGCCGAACGGGATCCCGCTGGCCTCGGCGTACCCGACCGCTGCTGGGGTGCCCGACTCGGGGACAGGGATGACCATGTCGGCCTCGGCGGGGTGCTCGACGGCGAGTCGGCGTCCGACGTCGACCCTGGCGGCGTGCACGGACCGGTCGCTGATGCGGGTGTCAGGGCGGGCGAGGTAGACGAACTCGAAGAGGCACCCCTTCGGTTCCGCCGGCGCGAAGCGCCGCGTCCGCAGGCCGCCGGCGTCGACGGCGACCAGCTCACCAGGCTCGACCTCACGCACCAGGGAGGCCCCCACGATGTCGAGAGCCGCGGTCTCGCTGGCCACCACCCAGCCTCGCTCGAGGCGGCCGAGGACCAGCGGGCGGATTCCCTGGGGGTCGCGTGCGGCGAACAGCGTCGTCTCGTCGGAGAACACGAGCGAGAACGCCCCGCGGAGCAGCGCGAGGTCCTCGACCGCGGCATCCTCCAGCGAGGTGTGCGGGTGGCTGCCGAGCAGGGCCGTGACCAGGGCAGTGTCAGTGGTGTTGCCCTGCATGACCGACTCACGGGAGGCTCCCTGCCCGCGGGTGGCGATGACCTCCGCGAGCTCGTGGGAGTTCGTCAGGTTGCCGTTGTGCCCGAGCGCGATCGTGCCGTCGGTCGTCGGGGCCAGGGTGGGCTGAGCGTTCTCCCAGCGGCTGGCGCCGGTCGTGGAGTAGCGGGTGTGACCGACGGCCACATGACCGACCAGGGACGACAACGTGCGCTCGTCGAAGACCTGGGAGACCAGCCCCATGTCCTTGTAGACGAGGATCGCTTGACCGTCCCCGACGGCAATGCCGGCCGACTCCTGGCCGCGGTGCTGCAGCGCGTACAACCCGAAGTAGGTGAGCTTGGCGACGTCCTCGCCCGGAGCCCAGACTCCGAACACCCCGCAGGCATCCTGAGGGCGCTGGTCGTCGGGGTCGATCTCATGACTGAGTCGACCGTCGCCGCGCGGCACACGCCGGAGTGTAGGCGCCCGGCGGCGTCCTGGTCACGGGCCGCCTGCCTGGGTGAGCGGAGCCCTGGGCACGCGCCGGGCTGCGCGGAGCGAGGTCGGGTGTACCTGAATCCACACATTCGCCTTCGACGCGTGAGCGCGACCTGGGCGTTTGTGGCTCTCCGCAGGGCCGGGAGCCGGCGAATGTGTGGATTCGCGTACGGGCGAGGCGATCCCCATCGGTCTCCAAGCCCTAGGCGACAGCCAGTCGGTGCAGAAGCAGGGCCTCGAACAGGCAGGTGCGCGCGAACATACCCAGGTGCAGGTTCTCGTCAGGGCCGTGCCAGTTCGCCGCCGGGTCACCCGCGCCTGTGACGACGATCGCAGCCTGCGGGTAGGCCACGGCCAGCTCAGCGATGAACGGGATCGAGCCCCCGACCCCGATCTCGACCGGGGCGTGGCCGAAGGCGTCGCGGAGGGCGCTCCGGGCGACCTGGGCCGCGCGAGAACCCAGTCCGAGCGATGTCGGCGGTCCACTCGCCGTCGGCGTGACCGTGACCTGCGCTCCCCACGGTGCGCTGGCGCGCAGATGACGCGCCAGCGCACCCATCGCCTCGTCGGTGTCCTGCCCGGGGGCCAGGCGCATGCTCACCTTCGCCCGGGCCACCGGCACCAGCACGTTCGCCGCCTCGCTCAGCCGTGGTGCATCCACGGCGAGGACGGCCACCGACGGATGCATCCACAGCCGGTCGGTCAGCGGCCCCTGGCCGATCAGCGAGACCCCGTCGAGCACACCCGTCTCGGCCCGCCACCGCGCCTCGTCGAGCTCCGGTGCCGGTCGCGACCCGCGCGCGAGCCCGGGAACGGCAACCTCGCCCTCGTCGGTGTGCAGCGCCGCCAGAACACGGGACAGGGCTGACAGCGCGTCGGGCGCGGCAGAACCCATGCCGGAGTGCGCCGGCTTCGACAGGGTGCGTACCTCGACGTCACACTCGACAACCCCACGAAGCGACGTCGTCAGCGCGGGCACGTCGCTGGACCAATTCATCGAGTCGGCCACCACAAGCAGGTCAGCGGCCAGCCTCTCGCCATGCTCGGCCAGGAAGGCGCTGAACGTGGGCGAGCCGATCTCCTCCTCACCCTCCACGAACAGGGTGACTCCCACGGGCGGTCGGCCTCCATGAGCCCGGATCGCAGCGAGGTGGGCCGCGATGCCGGCCTTGTCGTCCGCCGCGCCGCGGCCGTAGAGCCGCCCGTCTCGCTCGACGGGCTCGAACGGGTCGGTGCTCCACTGCTCGGCCGGCGCCGGTTGCACGTCGTGGTGGGCGTACAGCAGCACGGTGGGCATCCCGCTCGGTGCCCGCCACCGCGCGACGACTGCCGGCTTGCCACCGGACACCGCGAGCACCTCGACGTCGTCGGCTCCGGCAGCCCGTGCCAGGTCAGCCACCACCTCGGCCGCCGCGACGACGTCGGATTGCCGCGTCGGGTCTGCGCTCACCGACGGGATGCGCACCAAGGAGACCAGGTCGCCCACGGCTCCTGGGTGCAGTCGGCTGACCTGCTCGGCTAGGGCGGTCTCGTCAGGAGTCACCTACCCACCCTACGAACACCTCTAGCCTGCGGACATGGTGTGGGTCGAGGTGGTCGGCTGGGCCGGCTCTGTTCTGCTCATCATCTCGTTGGTCCAGACGCGCCTGCTGCGGCTACGCGTGCTGAACACGCTGGCGGCCGGTGTCCTCGTGCTCTACAACGCGGTGATCGGTGTCTGGCCCATGGTTGCGATGAACATCGCGATCATCGGCATCAACCTCGTCCAGATCGTCCGGTTGCGCAGCGCACGGCACGCCGAGGGCTACGAGCTTCTCGAGGTCGACCCTCAGGACGAGTACCTGCGCCACCTCATGCGCGTTCACGAGGACGAGATCCGCCAGTTCAACCGCGACTTCGTCTTCGACCCCGCTGCCCCCGACGCTGCGGCGTTCCTGGTTCTGCGCGGTGACGAGACAGCCGGGGTGGTGCTGCTCGCCGATGGGCCGACGCCGCACGTGGCCCAGCTCCAGCTCGACTACGTCACGCCCAAGTACCGCGACTTCACCCCCGGTGAGTTCGTGTTCGAGCGCAGCGGTTGGTTCGCCGACCGCGGCTACACCAAGGTCATCGCCGCGCCGGGGGTGGATCCGCACGACCCGTACCTGGAACGGATGGGCTTCGAGCGGCGCGATGGGCAGTGGGTCCGCGAGGTGACCTGAGATCGCGCGCCCGGTGTCAGAGCAGGGGCAGGGCGTGCGACAGGTCAGCGCGCTCGCCCGAGGCTGTCAGGGCCCCCGACTCCAGCGCGTCGCCCCAGCTGAGGCGACCCGAGGCGACACGCACCCACGTCAGGGGATCCGTCTCGACAACCCCCGCAGGTGTGCCCCGCGTGTGGCGTGGCCCGGGCAGGCACTGGACCGCCGCCACCGGCGGCACGCGCACCTCCAGCGCGCGTCCGGGGTGGCGCTGCGCCAGAACGTCGAGCAGCGCTCGTGCTACGAGGGCGAGGGCCGCCGTGGGAACAGCGACCGGCTGCGCCGACGAGAGCGAGCGGTTCAGGTCGTCGCCGTGCACCACCAGCTCGATGATGCGCGTCACCACCAGGTCGGCCAAGCGAGCCGCGGCACGACGGGCCAGCACCTTGTCGACGTCCTCGAGGGACGCGAGTCGGGCGAACGCGTCGTCCCAGCGCTGGTGGTATCCGGCCCCCAGGTCGCTCAGCTCCGCGGCCGCCTCCTGCGTCAGGCCGCTGATCCGCTCGGCTCGTTCGGCGTACCCCGCCAGGTACTCGCTGATGCTCAGGACGCCGGCGTTGGCCGGCAGCGGCTCGAGGTGGCGAACGGAGTCGGCCACGACCACGAGGTGCGCGGCGAGGTCGCGCACGCTCCATCCAGGCAGCACGCTGGGGGCGTCCAGCTGCTGGGGGGTCAGGGACTCCAGCGCGACGCCGACGGCATGGACGCACTCGTCCAGCAACGCAACCACCTGGCTCGTGCGGTATCGGCGGGGTGCCATGCGCTGGATGCCTGAGGCCTCAGGCCATGGCCGCCGGCAGCGTGGCCTCCCGGGCGACCCGCAGCTCGACGAGCGGTATCGAGAACTGCTCCTGGACGTCGAGGGCCGGTCCGTCGCTGCCACCATCGTCGAGCACCCCGATGCGCTGGTGCGGGAACCGCCTCGCGGTGCACATGTCGGTGAAGCGCACCTCCTCCGACCGGGGCACGGCGACGATGGCGCGCGCCTGCGACTCCGAGAACAGGAAGACGAACGGGTCGATCCCATCGGGGACCCAGACCCGGACGCCGATTCCGCCACGCAGGCACGACTCGATCAGTGCCTGGGCCAGGCCCCCGTCGGAGACGTCGTGTGCGGCGTCCAGCAGCCCGTCCCGCGAGGCGTTGATGAGGATCTCCCCCAGCTCCCGCTCGGCGGCCAGGTCGCACCGCGGCGGCAGCCCGCCGAGATGGGAGTGAACCTCGTGCGCCCACTCCGAGCCGGCGAGCTCGTCGCGGGTCTCGCCCAGCAGGTAGACGACCTGGCCGGGCTCGGAGAACGCCTGGGGTGTGCGGCGAGTGACGTCGTCGAGCACGCCGAGCACCCCGACGACCGGCGTGGGCAGGATCGCGGTGTCGCCGGTCTGGTTGTAGAACGACACGTTGCCACCGGTGACGGGAACGCCCAGCTCCAGGCAGGCGTCCGCCAGACCTCGGGTGGCCTCGGCGAACTGCCACATGACCTCGGGGTCCTCCGGCGAGCCGAAGTTCAGGCAGTTCGTGACAGCCAGCGGCCGAGCGCCGACCGTGGCCACGTTGCGGTACGACTCCGCCAGCGCCAGGCGCGCGCCCTCGTAGGGGTCGAGCTTGGCGAAGCGGCCGTTGCAGTCGGTGGACAGCGCCACGCCCAACCCCGACTGCTCGTCGATGCGCAGCACGCCGGAGTCCTCGGGCTGGGCCAGCACGGTGTTGCCCAGCACGAAGCGGTCGTACTGCTCGGTGACCCAGCGCTTGTCGGCGAGGTTGGCCGCACCGGCCATCCGTAGGACGGTGCGGCGTAGCTCGTCCGGGGTCGCCGGTCGCGGGAGGCGTCCTGCGGTGGGCGCGTCGGCCTGCAGGGCGTCCTGCCACGACGGGCGGTGGAACGGCCGGGAGTAGACCGGTCCTTCGTGGGCGACGGTGCGCGGCGGGACGTCCACCACAGTCTCGCCGTGCCAGGTCACGACGAGGCGCCCGGTGTCGGTGACCTCGCCGAGGACGGTGGCCAGCACGTCCCAGCGCCGGCAGACGGTCATGAACTCGTCGATCTTGGCTGGGTCGACGATGGCCATCATGCGTTCCTGCGACTCGCTCATGAGGATCTCCTCAGGAGCCAGCGTGGAGTCGCGCAGCGGTACGCGGTCGAGCTCGACGCGCATGCCACCGGTTCCGCCAGACGCCATCTCGGACGTCGCGCAGGACAGCCCGGCGCCACCGAGATCCTGGATCGCCACCACAAGGTCGTCACGGAAGAGCTCGAGGGTGCACTCGATGAGCAGCTTCTCGGTGAACGGGTCCCCCACCTGGACGGCCGGCCGCTTCGTCGGGCCGGTATCGGTGAACGTCTCGCTGGCCAGCACCGACACTCCGCCGATGCCGTCGCCGCCCGTCTTCGCGCCGTAGAGCACGACGAGGTTGCCCACGCCCGTGGCCCCGGACGACTGGATGTCGTCGTGGCGCATCACCCCGACGCACAGGGCGTTCACCAGCGGGTTGCCGGCGTAGGAGGGGTCGAAGACCACCTCGCCGCCGATGTTGGGGAGCCCGAGGCAGTTGCCGTACCCACCGACCCCGGCGACGACGCCGGGCATCACGCGACGGGTGTCGGCGGCCTCGAGCGGGCCGAAGCGCAGCGGGTCCATGACGCCCACCGGGCGCGCGCCCATGGCGAGGATGTCGCGCACGATGCCGCCCACGCCGGTCGCGGCCCCTTGGTACGGCTCGACGTAGGACGGGTGGTTGTGCGACTCCACCTTGAACGTCACGGCGTACCCGTCGCCGACGTCCACCACCCCGGCGTTCTCCCCGATGCCGACGAGCAGCGCATCGGTCTGCGGGGCCTTCTCGCCGAACTGTCGCAGGTGGACCTTGCTGGACTTGTACGAGCAGTGCTCGCTCCACATCACCGAGTACATGGCCAGCTCGCACGAGGTGGGGCGGCGACCGAGGTGAGCCCGGATGCGCTTGTACTCGTCGGCCTTCAGACCCAGCTCGGCCCACGGCTGCTCGACGTCGGGGGTCTCGGCAGCGTTGCCGACCGTGTCGCTCATGCGGCGACCGCGGCCGTCAGCACCGAGGCGAAGAAGCCCAACCCGTCGGTGCCCGGACCGGTGAGTGCGTCGATCGCATGCTCCGGGTGGGGCATGAGCCCGACGACACGTCCGTCCTCGCTGGTGACTCCGGCGATGTCGCGCATCGACCCGTTGGGGTTCGACCCGTCGTAGCGAACGACGACCCGGCCCTCGCCCTCGAGGACGTCGAGCGTTGCCGGGTCGGCGACGTAGCCACCCTCACCGCTCTTGAGTGGGACGACGATCTGCTGGCCGGGCTGGAAGCCCGACGTCCACGCCGACGTCGCGTTCTCGACGATGAGGGCCTGATCACGGCACACGAAGGTCTGAACGTCGTTGCGGATCAGAGCTCCGGGAAGCAGGTGCGCCTCGCAGAGGATCTGGAAGCCGTTGCAGATGCCCAGCACCGGGAGCCCCGTCCGGGCGCGCTCGACAACGGAGCGCATGACCGGCGCGAACCGGGCGATGGCGCCGCAGCGCAGGTAGTCCCCGTAGGAGAAGCCTCCCGGGAGCACCACCGCGTCGACCCCGGCGATGTCGTCGTCGCCGTGCCAGAGGGCGACCGGCTCGGCGCCGGCGTAGCGGACGGCGCGCGCGGCGTCGCGGTCGTCCAGCGACCCCGGGAAGGTGACGATGCCGATGCGCATCAGGCGCCTGCGTCAGCCGGCTGGTCGAGGGCCTCGTCGTGCACGGCCTGGCCGACGCCGACCGTGTGGTCCTCGATGACGGGATTGGCCAGCAACGTCGCGGCCGCCTCCTCGATGCGGGCGAGGGCTGCGGAGTCGACCTCGCCGTCGAGCTCGACCTCGAAGCGCTTGCCCTGACGGACGTCCGTCACCTCCGTGAAGCCCAACCGGTGCAGGGCACGCAGCACCGCCTGGCCTTGGGGGTCGAGGATCTCCGGCTTGGGCATGACTTCGACGATGACGCTCACGTGCGGCTCCCCGGGACGCCGGCGGACTTGCTGAGTCGAGAGCGAGCGTAGTCGGCGCGTCCGGCGTGTCGGACGCCTGGATCCGCCTGTGCCGGCAGGGAGACCTACACTGAAGTCGGCGCCTGACGACCATCGTCATGCTCTGCCCACAGCGCGAAAGGAACAACGTGAACTTCTTCGACTCCTTCATCGACATCCTCTGGTGGACGTTCGGCATCCTGGTCATGGTCGCCTACTTCTTCGTCCTGTTCCGGATCATCATGGACATCTTCCGTGACCGGAGCCTGGGCGGATGGGCCAAGGCTCTCTGGCTTGTCGCCCTGCTGTTCATCCCCCTGATCACCGCCCTGATCTACGTCATCGCCCGCGGCAAGGGCATGGCGCAGCGCGACATCGAGGCCATGGACTCCTACCGCGAGGCCCAGGTGGAGTACACGAAGGACCTGATGAAGGACGCCAGCAAGCCCGCGACACCGGCTGAGCAGATCGCTCACGCGAAGGAGCTGCTCGACTCCGGCGCCATCAACGAGGACGAGTTCGAGAAGCTCAAGGCCAAGTCGCTCGTCTAGCCTTCACGCTCACGTCACAGGCAGCCCCGGTCCGCTGAGGATCGGGGCTGCCTCTGCGTCACGGAGCCGGCAGGTCGCTTCCCGTCAGGCGGCGGTAGGCCTCGAGGTAGCGCTGCCGAGTGCGCTCGACCACGTCGGGGGGCAGCTCGGGCGGGGGCTGCCCGGAGTCCTTGTCCCACCCTGAGGCGGGCGAGGTCAGCCAGTCGCGCACGAACTGCTTGTCGAAGGACGGCTGCGACTCACCGGGCTGCCACTGCTCGGCCGGCCAGAAGCGGCTGGAGTCCGGAGTCAGAACCTCGTCGGCCAGGACGTAGCCTCGGTCCATGTCACCCGGCGACAGCCCGAACTCGAGCTTGGTGTCCGCCAGGATGACACCGCGCTCGCGCGCGATCTCCTCAGCTCGGGCGTACACGGCGAGCGTGAGCTCGCGCAGCTCCATGGCCCGCTCGGGGCCGACGAGCGTCGCGACGTCCTCGATGGTGATGTTCTCGTCGTGCTCGCCCATCTCGGCCTTCGTCGCGGGGGTGAAGATCGGCTCGGGCAGGCGCGAGCCGTTGTGGAGCCCCGGCGGCAGGTCGATACCGCAGACCGCGCCGCTCTCCCGGTAGTCCGCCCACCCGCTTCCGGCGAGGTAGCCCCGGGCGACGCACTCCACGGGTGCCATGTCGAGCCGTCGGCACAGCATCGCGCGTCCCGCCACCTGATCAGGGACGTCCTGGATCGAGACGACGTGGTTGTCGACCAGGTCGGCCAGCTGCTCGAACCACCAGACCGACAGCTGGGTGAGCACCACGCCCTTGTCGGGGATGGGTGTCGGCAGCACGTGGTCGTAGGCAGAGATCCGGTCGCTGGCCACCACGAGCACGACGTCGGCCGCCGCGTCGACGGAGTAGAGGTCACGCACCTTGCCCGAGTAGAGGTGGCTGAACCCGGGCAGCTCGGGTGGGGTCGCGTGGTGCGGTTCACGGGAGGCCGGCACGGCGATCACGCTACTGGGCATGGTGGGATGGCCACGTGGGGTTGTTCGACAGGGTCACGAGGCAGTCCTCGCCGAGACGGCGCCCGAAGGGCGGAACGTCCTCGCGTGACGCCTACGTGCCCCCGGTGCCACCTCGTGCCCCCGGCGACGAGCCGCCGTCGCCGGCAGACGCCCTGGCCGCAGCCGGAGTCGCGCCTCCACGACCGCTGGTCTGGGTGGGGACGGCCGCGTCCGGTTCGGCGGTGTGGTCCAGCCCCGTCGCGAACGGCGCCGGCCAACGTTTGTGGGCCGAGCTGCGCGAGGGCTCGGACGCGACCCGAACGTGGCCGGTCCTGTGCGGCTCGACCCCGGTACCGGCCTCGTGGGGGCTGGACCGGAGCCGACACCCCGACGAGGTGGACATCCCGGACGCCGGACCTCTGCTCGAGGTGTCGCCGGCATCACGACGAACCCCCGAGGAGGGCTTTCGGACCCGCCTGGAGCCGACTGAGCACGCAGTCGTCGAGGCCGATCTCGCGTCCGGGTACCTCGCGCTGGTCACGTCTGTCCAGGGCTGGCAGCTACCCGTCGCCGTGGGCTTCGACGGCGTCGGTGGGTGGACGTCGGCCGAGCATGCGGCGGTGCTGCTGCGCTGGCAGCAGCGCTACCGAGCCGAGCTCGTCTCGCTGACGGACTCCGGTGTGGGGGTCCGCGTCGGCAGGCCTCCGACCAGCCACGAGGCGGCCATGCTGGCAGCGCGCGACATCTACGCGTACTGCCCTGACGTCGTGGACCGTGGGCTGGGATCGATGTGGGCGCTGGCAACGACCATGGCTGTCTCGTCGGCGTGGTCGCTGCGCTGGGCGGCCTGAGGGTCTCCGAGCGCCCACCGCTACAGGATCGGGTCCGGGTCGTAGGCCGCCGCGTCCGGGTAACGCGTCGCGACCTCGTCGACCTGGGCCGCAATCACCTCGACCTGAGGCCCGGCTGCTCCGACGAACGACGTCGGGTCAGCCATCAGCCCGGCGACCTCGTCTCGGCTCAGGCTCAGGCGGGTGTCGCCGGCCAGCCGTTCGGCCAGGTCGTTCGTCGGCTCGCCCTCGCGCATCGCCAGCGCCACCGCCACCGCGTGCTCCTTGATCGCCTCGTGGGCTGTCTCCCGTCCTACGCCACGCGTCACCGCGGCCACCAGCACCGCCGTCGTTGCCAGGAAGGGCAGGTACCGGTCGAGCTCACGCTGGACGACCGCTGGGTACACGCCGAGCTCGTCGAGCACCGTCAGGAACGTCTGGAAGAGCCCGTCCGCGGCGAGGAACACCCCCGGCAGAGCCACCCGTCGTACGACAGAGCAGAAGACGTCACCCTCGTTCCACTGGGCTCCCGCAAGCTCGGACAGCATGCCGGCGTACCCGCGCACGACGACGGTGAGCCCATCGACGCGCTCGCATGATCGGCTGTTCATCTTGTGCGGCATCGCGCTGGAGCCAACCTGACCGGGTCTGAATCCCTCGGTGACGAGCTCTTGGCCGGCCATGAGGCGGATGGTGGTGGCCAGCGACGCCGGTCCCGCGACCACCTGCACCAGGGTCGACCCCACCTCGTGGTCGAGCGAGCGTGGGTAGACCTGACCGACGCTGGTCAGCGTCCGGCCGAAGCCGAGGTGCTGCGCGACTCTCGTCTCGAGCTCGGCCACGCGTGCGGGGTCGCCGCCGAGCAGCGCCAGCGCGTCCTGGCTCGTGCCCACCGGGCCTTTGATCCCACGTAGCGGGTAGTCGGCCAGCAGCGACTCGAGCCGGCGCATCGCCAGCAGCATCTCCTCAGCGGCCGAGGCGAAGCGCTTGCCCAGGGTCGTGGCCTGGGCCGGCACGTTGTGCGTGCGTCCCGTGACCACCAGCGACTCGTGCTCGCGCGCCAGCCGAGCGAGCCTGACCAGCGCTGCCACCATGCGGTCGCGGACGAGCTCGAGCGAGCGTCGGATCTGCAGCTGCTCGACGTTCTCGGTCAGGTCGCGCGATGTCATGCCCTTGTGCACGTCCTGGTGACCGGCGAGGGCGTTGAACTCCTCGATGCGAGCCTTCACGTCGTGGCGGGTCACCCGCTCGCGCGTGGCGATCGACTCGAGGTCCACGTCGTCCAGCACGGCCTCGTAGGCCTCGATCGCCCCGGCGGGAACCTGAACACCCAGGTCGCGCTGAGCCCGCAGCACCGCGAGCCAGAGCTGGCGCTCCAAGCGCACCTTCGCCGCCGGCGACCAGAGCCCGGCCATCTCCGGCGAGGCGTAGCGCGTGGCGAGCACGTCAGGGATCACATCGGGCACAGCACGCATCCTCCCGCAGTCGTCGTCGTCGTCATGCCGCCTGGGCAGGGTGTCGCTCGTCCAGGTTCTCCGACGGGCGGTGCCAGGACGCCAACGCCCATGTGCCCAGCGCGAACAGCGCCGCGCTGACCCCCAGCACGACCGCTGTCACGACCGGTCCTCGCATGGTGGCGACCACCCAAGGGTCGTAGAACGTCCACGGATCGCTGAGCACCTGCCCCTCGACCTCGGGCTGGACGCTCACCGCCCCCAGGACGTGGGTGATCGAGCCCCACCCGAGCAGCAGCCATGCAACGACTCGCCAACGGCCGGGGCTCACGGCCGTCCAGGCGCGCACGAGAAGCGGGAACGCCAACGTCAGTGGCTCGATGGTCAGGCGCGAGCCGAAGAACCACCATCCACCCGAGTACCGGTTCAGGGTCAGCTGGGCCAGAAGGTAAGCCACCCCGCCGACGGCAGCGGCGCGCTCGGCGGTGGACGCCCGCCGCCAGGCGGCGGGGAGCCAGAACGCCAGCACCAGGAGCACCGGGTACAGCGCCAGCACGCCACGACCGGGAGAGGCCAGGGTTCCCAGCAGGTTCTCCGGTAGCGCACCGAGTCCCACGCCGCCTCCGGAGTCACCCCAGGCGACGTCGTCGGCCGACCGCTCGAGCCCGTTGGTGGGCCAGAAGCGGTCGTGAACCAGCCCGTTGTAGGCCAGCAGCAGCAGAACCCCGGGCACGGTACCCACCCCGATACGCAGCGCCGGCACCCACGAGCGGGCGGCCACCGCCATCCAGACACCGATGGCCACGGCTGCCACGGCCACGTGCGGACGGCAGGCAACACCGAGTCCGAGGGCGATACCAGCCCAGCCCAACCGACCTCGGGTCAGCGCCAGCACTGCGCCCGCAAGCGCAGCCTGGGTCGGAGCGTGCGACCACTGGGTGTCGGCGGCCACGGCAAACGTCGCGGTACCCAGGCCGAGGACGCCAGCACCACCCAGAGCGACCCGCCGACCCATCGGCAGAAGCGCGGCCCACATGAGCACGACGCTCGCCGCCGCGCACACGGACGCCGCGACGATGCCCGGCCACATGGTGAACGGCAGACCCAGCGCGCCTGCGACGGCGTAGAAGGGGACCGCGTACAGCACCGCCCCCGCGAACCGGTTCGCGATCACCTGGTCGTCGACGGCGAACAGCCAGAGAGGCTCGTAGGCCTCGGCGAAGGGGCTCACGTCGGCCGACCCCGTCGTCGCGATGGCCCAGGCGGTCAGGGCGGAGGCGTAGTGGTCGCCGCCGAGCCTCGGGTTGCCGAACGTGACGTACAGCCCGAGCAGCGCGACGACCGCGGCAACGCCGCCGGCCAGGCGGGCCCACCGCGGCGTCGTCGCGCCCCACCGCGTGCGCTCGACGTCCGCAGCCTTCACCCGGGTTCCGCCACGAAGGACAGGCGCACCTGCCGTCGGGGGTTGTCGGCATTGGGGTCGACCAGCACGACGCTCTGCCAGGTGCCGAGCTGGGGGGACCCGCCGATCACGGGCAGAGTCAGGGACGGGGACACGAACGCAGGCATGACGTGGTCGCGCCCGTGGCCGAGGCTGCCGTGCCGGTGGACGTAGACGTCCTCGGTCGGCAGCATGCGCTCCAGCGCCTCAGCCAGGTCGGGCTCGGTGCCGCTGCCCGTCTCGATCAGCGCGAGTCCGGCGGTCGCGTGTGGGACGAAGACGTGGCACAGGCCGTCTCCGCGTCCCCGGCAGAAGTCGATCAGGTGCGATGTCAGGTCGGTGACCAGCCGTGACCCGGTGGTGACCTCGTGAACGGTGCTGTGCATGCGCTGCCCGTCAGAACGACGCCGGGCCGGCGGCAACGGCTGCCTGCGCAGCGATGTCACGGCGGTACTGCACCCCGTCGAAGTGGATGCGCTCGGCCGCCTCGTAGGCGCGGTCGCGGGCATGCCTGAGGTCGTCAGCCACCGCAGTGACCGACAGGACCCGTCCACCTGAGGTGACGACGTCGTCGCCGCGCCGCGCCGTCCCGGCGTGCAGCACGTGGACGCCGTCGACGGCGTTGGCCTCGTCCAGGCCGCTGATCACATCACCCGTTCGGGGGGAGGCGGGGTAGCCCTGCGCAGCCAGGACGACGGTGACGGCCGCGCCCGACCGCCAGTGCGGTGGCTCGGCCTGATGAAGCGTCCCGGTCGCCGCCGCGTGCAGCAGCGAACCCAGCGGGGTGCGCTCGAGGGCCAGCACCGCCTGGGCCTCCGGGTCGCCGAACCGCGCGTTGAACTCGACCACGCGTAGCCCGCGCGACGTCAGCGCCAGGCCGGCGTAGAGCAGGCCAGAGAACGGGGTGCCGGCGGCCCGCATCTCGTCGACCGTCGGTTGGACGACACGCGCAACGATCTCGTCGACGAGACCGTCGGGTGCCCAGGGCAGCGGGGTGTAGGCCCCCATGCCACCGGTGTTCGGCCCTTGGTCGCCGTCGAAGATCCGCTTGAAGTCCTGAGCCGGCTGCAGGGGCCGGACCGACTCGCCATCGGTGACGCAGAACAGCGAGACCTCGGGCCCGTCGAGGTACTCCTCGACGAGAACACGCTCGCAGGCGGCGGCATGAGCGAGGGCGGCCTCGCGGTCGTCGGTGACGACGACCCCCTTGCCGGCGGCGAGGCCGTCGTCCTTCACCACGTAGGGGGGCCCGAAGGCGTCCAGGGCTGCCGCGACCTCGGTCGGGGTGTCGCAGACGTGAGCCATGGCGGTGGGAACGCCGGCCGAGGCCATCACCTGCTTGGCGAAAGCCTTGCTGCCCTCCAGCCGGGCAGCGGCAGCAGAGGGCCCGAAGCACGCGATGCCGGCCGCGCGCACGGCGTCGCCGACACCGGCGACGAGCGGGGCCTCGGGCCCGATGACGACGAGGTCGGCACCGATCCGCTGCGCCAGCTCGACGACGGCCTCCCGGTCGGCCGGGTCGATCTGGTGAGCGGCGTCGACGTCCGCATCGATACCGGCGTTGCCCGGCGCAGCGTGGACAGCCGTCACGTCCGGGTCATCCCTCAGCCCGCGCACCAACGCATGCTCGCGACCACCGGACCCCAGCACCAGCACCTGCACGGGCATCAGCCTACGGCGACGCCGCCCCGCGCATCCGGGCACGGACCCGCGTCGGACGCACAACCAGCGCGGTCGTCGGTCGCTCAGCCCTCGTAGTAGGCGGCGATCTCACCGAGGGCCTCGTCCAGGATCGCCAGGCCCTCCTTCGCCTCGGCCTCGCTGATGGTGCACGGCGGCACGACGTGCAGGCGGTGGTAGTTCGCGAACGGAAGCACGCCTCGCCGCTTCAGTGCCGCGAGAAGAGTCGTCATCGCCTCGCTGGTGCCGCCGTACGGGGCGAGCTCCTCCTTGGTCTCGCGGTTCTTGACCAGGTCGAGAGCCCAGAACACCCCGATCCCCCGGGCCTCGCCGATCACCTGGTGTCGCGTAGCGAGCTCGGCCAGGCCAGGACCGAGCACGTCCTCCCCGATGCGCCGAGCGTTCTCGATGACCCCTTCGTCCTCCATGGCCGTGATCGTCGCCACCGCTGCTGCGCATGCGAGGGGGTGCCCCGAGTAGGTCAGCCCACCCGGGTAGACACGCTCTCGGAAGGTCTCCACCACCGGTTCGCTGATCACGACCCCACCTAGCGGGACGTAGCCGGAGTTGACCCCCTTCGCAAACGTGATCAGGTCGGGTCGCACGTCGTAGTGGTCGAAGGCGAACCACGACCCGGCCCGCCCGAACCCGGCCATGACCTCGTCGAGGATGAGCAGGATCCCGTGGCGGTCACAGATCTCGCGTACCCCAGCGAGGTAGCCCGGTGGCGGGAGCATGATGCCGGCGGTGCCGGGGATCGTCTCCAGCAGCACGGCCGCGATGGTGCCCGGTCCCTCGAACCTGATGGTCTCGTCGAGGTGATGCAACGCCCGCTCAGTCTCTTGCTCGGGACTCTCGCTGTGGAACGGGGAGCGGTATGGGAACGGGCCGAAGAAGTGGACGACTCCGCTGCTCCACCAGTCGTTGGGCCACCGTCGTGGGTCGCCCGTCAGCGTCACCGCCGTCTGCGTCCCGCCGTGGTAGGCGCGGTAGCGGGTCAGCACCTTCTGCCGACCCGTGTGCAGCCGGGCCATGCGGACGGCGTTCTCGACTGCCTCGGCCCCGCCGTTCGTGAAGAAGACGTGCTCGAGACCGTCCGGCGCCTTGGACGAGATCAGGCGAGCCGCCTCCCCGCGCACGTCGTTGGCGTGCTGCGGGGCGATCGTGCACAACCGGGCCGCCTGCTCCTGGATCGCCGCCACCACGGCCGGGTGCTGGTGCCCGATGTTGGTGTTGACGAGCTGGCTGGAGAGGTCGAGGTAGCGGTGGCCGTCGTAGTCCCAGACGTACGAGCCCTCGGCCCCGGCGAGGGTCATCGGCGAGATCTTCCCCTGGGCACTCCAGGAGTGGAAGACGTGGGCACGATCGAGGTCGTAGACCTCGCGTCCACGCTCGGGATCGGGGGGTGGGACGGTGGATTCGGCCATGACGTGGAGCGTACGACGGCGGGCGGCGTAGCGTCTGCGCCGAGGGGGTCACCGCCGTGCACAAGGCAGGCGGTTCGTGATCGAGGAGCATGGAATGGCTGAGCCGCGGCGGCTGCGCAACTTCGTCAACGGTGAGTACGTCGACACCCACCAGGGGCTGACGACGGATGTCGTCAACCCCACCGACGGCGAGGTCTTCGCCAAGGCGCCCCTGTCGACCCCGGAGGACGTCGACCGTGCCTACGCGGCGGCGTCGGTTGCCTTCGAGGAGTGGCGCGACGTCACGCCGAGCGTCCGCCAGAAGGCGCTGCTGGACTTCGCCGACGCCGTCGAGGCGCGGGCCGAGGACCTCGTGGCAGCCGAGGTCGAGAACTGCGGCAAGCCGACTGAGCTGACGCGCTCGGAGGAGATCGGCCCGATGGTCGACCAGATCCGCTTCTTCGCCGGGGCAGCCCGCGTGCTCGAGGGCAAGGCGGCCGGGGAGTACATGGAGGGTCACACCTCGTGGGTCCGTCGCGAGCCGGTCGGCGTGGTCGGGCAGGTGGCTCCCTGGAACTACCCCATGATGATGGCGATCTGGAAGCTCGCTCCCGCCATCGCGGCCGGCAACGCGGTCGTCCTCAAGCCCAGCGACACGACGCCCGTGTCGACCCTGCTGCTCGCCGAGCTCGCCTCGCAGTCGCTGCCGCCGGGCGTGCTGAACGTGATCTGCGGTGACCGCGACACCGGCCGCGCGCTGGTCTCGCACCCGACGCCGTCGATGGTGGCCATCACCGGGTCGGTGCGGGCCGGGATGCAGGTGGCCGAGGCTGCCTCGTCCGACGTCAAGAGGGTTCACCTGGAGCTGGGCGGCAAGGCACCGGTCGTCGTGTTCGACGACGCCGACCTCGAGGCTGCCGCTGAGGGCATCGCCGGCGCCGGCTTCTTCAACGCCGGGCAGGACTGCACAGCATCGACCCGCGTGATTGCCTCCCCGGGGGTGTACCGCGACCTGGTCGACGCCCTCGCCGAGCAGGCCCGATCGACGGTGGCGACCGCATCCGTCGGCGTGCACCACGAGGACGCGCTGCTGCCCGCGGTGAACAACGCGTCCCAGCTGGAGAAGCTGTCGGGCTTCATCGAGCGGCTTCCCGACCACGCCCGCATGGCGGCCGGAGGGTCGCGGGCCGGCGACACGGGCTTCCACTACGAGGCCACGGTGGTGGCTGATCTGAAGCAGGAGGACGAGATCATCCAGAACGAGGTGTTCGGGCCGGTCATCACCGTCCAGCAGTTCAGCGACGAGGCCGAGGCCGTGCGCTGGGCGAACGGAGTCGACTACGGGCTGGCGTCGTCGGTGTGGACGAAGGACTTCGGTCGGGCCATGCGCATGAGCAAGCGGCTGGACTTCGGGTGCGTGTGGATCAACACCCACATCCCGCTCGTGGCGGAGATGCCGCACGGCGGGTTCAAGCACTCCGGATACGGCAAGGACCTCTCGATGTACGGCATGGAGGACTACACCCGCATCAAGCACGTGATGGCGAACCTGGACAGCTGACCCTTGGTCGCCCTCGCCCCGAGGCCGAAATGACCACGTTTGGTAGGGCGGGACGGGCCTCACACGGCGTATTCGCTGTGTGAGGGCAGTACTGGCCTGGCCGTGGGCCGTCGGGCGAGCCCGGCCGACCGTCCGGCTGCTAGCCGCGGCCGTACGTTGCGCGGGCGAAAGCCGCCAGGAAGCGGCGCCGTAGCTGCCGCGGTGCCCGCTCGAGATCGGCCCAGGTGAAACGGACGACCTCGTAGCCCAGTGCCCGCAGCGCGTCCTCGCGCTGCTTCTCGGCCCAGAGGACGTCCTCGAGTCGAGCGCCGGCGTTCTCGACCCGGTACTTCACGCGGCCATCGAACTCGGCGATCGTCCGAAGATGATCGAACAGAAAATCCGCCCTGCCAACGAAGTTGCCCCACTCATCGCGGATCTCCACCTGGAGCTCCGGCTTCGGTAGACCCGCGGCGGCGATGTGCACTCTGCCGCGGGACTCCCCGACGCTCTCGGATCGGCCGTCGGCGAAGACCACCACCCGGCCTGCGCCCCGCGAACCAGGCCAGTCCGACTGCCAGTGGAGCAGCTCCCTCAGGCCTTCCTGTGCGACGAGTTCCCGGTTCAGCGCGGCGTCGGCCGTCACGACTCCGGCGTCGAAAGGGACTCCACGCGCGTGGTCGATCACTGTCCGCGCGACTGTGGTGACCGGTACTCCCTCGACGGTGGTCAGGTGCTCATCCGGAAGCTGTGCCGCGTGGTGGACGACGCCCGCCTCGACGTGCGCGCTCAGGCGGCGCGACCGGCGCAGGACGTGCACGTGTGAGAGGTCCGCTCCCCAGACCGGCAACCCGTGGGCGACCGCGGCCGTGACGTGACCCAGGACGGCGGGCCGAGGCAGTGCACGCAAGACCGCCCGCGCCGTGACGAGATGGCGCTGCTCGGGGGTGAGCCGAGCCCATCGGTCACCCAGCGCGTACGCGCCTCGCCGCACGCGGACGAACACGCCCTGCTTCAGCAGGCGCTCGACCTCGTCGCGCGTGAGACCGAACTCGAGGGCCTCACGCCGCAGAACCGATCCCGATTCCTCGAGGACGGGCAGGATGGGCAATCGGTCACTCGTCATGCGCGGCAGGATTGCCCGGCACGGCGACCTTTCGCGCCCGGCTCAGCGCGCCCTGTGGATGACACGCCCGGCTGAGGGTGTTGGGGGACGGGCTCGGGTCGCCGTCGCCTCACCCGCGCCGAAGCACGAAGCCCTGGCCAGGCGTTGACGCCCGTCACACAGCGGATCCGCCGTGTGAAGGCTGCGCTGGCCTACCAAACGTGGTCATTCCGCGGCCCCAGGCAGGCTCGCGGGAGCGGGCGGTCGCTACAGGAGGGGGCGGCGCACGATCGTCGCGTCTCGCGCCTGACCCACGCCGATCGCCGACACCTGGGCTCCGCTCAGCTCCTCCAGCGCGACCACGTAGGCCTGGGCCGCTGCCGGCAGGTCGTCGAACGATCGCGCCCCGCGGATGTCGTCGTCCCAGCCGTCCAAGTACTCGAAGATCGGCCTGGCATGGTGGAACTCCGTCTGTGTCGGGGGCATCTCGTTGTGGCGCACCCCGTCGACGTCGTAGGCCACGCAGACCGGGATGGTCTCGAAGCCGGTCAGGACGTCCAGCTTGGTCAAGAAGATGTCGGTCAGGCCGTTCACGCGCGTCGCGTAGCGAGCCACCAAGGCGTCGAACCAGCCGCACCGACGGTCGCGGCCCGTGGTGACGCCACGCTCGCCCCCCACCTCGCGCAACCGCGCCCCGTCGGCATCGTGCAGCTCCGTCGGGAAGGGCCCCGCCCCCACCCGCGTCGTGTACGCCTTGAGGATTCCGATCACCCGATCGATGCGGGTCGGGCCGATCCCGGCTCCGGCGCAGGCCCCGCCCGCGGTCGGGTTGGACGAGGTGACGAACGGGTACGTGCCGTGGTCGACGTCGAGCAGCGTGCCCTGCGAGCCCTCGAGCAGCACCTGGTGCCCCTCGTCGAGGGCGCGGTTGAGCAGCAGCGACGTGTCGGCCACGAACGGGCGCAGCTTGTCCGCGTACGGCAGCAGGTCCTCGACCACCGAGTCGGCGTCGACCGCCCGCCGGTTGTAGACCTTGACCAGAAGCTGGTTCTTCTGGCTGAGGGCACCGGACACCTTCTGGCGCAGGATCGACTCGTCGAACAGGTCCTGGACGCGGATGCCGACCCGGTTGACCTTGTCGGCGTACGTCGGCCCGATGCCACGGCCGGTGGTACCGATCCGGCGGGCTCCGAGGAAGCGCTCGGAGACCCGGTCGAGTGCGGCGTTGTACGGCGCGATGATGTGGGCTGAGGCCGAGACCAGCAACCGGCCTGTCTCGACGCCACGCTTCTCCAGGCCGTCCAGCTCAGCGAAGAGGACCTCGAGGTCGATGACCACGCCGTTGCCGATCACCGATGTCGCACCCGGGGTGAGGATGCCCGAGGGAAGCAGATGCAGGGCGTAGTGCTCCAGTCCGGCACCGGTGTCGATCACCACGGTGTGGCCGGCGTTGTTGCCGCCCTGGTACCTCACGACGTAGTCGACGTCGCCACCGAGCAGGTCGGTGGCCTTTCCTTTGCCTTCGTCGCCCCACTGGGCTCCGACCAGGACTGTTGCCGGCACCCGCGGAGGCTACCGAAGTCGCTCGGCCATGGCGTTACCCGCGTCCCGGCCCGAGAGCCAGGCCGCCTCTACTCGCGGACGCTGCGACCACCCGTCGCCGCACAGGGCGATGGTGTGCGACCCGAGCCAGTACGTCTGCGACCTGGGAGTACGGGGCTCGGCCGACCCCCACCGCTTCACCTCGACCCAGGCCGGTTCCCCGACGTCACCGAGCAGGCGCCGCACCTCGTCGAGAACGACGGGTACGACCGTGGACGGGTCGTCCAGGTGCGCCGCGGCCGTCTCATGCGTCGTGTGCACGACCAGCACCGGGGCACCGTCCCCACGACGGCGACCGTCGTCGACGACCAGCGACACCGGCGAGTCGTGGACGAACATCGCATCGAGCCCACGCCAGGTGCGCTCTGGGAACGCCGCGACGACGGTCACCACCGGCTGCCACGTCGGGTCCAGGACGTCGTGCATCCCCAGCACCGCGGCGGCGTCTGCGTCCAGCAGATCCAGCGCCTGAGGGTCGGGCATCGCCAGCACGAGGGCTCGCACGGGACGACCGTCCAGGACGGGCGACACCTCGTTCACACCGACGCTGCCCACCTCGTGCTCCAGACGCACGTCGAGGCCCTCGGCAAGATCCTCGACCAGGGAACGCAACCCGTTCTCGGTCCCCCAACGAACCGGCCCGTCGGATTCGGTGACGGGTCCGGCCCCACCTCTGGAGACGGTGAAGGCATCTGTCCACGGGTGGGCCAGACCACGCGTGGCCCACGACTCGGCCAGCTCGGAGAAGGCCGCGCTGCGCACGGTGAAGTACGCAGCGCCCACGTCGATCGCGCGGTCCTCGCGGGTCCACCGGGCCATCCGGCCGCCGACGACGCGCCCGCGGTCAAGGACGACGACGTCGAACCCGGCGCCTTGGAGCTCGCGCGCGCATGCCACACCGCTGATCCCCGCTCCGACGACCACGACGCTCGACTCACCGATGCTCACGCCCTCATCCTCACAGGTCGCTGACGTCGAGGGTCGTTCGACCGACCCACGTCTCGTCGTCGCGGTAGGCCTGCACGGCGACCTCGGCCACGTCGGTGCCTCGCGGCAGCCAGACGGCAGTCGTGCGGGGGCCCTGGGCGACGATCTCGCCGTCGGCGGCGAGCAGCAGCAGGGCCGCGTCCGGCGGTGCCGTCGCCACGACGAGCAGGTCGCCGGCCGGCGAGCGCACCGCCCCCAGTGCGACCTCGTCAGGCCGAGTAGCCGGACGTGGTTGGGAGACGACGCGGGAGGTCCGGGACGGGTTCGAGCTGCCGACGGTGATGACGACTGGATCTCCCGCCCCTGACGGACGCACCTCCACCAGTGACGCGTGGCCGTTTCGCAGCGGAGTCATCCCGAGTACGGACGCGCTGCCCGAGCGACGGTCCAGCGCCTCCAGCGCGAGCTCGGCGTCCAGGTAGTCCTGTGGCAGGTCATTGCGCAGCCGGCCCCACGCCGAGGGAACGAGCTGGACCGGAGCCGCCGTCGGGAGCAGCCGCTCCGGGTCGATCGCGGCCACCGTCTCCAAGCCCGGGAAGGCGCCCTTGGTACGCACGGAAGCGAGCACCGGTCCGCCGGGCGCCAGCCACGGCGTGTGCACCCAGGCGTAGGACAGGGCGTCCGCCCGGACCCCCACCGTCTCGAACCGACTCACCTCCCGGCGCTGGAGCTCGATCCCGTCTCCGAGCAGGTCGGGGGCCGGGAGCACCTGGACGACGGAAGACCCTGGCTCCTTGAGAACCCCTTCGAGGTCCAGCCCTCCGCCATAGCTGAGCACGATGAAGGGGGGGTCGTCCTCGATCACCTGGGTGGCGGTCAGGATCAGCGACCCCGGGTTGGCTGACCCGGGGATCCGCGACTCGGTCACCTGCGCCACCCGGGCCTGGCCGTCGGCCCCGACAGCCTGCAGGAGCGCGGTGTCGACCTCGCCCACCGGGCCCGCCCAGAGCATGTGTACCTGTCCACCCGGGACGGCGGCGGCGGGGGCGGACGAACGCCACACCGCTGACGCCTGCTCCAGGAACTCCTCGCTGGCGGCCCACGGACCACGCCCCGGCCACGGCAGCAGCCGGGGGTCGTCCGGGGCCGGCAGCTCTGCCGGAGTCTGCTGCGCGGTTGGCTCGGCAGCCGGCTCGGGCCAGACGACCAGCGCCACGAGGACGGACATCAGCATGACAGCAACGGCGGCCAGACCCCGAGCGGGCAGCCGCCGACGTGGCTCCACCGGGTCGACGGGAGCCTCGTCGAGCAGGTCGACACTGACCCACTCATCCTCGACCCGGCTGCTCACGACGTCATTGTGGGCCTGCTTCCGCCCGCTCCGCGAGGGGAAGGACCAGGCGTGCGACGACGGCGCCGTCCACTCCTTTGGCCAGGACCTGCACCTGCGGAGGCAGGGGAGGCGCGAGAACGACCGCGGTCGAACCGATCCCTTCGACGAGCACGTCGTCCTCGTCACGAACCTCGATGCTCGAGATCGCTGGTGCGGCGGCTGCCAACACCTGGACTCGGCCACCGGCGCGAGGGGCGACGGCGGCTGCGAGGTCGCCGTCCACAACAGGAGCAGGCCCGAGGGTGGCCTCCCCGTCCGGGCCCGGAACCACGAGCAGGTGGCTGTACCACCCGGCTGTGGCGGACTGGGTCTCCACGATGACCACCCGCCCCCCTGGCACGCGATCGTGGGCCAGCACCGCGATCCGCCCGTTCCCCTCAGGAACCACCGGATCGGCGTAGTAGGCGGCGTCATACTCGGCGGTGGTCAGGCTCACTCCCCCACGGCCCCACCTGGGATCGTCGACGATGACGGGCGCTGTGATGGGGAAGATGGCGGCGATCGACACCGAGAAGACCCCACGCAGACCGCCGCGCAAGCCGTCGGAGGACCTCAGCCCGATCGTCGGGTCGCTGCCGTCGGGCCCAGACGGGACTGGTGCGGTGACACCGTCGGCGCCGACCGGTAGCGGAGTCCACAGCGAATCCTCCCGGCGCACGACGGTCGCGGCCGACGCCCCCGCGATCTCGGGGGCGAGCAGGACGCGGGGACCCTCCCCGGACGGGAGGGTCAGCCCAGGTACCGGGTCCGTCGTGCGGGGGCTCTCGACGTCGATCACCCGCCACCCGGAGCCAGCGTCGACGAGTGTCGCCACGACCTCGCGGCCCAGGGGGTCGACTGAGCTCAGCGCGGCGACAACGGGGCCGTCCAGGACTCCCGCGTACAGCGCGCGCACGTCTCGGCCCGGCGGGTCGAGAGAGCCGGACGCGGACGCCGACCGCCACGCGGTCTCCGCGGAGTCGACGAGCCCGACATCGTCGACCAGCGAGCCTCGCGCCGGCCAGCTGCCAACGGTCAGCGACTCCGGCGGTGGCCCCTCGGGCTCGGCGCTCGGCCACAGCAGCAGGGCTGCCAGCGCCAACGCGACGGCCCCGGCCAGCCCGACGAGAAGTCGGGGGGACCGGGGCCGACGGCTGTCGTCCGGGGTGGACGCTGAAGTCGCGTCGAGGTCCAGCTCGACCTCGACAGCCTCGTCGTAGGTCAGGCGCGTCCCATCGCGGTGCCGGCGGACTTGAGCTGCTCACAGGCCTGCACGACACGCTCGGACATGCCGTTCTCGGCCGCCTTGCCGTAGGAGCGCGGGTCGTAGACCTTCTTGTTACCGACGTCGCCGTCGACCTTGAGCACCCCGTCGTAGTTGCTGAACATGTGACCCACGATCGGCCGCGTGAACGCGTACTGGGTGTCGGTGTCGATGTTCATCTTCATGACGCCATACGTCAGCGACTCGGCGATCTCTTCCTCGGTCGATCCCGAGCCGCCGTGGAAGACGAGGTTGAAGGGCTTCGACCCGGCGGGCTGGCCCAGCTTGCTCGCCGCGTCCTTCTGCACCTCGTCCAGCACGGACGGGCGCAGCTTCACGTGGCCGGGCTTGTAGACGCCGTGGACGTTGCCGAACGTCGCAGCCACCAGGTAGGTGCCCGGGTCGCCGGAGAGACCGATCGCCTCGATGACCTTCCAGGTGTCCTCCGGCGTCGTGTACAGCTTGTCGTTGATCTCGCCGACGACGCCGTCCTCCTCGCCCCCGACGACACCGATCTCGATCTCGAGGACGATGTTGGCCTCGACGCACTTCTCGTAGAGGCGCTTGGCGATCTCGATGTTCTTGTCCAGCGGGACGGCGGACCCGTCCCACATGTGGGAGCCGAACAGGGGGTCCTTGCCGGCCTTGACTCGCTCGATCGAGATGTCGACGAGCGGCTCCATGTACGTCGCCAGCTTCGGCTCGGGGCAGTGGTCGGTATGCAGGGCGATGTTGACGTCGTACTTGTCAGCCACGACGCCGGCGAAGGCCGCCATGGCCTCGGCCCCGACGACCATGCTCTTCACGCCCTGACCGGACCAGAACTCGGCGCCACCGGTGGAGGCCTGGATGATGCCGTCGCTGCCGGCGTCCGCGAAGCCCTTGATCGCGGCGTTCAGCGTCTGCGACGACGTGACGTTGATGGCGGGGTAGGCGAATCCGCCGTCCTTCGCCCGCTTGATCATCTCGCGATAGACCTCGGGATTGGCAATGGGCATGCTCGTGTGACCTCCGTGCGTGCGCGGACGTTCGACGGATGTCGAACAGGAGCGAGTCTTGCGCATCCGAGGCTTCGGCGCCATGGCTTCAGGCAGGTCGATGGCAGGGCTCGAGCCGCCGCTCGGCGCGGGTCTGGACGTCTGGCCCACGGGGCCCCAGCCGCGGCGCTAGCCTGGGCCGCGCCGGCGGACCAGCCGGGGGATTCGATCGTCAGGAGGCCACCGGTGCCGGAGCGCAGCGTCACAATCGCCAGCAAGGTAGGGCTGCACGCCCGACCCGCCGCCATCTTCGTGAAGGCTGCGTCCGAGCAGCCGGCATCGGTGACCATCGTCAAGGTCGGCTCGGGCGCTGACCCTGTGGACGCCTCCAGCATCCTCGGCATCATGACGCTGGGCGCCGAGTTCGGTGACGAGGTCGTCCTGTCCTCCACCGGTGACGGTGCCGAGGAGGCACTTGACGCACTCGCCGCACTGCTGGCCAAGGACCTCGACGCCGAGGACGTCTAGGCCTCCCAGACCTCGAGCAGTCGCGGCTGCCCTACAGGCCCAGGTCCTCCAGCACGCTGAGCGACGCCCGCACGGCGCTTCGAGCCGCCAGGGCGGTCGGCGCGTCGACCGCGACGTTGGCCAGGCGCCGGCACTCCGGCAGCGACGTCCGGCTCAGCACGGCAGCGACGCCGGCGATCGAGCGGGGTGTCATGGACAGGCTGGTCACGCCCAGCCCGACCAGCACCACGGCCAGCGCTGGGTCGGACGCGGCCTCGCCGCACACTCCCACCGGCCGGTCGTTCTCCCGACCGCCGGCAACGCTCTCTCTCACCATGCGCAGCACCGCCGGCTGCCAGGGGTCGTTCAGCGCCGCCAGCTCACCCATGAGCCGGTCGGCGGCCATCGTGTACTGGCCTAGGTCGTTCGTGCCCAAGCTGGCGAACATGGCGTGCTCGAGGATGTGGTCGGCCGTGACGGCTGCCGCCGGGGTCTCGATCATGACGCCGGCCATGGTCAGGTCGTGCTTGGCGCACTGACTGACGAACTGCTTCGTCTCGTCGACGGTGCAGACCATCGGCGCCATCACCCAGACTTCGGCCTGCTCGGCCTTCGCCGCCTGAGAGATGGCCTCCAGCTGCCCATCGACCACCTCGGGCGAGCGTTGGGCTGTGCGGTAGCCGCGCACCCCCAGGGCAGGGTTCTCCTCTTCCATGTTGGTGAGGAAGGGCAGGGGCTTGTCGGCGCCGGCGTCGAGCGTGCGCACGACCACCTTCTTGCCGGGGAAGCCTGCGAGCACCTGGCGGTACATCGCGACCTGCTCGTCGATGCTGGGAGCCTCCGGCCGGTCGAGGAAGCAGAACTCGGTGCGGAACAGGCCCACGCCCTGAGCGTTGGCCGCCACGGCGGCCGCTACGTCCTTGGCGTCGCCGACATTCGCCAGAAGCTGCACGGGGTGGCCGTCCGAGGTGGCTCCCTCACCGTCGAAGGAGAGCTCGATCGAGGCGGCCGCCATCACGCGCTCGATCGTGTCCTCATCCGGGTTCAGGCCCACGGTGCCGGCCGCGCCGTCGACGAGCACCACGGTGCCCTCGGCGATGTCGAGAACTCCCGGGGCCGCCACGACAGCCGGAAGTCCCAGCGCCTTGGCCAGGATCGCGGTGTGCGACGTGGGTCCGCCCTGTGCGGTGACGAGTCCAAGGGTCTTGGTCGGGTCGAGCGTCGCGGTGTCTGCAGGAGCCAGGTCGACAGCAGCCAGGACGAAGGGCTCGTCACGCACCGGTACGCCCGGCGCGGGCCGTCCGGTCAGCACGGCGACGAGACGGTCCCGCACGTCCTGCACATCGCGGGCGCGCTCGGCCATGTAGCCGCCGAGCGACTCCAGCATCCCAGCTACCTCCGCGGCGGCGTCCCACACGGCCCGGGCAGGCGCGGCGCCCTGCTTCGTGACCTTGCCCTTCGCCGAGTTCAGCAGCGTCGGGTCGGCGGCCATCATGGCCGTTGCTTCGAGCAGGGCCCTTCCCTCAGGGTTGGCGCTGGCAGCCCTCGTCTCGAGGTCGACCTTCACCGCGGCCGCGGCCGCAGAGATCGACTCCGCGGCCGTCTCCCGCTCTGCCTCGGCCAGCGCGGCGTCAGAGCTGGGCTCGCTGATGGGGTCCGGCATGTGGACGATCGGGCCGACCGTTCGGCCCGGGCTGACCCCGACCCCACTGATCTGCTGCACGGTCCGCTCCCCTACATCAGCTTCTGCATCTCGGACTTCAGCGCCTCCGCACGTGGTCCGAAGATCGCCTGGACATTGTTGCCGACCTCGAGGACGCCGGCCGCACCGAGCTTCTGGATCGCGGCCTTGTCGACCTTGGACTTGTCGGCCACCTCGATACGCAGGCGCGTGATGCAGGCGTCGAGGCTGGTGATGTTGGTCTTCCCGCCGAACGCGCGGATGAGCTTGCCGGCCTCGGTGTCAGGCAGGTCGTCACTCGTGCCGACCGGTGGCGCCGCGACGGGGGCGGCGGCTGGGGGCGGAGCGACGTCGCCCGTGGCGATGGCCGTCTCCATCTCACCCTTCAGCGACTCGGCCTTGGGGCCGAAGATCGCCTGCATGTTGTTGCCCACCTCGACCACACCGGCCGCACCCATCGACTTCAGCGCGGCCTTGTCGACCTTGGTCTTGTCCTTGACCTCGATGCGCAGCCGCGTGATGCAGGCGTCGTTGTTCACGATGTTGCCGGCACCGCCGAAGGCAGCGACCAGCTTGGCGCCGGTCGACGTCGACGTCGCCGTCGCCGTGCCCACGGCAGTGCCTCCGCTGCTCCCAGTGAGCTCGGCCTCCGCTGCTCCTACACCCGCGGCGGCCACCCCCTCGATGTCATCCTCCCGGCCGGGGATCTTGGCATCGAGCAGCTTGATGCCGAACCGGAACATGAAGTAGTACACGACGGCGAAGCCGAGCCCGACGAGCACCAGGATCCACCACGGTTGTCGGCCGGGTAGGACGCCGAACAGCAGGAAGTCGATGAGACCGCCGGAGAAGGTCAAGCCGATGTGGATGTTGAGGAGCTCCATGATCATGAACGACAGCCCGGCGAACACCGCATGGATGATGAAGAGCAGTGGCGCGACGAACAGGAATGTGAACTCGATCGGCTCGGTGATACCGGTCAGGAAGGACGTGAGCCCCGCCGAGAAGAACAGGCCCGCGACGACCTTCCGGCGGTGCGTCTTGGCCGACTGGTACATCGCCAGCGCGGCGGCCGGTAGGCCGAACATCATGAAGGGGTACTTGCCGGTCATGAACGTCCCGGCCTGGAAGTCCGGGTACAGGCCGTTGGTCTGGTCCCGGCCGTCGCTGAGCTCCTGGAACCAGATGCGCTGGTCCCCGCGCACGAGGTCGCCGGCAGCCGAGGTGTACTCGCCGAACTCGTACCAGAAGATCGGGTACCAGACGTGGTGCAGACCGAACGGGATGAGCGAGCGTTCGATCAGGCCGAAGATGAACGCACCGGGCACTGGGTTGGCCAGCACGACCTCGGAGGCAAAGGTGTTGATGCCCTCCTGGATGGGCGGCCAGATGAAGATGAACAGGGCACCGAGCAGCAGCGACATCGCGGCTGTGATGATCGGGACGAACCGCTTGCCTGCAAAGAAGCCCAGGGCCGGCGTCAGCTTGATCGTGAAGAACCGGTTGTAGCACCAGGCTGCCAAGATGCCGACGGCCAACCCCCCGAAGACACCGGTCTGCAGGCTCGGAATACCCAGAACCATCGCGTACCGGGTGTCGCCGGCGATGCCCTCGGCCGTCAGCCCCAGCAGCGAGCTGATGGAGACATTGAAGACCAGGTAGCCGACCGTGGCGGCCAGCGCGGCCACTCCGGCGTCGTTGGCCAGGCCGATGGCGACGCCGATGGCGAAGATGAGCGCCAGGTTGGCGAACACGATGTCGCCGGAGGACTTCATGACGGTCGAGATCGTCACCCAGGTGTCGTTGAGCAACCACGGGGCGATGTCGGTCAGCGTTTCCTGCTGCAGCCCCGCACCGATGCCCAGCAGCAGACCCGCCGCGGGCAGGATGGCGACGGGCACCATCAGGGCCTTGCCGATGCGTTGCAGGTAGCCGAACGCCGATGCCCAGATCGACTGCTTCGCTGGTGCGGTGTCTGTCGCCGCGCTCATCGCCCCTCCTGGCCTCACGGGTGCGGGCGCGTCGTGCCGACACGTCCGTCTCGTCGCTCACCTGGCGTTCGAGACGGTAGTCCCCGCAGGCACTCCCGGGGCACAGATCAGACAGAACGCCGAGAAATCCGGACGTACGTGCCTCGTCGTCACGACGCCCGCTTACCCGGCGCGACGAAGACGCGCTGACTTCGTAAAGTGCCCTTCACCGGTACCCACACCCGACTAGACAAGGCGCTGTCAGCGCCTCGTCACGCAGAAGGAGTCATCGATGCAGATCCTGTCCCCCGTCGCCGGCCGTGCGATGCCCATCACCGAGGTTCCCGACCCGGTCTTCGCTGGTCTCATGGTTGGGCCTGGCGTCGGTATCGACCCGGTCCGTCAGGCGGGCACGGCGGTCGCGCCGATCTCGGGAACCATCGTCAAGCTGCACCCCCACGCCTACGTGATCTCCGGCGACTCCGGCTCTGTCCTCGTCCACCTCGGGATCGACACCGTGCAGCTCAAGGGTGAGGGTTTCACGCTGCACGCAGCCGAGGGAGCGACGGTCAATGCCGGCGACGCGGTCGTGTCGTGGGACCCGGCCGCCGTGGAAGCAGGCGGCAAGTCCCCGGCCGTGCCCGTGGTGGCGCTCGAGGGGTCGGCGGACGCACTCAGCGCTGTCGTGGACTCCGGCGAGGTCGCCGCAGGGGACGTCCTCTTCCTCTGGGGCTGAGCCAGGACTGACCTATGTGCGGGTCGCCGCCACGCCTGCGCGGCGCGCGGCGATCTGAACCGGGTCCCACACCGGTGAGAACGGCGGTGCGTAGGCCAGGTCGCTCATCTCGAGCCCGAAGGCTGTCATCTGGTTCCAGACCGCCAGGGCGCAGGCGTCGATCCGCTTGGCCGAGCCCGCTCCGGCACCCACGATCTGGGCCCCCAGCAGGCGTCCAGTTCCCCGCTCCGCCACGACCTTCACCGTCATCGCGCTCGCTCCCGGCATGTACCCGGTAGTCGTCGTGGACTCGACCGTGCCCACGGCGACGGAGAAGCCGGCATCGGTCGCCTCCTGCTCACCCACGCCCGTGCGGGCGATCTCGAGGTCGCACACCTTTGTGATGGCCGTACCCACCACACCGGGAAAGGCGGCGTAGCCGCCGGCGATGTTCGTGCCGAGGACGCGCCCCTGCTTGTTCGCGTGGGTGCCCAGAGCGATGTGCACCGGCTCCTGTCGTACGAGGTGAAAGCACTCCACGCAATCACCGGCTGCCCACACACCCTCGTGACCGAGGACCGCTTGGCGTCGATCGACCCGCAGGCCACCGCTGCGCCCGACCGGGAGGCCGGCCTCACGGGCCAGCAACGTGTTCGGACGCACACCGATGCCGAGCACGACCACGTCCGCGGGCAGTGTCCGCTCCGGTGTCACGACACCGCTGACCCAGCCGTCGTCGTCGACCTCGAACCCTTGAACCGGGGTCTCGGTGCGCACGACGATCCCCATCCGGTCCATCTCGCTGCGCACCAGTGAGCCCATGTCGGGGTCGAGCGTGGTCATCGGTTGCGCCGCCATGTCCACCACGCACACCTCAAGCCCGCGTCGGTGCAACGCCTCGGCCACCTCGATACCGATGTAGCCGGCGCCGACCACGACCGCCCGCCTCAGCTCCCGTCCGGCCAGCAGGCTGTCCAGCAACGACGCGCCGTCGTCCAGCGTCTGCAGGCCGTGGATCCCGTCAGCCCACGCCCCTGGAAGGTCGGGCCGAATCGGTGTCGCGCCAGTGGCCAGCACGAGCTGGTCGAAGGGCAGCCGCTGCGTGACGCCGGTGGCGTTGTCCCGGGTGAGCACCGCTCGCGCACCCAGGTCTACCTGGGTGGCCTCGGTGCCCATACGCAGGTCGATGCCGTTGGCGCGGTGCTGTGCAGGGGTTCGGGCGACGAGCTGCTGCGGGTCGTCGACGTCACCACCGATCCAGTACGGGATCCCACACGCCGAGTACGACGTCCAGCTGCCTCGTTCGACGACGACCACGTCCAGGTCGCGACCCGTCGTCTTCGCTGTTCGAAGGGCTTGCGAGGCGGCGCTCATGCCCGCCGCGTCGGCGCCGATGACCACGATCCGCTCTGTCACGCTGCGAACGCTACGGGGACCGGCCTAGCGTTCGTGGCGTGACCAGTCGACGCGCACCACAGGCATGGCTGACCGACATGGACGGCGTGCTGATCCATGAAGGAGTGCCGGTTCCGGGGGCCGCGGACTTCGTGGCCCGCATCCGGGAACGTGGGCTGCCCTTCCTCGTGCTCACGAACAACTCGATCTTCACTCGACGCGACCTCGCCGACAGGCTCTCGAGCATGGGCATTCGCGTGCCCGAGGAGAACCTGTGGACCTCGGCGGTCGCCACAGCCCGGTTTCTCGGCGACCAGCTTCCGGGAGGCCGCGCGTATGTCATCGGTGAGGCGGGCCTGACCACGGCCATGCACGAGGTGGGCTTCGTGCTCACCGACATGTCGCCGGACTACGTCGTGCTGGGCGAGACGCGGACGTACTCGTTCGAGGCGATCACGAAGGCGATCCGGCTCATCGACGCCGGCGCCAGGTTCGTGGCGACCAACCCCGACCCGACAGGGCCGTCGACGGAAGGTCCCCTGCCGGCCACGGGCTCGGTCGCCGCGCTCATCACGCGTGCGACCGGTCGCAAGGCCTACTTCGTCGGAAAGCCCAACCCCGTGATGATGCGAGCCGGGCTCAACCAGATCGGAGCGCATTCGGAGACCTCGGCCATGGTGGGCGACCGCATGGACACCGACATCATCGCCGGCCTCGAGGCAGGGATGGAGTCGATCCTCGTCTTGACGGGCTCGACCAAGCGGGAGGACATCGACACCTTCCCCTTCCGCCCATCACGGGTTCTCGCCTCGGTCGCCGAGCTCATCGACGAGGTCTGAAGGCCTGACGAGGCGGCTCTCACCCCGGGGCCTGATCGAAGACATGGCGGCGCACCCAGGCGTGCATCGCGACCGCCGCCGCGGCGCCGGCGTTCATCGAGCGGGTCGAGCCGAACTGGGTGATCGACAGCACGGCGGAGCAGGCGTCGACGGCCTGGCCACTGAGCCCAGGGCCCTCCTGACCGAGAACCAGGACGCACCGGCGGGGTAGGTCGAAGGTCTCCAGAGGCACAGCACCGGCCACGTTGTCGACACCCAGCATCGGGATGCGCGCGTCGGTGGCCCAGGCAGCCAGCGCCGCGACATCGTCGTGGTGGCGAATGTGCTGGTAGCGGTCGGTCACCATGGCTCCGCGGCGGTTCCATCGTCGCCGACCGACGATGTGCACCTCAGCGACCGCGAAGGCGTTCGCGGTTCGCACGACCGAGCCGATGTTGAAGTCGTGGCCGAAGTTCTCGACGGCGACGTGCAGGGGATGCCTGGTCCGGTCCAGGTCAGCGACGATCGCCTCGCGTCTCCAGTAGCGGTAGCGGTCCACGACGTTGCGGGAGTCGCCACCGGCCAGCAGGTCGGGGTCGAAGCGCGGGTCGTGCGGCCAGGGCCCTTCCCACGGGCCAACGCCGGCCCGCTCGCCGCTCTCGCTCACGATGGCTGCTCCGCTGCCTGCTCTGTGGCCACGCACGATCTCAACACACCGCCGTCGTGCGACGCGCCCTGGATCACTGCGGGAGGGCGTCCTCGTAGCCTGTCGGTGTGCTGGCTGCCGTGGTGAACGTCGTTCGTGGTGCGCTCATCGGATTCGCCGAAGTCGTGCCCGGCGTCAGCGGAGGCACCATCGCCCTGATCATCGGGCTCTACGAGACGCTCATCCGCTCCGCCGCGTCGTTCGTCCAAGGCCTGCTGGCTCTGCTTCGCCGACGACCCGAGCAGGCCAAGGTGCTCATCGCCGCGGTGCACTGGCGCGTCGTCGTCCCGGTCCTGATGGGTATGGGGGCGGCCATCGTCATCGGGGCAGCTCTGCTCGAGCCCCTGGTCGAGGACTACCCCACGGCGACCCGCTCCGTCTTCTTCGGCCTCGTCGTCGTGGGTATCTCGGTGCCGGCACGCATGGTGGGTCGGTGGGACGCGCGAGCTCTCGCCATCGCGGCCGTGGCTGCGGCCGCGGCCTTCGTGCTCACTGGTCTCCCCCCGACCACGGTTGACGACCCCAGCCTGCTGCTGGTTGCAGCCGCCGGTGCGGTCGCCGTCTGCGCGCTCGTGCTGCCGGGTGTGTCCGGGTCGTTCCTGCTGCTCAGCGTCGGGCTCTACGAGCCAACGATCATGGCCGTGAACGATCGCGACCTCGCCTACCTCTCCGCGTTCGCCCTCGGAGCCGCGATCGGACTCGCCTCCTTCGTGCTGCTGCTGCAGTGGTTGCTGAGCCACCGCCCCCGAATCACGCTCGTCGTGCTCACGGGGCTGATGGCCGGCTCGCTCCGCGCGCTCTGGCCGTGGCAGGACGACGACCGCACGCTGCTGGCTCCGCAGGGGGATCTGCTCGCAGCCATCGGTCTGGCCCTGGCCGGCGCGGGCATCATTCTCGCGCTCATCTGGGCCGAGCGGCGTCTCTCAGCAGCGCTGCCGGACGTCGAGATCGACGAGGCGGCCGCTCATTCGAGCCCGAGGTCAGCCAGCGAGTAGGCGCTCAGGTAGTCGAGGCCGGCCGCACGAACAGCCTCGCCAGCACCTCGGTCGACCATGACGGCCACCGCAGTGACCTCGGCCCCTGCCTCGCGCAGGGCCTGGACGGCAGTCAGGACGCTGCCACCGGTGGTCGAGGTGTCCTCGACCGCGATGACGGGCCGGCCCGCAACGTCCGGGCCCTCGATGCGCCGCTGCAGCCCGTGTTCCTTGCCCTCTTTCCTCACGACGAACGCGTCGAGCCGGCGGCCCTGTGCCGACGCCGCATGCATCATGGCCGTCGCGACGGGATCTGCGCCCAGGGTGAGCCCGCCGACAGCACTCGCGGCATAGCCCGACACCACGTCGAGCATCACCGACCCGACCAGGGGAGCTGCCTCACCGTCGAGCGTCACCCGGCGCAGGTCGACGTAGTAGTCCGCCTCCAGGCCTGAGGACAGCACGACGCGACCGGGTACGACTGCCTTGTCGACGATCTGCTCGCGCAACCGGTACCACTCGATCGCCTTGGGCTGCTCGCTCATCGCGTTCCCCTCGTTCGAATCCGATGGATCGTCTCGTACGGAGCATTGCGTGCCAGCCCCGCCACAGCCTTGTACCGAGCGCTCGGCACGTGGACCACTCGCCCCTTCTCCCACGCCCGCAGCGTCCGCGCGACCACGTCGTCGGCATCGAGCCATGCCGCTGACGGGAACGCGTCGGCGTTGATCCCCGCACGCTCGTGGAACTCCGTGCGCACGTAGCCGGGCGCCAACGCCATGACGCGAACCCCAGTCGGGGCCACCTGCCGGGCAACGGCCTGGCTGAACGTGGTCACCCACGCCTTGTGGGCGCTGTACGTGCCCAGCGGCATCCACCCCGCGATCGAGGCAACGTTGATGACACCGCCCGAGCGACGAGCGGTCATCGGTCCGAGTGCGGCATGGGTCAGTACCAGGGTGGCGCGCACGTGCAGGTCGAGCATCGATTCCTCGTCGGCCAGGTCGTTGGCCAGGAAGGGCTTGCGCAAGGCGTTCCCAGCGTTGTTGACCAGCAGGTCCACGGGGTGGTCGGCATGGCTCAGGCGGTCAGCCACGCGCTGCAGCTGCCCCCGGTCGGTCAGGTCGGCGGGCAGGACCTCGACCTGGCATCCGAACCGGTGGACGAGGTCGGCAGCCAGGGCGTCGAGCCGCTCACGGTCACGGGCCACCACGACGACGTCATAGCCGGTGGCGGCGAGCCGGGTCGCGAACGAACGTCCCAGGCCGGCGCTGGCACCTGTCACCACAGCGGTAGGCACGGCTCGACACTGTAGGCGGCGCTAGCGTGGGGTGACGTGACCCCTGGCTCCGCACCTCGGCCTTCGCTCGCCCCCGCCTCACGTATCGCTGGTCTGGGCGAGACGATCTTCGCGGAGATGTCGGCCCTCGCCGTCTCGACCGGGTCGGTGAATCTCGGGCAGGGCTTCCCCGATTCCGACGGGCCTCCCGCGCTGCTCCAGGCTGCTCAGCAGGCGATCGCCGACGGACACAACCAGTACCCGCCTGGGCTCGGGATCCCCGAGCTGCGGGGCGCGATCGCCCAGCACCAGCAGCGGCACTACGGCGTGACCCTGGACCCCGACACCGACGTGCTCGTCACGACCGGTGCGACGGAGGCCCTGACCGCAGCACTGCTCGCCTTCGTCGAACCCGGCGACGACGTGGTGGCGCTCGAGCCGTTCTTCGACTCCTACCCGGCCGCGGTCCAGCTGGCAGGAGGACGGCTTCGAGGGGTTGTCCTCGAGCCTCCCGACTTCGGTCTGGACGTGGAGCGCCTGCGGGCGGCGGTGACCGATCGCACCCGTGTGCTGGTGCTCAACAGCCCGCACAACCCGACCGGCGCCGTGCTCTCGCGTGACGAGCTGACCGCGGTGGCTGCAGTCGCGACCGAGCGCGACCTGCTGGTCATCGCCGACGAGGTGTACGAGCACCTCACATACGACGGCGTCGAGCACGTCCCGATCAGCTCGCTGCCCGGCATGCGCGAGCGAACGATCACCGCCAGCTCAGCCGGCAAGACCTTCTCGGTCACAGGGTGGAAGATCGGCTGGCTCACCGGTCCGGAGGCGCTCGTGCGGGCTGTTCGAGCAGTCAAGCAGTACCTCTCCTACGTGTCCGGCGCACCGTTCCAGCCCGCCGTCGCCCAGGCGCTCACGACCCAGGACGCCTGGGTAGCCGACCTGCGCGCATCGCTGCAGCACCGTCGGGACCTCCTGGTCGGTGGACTCCGAGAACTCGGTCTGGAGACGTACACGCCCGCGGGGACCTACTTCGCGATCTCCGATGTACGTTCGTGGGGCTACGCGGACGCAGCACGGCTCGCTCGCGAGCTGCCGGCCAGGGCCGGTGTGGTGACGATCCCGTGCTCGGCCTTCTACGACCGTCACCGCCCGGCTGAGGACACGACGGGGAGGTCTCTGGTTCGATGGACGTTCAGCAAGGCGGAACCGACGCTGACCCAGGCGCTGCGGCGACTGGCGGCGGCGAGCAGCGAGGTCAGGGCAGCCGCGTCTGGCTGATCGTCGCCATCGGGGTCGCGCTTGTCGCGACGCTGGTCCTGGTCGTCATCATGCTGAGCAGCGACGCCGGCGGCCCTGCTGCGGAACCGACGCCCACGGTCACGACTGCGCCCACCCCGAGCACCGCGCCGACCCCCACCCCGACGCCCACGCCGAGCGAGACCGCGACCCCCTCACCGCTGCCTGGGGCGAGCCTCGGACCGTTCACCGGGGGTAGCCAACCGGGCGTCGAGGGCACGTGGATCGCTGACGTCCGAGCGGCCGGTCAGGACGGCTTCGACAGAGTCGTCGTCGAGTTCACCGGGGTCGTGCCCACCTACCGGGTGGACTACGCCGACCCACCATTCGTCGCTGTGAACGACGAGACGGTCGAGGTCGCCGGGACGGCCTTCCTCCGCGTTCGCATGGACGGCACATCCACCTTCAACCTGGACGACGGGGTCCCCGTCTACGACGGCCCCAAGCGCGTGGTGAGCGACACCACGGTGGTCACCGAGGTCGTCGACGTCGAGGACTTCGAGGGTGTCGTCGTGTGGGTGATCGGTCTGGACGCGACGTCCCCAGCGCGCGTGTCGACCCTGCAGGACCCCGGCCGACTCGTCATCGACGTCGAGCACTGACGGGCAGTCTCGCGGCGCCGCGCGGCGCGGATCTGATGATCTGCCCGGTCAGTCCTCGACGAGCTCGGCGTCCACGATCTCGGCCTCCTCGGTCACCGGCTCCGTCACCTGGTCGGCCCGCGCGGCGGCTTCGGCATCATCGCTCGCCGTCACGACAAGCCCGTCACCGCCGACAATCCGGTCGACGAGCACGGTGTCACCGTCCTTGATCTGCCCGGACAGGATCTCTCGCGCCATCTGGTCGCCGATCGCCGTCTGCACGAGCCGGCGCAGCGGGCGCGCGCCGTACACCGGGTCGAAGCCGGTCAGCGACAGCCACTCCTTGGCGGCATCGGTGACGACGAGGCTGAGCCTGCGGTCGGCGAGACGATCGGCAAGGAGCCCGACCTGCAGGTCGACGATCTGCTCGAGATCCTCGGTGCTCAGCGGCTCGAACATCACCACGTCGTCGAGCCGGTTCAGGAACTCCGGCTTGAACGAGGACCGCACGACGTTCATGACCGCCTCGCGCTTCGCCGCCTCTGACAGCGTGGCGTCGGCAAGGTAGGTCGAGCCAAGGTTCGACGTCATGACGAGCAGGGCGTTGCGGAAGTCCACCGTGCGGCCCTGGCCGTCGGTGAGACGTCCGTCGTCGAACACCTGCAGCAGCACGTCGAACACCTCGGAGTGGGCCTTCTCGACCTCGTCGAGCAGCACGACGCTGTACGGGCGCCGCCGGACGGACTCCGTGAGCTGGCCGCCCTCCTCGTAGCCGACGTACCCGGGAGGCGCTCCGACCAGGCGAGCCACCGAGTGCTTCTCGGAGTACTCGCTCATGTCGATGCGCACCATCGCGCGCTCGTCGTCGAACAGGAAGTCCGCCAGGGCCTTCACCAGCTCGGTCTTGCCGACACCGGTGGGACCGAGGAAGAGGAACGAACCGGTCGGGCGATCCGGGTCGCTGATGCCGGCTCGAGCCCGCCGGACGGCGTCGGAGACGGACGCGATGGCGGCTCGCTGGCCGATGACGCGCTCGCCCAGCTCGTCCTCCATGCGCAGCAGCTTGGCCGTCTCCCCTTCCAGCAGCCGGCCGGCGGGGATTCCCGTCCAGGCCGACACGACGTCGGCGATGTCGTCGGCGTTCACCTCGTCGGACACCATCGGGGCCTGCTCGCTCTCGGCTCCCTCGCGGGCGGCCGCCGCCGCGGCTGCGGCCTCCAGCTCCTTCTCGAGCTGGGGTATCTCGCCGTAGAGCAGCCGTGACGCGGACTCGTAGTCGCCGTTGCGCTCGGCGACCTCGGCCTGCATCTGCAGCTCGTCGAGACGCTCCTTGAGCTGGCCAACTCGGTTGAGGCCGGACTTCTCCTGCTCCCAGCGAGCCACGAGGGCGTTGAGCGTCTCCTGCTCATCGGCCAGTCGCGCCCGCAGTGCTGCGAGGCGCTCTTGCGAGGCCTCGTCGGCCTCGTTGGCCATGGCGAGCTCCTCCATGCGCAGTCGGTCGACCACGCGGCGACGCTCGTCGATCTCCACCGGCGACGAGTCGATCTCCATCCGTAGCCGCGACGCTGCCTCGTCGACGAGGTCGATCGCCTTGTCCGGCATCTGCCGGCCGCTGATGAAGCGGTTCGACAGGGCGGCTGCGGCGACCAGCGCGGCGTCGGAGATCGCCACCTTGTGGTGAGCCTCGTAGCGGCCCTTGAGCCCACGCAGGATGGCGATCGTGTCCTCGACGCTCGGCTCGCCGACGAAGACCTGCTGGAACCGGCGCTCCAGCGCGGGGTCCTTCTCGACCCGCTCGCGGTACTCGTCCAGCGTGGTGGCACCGATCATCCGGAGCTCACCGCGGGCGAGCATCGGCTTCAGCATGTTGCCGGCGTCCATGGACCCCTCGGCGGCACCGGCTCCGACGACGGTGTGCAGCTCGTCGATGAAGGTGACGACCTGACCCTCGGCCTCCTTGATCTCGGTGAGGACAGCCTTGAGGCGCTCCTCGAACTCCCCCCGGTACTTCGCCCCCGCGACCATCGCTGCCAGGTCGAGCGCGATGAGGCTCTTGTCGCGCAACGACTCGGGCACGTCGCCGGCGACGATGCGCTGGGCGAGGCCCTCGACGACCGCCGTCTTGCCGACGCCGGGCTCGCCGATCAGCACCGGGTTGTTCTTGGTGCGACGGCTCAGCACCTGGATGACACGGCGGATCTCCGCATCCCTGCCGATGACCGGGTCGACCTTTCCCTCGCGGGCCTTGGCCGTCAGGTCGATGCCGTACTTCTCCAGGGCCTTGTACTGGCCTTCGGGGTCGGGGCTGGTCACCTTGGCCGAGCCACGAACGTCGACGAACGCCTCCCGAAGCCGCTCGGGGCTGGCCCCGGCGTGCGCCAGCAGGTCTCGGGCCGGGGAGTCCACGCGGGCCAGGGCCACCAGCAAGTGCTCGGTAGACACGTACTCGTCGCCCATCTGTCCGGCGATCTCCCCGGCGGACGTGAGCACGCGGTAGAACGATCCCGACGCCGCCGGGGCGCCAACGCTCGGCCCGCTCGCCGAGGGCAGCTGGGCTGCGACGGCGTCGGCCTCGCGAATGAGCTGGTCGGCGTCGACACCGACGGCCGACAGCAACGGCCGCGTCGTGCCGTCGCTCTGGGCCAGCAGTGCCCGCAGCAGGTGGATGGGTTCGACGTTCGGGTTGCCGGCACCACCGGCGGTACGGACCGCGGCAGAGACGGCTTCCTGGCTCTTCGTCGTGAGCTGGTCAGTCATGGAATCTCCTGGTGAAGGTGTCAACGTCGCCGGGCTGGATACAGCACCACCGCAGTCGAGGCGGACTCACCTGGCCGCTGGGTGTTCTCCCCCGTGCGAGCCGGGAGGTAGGTACGGCGGTAGCCCCCGGCGGCGAGGGAGGCACTGAGGTCGCTCAGCTCTGCCATCGCCTCGGTGAGCCGCTGCTGCAACGCCTCGACCTGGTTCTCGAGGTCGACGATCCGCTTGATGCCGGCGAGGTTCACGCCCTCGTCCTGGCTCAGGCGCTGGACCTCGCGCAGCTGCATGATGTCGCGCAGCGAGTAGCGACGTCCCCCGCTCACCGTTCGGCTCGGTGTGACCAGGCCCAGGCGGTCGTACTGACGCAGGGTCTGCGGGTGAAGGCCCGCCATCTCGGCCGCTACCGAGATGACGTACACCGGCGCGTCCATCGGTACCTCGAAGCGCTCGGTCATGCGGCACCGCCCGCGGCGGCCCGGCGCAGCAGATCGGCTCGGACGTCCTCGCCGGAGGTCGCCTCGGCGAACGCCTCGAGGGCCTCCTTGGCCCTGCCGTCCACTCGTTGCGGCACCTGCACCTCGATCGTCACGAGCAGGTCCCCCTTGGTGCCGTCCTTGCGGCTGGCGCCCTTGCCCCGCACCCGCATGGTGCGACCGTTCGGCGTTCCGGCCGGCAGCTTCAGGCGGACGGTCGAGCCGGTGATTGTGGGGACCTCGATCTCGGTGCCGAGCGCCGCCTCGGTGAAGGTGACCGGGACGGTGAGCGTGAGGTTGTCTGCGCTTCGCCCGAAGACCTGGTCGGGAGTCACGTGGACAGTGACGTAGAGGTCGCCGGCGGCGCCGCCCCGCTCGCCGGGAGCGCCCTTGCCCTTCAGCTTGATCCGTTGCCCGTCGCGCACACCTGCGGGGATGCGCACGTTCATGGTGCGCGACTTCTGGCCGCGCCCCGACCCGTGGCACACCGGGCAAGGGTCGTCCACGACCAGCCCGCGTCCACGGCACTCGCGGCAGGGCTCAGCGATGCCGAAACGCCCGGCGCTGCGCGACACCTGGCCGGTGCCCTCACAGCTCGGGCAGACCCGTGGCACCGTGCCTGGCTTGGCGCCGGTGCCGTGGCACGCGTCGCACGGCGATGCGCTGGTCATGCGCAGCGGGACCGTGACCCCGTCCACAGCCTCACGGAAGCCCAGCGTGACCTCCGACTCGACGTCGGCCCCCCGACGAGGGCCCGTGCCCGGAGCCCGACCTCCGCGCCCGGAGGAGAAGATGGTGCCGAAGAGGTCGCTCATGCCCCCGGAGCCGCCGCTGCCCCCCTGACCGAACAGGTCGGAGAGGTCGAACGGCACACCCTGGCCCTGGCCGCCGCCCCCACCGCCGGGGAAGCCGAACGGTGCCCCGCCACCCCGACCCGAGGCGAACATGTCGCGCGTCTCGTCGTACTCGGCCCGCTTCTTGGTGTCGGACAGGACGTCGTAGGCCTCCGACACGTCCTTGAAGCGGTCCTCGGCACCCTTGTTGTCCTTGTTGTGGTCGGGGTGCAGATCACGCGCCAGCTGGCGGTAGGCCTTCTTGATCTCGTCCGCCGTCGCGGTCTTGTCGACCCCGAGAGTCTTGTAGTAGTCCTTCTCGACCCAGTCCTGGACGCTCATGTGGTCCGCACCTCCTCCCTCGTGTGTGTCGGTCTCAGCTCGGCTCGGCGACAGCCACCCGGGCTGCCCGCAGGATGCGCTCGCCCACGCGGTAGCCGGGGAAGAGGATCTGCGTGCACGTCGCCTCGCTCACCTCGTCGCTGTGCTCGTGCATCAGGGCCTCGTGGATCGCCGGGTCGAACGGGTCGCCGGCCTGGCCGTACCTCTCGAGCCCCAGGCGGGTCACGACCGCCTCGAGGTTCTCTGCGACCGTCTTGAACGCACCGTCGAGATCGCCGTGGTCGCGGGCCCGACCGATGTCGTCCAGCACAGGCAGCAACGACTCGAGGACACCCGCGACGGCAAGCCCCCGCGCGACGTCACGGTCACGGTCGACGCGGCGCCGGTAGTTGACGTACTCGGCCTGCAGCCGTTTGAGGTCGTCGACGAGAGCAGACTCCTTCGTCCGCACCTCCTCGAGCTCGGCCAGGAGCCGATCGGCGTCGCCGTTGCCCAGACCGAAGGCGCCGGCACCGTCGGACGGGGCGGTGCCGGCACCCGGGCCAGGCCCGGGAGCGCCGGGGCGCAGCCCCGGGTCCCGAACCTGCCCCGTCACCGGGTCGACACGACGCTTGTCCCGAATCACGGGACCGGCGTCCGGCTCGTCCGAGCCCTGTGTCGGGTTCTGGTCACTCACTTGTCGTCCTCGTCCACGATCTCGGCGTCCACGACGTCCTCGTCGCTCTCGCCGGCGTCACCGAACGACTCGCCAGGCCCGGCGCCGAACCCGGCGTCGCCCGCACCCTCGGAGCCCGGGGCGGGGCCGGCGGCCGCGTACATCGCGGTACCGAGAGCCGAGCTTGCCGCAGCCAGGCGCTCCGACCCCGACTTGATCGCGTCGAAGTCCGCGCCCTCCAGCGACTTCTTGAGGTCGGCCAGCGCCGACTCGGCCTCCGTCTTCGCCTCGGCCGGAACCTTCTCGAGGGCCTCGCCGTTGTCGGCCAGGAACTTCTCGGTCTGGTAGACCATGGCCTCGGCCTGGTTGCGGGTCTCGGCCTGCTCGCGGCGCTTGCGGTCCTCCTCGGCGTGCGACTCGGCGTCGCGCATCATGCGGTCGATGTCGTCCTTCGGCAGCGCCGAGCCGCCCGTGATCGTCATCGACTGCTCGCGACCGGTGCCACGGTCCTTGGCGGAGACGTGCACGATGCCGTTGGCGTCGATGTCGAAGGTGACCTCGACCTGGGGGATGCCCCGAGGCGCCGGCGCGATGCCGGTCAGCTCGAAGTTGCCCAAGGGCTTGTTGTCGCGGGCCATCTCGCGCTCGCCCTGGTAGACCTGGATCATCACCGACGGCTGGTTGTCCTCGGCCGTGGTGAACGTCTCCGAGCGCTTCGTCGGGATGGTCGTGTTGCGCTCGATGATCTTGGTCATGATGCCGCCCTTGGTCTCGATGCCCAACGAGAGCGGGGTCACGTCGAGAAGCAGGACGTCCTTGACCTCACCCCTGAGCACACCGGCCTGAAGTGCGGCGCCCACGGCGACGACCTCGTCCGGGTTCACGCCCTTGTTGGGCTCCTTGCCTCCGGTCAGGTCGCGGACGACGTCGACGACGGCGGGCATGCGGGTGGAACCACCCACGAGCACCACGTGGTCGATGTTCTTCAGGTCGATGCCCGCATCCTTGATGACCTGCTTGAACGGCGCCTTGGTGCGGTCGAGCAGGTCGTGGGTCATCGACTCGAACTGAGCGCGAGTGAGCGTCTCGTCCACGTGGATCGGGTTCTTGTCGGCGTCCTGCGCGATGTAGGGAAGCGAGATGGAGGTCTGTGTCGCGCTGGACAGCTCGATCTTGGCGCGCTCGGCGGCCTCACGGATGCGCTGCAGAGCGATCTTGTCCTTGGCCAGGTCCACGCCCTGCACCTTGCGCACCTGCTCCACGAGCCACTCGGCCACGCGGTCGTCCCAGTCGTCACCGCCGAGGTGGTTGTCACCCGAGGTCGCCTTGACCTCGACGACACCCTCTCCGATCTCCAGCAGCGACACGTCGAACGTGCCACCACCGAGGTCGAACACCAGGATCGTCTGGTCCTTCTCGCCCTTGTCCAGCCCGTAGGCCAGGGCCGCGGCGGTCGGCTCGTTGACGATGCGCAGGACGTTCATGCCCGCGATCTCACCGGCCTCCTTGGTGGCCTGACGCTGAGCGTCGTTGAAGTAGGCGGGGACGGTGATGACGGAGTCCGTGATCGTCTCGCCGAGGTACGACTCCGCGTCGCGCTTGAGCTTCTGCAGCACTCGCGCCGAGACCTCCTGCGGCGTGTAGTCCTTGCCGTCGATGTTCTTCTTCCAGTCACCCTCGCCCATGTGGCGCTTCACCGAGCGGATGGTGCGGTCGACGTTGGTGACGGCCTGCCGCTTGGCAACCTCACCGACAAGCACCTCGCCGTTCTTGGCGAACGCGACGATGGACGGGGTCGTGCGAGCGCCTTCGGCGTTCGCGATGACGGTGGGCTCGCCACCTTCGAGGATGGCGACGACGGAGTTGGTCGTCCCCAGGTCGATTCCGACCGCTCGAGCCATGGGTGGTTCTCCTTCTCTTGGGCCCTCGGGGGGCATGTCGTGTCTTGTCTGCTGTTCGGCGGCGCCCGGGTCGCACAGGTGCGGTCAGCACCAGCATCAACTCGGACGCCGTGTGCGTCACACTACTTGAGTCTCATCCACTCAACTTACCTGCGGGCACAGTTGTTCCCGCACGTGCGGAGCAGCTTCCGACGATGAACCCGCTGGCTCCTCCGTCGCCGGATGGATGGATCGGACGGTGCGCTGGGCGCACCACAGGCTCCACCCATGAGCGATCGGGTGCACCAACGGCTCCCACGACACCGGCGCACGTGTGGCCGCGGGGCGCCTACGGGATCCGAACGGGTGCGGCGTGCCAGATGCGCTGCAGGTAGTCCGTGATCGAGCGGTCGGAGGAGAAGAAGCCCGAGCGGGCGACGTTCAGGATCGCCGAGCGAGTCCAGGCTTCGGTGTCGAGGTAGGCGGCGTCGACGCGTTCCTGGGCCTGCAGGTACGAGGCGAAGTCGGCGAGAACCAGGAAGGGGTCCTGGTTGAGAAGGCCGTCGACCACTTGACCAAAGGCGGACGAGTCGCCCGCGGAGTACTGCCCCGACGCGATCGCGCCGATGGCCTGCCGCAGCAGGGGGTCGCTCTCGTAGTAGGCCCCCGGCTGGTAGCCGCGCTCGAGCGTCTGGCTGACCTGGGCCTCGTCGAGGCCGAACAAGAAGAAGTTCTCGTGGCCGACGAGCTCCAGGATCTCCACGTTCGCCCCGTCGAGCGTCCCCACGGTCAGCGCGCCGTTCAGGGCGAACTTCATGTTGCCGGTCCCGGAGGCCTCCTTGCCGGCCATCGAGATCTGCTCGGAGAGGTCCGCGGCCGGGATGAGCCGCTCGGCGAGGGTCACGTTGTAGTTCGCCGGGAACACCATCGACAGACGTCCGTGCACCGCCGGGTCGTCGTTCACGACCCTCGCCACGTTGTTGATCAGAGCGATGATCTCCTTGGCCATCTGGTAGCCGGGCGCTGCCTTCGCGCCGAAGACGATGGTGCGCGGCACCAGCTGGGCGGGGTCCAGCTCACCGGAGCGCAGCCGCTGGTGCAGGGAGACCACGTGAAGGAGCTTCAGCGTCTGGCGCTTGTACTCGTGCAGCCGCTTGACCATGACATCGAACATCGTGTCCGGAGAGACGACGATCCCGTCCCGCTTGGCGAGCACCTCGGCGATGCGCCCCTTGTTGGCACGCTTGACCTCCGCGAAGCGCGCGCGGAACGTCTCGTCGTCGGCAAGCGGTTCGAGACGGCCCAGCTGCTCCAGGTCGTTCACCCAGGCGTCACCGATGTGCTCGGTGATCAGCTCTGAGAGCTGGGGGTTGGCAAGCCGCATGAACCGCCGAGGTGTCACTCCGTTGGTGACGTTGGTGAACTTGTCCGGGTAGAGATCGGCGAAGTCGCGCAGCACCTTGTCGCGCAGCAGCTGGCTGTGCAGCTCGGCGACACCGTTCACCCGCGACCCCGCCACCGAGGCAAGGAACGCCATGCGCACCGACCTCTCGGGGTGCTCCTGGATGATCGACATCCGCCGGATGCGCCACTCGTCACCCGGGTAGGCCTCCCGGAGCCGGGACAAGAACCAGTCGTTGATCTGGTAGATCAGCTCCATGTGCCGCGGCAGCAGGCTCTCGATGAGCGACACCGGCCAGACCTCGAGTGCCTCCGGCAGCAGCGTGTGACACGTGTACGCGAAGCACCCCTGGGTGATCTCCCAGGCCTGCTCCCACTCCAGGCCCTTCTCGTCGATGAGGATCCGCAACATCTCCGGGATGCCGATCACCGGGTGAGTGTCGTTGAGCTGGAACACCACGCGTCGGGGCAGTGACTCCAGCGGCGCCCCCTCGGGCAGCAGGTCGAACAGGTCGCGGATGGAGCACGCCACGAAGAAGTACTGCTGCTGCAGCCTCAGCCGCCGACCCTGCGGTGTTGAGTCCTCCGGGTAGAGCACCTTCGAGATGTTCTCGGCCTCGTTCTGGGCCTTGACAGCGGCGTCGTAGTCGCCGGTGTTGAAGATCTTGAGGTCGAACCCCTGGGGCGCCTTGGCACTCCACAGCCGCAACGTGTTCACCGCGCCGCTGCGGTAGCCGGGCACCATGTAGTTGTAGGGCACCCCGATCACCTCGGTGTCGGGTACCCACCGGCGACGGGGCGTCTCGGTGCCGGTGTCCACGGCCTCCACATGGCCGCCGAACCCGACCGTCTTGGCCATCTCCGGATGGGGGAACTCCCAGGGGTTGCCCAACGTCAGCCACGCGTCGGGACGCTCGACCTGGTGCCCGCTCTCATCGAACTCCTGGCGGAAGATCCCGTACTCGTACCGGATGCCGTAGCCGACCGCCGGGATGCCGAGCGTGGCCAGCGAGTCGACGAAGCATGCCGCGAGCCGTCCGAGACCCCCGTTGCCCAGTCCCGGCTCGACCTCGAGCTCGCTCAGCTCGTCCAGGTCGAGACCCAGGGAGGCCATGGCCTCGCGGGCCGTGTCCTCCAGACCGGAGGCGAGCAGCGCGTTGCCCAGCTGGCGTCCCAGCAGGTACTCCGCCGACAGGTACCCGACGAACTTCGCCTGGCGGGTCATCTGCCTGTTGAGCGTCTCCAGCCAGCGAGCCATCAACGCTTGGCGCACCGTGCGAGCAAGGGCCATGTAGCAGTCGTTCGGCGTCGCGCGCGCCAGGTCGACGCCTTGGCCGAACTTCAGCCGGTCGACGAACTCACGGGCGAATGCCTCCGGGTCAGCCAGGTGGGGCTGGCCGTTCGACGGGACGGTCGAGGTCATGTGTCGGAACGCTACCGGCGGCCCGAGAGATGGCGAGTTCAGTCTCGGCATGAGGTGTGTGGCCGGCTGACCTACCCTTGCTCGCTGTGCTGACACAGATGCGCGATCGAACCGGAGGCCCCCGGACGCGGTACCGCCTGCTCGCGCTGTTCGTCGTCCTCGGGATGCTGCTCACCACCGCACCCCTGATCGTCCCGGTCGTCTCCTCGCTGCTGGACGGGCTTCGCGGCTGAGGCGCGTCGTCCGCGAGTACCCCTACGGCCGGACGGGGTCCGTCACCAGCTCTGTATCGGGGTAGAAGGCAGCCCAGGCGAACCAGAACGGGTCCGTGTGGGCAACGGCCGGCATGCTGGATCCAGCGAGTGGCCCCTGCAGGGCCCGGCCCGAGACCGACCACGTCGAACCGGTCTCAAGATCTGTCAGGGCGTCACCGTCCACGCGCAGTGTCAGACGCTCACCACCGACGACGGGCTGCAGGACGGCGGTCGCCCCGACGACGCCGCTCTCGGCGATGAGGCCGGCGTCCAGGGCGGATGCAGCGCCGTCCACCATGACGGCCACCAGATCGCGCCCATCGAAGCGCACCGGGACGACGCCGTCGCGCTGCAGAAGAACATGGTCGACGGCGATCGCGGCTGACCCGTCAGGTGTGGCGACCCCGACCACCCGCCTCTTCGGAGGCAACCGGTCGTCGGCCCGACCGTCGAACAGGAAGGGGTCGCGCGCCTCTTCGTCGTAGCCCTCGTAGGGGTTGGACCCGTAGCTGCGCTGCTCCCCGGTGTCGCGGTTGAGAACGAGCCCGTCCGGGTTCTGCTCACGCCAGCTCCCGAACGCGACGGTCTGCACCGGGTAGCGGTCGAGCTCCACGCCAGTCAGAGCTCCCGCGACCCCCAGTCCGATCAGCTGCGACCACAACGACTCGGTCTGCCGGTCGTACATCAGCAGGTCGGAGTTGTAGAGCTTCCCCGACGTACCGAAGCTCACCAGGCGCACTACCCCGTCTGGCCCCGTCAGGCGACGATCGAACACGAGTGCCGAGTTGCACAGGGGGCAGTACGTCACCGCGATCGGCACGCCGGCCACCTGGTCGTTGACGATCTCGTGCCAGATCAGGATCTGGACCGGGTAGGCGCGGCTCTGCCCGTCGACCTCCAGCGCCAGGACAGGTTCGTCGTCGTCGAGCCAGTCGACTGCGCCGACGGCGTCGAAGCGCGGGTCGTCGATCGGCGGAATGCCATCGGGGGGAGGGCCCCCGGACAGGACGCGGTCCGGTTCGATCAACGGCTCGGGCAGGCCGTCGCCCACAAGTTTCTCGAGTGCCGACGGAACGTCTTCGCGAGGCGTCTCGAGCAGCTGGGGCGCCGCACCGGGCGGCCCCGACGTCTCGTCCGGTCTGCTCAGGACGTCCAGAGCCGGCATCGTCGGGCCGCAGGCACTGAGCATCAGAGCGGCAGCAACCAGCCCGACCAGTGCCCGCGGCAGCGTCATGCCTGAGTCAGCTGCCGCATCGCGTCGACGAGCGCTGCCTGGCTGAGGCCGCCGGCGAAGGTCTGCGAACGACCGTCGTCGTCGACGAACACGAAGGTCGGCTGAGCCACGACCCCGAACTGCCGCCACACGTCCCCCTCGACGTCGGCGACGTGCACGAACGAGTCGGCCCCGGTATCGGTCACAAACGCCTGCATCTCCTCCAGAGTTCCGCTGGAGGCGACGCCGACCACCCGAACATCACCGCCGAGCTCGTCCGCTGCGGCCGCCACCTGGGGAGCCTCGGCCCGGCAGATCGTGCACCACGGAGCCCAGAACCACAGGACGACGTCCTGTCCGGCCAGGCTCGACGCGTCGAAGGCGGCGCCCTCGGTGGTGACGGACTCGAACGCCAGCGGATGGTCCTCCGCTGCCGACGATTGCGCCGCCTCGACGGACGTCGCGGTCGGTTGGGCGGCGGATTCCCCGCTCGAGGTGGCGCAGCCGCCGACCGCGAGGGCGAGCGTGACCGTGGCGGCGACCCGTGGAACCAGATGTCTCACGAAGGCTGCAACCCGTCCGGTCCGTCCCGGGATTCCCGTGGCGGGCCGGCCGACGGCCATCGCGCCTACAGGGCGGGACGGGCGCCGAGCAGGGTCTCGGCCACCCCGGGCTGCAGCAGCCCCGCGCCCACGCAGCGCCCCAGCAGGTCCGCCCATCGCGCCCGCTGATCAGACGTGTCGATCGGCGCCCAGGCCTGCCGGGCCTCGTCCACGGCGCCGACCTCGGCGAGCGTGGCGGACTGCCAGAACGAGAACTCGAGGTAGCTCGGGGCGGCCTCCACGGCCTCGCGATAGGCCTCGGCGGCACCGGCCATCTCACCGGCGGCGACCAGGCCGTCGGCGACGTCCAGGCGCTGGTTCGCCAGCGCCAGAGAGGTGAGGCGCCGAAGGTGGGGCAGCGGCTCCGGGTCGTCGTCCACCCGCACGTCGACGACGCCGTCGACCAGCGGATCGCCGCTCGGCTCGGGAGCGACGACGACAAGGGCAGCAGCCTGACGACCACGGATGTCCCCACCGTGTGCCTCCGCCGCGTCGAGCGCCGCCAGCAGGCGCGCGGCAAGCCCCTGCCCGGCCGACCGCGTGAACGCCTCGGCCATCGCCTCCGGCACCCCGCCCTGCAGCATCATGTTCGCCTGCGCGCTGAAGCCGTCACCGATCACTTGGCCGGCCTCCCGGATGCAGCCGTCGCCGGTATGTGCCGCGACGTCGCCGCCGGCCGAGACAGCGGCGACCTGGCGGACACGGGGGTTCTCGTCCATCGCGATCGACTCCGCGAGCGCGGCCTCGGGGCCGAGCCCCGCGCGCATTCCCGACAAGGTGCGCTCCCCGTGCGCCATCAGCACATGGGCCTGGGTGGCGACCACCCCTACCCCCGGCTCGATGTACCGGGCGATGCGGCCGGCGGCGAGCACGTGGCTCGCGACGGCCATCCCGAGCATCCCAGTGTCTGGGCAACGAGCGACGATCGAGTAGGTCACCACCCCATCTTGCCTCGGCGCTGACAGGATGGGCAGGTGACCTCGAACCCGTCAGTCGACGTTCGGCTGACAGCCGGGCGAGTGATGGTGCGCGCCGACGCCGACGAGCCGGGCGTGAGTGTGGCCAGTGTCCGGGCGAAGCTGGCCAGCGACTCCCGAGCCGTGTCCGCGGCCGCCTCGGTGTCGATCACCCACGACGGCGACCACGTGGCGGTCCGCGTTCCCGAACCCCCCGGTCGCGGTCGGGCACCCCAGGTCCTCGTCGAGATCGTGGTTGCCCCGGGAACGGACGTGACCTGCGAGGCTGGCGAGGCAGAGCTGGTCTGCGCCGGGCGCGTCGGAAGCCTCACTGCGCGGTCCAGCTCGGGCAGCGTCCATGCCGACGAGGTGGCCGGGCCCCTGGACCTGCGGACCGGCCGCGGACCCGTGACCGTGCACCAATGCCTGGCCGGCGGACAGGTCGCGGTTGCTGACGCGACGCTCATCATCCGAGCCGTCGAAGGGCCCATCAACATCCTGGGCCGCTCCGGCGACGTCCACGTCTGGTGGTTGGCGGCGCCGGCGAACGTGAGCACGTCGACAGGCAACGTGCGCGTCGGCTGGGCGAGCGGGAGGCCGGCGCGCCTGGCCTTGACGTCGGGCACCGGCAGGGTCGAGGCGGGTGTGCGGGACGATCCTGGTGCCGCTGATGTCCTGACGGTCAGCACGATCTCCGGCGACATCCGCGTGACGCAGGCGCAGCGTCGATGACCCTCGGGCTGCGACCCTCAGACTTCGCCGCGATGGAAGCTCAGGTACGACCGACTCGGCGTCGGGCCGCGCTGACCCTGGTAGCGCGAGCCGTGCCGCGCCGAGCCGTACGGGTGCTCGGCCGGGCTGGACAGCCGGAAGAAGCACAGCTGGCCGATCTTCATGCCCGGCCAGAGCATGATCGGCAAGGTTGCGACATTGCTGAGCTCGAGGGTGACGTGACCGGAGAAGCCAGGGTCGATGAACCCCGCGGTCGAGTGCGTCAGCAGTCCTAGGCGCCCGAGCGACGACTTGCCCTCCAACCGGGCAGCCACGTCGTCGGGCAGCGTCACCACCTCGAACGTCGAGGCCAGCACGAACTCACCAGGGTGCAGCACGAAGGCCTCGTCCCCGGTCGTCTCGACCAGGCGAGTGAGCTCCGTCTGCTCCGTGGCTGGATCGATGTGCGGGTAGCGGTGATTCTCGAACACCCGGAAGAACCGGTCGAGGCGCACGTCGACGCTCGAAGGCTGCACCATGGCCTCGTCGTAGGGCTCGAGCACGACGCGCCCGCTGTCGACCTCGGCGCGGATGTCACGGTCACTCAGAAGCATGGCCCGACCCTAGGGGCCGACCCGAGGCGACCCGCGCAACCCCACCACCACAAGTCGGGTCCTGCGACCCTGCCCCGCGACACGGCATAGTCCGGCAGGCTGGGCCAATGCGGGTTGCCCTCTTCGTCACGTGCGTGAACGACGCGATGTTCCCGGACACCGGCAAGGCGACGGTCGCGATCCTGCGCCGGCTGGGGATCGACGTGGAGTTCCCTCTCGAGCAGTCCTGCTGCGGTCAGCCCCACTACAACTCCGGGTACCCCACCGAGGCTGTGCCCCTCGTGCGCCGGTTCGTGAAGACCTTTGCCGACTACGACGTCGTCGTGAGCCCCTCCGCATCGTGCGTCAGCATGATCCACGAGTACTACCCGAGCCTTGCGCAGCGGCAGTCGGACGAGGCGCTGAGCGCCGATGTCGATGCGCTCGTGCCCCGTGTCCTCGAGCTGAGCCAGCTGCTCGTCGACACCCTGGAGGTCACCGACGTAGGCGCATTCTTCCCCCACACCGTCACCTACCACCCGGCATGCCACGGACTGCGAATGCTCGGTCTGGGCGAGAGCTACCCCCGCTTGCTACGCGACGTTGACGGGCTGACCCTGCTGGACCTGCCGGGGGCGGAGGAGTGCTGCGGCTTCGGTGGAACATTCGCGCTGAAGAACGCCGACACCTCGAGCGCCATGGTGAGCACCAAGGTCGACAACGTTCTCGCAACGGGAGCCCAGGTGCTGACGACGAGCGACAACAGCTGCCTGATGAATGTGGCCGGGGCACTCGTTCGCGAGACGAGGGCGATGCGCTTCATGCACGCCGCCGAGATCCTCGCGACGACCCGTGCCGGTGGCGAGTCGTGGCGCGAGACCATGCCGAGTCTTGTCAGGGCCGACGCATGAGCGGCGCGACCGGCCCCGTGGTCTGGGCGGACGTCCCGCCGTTCCCGGAGGCGGCCAAGGAGCAGCTCGCGAAGCAGGAGCAGCGCGAGACGCTGCAACGAGTCACCCACCACATCCGCACGAAGCGGGCTGGTGTAGTCGACGAGCGGGACGACTGGCAGCAGCTGAGGCTGGCCGGCGAGGCCATCAAGACCCGCACGCTGCGTCACCTGGACACGTACCTGGAGCAGGCCGAGGCCGCCCTGACGGCTGCCGGGGTCACGGTGCACTGGGCGGTGGACGCCGATCACGCCAACCGCATCATCCACTCCCTAGTCAGGGCCACCGGCGAGACCGAGGTCGTCAAGATCAAGTCCATGGTCACGGCTGAGATCGGGCTCAACGAGTACCTGCAGAAGCGCGGAGTCACCGCGACCGAGACCGACCTTGCCGAGCTGATCGTGCAGCTCGCGGACGACCGGCCGAGCCACATCCTCGTGCCGGCCATCCATCGCAACCGCGCCGAGATCCGCGACATCTTCGACGAGCACATGCCCGGCACGCCGGCAGGCCTCTCCGACGACCCCGTCGAGCTGGCCGGCCAGGCCCGGCGCCACCTGCGGGAGAAGTTCTTGCGCGCTCGGGTGGCGATATCGGGCGCCAACTTCGTGGTCGCCGAGACAGGCACCCTGTGCATCGTCGAGTCTGAGGGCAACGGGCGGATGTGTCTGACGCTGCCTGACACCCTCATCTCCGTCGTCGGCATCGAGAAGATCGTGCCCACCTTCGCCGACCTCGAGGTCTTTCTGCAGCTGCTGCCGCGCTCGAGCACGGGTGAGCGCATGAACCCGTACACGTCGCTGTGGACCGGTGTCACCCCCGGCGACGGACCAGCGAACCAGCACGTCGTCTTCCTCGACAACGGCCGCACCGCAGCCCTGGCAGACCCGGTCGGCCGACAAGCACTGCGCTGCATCCGCTGCTCGGCCTGTCTGAACGTGTGCCCCGTGTACGAGCGGACGGGCGGGCACGCCTACGGCTCGGTCTACCCGGGTCCGATCGGCGCCATCCTGACCCCCCAGCTGCGGGGCATGGATGCTCCCGCCGACCGGGCGCTGCCGTTCGCGTCGTCGCTGTGCGGCGCCTGCTACGAGGTGTGCCCGGTGCGCATCAACATCCCGGCCGTGCTGACCCACCTGCGGGCCAAGGCCGTCGACCACGATCGCGCGCACAACAAGCGCCTGCTCGAGCGGGCCGTGTTCCGCACGCTCTCGGCTGGCTTCAACAGCGACCGTCTGTACGAGGCGGGACTAGCGGCGGGGCTGCCCGCAGCCCACGCAGCGACCGGCGGTGACGGTATTCGCCGGTTGCCCTTCCTCGGCAGCCGATGGACGCAGAGCCGCGACGTCATTCAGCCTCCGAAGCAGAGCTTTCGATCGTGGTGGACAAGCCAGGATCGTGCTCGTGCTGCCGAGGGAGGGGGTCCGCAGTGAGTGGACGAGACACCATCCTGACCCGGGTTCGACAGGCACTGTCCGACGTCCCGGCGGACGAGTCGCCCGACGACGTCGCCGTCCCACGCGAGTACCGCCGAAGCAGCGATGGGGCTCGCGACGACGTCGTCGACCTCTTCGCGACGAACGTCCGCGACTACGGGGCAACGGTCCACCGGGTCAACCCCGACGCCCTCCCACGAACAGTGCACGAGATCTGCCGTGAGCGCGGCGTGCGCACCATGGTCACGGCACCCGGGTTTCCGGAACAGCTGGTGACCGGCGCCGGCGTGGTTCTCATGCGCGACGACAGCCCGATGAGCCCCAGCTCGCTCGAGCGAGCAGACGGCGTCGCGACCAATGCCGCCCTCGGCATCGCCGAGACGGGCACCATCGTCCTCGTGAGCGGTTCTGGCATGGGCCGTCGTGCCATCAGTCTCGTGCCGGACGTCCACGTCTGCGTCATCGATGAGAACCAGGTCGTGGCAACCGTTCCCGAGGCGATGGACGCGCTGGCGACGAGCGCGACCCGACCCATCACGTTCGTCTCCGGCGGTAGCGCGACGAGTGACATCGAGCTGGTTCGTGTCGAAGGTGTGCACGGACCTCGCGTTCTGCACGTGGTCCTGGTGACGAGCGACACCGCGTAGGGCTGGTCGGCTTGTGGAGTATCGCGTCCTGGGCCCGATCGAGGTGGTGCTCGACGAGCAGCCGCTCGTGATCGGGGGATTCCGGCAACGCCTTGTGCTGGCTCTGCTGGTCTCTCGACCCGGAAAACCGGCAAGCACCGACTGGCTCGTGAACGCGGCGTGGGGAGGGTCCCCGCCGCGCACCGCTCGTCGAACGCTGCAGGCGTACATCACTCGACTGCGCCGGGTGCTCGGCTCCGACAGCATCACCACTCTCCCGAGCGGCTACACCTTGGTCGCCGATCCTGACGAGATCGACTGGATGCGCTTCGAGGTGCTGGCAGGACGAGGCGACCGCCTGGTGGCGTCCGACCCGTCCGCTGCGTCCGCGACTCTGCGCCAGGCCCTGGGCCTATGGCGGGGCGACCCGTACGGCGACCTCGGCGAAGTGGCGGCGTTGGCGCCGGAGATCGGTCGGCTGCAGGAGCTCAGGCTTGCCACCACGGAACGACGCATCGACGCCGACCTCGCCGTCGGTCATGCGGTGGGACTCGTGGCCGAGCTCGAGGACCTCGTCGCCGGGCATCCGCTGCGCGAAGGCCTCCGTCGACAGCTCATGCTCGCGCTCTACCGATCCGACCGACAGGCCGATGCGCTGGCTCAGTACGCCGAGGCACGCAGGGTCCTGGACGAGGAGCTCGGGATCATGCCCTCGACGGATCTCCGCACGTTGCACGAGATGATCCTGCGCCAGGACACCGACCTCGACCTGCAGCCGCTCACCGACAGCCGCGCCTCGCTGCCCGGAGCTGGTGCCATCACCACACCGGAAGGGGGGCGGGGTTCGGACCTGCCGTCCGGGCTGGTCACCTTCGTGATGACCGACATCGAGGGGTCGACGAGGCTCCTTCGCCAGCTGCCCGACGAGTACGCGGGCCTGCTAGCGAGGCACCGTGAGATCCTCGCTGACGCTTCTGACCGCTATTCAGGAGCCGTGGTGTCAACGGACGGCGATGGGACGTTTCTGGTCTTCGCGCACGCCGCAGACGCCCTGCGCGCCTGCGCGGACGCCCAGGTGGCCCTGACAGCCGAGCCATGGCCGCACGACGTGGCGCTGCGCGTTCGGATGGGTGTTCACAGCGGGCTCGCCGTTCCCAAGGACGGTGACTACGTGGCGCTCGCTGCGCACCAGGTGGCGAGGGTCTCCGACGCGGCCAACGGAGGGCAGGTCTTGTCGTCTGCCGTTTCCGCGAACGCCGTGCACGGCCACCCGGACCTCCCGCTCATCCCCCTCGGCCGCTACCGGCTGCGCGACTTCGATCAACCGGAGCCGCTGTATCAGCTCGATGTCGGGGGTCGGAGCGCAGAGTTCCCTCCGGTGCGGGCCCTGCCCGCCGAGCGGCACAACCTGAGCCTGCCCCGCAACAGATTCGTCGACCGGGTCGACGAGCGGGCCTTTCTCGTCGACAACCTCGCTGCAGGGGCTCTCGTGACCGTTGCAGGTCCGGGGGGTGTCGGCAAGACGCGGCTCACGGCCGAGGTCGGTGTCGACGTGGCCGATGGCTGGCCCGACGGCGTCTGGCGGGTTCCGATCGACACGTTGGGGCAGGAGGGAAGGCTGGTGGCCTCCGTCGCCGAGTCGGTCGGGGTACGGCTGACCCAGGACGACGCGACTGGAGAACTCCTCGCCCGCCTGAGCGAGTCACAGGCGCTGCTTGTTCTCGACGGCTGCGAGCGACATCTCACGGCGGTGGCGACCCTGGTAGACCGGCTCCTCAGCCTGCGCTGCCGGTGTGCTGTGCTCGCCACCAGCCGGGAGCCGCTGCATCTTCCGTCCGAGATCGTCCTCAGGTTGCGTCCGCTGTCTGCCGACATCAGGTCCACTGACGGAGGTGGTGGCGTGTCGAGTTCCCCAGCCGTGGACCTCTTCGTGGACCGTGCCCGTGCGGCGAACGCCGCGTTCGAGCTGACCTCCGCCAACCAGTCCGACGTCCTCGAGGTCGTCAGGCGACTGGACGGACTCCCGCTGGCTGAGGAGATCGCCGCAGCCAAGACCGTCGCGTTCTCCCCGGCCGAGCTCCTGGAGTCCCTCGACCAGGGCACTCGGATTCTGCAGAGCCCCAACCCCGCCTTGCCTGAGCGTCACCGGACCATCCAGAACCTTCTTCGTTGGAGCGAAGATCTCCTGTCCGAGGCCGAGCGGGCCACCTTCCGTCGGCTTGCCGTGTTCGCGGGCCCCTTCACGCTCGCCCATGCTCGGGTGGCGGCTGCTGGCCCCGGGGTCGACGAGGACGACTTGCCCGACCACGTCTGGGCCCTCGTGGACCAATCGTTGGTGCTGGCTGACCCCTCAGCCGGTGGGACCCGGTATCGCATGCTCGACCTGGTGCGACGCTTCGCCGAGAACCGGCTAGCCGACAACACAGAGACGGAATCGACCGCCTTGAGAGTGGGGCGGATGTACCTCGCCGATGTCGGGCCCAGCCACGCGAGTACCCGGCAGTGGATGACCGCCGTTGGGGCCGATCTTGACAGCATCCGTGGGGTCGTGTCGGTCCTGGCGCGTTCGACAGTCCCCGACGCGACGGAGCTGGCCGGCCAGCTCGCTGTTGCCGTCGTCCGCTACCTCGAGGGCACCCAGTCCTATCGGAGCGGGATCGACGAGGCTGAGGGATGGCTGCGAACGCTCCCGGCTGCGCCGGCAACCGTTCCCCTCTTGGCGGCGCTGGCCATGCTGCACCTGCGTCTCAACGAGATCGAGCAGGCGGAGAGGCTGGCGCGACGGGCAGAACAGGTGCGCGACGACCTGGGGGCTCCGGCGTGGGCGAAGTTCTCGGTGGAACGGGCGCTGGGGGAGGTGGCCAATCGCTCGGGACGACCGGAGCAGGCCGCCGCCATCGCCGAGGAGGCGCTGGCTCGGGCTCCCGACGCCCGGTCTCGCGCCCGGCTCTTCAATCAGCTCGGCAACGCGCTGGTCCAGCTCGGGGACATCGAGGGCGCCGCCCAGGCCTTCGACGGTGAACTGGCGGCCAGCACTGAGCTGGGCGACGACATCATGACGACGTGGGCTCTCGCCAACGCCGCTGAGGTGGCGATGCGCCAGAGCCACTGGGGCGACGCTGCCAGACACCAGCGAGCGTGCCTGAGACTGGCCACCGCTCTGGGGCAGCCCGTGTACGTCGCCTACTCCGCGATCGTCGCAGCGCGGTTGGTGGGCGGATCAGACCCGGCGATGGCGACCAGGCTGCTGGTGAGGGCCCTCGACGCGCTCACGGAGAGCAGCCACGAGCTCTACCCCGACGACGCCGAAGCGGTGGAGCAGCTGCTTGCCAGGTCGGCGGACGCGCTGGGGGACGAGGACTACCACCGAGAAGAGGCAGCCGGCCACAGCATGGGTCTTGACGACCTCGCGGACGCGGCCGACGGCGTGCTTGAGCGCCGCACCGGCTCCTAGGCCGTGGTCAGGTCTGTCACCGACACCCCATGGGTGGTGCGCTCGTGCGGCATAATGGGATCATCGCGGGTGTAGTTCAATGGCAGAACATCAGCTTCCCAAGCTGACAGTGCGAGTTCGATTCTCGTCACCCGCTCCACCGAAAACCCCCTGCTAGCAGGGGGTTTCTTCATGTCTACGGTCGGCGCGCCGGACCCGTT